>CAYWPM010000006.1:0-211540 GCA_964460235.1 uncultured Sediminibacterium sp. | reverse complement strand
TAAGCCTGCCGCTAGCGTTCATCCTGAGCCAGGATCAAACTCTCCATTGTAAATGTTGTTTGATCTGACTATAATCTCAATTAATCGAAATTAACGTCGGATATGTTGTTATTTTTTGATAGCGTAAATCTTACCATAAAATTTCAAATTTTATGCTGCTGTTGTTTCCAAACTTTCAAAGATCTTTTGGCTTTACTTAGCCTCCCTTTTTATTGGGGTTGCAAAGGTAAGAGCCTTTATTTTATCAACCAAAATTATTTGAAGAAATTTCAAACTTTTTTCGTTGTAAAAACCTGTGTAAGAACTACCGTTTTTTTCAAACGGGTTGCAAAGATAAGAGGCTTTTTTTACTCACCAAATTTTTATTCAAAATTTTTCTTTTTCTCTCCTCTTTTCTTCTTCAATGAACAACCGTTTTGTTGAACGGGCGGCGAAGATATGACTGTTAGTGTAACTACCAAATTTTTCTTCTAAAAAACCAGGAAATTTTTATTTCCTGTTGTTCGTGAATCCTGCAAAGAACATCCTCTTTTTCTAAAAGCGGGTTGCAAAGATAACCCCGGATTCCTTATCTCCAAATCTTTTTCACAACTAATTTCAGATCTATTTTTGAAACCCAATGGCAGCAAGGGTTTCGGCCGATAAAAAATTTTAGGGTTTCCCCCGCAGTATCCCCTTCCCGAAGAATCATCCATGCCTGTAATACGGATACAGGCTGTTGTGAATATCCCTTATTGATCAAAGGTTTTTTACACAGCAGTGGTCAGTAACGGGCTCAATGGATCGTTATAGAAAACGCGGTTCAGAAAAAGCCCCTGTGCCGGTGTTGTGAAATCCGCCTGCGAACAATCCCTGGCTTCTATGATCCTCACCAGTTCTGCCTCGTTGATCTGCCCGCGGCCCAGTTTCAACAGGGTGCCCACCAGCCCCCTTACCATACCCCTTAAAAACCGGTTGGCCTTTACTTCAAATACCAGCAGCTCCTGCTCCCGGTACCAGCGGGCCGTTTCTATGGTACAGTTGAAATTATTCACCTGGGTATTCCGCTTGGAGAAACTGGTGAAATCGCGGTAACCGCGGATAATGTCGGCCCCCCGCTGTAAAAGATCCATCTCCAGCGGATATGGGTACAGCCAGCCCCTATCGGCCAGAAAAGGGTTCTTATGCTGAAAAATATAGTATTTGTACTGCCTGGCCACCGCATCAAAACGGCAATGGGCCGTTTCGGGCACCGGGTAGATCCCCCTTACCGCAATATCGGGGGGCAAAATGGCATTCAGGTTATAGACGTTCCGGTTCGTGATGACCAATCCCGTATCGAAATGGAAGAAATTCTGGTTGGCATGCACCCCGGCATCTGTACGCGAGGAGCCTGTCAGACCGAATGGCTCCCTGAAAAGAACCTGCAGGGCCTTTTCCAGTTCCGATTGTATCGTTACAGCATTCTCCTGTACCTGGAAACCGCTGTATGCCGTGCCTTTATAGGTCAGTTCCAGGAAATAACGGGGCATGGGATCGGTTTTAACAGCGTGATTTCAGATCTGGTGAACCATACAGCAGTTACAGAATCGCTTCTCTTTCCGGCCGACTCCGCCTCCGAAGCGCCTGAAACAGCGGCCATCTGCCGGCTAACCGGCTCCTGTAATACAGGGATGAACAGCGCAATGGTATCGGAACGGTTGCCGGTGGTGATCACATATACCTGGTCGATACCGGTAACACTTCCCCGGTCAAATATCTTTTTGATGTCCTGCACTTTCTCCCGCAATGGTTTCCTGATTACTACAGTTTCCCTGGTCTCTTTCTTGACCGCGGGCGATTCAGGACTTTTTTGTACCGGGGGTTCGGCCGTTCTCTTTTCCGGTTGTGGCGGTATCCATTCTTCAAACACCAGCTGATTGTTGGGCGCCGGCAGGATCTCTTTCCCTGCCAGCTGGCTCAGATCGATCATATCCACCAGGCTCCAGCGGTTCTTTACATCCTGACGGAGGGAAAAAGCACGGGGTTTATCGGCCAGCCGGATCGTGAATGCATATCCTTTGCCGAGGCTGGAAGGAAAATCGATCTGCAGCAAATGCTCGCCTGCCGGCATCTGCGGGATCACAAGATACCCCGTGGCAGAGGACGGGTAGGTATTGCCATTCCAGCGTACCTGGTAAATAGTGTTATTTTCTGTCTGCAGGTATATAAAACCCGCCGGTTGCGATACAGCAACAGATGCGTACAGCAGCCCGAAGCAGGTACAGAGAAACAGGATGGTCTTTTTCAGGAAGGGCATACTGCAACGATTTGAGCGAAATTACTTAATTCAGGCGTTATGCCTCTACCGCATCCGCGGTAGTTTCTGTTACCATTGATAAAAATCTGCCTTTTCACTCACTACGGCCCTCTATCTTTATGTCTCCTAAAAAATACCTCATGAAGAAAGTTTTATTTGTTTTAGCGATACTGATCAGCGGTATCGTAAGTGGACAGGATGCATGGAAAAAGATCTACCGGTCGTTCCCCACCAAGATCAATGACCTGGTGCATACCCGGCTGGATGCCCGGTTCGATTATAACAGGTCTTACCTGAATGGCAAGGTTTGGCTGACTTTGAAACCGCATTTTTATGCTACGGATTCTTTACAGCTGGATGCCAAGGGCATGAACATACACAAAGTGGAACTGGTGAGGGCCGGAAAGAACATCCCCCTGAAATACCAGTATGTTGATAGCCTGGTGCTGCAGATCAAATTGGACAGGACCTATAAAAAGGATGAAAATTATGTTGTGTATATAGACTACACGGCCAAACCCGATGAGTTCAAAACAGAAGGTAGTGCGGCCATTTCGGATGCGAAGGGACTGTATTTCATCAATCCGAAAGGAGAGGAAAAAGATAAACCCACCCAGATCTGGACACAAGGAGAAACAGAAGCAAGTTCTGTATGGATCCCCACCATTGACAAGACCAACCAGAAGACCACACAGGAATTCATGCTCACGGTTCCTGCCAAATATGTGACCCTCTCGAACGGAAAACTGACGGCGCAGAAGAAGAACACAGACGGTACCCGCACCGATACCTGGGTGATGGAACTACCGCATGCACCTTACCTGTTCTTTATCGGCGTGGGTGATTTTGCCGTAGTAAAAGACAGTTATAAGGGCAAGGAAGTGAACTACTATGTTGAGAAGTCATACGAAAAAGTGGCCCGAAAAATATTCGGTCTTACTCCTGAAATGATGAAGTTCTTCTCCGAAAAAGTGACCGGTGTGGAATTCCCCTGGGTAAAATACAGCCAGATGGTTGGCCGCGATTATGTGAGTGGCGCCATGGAGAACACCACTGCAACCCTTCACCAGGAAAGCGCCCAGCAGAATGCCCGTGAACTGATCGATGGCAACAGTTGGGAAGGGACCATCGCACACGAACTGTTTCACCAGTGGTTCGGCGATTATGTAACTGCCGAAAGCTGGAGTAACCTGACAGTAAATGAAAGTTTCGCTGACTACAGCCAGCTGCTCTGGCTGGAATATAAATATGGCGCAGATGAAGCCGGTTTTGAGAATTACAAGGAGATGCAGAGTTACCTGGGCAGTGCCGAAAGCCGCAGCAAGGACCTGGTAAGGTTCTTCTATCGCGACAAAGAAGACATGTTCGACCTGGTAAGTTACCAGAAAGGGGGCCGGATCCTGCACATGCTGCGTAACTATGTGGGTGATGACGCATTCTTTAAATCGCTGAACAAATACCTGACCACTAACAAATTCGGTAACGGAAGCGCACACAAGCTGCGTCTTGCCTTTGAAGAAGTTACCGGAAAGGACCTGAACTGGTTCTTCAACCAATGGTATTTTGGCAGTGGACATCCCAAACTGGAGATCAGTTATGGATATGATGTACCCACCCAGACAGCCAGTGTATACATCAAACAAACACAAGCGGGAGACAAACTCTTCAAATTGCCGGTATCCATAGAAATCTATCATGGCAGCAGCAAGAAACGTTACACGGTATGGGCTGAGAATGCGGCAGATACTTTCTCATTTTCTGTAGCGTCCAAACCAGATCTGATCAATGTAGATGCCGACAAGGTTCTGCTGGCAGAAAAGAAAGATACCAAGACCTTATCTGAATGGATTCACCAGTACACTTATGCAGGCAAATACCTGGACAGAAGGGATGCGATCGATTTTGCTGCCAGGAATACCAGCGACCCCGCAGCTTATGACCTATTGGTGAAAGCGCTGGGCGATCCTTTCTACAATATCCGTATCCGTGCCATACTGGGATTGGGAAATGCCAAACCGGATGCAGCGACCATCAGCAAAATAGAGACCATTGCCAAATCTGACAAACATGCTGTTGTAAGATCCATTGCCATCGATGCGTTGGCCAAACAGAAAAATGAAGCCTACAAAGATTTCTTCACCAAAGCCACTTCCGATTCATCTTACTCAGTGGCCGGTGCGGCACTGGAAGCTTTGGGACTGCTGGATGGCAAACAGGCTTTTGCCATTGCGAATACCTTGTCCAAAGAAGAAAACAAAGGAAGGCTGTTGACCGCTATCACCAATGTGATCATCAAATATGGCGATGAATCTGTTTTTGATTTTGTTACCGGCAATTTTGAAGATATGCCACTTTCCCAGGCAAAATTTGCTGCTATCAATCCCCTGGCAGATTTTCTGAGCAAGGTCACCGACCTGGAAAGATTCAAGAAAGGAGTAGATATCATCGTAAAATTCAGGGATGAGATACCTGCTTCCATCCGTCCGCAGACCGATGCCTATATCAATGGTATGGCGCTCAAAGGACTGGCAGATAAGAAAGAAGCCGCCGGTGCGAAAGAGATGGCTGATTATGTGCGATCAAAGATATCGGGAGGGAAGTGACCCAATGAGTGAATGAGTGAATGAGTGGATGAGTGAATGATTTGATGAGTGCTGATTAATAAAGGAGCCATCCTGCTGATTGCGGGATGGCTCCTTTGTTGGTTGATGTTGGAGTCGAAAAGAATATAGAGAAATCGTTATTGTTGTATTACCAGCTTCCGCCGGCGCCGCCGCCACCGCTGCTGCCACCGCCGAAGCCACCGAAACCGCCGCCACTGCTGCCACCTCCCCAACCGCCACCGCTGTTGCCACGGCCGCCGTTCAGTAAAGAGGATAATATCACCGCTTCTGCAATATCGCCAAAACCGCTGCGACGTCCTCCTCCCCAGCCACCACCACCACCCCGGCTGCCCCTGGCAACCACGATGATCACAATGGCCAGTATGATCAGGAATGTGAAGATGGAGCCACCGCCTTTGCCCTCGCTGCCCTTTCTTTCACGTTTCACTTTGTATTCGCCAACGGCCGCTTTGGTCAATGCGTTGATGGCATTATCGATACCGCGGTAATAGTTCTGTTCACGGAACTGCGGAACAATTTCATTCCGGTAAATGCTCGAAGCCACTACATCCGGTATGGCTCCCTCCAATCCGTAGCCTACTTCGATCCACACTTTCCGGTTATCGATGGCGGCGATGATGAGTACCCCGTTATTGGTCTTCTTGTTACCGATACCCCATTCACGGAACAATTTTACTGCATAGTCCTCTATTGCATAATCGCCGAGGTCCTTGATCAGTACTACGGCGATCTGGTTGGAAGTACTGTCGTCAAGCGCCACCAGTTTCCTTTCCAGTATGTCTACCTGTTCGGGAGAGAGCACACCTGCAGCATCGTTCACCAGTCTGGGCGGGTTGGGTTTAGGCAAAACGTTCTGCCCAAAGCCCGCAGACATTGATAAAACAGTGATCAGTATAAATAGTATCCGCTTCATTCAGGCCGGTTATACGTTTGGCAGCAAATAGTTCGTGAAATGGTTATCATTTGAGCTGGCAGTAAGGGCAGGATGCGTCTGCATCCTGCGTCCTATCTTCCAAATACGATATCATCGGGCAGTTCATTGGTATCGGTTTCCCTGTTAAAAGGAAAATGTTTTACCAACGCCTCACCGATCTCGCGAATGATCACGGTGATGCCCTCTGCATAATCATTCCTGTTAAAAAGGGAAAGCATTTTCTGCACTTCGGCGTTCCAGAATGTATGACCCACCCTGGCATGTATGCCTTCATCGCCATAGATGGCCAGTTGCCTGTCTTTCATGGCAACATATACCAACACACCGTTACGTGCTTCGGTCTCATCCATGTTGAGTGCAAAGAAAAGTTCCCTGGCACGCATTACGGGATCTACAAAACGGCAACGGCTTTCTACATAGATCCGTACTTCGCCACTGGTGCGTTGTTCAGCTTCCTGTACTGCCGCCACGATCCGCTGCTTCTCCTCTTCAGAGAAGAAGGCCGCCGGCTTTCTTTTGAACCATCCCAGCATGCTGTAATTTTAGAATTTTACTTCAGGTGCTTTCTCTGATCCGGCTTCAGCCTTGAAGCCTTCCTTGGTTTTGAAGCCGAACATGCCGGCGAAAATATTCATCGGGAATGAACGCACTTTTACATTATAGGCCTGTACGGCATCGTTGAAGTCGTTACGCGCCACTTTGATACGGTTCTCGGTACCCTCCAGCTGCGCCTGTAATCCGCGGAAAGCGTCGTTGGCACGCAGGTTGGGATACTGTTCAGACACCACCAGCAAACGGCCCAATGCCTGTGACAGTTGTCCCTGGCTTGCCTGGAACTGCTGCAGTTTCTCAGGGGTCAGGTCTTTGGCATCCAGTTTCATCTGGGTAGCGCTGGCCCTGGCTTCGATCACCTGGGTCAATGTGGTCTGTTCAAAATTGGCTTCTCCCTTAACGGTATTTACCAGGTTGGGGATCAGGTCGGAACGACGCTGATAATCGCTCTGTACTTTATTCCAGGCATTGGCGACCACTTCATCCTGTTTTACCAATCCGTTGTAACCATTGCAACCCGACCAACCCAATATCACCACAATGGCGAGGATAACGATCAGGGTAATGTTTTTTGTACTCATACAAATTTTGATTTAACTGTAATTTACTTGTTTGTCGTAATAACGTTACAAATATTACAAAACAGGTGCCACCGGTATGGGGATGGCAATTTGGCGGGCTTTGGTTAAAGAATTGTGAAGGAATGAGTTAGAGGATATATCGTGTAACAAAAATGCCATCCTTTCGGATGGCATTCTGACTGATAAAATTATTCAACGTAAACTGACCGAGATCAGTGACCCTAGCTTATGATTGGTTGATTGCGGCAATACCTGGCAATACTTTTCCTTCGAAGTATTCGAGAAGGGCTCCACCACCGGTAGAAACATAACTTACCTGATCAGCAAAACCGAACTGGTTCACGGCAGCCACGCTGTCACCACCACCTACCAGCGAAAAGGCGCCGGACTTGGTAGCTGTTGCAATGGCTGTAGCCATCATTTTGGTGCCGTGCTGGAATTTCTCCATTTCGAACACACCCATGGGGCCATTCCATAAAATGGTTTTGGAACGTTTGATGCAGTTGGCGAACTGCTCGCAGGCGTTTTCGCCGATATCGAGTCCCATCCAGCCATCGGGAATATCGTTGCTGGGGGCTGTTGACACATTGGCATCTGCCGCGAACTTATCGGCGATCACTGAATCAGCAGGCAGATGGATGCATACGCCTTTGGCTTCGGCTTTCTGCAGCAATTCCAGTGCTGTACCCAGACGATCCATCTCGCAGAGCGAACTACCGATATTCCCGCCTTTCGCCTTCATGAAAGTGTAGGCCATGCCGCCGCCGATGATGATATCGGTGGCACGTTCAAGCAGGTTCTCGATGATCAGGATCTTATCGCTCACTTTGGCACCTCCGATAATGGCGGTGAAAGGTTTTTGGCTTTGGTTCATCACTTTATCTGCACTGGATACTTCACCTTCCATCACCAGTCCGAACATCTTCTTTTCTCCCGGAAAGAACTGCGCGATCACGGCTGTGGACGCATGGGCGCGGTGTGCGGTACCGAATGCATCATTCACATATACGGTTCCTAGTTTGCTGAGTTTTTCAGCGAAAGTAGTATCGCCTTTCTCTTCCTCCTTATAAAAGCGGAGGTTTTCCAGCAACAATACCTCACCTGGCTGTAAGGCAGCGGATTTATCGTAGGCTTCCGCCCCGATACAATCATCTGCAAACTTTACGGTAGCCCCGTTCAGTAATTTGATAAGGTGATTTACCAGGTGACGTAAAGAATATTTATCCGTAGGACCGTCTTTCGGGCGGCCCAGGTGGCTCATCAGGATCGCGCTGCCACCGTCGGCTAAGATCTTGCTGATGGTGGGGATGGTTGCGCGCATACGCGTATCATCCGTTATGGCAAAAGAAGCATCCAGCGGCACATTGAAGTCTACGCGGATCAGGGCTTTCTGGCCTTTGAAGTTGTGTTCGGTAAATCTGCTCATCTGAAAAATTTGAAAATTTGAAAATCCGGTATTTGAACGTGACAAATAAAAAATGTGGTAATTCAATCATGCTTCCGCATTTTCAAATCACCACATTTTCAGATTATCAGATCATTTATTTAGAGATCAGACCAGCGAAATAATGTACGGTACGTACCAGCTGGCTTACATAGCTCATTTCGTTATCGTACCAGCTTACGGTCTTTACCAGTTGAGCATCCCCTACGGTCATTACCTTGGTCTGTGTAGCATCGAACAGTGAACCATAGCGGATACCGATGATATCAGAACTTACGATCTCGTCTTCTGTGTAACCGAAACTTTCGTTGCTGGCCGCTTTCATTGCCGCGTTGATCTCTTCTGCGGTAACTTTTTTAGACAGGATAGAAGTCAGTTCGGTCAGAGAACCGGTAATGGTGGGTACACGCTGTGCGCTACCATCCAGTTTCCCTTTCAGTTCGGGCAGTACCAGTCCGATAGCTTTGGCAGCACCGGTGCTGTTGGGCACAATATTGGAAGCGGCTGCACGTGCCCTGCGGAGGTCTCCTTTGGGGTGTGGTGCATCCAGTGTATTCTGGTCGTTGGTATAGGCGTGAATGGTGGTCATGATACCGGTCTGGATACCATATTTATCGTTCAGCACTTTGGCCATCGGCGCCAGGCAGTTGGTAGTGCAGGAAGCGCAGGAAATGATGGTCTCAGAGCCGTCCAGGATCGCGTGGTTCACGTTGAAAACAACAGTTTTCAGGTCGCCGGTGGCCGGAGCAGAGATCACTACCCTTTTGGCACCTGCGGCCAGGTGAGCGGCAGCTTTGTCCTTATCGGTGAAGAAACCGGTTGATTCGATCACCACATCCACACCATGGGCACCCCATGGGATCTGGGAAGGATCTTTCTGAGCGTATATCTTAACGGTCTCACCGTTCACAACGATCGCATCTTCGGTAGCAGTCACGGTTGCGCCTTCAAAACGTCCCTGGGCACTGTCGTATTTTAAGAGATGTGCCAACACTTTCGGGCTTGTCAGATCATTGATCGCTACTACATCGATACCTTCCATGTTATAGATCTGGCGAAATACCAAACGGCCGATACGTCCGAAACCGTTGATGGCAACTTTAACTGTACTCATTGAATTCCGTATTTAAAGATGAAAAAATCAAAAACGAGCCGCAATTTACAAGGATTGTCAGGAAATCGAGGATTTTTTTAGTTAACGGTCGTTTGTTTGTAGGGAAGAGAGGGCGATCGTGCGTTGTGAGTGGTCAATGGTGAGTGAGCGTGCGGAGCCAGGCAGACTTTACCTTTCGCAGCCTGTCCAGCCTCCCCTCCCTCTACCCACTCACCATTGACCACTCACGACTGCCGACGCAGGCCTGCCCGCGCCAGTATTGGATTTACGGCTGCCCGGGCCACATTTTAGCATTAATTTTCAAAAATGTTTGGCAGAAAAGATAGGTACCCCTATTTTTGCGTCCCAATAAACGAACGGCCGGTTCGTCTATCGGCTAGGACAGCCCCCTTTCACGGGGCAAAGACGGGTTCGATTCCCGTACCGGCTACAAAACCCGCTCTCGAGCGGGTTTTTTGTTTTCAGCCCCACACAGAAGCCCTTATAGTTCCTGATATTGAAAACTTACAGGCTGGATGCAGCTTTACCCAATGCTTTACGCACCGCCGGCACCACTTTGTTTCCAAACAATTCTATTGAACGCATGGTCAGGGCATGGGGCACAAAACCCAGGCTGGCCTGCGCCAGGAAACGGGTATTCCCAAACAGCTCGTGTTCGAACAGGATCTTTTCTACCACCTGTTCCACACTGCCCACCATCAGTGCACCGCGAGGTGAACGGGCTGCTTCGTATTGCTGACGGGTAAGTGGTGGCCAGCCCCTGTCGCGGCCAACACGGTTCATCATGGCTGCATAATAAGGAAAGAACTCATCGGCAGCCTGCTGCGAATCCTCCGCAATGAATACGTGGTTGTTCACCCCTAACTGCAATTCGCTGATCTGTTTACCACTTTGCACGGCGGTTTGTTTATAGAGGTTCATAAACCCTGCAAACTGTTCGGGCATGCCGCCGATGATGGCGAGCATCAACGGTAAACCCAGCCTGGCAGCCCTTACTGCAGAAGCCGGGGTACCCCCTGCTGCCAGCCACACAGGTAGCTGTGACTGCAAAGCCCTGGGATATACCCCCAGGTTATGTATGGCAGGCCTGTGTTTACCCTGCCAGGAAACTGTTTCGTTCTGATTGATTTTAAGCAGCAGGTCCAATTTTTCTGTGAACAGGGAATCATAATCATCCAGGTCGTATCCGAAAAGCGGAAATGATTCGATAAAAGACCCGCGGCCCGCCATGATCTCTGCGCGGCCTCCGGATAAAAGATCAAGCGTAGCAAATTCCTGGTATACCCTTACCGGGTCATCCGAACTGAGTACAGTAACTGCACTGGTGAGCCGTATCTTTTTTGTGATCATGGCCGCTGCCGCCAGTACGGTTGCCGGTGATGACACCGCATAATCGGGACGGTGGTGCTCGCCTAAACCAAAAACGTTGAGCCCCAGCTGATCGGCCAGCTGAATCTCTTCCATCAGATTTTGTATACGCTGCCTGCCATGCACCCCATTGCTTCCTGTCTGTTCCGGTTCCATATCGGCAAAACTCATTATACCCAGTTCCATAACGAATCGTTTTAGATGTATTCTGCAAAGATACTATTCAATAACCAGGCGGAATGGTGCGGGGTGATCAACGGCTATTCCGATAATCCACCTTTTCCACTGTACAACTGTATGGGTTTGTCCAGCTTCAGTTTCAATACGGTAACATAAGGATCCTGCACGCCTTCGGGAACATGGATATATACCAGGCCCGGAACGGGACTCCAGGATATCTTGCCAACGATCTTGTGCGAGAGGCGGGTATTGTTCCCTAATACCGAGATCTCCTGTATTTTATTTTTCAATCCCTTGAGGGTAATATCGCCGCTGATCTTTCCCTGCAGGAAGAGAAACAGCGTGGTGGAATCTTTCGACAGTGTGGTGGCACCATAAAAATGGCCTTTAGGGATACCGGCCACTGTATTAAAAATGGCTTCCCCATTTTTGCGGTTCCATTTGCCCAGTTCTTTCAGTACCTGCACCTGTGGTTCAGGAATAGTGCCATCTTCCCTAGGTCCCATATCCAGCAACAGGTTCCCTCCGTTGGATACGGCATCTACAAAAATGGTGATCACTTCATACGGTGTTTTCCAGTTCTCATCGTTATGAAAACCCCAGTTGTCGTTGGTGGTCATACAAAGTTCCCACCAGTTATATTGTGGTTTGGATACGGGAAAATTCTGTTCCGGTGTTTCATAATCGCCATAACCCTGCAAACGGCCATTGATGATAGCATTGGGATTCCCAGACAAAATGATATTGCGGACTTTTTGAGATTCCCATTCTTCGGCACTGTGCTCCCAATCGCCATCGAACCACCAGAGATCAGGCTTGAAGGATGCATTGATCTCCTGTATCTGCGACTGGAAAAAATTCCGGAAACGGTTCCAGCGGTTGTAATCATATTTTACCTGGTAACGGGAACTATCCTTCAGAAAACCGGGATAATCGGGATGTGACCAGTCGATCAACGAATAATACGCACCAGTTTTGATATTCCGTTTCCGCAACTCCTCGTAAAAAGGGCGGATCATATCGCGTTTGGCGGGCGTGGCTTTTACGATACTGAGGTCATTCTGACGGGTATCGTACATCGACACGCCATCGTGGTGTTTGGTTGTGATGACGGCATACCTTGCGCCGGATTCCCTGATCAGCTCAGCCCAATATGCGGGATCATATTTAGCCAGTGTGAACCCCTGCAGCTGCTGCATATAGTCAGCATAACTGATCTTGCCGTTGTGAAAACTCCAGGACTCATCCACTCCTTTGACACTATAGATCCCTGCATGAATGAATATGCCCAGTTTGGCATCGGCAAACCATTGCATTTTCGGGCGGATAGAAGTTGCATCGATCCTGGACTGGGCACCAGCAGGCAAACTCATTAAGAAGAGCAGGAAAGCAGGAATCCCTTTTTTAAGAATCCTTGTCATACGGCAGATCGTTGTGGTGATAGAAACAATGAGTTGGTTTTACAGATACGTTATCTGTAAAACCGACTGCTATAAATTTCCTGAAAAATACGGTATAATCCGTTCGGTGTCGATTTTGAAAGGCCAATACCTTGGGGAAGCCATTAGTGCAAATAGTCCTTCAACACCTGCCTACAAAACCATTCCTGCCGTGGCAGGTGAAAGGGACCTTTGAAGAGGTTGCCTTTGGCGGCCTGGGCTATGGTTCCATCGCGGTGAAGATACCCGTACCACTCTCCATGTTCCTTATCATGAAAATGCGCATATGCGTAATCATGTACCTGCTGGTGCCAGTCAGCATATTTTTGATCACCCGTGACCAGGAAAGCCAGTAAGGTTGCAATGATGACCTCATTATGCGGCCACCAGAATTTCATATCCTGCCAGTATTCCTGTACCGGTTTACCGTATACATCCCTGAAATAGAGGATGCCGCCATATTCTTTGTCCCAGCCACGCTCCCACATATAATCCAGCATTCGGCAACCTAGTCCGATCAAATGCGGGTCGTTATCCCGGTAACGTGCTTCCTGCAGAATAAACCAGGCACCTTCTATAGCATGTCCGGGGTTAAGCGTGCGTCCATCGATATGATCGATAATGGACCCGTCCGGCGCCACCTGTTCCATCACACAACGGATATCATCTTTCACAAAATCTGTTTCTATCTCCCGGATCCATTTGCTGATCCACTCATCACACCGTTCGTCGCCAATGGTATCACGCAATTGTTGTGCAGTATTGATCATGATCATCGGTACTCCGATACCTTTCGCGGGTCTTGTACCTGTATACTTTGGCGGCAATATGCCGGGTGTGGTAGCATACGTGATGCATTTGCCGAATAAGTCCCGGGCTTCCGCAGCAATGATCTCATTACCGGTGGCTTTGGCGTAGGCGGCAAAAGCAATGACCGCAAATGTTTCAGAAAAAAAATACCGTCGCTTACGGATAGGTCTGCCATCCCTGGTTACGTGAAAGAACATCTGGCCGTCCGTATCGAAACAATGTTTCTTCAGGAATTGATAGCCCAGTTCCGCTCCTTCCAGCCATTCCTTTTTGGGTTCAACCGTATTATATAGGGTAGCCAGCAACCAGGTGGCCCGGCCCTGTATCCATACAGCTTTATCATCGTCCAGCAGAGAGCCGTCCCTATCGCGCATCAGCAAAAAACCCTGCTGTTCGTGATCAAAACTCCGGGGGAACCAGAAGGGTACCGTATCGTTCAGTAACTGATCTGTATAAAATGCCTGCAGTTGATGCAGTTGCTCTTTTGTGTACGCCATTTCTGTATTGGTTTATCGATCTAAAATCTTATGGGTCCTGGGCCGGAGAAAATAGAGCTGTATGCAAAGTATTACCAGTACGATACCGGCCAGCATGGCAAAATCTCTTCCCAGGTTCCCTGCATCCATCGATCTGCCCAGCAGGTTCGTGATCAGTGCCCCGGCAAAAACACCTGCCATGTTCATCAGCCCATAACCTGTTGCCCGGTTCTTGGGAGAAACGAACTGGCAAAGGATCGGCATATTATTGGCATCGAACATACCATACCCAAAGCCGAAACAGAAAGCGGCAGCAATTACGTGTAGCAGGCTATGGCCAAAACCGATCAGTAGTAAAGACGGTATGGTCAGGAACAAACCGATGGCACTTGTGAAGATCCTTCCCCTGGAATTTTTTTGGGACCATCTGTCGGATAACAAACCACCTGCTATCACACCCAGAAAGGAGGCTGCCGCAATGGTGATGGTGGATAAGGGTCCTGCCTGTGCCATATCAATATGCAGGTTATCTGAAAACAGGGTGGGTAGCCAGTTCTTTACTGCCCATCCGGGAATACTCACAACCGTAAAATACAGGAGAATGATCCAGAAGGACCCATTGGATAACAGTACCCGTAGGTTTCCCCACACAGAGCTTTTTGTGTGACCGGCTGTCTGCGAAGCAGAAACTCCCCTCGTTCCTTCTTTTTCCCTGAGGAAAACAATCAGCACCAGGGCATACACCATACCGATCAATCCGAAAGAATGAAAAGCAGATTGCCAGGAATACGTAGCAGCCACTGTGGCCCCGAAACCACCCAATGCCTGTCCCATATATAAACCCGTCATATGAATACCGATGGCCAACGAGCGGGTCTTGTCAGAATGAAAATCTGCAATCAGTGATAATGCAGCCGGTATGTAAAGGGCTTCACTCACTCCCATAATGGCCCGCAACCAGTACAGTTCCTGAAAATGAGTGGCATAGCCCATGGCAAATGTTACGCCGGACCAAACGAACAAACTTCCCACGATGATCCACTTACGGTTGAACTTATCGGCGAAGATGCCGGAGACCGGACTCATCAAACCATAGATCCAGAGAAATACCGCCATCAGGTAGCCAAAATTGGTAGCCGAGTGTAGTTCTGCAATATCTATCTGGATGGAGGGGCGCATGGTTGCCAGCATTTGCCGATCCATATAATTCAGCAATGCCACTCCCCATAACAATGCCACTACAACCCAGGGATATCTTTTATTGGTCTCCATGACTGCGATTTGGTTAGGCGTCTGTTTATTTCTTCATATCCTGGCTGGCCATTCTTCCGATCCAGATATCCGGCGTACGAACACCTGCTTTGATCTCTCCGGATGGTAATACAATATCTATACCCCAGTTGATTGCCTGAGTAGTTACGGGTGTGGGAAATGGAAGGACCCCTGCTTTCTTCCACACATCTGCTTCTGTATCGTACTGCAATATTTCCCTGCTGAAACCAGGATGTGTATTCTGCAGCTCATTTTTCTCTTTGATCAGGCGGGCTTTGATAACCGGGTCCGTTTCTTTTTCGATGGCGGCCAGCGCTTTCTCCACTTTTCCAAACACCGATCCTCTATCGCCACCCAGAACAAGGATATGATCCGATCCATACGTCACTCCGGTATGTGCAGACAAAGCATAAGGCAAAGAGGCGCAAGACTCCCATTTATCTGCATCGATCGAATACCGGTATACGTTTGCATATAATTCGCTGATACCTGAAACATCTTTTCTCCGGCCACCTACAAGATATAGATATGTCTTATTCCTGTATGATTGTGCTACCAGCAAGGCATGTGATACTGCATGGGGAAGATCCGCCAGTTTTTTCCATTGAGGATCATCGGAAGTAAGATCCAGTGTCAACAATGAACCCACAACACCGTTCTCATTTTCTCCCCCTGCTACAAACAATCTGTTGCCGGTAAATACCCCTGCAGCATTGGCCAGGCCGTATGGGAGATCGGGCAGACTTTCGAACACAAGTGAACCCGGCTGATCTGATAATTTTGCCAGGAAGGACTTTTCTGAAAAGCCTGTAGCAGTTTGTCCGCCAATGCAGGCAGTTCCATTGAGCATTCGAATACCGGTACCATATGCTACGGCAAAGGGCAAACGACTGCGTTGTGTTACCAAAGAAGCTTTCTGACCGTTCCTGTGAAAATAAAAAACAGAGTCGTGCAGGACTTTGTTACCACCCTCCCAGGGTAAGCCATTACTGAAATTAGCCCCTCCGGCAACCCATAAATAGGGCCCGCAGACCCCAACAAATGCGCCGGCCAGCCCAGCGCTCTGTCCATTATCAGGCCGGGGTAAAGACCCCAGCAATGACCAGTTGATAGAAACAGGATCTTTGCTTTGCGCAGCAAGTGTAATAGAAGAAGCAATCAAAATAAGAAGGGTTGCCGTATGGAAGAATATTTTTTTCATTTGGTTAGATCAGGATGCGGTCATCTGCGGGGTCCTTGATTTGAATGTATGAAAAAGCAGCTTGTCCACATCATCCCTGAACTTCTCAAAATCCGAGGCACTCATATTCCTTACTGGTAACCGGAATTCTCCACAATCAAGCCCCAACAATTTCATATAGGCTTTACCTACAGAAATGCCGCCATATTTACCCAGCAGCCGGATCATGTCGATCGATTTCTGCTGCAGTGAACGGGCCTGCTCCAGGTCGTTGTTCTCAAAAGCATCGATCAGCTGGTAATACAAAGGAGCTGCATAATTAAAGGTACTGCCCACCGCTCCTTTGGCACCTACGGCCAGTGCCGACAGCATATTCTCATCCCGACCCCAAAGCATATCATATTGCCCATCCGCAAAGTTCAGGCAGGACTGGAAATCCATGAAGTCCTCATGCGTATACTTGATTCCAGCGAAATTGGGTAGTTTTCCATGTAAGGCATGCAGCAGATCGATCATCGGGAAATCCACTCCATTCAGAACTGGTATGTGGTAATAGTAAAAGGGCATATCCGGAACGGACCCAGCCACAGCCATACAGGCCTCTGCCAACATTCCAGCATTAGCCGGCTTAAAATAAAACGGCGCGGTGAAAGCAACTGCATACAAACCGATCTGCCTTGCATGTTGTGCCAGGTGAATACAGTCTGCAATACAGGTCCCGCCGACCAACGGCATTACTTTGAAATCAGGGTCATTTTTTACACAGTCTGCCCAGGCTTCTGCCACTGCTTTTTTCTCATTGAGGGTAAGAGAAACACCTTCGCCCGTCGATCCGGTAATAAATGCACCGGTTACGCCATTCTCTTTCAGTAATGCATAATAGGCAGGTATCAGATCCAGATTCAGAGAACCATCTTTGTGCATGGGAGTGAAGGGAGCCGCGATCAATCCATGCAAATGCTCAATTTTCATAATGGTAACTTAAAAATTAAAGCCGAAAAAACAATAATTTAAGAAACCGGGGATAAAAATCCCCGGTTTTGCAGTCAGCTTAATAACCCAAACTGCTTTCTTGCTATGCTATAACAAACATTTTTTTCAACCGGTGTATTAGAAACTGGGGTAACCCGGATTCTGCACCAATGAGCGGTTATTGGTCAGACTGTTCCTGTCTATCGGCCATAATAACCGGTAAGTCTCATAACTGGGCATACTGGTATTGGCAAAAACATAACTGTCTCCTGCCCTTCTCAGATCATACCATCTCTTACCCTCAAAAATGAATTCGAGGAACCTCTCCTGCAGCACAGCATCTTTCGGATTGGCATCTATGACCTGGTTAGGGAAACCATGCACTGCTGCGGAATAGTTTGCCCCATAGGCCCTTGCACGAACCAGGTTGAGTTCTGTTGCGGGACTTTCTCCCAGGGCCACTTTCGCCTCTGCCAATAACAACAGCAGATCAGCGTAACGGTAGATCGGGAAGTCGTTGGTGTATGAGCGGGCTCCTGCATTCTGTTCACCCTGGTATTTGCTCACAAAACAACCGGCGATCACGTATTTACCATTTACCAGGTTATACGCAGGTTGTATGGATGCCCATTTACGGCTGTCTGCGTCGCTGAACCTCCTGAATGTAGCGATCTTGATCGGTGCGCGCAGTAACCCACCCCAGTTATCGGTAGTAACATTGAACTTACGGTTACCAACAGAGTCATAATAGTTCGCAATCAACCCTGATTGCGGTAAGAAGGTTCCTGCAAAAGGAAGTGTATTTTCATTCAACAGATTTCTTACCGCAAATATGATCTCACTATTACCACGGTTGGTCGTAGCAAAAATATTGGCATAGTTCGACTGCAGTGTCAATCCTGCAGTATTTGTCTGTATATCGGTCAACGCTGCCTTGGCAATCGTAGCATCGGCCGTACCACCACCTTTTGAACTTGTCCACAGATACACTTCCGCTTTCAGCATCAGGCTGGCAGGTTTTGACCAATAAGACTTGGTATTACGGAACGTATAGTTGTTCCCGAAACTGTTGATGGAATTATCGATATCATCCTTGATCAGCTTGATCACTTCTGCCTCGGTAGAAGCCGCTTTGGCCAGGCTTGCAATATCGATAGAAGTGGTAGGCTCTGTCTGGATGATCACTTTACCCCATGTTCTGTACATGTGGAAGTAATAATAAGCACGCATACCGTAAGCGATACCAAGGTAGTAACTCTTATTGGCCGCTGTCACAATATTGGTGCTGTTCAGCTTACTGATCAGCAGGTTGATCTGCACAATATTGGAATAAAAACCACCGAATGCAGATACACCGGGATTATCCATGTCCAGATTATTTGTCCATAAACGTTCCACCCCTTGTGTTGCTTCCCCTGTGAAAGCGGAGCTGGACCCTGGATCGGTCCCGAAAATATCAGATCGCATTTCACCGAGGCTCTGGAAGGTACCTACGCTACCTCTGAACCTGTTATGCAATCCGGATACAAACGCGTCGACCTGCTCAGGCGTTTGCCAGAAATTGGCGTCACTGATGCTGCTCACCGGTGCCAGTTCTATTTGTTTGGTACAGGCACTGAACATCGAAACCAGCGTCAGACCTGTTGCTAATAATATGATATTCTTTTTCATAAAATGATTTGTTAGATATGTTAAAAAGAAACCTGAACACCCAATACAAAAGATTTAGGAGTGGGATATGTACCTGCATAGATACCGGTAACGGTACCTCCTGATATCGGGGGTTCAGGAGATGGTCCGGTAAACTTGGTAATGTAGAACAGGTTACTGGCACTTATGTAAACCCTTGCCTGTGAGATGATCTTTGTTCTTGATAACAATGATTTTGCAAAATCATATGACAGGGTGATTTCGCGGCAGGCCAGATAATCTCCTTTCTCATAAAAGCGGGAGTTGTTACTCTGCAATACGCTTCCGGCATTATTGCTCCTGGTGTAGTTTTTCTTACCCAATGGGGCTGCCACCTGGTCGGCATAATACACTTTGGGAACATCCGTATTCGTATTGGTAGGCGACCAGGCACTCTTCTGCAGGTCGAAATAATTGAAGGTACCCTGGTAGTTACCCAGTGTTCTGGCAATAAGGTCATTGTATATCGTGTGACCCAATGCAAATTCGAAACGTGTATACAGTGAGAAGCCTTTGAATGAGAGGTTGGTTGTAAAACCACCGGTCCATTTTGGATTGATGTTACCGATATACACCTGGTCCCTTGAGTCGATGGTATCATTATTATCTACATCCAGCCAGTTTACATCACCGGCAGTGATCTTACCGGAGCCGTAGGTGCTGTTAGGTCCGCTGATACCAGCTACCAGGTCCTTTCTTGTTCCGGCGATCTTGGCCACTTCCGCATCACTCGCGAAAATGGATACTTGCTTATATGCATAGATATCGCCCAGTGCCTGTCCTTCCTGTAAACCACCCACCCAGATCACTTTTCCGCTGGCGGGATCGTATACCTGTAAACCGCCCTGCCTGTTTCTCTCATTTCCGTTATTCGGCAGTTGTACGATCTTATTCTTAACAAAAGAGGCATTAGCACCGACGTCCAGACGTAAACCATTGGGCTTATTGAGAATATTGGCGTTCACTGAGAACTCATATCCTTTGTTCTGGTAAGTACCCAGGTTGGTCCTTACGGAACCGAAGCCGATATAACTCGGCAAAGAAAGGTTAGTGATCAGGTCACTGGTGATCCTGTTATAATAATCAAAGGTGAATACGATACGGTTCCTGAGGATGCCCAGGTCGATACCGATATCCGTGGTCTTACTTTTTTCCCAATGCAGGTTATTGTTAATGATGGCGGTATTCAGGAACCCGGCTGCATTATTATATAAACCCTGAGAACCATACCCCCCCTGCACTTCATACCTGCCCAAACCGGCTACGTTACCATTCTGGCCATAGCTGAATCGGGGTTTGATGGTATTTATGAAAGAGGAAAGCCCGCTATTCTGGAAAAAGGCTTCCCTGTGCAGGTTCCAGCCGGCAGACATACCCGGGAAGAATCCGAACTTATTACCTGTAGGCAAACTGGAAACACCATCATTTCTGAAAACCAGTGACAGCAGGTACTTCTGATCAAAATCATAATTCAACCTGCCAAAAGATGATACGATACGGTATTCAGATTTGGTAGTATAATTTGAACCTGCTGCAAAAGTGGTAGCTGCATTTACCGTACTGATATCATCTGTTGGGGCCAGTGTTCCCAATACCTGCATATCAAACTGCCGGGTACCATAATATTCCGCCCCCAGCATGGCGTTTACATTGTGCTTATCAGCAAATGTTTTGGTATAGTTCACAATAGCATTGTATTGCTGCTGGAAAGAACGGGAGAAAGAAGCATAAGATTCCCTTGTGGTATTGCTGTAGGATTGGGGCGTTGTAAAGATATTCGTATACAACTGTGTGGCGCGGCTAAAGCCCTGATCCAATCCTTCGAACAGGTATCCGGCACCAGTAGCTTTGATATACAGTCCCGGCAGGAGGTCCCATTTAACCGAAGTATTAAAAGTGATCCTGTTCACCTCGTTGGTAACATCCCTCTTACCCAGCCAGTACAAGGTATTACCATCGGTATTACCGTTGCCCGGATTGGGTTGTGTTTTGGCAGAATCGAGCCATGGGTTGAAGGTAGGCCAGATCGCCATGGTCCTGTACAGCGTATTCACTTCAGAACCGATGACACCCAGTTGAGAAGAAGTGGACAGGGTTACACCGCTGCTGACTTCCAGGTTGGGCTTGATCTTGTAAGAACCATTCAGTGTTCCGGAAAAACGTTTGTAACCGGAACCGATGATCACACCATCTTCTTTGTAATAATCAAAGCTGGCGAAATATTTACCCCGGTCGTTTCCACCGGTTACATTGATATAATGATCCTGTGTGTAGGTGTTACGGAAAACCAGGTTCTCAACTTCTTTGCTATGATCCTTGAAAATTAGTGTTCCACCATAAGGATCCCCAACCGTGTCCCATCCTTTGGTAAGCAGATCAGCTGTTGTAGCATCGTACTTCCGGATATCGAAAGAAGCCAGGTCGGCCGCACCTGTAAGCAATCCATAACCACGTGAGCTGTTCACCTGAGCCAGCGTTCTACCAGAATTCAGGTTACCCAGCCTGTTGTAATAGATATAATCTTTGGCATTCATATAATTATAGCCATTTCTTCTCTTGTTGTTGCCGCCTGTGAACTTGTAGGTAACCTGTGCCGTACCCGCTTTACCCTGGCGGGTAGTGATCAGGATGACGCCATTGTTGGCACGCGCACCATAAATAGCGGTAGCAGCCGCATCTTTCAACAGTTCAACAGATGCAATGTCTTCAGAAGGGATATCGTTATACGCACGGATGATCCCGTCCACCACTACCAGTGGTGATCCGGGGCTGTTGATGGAAGCACCCCCCCTTAACAGTATCAATGGAGATGAACCAGGCTGACCGGTACCATTTACCACCTGTAATCCTGCAACGGTACCCTGTAAGGCAGAACCGATATTGGCTCTGGGCACACTGGCCAAAACGTCTTTGTCAAGTTTGGCAATAGCACTGGTCACATTCCTTCTGGACTGTGTTCCATATCCAATGACCACCACATCACCCAGATTGGTAACATCAGATTTCAATTTAAGGGTAACGATATCGTTGTCAGCAACAACGACCTCTGCATTTACATAACCTGTAAAACTGAAAGCAAGCACATCCCCTTTCTGCGCCAGGATGCTGAATGATCCATTCGCTTCGGTTTGTGTGACGGCTTTCTTTCCTTTTACGGCAACAACAACACCCTGCATGGGACTACCATCTGTTTCTGACAAAACAGTTCCCGTTATTTTACGGGATTGTGCAGAGAGGGAAGTGACAATGAATACCGCCGTAAAAGCGAGTATACATCTCATCAGGAAAAGAGTTGATTTCATGGCAATTAATTTTGTATTATGTATGACATATATACAAACATACAAAAAAACATATCCCTTCCAAATTTCTTTTAACAAATAATTGATACCGGCATACATCCTGATAAAACGGCAGAAAACAGCAGTTATCTGGCACAAAAAAGCCGGCCTAAAGCCGGCTCTTTACTGATACAGAGCGTTTTCATCGGCCGAGTATTTCCTTAACAGCCACTTTTTCAAATACCAGGTCCGCCTGGCTGCCCTCATACACAATACCGATATGTTCGTCATCGATCATCGTAAGGCTGGGGTAACCACTACCCCGCAATTCATCCAGCAGAAGCTGCTTTTGCAGCGGCCAGCTTACACCTCCATCCATACTGGCTTTGATGGTCATGTGGTGCCTACCATCTGTTGCATCCGGGTTCACAAAAAACAGAATGGGTTTACCATGATAGATGTGTTTGATAATGGATGCATTACACACAGGCTCACGTAGTGCGGAACGGGAAGAAGGGTGCTCCGTCCAGGTTTCGCCCAGATCACGGGTAGTGAAGATGGTTCTGGAACCTCCCCGGTTATCACGCATGTTCAGCATAAGGGTTCCAGGTTCTGTTTCTACTACCTGGGCTTCTGTGGTATTGGGATAGGCTGCTTTACCCATTTTCCAGCTCTGCCCATGATCCTGACTATATAAGATGGTGGCATGCGGCAATCCGGCCGAATCCTTGTATTGCGCAGGGAATACCAGGGTTCCGTCTGCCATGGTAATACCGCGTCCCGGCCCCTGAAAACACAATCTCCAGGAAGGATCTTTTACCTGGCGGGTGATATTGATGGGACTGCTCCATGTTTTACCATCGTCACTGCTTTTTGACAACATCAGCTGTCCAGTTTCTGAAGGCTCCATTCCGGGTTGCGATGCATTCCATGCCCGTTGCTTCGGATATCCATGCAGCCAGAGCGCAGCTACCCATATATCACCTGTCTGCCGGTCAACCAACACAGAAGGATCCCCGATGCCGTTCTGATCTTCCGGTTTCCCCCCGTATTTTCCCATATCCATGATCACACGCATGGGTTCCCAGCTTTGACCGCCATCCACACTCCTGCTCATACCCACATCGATGTCTTCCTGCAGATCCACTGCACTGTTATATCTTATATCGTACACAGCGATCAGCGTACCTGCTTTGGTTGTTTCCAAACCGGGTATCCGGTAACTGATCACTTTATCATCGCCAGCATTACGCAGGGCCCTTCCTATACGCTGGCTGTATCCGGCAAAATCTGCCGGAGCTGCCTGTATCTTACCGTTGAGCACTATGTTTTTTGGCACCAGGTCGATCGTGTGCAGCAGATCAGCAGTTTGATCCAATTCAACTGACACCCAGAAATAATGGTTCCCCTCCTGTAATTTCTGCGCACCTTTCAAACTGATCTGCCCACCGGCACCAGGTACTGAACCGGCTACCAACTGGCGGGTAGCAAAAACGGCTGACGAGCCTGTATAATACAACCTTACCTGTTTCAGCTCACGCAATTTCACTGTTCCTTTCAAAAGAAGGTTCACTTCCGACAACACAGGTTCGTTGCGCCCATACACAGGTATATGCAGACCGATCACGGCATTATCTTTTTTACCAGTTAGTACAGGTACCCTGTTTTGCAGGACGCCAAAACCCATGTTTCCCGATGGCTGTTGTGCACGAGCTCCAAAAGGCAATAAGCCCGATAATAACAGGACAAACAAGCCTGTACATAATAATCGATTCATAAAAAAAATTTGCGCTAAAATATAATATGTAATACATAATACATAATTTTAGACCGGTAATCCGAAAAGAAATATCTTTATGCATCTAAAGATATCCTTATGAGCAAAAGAGAAGGAGCAAGAAATTTGCAAAGCAAGCTGAGGCCGATCATCAATTATTCGCTTACAGACCAGGTAGAGACCAAACTGCTGGAACTTTTCAAGAAGGAAGACCTGCGGAATGGCGACTCCATTCCCAAGGAGAATGAATTGTGTGAAGCGATGGGAGTGAGCAGGACCGTTATCCGTGAAGCGCTGACACGCTTAAAAACGATCGGCCTGATCGAATCGAAGAAGAATAAGGGTATGATCCTCACTGAACCCGACCTATTGATCGGTCTCGATAAGTTGCTGCAACCAAAGATCCTGAGCGAAGAAACACTGCAGGACATGTTTGAAATGCGACTGGTACTGGAAATGGGTATCGCAGAGCTCCTTTTCGCCAGGATCAAACCCTCGGATATTGCTGACCTGAAAGCCATTCTCAAGACAGAGAAGGATTATCCGGCATTGTTCGAGATGGATTTCGAAGCCAGGTTCCACGGCCGGATCTATGAGATAGCCCGTAACAACACACTCGTAAGGTTCCAGTCAATGTTGTTGCCCATCTTCAAATATGTACATGATAAGGGGCTAAAGCTGAAAGATGAGGAACTGCCCAAGAATTATGTGACCCATGCCCTCATAGTGAAAGCCATTGAAACCGGCAATCCGGAAAAATACAGGGATGCCATGAAACGGCACCTGAAAATACATTTCGATAAGACCATCAAAATGAGGAAACTCCTCGAATAACGTACCCCATGCAAAAAATATCGCGCTTGATTCAGGTTCTGTTTTTGAGCCTGATCAGTAACCAGGTGATCCTGGCAAATGTCACACTCTCCCCTCTCTTCTCCGATCACATGGTATTACAGCGCGATGCTCCCATCCGTATCTGGGGTAATTGTTCACCCAACAGTACGATCACCGTCAATTTTGCCGGACAAAAGATCCACACCCGATCCACACATGCAGAATGGGAAGCTGTATTGAAGCCCATCGCAGCGGGAGGCCCTTATACACTCATCATTGAATCAACCAACAAAATTGTGGTGAAAGATATCCTCATGGGAGATGTATGGATCTGTGCCGGACAGTCCAATATGCGTTTCAGGGTGAATCAGTCATTTGATGGCGACATGGCAGCAATGCTGGAACACAATCCTCGCTTACGTTTCTCAGATTGGGAAGGCAGTCTGAATCCCATCAACAAACGTTATCCGTTGGATTTCCTTCAACAGCTAACCCCCTCGAATTACTATACTTCCCATGAATGGAAGAAAGCAGATTCGGCCAGTACCGCCAACTTCTCTGCGGTAGGGTATTTTTTCGGACACACTCTTCAGGAAACGACACAGGTGCCCATTGGCCTGATCAATAACTCGGTCGGCGGAGTACCATTGGAGACTTATCTCCCACTTGCTGACATCAGGAATGACAGCATTCTGCACCCCCTATCCAGGCCGCTTTGGTTACAAAACCCTTTGTACCCTGCATGGACCGCTGAACGGGTGACACAGAACCTGGTTGCCTGGAAAGAAGAAAGCCCCTTATCACCCATGCCCAAACACCCCTATCAACCGGGCTTCCTTTTTGATGCAGCCATAGCTCCTTTACAAAAACTGGCGGTAAAGGGTGTGATCTGGTACCAGGGTGAATCCAACGCCACTTTCACTGCCGACAGCAGTGCCATGGATCCGCAACTCAACAAACACAAACTGACATTACTGATCCATAGCTGGCGAAAACATTTCAATAACGCCTCCTTACCTTTCGTGATCATACAACTGCCCGCCATCAAACGAGACTGGGAGATATATCGGGAAGTACAACTGGCAACAGCCCGAACTATACCGAATGTTTCGCTCGTGGTAACCCTGGATCTTGGACATCCAACGGATGTACATCCCCGCAATAAAAAAACCGTTGGCGAACGCGCAGCAAGAGCCGCATTGGCCAATGTATATAACAGGAGGCTGACAGCAGGCGGACCTCTTTATGAGTCCTTCAGAACGGAAGGGAAACATCTGATCATCACTTTCAGCAATGCTTCATCCGGGCTCAGTACCAGCGATGGGGCATCATTGCGCAATATCTGGGTATGTGGCGCGGATAAAAAATTCTACCAGGCCAGGGCCAGTTTTAAAAAGAGCGAGATCTGGTTATGGTCCGAACAGGTGGACAAACCCATTGCTGCCAGGTATGCCTGGGAAGATAACCCTGTTGATGCCAACCTCGTTAATCAGGAAGGTTTACCTGCATCACCTTTCAGAACAGATTTCTAATCCTAATATCTTTCATCTTATTCTTTTACTGTGAAAAGGACCATACTGATCTTTGTCTGTTTAGTAACGATAGCTGCTACCAGCACCTGTGTCCTGGCGCAGGAAACAAGTACCTATTACCGGCAACGGGTCTCTCTTTTTGAGCACCTTCCCTATGTGAAAGGCAAGGTCATTTTCTGTGGTAACAGTATCACAGATGGCGGCGAATGGCAGGAAATGTTCAACGATACGGAGATCCTGAACCGGGGTATCAGCGGAGATGTCACAACCAGTGTGATGCTCCGCATGGGAAACTTGTTGAACATACAGCCATCCAAATTATTTCTGCTGATCGGAGTGAATGATCTGGCTAAGAATATCCCCGTAGCACAGGTAGCAGCCAATATCCGAAGTATGGTAATCCAGTTTCATGAAAAAAGCCCCACCACAAAGGTCTACCTGCAGAGTGTTCTACCGGTTAACCCAACATTCATACAATTCAGGAACCATGTTAACAAAACAGACTCCATTCTTCTGCTGAACAAAATGATCCGTGGCATCTGCACAGAAGAAACTGCCACATATATTGATCTCTTTACGCCGTTTTCTGACAAGAACCAACACCTTGACAGTACACTTACCAACGATGGCCTGCATCTGACAGGCAAAGGGTATGCCCGTTGGAAATCGGTTATTTTTCCCTGGGTATATGACCTGTCAGCCAAACCTGCGCTGTTACCCGCTCCAAGAGAACTGGTATGGACAGCTGCATCATTCCCTCTGCTGGAAACGCCCGGGATCAGTGCCGATAATCCTTTTAGTGCACAATTAAACAATCTGAAAGACCTGCTTAGCTCCTATCATATCCGCTCCACAGAAACAAAAAAGGCTGCTTATACTATCCGGCTTTCGTATAAGAAAATGGGAAACGGTTACCTGGCAGATGAAGCTTATGAAATAACAGCAGATACATCTGAGATCATCCTGTATGCACAGGCTGAAAAAGGCATCTACTATGCACTGCAAACACTCAGGCAATTGATGCGCGACGGAACAAATGTTCCGGGATGCTCCATCAAAGATCAACCCGCTTTTGCCTGGAGAGGATTGATGCACGATGTGGGACGTAATTTCCAGAGCATCAACCAGCTGAAAATTCAGTTAGATATCCTTTCACGATACAAAATGAACCTATTTCATTTTCATCTTACGGAAGATATTGCCTGGCGACTGGAAAGTAAACTTTACCCACAACTGACTGCAGCTTCGCACATGCAACGTAATGCAGGCGAATATTATACGCTGAAGGAGCTGAAAGAACTGGTCCAATATTGTAAAGAACGGTTCATCACACTGATTCCTGAAATAGATATGCCCGGACACAGTGCTGCTTTCAAACGCGCCATGGGCGTAGATATGCAGAGTGCAGAAGGAAGTACCATCTGCAAAAATATCCTGACAGAACTGTGCAGGGAACTGGATGTACCGTATATCCATATCGGCGGAGACGAAGTAAAGATCACCAACCCCGATTTTCTTCCAGAGATGGTTGCCACTATCAGACAAACCGGAAAACAGGTGGTGGCCTGGGACCCGGGCGGAAACCTTCCGAAGGGAACCGTTCTGCAAATGTGGAATGGACAGACGGTCTCTAAGAAAGGGTATCCCTCTGTAGATTCAAGACATCTTTACCTCAATCATTTTGATCCTATCGATGGGGTTGTCAGTGTGTTCAACCACCAGATCTGCGATGTACCTGAGGGTGACAGCAACCGACTTGGTGCCATTGCCTGCGTATGGCCAGACAGACGTGTGAGTGATGAGAAGGACATTCTTACCATGAATCCCGTTTTTCCTGTATTGCTGACCATAGCTGAAAGAAGCTGGAGAGGTGGTGGATGGAAGAATTACCAGTCTGACATTGACCAACCGGGAACACAGAGGTACACTGCATTCACAGAATTCGAAAACCGGCTGCTCGATCACAAAAGCACTTATTTCTCCTCCCTTCCCTTTCCGTACGTAAAACAGTCAGGGATTCATTGGAAACTGATCGGGCCATTCAATAACCAGGGCAAAACAGACGCAATATTCTTGCCCGAACAAATGCAGGTTCCGGATACAGCCCTGTTACGCCAATCGGTTTCCGTATCTGGCGGCACCATCTTCCTCAGGCATTTCTGGTCGCCCATGATCGGTTCTCACCTACGGGATACAAAAGAGAACAGTACGTATTATGCTTTTACCAGGCTTTACAGCGATCATGAACAACAGATCGGTCTTTGGATCGGGTTCTATAATATCTCCCGCAGCAATAATTCACCTACTCCTGAAGCGGGCAAATGGGATAACAGGAACAGCCGCATATGGCTAAACGGAAAAGAGATAACACCACCAGTATGGAGCCGGGCAGGCCGGATAAATACAGGGATGGAAGAGCCCCTGATCGATGAGGGCTATGAATACAGGTCACCCACATTGGTATGGTTAACAAAAGGCTGGAATAACGTATTACTGAAAGTTCCTGTAGCTTCCTTCCAATCATCCAATTGGCAAACACCGGTCAAATGGATGTTCAGTTGTATACCGGTAGTGCAGAAAAATGGCTTGACGTATTTTCCGGACTCCATCTATACGGACCCCTTGGGAAAATAACTTCATAAGCATTATTTATCTGATTCAGGACGCACATTGATCTTCCGGGTCTTCTCTGTGATATCAGCAATGATCCGGTCCAGTTCATTGGCAGATTGAACGATATAGGAGAGGATCTGTGTATGGTCTTCTCCCGGACCCACCACCCCATCACTCAGGAGTTTCACCAGGCCCATCAGTCGCGACAAAGGCGCTCTTACAATATGCGATTGTGTCCAGGCGATCTCTTTCAGTTGCCGGTTCTGCATTTCCAGTTCCTGCATTACCTGTTTCAGGTCGGTGATATCCTGAACAACGGCTACCAGCTTAGGATTGCCGTGTCCCGTTCCCTGTCGGCTGATCTGACCCTTTACGAACACATATCTTTCGGAGCCATCTTTCCTGATCACTTTTAATTCGATCGGTTCAGGTTCGGTTTTGTGCAGTTTTGCATAGTTGTACCATTCCAGGTAACGTTTTTTCTCTTCGCCGGGCAGCAGTTCCAGAAACGCGTTGATATCGGCCTTGATAGCCCCTGGTTCATAACCCAGCATCCGGTAAAACTCATCGCTCCATTCTCTTTTCTCTGTTACCAGGTCTATTTCTGTGCTTCCCATATGCGCCACTGTTTCGGCCTGGTTCAGGAGTTTCTGGCTTTTGGCGATGCTTTCCAAAGCATGCTTTCTTTCAGAAATATCCTCTACAATACTGCACTTCATCAGCTCACCATGAAAATCCCTGAAACTGATGATCGTGACCTCACAGTCGAACCGGCTACCGTCTTTCCGGATACCGGTAAACTCTGCTTTCACATTTGCCGTGTTGCCGGGCATCGCCAGCTGGTTCATCAATAGAGCACCTGCAGCATCAAACAACTGTTCCCTGTGCAGTGCCAGCAGCTCCTTTTCCGTATAACCGAACAGGGTTTGCGCAGCAGGATTGGACTCGATGATATTTCCCTGCACAGGTGAGATGAATATTCCAAGGATCGAGTTATTGATGATGGCCCTGTATTTTTCCTCATTGGCCCTGCGCTGCTGGTCAGCCATCCTGATCTCCTGCCGCATTTGCACTTCTTTCAGTTCTCTTTCGATCACATGTGCCAGCCGCATGAGGTTTCCCTTCATGAGGTAATCATTGGCCCCGCTTTCACCATATTAACTGCCTGCTCCTCACCTATGGCGCCGGACACGAGGATAAACGGTATATCCTTACCCGATTTATTGGCGATATCTAAAGCAAGCGGGCCACCAAAACCGGGGATATTATAATCGGAGACAATGACATCCCAAACGCTTTCTTCCAGTGCCTGTTTGAAATCCACGGCGTTATCTACCTGCAGACTATGCACCAGGTAGCCATCCTTTTCCAATTGACGCAGGAGCAGCAGGGTGTCTGTTTCGTCATCCTCACAGATCAGCAGTTTCAGTTCCTTAGGCATAACTTGTGTTTTGGAACAGTATTTCACTTCCACCGGTTGGGCACCAGTACTTCGATCAAAGTACCCTGTCCCAATCCTGTTGTGAGTTTCAACTCACCTTGTAATGAATGAGCCCTTTCTCTCAGACCGATCAATCCCAGGTGGGTTGTTTTCTGGTTGGTATCAAAACCTTTTCCATTGTCTTTGATGACCAGGTGTATATTTCCCTGTTCGTCCCTGATCGATACTTCTACCTGGCTTGCCTGGGCATGACGCATCACATTGGTCATCGATTCCTGGCAGATCCGGAAGAACTCGGTCTTGGCTTCGGGCGATAATTTCCTGTCGTCAAAATCCTCCTCGAAAGTACAGTTGATATGATGTGTTTCCTGCATTTGCTCACATTGCCATCTCAGTGCGTCATTCAAACCCCGCTCATCCAATGCAATGGGCCTGATGGAAGTTGCTATTCGCCGGATCGAAGTGATCATCATATCGGACAGTTCCATTGACCTGTCGATCTTTTCAAGTGATGCCGGACTGATATCCTGTGATTCCAGTTTCAGCAGGTGTAACTGCAGCTGTATGGCTGTTGCCAGTTGCCCTACTTCATCGTGGATCTCCCGGGCGATGAATTTACGCTCATCCTCTCTTGCATCTTTCAGATGCTGGGAAAGCTGCTGCATCTCTTCCAGTGTATGCCGTAATTGCTGTTCCGCATTTTTCCGCGCCGAAATATCGGCGATCATGGAACAGCTCACCTGCTTACCCTCGATATCATGAAATAAGACCGAAGCGATCTCACAGGGAAACTTTTCACCATTCTTCCGGACGCCTGTAAACTCACCTTTCACACGCCCTTTCATATCCCTTTCAACGATCTTGGTTTCGAAAAACTCATCTGTCGTATCCAGCAATGAGTAACGGTTTAACCAGGTAAATTCTTCACGTGTATAACCAAACATCGCTGATGCGGCTGGATTGGATTCCTGTATATAACCCGCGGGAGGCGCCAGGAAGATCGCATAGAGCGAATTATCGATCACCGCCCTGTATTTCTCCTCATTAGCCCTGATAATGCTTTCTGCTTCTTCTTTGGCCTTTCTTACCCTGAACTCTTCCAGTTCCCTTTTTACGGCTTCGCCCAGTCGCTGCAGATTACCTTTCATCAGGTAATCACTGGCCCCTTTTTTCATCATCTCGACCGCCGTTTCTTCACCGATGGCTCCTGATACCAATATGAATGGAATATCTAATCCGGATCTTTTTACAATGGCCAAAGCCTGCACTCCGCCAAATCCAGGAATGTTAAAATCAGACAGGACAATATCCCATTGCCGTTGCGTCAGTGCATCGGTTAATGCATCAGCAGTGTCGACCCTTTCCCATTCCACATCAAACTCCTCTTTTTCAAGCTGCCTGATCACCAGGGATGCATCCATTTCATCGTCTTCACAAAGCAGTAAATACAACTTCTTTTTCATAGGTACTATTTAACCGGTGGTGGTGTTTCGTTCAATAATAACCAGTATACGCCCAGTTGTTTGATGGCTTCTACGAATTGGTTGAAATCTACGGGTTTCCTGATATAGCTGTTCACCCCAAGATCATAACCCGCGGCCACATCCTGTTCTTCTTTGGATGTGGTGAGAATGACCACCAGGGCCCTGCGCGTGATCGCATTCTCCCTTACCCTTCTCAGCACTTCCAGACCATCCACTAACGGAAGTTTCAGATCCAGTAATACCAACGCGGGAAGGTCTTCTATATCGCGATCGGAATACCTTCCCTCTGCAAATAAAAAATCAAGGGCTTCCTGGCCATCTTCCACATGAACTACCGGATTCAGGAGTTTGTTCTTTTCGAATGCCCGCATGGCCAGGGCCGCGTCACTCGGATTATCTTCCACCAACAAAATTGCTTTAGAACTCATAACTTATCTTTTATTGTGAAATAAAAAGTGGCACCCTGACCCAACGTGGCTTCTGCCCATATATCTCCCTGGTGAAGACTGATGATGCGTTTTACGATGGCCAGGCCGATCCCTGTTCCGGGGAATTCGCTTTGCCGGTGCATTCGCTGGAAGGCCCCAAATAATTTTTTGGCTGTTGCCATATCAAAACCGGCTCCGTTGTCCTTGATAAAAAATACCGGTTTCCCTTCATACCGGGTTTGCCCGAAAGAGATCTCAGCAACTTCTTTTTTGGAAGTGAATTTACATGCATTACTCAGCAGGTTGGTGCAGGCGATCTCGAGCAGTTTGGCATCTGCCCTTACCATCAGATCCGGTGCAATGGTGAAGTGGATATTCCTGCCTGAATTCTCCTCTTGCAGATGCTCTGAAATGGTCTGTATAATATCTGATAGATTCACACGGGCAGGCTTCAATTCAGTGCGCGATATCCTTGACAACTTCAAGAGATCATCGATCAGGTCTCCCATCCGCTGCGTTTCCGAACGTACACGGGCAATGTATTGGTTCGCTTTCTCATCCAGCTGAGTTCCATAATCTTCCTGCAAAGCCAGGCTCCATCCGTCAATACCGCGCAGAGGCGCCCGAAGGTCGTGCGACACGGAATAGGAGAATGCCTCCAGCTCCTTATTCGCGGAGATCAGCTGTGCTGTTCTTTCTTCAATGATGTGTTCAAGAGACAGGTTCAGTTTCTCCAACTCTCTTTGTGCCTTTTTCAACTCTGTGACATCTATGATGATCAACATAACGCCGTATACCCAGCCTGTATCATCTTTCAGAGGAATATAAGACGACATCGTATCCCAACCTGCCAAACTATCTTCAATGCGTACCAGTTCTCCTGCCAGGGCTCTTCTGAAAATATCCAATATCCTCTCTTCCCTATCCGGCGTAACGATATCTGTAACTTTTTTACCCAGCAAATCTGATTTACGATACCCGAACTTTTCCAGCATATCGCCTTCCAGCAGCGTATATACAAGATTCTCATCCAGTAAACAGATCGCAGATCCGGGAATATTGGAGGCAATGGTTCGGTAAACCCTTTCACTTTTCTCAAGTTGCTACTCCGATAATTTCCGACGGGTAATATCCTGAAGATTCGCCACAACAGCTTTTACCGCATCATCCTGCAATAAATTCGTCAGAAAACCCTCCAGCCATATATAATTACCTTCAGCATGCCTGAACCGGAAACTGATGGGCACAGGTACCCCATGATGAGCACCTGCCTGTTCAAAACTCCGGTTATATATTTCCACATCATCCGGGTGGACCCTCATTAACCTGTACTCCGCAGTATTTTTTTCCATATGTCCGATGATCCGGGCGGATGAAGGGCTTCTATAAAAAGTAGTCAGATCCTTATCCATCAGTAGAAAGATATCATGACTGCTTTCAATCATACCGCGGAAACGTTTTTCACTATTAGCGATCGCTTCATTCAGTAAGCGAACCTTTTCGTCCATTTGCCTTTTACCCGTAACATCAGCAGAAAGTACGAAAATACCCTCAGGCACCGGCTGTACACTGATCTCAAAGATCTCCACTGACTTATCCGGGAACTCGAATTTATTTTCGAAATGGAGCGGTTGTCTGTCTTGCAGACATTTCTGATACGACTGGTAAATCGCTGATTGTTCCACACCAAGATACAATTCAGGCAATGTATGGCCAATCATCTGCTCCTTGGTGAATTTTGCCTGGCTGACCAATTTATCATTCACATAGATCAGTTTGCCGTCAAATCCAATGATCTGCACGCCCTCCATCATGGTATCCAGTGTATGGCGGTAACGGGCCTCACTTCTCTGCAATTTGTCCTCCGCCTCCTTCTGGCTGGTAATATCAAGACTCATGATGAGTCTTGCTTTTTTACCTTCAAATTCAATATCACTGGCATTCACACCAACACGGATGCGTGTCCCATCTTTTTTTATATGCTCCCATATGCCGCGGTTGAATGTCTTGTGCGGATCGATCTCGGGCACTTTACTCAAAAAACGATCTCGCTCCTTTTCTGTCCGGATATCAGCGGCTGACATGCTAAGAAACTCCTCCCTAGAATAACCGTAATTATCTATCGCAGCCTGGTTCACATCAAGATAGCGGTAACCGGGGATCTCCACCACGAACATCGGCAGTGGGCTTTTTGCAAAATAATTCCGGTATTTTTCAGCTGAATCGGCCAGTATCTTCTCCTCCTGTTTCCGCAAGCTAATATCCTGTACAAGCTTGGATATACCGATGAGCCGGCCAGCCGTATCCTTGATGGGTGCCAGGGAGATGGCTACCTGCTTACGTTGCCCGCTCCTGGTGATTCTTTCGGTCTCATAATTCTCTACTTTCTTTTCAGCCCGTATATCAGCGATCAACTGTGCTTCCTCCATGAGCAGTTCCGGAGGTATCAGCATGGAAATATTCTTGCCCAATAACTCTTGCTGGCTGTACCCGAATAATTTTTCTGTACCCGGATTGCAGCCCGTGATCCTGCCTGACAGGTCTTTACTGATTATCGCATCATCAATCGATTCAATGACCCACTCCTGTAATTGCTGCTTTTCTTCCTTCTCTTTCTTTTCTGTGATATCTACACTGATCGACAGAGATTTTGCCAGTTCCCCGCTTCCTGAAAACAATGGGATGATCGTAGTATCCATCCAGAAAAAGGATCCATCTTTCCGTTTGTTCTTGATCTCTCCTTTCCAGATATAACCGGAATTACTGGTTCTCCATAACTGATCAAAGAAAGACTGATCATGATAACCGGAAGCAAGTATTTTACGATTCTCTCCAAGAAGTTCATCGGCCCTGTAACCACAGACCGAACAGAACATTTCATTCACATGAAGAAACACACCCTCTTTACTGATCAGGGCGATCATCTGTTGGGGATTTTCCAGGATAAGATCAGATAACTGCAACTCCATCTTTCAGCAATGGTTTTATATTCCTGTAAGATCTGGGGGTTCCTTAATAAATATATAATAAAAACAATATCCTTCCTATAACATTTCTTAGTTTATCAACAGTTAATATCACCAAAACAGCTTATACAAAACAGGTATCAGCCATAGAACCTACTGTTAAACAGGCACATAACTTATCTGTAGCCAGAAAATTATGTTTCATTCAATTTAAACAGCTTACCCATAAAAACATGTAATAAAATCGGCAGTTATTCTGCCAGGAGAGAGCCGGTTCAAGGAGCTCCGGATCAGTGTTCCCGTTGCCAGAAGATCTTCTTTCCAAAGCCGAAACTGCTGTCTGTCATTTTGATCTGATCAAGGCGGATCGTCCAAACAATACCCGGTACCGCAACGGCCATAGGGTTCTGTAAATAATACTGCGTAGCTGCGGTCTTGGAAAGTTCATGGTCTTCAGGCAGTAGTTCTCCTTCAAACTGTACCCCTTTCACCACCAGTTTCTGCAACTTGTCTTGCAGGATGGTTCCGGCCACATGCGGGTTTGACCGAAGATGCAGGGAATGCTTGGTATCGGCGGAAGATTTGTAATACAGGAGATGGTCTTTGCTATTGTATGCATAAAAGCAACTGAAACAATGAGGCATGTCTTTATCATCCATGCAACAAATGCTGGCAGCTGTCTGTTTCAAAATGAAATGATCGATATGGTCTGTCATACGATCTTGATGATGTTTACCGGACAGGCTTTGGCCACATCCGATGATTTTAACAAAGCCTCACCAGCTATCTCTATCATAGAAACCCCTTTTTTATTGACACTTCGCAGCAACGTTGCCTTACCATCCTTTTTCGACATCCGCCAGTATTCAGGCTGCTGTTCATAACATACCCCACATCCGATACACTTATTCCTGTAATGAATGATCTTAGGCATGAGTGGCATTTACGATCTTGTACAATTTATCATTGGGTGTGACCCTGGTATCGAACAGGAATGTGATCTTGTCACCTTTCACCGCTTTTTCCGCCGCTTCCCCGTTCACATATAGTTTTTCCACCTGTTCCTTTACCATACCGCAGGCAGGACCTGTTACCAGCAAAGTATCTCCTACCGCTAAAGTTCCGGATTCTATCAGGAATTCCCCCACTTTTTTCCGTGGATAATAACGGGATCCTTTTCCGAGGTATATTTTCTTTTCAGTGGCGGCAGATCCGGGTTCCGTTGTCCACTCACCGGTTTTCCTGCCGAGATAATAGCCTTCCCAGAACCCGCGGTTGTATACTTTTTCCATCTCTGCTTTCCAGGCAGCCGCTTTCTCCTGCGTAAAGTTTCCCTGTGCTACGGCATCTGCCGCTTCCCGGTAACAGCGTGTAACGGTTTGCACATATTCCGGTCCCTTGGGGCGGCCCTCGATCTTCAACACCGCCACTCCGGCTTTGATCACCTGGTCAAGTATTTCGATGGTACAGAGGTCTTTCGGTGACATGATGTATTCGTTATCGACGATCAGTTCCTCACCGGTTTCTGCATCTTTGACAAGATAAGACCTACGGCAGTTCTGCACACATGCGCCGCGGTTGGCGGATGCGTTCTGCTGATGCAGGCTGATATAACATTTCCCTGAAACGGCCATACACAAAGCACCATGAACGAACAGTTCCACTTTTACCAACTCTCCCGAAGGACCCTTGATCTTTTTCCTTTTTATCTCACTGATGATATTCGCCACCTGCTTCAGGGTCAGTTCCCTGGCCAACACCACTACGTCGGCAAATCGTGCAAAAAACTGAACGGATTCGATATTGCTGATATTGGCCTGCGTGGAGATATGCAGGGGTATCTGCAACTGCTGGCAATATTCAATGACTGAAAAATCGGCGGCAATGACCGCATCCACACCCTGTTTCTTAGCTTCCTTCAAAATGGACCTGAGCAGTTGCATATCATGTTCATACATCACGGTGTTCAAGGTCAGGTAAGCCTTACACCGGTGTTTCCTGCATGCTGCCACTATCCGCTTCATGTCGGCGATGGCAAATGCATTGGCTGATCGGCTACGCATATTCAGCTGCTCCACGCCGAAATAAACAGCATCGGCCCCTGCATTAAATGCTGCCTGCAAACTTTCAAATGAACCAACCGGCGCCAATATCTCTACAGTTCTTTGCTTCATACAGATACTTAGTGTTTCTTTTTATTTTGTAATGACAACAGGTTCTCTTTTCTTACCAGAGCCGAAGTATAGGCTTCCTTCTCATCCGTTGTTACCGGGCGCACACCGACAACGCCGGTCACTTTCCCTTTCTTATCCAGGGCCACAAAATGGAAATAGGCTTCGCTGATCAGGTATTTTTTTGCCTTTAACACTTTACGTGCATATGCCTGCACCCAGATCTCCATGGAACTGTTGAAGGCCCGGGTAACTTTTGCATGAATGGTTACGATATCGCCCACGTTGGCGGCGGCATGGAAGATCACCTGGTTGATGGCGGCGGTAACACAGATCTTATCAGCATGGGTCTGCGCGCATACAGCTGCTGCAATATCCATCCACTCTACCAGGCGGCCTCCCTGTAAGATCCCCATCGGGTTGGTATCATTCGGACAAACCACTTCTGTTTTGGTGATAGCAGAAGCAGAGGCGGGTTTTGTTTTCATTTGTTTCATAGTATCAGATTACAGGAGTTTCAGCAACGATCATTTCAATGTCTGTCTTTATCAATGAGGTGATCTGATCCGCCTGTTGTTGATCAAAATCTTCATGTTTTCTTTTGTTCACGCCCAGTGTGGAGAGATCATAATGCGTATCCGGTTCCACCGAATGATTGCGCAGGCAGGCTTTGACACAGGCCAGCGGGCATCCATCAATGGCCACTATTTTCCTTCCCGACAAAGCCGTACGTACCAGGCTCTTCACATTACCTCCTACCCCGGCAATACATGACATCTCCGCCAGGCCCATCCTGTCGAGTTGAATGGCAATATTATTCGCCATCTGTGCTGCACTGGAGCAACCAGAGCAGGAATAGACCAATGGCAGTTCTTCCTTACGCGTTTTCATAACTTTCATCTTTGTATTATCGGTTCCGGTTTGGGAACTTGTCTCTTATGATTCATTATTGACTACATGCATAGGCACGATCGGTGATCCCGGCTTCAATCCGCGTCCAAGCCTGGCAACAAACCAAACCAACGGGATCACACCACCAACCGTGAACAAGGAGCCACCGATGATGCGAAGCCAGGTAAGCGTTTGAAAGCCCGTACTTTCCACAAATGCTTCACTACGTGCATACCACAATCCCTGTTCAGTTACCGTATGAAACTGGTAGATACCCGCCGGGAAAAGATCCAGGAATACCATGAGTAACAATCCCACATTGATCGACCAGAAAGCTGTCCGCAGCAAACGCGGATTCCACCGGTCGGACCGGGTGATCAGCTGACAGCAGAACAATACGGCGGCAAGGGCCAGGTTACCGTATACACCCATCAGCGCTGCATGACCATGATTCACGGTGAGATAGGTTCCATGCTCATAATAATTGGCTATGGGCAGGTTTATGATAAAGCCCAGCACCCCTGCGCCAAAGAAATTCCAGAAATTCACCGCAACAAGGAACAGGAACACTTCTGAAAACCCGAAACGTTTACTGGCATCGCCGGAAGTACCATTGCCATTTTCTAAGATCTGTGGCAGTTTGCTGAAACGCCAGGCTTCCAGCGTAAGCAATACCAGCGGAATTACCTGTAAGGTTGAGAACACAGAACCCAGCGCCATGGTAAATACGGGCTTGGCATTCCAGTAAAAATTATGGGAAATTCCAAGGAGACCGGAACCAAGAAATAATAAAGTAGCCAGATAGATCACGCGGATGACCGCCTGCCTGCTCACCAATCCCATTACAACCATGAAATAACCGATCAGCACGGTAGTGAATACTTCAAAAAATGCTTCCGCCCACATATGTACCACCATCCAGCGCCAGAAATCAGCTATCACAAAATTGGTTTTAGGTGTGGCAATAAAACCTGAAATGAGCAACAGTATGATACTGAATGTGGCATATACCAGCCAATTGGGCAATGCCCAGGGTTGTTTCAGTTTCATCACCGGTTTAATACCCCGGTAAATGGTGATGGCCCAGATGATGAACACGACACCCAGAATGATCTGCCAGAGTTTTCCGATCTCCACATATTCCCATCCCTGGTGACCCAGCCAATACCAGTTCTTGCCGATCAATCCATGTGGCCCCAGTAATATCCCGGCCAATGATCCGCCCACCAGAAGTACCGTAAGCCAAAAGATCAGGTTTATACGGGCGACCTGTCCGCGGGATTGCTGTGGCGAGACCAGGGACATCATGAAAAAAGAAGCCCCGATCCAGCAGGCAGATATCCAGAGGATCGACAATTGTACATGCCAGCTCCTTGTTATCGTGATCGGCAGGGGTTCCGAAATATCAAAACCAAAATATTTGACAAAGCCCACAAAATCGTGAACAGTTAAAATGCCTGCCAGTACCTGTACAGCAAACAGCAGTATGGCCACAAAGAAATATTTATAGGTTGACCGCTGTACCGCATCTGGTTGAAATTTCGCGATCTCCCCGCTGGTCATGAACGGCTGACTGTTCTTGGTATAGGTGGTATCGTCCAGCTTTTCCAGTTTGCCGTGGTAATACAAAACGATCCCCAGTCCAAATATGAGACCCAGCGAACCGATGATGCTCCAGAGTATGATGGCAGGACTGGGTGTATTGCCAGCCGAAGGATCATAGGGCCAGTTATGGGTGTAACTATAGGTTTCACCAGGACGTTCTACGCCGCAAACCCAGGACCCCCAGAAGAAAAATGCCGTCAATGATCGTAAAGATGCCTTATCCGTAAGATAGCCCTGGGGTTTAAAAGCACCAGGGAAAGTGCTATCGGTAAATTTCCGTTCATAGTATTTTATCAGTTCCCCGGTTGCATACACTTGCGCATCGGAAAGCAAGACCGTGTTATTTCCTTTTTGATACCGGTTGATCTTGATCTCTGCTTTTACCTGTTCCCTGGCTCCCTGTTTCAGCAGTGAAGCATTGGAGTCAGCCGTAATATGGGCTGCATAATAATCATTCATGTATTGCGATACCAGGTGCAGTGCCTCGGCCGTATAATCCGGTCCCCGGTTGGCACCGTCACCAAACATACTTCCATATTCCATCAAAGCATACTTCTGAAATACGGCTTGGCCTTCCAGGATGTCCTCTTTTGAGAAGATGGTCTTATTGGTACCTGCAACAAAAGCAGGAATGGGCGGTGCTTCTGTGTAGGTATGCACTCCGATCATGGTCACACCTGTGATACTGATCACAAAGATCACCAGTAAGGGAAGCCACCAATTTTTGGGATTCAGCAAATAGGCAATGAAGTTTTGGTTTGCCATATCTAAAATTTATTGGCGAATATAATAATAAAGGATAATTTTGTCCTTAATTATTTTAATACACAGCTATGTTGGCAGACAGGCAAAAGATCGCGGTTCTTTCATCGCTGATAATCAGCTTTTTACTGTATTCTTTTTCCATTTACCTCAATCCCCCGCAAAAAAAAGAACCTGTTTCCTTGTTATCAGCCAAAGGCAAACTGGTTTGGCAGCAGTATAACTGTGTGGCCTGTCACCAGGTGTACGGTCTCGGCGGTTACCTCGGTCCTGATCTTACCAACGTCTATTCCAACAAAGGGGCGGCCTATATCAAAGTGTTCCTGGCCAATGGAACCGCCACCATGCCCAATTTTCATTTATCGGAAGAAGACATCGCTGCTTTGACCGCTTACCTGCAGCAGGTTGACGCATCAGGTTCTGCAGATCCGAGAAGTTATACAATCCAACCAGATGGAACCATTCAACAGTAAACGACCAGACACACCCAAATTATTCAGCCTTGCTGCCTTACTATTACTGGTAACGGGAATGGCATGGGGGGTAACAGGTGGGTTGCAATACCTGATGCCCGGGTTTCTGAAACCGTATCTATCCTTTGAAAAGGTAAGGCCCCTGCATGTATCCTCAGTTGTATTCTGGATCATCCTGGGTGCCATGGGTGCGGTACTGACTTACCTGCAGCAACATACAGGAAAAAAGATCGTATCGGCAACAATGCTGAAGGTCCAGTTCCTGTTGTTCATCATTACCGTGCTGGTGATCCTGATCTCCTATTTCGCTGGTGTCTTCGGCGGAAGGGAATATTGGGAGTTCCACCCCTTGCTCTCGCTACCGATCACCATCGGCTGGATTCTATTCCTCATCAATTTCCTGCGATCCCTGGGTAGCCTGAAGAACCAACCTGTGTATGTATGGATGTGGTTAACCGGTATCATATTCTTCCTCTTCACCTTCCTGGAGTCTTACCTGTGGGTATTACCCTATTTCAGGAACCATGTGGTCAAGGATATGACCATTCAATGGAAGTCATACGGATCGATGGTAGGCTCCTGGAACATGTTGTTGTATGGCAGCAGTATCTTCCTGATGGACAAGATCAACCACCACAAGAAATACAGTTATTCGAAGATCGCTTTCGTATTGTACTTCACGGGATTATTCAATCTTATGTTCAACTGGGGGCATCATATTTATACCCTGCCCACGCATGCCCATATCAAACATATCAGTTATGCAGTGAGTATGACAGAGCTGTTCATCCTGGGAAGGATCATTTATTCATGGAGGGCATCCCTCACAGAAGCCAGAAAGAATTTTTATATCTTAAGTTACCGCTTCCTGGCGGCTGCCGACCTATGGATATTCCTGACACTGGTATTGGCCATTGCCATGTCCGTACCCGCCATCAACGTGTATACCCACGGCACACATATTACCGTGGCACATACCATGGGAGCTACCATCGGCATCAACAGTTTTATCCTGCTGGCGATCTCTTTTGATCTGCTGAACGATACCTGCCAGCCGTTTGAACCCTTCCAAAAACTCTTCAACCGCGGTTACTGGCTGGCCAATATCTCATTACTGGTATTCTGGTTGAGCCTGATCGGAGCCGGCGTGCTGAAAGCCAGGTGGCAAATGAGCCAGCAGCAGGAAGTATTCCAGGACATGATGCGGCAGTTACGGCCTTTTTTTGTGTTGTTTCTTATTTCCGGAACAACCCTGTTGTGCGGTATCCTGATGATAGTATATCCCCTACTTCGTAACCAATGGGTCTGTCATTTCAGGACCAATGGTGAGAAAAAGCAACGTACCCGGTACTTCTCCCCAACAAATTTCAGCATAGAGTAATTACCATATCCACTAAAACTCTTTCTCCGCCATTTCGCTTGCCGGCAGACTGATCTTACGGTTCTTCCTGGTGAGATTGAAATTTACGGAGAACTGAAGCTGGTCGGGTTCATAAATATAGTTGGTGGTAGAATAAAAATTCGATCCCCTTGTTGTGATCCGTTGTCTGTTCGACTGGTGCATACCCATATCTATGTTCAGCCATTGTAACTGATACGACCATCGTTGGTTACTACTGGTCCTTTTCAGCGACAGATGTGGGGTCAGGAATTTACCGTCTTCTCCCTGTGCCGTGGCTCTTTGCGACAGGTAATTCACCGTAAACTGCAATACCATGCGGGATGACAACGTAAAAGACTGCGTACTATTGATGCTGTACACCCAACTGGTATTGGCTACCGGTATAGAACCTCCAAATAATTTTCCACGGATATCATATCGGTAGATATTTCCGCCCAACACCATTTGCCAGGGCCTGGCAACGGTGGCGGTAAGATTCATCTCCAATCCTACCTGGGTTGCTTTTTCTGCATTGGTGAATACCCGGTTCAGAATGGTATCGTTGAACACTTTGTTCACCCGCTGAATGGGGTTCCTGATATCCTGAAAGTAGAGAGTGGCAAAGAACATGGCTTTGGGCCAGTTCTTTTCTATACCCAGTTCCAATGTGCCGGTTAATTCTGGTAACAGGTCCGGATCGCCCTGCTCCAGTGTCTCGGAGTGTTCGCGTTCGGGGAAGGGGTTCAATTCGTAATTATTGGTTCTCTTAACTCTTCGGCTATACCCCGCTTTCAGGAGGGTCCTTTTTTCCATATCATAACGCAGGAGGAAGGAAGGGAAAAGACTGGTAAGCAGCATACGCCGCCGGTCACTGGCCTGAGAAAAAAAAAGTTCACGCGTCTGGTGTTCCAGCCGCAGTCCTTCCTGGTGAAAAAACCGACCTGTTTTGGCAGAATGTTGTACATAACCGGCATGGATCAGGTTGGTCACTTTTACAGAACTGGTGAATTGCGGGTCAACTAAAAAAACATTACTGCCCAGATCTCTGTAATAATAGATAAAGTCACCGCTCTGCGTATCACGGCGGAACTGGTAGCCAGCCTGCAGGGTGCCATTCCGGGTTTTTTGGGTAAGATCGGTTCGGAGGCGGAATGCCTGCAAAGGATTCGTACTGGGGTTACGGGTTTCCTGATAAATGGTACCCGACCCTTTGTTAGCCAGGTTTAGATTGGTGGTAAGCCCTTCTAAAGCAGCCCCTTCGTATTGTGCAGATACAGCCAAACGGGCTGTTGCAGAAAGTTTCTGATCGTAGCCAAGGTTTGCCAGCGTAAACACTCCCTGCTTTTCCTGGGTATTCTCATTATAATATGAAAACGCTGTCGTGGCATTAGTGGCCAGGTTCGTATGTGTATTCATATAGGTCAGGTCCGCCACGCGGTTCTGATACCTCTTTCCGATATAAAAACCGGCATCCCACCGGTTACCTCCGGATGTCTGGTACCCGACAGCGATACGTCCCCCATAGTTATAGCGTTTAAAACTCCGTTCCCCACTGGAAGGGAAATGGGTTCTCACGCCATTGATCTCCGTATAAACATCACCTTCCCTATAACCGGCCATATCATTACGGAGCCAGTTCAGGCCTGTACTGATATCCCATCGGTTCTTACGGTAAGCTGCGGTAATATCTATCGAATAACGCTGTGGATCACTGTTTCGCTTGTTATCGAAATTCTTCACTGGCGGAGCTCCATACATGGCAGATGACTGTAACATCCAACCACCTTCTACCGCATTTTTGGTAACGATATTGATGATGCCGCTTTTTCCATCGGCATCATAGGAAGCTCCAGGGGTAGTGCTTACTTCAATATTCTCAATCGAAGAAGCGGACAATTGCGACAGGATCAACGCCGGATCGCCCACGGCCGGCCGGCCGTTGACCATCACCTGAAAACTTCCGGAGCCCCGCATATTGATCTCACCCTGTCCATTCACTGAAACGGAAGGCAGGTTTTTGAGAACATCAACGGCATTTCCGTTCGCAGCACTGCTGAACTGAGCGGCCCGATAAATCTGTTTATCCACTTTGAAATTGACAGGACCGCGTTTGCCCTGCACCACCACTTCGGTCAGAGAGTATTGCAAAGGTTCCAACCGGATCGGCCCAAGGTCATACACTCCTGTTGTCGGTTTTATAAAGAAGGTCCTCGAAGCTGACTGACTATACGAAACGATCAGATAAGAACTGCGGGCCATATTAACTGCAACAGAAAAATCACCTTTATTGTCTGTAAGGGTGGTATGCAGTTTATTCCCCGCAGTGTCATATACAACAATCGTTGCTCCAACCAGGTTGTTGCCTGCGGCATCTTTTACGGTTCCCCTGATCGTTCCTTTTTGTGCATAGGAACCCATTGGAACCAAGAGAATAGCCAATATAAAAAAAGATGTCAACCGTAAGATTGAACCACTTGTTTTCTTCGACAGCATACACAGATATTAATGACAGAATTTTTCGGCAACAAGAAACTGTTTTTCCTGCTATTGGTAGCCCGATATCGGTAAACTGTCATTAATACCGGTGAAAGGACATTGTATTACATTACCGTACAATTATTTCCTGATCAGATGTACTCTTTTGATTGCATCGAGTAGTGGATACTGTTCCATAAATGCCTGTTTGTTTCGAAACAACAGTTCATAATGTGTAAATACTTTATCGCCATATCCAGAATACAGACTGTCCACCACTTCCATGCCCCTGGTTACCTTACCCAGCACCGGATACCCTTTCACACCCAGTACCGTAAGGGTATCCAGCCGGGGAGAGTTATTCCGGAGATTGATGAACAGGTCATTATCCCTGCTTTCCTTCCCGCTCCTGGCAAAACTGATGGTTCCTCTTTGGTTGGGCTGTAAAACGGGCTCATCGGGTATTTTCACTAAGTTCCATTTTGCCTGTTTCAGCGAATCATCACCACCAAACTGTGCTACATAATCGGGTCTTACGCGATAAAACAAAGTATGGTCGTAATACCGATGTTTGATCTGTGCATATAACCTGTCTACCGCAAAAGGCGACCATTGCCTCACAAAATCCGCTTCAAAGTTTCCCCGGGATGTTTCAAACAGCACGCTGAAATGTTCGGGTGCTTTTTCTTTCAGCCATTTTTCACGGAACAACGGGCGCTGACAGGCAACGAACAGAAGCAAGGCAACTAGCAAAATCAGGAATCGCATGAGGAGTTTTCTTTCACCTGAAATTAAGCAATCCCCTATATTAAATGTGCCTTTGCGACTTTGTCGAATAAATTTCCACAAAGGCACAAAGGCACGGATTAAGTTGTGTTGACCAGGCTGTTTATAAGGCAATCGCCCATTCCTTTACCATCTTGCGGCCCAACAATGCGTTGGCTTCAGGATCGTTCTTGAATTGCTCTGTAACAGGATTCCATTCAAGCCTTCGGTTCAGTTGGTAGGCGATGTTGCCAATATTACAGACTGAAGCCGTCCGGTGACCGATCTCCACATCGCAGATAGGTCTGCTGCGAAGACGCATGGCGCTCAGGAAATCTTTATAATGATCCTCACTTTTGTAAACGTGTTTCTCGTTCTCGCCAATGCCCTTGTCTTTCAGTGAAGCAGGCGAGGTTTCCAGTTTTCCGCGCTGCACTTTCAGTTCTCCCTTTGAACCCTGGAAATGGATGGCATTGTTCCAGTCCCATTTCTCGTGTGTCATCGTTATCCCGCTGGCATAACGATAGGTAAGGAATGGATGCTCTTTCCCATCCGGCGCTATCACTTCTACCGGACCACTGTTATCCATACCCAATGCCCACTGAACAATATCGAACATATGTGCCCCCCAGTCAGTTACCATACCCCCACCAAACTCTTTGTAATTTCTCCAGTTCGGATATACGTCTTTGCTAACCGGTGGTGCCAGCTCCGCATTAAAAGCCACCGGCTCATTGGGTCCCAGCCATTTTGCCCAGTCAAGGCCATCCGGTATGGGTTCTGCAGGCAGATCATAGGCTTTAGGTGGTGGACCTACATTCACTTTAATGGATCTGACATCACCGATATATCCATTCCGGATCAGTTCCGCCGCCTGCCTGAACTCGGGCCAGGAACGCTGCATGCTTCCTATCTGGAAGACCCTGTCGTATTTACGGGCAGCATTTACCATGGCACGTCCTTCCTTTACAGTAAGTGCCAGGGGTTTTTCGCAGTAGATGTCTTTACCGGCTGCTGCAGCGCGAACCGCCATGGCAGCATGCCAGTGATCGGGTGTGGCTATCACTACGGCATCCACATCCTTTCTTGCCAGCAATTCCCGGAAATCGTTGTACACAGGGATCTCCGCATAAGTACCGTATTTGGGATTCTTGGCATATTCAGATTTGATCTTCTCCAATGTCAGTGCTGCTTTTGCCTGATATACTTCACTCAATGCCACAAAACGGATCTGTTCTGTTTTCAGAAAATAAGAAGAAAGGATCTTGCCTTGTTTACCCCCACCTATCAGGCCCAGGTTGATGATATCACTGGGAGGTGTATACAAGCTACCGGACTGGCTCTTGCCTCCCAATACATATCGTGGCACAATCATGAAACCTGCCAAAGCTTTGGCAGTTGTTCCAACAAAGTCCCGGCGTGAGACGGAGTTGTTTTTTTCTTTTTTCATACGGGCTATTTAACGTTATTGAAATGGTTGTACAGTATGGTTAGTCTGAAAAAGAATACGGTCTCGATTTTTTTGTAACACCCCTGTTCATAGCAGGCCTATCTGCCATCCTGAAATGCAGTACCCCACCCTTTGTGATATCCGCATGTTCCAGGTAGTTCTTGTCGTATGGCTTCCCATGAAGATCTGCCGATTGAATATACAGGTTTTTATGGCTGTTCTTCGGCGCCTCTATCACAAATTTTTTACCGTCCTGCAGTTGCAACGTGGCTTTGGTAAATAAGGGAGAACCGATCACATACTGGTTGGTTCCGGGACAGACCGGATAAAAACCCAAAGCACTGAACACGTACCAGGCGCTGGTTTGGCCGTTATCTTCGTCACCACAATATCCATCAGCTGTTGGCCTGTATAGTTTCTGCATGACATCCCTGACCCGGTATTGCGCTTTCCAGGGAGCTCCACAATAATTATAGATGTAGATCATGTGTTGAATAGGCTGGTTGCCATGTGCATACTGGCCCATATTCATCACCTGCATTTCCGTCATCTCATGTATCACGCCACCCCGATAGGCAGAACCGTCAAATACAGGTGGCTGATCAAATACACTATCCAGCATCTGCACCATAACACGATCGCCACCCATCAATTTAGACAAACCTGCAAAATCATGGAAAACGCTCCAACTGTAGTGCCAGGCATTCCCTTCCACAAATTCGCCACCCCATCTCAACGGGTTGAACCCATTCTGAATGCTACCGTCCTTATTCCGGCCACGCATGAGCTTATGATCGGGATCAAACAGGTTTTGATAATTCTTCAGCCGACTGGCGAACCTGGCCACCACTTCTTTGGGTTTCTTCAATGCCAAGTTGATCCGGTACAGGCAAAAATCAGCATAGGCGAACTCCAGTGTTTTGGCAGCACTGCCACCATACATATCTGCCGGAACATATCCGAGCCGGTTGTATTCCTTCACGCCGTCCCTGCCAAGGGTGTTCATCGGGCCTACGTTCTCTGTATTCTTCATCAATGCTTCATACAGTAGATCCATATCATACCCACGGATCCCTTTGAGGTAAGCATCCGATATCACTGATGCGGAATTACTGCCGATCATGGTCTTGCGATGTCCCGGACTGGCCCATTCCGGTAACCAGCCGCTTTCCCGGTAGGTATTGGCCAGGCCTTGCAAGATCCGCGACTCCAGTTCGGGATACATGAGTGTAAGAAAGGGGAACAAAGAGCGGAAAGTGTCCCAGAAACCCGTATCTGTAAAAAGATAGCCTGTGTCTATGTTCCCATTATACGGGCTATAATGCACCACACGGCCCTGCCCATCATACTCATAGAATTTCCGGGGAAACTGCAGCATCCTGTACAGGCAGGAATAGAATGTCTTTTGGTGTTCTTCACTGCCTCCCTCTACTTTGATCCTTGAGAGTTCGGTGTTCCAGGCCTGCTTGGCTTTGAGACATACCTGGTCGAATGTCTGCTTCCCAACTTCCTGCTGCAGATTACGCTCTGCCTGCTCATAAGATATGAAGGAAGAAGCGATCCGGAGATGGACCTGTTCCCCTTTTTGGGTAGAGAAGCCTACCACTGCCTGTGCATGCGTGCTATTGATCTCGTTCCGGCCCGACACAAGCAGGCTGTCGTCAACCAGATAAGTAATGGCAAATGGCTTATCGGAATAGATTACAAAATAGTTCTTGAAATTGGCAGGCACGCCTCCACGGTTACGGGTTGTATACCCCATGATCTTGTTCTGCCCCGGGATGATCGTCAGATAAGATCCCCTGTCGAATGCATCCACCAGCAGGAAAGAACTGTCAGATCTGGGGAAAGTGAGCCTGAACACGGCACAACGTTCTGTGGGTGTGATCTCTGTAAGTACATCATGATCGGCCAGGTACACGTTGTAATAATAGGGTTTGGCGGTTTCTGCCTTGTGCGAGAACCAACTGGCTCTTTTCTCTTCATTCACCTGCAGTTTTCCTGTCATGGGCATAATGGAGAACTGCCCGTAATCTCCCATCCAGGGCGAGGGTTGATGGGTCTGTTTGAATCCACGGATCTTATCAGCAGCATAAGTGTATTGCCAGCCGTAACCGTTTGTTCCGGTCTGCGGTGTCCAGCAATTCATGCCCCATGGCAAAGTGATAGCGGGGTAAGTATTGCCGTTGGAGAAACTGTATTTGGAATCCGTACCCATCAGCGGGTTCACCATTTCTTCCGGCTGGAAAGAAGTTTGGGCCTGTGCCGAAACACAGATACAGAAAAAACAAAACCAGTAATATATTTTACGCATATGCATCTATTGTAAAAGGATCTGGTATTTACCGGAAGCAAGTATCGGGAAACGGTAATGATCTTTGGAAACTGTGGGTGATATAAGCCTTCCATTCAACAAGACTCTTTTATTTTCTGTTGTAACGGGTAGTAATAGTTCCGCAGATGTGCCGCCGGGAATATTGATATCATACTGATCAGCGTCCTTACTTCTTTGAAAAGCTACCGCTACTTCTCCTTTGATGGTCCTGGTTCGCAGCCTGGCAAAACGTAGGGAACTAACCTGGGGTTGGATACGGATAGTATCCGCTCCCGGCGTCAAAGGTGTTACACCCATCAGCCTTCGCACAATGATATTGGCCGGTGCAGCCCCCCAGGCATGGTTCCAGTCGAGATTGGGTTTGTATGCCTTATCCCATGCTTCCAGAGTCACCGAAGAACCCAGCCGGATCATATGGTACCAGCTTCTTTCAGTGGTGGCTGTCAGTAAGGATAATGCATAGTCCTGCTCCCCTGCTTCATACAAAGCATCCAGCAGGAACTGTGACCCGTATACACTACAGGCCATTTTACGTGATTTGATGAAACGGGTCACTGCCGGGATATCCTGGTCGGGTATCAATCCGAAAGCCAGTGCAAACATGTTGGCATGCAGGGATGTGTGAGAAGTGGTGTCCCCATCCCTGATGAGGCCGGTGACCGGATCGCGAAATACCTGTTGAAAGGAACGATAATGCTCTTGTGCTTTGGCAAGGTAATGGGCTGCATCTGCTTTTTTACCGACCGCCAGCGCTATGCGTTGCATCAATACCAATGTACGGTAATAGAATGCATTGACCACGGCATTATAATCCGTAAACACAAAACCATCCGTTTCTCCTCCATGTTCTTTTTCCGGACCGATATAATTACCGCGTTGCGGCCAGTCAACAATATCCTTTAACCCACGTTTACCATCGAATATTTTAGTGATGTGTATGGAGCGCAGAAAATCATCATCCTGGAATTTAGCCGTTGTGCTGATCAGTCCGTTTGATGCTGCCAGCGGCATCAGCATCTTCTTCTGCAGTTCCGGATAATAGGCATGGATAAAATGGTCATCCCCGGTATACAGGTAATCATTCCATGCCAACAGGATGTTCTGCAGACTCCACTCCGTAGGCCAGGTAGGATGAAACAACAGGTAAGCCATGGTGCGCCTGGCAAGACTGTATTCAGCATCCACCGCATAATGCGACAACTGGTTGATCAGTGCATCGGCCTCATAAGGCAGCCGTTCTCTGTCGCCATCCACATAATACCCCGCAAAACTCGTTGCCTTCATGGAATATTTACAAAGTTCCCATACCTGATTCAACACGGTATCGCTGCTCACAAAATCTGAAGCGGTTTCGTCGAAAGGATACAACACGGCTTTACGGGTAACAGCAACCGAAGTAAGGGTACCCGGTAAATGCTGGATGTTGAGATAGCGGAAAGGATACACTTCACCTATATAGGCAGGCATTTGAATAGGATTCCGTGCATTACGCTTGGCATCTGCCGGCCATAACAAGCTATAATCATGTGTTCCCTTCTTTACAAAGATCCCGCGCCGGGCATAACGGATATTCCCTCCGTTCTTCAACAGGTTCGCCGGCGATTGCAGTGCTTCCGCTGCTTCTACCCAAACAGAATCGTCCTTCTGGCTGGTAAGACGCAATTGCACCTGCCCGAATGCCGCTTTGCCGAAATCAAAGAAATAACTGCCATCTTCTTTTTTTTGCCAGCTAACCGGTTGCTGCATCTCTGCCGTTATGGGATAATGCGAGAAAAGCTCAACTGTGTCTGCAGGCTGGTACATAAAGGAACTTACAGCAGAAAAATCCGATACGGTTTTTCCTGCTCCCCAGACCTGCACTCTCCAGTAATAAACAGTCCCGGGTAATAGTGCTTTACCGCGGTACCTGGTTTGGGTTGCAGAAGAAATCGTTTTCTTCGAATCCCAGAGATCCGGTTTACCCGCCTGTAACAATGCGGCAGCAGAAGCTACCTGTACGCGGTATGCAGTTGAGGCAGGCAAGATAGCAGGTAATTCCCACTGCAACAGGGGTTGTTCTGTCCGGACGATGGGAAACTGGTAGGCTGCTTCTTTCTGTGCTTCAGCCAGGCTGGTATTTACCGGCAGCCCGCTTTTCCACACTTGATCTGTATGTAATAACAGGTCGGTCCGTAAGCGGTATGGTTGCAGGGTTGATTGCCCATGCACCGGGACCGTGGCAACCACAAAAACAAAAAGGGCCAGTAAGCTTTCGCCTACCGACCCTAAACCCAACTGCCTGAAAATTTTCACCTCTCGCTGCATATATGCGTTATTTGATCTCTCTTATCTTGATATTCCTGAAGTACACGGAATTATTATGATCCTGCAACAGGATCGGGGTCTGGTCCATCTTGGCAAAATCCTTATTCTTTGCATATTTGCTGTGAGCCAGTAATACCTTGTAAATATTGCTATCCTTCTCATATTCCACCACCTTAAAACCATTCAGCCAGTGCTGAACCAGCCTGTTGGGATAAACGACAATCTTACCCTGGTTCCATTCGCCGATCTTTTTCTGGAACCGGGGATCCACTTTGTTTGATGGGATCATGTCATACAAGCTGGCCAATGTCCGGTTACCTTCCGTACCCATTTTGGCGTCGGGATGGCGGACATCATCCAGGATCTGGTATTCCAGTCCGAGGCCAGAATTCTGGAAGGTTTCGGCCACAAAATATTTAACCCCTGAATTGGCACCTTCGGTCAATTTGAAATCGAAGTTCAGCTCAAAAGCCTTGTATTGGTTTACCGAGATCAGGTCTCCATATTTGGTACCTGTATTATCACTGGGTAAAATATGCAGTACACCCTCTTCTACCACCCATCCCTGTTCAGGGGGCGTCTGTTTACCTACCGCTCTCCAGCCTGTGAGGTCCCTGCCGTTGAACAAAAGCTGAAAACCCTGGGCTTGTTCCTGCGGTGTCAGTGTGTTCAAAGTATAGTTGGCTACCGGAGTAGACAGGTCCAATGGCCTTGGTTTCATAGCGGCACCGGTTTGTATGCGTATGTTCTTCCATTGAATACTTTCACCACCCTCTCCTTTCACAGCATGCACCTGCAGGGCAATGAATCCTTTCGGGGTCATATCATCCACCAGGCAAGCAACGGGTATATCGTTCACCCAGGTCCTGAACACAGGACCGATGGCTTCTATTCGATAATGGTTCCAGCCATCTTTTCTGAATGCTTTTTTAGCAGCAGGATTCATTTCTGTCTGGTACATCCAACCTCTTCGGGCCTCGTCGTAGATGCCACCGGACCATGCCCTGTCTGATGGATCGATCTCCACCTGGTAACCATGCACACGGCCATTGTTGAATTCGGGTTTTGAGAGGCTCCTGATCTGGATCCCTGAATTCATATTACCCACTTTCAGATCCACTTCCAGGATAAAATCCCCATATTCCTCATCCGTTGCTAAAAAGGAATTGGGTTCCCCTTTCACAGTAGAACCAATGATGGTCCCATTCACTACTTCATATTTCGCCTTACCATTCAGCTGATGCCAGCCTTTCAGGGTTTTTCCGTCGAACAGGTTTTTCCATCCGTTGTTTTGTGCCCATACGCCGGAAGTAGCCAGCAACAGGAGGATGAGGATGCTTTGTTTTTTCATGATGTTATTTTTATGTATCCGTTGGTATTGTTATTTCATAGAATCGATCCATTCCTTTATCAATGCTATACCTTCCTTGTGTACCAGGCTTCTGCCCAGTTCCGGCATACGTTCCCCGGGATCCAGGGTCTGCATGCGGTACCAGAGTATGGAGGCTTCTGCCTGTCCTGGTTTTATATCTACCATTCTGCCTCCGGACCCCTTACCTGCAGCAACCGGGGTCTTATTGACGCCGATAGCGGTCTGATCTGTCTCTGACTCGGTCAGGAACAATCCTGATGTTTGTGCCGGACCTTCTTTTCTGTGGCAATGTGCACAATTGATCGCCAGGTAAGCCCTCGCCCTTGTATTCAGGTCTCCCGTGGCGGGATCGTTCCATGCCGCAGTTCTGGGTAAACGGTTGATGTCAGGCAACTGCTGTAACATCCCATGTGTTTTCCAGTATATCAACTGATTCTGTCTACCGGTCGTATAAGCATATGTTCCGTTCAACTGTGATACCCCCGGTCCGATCGGCATGATCTTGTCGTCTGCATTATGACAGCCTTTGCACTGGTTCTGATTGGGCACAACATAACGCACCTGCTGTTTCACTCCTTCCTTATCGATAAAATTCACAGTCCTGTCATCCCCTGCGATCTCCAGGAATGCATCGGACTGATCTTCATTCCAAACATAGGTGATGGCTTTCCAGCCGTCCATCTCTTTCACCAGCAACCTGGTTTCCACGATATCTTTCTCAAGCCCCGGTTTCCTGAAATCTGCCGGATAAAAAAATGTTTTCACCAATAGTGTCCCCCCAGGAAAATCAAGCTTATTGTCTGCTGAATATGCCACCTGTTGGCCCTTTGGCAAACGAATAAATCTTAGTTTCTCCGCATAATCTGTATACAGTGGTGTATTCAATCCATAAGGTACAACACCCTGAGCAGGTTTCAATGCAGACATCTTGCCTTCAAAAATACCCCAGGCCGACAGGTTCTCAGGATATGTCTTAGCCGGCTTTTCCACTATAAAAGCGCCGGAAACAATAAACCCGAAAACGAATATCATCACTACACGAATCATACTCAATTATTACAAGTAAACATATGATCAACCCTAGCCATGTCCTTGAAACCATGTTCTGCATCAAGATTCACTATTGATTGCGACCGGTTATTGACAATCGTGATGCACTGGCCAGCGATCCAGTTACCCGAACTATCGAGTAATTTCGGATTCCTGATGCCATCATACAGGATATGCGGAATATCCTGTCCGTATTTACTACCCACGATCCTGCCCAAAGGATCTTTACTTACCGGCAAACCCGGTCTTCTTTCATAGATATTATCATGAATGGAGATGGCAGAAGGATACGGATCATATGCTTTGTCTTTGATCGGTTTCATCGTTGTGAAATAACTGATGATCCCTGTACTGACAGATTGGTTGTTGATGATCCTGTTCTGGTATACCTCTACCCCCTTAGTAGCAAGGATCAATACGCCCGTACCGCTGGGAACACTGGCCACGATATTACCCTTAGGTGCAAAATTCTCGTAGTTGTTATCATGAATATGGTTGTTATACACTTTTACATCTCCTCCTTTTTTCTGTACCAGGTCAGGCAGGTCAAACACCAGAATGCCGCCCGTATTTTCCCAGGCCTCGTTATCGTGCACCTTCGCGCGAAGCGAATTCTCGATCTCGATACCGGCCACATTGTGCCAGGCTTTTGAATGTTTCACGGTAATATCCTGCGACTGCCCTACGTAGATACCTGCATCCGATGCTCCAACTGCCATACACTTATCTATCAGTACATTGATGCACTGGACCGGATATAATCCATACCCACCGTTCTGTGGTCCCGGTGTTCCCGTCCACTCCGTCTTTACATCACGGAAAGTGATGCCCGTCACGTGCATCGTTTTGATGGCATCGCCTTTGGCATCCTGCACCGTAAATCCTTCCAGCACGATGTCTTCTCCGTCACTTACACGGATCCCTTCGGCACCATCGGTCTGCCCTTTGAAACTGAGGATGGTCTTATCCATTCCTTTACCACGGATCGTGATCTTTTTCTTGCCTTCCAGCGAAAGCGTATTGGTGAGGGTGAAGGATCCTTCCGGTAACTCAATCACAGAACCATTTTCTGCCAGGATCATTTCTGCCTGGTATTTTTTCTGAAATGTTTTCTGTGCCAGCGAGATTACCGGCGACAACATTCCCGTCAGAAAAAAGAACATGACCGCTTTCCGTAAAATGTTCAAACAAATATTGTTGATGGATGTACTCATCATATCAGGATAATTGGATGGTATGTTTGAATGGAGTGAATCCTGTGAGATACACTGTTGGTGCATCTGCCGCCGGTAAAGCACCGCGTAACTGTACGCCCCTATGCTCCTGTTTACCAGGTCCGAAATGGATCGTATCATTCCCTACCGTATATGTTCCCTGTGCGTCTTTGAACAAATAAGCATCTGCTTTCCCTGCATATGGCTGTACCCCGGTGAATTGTCCGCCTCTCCGGAAGATCAGTTCCATTGATACAGGAACACCGTCGGTACCCTTCATATCGACCTCTACACTAATACCACCTCCTGCTTCTGTAATGGTGACAGTTGTTTCCAGGTATTGTATTTCGCTCTGTTTGCGGGCCGACTTGGGCATTTTGGCCATATCACCATCAGGTGAGATCTTTTCTGGCGGAAGTGGCTGAAAATAGGGGCCCTCCAGTTTGCGTGTCAGGATCCAGGCATTACCTTTCTGTGAGATCGTATCTGACTGGAATTGGCCCTTTCCAAAAAAAGAAGCCGCTACACGCATTGCCTGCAGTACGGCATTTCCTTTATGAAAAGTTAACCAGCCCGGATTATTCGATAGGATCGTTGTATCCCACTCATTCCTACGGATACGTACCACACCGGAATAAGGGAATGACTTTACATAACTTGCAGGAAGCGGCTTACTATCCGGAAGCTCTTTCCAAAGTGCAGGATCCTCCAGGAAATAACTCAGCGAATCGGTCAGTTTCCGGAAGGAAGTTTTTTCGATCAGGCGGCACATGGCCGCCATTTCCCCGTCTTTATCCAACAGGGCCAGGTAACGGCAGGCGTAATAATAATTCTCCATAGTACCGATCTGTCCCTTGTCCTGGCGGTTCGACGCTTCCGTCACTACTTCCCCATTTGGGTGAAGGTAATAATGCATCATGCGCAGGTTCTTGCGAACAGCATCCAGTAATTCCGGCTTGTGGAGCCCTTTGGAAACAGTGATGAGCACACGATCTATCACTGCAGAATATCCATACGTACTTTTTTCGGTGTATTGTCCATCAGGGTCAAGGTCGATATGTTCAGCCAGCCACTGGTTGGCCCTGTTCACATAACGGGCATCGGGCCATTTTTCATTCAGTTTGGTCAGCGCAGCCGTTACTACCCAACGGTGATTAGGTGTATGTATCCCACCTACGATCAAGGCTTCACCTGCCCTTTGCAGGAACTGCTGCAATAAAACAAGCACCCTGCCTGCATCCTTATTACCGGAAGCCTGAAGAATATTATATGACTGCACCAATCGCTTCACCATGAAAGCGGTATCCGGTGTAGAATGAAAATTCGTATCCACCAGGTCAATGGTGCCATCGGCATGCTGCATTTTTAACAGCGCATGCAATGCCTGCTCCATATCTGTGATGATCGCTGCCGACTGATAATAAGCCGACTCAGGGCTGGCCACTGCTTCCGCGGCCTTATTAATGAATGCACAGGTACTATGCGGATTGGGGATCTCCACTCCTGACAGGTAACCACCAAAATACCGGTGAGCACTATCTGTGACCTTGTATTTTCGAAGCGCTGTCAGATCCTGATCATTGAATTTGATCAGATCGACCAGCCACGATGGTTTTACTGTTGGGGCCATATATTTTTCCCTTTGCAGCCAGGAAGCTGTACCCAGGAAGGGCATCAAACAAACGGAGGTGGTGCCCAGTGCTACAAATTTTCTTCTGTCCATGCTGCTTTACATTATTGATGTGAATGACCCCTTATTTGCGTATGCCTTTGTATTGCTCGTAAGCAAGGCCGAACATGATAAATGAGCCATAACCAAAACCAGTTCCTTCGGTGATCTTACGGGTCAGGTAATAGTTCTCGTCGCCTACGCAGGTTCCACCGGAAACCCTTGCGGGTATCAGGTAAGCACCGCCAGTAGTGGCCAGACTCATCTCACGTAACCCTTGATAGGCTTTATCGACCATTGGCGCATATTTTTTAGGATCCAGCAATTTCAGCTGTAAGCCCTTGGTGATGGTATAAGCGAACATGGCAGTGCAGGAACTTTCCAGAAAATTCTTCGGGTTTTCCGGCAGTGTGATCAGCTGGTACCAGTGACCGGATCCTTTGTGCTGCCAGGGAGCAATACTTTCCACATAATGCAGGAATGCTTTTTCCAAAGGTTTACGGTAGCGGGAATTCTTAGCGATGGTTTCCAGCGCATCTGACAAGGCCATGCCTACCCAACCATTCCCTCTTGCCCAGATCTGGCTACTCTTGCGTGTGGTTTTATCGGGCCAGCCCATGATGCTGCAACCATCGTTGTAATCGATGTTGTCTGCATCCCATCCGTGCACCCATAAACCAGATGCCGGATCGGTGAGTTTTTCATTATGCGCGTTGAACTGCTCAACAAAATCTGCTATATATTTCTCGTCGCCCGTCAGGCGATACATCTCAAGCAGGAACATATTGAGCATGTAAACGGTATCGTCCCATAACTCCACGGTTTCTGCCCTGTGAGAAACCCCTCCGTTAGGTGAACGTGGTACCATCAGGTATTGCGCATAGATCTCGTTACTCTTGTCAAGGTATTTCCTGTCGCCGGTGATCCTGGCCAGGAAAGCCATACCATGCGCCGAAGCCACGGCATTCGGATGTTTGCCATTGGCTACCGCATACGTGGCATCCATAGCAGTTTTGATGTAATCGAAATATAATTTTTTGTCTGCATCGGTCTTACTGTTGTACAGATGCACCAATGCATTCAGAAAGGTTGCCTGGCCCCAGTCCCATTTGTATTTGTCCGCAGGCATATATACATCACGCCCGTGTTTATCGACCGAATCCACCCAGGACTGGCCAAAGGAAACTGTGCATAAGAACAAGGCAATACAAAGGATGGGTATTCTTTTCATGGCAGTGGGTTTTCCTGTAAGCGTTTTCGCTCCAGTGCAATCTGTAACGGTTAACATGAGTAAATTAAAACGTTTTAGTAGGATTAGCAAAAAACACCCGGATGCTTTTTTGCGAAATCGTTTTCGTGTCAAAAGGATCCGGGTATTCTATTTAATCCGTACGGAATGGCGTTGGTTCCTTACCGGTATTTCGCCATGATGGGCTTGCCGAGCTCCACACCATCGACCATGAACAGAAAGTCTTTGGGCAATACAGATGGGTTCATGTAGGAAACACGTTTTTTATTCACCAGGTCAGCCTGAACACCCAATTTTCCTGAAGTGGTCTTTACGGAGATCTCGGTGATGCCATTGGTTTCCTGTACCGTCACCGGTGCGCTCAACACCGACTGGCGGAATCTGGCAAAGTCGGCATCGGTCCGGATCCCTTCAGCAGTTTTCCACCACATGGCAACCGTTGCTTTCCCATCGTTCGGATGCTGCAGGGTGAGGCGGAGGGCTTTGTTGTGTTTGAGCGTAAACTGCTCACGACTGGCAGTATAGGCGAAATCATCGTTATACAAGGCAGGTCTTACTCCTTCAGCAGCATTATAATGGAGGTAGCGGAAAGCAATGGCCACATCTTCAAACCTGGCAAAAAAAGTGTTGGTCTCATCCAATACCAGGCTATCTCCTTTTGCCGGCAATTGTTTCCTGGTTTTGCCGATCCATATCTCATCAAATGCATCGGGCAGGATAATGGTGGAGTTCAGGTATTCTTTGATGCAGTTATGGTCTTTGGTGCCGGATACCAGCATCACCAACTCTCCTTTGTTCTGCGAAGACTGCATGAAAGGCATCAGGTGCCTTGTCTTATTCCATCCGCCATTCGACGGATAATTCGCAGGCATCAGGTGTTTCATCTTTTCTCCCATACCTGTTGCGCTCCAGGTTCCGTAATGATCGTCCCTGCCTTCCAACACATATACGATATTGGGCATGGCCGGCTTTTTCGGGCTGCTCAGGTACATCACAAAAGGTTTATCATCCGGACTGTATGCCTGGTTGGTAGATGCGATAGAAACTTTATCACCATGATAGTCGGTGGCATAGGTATGTGCCAGGCTATCCCAACGCTGAACGATGAACCGGTTCTTACGGGTCATCAGCTCTTTCTGTGCCGGAGACAGTCCCAGCTTCTTCAGTGCATCGGTACAGATCTGGTGAAACAGATGATTGTTGTTATTGCTTCGGCCCAACAAAGGATTGAAATATTTCTCTTCCAGCAGATCTAAACCAAATACACAGTTGTAGTCGCGGCTATGCGCCCCTTCCAGATAACCACCACGGGCATTATAGTGAGCACTCAGATCGGTCAGGAAGAAGCGCAATGCATCAGCGGCTTTGCTTTTGATATCCGGATCAGTGATGAAGGTATGTATCAGTAACAGCGATTCCAGGTCTACACCGCAGTAAGTGGGACTATCATATTCCCGGTTCCCATAGCGTGCCACATGTTGCAGCCACAGATCGAAATATTTCCTGCCCTCATTTAAAACGGCCTGGTCCTTATATACCTGCCCGTAGGAAACAAAGTTCCAGATCCGCATCAGGTAAATATTGGTATAAGAAATGCGGATCTCCTGGTTACGGCCCCCTTTCAAAGCAAGTGCAAAAATATCATCCAGTTCCTTTTGCGCACCTTCAGACAAACGATCGTTGAACAGCAGTTTTACCAGTATGCCATACTGCATACAGAACTGCACATTATTACCATCGCCGATGTCAGTTCCTTTTTCGTGCCATCCCCAGAAAATGTTCCCATAACTTCTGCCTGCTTTCGGGTCTGTGATCATCCGGGTCTTTACCAGTTTGAGTAACCACTCTACCTGCGCCGGCTGCAGAAAGTTAGCATCCATGGCATCTACCAGGAACAGAAAACAATCCCTAACGCCTAATTGCGGGGGTGTTCTTTGCACGGCTGCCCATTCCCGTTCCAGTGTGGCTTTTCGCACCGCCGGATCAGGCATCGATGGGATCTTATACCCTTTCGGCACCTGCGCAACTGCCGTTAAAGAAACAAGCAGCAACGATAAAACAATGATATATTTTTTCATTTCTCTGATTTCAATTCTGATCAATCAATTCAAGAGCCGGTAAACAGAACTTACCGTCCCATCCCGGGCATCAGTACTTATGGTAACCTTTGCAAACGGAAAAAAGCAACACCATGATGCCTGATGGTTGCCGACAGGACCCCATTGGATACCCCCGCATCTTTCTGGCGCCATAGATCACGCAGTTTCCACTTGCCCTGCAAGCCTATTTTGCCAAGCTGCAGGCTGTATTGCTTATCCTTCTCATTTCCCCACCGGAAAAAAGTGCTGGGTTCTGTCCCGTATCCATCAATATTAAAGAGACCCAATGCATAAGAACCATCAGCCAGCGGTTTCAGCCATGTTTGTACGCCGTCCTCATGCAGCACCAGCCTGCCTGCTTTGCCAAGGGTATCCTGGTTCACTTCGATCACTTCGTCGTTGGAAAGCAGGTTAAGGGTGAAATCGTCCAGTCGTTCTATGGGGCAACCGATCAGCATCGGCGCCGCCAGCAGGCTGTAGATGGTAATATGGCTATACTGTTCATCCGGTGTTAGCCTGGTTGGGTGCATTTCGGGACCGATCGATACATCTCCCACGATCATCATATCCGGATCTGCCCAATGACCACGACCGGTATAAGGCGACCATTTATCGAGTGAGAACACATTCGTAAAAAGGCTTGTCCAACTGTCTTTGATATCCGGCCCTGTACGATACATATGCGACAGCCGTGCCCAATCATTCACTCTTTCAAATGGAGCATTGTTGGATAAGCTGAATACGATATCACGTCCGGACTGTTTCAGTGCGTTCGACATCGCTTCTGTTGCGGCAACATCAATGCGCCAGTCGTATTTCAGGAAGTCGAAGCCCCATTTGGCCCATTGACGGGCATCATTCCTTTCAAAAAAGTAGGTTCCTTTGCGGGTAGGTTTATTGGTCAGGAAGGTTTCCCGCCGCTCACCGCCTGCAGGAAAAGCTGATGACCCACCAACATACATACCATAACTGGAGATATAGGGTGTGGAGTAAATACCTGCTTTGAGGCCAAGTGAATGGATATGATCCACCAATCCTTTCATATCTGGGAATTTTGCATTGGGCTGCAGCGCAGTATCTGGCCCTGTGCGAATACCCTGCCAGCTATCATCGATATTGACATAAGACCAGCCATGATCACGTAGTCCCTTACTAACCATGGCATTGGCGGAAGCAATGACCTTGGCCTGGTCTATTTTGGCTTCCCATGAGTTCCAGCCGTTCCATCCGATAGGTGGTGTGAGTGCAATGGTATCACCGATCCGGATGACCACTTGCCGCGCAGCGGTTCCCAATGTATTCTTTGCCTGAACTGTGACCACATAATCTCCCCGATGTTTCACCGAACCACTGATGATGCCTGTCCGGCCGTCAACATGCAATCCATCAGGTAACCCCTTTGCCGAAAACGTCATAGGCCTTTTTCCTGTTGCTGCGATGGTATACAGTACCGGGTTACCCGGTGTGGCACCGAAAAGTTTTGGTGAATGAATTGCCGGTGTCTGTTTTGCGGGTGGTGTGAGTATGTATTTCTCATCGTGCATAGGTACATGGCCTGGTCTGAAATCATCTTTCATCTCCAGTTTCGCCTCCAGCCAGTTGGCGTAAGTACGTTTATTGGCTACACCACCTACCGAATCCGTGATCAACAAACCTAGCTGGCGTACACCTGTCAGGTCTACATCCACTTCCCTGGGGGCATCACCTATCCGCATGGAGGGTGTTTCGAACAATACTCTCTGATCGGCCACTACAAAAAAGCGAACGGCAATATCTTTATTACCCTTATCATCTGGTGCTACCTTGGCTGTGAATCGTGTAGCATGTCCATCCAGGTAAAAAGACAGCAGGCTGATACTGATGGCTCCTAAGCCTCGTGTATAAGGCACCCCATTTACCTGGAGTGGTTCCTTACCGTAACCGGTCTTTGCCTGTACGGGGCGAATGCCTTCTGAGTATGTCTGAATAGGCAAGTCGTCAAGCCAAAGGTTGTGGGCACTCTGTGCACCAACGGCTGTTGCTGAAAAAATAAACAGTCCTGCAGTGATGATTCGTATACAGATCCTATGCATAATCATTTTTTATTTTTTTGTGGGAACAAGCGATACATCACCGAACCATGGTGACGAATTGTGGAACTGATCCGATCTGCTGATAAGACAAGATCCTTTTGCCGCCATACATCCCTGATCTTCCATTTTCCTTTCAAACCGATCCGGGACAGGTCCAACTCATACGTACGGGGTTGTTCATCGCCCCAGCGGAAATAGGATTGCGGCGTTTTTCCAAACCCATTGATATTGAATATGCCCACTGCATAAGAACCGTCTTCCAGCGGTCTTACCCATACCTGCATGTCATTTTCTTCCAGCAATAATCTTCCGGGTTTACCCAGGGGGTCCTGGTCTATCTCTATCACTTCACTATTGGTGAGCAGGTTCAACGTAAAATCATCCAGTTGCTCAATAGGGCAACCGATCAGTAAGGGAGCTGCCAGTAAACTGAAGAGCGTAACATGGCTGTATTGTTCATCGGGTGTTAAACGGGTGGCATGCAGTTTAGAGCCCGTGGTAACATTACCCAGGATCATCATATCCGGATCGTTCCAATGCCCAGGTCCGCCATAGGGCATCCATTTATCGAGGGTAAAAGCCGACACATAGAGACTTAACCAGTTATCGCGGATATCCGGTCCTGTTCTCCATGCATTGGCAATACGGGCCCAGTCCTTAGCCAATGCGAAAGGTGCGGAATTCGACAAACTGTACAGGATATCCCTGCCCGATTGTTGTAAGGCAACAGACATGCGTTCTGCAGAATTGAGATCGATGCGCCAATCATATTTCAAATAATCAACACCCCATTCAGCCATCTGCAAGGCATCCTCCTTTTCAAAACGATATTTTCCCACATACCGGTTGGCTCTTTTGTCCTTTTCAATGGAATCGGTGTATGTGCCATCCATGAAATTGGAGGAGACACCTACTTTACCCACATAACTGGAGATCCAGGGTGTGGAATAAAGGCCCAGTTTCAGTCCTTTGGCGTGGATCGTATCCACCATAGCCTTAAAATCAGGGAACTTATTGGAGTTGGGCTGGATAGCATTGTATTTACCGCCCCGTTGACCCTGCCAGGCATCATCGATATTGATGTAGGTCCATCCATGACTCTGCAATCCCATTTTCACCATGGCATTGGCAGAAGCCAGCACTTTCTCCTGGTCTATATCCCTTGCCCAGGAGTTCCAACCGTTCCACCCGATGGGAGGTGTCAGTGCAATGGTATCGCCTATTTTGATACGCAGCGTTTTGGATGCCACACCCAGTTTATTTTTGGCTTGCAGTGTAGCCGTGTAAGTACCTCTTTCTTTCACAACACCACTGATGATACCGGTAGCCGGATCCAGTTTTACGCCTTTAGGCAAACCGGATGCCGCATACACCATGGGTTTTTCACCGGTAGCCAGTATCGTATATAAAAAAGGATTTCCCGGTGTAGCACCGAAGATGGCCGGAGAATTGATCTTCGGTTTGGCTGAAGGGCGGGGTGTAAGAATATATCTATCCCCGTCATTGGGGATCGGTTTTGGCAGTTCCTTATCCAGCATCACGAACTGTGCATTGGCCCAGTTGGCATACGCACGCTGCGATTCTTCTTTTGGCAGGATCAGCAAACCCAACCTTTTGATGCCGGTGAGATCTACGCTGACTTTCCTGGCCGCATCGCCCAATTTCATTTCCCCGCTTTCGAAAAGGATCTTTTTATCACCGATCACATAGAATCGGCTGGTGGTGCCTTCCACAGCCTTATCATCAACTCCCACTTCTGCAGTGAATGACCTGGCTTTGCCATCCAGGAAAAAATAAATGGCGCTTGTGCCGTGTATACCCAATCCTCGCTCGTAACGTACCCGGTTGATCTCAATGGTGCCGCCACCCGATGTCGTTTTCAGGGATACAGCCGGTATGGCCTCATTAAAGGATGGAATACCCAGTTCGTCCAGATATACCGCTGTTTGTGTTTGTGCCCCGGCTAATGTCAGCAATGACATGGCCAGTAAACAGGCAGCTGCTTTTTGAAGCAACCCGTTCTTGTTCGTGTTTCTTATCATAACGTACTTCTCATTGAATGATCTGAATAGTATTGCCTCATTATTTTTTCACCGTTATAGACCTGCCGGGATCAGCGATAACGACCGCAGGTCCCTCTTTACCCTTCTGTACAAACACATCTGCTTCTTTTGTCAGTTGAAATATCTCTTTGCCATTTTTCTGAAGGTAAGAGAAGCCGGTCGCCGCCAGTTTCTGCAGGTTCCCGTTGGCATCCAGTTTTACAGCTGCCAGCCCTTTGTATTGTCCTGTGTACAGGTTGCCTTTATATTCGAACCGGAACACAGCCGGTTGATCACTTTCCAATGAAGCTGTATTGGTAAAAGTGAAAGAACCTTCTTCGTTCATCACTCCGTCCTCCAGCTTGTTCGGTGGTATGCCCAGGCGGGCCACATTCTCCAATGAATACCCGATGACCGTGGCTTTACCGGCGATCTGTTTCCAGGTGGCTGTAATATCCTTACCCATGAAATCATGCGTAGCATTGCCTTCCAGTAATAACCTGCCGCCCTTTTGTACATAAGCCTGGAAAAAACGTGTGGTAGCGGGTTTGGCGTACTGCGGGTTCAGCAGTATGACCGCATCGAATGTATATCCATTCAATTCAGGTTTGCCGGCCGCGTTCAGATGCAGTCGGCCATCTTCGATCAGGTCTGTAGGTACGGATGCATTGAGGTATCCTTTCTGCCAGAGCGCCACTGATTTCTTTTCCATTTCAAGCTTATCATTGATATCGTACATGCCCCGTCTTGAAAGATCAGGATACCAGTTATACATCGCTTCCATTCCATACACGACCAATAACCGGATCTGTGGAAAAGGTGGATTAAAGTGGTTCAGCAACCTTGCGGCATTCTCTACCTTATTGATTTTGGTCAATGCTGCAGGATCGTCAATAGAAACGCCCCAACCCTGCACATCATTGGCCGCATGGTAGTGTGTACGGATGCCGTAACGCAGATCGGTCAGGGCTTTTGTCCAGATCCGTGTGAGGTCCTTTCCATAATACATGTTGTACATGGCATTCTTCGGATAACTCATGCCGATACCCACCTGTATGGGTGTGGCCGTTTCTTCATCCGTATGCCCGTAATCCCGTTTAATGCTCCACCAGGTAACGCCGGTCTGCCAAACTTCATCCTTATCGAGGTTGTTATGGAAAGTGTTGTGTAAGCCAATGAATGTGTTTTTGCCATACATTTTTTTACCCAGATCATACATGGCTGCTTCAACAGGCAGCGTAGCAAAGCGGACCAGCTGCATATACTGGTTGATGGCTTTCATCCGTATTTCAGGCCTTCCTTCCGGTGCATACCGCATGTCCAGCAGGAATCGGGCGGGCTCTTTGCCGCTCTGGGCCGATATTTTTTTGCCCATACCGATTGAGTACAGCCGTTCCCTGAATACATCTTTTGCGGATTCCAGCACTTTCTGCTGTACGATCCGCAGGCTTTTATATTCATCTATCCCAATGGCATCAAAGGGAATATCCGCATATGCTTTGAAGGTACCCAGGAGCATGTCCTTGACCTGCTCCGAATAATTACTGCAGGAATTATAATAATGCTGCGTCATGATGAAAGCGGTATATCCTTTCAGCTGGCTGCCTGCATTAATCGAAACTGATACCGTTTCTTTTGTAGTATCTGATTTTGCAAAAGAAGTGATGTCTTTCAGACTGGCCGGATCATAGAACCCATCTCCTGTTTTGCGAAAAGCATATATTTTAAACAACTCACTCCTGAGAATGGATTTCATATCACGTGAGCCCTTGGCCACAACCCTATAACTGGCACTGCCGGCAGCATCCAGCGTTACTTCTCCATCCTGTATCAGCCTCTCTGTGTTTTCTATCCTGGTATCAAAATCACGCTTCCAGATCTGAAGGCCGATCTGAAGTCCTTTTCCGTGTGCATATTTCACCAGTTTCGCGAATAAGGGATGCATGGTCGTAACATCATAAAAATTGCACCCATTCCTTTCTGTAAGGAAGATCAGCGTGTATTTGCTGTAGCGTGCAAAACTGTCGATCTTTCCCATCCATGCTTTCTCGGCCATCATGTTGGCCGCAAAAAACCAATAAGCTACCTGGGGATGGTTGGTATTCTCAAATACATCTACGTATCTTATCCTCGGTGTTTGTGCCACCGAAATGGTGATTGCAGCGAATAGTAACAGTAATAATGCAGTGATCTTTTTCATATAGTGAGCTCTTGATTCCTCTAATTGTTTTTACGATCCCGATGGGCTTTTACTTTTTCGGCGACCATTCTCAATACAGCTTTGTCGCTCCATTCCTGGCTGTGCCCGGCCATGGGCGTAAAATGGAGCTGCGCATCTGATTTGGGGTTCTCTGTTTTCTCTATGAACTTCTGAAAGAAACGGGCGGCAACATTCGAGTATAAACCATCCATGTCTCCCATCCACATCCATATTTTACCTTGCAGTTTGGGACCAAGCACGGGCCAGTTCTTCTCTAAGACCCTGGTGAGGTCATATTTTTCCCATTGCTTTGCGATCGTATGATCGATCTTTCCCGTAACCGGGTGGAACATCATCGTAGGAAGACCGTCCGATCCTTTCGGACCGAATACGGCATTGTAAGCGCCAAACTGGCCGCCAGATATGCGGTAGTCGCGGGTCCTGCTATTCACATTCTCACCGTGTATCCATTCCTTCATCGAGAAGGTAGGTTCTCCGTAAACCGTTCTTCTGCCCGGTTGCAGATAACCCCATTTGTTATAAAACACCGAACTATCCTCATAGATATTGATCAACCCATAATGCGAGAAATTAAGCGGGTCAGGACTATATGACCAGGTACCGTCAAAGAAGTCTGGGTAAAAGATCTGAAGCCCCATGGCCACCCACCCACCGGTGGAAGATCCTGCCAGGAATCGTTCATGACTGGCAGTGTCATAATGAATCATTTTTTCGATCGCAGGGATCAGTTCTTCTGTCAGTGCTTTCCCGCATGGACCATTGTTTTCTGAATCAACCTGGTAGGTATCTCCATAAGGTCCCTGCGAATCAAGGAACACATATACCACCTGGGGGGCTTCTTTGCTGAACCACCAGGTAGTAAAATCTGTATTATTCATCATACCATTGATCGCCGTATACCTTCCATTCAGACCGGGTATGCGGTAACAGACAGGATAGGACCTTGCTGGAGCATCGAAATATCCCGAAGGAAAGAGTATGGAAGCCCGCAGATAACGCGGATAACCTGAGAAGGCCGATAAGTATTCACTCCGCATCTCCACTTTTCTAACATGGGTATGCGTTATGATAACCGGCTCAGGGATCAGGTATTTGAGGGAAGCCGTTACTTTCAGCTGATCGCCCGCCACACAGGAATCAACCGCACTGTAAAGATTACCCGGAACATTCTCATTGCCGTCATCCCTATTCTGTTTATATACGAACTGGTAATACAGTTTTCCTCCAGGATCGTCTTTGATCTTAGCCAGGTCGTTGGCCAATACCATTTTTTCAGCGGTATTGAAGACAAAGGGTGTTTGTCCATACCAGTTATCAGGCGTAGTTATGCCAATGGTGATCTCCGACCGGTTCCTGGGCTCTTTTTCTGACTGCCGGGTAATATGCAATAGTAAACGTCCTCCTGTCCGGAACACATGCCGCAATGAATCGCTTACAAACAGTTTCGCCTCCACCAGGGGTACTTGCTGGCTGAAAACAGCTTCTGACAAACCCAGAAGCAAAAAGATCAGTATGGTCCTTCGTTGTATCAATTGATGACAGTATTATTTATAATGGGTCCTTATGATGGCTTTCTCTTCCTTAACAGGAATATTCAGCCCTTTGAAGGAAACAGCTTCTGCATTATTGAGTTGTATGACGGGCAATTCCTTCACTGTTGGGATACTCACCCCTACCAGCTCTATCTTTTTTACATCATCAAACACAAAAGCTGGCCTGAAATCGTCTTCGAGATAACTCACTTTGAAATTTTTCAGTGTGATACCTTCTGCATGGCGCATATACAAACCCCAGGCCGGCAATTCACCGAACATCGAGAACTCAGGATAGGCCGCTTCATTTTCGGGGATCCGGGTGATCTCTGTCAGCGGGATATGTGCAATAGCTCTATCCGCTCTTCCCCCATAACTGATCTCTATGTTCTCCAGTGTTACATTCTGTACCGGGTAACCGGGTATCCCTACAATGGAAGAAGGCACCAGGTTATAAGGAAGATAGGGATGTCCATAGATATGATAGTGAGAGGGGCGAACCGGCATCTTATCAAAACCCGGACGCAAATGATCTGGCGGACCTTCGATCGGATAACCCTGGTCTGGCTTCAGCAGTGGTGTCTCCACCTTCACGTTGGCGATATAGATATCTTTCAGTGTTCCTACCTTACCTCCCGTGTTTCTGTGACCACGACGGATGAAAATGGCATTACCGGTATTTTTGGCCTGTACATTCCGGATATCAATATTATCCATAAAACCGCCATCAACCGATTCCAGTGCAATAGCAGAACGATACGTGTCAAATACCGTAAGATTGGTGATCTTAAAATTCCGGAACCCACCATGATTGGCAGTCCCGAATTTCAAACCGTTGGCACTGGAGCGCAAAGTGCAATTGTCTACGTAAACATTCTCACAGGAGCCATTCACATTATCTGATTTAAAACAAAGCGCATCATCGGAAGCATTGATGTAACAATTGGTGATACGGACATTCCTGGAGTCCGTCACATCCAATCCGTCATTGTTCCAGTATGCGGTGCTTTGCACGGTTATCTTATCGATCACCACACCATCGCATCCCCGGTAATCCTGTACCCAGTCCGAGGCATTCTTCAGTGTAATGCCCGTCACCCTAACGTCCTTACAGTTATTAAATAACAAGACCAATGCACGGCCGGGGCCTGGTCGTTTCAGCAACCAGGATGAGTCCGACTTGACTTCCCCACTTCTCAGTTTTTTGAACACATCCATCATCAGTTCCTGTCCCTGGCCATCGATGATACCTTCACCCGAAATAGAAATATTTTTTTGTCCATCAGCCATTACCAGAGCGGCGGCACGGCCACCGACCAGTTTCCGGTAATCATCCGTTACATGTGACCCCAGTAATACGGCACCCAGGGAAACGTGCAGATCCACTCCTGATTTGAGTTCCAGTGTACCGGTCATGAAATTTCCCGGAGGAACGATCAGCTTGCCCCCACCCTTTGCTGACAAGTCATCGATCAGTTTCTGGATGACCCTGGTATTGACCGTTCGCCCGTCTGCGATAGCCCCATGTTGGGTGATCAGCACTTCCCGCTGTGCCTGAACTGTGCAAAAAACAAGCAGGAATGAAAAAACGAAACATATTTGCTTCATGGTATTCATTTATTTAAGTTCATAAGTGACCGAAGGAATATTCCAACCTTTTATGATCAGTTTTGCCTGGCTGAGGTCTTCGCCGACTCCTGCTGTTTCTATGCTCACGTGTTTGGTCTCACCCGGCAGCAGCGAAAAGAAGTTATCGGTATAAAAAGAGGGTCGTACAGGTTTCAGTGCCCCATCGAGCAACTGCAGTTGTGTAAAAAAGGCTATCTGATTACCGGTGTTTTTCATATCAATGTCGACCACATGCATACTGCCCTGCTTCCGAACCTTGACCGTTGACCGCAAACTGGAGGTCTTCATGGCTGCCAATGGTTCAAAACCTGCAGAAGCCGGACCAGTAAGGGTTTGTTTACCCTGATAAGTATTATTGGATCGCCAGTAAAAACTGCTGGTGACAGGTGTTCCTTTTTCGTCAGTGATCGATAACCTGATAAAATGCACAGGTGTTATCTGCTGTCCAAAATCTATGGTGATCAGATTATTCAGCACGGCGTCTTCGGGTATCGAGTCCAGGATGACCGATTTAGAGAAGACCCGCTTGCTGTTCAGGTCGTATACTTCCGCTTTGAGCCGGTAGTTGACGAATGACCTGAAGTAATCATTGGATACCGATACGGTATTCTTCAGGTAATCGAACTGTGCATGCAAGGGTTCCAATGCCTGTTGTGTGTAATACAAAGCAGAGGTAGGTTCCAGCGACCAATCCCACATTCTGCCACACACCTGCCGTGTGGGCGAGTTATGGTACCAGAACAGCAGACCTGAACAATACCTGTCGCCATACCCGAATTTATTGGCATTCCAGACCTCCCAAACCGACCTGGCATTGACAGCATTCAGCAATTGAGCTTTTTTGGCGAACTCATCTATCGAATTTGAAGTACCATAATTATCGACCAGGTCCTTGAACTTACCCGTCATGCCGTGAAAAGCATCCCCATCCAGATAATCCCATACTGCTTTATTGATGGGCCAGAGATCCTTTTCGTCCATCATCTCGCGCAACGCTTCCACAGTTGGCAGGGATGGCGCACCATATTCGGGATTAAAGCCGTCTACCCTGCTGCCCCTGGCCGACGCCGTATTTTCATAATGCTGCATGGGATTGACCTGCTGGTAAGGACTACCATCGTGCACGCCATCTACTTCGGACTGCATCTGGTAAGGCCTGGTGCCATCCAGGCTATTCAATGCTTCACGGATACCCGACACTTCTGTACTTTCATTCGATGCCACATAGAACGCAACAGAAGGGTGGTTACGTATCCGTTTGATGGTAGCGGAAAGATTGCTGAAATAGAGGTCCTTATCGTTCGGGTGTTTGGTGTCGCCGGTAAGCCAGAACTCCTGCCATACCAGCAGCCCCAATTCATCACATAGCTGGTAGAAATAATCCGACTCTGCAATGCCACCGCCCCATAAACGAAGGAGGTTCACGCCCGATTGCCGTGTATAACGGAGCTCGGCATAGGTTCTTTCATCAGAAGTACGCAACATGGCTTCCGGTATCCAGTTGGTGCCTCGGATAAAGATCTTACGGCCATTCACATAAAAAGTCTTGGAACTATCCGGTGTATTCCTGTCGGCCCTGATCTCCCTGATACCGAATCGCGTTTTTACTGAGTCTCCCGGCACACCATCCACATACGCAACCAGTTTCAGTTCATACAATTCGGGTTTGCCTTTATTTACGGGCCACCACAAACGTGGCCTGGATATGCTGAGCTGAGGAAAATCGCTGGCAGTAAAAGTTATGGTCTTATCTTCTCCGCGCAACAGGTCAACGGTCTTTTCGAACTGTATGCCTTCTCCAACGATCTCTCCCTTCACCACACATTTCACCGTTTTCATGGCCACATTAAACAGTTCTACAGAAACTGTTTCATTTGCTCTGTCATAATGCGGTTTCGCCAACTCAGAACGCACAAAGGGATGACGCAGGGCTACTTTATTGGTGGCGTATACGCTGATACTTTTCCAGATACCTGTATTCCTGTCGCGGATACCGTCCTTAAAAGTAAAATCCCAGCCAACAGACATGAGCATCGTTGTGTTCAACCCGATATTACCATCACCACCGTTCCGGTTCTCTCCCCGGGCACGCCAGGGTTTTGCCTTATTGGTTCCGGGAATGTCAACCGGATATACCCTGATGGCTATGGCATTCATTTCACCCACTTTGGCAAAATCTGCGATATCCACCTGGTCCTGCCGGAACATTCCCGACAGATGCATGACCTGGTTGCCGTTTACCCAGACCTCTGCACGATAATTGATACCATCGACCTGTAACCAGATGTTCTTCTCTTTGAAAGAAGTTGGGATCATTACTTCTGTACGAAACCAGTAGGTATAGAAATCCCTGCCTGTTTGAGCAATATCGGGTATCAGTTTACTGGATAACTTATTATTGATACCATAATAAGGTTCCGGGTACAGTTTATTATGGACCAGTGAATTGAGTACCGTTCCGGGAACTATGGCCGGCATCCATCCAACGGTTGCAAAACCAGGTCTGGAGATCTCTTCCGGCGTTACAGCCAGCTCGGCCGACCTCTTCATCACCCAGTTGAAATTTCCACCGTGCACTTCACGCGAATCAAGGTAGATCCTCTTGTCATCCCTGGCAAGATTCTGCACCTGTGCCGAAGCTGTGGTGAACAGCAACCCTATCCAGAAACTATATAAAACAATTTTCCTCTTCATGATTACGAACTCTTTGAGCATGATCCCGATCTTGAATCCCTTGATAAAGAGTCAGGATCTTCCATTGCCAGCAGTTTTACAATTTATTGACGACCGGTTTTTTCTTTGTGCCTTTATCAGCAATGATCAGTTGGGTACCCTTATCATTTTTCTCTATGAAAATGTCTGTCGGTTCTTCAAAACGCAATATTTCCTCCCCATTTCGGCGCAGGCTGGTGAAACCAGTGGCGCCCATTTTTTGCAGGCCGGACTTTTTGCCCGCTTTGATCACGACCAGTCCGCGGTATTCCCCGGTATATTCATCGCCATCGAAATTCACCCGGAAACTGGCTGCCTTACCGGTACGCATAGAGACCAGGTCATTGAATGTATAGGAGCCATCGGCATTACGGCAGCCATCCGGCAACAGGTTCTTCTGCAGGCCCAGCTTCGACAGATCCGCTACTGAATACCCAACCACAGTGGCCTTATCATAAATGGCTTTGAAACGATTGGCGATCAGGTTCCCCTTAAAATCGCGATCTGCCTTACCCTCGATCATCAGCTTGCCGCCTTTGCCGGTATACTGTTCCAGGAATCGGATCACCGGCTCCCGTGCATATTGGGGGTTGATATATAATACGGCATCGAACTTATGTCCGTTCAATACAGGTTTCCCGTCGGCGCCAATGGTGAGCTGGTTATTTACGATCAGGTCTGAAGGCACCAGGGCATTCAGGTAACCCGACTTCCAGATCTCTACCGCTCTTTCTTCTACCTTCATCTTATCATTGATATCATATACTCCCCTGTCAGCAACATTCGGATACCAGTTGGAAAGCCCTTCCATTCCAAAGATCACGAGCAGGCGGATATCGGGTAAAGAGGGATTGAACTTATTCAACAGCCTGGCGCAATTCTCATTGGCATTAATACCGGCTATGGCATCCGGGTCCTCGAGGTCAAAACGAAGCGGCCTCTTATCATTCATGGCATGGTAATGCGTTCTAACACCATACCTCAGGTCATTGAATGATTTAACCAGCACGGGTTCCAGAACTGCATCGTAATACTGGTTATACATGGCATTCTTTGTATGCGCCATGGCTACACCCATCTGTGTGGGTAAAAAGGTCTTTTCATCGGTCTGTCCATAAGCACGCGGTGCACTCCACCAACCGATCCCATTGGCCCAGATCTCATCATTGATGAGACTATTGTGATAGGTGTTATGGATCCCACTGAATATATGCTTCCCATAAATCTCACGTGACGCATGATAAACAGCTGTTTCCACCCGTAAAGCGCCTCTGCGCATGAACTCCATGTATTCATTGATGGCCCTGATACGCAGTTCGGGTTTCCCGGTGGGTGCATAACGGCCGTCGAACAGGGTTTTCTCCAGTGAATTCCCGGTGGCTTTGGCATACTCCCTGGCCATTGCATTCGAATACCAACGTCCCCTGAACGGGTTGGGCGTATTCTGGTCAAAAATTCGTTCTATGAACTTATTACCGTATTCATCCAATGAGAAACCATCGAAAGGAATATCTGCATAAGCCTTCATGGCTTCTATAAAACCATTGATCTCCACATCATCCCAATTACTGCTCTGGCTGCAGTATTGTTGTGTCATAATGCAGGCAGTCAGACCTTTCACAGATTCCCCTGCTTTGATCTTCACTTCAACAGTGGCCTTGTCCGGCAGAACGGTTTCGCAATTCCTGGTAATATCCTTCAATGTGGCCGGGTCATAAAAACCATCTCCTGTTTTTTTGAAAGCATATACTTTAAACAGATCGGATTTCAGCAGCCGGTGTTCAAAGCGTACAAACTTAGCTTTGATCGTGGCAGATGCATTCCCTGACTGATCTAACGGAACTTCCGTTTCAATGATCATCCGTTGGGAACCTTCTATTGTTTTGTCTTTATAATTACCCCACAACTGCAATCCTACCTTCAAGCCCTTTTTGTGCGCTGCTGCCACTAGGTTCTTGAACACAGGATACATTTTTTTGTAATCATAGAAATCAGCACCCTCGCGCGCTGTCAGGAAGATCAGCGTGTATTTACAGTTCTCCGCAATACTGTCTATGTGTTTCTGGTACAGGTTCTCTTCTGTGATCAGGTTTGGTGAGATGAACCAGTAGCCAATCTGTTCATGATTCTCGTTCGCAAATTCTGGCACATATTTGATTTGCTTCGGTTGCGCGTTGCTTGCCTGACTCGCTAATAGAAACAGGAAAACGATCGGAAAAATTAGTTTTTTCATCAGTTGTCGTTATTCAGATTTGTTTGTATTCTTTTTAGGTGGTTTCACATGCATGTTCTGTGCCCAGGTCTCATACTCCTTCTTCATGTTCTTTACCCGGTCGGGGTACAGGGTTGCGAGGTTCCTGGTTTCAGAGGGATCAGATGAGATATCATACAGTTCCCAGTCTGCATCTTCCAGGTCTTTTACCAGTTTCCAGTTTCCCGAACGAATGGCCCGGTTACCTTCATGCTCCCAGCAGATGGTACGTTCCGGGGCTTTTTTGTTTTTCCATAGATAGCTGAGGCTTTGACCGGCAATACCAGCCGGAGCAGCTGCTCCAGCCAGCTCAAGAGCAGTGGGCATCAGGTCGGTCACATGCCCGGTAGATGACAGGTAAGCCTTCTGTGGCCGGATGGCCTGGGGCCATTGGAGGATGCAGGGAGTAATGATACCTCCTTCATGCATATAGTGTTTGTATTTGCGGAAAGGCGTATTGGAAACATTGGCCCAGGGCATGTCGTACGTATGATAAGAGCCGCGTTGACCAACCAGTTTGGTACTGTCATTCAGATTTCGGTTATTGGTATTCTCAGCACATCCGCCATTGTCTGAAAGGAATACGATCAGCGTATTCTCATATTGCCCGTTGGCTTTCAGTGCAGCGATCAGCCGGCCGATATTCTGATCCATTCTCTCGATCATGGCTGCATAAACCGCCATTTTCCGGATCCAGGTCTTTTTATCACTCGCATCTTCCCAAGCCGGGATATCCGCAGGCCTCTCTGTGAGCTGATAACTTGCATCTACCAGCCCTAACCGTTTCATCTTGGCATAACGTTCTTTACGGATCTGGTCCCACCCCTTTGCGTAGATCTTTTCATAACGGGCTATCAATACCTCATCCGGTGAATGGATCGGGAAATGTGGTGCCGTGTAAGCGAGATACAGGAAAAAAGGCGCAGCATCTTTTCTGATTTTTTCCGTATGCAGGTATTCCAGGGCATGATCGGTAAAAGCATCCGTCATATAAAAACCATCCTTGGGAATCGCATAGTCACTGTCCTCCAGTATGAAACGACGTTTGTTACGCTCCTGTGGCAAGATCTCATAATAGCTGCTTGCCCCCGAGATCAGACCGAAGTAATGCTCAAACCCTCTTTTCCTGGGCCAGTGTTCCGGGCGTTCACCCACATGCCACTTACCCGACATATATGTGTGGTACCCTTCTTTCTTCAACAGTTCCGCCACGGTAGCATAGGATGTATCCAGAAAACCCTGGTAACTGCCTGGCTCATACAAGGCAGCAGGTGCGGTCACCATTAAACCCATACCCACCTGGTGGGGAGATCTGCCGGTTAGCAGACTGGCGCGGGTTGGACAGCAACGCGCATTATTATAAAAACTACGCAGTTTGATGCCGTTGGCAGCCAGTTGGTCAAGATTGGGCGTATTGACTTCTCCACCGTAGCAGCTTATATCTGAATAACCCATATCATCCGCCATGATGTAAATGATATTAGGACGGGAGGAATTGGAACGTGGTTCATCTGCCGCTAATAAAAAAGAACAGGCGGCCAGCAACAGCAGCAAGGGCAATCCCTGTTTACCATACCATGCATGTGTTCGATGATCTGTGCAATTGTTCATTTCATTCATAATATCCAGATTAAAGGATGACGAACAGGAAGGTTACGAATCACTTCATCATCTTTGGGTTGATGATCAAGGCTTTTCCATAGATCAAACCAGCGAGGCTCCTGGTAAGCAACCGTTCCGAATACCAAAGCCGGCTGTGCAACGGGCCATTCATCCCAATGCATGATGTCTTTTCTGTGAGGCCAAGTTTTTTTGTCGGTAATAAAAGGGATCATATAATCCATAGCGTTCCGAAAACTCAGACCGCCAGGTGTTACATGATTCCAAAGATCATCTTCCGGGGTCGAGAGGAGCTGGCATACCGTTGCAAGGGCATCCAGGTTAAACAAAGAATACCCATAGGGTTTGGTCCTTTTTAACTCCAGCGGAAAACTTCCATCCTTTCCAAGTTGCCTGGGTAACAGTGTGTTTTTAAACCGATCCCTGCAAAAAGAAATCACAGCAGGCATCTGCGCGAATTTGGCAAAAGCGGCCACCTGCATCACCCAGCAGGTCCCATGATTATTTTGCCGTTTTATCTCATCCTGTCCGTATGGATGCTGCATCAACCAGTTCACATATTCTTTAAACCAGGCACGGAGAGGTTCTATATCTGCCTGAGGGGTTTGATCTTCTCCCAGCATGACCAACAGCCCCTGTACGACCTCTATCAAATGGATGGTATCAATGATACCAATGCCCCTGCCTGTTACCCGGCCTTTAACCGCCTGGGCATACAGCAGGGCAGGGTTCATGCGTGTTGCCGTATCAACAAACCAGGCCCTGCAATGGCGCAATGCCTGGTTCAGGTATCGTTTATCATGCGTGAGTGTATAAGCGGATGCCAATGCTGCTACAATATTGCTGAAGCGGATCATAGCATGACGATGGGCCACAAAGTTGCCGGGGTTAGACATGCCATCGTGATTGATATAGGGGCTATCCGGACTTTGGGGGTTGGGCCAGAAATAATCAGCTTCAGAAAAGAAATCATGGATACCACCTGCACTTCTCAACGCCGGGAATGCCGTAATGGTTTTGGGTTCCTGCTGCATGGCCCAGGCGGCTTCTTTCATCACCTGATCCCGCAATACCTGTACAACAGCCTCCCTGTAAGAAGCTGGCACATCTTTACTATCTGCAGTTGTAAAAGCGCACAACAGCACAGCTAATAAAGAAAAACAGGAAACTGCGATTTTTTTCATGATGAATCTACCGGTAATATTTTATCTAACTATCTGCAACATGGCTGAACCTGCAAGCAGAAAAGCTCCTGCCCCGTAGGATTCCCAGCTTTCTGCATTGAAATTTCTCCGTGGGTCTGCCCCTATGGGTTGTACCCAGCCTACCTTACCTTCTTCCGTAACCAGGGTATTCAATGCCTGCCATGCTTTTCTGACAACAGGTAAATATTTCTTTTTATCAAGCAGTTTGTTATGAATGCCCCAGGCCAGTGCATAACAATAAAAGCCGGTTCCGCTTCCCTCTCCACCCGCGTAAGAACCCGGATCCAACAGGCTGGTCCTCCATAACCCATCCGGTTGCTGCAGGGTCCTGATCTTTTCTGCCATCTCCTTGTATAACTGTATATAAAATCTCCGGCCGGCATATTTTGACGGCATTTCCTGCAGGTATCTCGCCAATCCGGCCAGCACCCATCCATTACCCCTTGACCAGAATATCTTTTCCCCGTTTGCCTCTTTCTTACCTGCACCATTCGCATCGAGTAGAAACGAAGCATCCCTGGCAAAAAGTTTCACTTCCTGGTTATACAGCAACGCGTAGGTTTGTCTGAAAAGCGTATCGCTCCATATAAGATAAGCAGGGTCTTTCAGGGTTTTGGACAGTTTGGCCATAGCAGGTGGTGCCATGAACAAAGCATCGCACCACCACCAGGTAATACCATGTTTCCTGACTTCATTACCCTCCACTTCTTTCATCTTCTGTAAAGAATCGATCGTGGGTTGTAACATCTTTTTATCGCCAGATAACCTGTAGAGATCTATATAGGTCTGACAGATCGCATAATCATCGGCATGATCAAACCGCCGACCAGGCTGCCATTGTTTCCGTTCTCCCATGGCCATCATAGAATCCAGCAACAGATCAGCTCCTGTTGCTTCATAGGCAGCAAACACACCTGTGTAAAAAGCAGCATTGGTCCAGTCGTTCAACGGTTTCCGGTTAGAATGATTCATTTGCCAATCTGCTACTTTCAGCATGGTAGCCTTGATCTGCTCCGGCTGAAAAACAGTGGATTCCTGCGCCCGTACCACCATCAGAAAACCAAAACAGGCGGCCAGCGCCAACGTTATCCTGTATTTACAATAAGATAGATTCATATCAATTTTTTTAAACAATGGTCGTAACGGTTCAGTTACACATGACCGACTCCCGATCTCCGTATTTTACCTGATCACTTTTTTGCCTTTGGGCGCTTTCTGGATCTTTTTGAGTTCTTCCATCAGTTCTTTCACTTTCTCCGGATTTTCATTATACAGGTTATGGTCTTCATGGATATCTGTTTCCAGGTTATACAACTGTCCAATAGGATCTCCCGGCTTGGGTTTGATATCCACCGGAACCGAAAATCCACCTGACCCCAATTTGGTGACCAGTTTCCAGGGCCCCTTGCGGATATTCATGGTTCCTTTGGACGAAATATTGACTATTGCAGGTTGGTCTTTGACCATATCCGTTTTTCCTGTCAGTATCGGGAAAATGGAATAACTGTCTTCCGTTTCAAACCTCTCACTATGGTTGCCGATCAGGTCGGCACAGGTAGACATGAAATTGGCCAGTGTTGTGGTAACGGCTGACGCTGTTCCTGCTTTTACTTTTCCGGGATAACGGACGATCAATGGTACCCGGTGACCTCCTTCAAATACATCGCCTTTCATACCACGGAACTCACCCGCTGCCTTATGTCCGAACTGCTGTACGAAATTTTCTCTCCAGTAAGGACCATTATCGCTGGTGAACACCACCATGGTGTTTTTAGAAAGTCCCATACTATCCAGAACATGTAATACTTTACCCACAGCAGCATCCACTTCCTGCACATAATCACCATACTCTCCGGCCTGGGAAGTGCCGTTATATTCTTTTGCAGGAACCCAAGGCGTATGAGGCGCCGGCATGGGGAAATACAGGAAGAAAGGATTCGATGCACCGGCCTGCTTCCTGATAAAATCATTCGCCTTTCGGGTAAAGAAAGGAAGTACATCATAAAAATCAAAAGAGGGCGTCATCAGACCTTCTCTCCAGAATGGCCCGGTATACCCTGATTCCAGTTTATTGCCTTTTGTATAACTGCTCAACGACTCGGTCAAGCGGTCATTCTCCAGGTAACAATACGGAGGCATATCCAAAGACGCAGGCAGAATAAACGAATAGTCAAAACCCTGCGTTATCGGTCCACGTTCAGGAGCTTTGCTGAAGTCGATCTGCTCCGGTTTCATTTCTGTGAGGATACCATACAGGTTATTCCGGTTATTCTCTGGTTTCAACGAATCCTTGAATGCGTCTTTGGGTACCCAATCCAGACCAAGGTGCCATTTTCCCACTACACCTGTGCGGTAAGATTTGGTCTGCAGGAGATTGGCCACAGTTGGTAATCCCTCCTCTATCAATGTACGGCTGTATCCACGAAGCACTCCAACCGGTAAGCGGCTGCGCCATGGATACCTGCCCGTAAGGATGGAATACCGGGAGGGTGTACAAACAGAGGATGTGGTATGTGCATCCGTGAAACGCATGCCCTGCCTGGCCAGCCTGTCTATATTCGGTGTCCTGATCTTACCATCCGGGTTATTGACTGATACATCTCCATAACCAAGATCATCGGCAAGGATATAGACAATATTGGGAAGCTGTGTTTTCTGCGAGAACAGTCCTGTATGACTGCATAACACCGCACATCCCAGCACTGCGGCATATCGTAGCTTGCTCTGGATCTTTTCTAAAACGAAGTATCTATTCATCATTGTAGTTTATCTGATTTTTGAATACCATTCTTATAGTTCTTCAGGAATCGCGTCCGCAGATCAGCAGCCAGGCTAAGCCTGTCGCCTGTCTGTTTCATATAATTGGATAATTCACGGATCATATCGTCTGCAATACCCGCAAACGATGGATTGAATAAAAGGTTGTTGGTCTCTTGGGGATCTTTCAGGACATCGTATAATTCAAGATAAGATTCATCCTTGAACATATCCACTACAAACTTGAAATTTCCTTTGATCACACAACGCTGTGAACTACCCAGCGATCCATTGCCATCATACTGTAGGAAAATGGATTCGCGCTGCTGTGGTCTCCCCTTGATGATTGGTACAAGTGAACTCCCATCCATACTAGCCGTGGTCTTTACACCTGTATAATCGAGCAGTGTGGGCAGAAAATCCACCAGGCTGATGAGTACCGATGACTCTTTTACCGATACAGATTCACCAGCAGGCATTTTCAGAATGAACGGGACCCTGGCCGACTCTTCATACATACACATCTTCTGCCACAATGAATGGCTACCCAGCATCTCACCATGATCTGCCGTAAACAGTATGATGGCCTGGTCGTACAATCCCTCCTCTTTTAATGCAGCGATCACTCGGCCCACTTCATCATCAAGCAGCTTTACAAGACCCAGGTATTTGGCCCAAATCTCACGCCATTGCTCCCTGTTATACCGGGAACCGATGAAACCAGTGATATTATACATCTGCAAAGGCGATTGACCAGGATACCATTGGCCCACATTATCCGGCAACACAAAATCCTTTGATCCAAACATCGAAAAATAAGGTTCCGGGATACTGAAAGGTGGATGTGGCGCCAGAAACATGGTATTCAGCAATAACGGCTTCTTTTTATCCCTGTTCCTGATCGCCTTAATGCTTTCATTGGCGATATACCTGTCAAGAAAAAATTCAGTTCCATCCTTGTACACCCCTACTTCCGGAGTTGAATAAGAACGCAACTGTGTATGTTTTCCGGATACCAGTTCAGGTGCATTGTCTTTGAACTGTTTTCCACCAGGTTTTGTTTTCTTTTGGTCTTTGATCCAGTTACTGTAATCCTCCTGTGTGATCCATTTTGTCCGGGAAGCAGGGTCCTTGTCTATTTTATCCTCAGTAAAAAAATGCTGTTTGCCAACATGGTAGCTGTCCCAGGTACCATCCATCAGTTGGTAAAGATTCGGTAACCCCTTACGGGTATTACCATATACCTCGTCCTCTTTGGCCCATGGATTGATCATCGATCCGGTCCGGTTGGGATAATTACCCGTAAAAAAGGATGCCCTCGAAGGCGCACAAAGAGGTGCCGCGCAATAAGCCCTCAAAAACATGATACCGTCTTTCTGCAGGGCGTTAATATTGGGTGTGAACGGTCCAAGCACATCTGCCCGCAATTGGTCTGCCATGATAATGATTACAGGAGGTGTCTTCTTGGGCTGCGCATACAGATTGATCTGCACAAGCAAAGACAATAACAGTATGAATGTATTCTTCATATGCATGGCATCAGTATCTTTTAGCGAGTGATGGATTTACCTGATTGATATATAACAGTAACCTGGCTTCCAGTTCCTTTGCTTTTTCTGGTTCACGGGAAGAGATATCCGTAAGCTCACCGATATCCTTGTTCAGGTTATAGAGTTCGATCTTTTTCGTTTTCCAGAACTTGATCAGCTTATATTCACCCGAGATGATCGCCGAATGCGGGTACCCATTCGTGTAACGATGAAAATAGAAATCACCGGTACTGCGGTTCAGGGTGCCTTTCCCGCTGTTACGCAACAACGGTACCAGGCTCACTCCATCTCCTTCAGTTTTGGTTTGTGGGGCCGCATTACCTGCGAGTTCGGCAATGGTGGGCAGTAGATCCCAACCTGCTACAGGGATATCGGTTTGTGCGCCACCCCTTACACCGGGGCCTCTTACCATGAAAGGCACCCGTATACCACCCTCGTAAAGGGTCCATTTACCACCGCGCAAAGGATAATTACGCATCTGAGCAGTAAAAGCGGAAGGCGGATCCAGCCGGTTGCTGACCGGCGGTACAAACTCTACCGCACCGTTATCTGCCATTAGGAATATATAGGTATTATCTGCAATGCCCAGCGCATCTATCGATTTCAGCAATGCACCTATTCCTTCATCCAGGTCACTGATCATGCCGGCCCAGGCTGGATTATTGTGTTTGTTACCGGCAGGTTTACGGCTGAACCGGTCATAACTTTCTTTTCGGGTCTCAAAATTCACATGCGTGGCATAATGAGATACCTGCAGGTAAAAAGGCGTTGCAGACCTTACCTGCTCCTGCATAAAACGGACAGACCGATACGTGATGCTGTCTATCTGTTTGGGATTATCTGTGATAAAGAACTGCGACCATTTTTCCTCCCTGTCGGAAGAAATGTCGCCATTCTTGTTTCCTGTATCCCCGTCGCTTTCATCATAGCCCAATTGTTCGGGGGTTATTTTGGCACGAAGATCCCATTTACCAAAATGAGCCGCCCTGTAACGGCTGTCAATGCTCTTCAATACCTGAGGTATGGCCCTGTGCCGGTTTTCGGCAGGTGCATATGCTGCAGCAAATGACTCATCGCCCTGTCGGATAGAGGTTTGTCCGAACTGGATACTTCTTCTGCTGGGTGTACAAATAGGATCAGGAGCATACCCCCTGGTGAACCGCAACGATTGTGCGGCAAATCGGTCAATATTGGGTGTCTCGTAATAATCACTTTTCGAATCAGGCACCTTATCATCCATACGCGAAGAAAAACAGGACCAACCGAGATCGTCCGTCAGGATCAGGATAATATTCGGACGTTGCTGTTTTTGCGCATACAAGACAGACAGGGAAGCAGTGCACAACAGCACCAAGCAAACCAGCCTCCGTATGATCCGGGCAGATGATAGGGTATTGTTATTCTGCATAATTTTATTTTTTCTGATAAGCAGGATTATACTTGCCACGTTCTTTAAATCCATCAAATGGGCGCATCAGGCCGAATCGGGGATACGAATCAAACAGATCTCCACTACCATTCATGCGCGGGTCCCCCTGTAATGTCAATTGTTGCTCCAGCTTCTTTTTCAGTGAGTCGCGTACTTTTCTCATAGCAGGATCATCCGAGAGATCATGCAGGCAATCAGGGTCCTTACGGATATCATACAATTCCACCTGTTCCCTCTTGGCAAAGCCCAGTTGAAACAGATCAGGATACAGTTTCCTGTTCCTGATGATAAAGGATTTGGTAGGCGAATCATCAATGTCTTCATACCCCTCCAGTATCGGCTTCATGTCGCCTTTACCCGCAACAGGTTTAGGGTCCGTAGGTGCCGGATCACCCAACGGCCAGCGATCGGGTTTAAAATTCTCGATGAGCAGGTATTGCGTCGTTCTGATGGCGCGTGCGGGATACCCCAGGTTATCCGGACGCGCATGCGAATGACGCTCCCTTCCTGCCAGCACGAAACTGCGTGAGGGATCCGCCACTCCGGATCGGGATCCGGAAAATATGGGTAATAAGGTTTTGCCGGTGATCCCGCGAAAATGACCTACCTGAGCAATGTCGAGGAAAGTGGGCGCCAGATCGGTGAGACTGACGAGATCGTCAATTCTTCTGTGTTTACTTTTTACCACAGGACCACAGACAGCAAGCGGAACATGTATACCATATTCCTGCAGATTGGCTTTGGCATAAGGGAAAGGCATGCCGTTATCTGAAGTGACTACTACCACCGTATTGGCCAGTTCACCCCGCTCCTTCAAAAGCTGAAGCATTTTGCCCAACTGCGTATCGAACCATCTTATCTCCAATGCATAATCAAGCATGTCATTTTTTACCAGGTCCTGATCCGGCAGAAAAGAGGGGATCCTTATCGAATCGGACCTAAGACCTGCAGCTGCGCCGGAACCTTGTTCGTAATTCCGGTGCGGCTCCTGTGCGCCAAACCAGAAGAAGAAAGGCTGGGCATCCGGTTTTGCAGACAGGAAATCCTGGAAATTGGCAACATAATCTGTTTTACTGATACCGGTTGTGGGTGTAGATTTTAATTTTCTGGTATTGTATTCAGGCCCTACGGGATTCCGCTTCCAGCCACCTGCCTGAAAATTGCCGGGGTCCCAGGGCTTACCTGTATACCCGATAAAATAACCCGCTTTCTCCAGTGCATCTGTGAATACAGGAAACTTATCGGGGAAAAGGCTGGCGTGTGTTCCGGCTTCTTCCAATTGCCAGATATGCCTGCCGGTTAAAATGGCGGCCCTTGAAGGACTGCACTGCGGTGCCGCTACAAAAGCATTGGTGAACAATATACCATTGGCAGCAATGCTATCGAATACAGGTGTATGAAATATTTTCTGACCATACGCCGATGCATGCGGATAAGACTGGTCATCTGAAATGGCAAACAGGATATTGATATGCGGAACAGCCGTTTTCTGCTGTGCACTGCCAGTAAAAGAGCAGCCCAGCATAAAAAACAGCAGCAGAAAGCTAATAATATTTTTTACCCTTTTTATCATAATCAGTATCCTGCATTAGCGAATAGGTGGCAGCAATTGATCGCCGGCCTCTTTTAATGACATTTTACCATTTACCAGTTCTATCAGTTTCGAACTATTGGTGATATTGCCTTTGTAGGTGTTCCCCAAAAAACTGAATTCATTGCCATAAGCGGTAAATGCTGTTTTCCGTTCGGCAGACCGGATCTGCAAGCGTGGCGCAAGATCCGTGGACAACGCAGCTTCGATCTCCCAATCACCTACGGTCACCCTGGTCATTCCTTTTTCTGTACCTGTTTCCCTGAAACCAGCCACCTTACCATTTTTATCGACCTGGATAATTGCCAGGAACCGCTGTTGCCTGTTCTTTAGCCTGTTGGTTGCTTTTAAATGCCATTGCGTGTTCTCATATTTCTTGGTGAGCATGCCGGTATAATTCCTGTACACAACCGCAGGCACTGAAAAAGTGTCGGTGATATTCCATGAAAATGCCTCTGAGCTCCATAACCTGCCGGTACCTTTCCAATCATCGATCATAGCAGTGAACTGGTGATGCAGGGTATCCAGCTTCATACTCTTTAAACTATGGATGAGCCATGACCAGTTCGCTTCTTTTACAGCCTCCAGCTCATCGTAGATCACAATGATACCCGGTTTCAGCAGCACGGTATGGCGTTCAAATTTTGATACACCGTAGTCTTCCTTGGTTTCAACACTTTGGTAGGCATTGGCTGCGTTGCCTTTCATATACGCCAGTTGACCGCCCTGCAGGAATCTGCTGAAATAACCGTTCGATTCTACGCTGTAAGGCTGCCCCTCATCGTTGATCAATATCCCATTCATGCTACGGGTATGTTTGCTCCACTTCAACCTATGCGGATCATCCATGGCCACTTTGTAGCCTGTACGGTAGAACAATCTTTTACCGCCAGCCAGTATATTGAATGTATTCTGGTCTGCAAGGATATGCCCATACGCGCCGAACGGACTGCTCCGCATAGTGACCATCACATCGCTTTTTGTATTGGCCGGGGTTGTGTGCAGTGCGGCAATACCGGTTTCCCTTGACAGGTAACCCATCGGGAAGGATTGAGGATTTGCTATGGCTGGCATGCTGAGATGGCCTGTATATTTTATCCTGTACCATCGTAAAACAGGTTCTTTGGAAAGATCGGGCTGCTGGTGTTTGATCAACTGATCCGCATACCAGGCATATTTACCGTTTTGCATCAGTTTGGCCATCACCATTGCAAAAGAAGCATAGGAAGCCGGAGGCTGATACAGGTCTTCCGTGTTATCGCCATAACCGTCTGCAGAGGATAAAGGTGGAAAATGATGGATCAGCCAGTCTGCCTGTTGTTCGTACCAGGGATGGGCTTTTATGAAATCGAAACCGGTGTACTGCCTGATAATGGCAGGTATCTCCACCAGGGTTTCCATATTCATCTGGAAATAAGAAGCCCCTTCACCCCAGCCCCCGTCGGCCCCTCCCAAAATGGGTGACCTTCCCAGGAATAATTCGTATCCATAACCAAGCCAAACAGATGCTGCAGGCTCGTGTCCATATAAAGCCAGGGCCGATTTGAAAAATTCATTCAGTATCAGCTGCCATACATGCCCGCTCAAGACCTTTGATTCGATATTGTTCACCCAGCTATTGTAAAATTTCGCCAGCCTTATTCCGATGGCTTTTTGTAATGTTTGCCTGTCGTTTATCGAAAGATCATCATAAAAGGTATCATAAACGAGCGCCATATTATACATACACATCCCATCGGTAAAATCCCGTGACCCCGAAACCCCTTCCGGATCCCATCGGGCCACTTCCATAGCCATGGCAACAGCCTTATCCCTATATGCCGTTTTCCCGGTAAGCAGGTAAGACTGGCATAAGGGCAGGATCATTTTATATACATGATTGCCAAGAGCCACGATAGCGTCTGACAAGATCTTCTTATCCTGCTCCTCATTGAAGCCCTTCACAACAGGTTGCGCATCGGCCTCTGTATATAATTCTTTTGTAAGTGCGTGTTCCGCTTCTGCAAGGATCGTTTTGGCTTCAGGGCTGCCTATCACCGCGGTTAACTTGTCCATTTTACCATTCGCCAGTATCCGGGGATGCTGTTCAGGAACCGATGCCAGAAATCTGTCCGCTGTGGGAGACACCATCGGCAAGGCCTTATCCGTAATGATGAAATGATACACTGCCGACCAGGGTTTTCCCGTAACCCTGTAACGCCAATACCAAATACCCTTCGCCAATGCCTGGTGCGGATTATACATAGCGCCGCTTAATCTTTCAGCAGTAAGGGTTGCATTAGACTCAAAAGAACTGTTCAATGAAAGTTGTACATCATAGGTAGCTTTTTTTCCTTTTTGAAAAGGCCACCGTAACACAGGTGCATTAAATAACACTTCACTGCCATTGGCAGGCACCGGTTCTTCCAGGAACATATTATAGACAGATCTCTTCTGCGCGAAAGAGATGTTACTGAGGCTCGATAGAAAAAACAAACATGCCAGTAACAAACCATACCGAGAGCGGCAGAGAGACGCTACCTTCCTCATACCCTGACTTTCGATACTTACTGTCAGAAAAGAATCGAAGCCGCAGGCTGTATTACACACCTGCATCGCAAAGTACCCGAAACTTATCGGGCTCTGATCTGGTTGTGAATGGAAGTTTCTGTTTTTCATGAGGATCAGGATAGAAGGCTAATTGATAGATATGATACCAGCACTGCTATTTTTTTCTTTTGGGAGAAGACTCCCGGATGATGATCTGCGGTTTGATGATTTCCCCCACCGTCATAGACTGTTTCTGTTCTTTCTTGATCACTTTGAGCAGCAGATCGATAGACTGGATCGCGATCTCCTTGATGGGCTGTGCCGCTACCGTGATAGAAGGCGAAAGCAGTCTGAAAAGGTCATTGTCGTCAAAACTGACCACCGCAATATCTGCGGGTATCTTGAGGTGACACTTCTGTAAAGCGTCGATCCCCATCACACCCAGGTAGTTGGTGGCAAAGAAAAGCGCATCCAACTGGGGATTGGCTTTTATGTATTTTACCATGGCCTTGATGATCTTTTCCTCGTTATCCGAGAAATTGACCTTTAGCACATGTTTAGGGAGAACCGGTAGTCCGGCATCTTCCATTGCCTTCTGAAATCCCTTCTCCCGCTCTGTCATCATAGACATCTCACTATAGATGGAAATGAACCCGATTTTCCGGTATCCATTACCGATCAGGTGATTCGCCAGGTTGTAACTACCCAGGTAATTGTCGAGTATCACATAATTCGTTTCTACATCCGGGATCAACCTGTCTATCAGTACAAAGGGTACGTTTTCCTTTTTTAATTTGAGGATCTCGTCCTTTATACCCTGGGTTGCCGTAATGATATATCCATCCACAGAACTGTTCCGCATCTTATTGATCAGCTGCCTTGCCTTATCGTCATTGTTCTCTGTACTGCTGAAAAAGACACTATACCCATTTTTATTGGCTTCTACTTCTATGATCTTGGCAACGTTCCCGAAAAAATAGTTGCCGATATCTTCCACGATCAGGCCAATCGTCTTGGATTTTCCTGTACGCAGTATTCGGGCGGCGCTGTTCGGATTAAATCCTCTTTTCTTGATCAGGTCGCGTACTTTTTTTTCCGTAGCCGGGCTGATCCCCATCTCCGCACTTTTCCCATTGATCACAAACGAAACCGTTGTGATCGAGGTATTCAGTTCCCTGGCGATATCTTTCATTGAAATCTTCTTCATAAGAAAGCTTTTTCAGTAATTAAGTGCCTCCTCCTTCATTTATTTTGCAGTTGACATGGATGGCGGTGCTTTAAGCAGATCACTCCCCCACGAACGGTTGGGCTTGGCTCCCATATCCAGCACCAGCTTTCCCCCTTTCACCAACTCATCGTGCAGGAACCATGGTTGATCCCAGGTTTTGCCATTGAGATTTGCTTTCTGGATATATACATTGCCCGGCGCCTGGTTCCTGGCTTCTATCACGAACTCTTTTCCGGGATAATATTTCTGGTTCAATTTGATGGTGACCTTATTGAAAATAGGGCTGCTGATCTCATAAAACGGCTTTTCAGATGTTCCGCCGTTCGTTGAGAACAATCCGATCTTCAGCAATACGGCCAATGAGCCCATCAACCCCTGGTCTTCATCGCCGCTATATCCCTTTTGCGGGGAAATGCCACTGTATACGGAATCTATCAACTGTCTTGTCCAATATTGGGTCAACCAGGGTTTGCCCGCATAGTTGAACAGGAATGGTGTTTGCATACAAGGCTGGTTACCATAATTAATATATACCCTGCGCAATAGTTCCTGATCGGTCGGGTTCTCCGATTTTCCTGAAACAAAACTGTGCTTCCTGGCTTCCAGGAAAGAACGGTTCAGCTTGTTGGTGAATATTTCAGTTCCGCCCATCAGATCTATCAAACCTTTCACGTCATGCGGAACCCACCAGGTATACTGGGCTGCATTGCCCTCTTCAAAGCCATGTTCATACTGCAGGATATCGATAGGCTGGTTCCATTTGCCTTCCCGATTGCGGGTCCACATCCAGCCCGTATCCTTATTGAATACATTGCGATAGTTCAATGCCCTTTTACTGAACAGTTCATAATCGTCTTTTTTACCCAGTACTTTGGCCATCTGAGCCAGTGCATAGTCCTGGTAGGCATATTCAAGTGTCTGGGTAGAACCATCCATATGAAATCCATACTTGATATTACTGAGCGGATAGGGCACATATCCCAGCTCCATGTACTCCTCTATGCCACCGCCTTTGAATGTGGTATGTTCATAACCCACTTTGCTCATCATACCTCCTGGAAAATGATCCTTGCGCATACCTTCATATGCTTTCGAAATATCAAATCCCCTGATACCCTTCAGGTACGCACTTACGATGAACGGCGTAGTAGCAGCTCCCGTCATCACATAGGTATAATTACCGCCAGAAGGGCCTCTCGGTATGAGACCTCCGTCATCATACATTAACAACAGGGAGTTGATGAATGATTCGGTCACTTCCGGGTATACCATATGCCATAAAGTGTTCAGAGACCATTGTGCACCCCAGAAAGAATCCGAATTGTATTCGTTGAATCGTGGTTTACCGTCCGCCCCCAGTGGTATCTGGCGTTTGCGCGGCTGGGCACCTGTATTGTCGATATAGGTTCCGCTGACATCACTTACGATCCTTCGTCCCTGCAACGCATGCCACAGGTCTGTATAAAAACGCCTCTGTTCCGTAAGTGTGCCGCCTTCTACCTCTATCCGGTCGAGCCATTGGTTCCATTCGTCAGCAGATTCCTTTACCACTCTTGCAAAATCCCAATGTGGCAGTTCTGCCTGCATATTTTTCCTTGCCTCCTCAATACTCACATAAGAGATGGCCACTTTCATCTGCCGTACTTCGTTTGCGGCAGTGGCGAAACTTACGTATACGCCGTTCTTTGATCCCGACACCTGTTCCTGCACACCGGTAAGTTTACCATCCTGCCAGCCGTTGAATGATTCGAATGGCTTATCAAAATCGGTCACAAAATAAACCGTGATGGGTTTTGGCCTGCGGATCGTTGCAGCCATCGTAACAGAACCTTCTATTGACTGGGCGGATACTTTCCGTATACTGGCGCTTTGTGTTTCGGAAGAGCCCAGCATGGTTGTAAAATCGAAAAGAATATGACTGGCTGCAGATCTGGGATAGGTATATTTATGAAATCCTACACGGGTAGTGGAAGTGAGTTCGGCAGTTACCCCATAATCTTTCAGCACCACTTTATGATAACCCGGCTTGGCGATCTCCTGCTGGTGTGAGTAACTGGATCCATATTTATCAGGCCCCAGCTGGCCTTTGAACTGTCCTGTGGTAGGCAGTACAGGGATGCCCGAAAGTTCCCAACAATGGATATGACTGAATACCTTGATCGTATCCTGGTTGTACCGGTAACCGGTATTCCAGGTTCCTTTCAATATCATATCAGGGCTCAGGTTCACCATACCGAAAGGCCGGGAAGCGGAACTGAAATAAAAGAACCTTGAATGAGCCGCATCTACCATGGGTTCTACCAGGTCCGTTTTCTTGGGCCTGGAAACTTTATTCGTCTGTGCCAAGAGGCCGGTCAAAGGCATCAACGCAAAGAAAAGATATGGCACATACTTACTGCCTCTCATAGGAATGATACTTTATCAGTATAAAAAATAAACAATGTATACATCTATGGTCATTAAAATTATCCACCTGTCGTTCCTCACGGCAAGACAGACAATGACTGAACATAAGAAAGGACCTGTTCTGGGGATATGAGAACATATCCCTCTGAACAGATCCTTTCCGTTTTCAGATTAATAACCAGGGTTTTGTGTCATTGCGGGGAAAGACAGGTCGATCTCACTCTGAGGAATAGGCCTCAGGTAATGTATGTCTTTGATCGTATTACTTTTCTTAGCCCACGGGTTGTACCTCAATACGCGCTCAATCAGTTTACCGGTCCTTTTCAGATCGAACCATCTGTCATATTCTCCCAATAATTCCCTCGCTCTTTCATCCAGGATCAGGTCTACAGAGATATTGGCAGAAGTGGCCCGGTAAGAGACCGCTTCCTGCGATTTCAGGTTCTCAGGGAACTTAGCGCATTTAGGATCTGCTCCGGCAGTGGCCATGGCGCGATCCAGTACTTTGTTATAGTATACTTCAGCACCACCCAGTTTTCCTCCGGTTGCTCCTTTTACAATGGCTTCAGCAGCGATCAGGTAGGCTTCGGCAACGCGGAAAATACTTTCGTTGAAAGTGCCATAAGCATCACCATAAGGGATACCTGGCTGCCAGAATTTCCACATATTGGGTTCACCGGCAGGGAATCCTGAGGTCACTACTCCATTCACAATACTGTATCCTCCACCCCATTCATCACAATTGATCACAGAATATTTACGGTTACCGCCTACATCTATACCACGCTCATTGGCGGTGGTTGCCGGCCTGTTCCATGGGCGGAAATACACCACGGTATCACCCGCTTTGATATCGATCTTCAGATTAGGGTTGAGGATAGGCAATGGCTTGAAGCCTGCTACGGGCAACAAAGCATAACCAACATCCAGGAAGTTATGGTCATAACGCAGGTCTACCTGTGGATCATACATACGATAGATCGCAGCACCCAGCGGATAGATGGGTTGTGAACGGTTATAATCACTGGTACGGCCCTTGGTACCCGGAAATCCTTCTCCACCTCCGCCAAATACCGAATGCAGGTTATTACCTCCAGCCGCATCCTGTGCAAACGCAGGGTCTGTTTTATTGGTAAGTACATCAGAGTTCCACTGAACAGAGAAAATGATCTCTGGGTTCTTGTCGTTCTGTGCACCGGTGTATTGCGTGAGCGGATTTTCAGAACGGATCGGGAACAGGTCTTTGTATTTGGCAGCCAGCGGATAGGTTGCAATGACTTTATCAGCATATTGTAATGCTGAATTGAAATCAGCAGTGCTGCCACCCAATGCGTTCTGGAAGTTCCAGCCACGTGTGAGGTATACTTTTGACAGCAGGAACTGAGCGGCGCCCTTGGTGATCCTTCCGTAATCGGAAGCTACTGCAGGCAATTTACCCTCGGCATCCAGCAGATCGTCCAGTATCTGCTTGTATACATCTGCCTGGGGTACCCGTTTGGCATCTTTGCTGGCTCCCTGTATCTCCACCAGTGGCATAGGGATATCGCCCCACTGCTGTACCAGGTAAAATAAAGTAAGTGCACGGAGAAACTTGGCTTCTGATACCCTGGTAGCTTTCAGGGTTTCACTCATACCTGATACGGCACCTGCGCGACTGATCACGGTATTTGTTCTTCCCAGTTCAGCATAGAGCAAGGTCCAGAGTGTTCCCACATCCCCAAGCGAACCATTCAATCCTACATCATACTGGTTCAGTGAACCTGCATTGGGTGCAGAAGTTGCGAATTTGGGATCATTGTATCCACCCGGATAAAACAGGTCGGTACCATTCAGCACCAGCTGTCTTGCCTGGTGAATATTACGCAACAACGGGTAGCAGGACTTTACCAGGTCCTCAAAACCGGTTGGCGTTTTATAATAACTATCCGTGGTCAGTGTTGATACCGGATTTTCATCCAGGAATGTTTTTTTACAGCCGCTCACCAGTACTCCAGTGAAAGCGAGTGCTACAGCTGCAGATCTTATATTGAGTATTGATTTCATAATGATAATTTTTAAGATAAAATTAGAAGCTGACATTTACCCCGAGTGTTACGAGAATAGAAGGCACATCATCCTGATAGATCGCAGAGTTGAACTCAGGATCGAATCCGGTATACTTGGTAAAGATGAACGGATTTGACACCTGTGCGTAGAACCTTGCATTGGTGATCTTCAGGTTGTCCCTCACACGCTTGGGAAGTGTATAACCAACGGTAATATCAGATACCCTCAAGAAACTTGCATCCTGGTAGTTGATGGCACTACGGTAAGGATTGGCCACATACGGTGAGAAATAAGTGTTGGATGGATTGTCCTTTGTCCAGTAATTCAGTGAAGCCAGTGAATTATACCTGTTTCCCAGCTCGCCGAAAGTTCCCGATAAGGTCGAGTTGCTGTACTGAACACCTTTTCTGTAGTAGATAAAGAAAGACAGGTCGAAATTATTGAAGTTGAAACGGTTGGTCACACCCAGCAGCCATTTAGGTAACTGTGTTCCCAGGTAAATCCTGTCGTCGATATTGTTGGAAGAAGAGATCACATTATCATTGTTCTGGTCTACTACCCTAACGGCACCCGGAACCTGCTTATATACTTTGGCCTGGTTAGAATCGGCCAGTTGCCAGATACCGGCGAACTGGTAATCGAAATTGGCACGGATAGGATAGCCTACGAACAGTTTGTTACCCTTGTCTGCTGTCTGACCATCACCATATAATTCAAGCAGTTTGTTGTTGTTCTTGGTAAAGGTCAGAGAGGTATTCCACTTGAAGTTCTCCTTGTTGATATTCACGGTGTTCAAGGTCAATTCAATACCCCTGTTCTGGATCTTACCAACGTTGGCGGTAACCTGGTTAAAGCCGGTCACGGTTGGGATCTTCTGGTTTAGGATCAGGTCAACGGTATTCCTGTTATAGATCTCAACAGAAGCATTCACACGGTTCTTCAGCACGCTGAAATCGATACCCAGGTTCAGCTCCTTACTTCTTTCCCATTTCAGCGATTTGTTGGCCAGGTTCAACGGTGCAAAGCCCATAGCGGCCACCCCGTCAAAATCATACCCTGTATTCAGCAGGCTCGCCTGTGTACTGTAAGGGTTAACGGTAGAGTTACCTACTTCTCCATAACTCATACGCAGTTTAACATTTGAGAATACATTCTGCTTCATCATGAACTTCTCATCACCCATTCTCCAGGCCACGGCCAGTGAAGGGAAGAAAGCCCATTTGTTGCCTTCGGCCAACTGAGAGGCGCCATCGGCCCTGCCAGTCAGGGTAAGCAGGTATTTATCATTGAAAGTATAGTTGATCCTTCCCATGTAAGAAGAAAGTGAACGCTCTACCAGTGAACTACCCTGTGCGGTAATAGTACCTGTGTTCAGCGCATACCAGTAAGATGTGTAAGGCAAATCCTTTACCGCGATGGTGACAAGCTCGTCACGCTGGTAGAAAGCACTCTGCAGACCGGTCAGTTCAAGCCTGTGCTTGCTGCCAAATTCCCGCTTATAGTTCACTATGTTATCGATGGTGTAATTGGCGGTCTTCCTGTTATCCAGCTGTGTTCTGGGTTTGCTACCGATCTGTGATTTTGACCAGGTACCTCTCCAGTCGCCGATCTGCTGTGTATTATAGGAAGCAGAGATAGAGGAACGGAAACTCAGCCCTTTCGCCAAAGTGATTTCCATATAGGCGTTGGTAATGGCAGACAAAGTGGTTGTCTGGAGCTTGGATTGTACAGGATCTATATCGAGCATAGGATTGGGAACCTGTTTATCATTGATACCCATCCATACCGCATAACCATTCACATCCAGGTCTCCATTCTGGCTGGGGTTGGTGAGATCGCTATAATATACGGTACCGGTAGGTCTTGCTCGGAAAGCACCACGCAGTGATTCCATAGAACCCCAGTTCTGATCACTATAGGTAAGGTAAGAGGTAAAGCCCACTTTCACACGTTCACCTACTTTGCTGTCAAGGCCTGCATTCAGGTTATATCTTTTGAAGCCGGTATACAGCACATTTCCTTTTTCATTCAGGAAGCCACCAGAGAACCGGTAAGTGGTTTTTTCACTACCACCGGATACACTGATATTATGGCTGGTCTGTAAACCTGGATCTGTGATCAGACCAGCCCAGTCGGTGGTTTTACCGGCATCTATATTGGCCTGCTCGGCAATGGTGAATACGGTTCCGGTCAAACCTGCAGCAACCCGGTCAGTATAAGTGAGCTTGTAATACTGAGGAGTGCTCATCAGCTTGGGAACATGGGCCAGCATTTTCATACCCACATAACTGTCGTAGGTTACCCTGGGTTTTCCAGAAACACCTTTTTTGGTGGTAATGATCACCACACCGTTGGCACCACGTGCTCCATAGATGGAAGTGGAAGATGCATCCTTCAATACATCCATCGACTGAATATCGTTGGGGTTAAGGTTGTTGATATCACCTCCCATCAGACCATCGATCACGATCAATGGCTGGGTAGAGTTATTGATGGTATTCTCACCACGGATGGTGATGCTGTAACCAGCACCCGGCCTGTTACTGGATTTAGTAACCGTGGCACCCGCAACCTGTCCCTGGATGGCTTTGGCTGCCTGTACAGGATTGGCGCGTACGATATCTCTCGACTGAACAGATACCAACGCACCTGTCAGGTCGCGTTTTCTTCTTTCACCATAACCAACCACTACAATATCTTCCAGTGCTTTGGTTTCAGAAACAAGACTGATGTTCAATGAAGTCTGGTCGGTAACGGTAACTTCCTGACTGGCAAATCCAACAGAAGCAATTACCAGTACCGATCCACCTTTTGCAGGAATGCTGATGGTGAACTTACCATCTGCATCTGTTACTGTTCCGCGGGAAGTGCCCTTAACAGTAACACTGGCACCGGCAAGAACAGAGCCGTTCTCGTTGTTTACCACCCGGCCCGTCAGTGAACGGTTTTGCGACCAGGCAATGCTTACTATGCAAAATAGAAGCGCAGTTAGAAAAATAACTTTTCTCATAATGGCAGATTTGGTTTTAGCAATTGTTTGTATGACAGCAGTGTTCTGTAAGAACGCTACAATCATAATTAAACTTAGTTAAAAGGTTTTAGTAAAAGGTTTAACCGGTTCAAAAAAAATACGAAAACGATTTCGGGAAAAACTGCCCTTTACAGGGACACGCAGCATCAAAACCTGTTACTTTTAGCAAAAAGACAATATGAGATATCACCTGCCGATGCTTGCCGCAGTCCTGTTCATTTTACAGGCTACCGGTCTCTCGCAACAGACAACCGTAACGCTTGATTATTTCTTCAACAACGAGTATAAAAAGAATCCGCAGGGAGAGGTGGAAAGATTCCATTATACCTGGGAGGACAAAAGTATCAACGGATACACCATCTGGGCCGACCTGTTCAGGGCCAGGAATGCGAAGGTGGCAAGTTTACCTGACGCTCCCTCTGCCACCAGCCTGAAAGGAACTGATATCTATATTATCTGTGACCCTGATACGGACAAAGAGACCACCCACCCCAATTTTATGACACCTGCCTACGCCACGGCTATCGCCGACTGGGTAAAAAAGGGCGGTGTACTGGTATTGATGGCCAATGACTCAGCCAATGCAGAACTGCCCAGGTTCAACCTGCTGGCCGCAAAATTCGGGCTTCAGTTTACCAACAAGACCCGCAATGCGGTGATCAAAGACATTTCTGTAGGCAAGATCATGGTTCCGGAACAACACGACATCTTCATCAAAGCTAAACAGTTGTACCTCAAGGGCATCTCTACGATCACCGTTCAGGGGAACGCCAAACCGGTCTTGGAGGACAAAGGAGACATTATCATGGCATCTGCCCGGTATGGAAAAGGAATCGTTTTCGCCATCGGCGATCCGTGGATCTATAATGAATACATCGTTAACGACAGGCTTAGCCCCGATTTCCAGAATGGTATTGCAGCGGCCGAGTTCACAGACTGGCTTCTCAAACAGGTACCCGCCAAAAAACCGTAAATGGCTCCCTGCTCAAAACAAAGGATCCTGTCTGATGAGACAGGATCCTTTGTTTTAACCAATAACCAATTGCTGCAAAGTATGACCCGCCTGTTCTGCAGCCGAACAGGTGTTGAAAATGCAACTATTTTACAGGACCGCTAATCGCTATCCTCCAGGTGCAGCTTCTGGTGATGCGCTCCCGCAGCCAGGTGCAGGGCAAAACCTGCGATCGCCGTATCATTCAGAATATTGATCAGGGCCATTGCCTGTGTTTCTGCATTACCTGCATTGAGGTAATTGGGCAAGTGTATCACTATCACAAACACGAACAGGAGAATTGCCAGCAGGTAGCCGGCCATTTTAACCCATTTGTTCAGGATAAATGAGATCCCGCCAAGGATAAAGGCAACCCCTACCACATGCACCCATAAAATCCCACCGGGAATATAATCCGGGATGTATACAACCAGGTCGTGTGGTTTGAGAAGATGAATGGCCCCATAGACGATCATCACCGCCGCCAACAGGTAGATGGCGATACGCGAAACAATATGATACTGTTTCATGGGAAAAGATTTGGTTTCTAAAAGTTACAACAGTTATCAGCCAAATGCAATAGCCGCCGCATCTTTATTTTGAACCTCTCCACAAACAGCCCTGGCCTGCAGATAAAATGGCAAAATGCTTATTTATTCTCGTAATAGGGTATCTGGTCGTGGGCAACTTTTTCCTGCTGCCGCCAGTACGCCAGAGTTACGATATGCCCGTCACGGGTTTTCAGTAACCGCCCGAATACTGCATTGGTGGCATTGAACATAACGTCCGTAACGCCGAGTGTGAACGTTTCAGGTGCCGGAGGGGGAGGCGGAGCCGCGGGGGCGCCTTCCGCAGCAGGTGCTGCCGGAGCAGCTTTCGGAGGGGCACTGGCTACCACCATTACGGTGTACCCATTCAATTCCAGTAAAGGCTTCAGAAAATCAACCCGGTCCCTGGAGATGTTCTTCTCCACCACGGCGCATTTTACGCCATCCAGGTCTTCAAATTCATGATTTTTATTGATAGCCATTTTGATACTATTTATAAGCCGTAGCTGAGTGAGTAAATATAATCATATACAAAACTGGCAAGTCCGGTAAGAATGATACCTGCCAAACAGATATACAGCGACAGTTTGGGTAAAGCCGGAACCGCTATCCGGCTGATAGGCTGTTCGTTACTATCCATGAAGATGGCTTTCACCACCCGCAGATAATAGTAGAAGGATACCACCATATTCAACGCCGCAATCCCGATAAGCCAGTAATTGCCCTTGGCCGCTCCGGCTATAAGCAGGAAGAATTTACCAAAGAAGCCTGCGGTAGGCGGTACACCGGCCAATGAGAAAAGGGCGATGGTGAGAACCCAGGACAGGAAGGGATTGGTTGCATAGAACCCTTTGTAATCGGACACATTTTCCTTGCCGGACAAAGCACTGACCAGTGAGACCACGCCGAATGCTGCCAGATTAGAAAATACATACACCAGGATGAAAAATACCACAGAAGCCATACCAGCTGGCGAACCGGCTGAGATACCTACCAGGATAAAACCGACCTGTGCAATGGAAGAAAAAGCCAGGAACCTTTTCAGGTTGTTCTGGCGGATGGCAAATAGGTTGCCGATGATGATGGTGACCAGCGCCAGCACGAACAATACATTGTACCAGGTTCCTGCCAGGGGCTGAAAAGCCTTGTACAAAACAGGTACCAGCACAAACAATACCGCACCTTTTGACACCACGGAAAGAAAAGAGGTGACAGCGACAGGCGCCCCTTCATACACGTCAGCCGTCCATAAATGGAACGGAACTGCTGAGATCTTAAAGGCTATACCCGAAAAGAATAAGATGAATGCCAGTATGTGCAGCGGATCGGCAGACAGGTGTGCCGGGATCTCAGCAAACAATAACGTACCGCTGACCCCGTATACCAATGAGATACCGAACAATAAGAGACCGGAAGAAAAAGCTGATGAAATGATCATCTTCATAGCTGCTTCTGACGACTGGCGTTTGGCCAGGTCGAAATTGGCGGCTGCTGCCAGTGGTATGGTAGACATTTCAAGTCCCAGGTAGAACATCAGCAGGTTGCCGCTGGATATCATAAAGAACATACCCAGCAGGGACGTCAGTAACAACAGGTAGAACTCGATCACATGCTTATGTGTTCTTAACCAGGCATACGATTGCAGCGAGATCAGCCAAAATGCAAGATTCAGGATGTTCTTCTCGATCACGATCAGGCCATTTGTCCGGAACATATCATGGAATATGGTTCCCTCCTGGCCACCGAAGAAACCTGCAGCCAGGTTCACGAACAAGAGGAAATTAACGATCGCAAGAATCGATTCATTGGATCTGTCCTTACCCAATTTCAGAAACAATAACAGGAAGATAATGGCAGTGATCACCAGTTCCTGTTTCAGCAATATAAAAAATTCAGTTACCATGGGTCAGTATCATTTTTGGGTAATCGCTTTTCCTACCTGCATCATGATCGTATCGGTTCCGGGCATGATGAGTTGGTTGATGAGAAAGGGGGCCACGCCGATCAGTACAATACCAACAATGAGTATGGCTGCAGCCAGTTTTTCGTTCCAGGTGGCATCGGTGAGTGTTGCATAATGATCGTCCATGGGTCCCATCACCGTTTTACCGGCAGCACGAAGGATATACACGGCCGTCACCACAATGGATGCACAGGCAAGGATCGTTGCAAACCGGTACCAGCCATCAGGATTTTGCCAGGATCCCATGAATACGGTCATCTCAGCTACGAAACCACTGAAACCCGGGAGCCCCAATGAACAGAGACCTGCTATCACGAATACGGTAGAGATAAATGGCATCACTTTTAATAGCCCACCCAATTGCTCCACCATCCGGGTATGCGTGCGGCTATAGATCATACCGATAGCGGCAAAGAAAAGGGCCGTCATCAGGCCATGCGATACCATTTGCAGCACCGCACCATTGATCGAGGTACGGGTGAGCATCCCGATACCCAGTATCACAAATCCGCAGTGACTCACTGATGAATAAGCATTGATGTATTTGAGGTCCGTTTGCATCATCGTAGCGAACGCACCATAAATAATGGCAATGGTGGCCAGCAGGATGATGATCCAGGAGTAGGCATGTGCCGCATCGGGCATCAGGAAAGTGGCTACCCGCAAACAACCATAACCGCCCAGTTTCATGGAGATGCCTGCCAGGAACATAGAAGCGGCCGTAGGTGCGGATGCGTGACCATCAGGCACCCAGGTATGGAACGGGAACAAGGCCGCAAATATGCCAAAACCCAGGAAGGCAAAAGGAAAGAAGAATTTCTGCACGTCCAGCGGGATCGGTGTATTGGCGATCTGCATCAGGTCGAAGGAACCGGTCTGGTAATATACGCCCATCAATCCTACGAATACCAGGGCAGAACCGCCCATCAGCATCAATGCCAGTTTCATGGCACTGTATTCTTTTTTACCGCTGCCCCAGATACCGATGAGCAGGAATTTGGGGATCACGGCCACTTCGAGGAAGAAGAACAAAGTGAACAAATCAAGCGAGATAAAGAATCCATACGCACCCATGCTCAACAGAATGAGCAGGAAGAAGAACTCCTTACTGAGCTTATCCATGGTCCAGGAAACCAGGATGCCCGCCACCACCACTGAGGCCGTTAACAGGATCATGGCGATGGAAATCCCATCCACTCCAATATGATAATTGATATGCAGGTTGGAGAACCATTCCTGTTTGCTTTCGAACAACATGGGGGAACGATTGCCCGCGGCTCTTTCCGCCTGGTACAATGACAACAGGCGCACCGATACGGCCAGCTGTGCCACAGAGCCCACCAGCGCTGCCACACGAACCTGCTTCAATCCATTGCAGAAAAGGATCACCAGGGCTGTAACCAGTGGAAGTAATATGAGTAATGACAGGTTCATAATAGATCTATTTCCAGATATAAATAAATAGTACCGCCAGTGCCGCTACACCTCCAAAAAAGTATAAAGCGTAGTTCTGCACCTTACCGGATTGCAATCCCTTGATCAGTTCAGAGATCCTGGCCGTAACTGATGCCAGCCAGTTCATCAATCCGTCAACAATATTTTTATCGATCCACGCGATCGGCTGACCAACCAGCGGGAAGATGATCTTTTTGGTAATGAACAGGTACAGCTCATCCATATAGAATTTACGGCTGGCCACTTTGTACAGTCCGCCCATGATACTGGCCACTTTCTCAGGTTTATCATTCGCTACCCGGTACATCACCGATGCCAGCAGGATAGCCAGTAAGGATAAGGCAACCGGAACCGCAGAAAACCCAAGGTCCATATGCGTTTCCAGCGAAACACCATCAGATGTAACAAAATGGGCAAAGGGGACAAAACCTGCTACTACTGCACAGATCGCCAGTATCACCAACGGGAACTTCATCGAAAAAGGTCCTTCCCCATGATCATGCGGATGATGGGCAGCTTCCTTATTCCAGAAAATGGAGAAGTACAGGCGGAACATATAGAATGAAGTAAGTGCTGCTGTGAAGAGGGCTACTCCAAAAATGAGCTTATTGGAATGGAATGCGGCCAACAGGATCTCTTCCTTACTGAAGAAACCGGCAAAAGGCGGAACACCCGCAATGGCCAGGCATCCTATCAGGAAAGCGATATGCGTAACCGGCATCAGTTTGCGCAGACCGCCCATATCTTTCATATCGTTGCTGTGCACCAGGTGAATTACGGCACCTGCACCAAGGAACAATAATGATTTGAAGAAAGCATGTGTGAACAGGTGAAACATGGAAGCCATATAACCCAGCCCCGATTCGCCTCCCTGTTTGGAAACGCCCAGCGCAAACATCATATAACCGATCTGCGACATGGTTGAGTAAGCCAGTACCCGCTTGATATCGGTTTGCGTGCAGGCAATGATGGCCGCCAGTAATGCTGAAAAAGCGCCCACATAGGTTACCAGTTGCAGCGAAACACCATCCACTGAGAAGATCGGGAACAATCTTGCCACCAGGTATACACCAGCTACCACCATGGTAGCCGCGTGGATCAAGGCAGAAACGGGTGTAGGACCTTCCATCGCATCGGGTAGCCAGATATGCAGCGGGAACATGGCCGACTTACCGGCACCCCCGATGAACACCAGTGACAATCCCCAGGTAAGCATGGACACACCCAAGAAACCCGCAGTGGTGATGCCGGAAAATTCCGCTGACTGTGTAGAAGTCAGTCTTTCGATCAGGGTAGTGATGTCCAGGGTTTGCCCATAGAAAGCCAGTACCAATATACCGATCAGGAAACCCAGGTCAGCAAAACGGGTCACGATAAATGCTTTTTTAGAAGCTGCCACTGCTGAAGGCTTATGGTAATAATATCCGATCAGCAGGAAAGAAGAGACCCCTACCAGTTCCCAGAACATATAGATCTGGAAGAGATTGCCGGATAGTACCAGGCCCAGCATGGAGAAAGTGAACAGGCCGAGATAGGCATAATAAGTAGCGAAGCGCTCCTCTCCCTTCATATACCCCAGGCTGAAGACATGCACCATTAGCGAAACAAAAGTGACCACCACCAGCATCATCACCGAAATGGGATCGATGATCGCACTGATATCAATGGATACATTGGGTGAAAATTCCAGCCAGGTGAATTTGAATGCGATGATCTTCTGGTAAACACCATTGAGCTGGCCATCCTGCAGGAAATACTGCCGGGCAGCCAGTAACGATAATACGGTAGACACCAGCAGGGAACCAGAGCCCAGGATACCGGAAAAATTTTTAACGTATCTGCGCCCGAACAGTCCCAGCAGCAGAAAGGTCAGCAGCGGCAACAACGGGATCCATACGATGTAGGAATAGTTTGACATCTTTTTAATATTTCAGTTCCGTGGCATCTTCCACATCTATTGAATTATGACTTCTATACAGATTAATGATGATCGCGATGGCGATGGCAGCCTCTGCAGCAGCAATCGTGATGATGAACAGCGTAAAAAAGATACCGTCCAGTTTCTCCGGCCACAGATATTTGTTGAAGGCCACAAAATTGATGTTCACGCTGTTCAGCATCAATTCAATCGACATCAGCATGGTGATCATGTTCCTCCTGGTGAACAGTCCATACATGCCGATACAGAAAAGGGCAGTGCTGACAAATAAGATATGTGTTAAGGGTATGCTATTCATATCAGGCCTCCTTGTCTGTTTGGGTTGAAGTAAAATCGGCATGGATCATCAGCTTGCCTCCAGCAGGCTCCTGCAGTTCCGGGCCGTTGGTATTCCGGTTCTTCATCGCGATGACGATACAACCGATCATCGATGCCAGTAATAACATGCTCACCACTTCGAACGGCAGGATGAACCCATGGTCGGTGGTACTGAGCATTTGCGTACCGATGGCATCCACCGTAACCCCGAATGGCCGTGTAGCCTGCTCTGCAAAACCATACTGTGCAATGATACTGTAGATCAGTGCCAGGCCAAATACCACCGCCAGTGCTCCGAACAGAGCCCGGCGGGCTACCGGTTTGGCCATCTCTTTCCCGGATTGTTGTGTCAGGAAGATGGAGAAGATGATCAATACCACGATACCACCAACATATACAATGATCTGTACAGCCGCGATGAACTCGACCTGCAGCCAGAAATACATGGCGGCAATGCCCACCAGCGAAAACAACAGCCAGATGGCAGAACGGAATATCTTACGTGTGGTTACAGCCAGGATCCCGGTACCCAGGATAAAGGCTGATATCAGATAGAATATAATTGCAGCAGCTTCCATTATTCAACGCCCTCCCTGACTTTTGAACCTGGTTTATTTAATCGTTTGGTAAGTTTGTTTCTGTCATATACACTGTGCTCAAAATTCTGCGCCATACTGATGGCACCTGTAGGACAGGCTTCCACGCATAGATTACACATGGTGCATAGTTCGAGGTGATAGATGAAGGTATCAACGGCTTTTTTCTTTTTTCCTTCCGGTGTCATATCGAACTTGGTGATGACCTTGATGGTGCCGTTAGGACAGGCCAGTTCACAGGCTGTACAGCCGGTGCAGGCGTGTTCGTTGTTCTCATCATGCAACATCACCACTTCGCCACGGAAACGTTCGGCCATTTTCAGGGTGGCGCGGTTATCGGGGTATTGTTCGGTGATGATCTCTTTGGTATGAAAGAAATAATAACCGGTCTTCCGCATCCCCTTCAGCAAAGAGGTTACACCGTTGTAAACATCCTTTATGTACTCTTTCAAAAACATGATCCTGTTTTTATGTTGCCTCTGCATTCTGCCCCTGCTCTTCACCGGATGATCGGGTTTCCCTGATTACCGGACCGCGAAACAGGTTTTGATACAGAGAGGTTATTGAATAGTAAACCTCCGAACCATACTAAAAATGCCACCCCATGATCGCTATCAACGTTACCAGCAGAATGTTGAACAAACTGATTGGTAACAGGTATTTCCATTCCAGGTTCAGCAACTGGTCTACACGCAAACGCGGGAAGGTCCAGCGGAACCACATGATCAGGAAAATGAGAAAGAAGGTCTTACCCATGAACCAGACCGATGAAGGGATATAATCCATCAGGTGGTTGAACGATTCCCAGTTGCCGATATGCAAAGGCATCCAGCCACCGAGGAAAAGTGTAGCTCCTATCGAACACACAATGAAAATATTGATATACTCGGCCAGGAAAAAGAACGCGAAGCGCATACCCGAATATTCGGTATGGAAACCTGCGGTCAGTTCTGATTCGGCCTCTGCCAGGTCAAAAGGTGCACGGTTGGTCTCTGCCGTAACTGCGATCAGGAAGATCACGAACGCAATGATCACCGGGATATGCCCCTTGAATAACCACCAGCCATCTTTCTGAGATTCGATGATATCCGAGATCTGTAAACTTCCTGTTAATACCACCACCGATAATATGGCCAGACCCGCAGAGAGTTCATAACTGACTATCTGTGCACCACTGCGCATCGCACCCAATAATGAATACTTATTATTACTGGCCCATCCAGCCATCAGGATACCGATCACGGAAAGGGAGGATACGGCAGATACATAGAGCACGCCGATATTGATGTCCCATATCTGGAAATTCTTTGCAAAAGCGATGGGAGCCAGCAGCAGCATGGCCACGATCATCACAATAAATGGCGCCAGGTTAAACAGGAACTTATCGGCCATATCCGGCGTCAATCCCTCTTTCATGATCAGTTTTACCGTATCGGCCACAGTCTGGAACATCCCTCCGGGTCCTACCCGGTTAGGTCCCAGCCTGATCTGGATATGTGCGGCCACTTTTCTTTCCATCAATACCAGCACCAGGCCGAGTACGGCAAACAAAGCAATCGCCAGCAGTATGATGATCGCACATTCAATGAGCAATGCAACCGTAGGACTGAAGCTGCTGAATAACCAGTCCTGTATGGTTTTTGTTATGCCTTCTAAACTGAACATTGTTTATATATTACTTTCGTTTATGATCGTTCACGGCAGATGCAACATCGCACATCCACCATGCACAATTGTCTTTATCTGTCAATATCCGGGATCACCAGGTCCAGCGTACCCATGGTCGCCATCAGGTCGCCGATCTTACTGCCGCGGGCCATATGGTCGAGTGCGGACAGGTTCGAGAATCCCGGTGAACGGTATTTGATGCGATACGGTGTGGTACCGCCTTCGCTGACCAGGTATACACCCAGTTCTCCACGGGCCGTTTCCACCCTGGTATAGAACTCTCCTTTCGGTGGTTTCAGGACCGCTTTTGTTTTGGCCTGGAAATCACCTTCCGGAATAGTATCGATCAGCTGTTCGATGATACGGATAGACTGGTTCATCTCCTTTACGCGAACCAGGTAACGGGCAAAGGAATCACCGGCAGTGTCCAGCACCTCATCAAATTCCACTTTACCATATACTTCATAAGGATAGATCTTACGGATATCGCAACTAACCCCGCTGGCCCTTGCCACAGGTCCGCTGCAACCGTAAGAGATCGCATCTTCTTTGGACAGGTAACCCACGCCCTTTGTACGGCTTTGAAAGATCACATTATTGGTGACCAGGTCTTCGTATTCTGTAACCTTATCCTTGAACTGTTGTACAAATGCCTTCACTTTTTTCTGGAAATCCGGATGGATATCATACATCACCCCACCGGGCACCATATAATTCATCGTTAGCCTTGCCCCGCAGGAGTCTTCCATGATCTCGGTGATCATTTCCCTTTCACGGAAAGCGTAGAAGAAGGGGGTGAATGCTCCCAGGTCCATTGCCATCGCACCGATCCACAATTCGTGGGAAGCGATACGGGTCAGTTCGTTCATCAATACCCGAATCACCTGGGCACGTTCAGGAACTTCTATCTGCATGGCTTTTTCAACCGTCATGGCACAGGCCAGGTTGTTGATATGGGCCGACAGGTAATCCATCCTGCTGGTTACATAGGTGAACTGCCGATAGGTCAGGCTCTCCGTCATCTTTTCGATAGATCGGTGGATATAACCCAGATGTGGCTCAATTTTTTTAATGGTTTCACCGTTCAAAGTGATGACCAGATGCAGCACACCATGCGTGGCCGGGTGCTGTGGTCCCATGTTGATCACCAGTTCGCCTTCAGAACCGTTTGCAGTAGTATCTTTTATCACCTCGGTTTGCGTATACATGCCCGCTACAGTTTTATCATATTAATAGGGTCCTCAAAATCCTTGCGCAAAGGGAATCCCTCGAAATCATCGGTCAGGATTAGCCTGCGCAGATCAGGATGGTTCAGGAATACAACACCGAACAACTCGAATACTTCCCTTTCATGGAACTCCGCCGTACGCCAGATATCACATACGGTCTCTATCTCGGGTTGACTCCTGTCAACTTTTGCTTTTACAACGATAGTATGCCTGTGCGAAGTGGAGGAAAGATGGTACACCATGGTCATATGCGTTTTCCAGTCAACACAGGTCAGGCAGAACAGGTAATCAAAATGCATGGCCGAGTTCCGCAGTCCCCGGGCCAGTTCTTTCCATTGGGCAGGCTCTACCAGAACATTCAGCCATTCACCTGTTTCATCGAAAGTGGCGCTGGGTTCCAGGGCGAGTATCTGTTCTTTCAGTTCTTCGTTCGTCATACAATTACTTTATGCTAAACTTTGGATCCTTCACGGATCTGTTCGCGGGTTAAGCCACTTTTGATCTTTTCCTGCAGGGTGATCAATGCATGTAACAGCGCTTCCGGCCTGGGAGGACAGCCCGGTATGTATACATCTACCGGAATGATATGGTCTGCTCCTTTTACCACAGAATAGGTATTGTAAAAGAAAGGCCCGCCGCTGATAGCACAGGCCCCCATGGCGATCACATATTTGGGATCGGCCATCTGGTCGTACAGGCGTTTTAAAACAGGTCCCATTTTATTCACGATGGTGCCGGCAATAATGATCACATCGGCCTGGCGCGGGGTGGCGCGGGTCACTTCAAAACCGAACCTGGAAAAATCGTATTTGGCAGATGCGGTGGACATCATCTCAATGCCGCAGCAGCTGGTTGCAAAAGTGAGGGGCCATAAAGAATTGGAGCGCGCCCAGTTGATCAGGCCATCAAAGCTGCTCACAATAATACCGCCTCCTGCTGTAGGGTGTATCTCACCCGGAAAATCTGATTGCGCCTGTTTGGCCTCGTTTAACTCCATTTCAATGCTCCTTTTTTATGTGCATATAAAAAGCCCATGAACAGTATGAATATGAAAATAAATATCTCGATAAGCGCCAGCAGCCCTATCTTTTTAACTACCACAGCCCAGGGATACATGAATACCAACTCCACATCGAAAATGAGGAAGAGCAGGGCGAATAGGTAATAACCAACATGGAACTGGTGCCAGGGAGAAGTTTCGGTAGGGATACCGCATTCGTAAGGTTGACCTTTCTGGGAGTTATGGCTTTTCTTCAAAAGTATTTTTCCAACCAGGATACCGCCGGCAGAAAAAAGGATGGCTGCCAGACCCAATGCAATCAATGAAATGGCTCCCATATTTTGAACGGGTTACAATTTTATACCCACATCCAAATTACGGAATTTCACATGAAAAAAATTAAGTACACAAAGAATTGCAGGGCTAATTTTAAAAAAAACAGAAATAGTCAAAAATCATCGGAAATCCGCAGGTGTCAGCAAATGACATAAATCAGTTTTATTACTTTTTTTACCTTTTTTTATTCATGGCCGGTCCCTCTCCAGCCGCTATCTCACCAACTTATTTCCGGAGCTTGTATCCTGTTTCCGCTACAGCTAACAGGCTCCCTGAAATCATGATTTCTATAAAAGGAGAGCCGCTGCCGAACCTGCAACAGGCCATTCATTCCGATCATCGTTTCAGGATATGAAACAATACCAATCACCCGCCCAGCCCGCATAAAGTTTTACACCGGTTCTTTGTAAGGCTGTACGTACTCCTGCGTCTTTTATGCTATACATTAAAAACCAACACTATGAAACAAGTCTGTCTTTCAATGATCGCTTTTTTACTTGCCATCGCTTCAATGGCTCAATATTCTCCCAGGGGGTTGCAATTGAATGATGTTGCTCCTGAGTTCACCGCACAGGATCAAAACGGCAAAAAAATATCACTGAACCAGGAACGTAAGAAAGGTGCCGTGGTACTGATATTTTATCGTGGACAATGGTGCCCGTATTGTAACCGCGCTCTGCAGCAGCTGGAGGACTCCCTGTCGCTGATCAGGGCAAAAAACGCTGTTGTACTGGCCATTACACCGGAAAAAAATGAGAATATTGTTAAAACCATCAGTAAAACCAAGGCCAGTTATTCCATCCTGCACGATGAGGGGCTGGAGATCATGAAAAAATATGATGTGTCCTTTTCAGTGGACGAACCGACTATTGAAGCTTATAAAAAATTCGGTATCAATTTCACAGAGGCCAATGGTGAAGCAAATGGAGCCAATCTGCCGGTGCCGGCTGTTTATATCATAAACAAAGAGGGCAAAATCACCTATCGGTTTTTCGATAAGGATTACAGAAAACGTTCTTCGGTAAAAGCGATACTTGACCATTTGTGATGAGCACGCTTACCGCAAGCGTAGAACTGGCGGGTTTGTGGTGTCAACCATTACTAACCAGCCTGCGGTGGTAATTGATCTGACCAAGGTGATAATCCAGATGTGCCAGCAGGTGTATCATGAAATATTGCGTGGTCATAGGATAATCGAATACTTTTTCAGGGTAATCTGTTTCCAGCGTTTCCGCCGATAAGGAACGTATGGTCTTAGGAATAAGTACCACCACATGGTCCAGTTGCTGCTGTATATCAGCCAGCGGAACATTTTTGCTGCTGAACTCTTCCGGCCGGTTACGCTTATAGTGACTGCCGCCCAATACGGCACCAATATAATGCTGCAGGTTACCCAACAGGTGCAGGCACAAATTACCACCCGGATTGCTGGTACCGGGCAGGGTCCTCCACATCAGGGACTCATCCGTATATAAGCTGATCTCTGCTTTGAGTTTCAGTATATCCCGTTCAAATAGTTTAGCCAGGTTTTCGGTTAACATAGATTCGATTTTCAGGCGTTATTGTATACTTTATAAACTGATTCGCGCAAGGGGGCTCCCGCTTCCGATACGATGAACTCCAGTATACCTGCCAGGGCATCCGGTTTTACCCAGATGGCAGGATCCACATCAGGCATTGACAGCCTGTTCATCGGGGTATCGAGAGTGGATGGTGCCACCACCGTTGCTGTCACATTTTTGCCTTTTGCTTCTTCGTTCAGGTATTCTGCCAGTTTGAACAGGAGTGATTTGCTGAGTCCATAGGCCAACAGGTTTTTTCCTGAGGCCGCTTCCAGTGCGGGCCTGGCCCCGATAAAGACCAATCGGCCATTACCCTTTTCCAGCATATGCATAAACAGGGGCCGTGCAACCTGGTAGGCGGTTTTAAAATTCAACGACACCTGCTGGTCTATATCTGCAGTAGAAGTGGTGGCGATCGTACCCATGGCAAAACCACCCACAAGCATCAATGCAGCGTCAATAGTACCATATTTTTCAACAGAACGGTCAACAAATGCTGCCGCCGCCAGCTCATCGGAAAGGTCCACTATCTCAACATCAAGACTCGGGTCAGGTGGCATATCCGCTTTCATCTGCTCATGGATCACGGTAGCTACCACGCGGTAACCCTTACTGATAAAATGCCTGGTCACAGCCGTACCCAGGTTGCCGTTGGCACCGGTGATGATAACAGTTTTCATGAATAGTAAAATGGTGAAGGAAAGGGTAATTTACTGCTTTTTTCCCAAGCACGATTCACCCCTGATACAGGCGAAAGACAGGAAACAAGCCACAACTGGTTTGTTAATAGCAAGTTAACAGCATACTACTGTTAATAAAAGCGATCCTGCAGCAGAAAATAAACCGGTTCTTTGTACATTGAATTTATTTTGCAAGACAATTTTACCGGGATGAAACAACTTTCTTCAGCTTTGCTCGTAATGATTTTTTCTTTTCTGCTGGTGCAAAAAAGCCAGGCGCAACAGATCGACTCAATGATGGCCGTATACGCCGAGCAGTTCCCAACCGAGAAAATGCATATTCACTTTGATAAGAGCATGTACAATAAGGAAGAGACCATCTTCTACAAAGTGTACCTGTTAAGCGGCACGGAACTGAGCGGACTTAGCAAGAATGTTTACCTGGAGTGGTATGATACCACCGGCAAAATGCTTAAACAGACAGTGGCACCATTGTATCAGTCCACCGCCAAGGGATCTTTTGAACTGCCGGCCGATTATACCGGTAACTTCATCCATGTGAAAGCCTTCACCCGCTGGATGCTCAATGATGACCCTGCTTTCCGTTATGAGAAGGATATCACCATCAATACCAGTACCGCCAACCCTCCCAAAAAACAGCCGATCGTTTTCAAAACACGGGTAGAGACCTTCCCAGAAGGAGGTACACTCGTGAGCGGACTCACCACCCGGATCGCTTTCAAAGCCACCAACCAGTTCGGCTCGCCTGTCTTTATCAAGGGATTCCTGGTAAATGATAAGAACAAGATACTGGATACACTGAGGACCAAACACGATGGCATGGGCAGTTTCTGGTTGTTGCCCAATCCGCAGGAGGGGTATAAGCTCAATTGGACCGATGAAAATGGCAAGACGGGTACAACCCCCATCACCGTATCCAAAACCCAGGGAGCCCGTATCAGCATCAAAACCACCAATGAAAAAGCCCTCGTACAGGTAGAACGCACACAGAACGTTGCGGATAATTTCAAAAAGATGAACCTGCTGGTTCACATGAACCAGGTTTTATATTACAAGGTCAGCCTGAACGCATCAGAGAAACTGTTACTGAATGCAGCAGTACCGATCGATGAATTACCCACAGGCATCCTTCAGTTCACCCTATTTACATCAGACTGGTTGCCCATAGCCGAAAGGATCATTTTTGTAAATAACCGTTTACACGAATTCAACACCAAGCTGAATCCCGCACTGGTAAGTTTAGACAAAAGAGGTAAGAACGTATATGAGATCTCTGTATCAGATACGGCTACCACCAATATGTCTGTCTCCATCACTGATGCCAGCATTGGTGAACCCGATGAACGGACCATTTTTTCAGATATACTGCTGAGCAGCGAGATCAAAGGCAAGGTCCACAACCCTGGTTATTACCTCAGCAGCGATGCAGATACGGTAACTGCCAACCTGGACCTGGTAATGCTTACCAACGGTTGGCGTAGGTTTGACTGGGATAAAGTGAAAGCAGGCATTACCCCTACCCTGCAATACCCTGCGGAAACGGATTTCATGAAGGTCACCGGAAAGGTATTCGCAGACAAAAGCATTCTTAACAGCAAACCGCTTTTACTGAACCTGATCATAGCCGGTAAAGACAGCAGCCGGAACTTTGTGTTCCTGCCGGTAGACAAAGAAGGTAATTTTGAACAGAAAAGCGCTTTCTTCTATGATACGGCCCGCATCTTCTACAGCTTTAACGGGAATGATAAACTGACCGACCTGACTCAGGTGAAATTTGAGAACGGTCTTTTACGACAGACTCCCAAGAAGATCCAGTTCGCAGACACGTACAGGCCGTTACGGTATAGCGACAGCATTGCAAAAGCCAGGATGAACTATTTCCTGAACGAGCAGGAATTATTGAAGAAAAGAATGGCTTCAACCACACTCCAGGAAGTGATCGTAAAAGCACGAGCCAAGACCAAAGAACAGCAGCTCGATGAAAAATATACCCGTGGCATGTTCTCTGGCGGCGATGCCTATTCTTTTGATATGACCGATGACCCTTCTGCAAATGGCGCAATTGATGTATTGTCTTACCTGCAGGGAAAAGTGGCAGGCCTGATGGTGACCGGCACCGGAACCGGTGCAACTGTCAGCTGGCGGGGTGCAGTTCCAAACTTATTCCTGAATGAATCTCCTTCAAGCATAGATATGGTACAGACGATGAATGTGAGGGATATTGCGATGATAAAGGTGTTCCGTCCTCCCTTCTTTGGTGCTACGGGTGGCGGCAGTGGCGGTGCAATTGCGATTTATACAAAAAAAGGTGCTGACACCAGAGGAAACAATCCTAACAGCAAAGGACTTGAGAATACCATCCTTGGGGGTTACTCCCGGTTCAAGGAATTCTTTAACCCGTCTTACGAAAAAGCCAGCGACAATTTTGAGACCGACAACCGAACCACCATTTATTGGAATCCCTACCTGATCACCAACAAAAAGAACCCAAGGGTACGTATCCAGTTTTATAACAATGATGTGACCAAAAAATTCCTGCTGGTTCTGGAAGGAGTGAACACAGATGGTAAGATGACAAGGGTCGTAAAACTGATCGAGTAGTATTTAAACGATGCCCATCTGTTTCATCAGGTAAGTAGCATTTCTGCTTTGGGCTACCCCCGTTTTCCTGGTGAAATCAAAGTGTAAGCCGGTTTCTGTGACCTCGCTTTCAAAACAATAGTTCTCCACCTGTCCGGGATATTGCTCTGCCAGTATACCCAGTTCCGTATCGTGTGTGGCGATCAGCGTCAAACAGTTTTTCTGTAACAGTTTCTTTATGAGCAAAGCGGTTCCATCGTGTTTATCCTCCGAATTGGTGCCCCGCATCACTTCATCCAGTAATACCAATGCAGGTGTCTGCTCATCCAATGCCTGCATGATGGATTGCAGGCATTTTAATTCGGCGTAGAAATAAGAAGTGCTTTCTTCCAGCGAATCAATGTGATGAAAAGAAGTGAGCAGCCTGACAGGGCTGAACGTAAATCTCTCAGCGAATACCGGTGCCCCCATCTGCGCCAACAGCATATTCAACCCAACTGATCGCAGGAAAGTACTTTTCCCGGACATATTGGAACCGGTGACCAAATGCAACCTGGCAGTTGTTCCGATGGAAAAATCGTTCGTTACAGCTTTTCGCTCATTCATCAGCGGATGTCCCAGGCCGGCAGCATTGATCACAGGAGCATCAGCTATTACTTCAGGAAAAATAAAGCCAGGATGATTCTGGTGAAAACAGGCCAGTGAATTCAGCATTTCTATTTCGCCCAGTGTATCGAACCATGTATCAAACGAAGGCTGGTATTTTCGGTTCCATTTCAGGTAAGCCCTGGCACAAAGCAGGTCAGATAAGAACAACCCGTTTACAAAAAAGCTCAGCAAACTTACCCGCAGATCAAATACCCCCATCAGGCGCGATAATTTCCGGAATGCTTCTGAAGCTTCTGTGATCTGTTCCTGTTTCGCCCGCAATGCCGGGTGCTGTATCTCCTGCTCACAGATCAACTGAAAACAGGCGGCATACTGCGTAAACAGATACCCCTTCCTGGAAATATGATGGTACAATTGAGATACCTGCTTGAGTGCCGGCGACAAAACCAACAAACCCAACATGGTAAAAACCAATATATAGGAATAGGTATGGGCCCAAACAGCGAATGCAATGGTCAACACGCCGGCAATTGGCCACAACCATGCCAATTGTTTCCAGGGAGATCTTTCCAGGCCAGAACCCGCTCCTTCGGGCAGGCCGGTGATCATTTGCGACAAGCTGACCTCTTCTTTCAGCAACAACGTGTGTGCCTGCAGGTTCTGCCTGAATGCGGTCTTGCCGGACAATTCTTTTACACAAGCCTGGTAGTCGATGATCTGTTGTGGAGCCAGCAGAGGATCTGTAATGGCTTTCGCCAGCTGTTTTCTACCAGAGATACTGCCGGTTCTGTTGAGGTGATGATACAGGGAATGTTTACCCAACACATTCAGATCTGTCGCAAAACCAGGTACTACCTGTATGGAAGTACCATCTTCGAAACAGGAAACCCCTCCTTTCAGTACGGTGATCTCGTTCTCATTGATCAGGATCAGCTTCTCTGCAAAACCGATCTTCTGTTTCAAGATCCCGGCCCGCGAAACCCAATACAGGAACACAATGAACGCTCCTATGGAATACAACCATGCATTTCCCGTGAATCGTTCACGGAATACGACATACAGGAACCAGCCGAACAGGATAAAAAACACCAACCGCAACAGGCTATTCAACAATAGCCGGCGTCCCAATGTCTCTTTCTGAGAACGGAATTCATTGGCCCTTTGCTGGTATACACTCAAAACTGCTTCATTCATATGTTTACAAGTGTGGTTCCCTCATCAATATTGACGATATAGGTTTTCAGTTCCTTATTGAACTTTTCCCTGTAATCTTTTTCTATGACCGCTACCAATCCAGGTATTGCATCCTGTTGTACAATATTGATGGTACATCCGCCGAACCCGCCTCCCATCATGCGTGCGCCAGGTACTTCCGGCCGGTTTCGCGCCATATCCACCAGTGCATCAGCCTCAGGACAGCTTACTTCATACAGCTGGCTCAGGCCATCGTGTGTGGCGAACATTTTTTTGCCAAATGCGGCAAGATCATTGTTCACCAGGTCATCACAGGCTTCCTGCAAGCGGGATATCTCCTCTACAACATATTTGCATCGCTTGTATACCACAGGATCTCCGGCCTGCAAACACTCGTTCACCATAGAGATAGTTGCATCCCTCAACGAACGCACCTGCGGATACGCCCTTTGTATAATACGGATCCCCTCCTCACATTCCTGCCTGCGCAGATTGTATTCAGATGAAGCCAGCGAATGTTTTACCCCGGTATCGAACAGAACGATCTTGTATGTTTCGGTCGAGAATGGCATGTAGGCATATTCCAGCGAACGGCAGTCGAGCCGGATCACCTGCCCTTTTTTGCCAAATACACTGGCAAAGGGATCCATGATACCGCACTGCAGTCCCACAAATTCATTCTCTGCTTTCTGCGCCAGTTGCACCATATTTCGTTTATCCAATCCTAACTGGAAAAGTTCGTTCAGTGCAAACACTGTGGCACACTCTAAAGCAGCCGAGGAGGAAAGTCCTGCTCCCAAAGGAACATCTCCCAATATCGCAGCAGAAAAGCCAGCTAACTTATGACCTGTTTTCTGCAACTGCTGTACCACACCAAGAATATAGTCGGGCCAGTGTTGTCCGGAGACACGTACGTCTGAGAGCGATCCTTCATACGTACGGTCAAGATCTGCGGCATAAAGATGTATGCGTTCATCATCCCTTTTTCCGATCGCCACATAGATAGCTTTATCAATGGCAGCCGGTAACACGAACCCCATGTTATAATCGGTATGTTCCCCTATCAGGTTGATCCTGCCCGGTGATCGAACAATACAGGCGGGTGTTCCAAATCGCTGTTGGTATATTTCCCTAATTCGGGAAGAAATCGGAAGATTGTTTTCCATGTTTGCTTTTACTTGAACAATTGAATCAGTCATCTATCAGAGAGAGGTCTCATAATGCATTTCGGGGATCACCACATCTTTGAAGCCTTTGCGTACCAGTCTTCGCGCAAAATCCTGCTGAACATCGTACTCACCATGCACCAGGAAGAGTGTCCTTACCAGCGTGGGATCCTGGCAGGCAAGAAACTGGCAAAGATCGTCGTAATCCCCATGAGCACTCATGCTGCGCATTTGTCCCACTTCAGCGATTACAGGAAACATTTCTCCAAAGATCTTCACTTCTTTGACGCCCGCCATCAAACGGCCACCCAGTGAATGGGGTTCGCAATACCCCACCATCAGTATGGTATTCTTTGCATCATGTATATTATTCATGATATGATGTTTCACCCTTCCCGCATCTGCCATTCCGCTGGCTGATATGATGACACAGGGTTGTGGCAGGTTATTGAGGTTCTTGCTTTCGTCTACCGTCTTGATAAAATTAAGCCCCTTGAAATCAAAAGGGTCATTATCAGACTGCATGATCCGCTTGATACGCTTATTGAAATACTGCGGATAATTCTTCACCACCGCCGTAGCCTCCCTGCTTAACGGGCTGTCTACATAATAGGGTACGGATGGCAGGCGATTCTCCACTTCCAGCTGGTTCAGCGCATAGAGGATCTCCTGTGTACGTCCTACACTGAATGCAGGTATGATCAGTTTCCCTTTTTTCTCAATACAGGTCTTATGCACCCAATCGTACAGGGTATCCACAGTGCCATGCACTTCATCGTGCAGTTTATTGCCGTAAGTACTTTCCAATATGATATAATCAGCCTGCGGAAAAATATCAGGCGATCGCAGAATGGCATCATTGTAACGTCCCACATCGCCACTGAAGCTGATACAGGTGGTCTCTCCTTTTTCTGTGATCCGGAGATGAACCGCCGCACTTCCGATAATATGGCCCGCATCGGTGAACATCACTTCAATACTTTCATCAATGCGGGTCCATAGGTTATAATTGATCGTTTTGAACTGCTCGAACGCTTTGGTAGCATCTTCAAGGTCATACATCGGTTCATAAGGAGGCAGTCCCTGTTTGGCCCTTCGTTTATTGATGAAACGGGTATCATCTCGCTGTATCTGTGCCGAGTCTTCCAGTAAGATACCCGCCAGTTCCTTGGTGGCAGGTGTTGCATAGATCGGGCCCTTGTAGCCATGTTTTACCACATGTGGTACCTGGCCGCAATGGTCTATATGCGCATGCGACAGGATCAGGTAATCCACTGAAGCAGGATCAAAACCAAAGTCTTCATTCATGGATGCCGTATCTTTTCCCAATCCCTGAAAAAGCCCGCAATCCAGCAATAATTTTTTCCCGTTCCGAAGTGTGACCAGGTGTTTGGAACCGGTAACGGTTCTGGCAGCTCCATGAAATGCTATTTTCATAATCCCTCCTATCCTCAAGAAAGAACAATCCCGTTCTAACCTTCGGCATTTACAAATTGATAAAAATATGTGCCCTACGTACGTGATTTTGCCTTAAAGCTCCAGCTAATCAGAAATTCCGATACCTGCTCGCCCGCCTCATTAGTCCCTATTGACCTGCAGGTGATCATTCGTCCCTCACCAGTAGCAATGGCTTGTTCCACTTCCCTCTCAATGGCATCACCATCGGTGCAGGTGAATGCAATCAGACCTGTTGCTTTCTTAAAAAACTTCGCCTCCAATCCTACCACCAGCATACTTACGGCGGGGTTTCTCTGGTACACCTGACCTGATGCCAGCAAACCCGTACTCATTTCTGCGGCCATTGCCTGCACAGCAAAATACATGGAACGGAAAGGATTCTGGGTAAACCAATTATAGCGGACAGTGATGACAGCAGCCTTTTCGTTAAAGGATCTGATGCGAAGACCGGCAAAATAAGCCGAAGGAAGTTTCTTCAGCATGAACAGCCGGAACTTAACCGGATGAGTGATCTGTTTTTGAAAAGATGAAAATCCCGGATTCATACACTGTGTACTTTAAAGAAATGGCATACGAGATCGATGTCCATTATCACCTTAAAAGTAACAAGTAGTGGCTTGAGTAAAAAATTTAATACAGGATCTACAACAGCAGGGCAGCCAGTGCATAATCGGCCAGCAGTATGAGGATACAGCTCACTACCACGGCGCTGGTGCTGGCCCTTCCGATCTCCAGGGAACCGCCTTTTACATTATACCCGAAATACGCAGGTATGCTGCTGAGGATGAACGCAAACGTATAAGATTTGTATAACGCGAAATTGATATTATAGAGATTCAGGTTCTGCCGAAGACCAATATCATAGATATCAGTGGCCAGGATACCCGATAATGAACCGGCAAAACGTCCACCCCAGATACCCAGCACTGCGGAAATGATGATCAGGCAAGGGATCACCACCAGGGATCCCAGTATTTTGGGAAAGATCAGGTAACTCTTGGTATTGATCCCCATGATCTCAAGTGCATCGATCTGTTCACTGATGCGCATATTTCCCAGTTCACTGGCGATCTTACTGCCTACCACACCCGCCAATACGATACTTACCACCGTAGGGGACAGTTCCAGGATCATACTATCCCGCACGATCTGCGCAATGGTCGACTGGGGTACCAGCGGGCTCACCAGCTGGTAAGCGGTCTGTATGGTGGTTACCGCACCCAGGAACAGGGAAATGATCACCACGATCGGTAATGCCCCCACGCCGATCTCCACACACTGATGCATGAACTCTTTCCAGTACATACGCCAATTCTCGGGTTTGGTGAACATCCCCTTCAACATGAGAAGATAAGTACCGAAATGTGTGAAAAACGACATCTTGTTGAATTAATATTTAAAAATGAATCCTTGAAAATGGTGCCCCAACGGCAGAATCTTATTTTTTACGCTTCTTAAGGCGCTTCCACCATCCGCTGCGCTGAACCACTTCATCGGTATTGATGCGGCATTTCAGTTGCGCATCCACCACCGCCACCAATGCCATATTGATGATGCTCCGCACTGTACTGCCCAATTGCAGCACATGCACCGGTTTTTTCAATCCCAGCAATATCGGACCGATCGCGTCGGCTCCACCTACTTCTTTCAGCAGGTTATACGTTACGTTACCCGATGTCAGGTTGGGGAACATGAGCACATTCACATCTTCATCCACCAACTCGCTGAACGGATAATTATCACGCAGTATCTCCTTATTGAAAGCCAGGCTTCCCTGCATCTCTCCATCAACGATCAGTGAAGGGTTCCGCTGTTTCAATATACGGGTAGCTTCTGCCACCAGTCTTGCCTCCCGCGAATCACTGCTTCCGAAATTACTGTAACTCAGCATGGCGATCCGGGGTACCAGGTTAAAGTTGCGTACTTCCTTGGCCACCATCATGGTAATATCTGCCAGCTCTTCTGCCGTTGGATTGAAATTGACCGTGGTATCCGCCAGGAACAAAGGTCCTTTTTTGGTAAGCAACAGATACATGCCCGCTATCTTTTTCACACCTTCTTCCGTTCCGATGATCTGTAAGGCCGGCCGGATCGCTTCCGCATAATTTTTGGTCAGGCCAGACAGCATCGCATCCGCATCCCCGGTTTCCACCATCATACAACCGAAGTGGTTCCGGTCTTTCATGATCTTCAGACTCTCATATTTATTCACGCCTTTGCGGTGACGTTTCTGGAAGAACAACTCACTGTAAAACTCTCGTTTCGCTTCCATCTCATCACTTCTCGGGTCAATGATCGGGATATCCGTAAGGTCAATATTGTTCTCCTCAGCGATCCGGTTGATCTTAACAGGATCACCCAGCAATATGGGATAAGCGATCCCATCATCATACAGGATACTGGCCGCTTTCAGGATCTTCTGGTTATCGGCCTCGGCAAATACCAGTCTTTTAGGATCTCTCCTCGCCTTGTTACCGATCACACGGATCAGCTGGTTATCCAGTCCCAGGCGTTTATTCAGTTCCAATGTATACGCCTCCCAATTCGGAATATCTTTTTGTGCCACACCCGTTTCCACCGCAGCTTTTGCAACCGCGGGCGCCACGGTCGCCAGCAACCTGGGATCGAGTGGTTTTGGAATGATGTATTCGGGACCGAACGACATATTGTGCTGGTTATACGCCATGTTCACAATATCCGGCACTGGTGATTTGGCCAGGTCGGCCAACGCACGCACCGCCGCCAGTTTCATGGCTTCGTTGATCTGCCTGGCACGCACATCCAAAGCACCCCGGAATATGTACGGGAAGCCCAATACATTGTTCACCTGGTTCGGATAATCGGTCCGGCCGGTAGCCATGATGATATCTTTCCTTACCGCCGTGGCATCTTCATAAGTGATCTCGGGATCAGGGTTGGCCATGGCAAATACGATCGGATTTTTCGCCATGCTCTTGACCATGTCCTGTGTAACCACATTTCCTACACTCAGGCCCAGGAACACATCCGCCTCTTTCATGGCAGTAGCCAGGGTCCAGTCACTTTTCTTTACTGCGAATTTCTCCCTGATGGGGCCCAGATCTTTCCGGCCTTCGTGTAATACACCGTCTTTATCGAACAGAATAAAATTCTCGTAACGCGCACCCAGGGCAACATACAGCTGTATACAGGCCATGGCCGCCGCACCTGCGCCATTGATCACGAATTTCACCTTCTCGATCTTCTTCTTCTGTAATTCTAGTGCATTCAGCAGTGCGGCACTGCTGATGATCGCTGTACCATGCTGGTCATCATGCATTACCGGGATATTCATTTGCTTTCTCAGCTCCTGTTCAATGTAAAAACATTCAGGTGCTTTGATGTCTTCCAGGTTAATGCCACCAAAAGTTGGCTCTAGGGATTTTACGATCTGGACAAATTTCTCCGGGTCCTTTTCATTGATTTCAATATCAAACACATCTATATCGGCGAAGATCTTGAACAATACACCTTTCCCTTCCATCACGGGTTTACTGGCTTCAGGGCCAATATCACCCAAACCCAGTACAGCCGTTCCATTACTGATCACCGCCACCAGGTTACCCTTGGCAGTATATTTATACACTTCTTCTGTATTGGATGCAATCTCTTTACAGGGCTCAGCTACACCCGGACTATACGCCAGCGAAAGGTCTCTTTGCGTTTTGGCTTCTTTGGTGGGTACTACTTCAATTTTCCCGGGGCGTCCGCTGGCATGATATTCCAGCGCCTGTTCCCGTCGAAGATCTGTATGTTTGGCCATAGATTCTTTTTAGGTTATTGGCAACACAACCCGGGTCGACTCCTGTTGTGTCACTCACTTGTACTGCCTGTTCGCTACTGAACCGGACGCACTTCATGAAACGCAAAAATACGATATATTGAATGGAAAGAAGATAAGCAATTTAAGGCCTGAAACCGATCCTTTCCCGCTCCCGCCAGGTTTGCAGGTCCTGCTTTTCATCCAGCAGGTTTTCGATGGCATCATAGATCTGGGAAAGCTGTTCATTATGATTGGTCACAGAACGCCTGATATCACTGATCTGTTCCGTCAGTTCATTATACTGGTACAGGAACCGGCGCATGGCGATAAATGCCCGCATGATCGAAATGTTCATGGCTATGGCCCGCTCGCTATGAAGTACCCCACTCAACATGGCTATCCCCTGTTCTGTGAATGCAAAAGGAGCATATTTGGCATACTTGCCCCTGCCACCGGTTTCTAAGGTCGCAATTTGCGACCTTAGAAACCGGTATTCTTCCGGGGTAAGTTCATACATAAAATCTTCCGGGAAACGGGATCGGTTTCTGCGTACAGCTTCTTTCAGCCGCCTCACTTCCACTTCATACAATGCAGCCAGGTCAAAGTCGAGCATCACTTTTTGGCCGCGGATCAAATAGATACGTTCCTGGATCAGTTCAATGTCCATGGGAAGGGTTTTGTCAAAAATAGCTTCCTGACAAATCAGGTGAACCCGTTTTTTCACCCATAAAACAGCGTAATTATACCTGAGTAGCCGCACCCAGCCAGGCCATCATGCCCATACCGGTCTCAATGGCCCGCTCATCAATATCAAACCGGGGCGTATGTACATTGTGAATGATCCCTTTGGCTTCATTCCTGACTCCCAGGCGGTAAAAACAACCCGGTATCACCTGGGTATAAAATCCAAAATCCTCGGCGCCCATCCGGATCTCTGTTTCTTCCACCTGATCCTTTCCCATATAGGCTTCTGCCAGTTTCCAGCCCTTTTCTGTAAGCACTGGATCATTGTCAACAGTGGGGTAGCCGATATCAATGTGCAGATCAATTTCGGCTCCGGTAGCTTCGGCTATTCCTCTTACCTGGTTCCGGATCAATTCATGGGCCCTGGTACGCCAGGTTTCATCCATGGCCCGGAACGTGCCCATGAGCTTTACTTCGCTGGGGATCACATTCGTGGTATGGCCTCCCTGTATGGAACAGATAGACAACACGGAAGGAGAAAGCGGGTTATTATTCCTTGATATGATCTGCTGCAGGCTTTGTATCAGTTGCGCTGCCACCAGTATCGTATCCACGGTTACATGCGGTGCTGCAGCATGACCGCCTTTGCCTTTCACCGTAATATATAATTCATCCGCACTGGCCATCACCCGGCCTTTCCGGAAACTCAGTTTACCCAGATCCAGGCCAGGGTGTACGTGCAATCCAAAAATACCCTGCGGTTTGGGATTTTCCAGCACGCCTTCCCTGATCATATAACTGGCGCCTCCCGGATTTCTTTCCTCACCCGGCTGAAACAGGAGTTTAATGGTGCCTTCCCATTCCTGCTTCAATTCCTGTAAGATCTTGGCCGCACCCAACAATATGGTCGTGTGTACATCATGTCCGCAGGCATGCATGACACCGGGGTTCTTCGATTTATAATCCACCTCATTCTCTTCCATGATCGGCAGTGCATCCATATCAGCCCGTAAAGCTATCACCTTACTATCCGGATTTTTCCCTTGAATGATGCCCAGTACACCGGTAGTCGCCTTCTCTTCAAAAGATATCCCGAATGAACGCAGTTTTTCCTGTACAAACTTACTGGTCTCAAATTCCTGGTAACTCAGCTCCGGATGGGCATGCAGGTGTTGCCGTACAGCAATGAATTCCGCTGCATACTGTTTTGCCAGTTCCTGTATTCTTTGTTGTAACATCTTCGGTTATTGGTTAATGATATCCTCGTCTTCTTTCAACGTATATTCTATTGCATCTTCCACGATATAGACACCTTGCGGATATATTCGATTCAGTTGTGCCTTGAATTTTTCAGCCTCCTCTTTTTTCAGGAAGTTCCCAATACGCACTTTAAAATTGGGCGATTGAAAGACCACATACACTTTCTGGTCGGGAAAACGGGAGAGCAGTTCCGATCTTTTCCTGAAAGCATCATCCCTCCTGGGCGTGCTGATCAACTGGATCCGGTAGCCCCGATACAACCCATTGGGTGTCATCATAGCGCTGCGTTGGTTGGCCTGCATTTGTTTGACACTCAGCACATCCAGCCGGGGATCTTTTTTTACCACAACGGTATCGGCAGCATACAGTGAGCTGCTGCTAACGGCCAACCATACCATTATGATGATTCTTTGTAACATCTGTACCGTTAAATTACACATTCCTGTTTAATAACCGCCTTCCCCCGCCGGTTGTCCCTCTACAATGGCCACACCCGCGCTACAACCGAGGCGTGTGGCACCGGCATCCACCAACTGTTTGGCAAATATATAATCGCGGATGCCTCCCGATGCCTTGATACCGACATTGGCCGGCAAATGTTGCCTGAATAACCGTACCGCTTCCACGGTAGCGCCTTTTTCAGCATAACCCGTCGAGGTCTTCAGGTAATCGATGCCCGCGGCGCCATAGATGGCACAACATTTTACGATCTCTTCATCTGTGAGTATCCCGCTTTCAATGATGATCTTGATCACTTTATGCTTACTGCGAACGATCGGCAGAATATGGTTGATCTCATCTGCCAGGTATCCCCAGTCGTTGTTTTTGATGGCCGAGATATTGATCACCACATCCAGCTCATCGGCCCCATCCACGATCGCCAGTAAGATCTCCGCGATCTTGGCTTCCACTGCCGAATACCCGAATGGAAAACCAATCACTGTTGCCACTTTCACGGCCGAGCCTTCTGTCAGCTCCTTTGCCTTCTTCACAAAATTCGGCGGCACACAAACCGCAGCAAAACCATATTGCCTGGCTTCGGCGCAGAGTTTTTCAATATCACTTAGTAAAGTAGTGGGCTTTAGTATTGTATGGTCGATATATTGAGCGATATTCATTAGTTAAAAGTTAAAAGTGAATAGTTAATAGTTGTTACGATTTTGTAGATTTTACAATAGCCGCCAGTATTTTCACGATCTCAGTTATATCCTTTTTAAAAGCGGCGGAAATATCCGATTCAATAATTTCGCAATCTGTCAAGAGTCTGATCCAATAATCAGCTTCACGCGCTTCTTTATACGCAATACTCATTTTAGCTGAGAAATCCCTCCTGGTATGTCCACCCAATGCTTCTTCTACATTGGCACCGATAGAAGAAGATGCCCTTAGCAACTGGTTGCTCAAGTCACTTATGCACTTTTCCCTTTTACATATGCACAAGTGCAGTTTTACAATCTTTACTGCAAAAATATATGACTTCTTTGCGATGATACTCTCTTTCATAAAAAAAAAATGAGTTCGCAACAAAATACAAACTCATTTTTATCCTTATTAGGTATTAATACTTGTATCAATCAATTTTTACACTATCGACTATTAACTATTAACTATTAATTGTTAACTATCCTTCCCATGGCAAGCCTTGAACTTCTTCCCACTTCCGCAAGGACATGGATCGTTCCTGCCGATCTTGGGGCCTACATGAACCGGCTGCTGTTTAACAGGCGTAGGGTCATAATAATCGTTCTCGGTCGGGGGCGCATCCAGGTCATCCTTGCTCGCATTCATACGGCTCATGTCTGTTTTCTCCTGGCGTCCTTCTTTCAGTTCGTCGCCACTGTTCAAGGGTATGCTGGCATGACACAGGAACTGTACTATATCCCTGTTCACTTCTGTATCCATCTTACGGAACAGCTCAAACGCTTCCATCTTATAGATCACCAAAGGATCTTTCTGCTCATAGGTGGCGGTCTGCACACTCTGCTTCAGGTCATCCATGGAACGCAGGTGCTCCTTCCATGCATCGTCTATGAACCCTAAAGTGATGCTTCTTTCCAGCGAGTTCACCAGTTCTGCACCATTGGTCTCAAGGGTTTTGTTGAGGTTAGACAATACCTGCATCGCACGTCGGCCATCCGTGAAAGGAACGATGACGTTCTCGATATGTGAGCCCTGCTGCTGGCGAATATTTTTGAACACAGGAACAGCCTGCGTCATCAGCTCCTGCTTGCGGCGCTCATAATTGGCGGCAGCCTCGCTATAGAGTTTCTCCGACAACTGGTGTTCCGGTAATTTACCCAACTCTTCGGCAGTGATGGATGTATCGATACCAAAGTTCACAATGGCTGCCATACGGAAACCTTCATGATCGTCCTGTTCCTTGAATGAATTCACCAGGCCTTCTGCTACGGAATACAAGGCATTATCCAGGTCAAGTGCCAGGCGCTCTCCAAACAAAGCGTGGTTACGCTTGGTGTAGATCACGGTACGCTGTTTATTCATCACATCATCATACTCCAGCAAACGCTTACGGATACCGAAGTTATTCTCTTCCACTTTTTTCTGTGCCCGTTCGATGGATTTGGTGATCATACTATGCTGGATCACTTCCCCTTCCTTGTAGCCTGCGAAGTCCATTACTTTGGCAATACGCTCACTTCCGAACATACGCATCAGGTCATCCTCCAGCGATACAAAGAACAAGGAAGAACCCGGATCACCCTGACGACCGGCACGACCACGCAACTGCCTGTCCACACGGCGCGACTCATGCCGCTCCGTACCCAGGATCGCCAGACCGCCAGCTTCTTTTACACCAGGTCCGAGTTTGATATCCGTACCACGACCCGCCATATTGGTAGCGATAGTAACGGCACCTGCAAAACCTGCTTCGGCCACGATCTGGGCCTCACGTGCGTGCTGTTTTGCGTTCAATACGTTGTGCGGTATCTGCTTCTGACGCAACATGCGGCTCAACAGCTCACTCACTTCCACCGAAGTGGTACCTACCAGTACCGGACGTCCGGCAGCCACCAGTTTCACGATCTCATCGATCACCGCGCCGAATTTCTCCCGTTTGGTCTTGAACACCAGGTCCTGCTCATCTTTACGGATGGCTGGTACATTGGTAGGGATGGTCACCACATCTAATTTATAAATGTCCCACAACTCTGCCGCTTCGGTTTCGGCGGTACCGGTCATACCTGCCAGTTTGTGGTACATACGGAAATAGTTCTGCAGTGTAACCGTTGCATAGGTTTGTGTGGCCGCTTCGATCTTCACATTTTCTTTGGCTTCTATCGCCTGGTGCAGACCATCGGAATAACGGCGTCCGTCAAGGATACGTCCTGTTTGCTCATCCACGATTTTTACACCACCATCCATCACCACATACTCCACATCCTTATCAAATAAGGTATATGCTTTCAGCAATTGCTGTACGGTATGGATACGATCTGCTTTTACGGAATACTCATTGATGATCGCTTCCTTGTTATGCAGTTTTTCTTCTGCAGATAAAGCATTGTTATTATCCACTGCTGCCAGCGATACACTGATATCGGGCAATACAAAGAAGTTGGGATCTTCACCGGAACGGGTGATCAGCTGGATACCTTTATCGGTGAGTTCCACCGAATTGTTCTTCTCATCAATATAGAAATAGAGTTCCTCGTCTGCTTTGGGCATTTCGCGCTGCTGATCGGCCAGGTAATAGTTCTCTGCTTTCTGCAGTTTAACGCGCATGCCAGGTTCACTCAGGTATTTGATCAGTGCATTGTTCTTGGGCAAACCACGATGGGCGCGGAACAATGCCAATCCACCATCTTTCGGGTCATCATTTCCTTCGGCGATCTTTTTCTTGGCCTCATTCAAAAAATGATTGGTAGCCCTTTTCTGAGCATCCACCAGTTTCTCGATACGGGGCTTCAGTTCAAAGAACTGCTGCTCGCCGGTCTGCTGCCCGATCGGACCTGAAATGATCAGCGGTGTTCTGGCATCATCGATCAATACGGAGTCAACCTCATCCACCATGGCAAAATGGTGTTTACGCTGTACCATTTCCTGCGGGGTATGCACCATGTTATCACGCAGGTAATCGAAACCAAATTCGTTATTAGTACCATAGGTGATATCGGCGAGGTAGGCATTCCTTCTCGCTTCGCTGTTGGGTTCATGTTTGTCGATACAGTCTACACGCAGACCCAGCCATTCAAAAATGGTTCCGTTCCACTCACTGTCCCGTCGTGCCAGGTAATCATTCACGGTCACCACGTGTACACCTTCGCCGGCCAATGCATTCAAATAAGCAGGCAGGGTAGACACCAGTGTTTTACCCTCACCAGTTGCCATTTCGGCGATCTTTCCGGAATGCAGTACGCTACCACCGATCAGCTGCACATCGTAATGCACCATGTTCCAGGTAACGGTACCACCGGCCGCGGTCCAGGTGTTCTTGAAAACAGACTGGTCGCCGTTGATGCGTATATAATCTTTTTTTACACTCAGGTCACGGTCAAGCTGTGTGGCCGTGGCAATGATCTCTGTATTTTCCTTAAAGCGACGGGCCGTTTCCTTCACCACGGCAAAAGCCTCTGGCTGGATCACAGCCAAAGCCTCTTCTATCTTTTTATCCCTGTCTTTTTTCAGTTTATCCACTTCCTGGTAAATGGCATCGCGTCCGTGGATGTCCACATCCGATAAAGCTTCCGCAGCCTGTTTGCGCTCTTCAATGCGGGCGTCTATCTCGGCCAGGTGCGCTTTGATGCGCTGGCGGAATTCCTGGGTCTTGTTCCTGAGCTCATCGTTGGTCAACGACTGGTATTGCTGGAAGAACTGGTTGGTCTTTTGTACGATGGGCATGATCTGCTGCACATCTTTCTCACTCTTACTGCCCCCGAATAACTTGGAAATGAATTTCAACATATAGCTTGGTCTGGTGTATTATGAAAAATTTTAACAGTCAAAAAGGATGCGAAAAACAATTTTGAGCCAATTTGGCACCCCGATTGAGAGCCGCCAAAGGTAAAGAATTTGACCGCAGTGTCATCGTGAATTCCCGATCGGCACATCTTTATCAATTAGTTAACGAAAAACGCCCCCATGAAACGAATCATCCTGATTTTTATTTGCCTGTCAGCACTTACCGCTTCTGCCCAAAGCCCTTTGCAGGATTCTGTCATCAATTTCCAGGATTCCATTGCCAGCGAAAGGTCAAAACTCCTGAAAAACAATATGTGGGTCCTGGGCGCCTGGGCCGGTGCCAACATAGTTCAGGGCAGTATTTCTGCCGGTAATGCGCAGGGCAGCGATCAGTATTTTCACCGGATGAACGTATACTGGAACACCGTGAACCTTGCCATTGCCGGGATCGGCATGTTGGCCGCTAAAAAACAACTGGCCGGGGAACACAACTTCCACCGGAACCTGCGGGAACAACAGGCCATCGAAAAACTGCTGTTATTGAATACCGGGCTTGATATGGCCTATATGGCCACCGGGCTTTACCTGAAAGAAAGGGGCGCCCGTACCAGCAGCGACCAGGCCACCGGTTATGGCAACAGTTTACTGCTACAGGGCGGCTTTTTACTGGTTTTTGACCTGATCCAATACTTCGAGAACCGCCGTATCAGCAAAACCCTCGACAAAAATGCCGGCCGCTGGGAACTAGGCAGTACCCCCAATGGCATGGGACTGGCCTACCGGTTTTGAATATTGAACGCTGAACAGGGAATTTTGAATGTTGAACTGGGTAGTATCAATCGAATTTCCCTGTTCAGCGTTCAATATTCCCCCGTTTTATCCACTTCGGGGGGATTTTTGCCCCGGAAAATGGAATTTCAGGCTGATTCTGCTACTTTTGCAGCCTTAAAAGAAGACCTTGGGATCAGCAGTAAAGCCGCAGGGCTTTTCCGGTGACCCGGGGTCAAACCAAATAGAAACTTTTACAAAATGGCAGGACAGTTAAAAGAGGTACGTAACCGCATCAAAAGTGTACAGAGCACCCAGCAGATCACCAAAGCGATGAAGATGGTAAGTGCGGCCAAATTACGCCGTGCGCAGGAGTCCATCACACAGATGAGGCCCTATGCCCAGAAACTGCAGGAAATGCTCAGCAATATCGTCAGCAACCTGGATGGCAGCATGAGCCTGAAACTGGCTGAAGAAAGAGCCGTAGAGAAAGTACTGTTCATCGTGATCACCAGCGACAGGGGACTGTGCGGTGGTTACAATGCCAACATCATCAAGCTCGCTAAAAGCACCATTGCCGAAAAATATCCCACACAGTACAAGAATGGCAATGTGACCGTTTGGAACATCGGTAAAAAAGGATTTGAAGCGATGACCAAAGCAGGTTACAAGACCGATGCTACTTATAAAGACATTTACCTGAACCTGAATTTCGAAAGCGTACAGGCAGCCGCCCAGGCAGCCATGAAAGCCTTTGAAAACAAGGAATTTGATGCAGTGGAGATCGTATATAGTGAATTCAGGAATGCCGCTACCCAGCGTTTTGTGGCAGAAGCCTTCCTGCCGATCCCCAAAACCCCGAAAAAAGCAGGTGCCAAAAAATCTGACTTCATTTTTGAGCCGGCCAAGGAAGAACTGATCGCAGAACTGATGCCCAAGATCCTGAACACCCAGTTATACAAAGCTGTTCTCGACGGAAACGCCAGTGAACATGGTGCCCGTATGACCGCGATGGATAAGGCCAGCGAAAACGCAAACGAATTACTGAAATCACTCAAGATCAGCTACAACCGTGCAAGACAGGCTGCCATTACTACCGAGCTCACCGAGATCGTAAGTGGTGCTGCCGCATTGCAGGGATAGTCAATTTGAAAATTTGAAACCGGGCTGATTTGAGAATTTGGCCCGACAGAGGTGCATTTTACTTATCATTGCTTCCCATTTTCAAATTTTCAAATCAGCATATTTTCAAATTTTGTTGTAACCATGGAAATCAGCCAGATCATACCACATATAGAGGTACTTATTTTCGCCAGCGAAAAGCCATTGTCGTCCCTGGATATTGTTGAGCTGATCAACAATACTTTCGGTTTCCTGGAAGAGCGGGTAACACTTGACCAGGTGGAAAGCGCACTGGAAGGTATCCGCGAAAAATATGATTCTGAATTCTACCCTTTCGAGGTGAAACAAAGCGGCGGCGGCTGGCAGTTCCTGACAAAAGCAGCCTATCATGCCACCATCGCCCAGTTGAACGGTGATAAATTCCTGAAACGCTTGTCCAATGCTGCCCTCGAAACATTGGCCATCATCGCCTACAAACAACCCATCACCAAGGGCGAGATCGAAGCCATCCGCGGAGTGAACAGTGATTACAGCATCCAGAAATTACTGGAAAAAGAGCTGGTACTGATCAGTGGCCGTAATGAGAACATGCCGGGTAAACCACTGGTATATTCCACTTCCAAGAATTTTATGGATTATTTCGGCATCAACTCCCCATCTGATCTGCCCAAGATCAAAGAGGTTCTGGCCGATCAGATCGTAGAAGGCACCATCATCAACCCGGAAGACTTTACAGACCAGCATGTGGCCGATACCGTAGCCGAAGAACAGGAGATCCTGCCCGGCGAAGAAGGCGATATCTCTGCCATTGCTGTGAACGAAGACGGAGAACTGATCATCGAGCATACAGAAGAAGAGAATGAGCCTGAGGCCGGTACAGATGAGGATGGTACCGAAAAACCTGAGAACAACGAGGACACTCCTGAATAGTTTCTGAATTTTGGTACCGGGAAGGAACAGCGAAAGCCACTTCCTCCTTTTCAGAATTCTCCAGACCGCCTGTGGGCAACAGGCGCCCATATTTCCAAACTGCCTGTTGGCGGACAGGTGTCAAAATTCCCCGATACGCAACATGTCTACAACCTTATCAAACGAACAACTGACCCAGATCGCCAATGAGTATGGCACACCTGTGTATGTGTATCATGCAGAAAAGATCACCGAACAGTTCGGTCAACTGAAGCAGGCATTCCAGCATTGCCCCACCCGATTTTTCTATGCCAGCAAGGCATTGACCAATATCAATATCCTGAAACATATCCGTTCATTGGGCTGCAATATCGACTGCAGCTCCATCAACGAAGTGAAACTGGCCTTACACGCTGGTTTTGCCAAAGAGAATGTACTCTACACCAGCAATGGTATCGCTTTCAGTGAAATTGAGGAAGCAGTGACACTGGGTGTGAATGTGAATATCGACAGCCTCAGCAACCTGGAAAAATTCGGAAAAAAATACGGTCACTCCTACCCCGTAGGCATACGTCTTCGCCCCAATATCATGGCAGGCGGCAACCTGAAGATCTCTACGGGTCACGAAAAAAGCAAGTTCGGCATCCCTATCGAACAGCTGGACCAAATACTGGCACTGGTAAAAAAAGAGAACCTGTTCATCGCAGGCCTGCATATCCATACCGGCAGCGAGATCAAGGATGTGGAAGTGTTCATGAAAGTGGCCGATATCTTTTTTGACCTGGTTCCACATTTCCCCGAACTGCGTTTCCTGGATCTGGGTGGCGGATTCAAGGTTCCTTATAAAGAAGGGGAAACCGGTACAGATGTTCCGTTGCTGGGCCAGAAAGTGGCCGAGGTACTGGACAGGCTCAAACAGACCTACCAGCGCGAATTTGAAACCTGGTTCGAGCCAGGAAAGTTCCTGGTAAGCGAATGCGGGTATTTTATCACAGAAGTCAACGTGATGAAACAAAACGGCAATACCGTTTTCGCCGGGGTGAACAGCGGATTCAACCACCTGATCAGGCCCATGTTCTACGAAGCCTATCACCGCATAGAAAATATCAGCAATCCGGATGCCCCCAGGCACCCATATACCGTTGTAGGCAACATTTGCGAAACGGACACTTTTGCCACTGACCGCCCCATTGCCGAGGTACGCGAAGGCGACCGTCTGGTATTCTACAATGCAGGGGCCTACGGTTTTGAGATGGGCAGCAACTACAATTCCCGCTTCAGGCCGGCACAGGTACTGGTGATCAATGGACAGTCTCACCTGATCGGCAGGAGGGATACCTTTGAGGACCTGCTGCGTAACCAGGTAGAAGTTTTATAAACCGCTTAACCTTAGTTTCTGCTCCGGGGGCAAAAAGAAAGTTATCTTGCACCAGCATGATCGAAATAAAGAACATACACAAAGAGTTCAACGGCCGGGTGATCCTCGACGGGATCAGTGCCGTTATGGAAGCCGGCAAATGCAACCTGATCATCGGTAGCAGCGGAAGCGGCAAAACGGTTCTCACCAAATGTATGGTAGGTCTGTTCCGCCCCGAAAGAGGTTCGATCCTGTATAATGGCGAGGAAATGCTGACGATGGACAATGAGCAGCGCAAAATGCTTCGCCAGCAGATCGGCATGCTGTTCCAGGGAACGGCACTTTTTGATTCGATGACAGTGGAACAGAACGTATTGTTCCCGCTGGACATGTTCACCAACTGGACACTGGCCCAGAAAAAGAAACGGGCAGATGAGGTGCTGGCCCGCGTAAATCTGGTGGACGCCCACAAACGTTACCCTTCCGAGATCAGTGGCGGTATGAAAAAAAGGGTGGGCATTGCCCGTGCCATCGTACTGAATCCCAAATACCTGTTCTGCGACGAACCCAACTCAGGTCTTGACCCACAAACCTCCATGGTGATCGATAAACTCATCCTGGAGATCACACGAGAATACAATATCACTACCGTAGTGGTCTCTCACGATATGAACAGTGTAATGGAGATCGGGGACCATATCGTGTACCTGCACCAGGGCCGCAAACAATGGGAAGGAAGCAACAAGGATATCATTTTCAGCAAGGATGAACTGTTGAACAACTTCATCTTCGCTTCAGAGTTCCTGCAGGATGCCAAACAGATGCGTATGATGGAAGCCGGCGACGCACAAAAAAATAAATAACCAGGCCTTATCAACAAACAATTGGATATGAAACAGGTAGTCTTTTTCCTGCTTTTGATACTGACCGGCGGAACTTTGTATGCCCAGGGCAAAACAGATGACCAGGCTCCCTATAAAAAAGATCCAACGATCCCGGCTTTCACGATCCAGCTTACAGACAGCACCTGGTTTACCAAAGAGCAGTTGCCTAAGTACAACCGTACCATCCTCATCTATTTTTCGCCTGATTGCGGACATTGCCAGGAGGAAGCCAAAGACATTGTGCAGCACATGGACAGCCTCAAGAACGCATTTTTCGTATTCATCGCCTACAAACCACTGGAAGATATCAAAGGTTTTGCCGCATACTATGGTCTGGACCGTTTTTCCAATGTGCGTATCGGCAGGGACCCTAAGTATTTTGTTCCGGCATTCTACCGGGTAAAATATACCCCGTTCCTTGCCGTATATGATAAAAACGGCCTGCTTGAATCTGTGTTCGACACAGAAAACACCCCTGTTCCTGATGCAGCCGGCCTGGTGGCACTGGTGAACCGGAATTAATGTGTTTTTTGCACCATTCCATCCCTGTTACCCCTACCTTTGCAGCGTAAAAAATTCCTCATTTAAATACCCTTTTTTATGAAAGTAACTGTTGTAGGTGCCGGTGCCGTTGGTGCTACCTGTGCCGATAATATTGCCCGTGCACAACTGGCAGATGAACTGGTTCTATTGGATATCAAAGAAGGTTTTGCAGAAGGTAAAGCACAGGACATGATGCAGACCGCAGCCCTGCTCGGTTTTGATACACGCATTTCCGGCAGTACCAATGATTACTCAAAAACAGCGAAATCCGATGTGGTGGTGATCACTTCCGGTCTGCCCCGTAAACCCGGCATGACCCGTGAAGAACTGATCGGCACCAATGCTGGAATTGTAAAAGGCGTAACAGAGAACATCCTGAAATATTCACCCGATGCCATCATCATCGTGATCAGCAACCCGATGGACACCATGACTTACCTGGCCCTGCAATCTACCGGCTTACCCAAGAACCGTATCATCGGTATGGGCGGTACACTTGACAGTGCCCGTTTCAAATACCAGCTGAGCCAGCACCTGGGTTGCAGCCCGGCCGACCTCAATGCCGTAGTGGTGGGCGGTCACGGTGATACAACCATGATCCCGCTGATCCGCCTGGCAACCTGGAACAGTGTTCCCGTTAGCAAGTTCCTGAGCGAAGAACAGCAGAAACAGATCGTGGCAGACACCATGGTAGGCGGTGCTACCCTTACCAAATTACTCGGCACTTCTGCCTGGTATGCACCTGGTGCTGCCGGAGCTGCCCTGGTAGAGAGCATTGTGCGTGATGAGAAGAAACTGTTCACCTGCTGCGTAAGCCTGGATGGCGAATACGGACAGAAAGACATCTGCCTGGGTGTTCCGGTAGTGATTGGCCGCAACGGCTGGGAGAAGATCGTTGATTTTGGTCTGAATGCAGAAGAACAGGCCGCTTTCAACAAGAGTGCTGATGCGGTACGAAGCATGAACGATGTATTGAAGACCTTATAAGAATCACACGAATATGTGATTGAAAACATCACAATGAAAACAGGAACCGGCAGAAAAAATCTGCCGGTTTTTTTTGTCCGTATTTTTCTGCCGCTTATCCGCCGATTAACACGGCTCATCCCTAATCACATCTTTTTACTGTAACATTTCAAAGTCCTTTGCGTCACATAAGCTCAAAACAACACACCTTCTTATGAGACAACTTGGATTAATAGCCATAGCAGCGATCGCTCTTACCACATCAGGTTTTGCCCAAAGCGGCATTACGGTCAGCGGCAGCGTAAAAGACAATACCGGTAAAGGGTTACAGGCGGTAAGCGTATCCCTGTTACAGGCAAAGGACAGCAGCCTGGTAAAAGCGGATATCACAGATGCCGATGGTAAATACCAGATCAGTTCAACCAGAACAGGGAAATTCCTGCTCAGTTACAATCTGATCGGTTATGAAGTGAAATACTCAGAAAGCTTTGATCTTCAGGATGGACAAAGTCACCAGGTACCTGTTGCCTCACTTACAGCAGCAGCCAAAAAACTGCAGGACGTAACCGTGGTATCCCGTAAACCTTTGATCGAGATCAAAGCAGACAAGACCGTTTTCAATGTAGAAAGCAGCATCAACGCCACCGGTAGTAATGCCCTGGAGTTACTGCAGAAAAGTCCTGGTATCCAGGTAGATAATAACGACAATATTTCCATGAAGGGAAAGACCGGCGTAAAGATCTACATCGACGGGAAACCCACCCAAATGAACAGCAAGGACCTGGCAGCCTACCTCAAAGGCATCAACAGCAACGATGTGGAAGCGATAGAGATGATCAGCAACCCCAGCGCCAAGTACGATGCCAGCGGTAATGCGGGCATCATCAATATCCGTTTGAAAAAGAACCGGAAATTCGGCACAAATGGTAGCGTAAGCGCAGGTTTTACACAGGGTATCACGCCCAAAGGCAATGGTTCCGTTAACCTGAACTATCGCGACAAATACGTAAACCTGTTCAGTAATGTCAGCGGCAATATTGGCAGATATGAGAACGATCTCAGCCTCTACCGCATACAGAGAGATTCTATTTATGACCAGCACAGCATCAATGCCAATTATCATAAGAATCTGAATCTGAAAGCAGGTGCCGATTATTTCATCAACAGTAAAAGTACATTGGGAGCATTGGTAACCAGCAGTTTTGGCAACTCAGAATGGACCAATAACAGCGTTACCGGTGTATACTATCAGCCTAACAACCAGTTTGTGAAAAGTCTGAAAGCCGCTAATTCCATTCCCGGCAGCCGCAGCAATGTCAATGCCAACCTGAACTACCGGTATGCTGACACCAGTGGCCTGGAGATCAATATCGATGCCGACTACGGACTGTTCCGTGGTGTGGGCCGCAGTTACCAGCCCAACAATTACCTGGATCAGAACGGCGCGCTCCTGTACCAGGTAGTGAACCGTAACTATACGCCTACCGACATCGATATCTACACTTCGAAAATTGATGTGGAGCAAAACAAGTGGAAGGGTAAACTGGGTTATGGTGCCAAGTTCTCTTACGTGAAAACGACCAATACCTTCGACTTCTTCAATGATGTGAATGGCGCCCCGGTAAAACAGCTGAGCCGCAGCAACAGCTTCGCTTATACAGAAAATGTAAATGCTGCTTATATCAATTACCAGCGTAAGTTCAACGATAAGTGGAGCATTCAGACCGGCTTACGTGCAGAACAAACCAATAGCAAGGGTGAATTGACCCGTGCAGATGGCATCATTCAGTCAGACAATACTGTGAAAAGAAATTATATCAACCTATTCCCGAGTGCAGCCATCACCTGGACCGTGAACCAGAAGAATACACTGAACCTGACCTATAGCCGCAGGATCGACAGGCCCAGTTACCAGGACCTGAATCCCTTTGAGAACAAACTGGACGAACTGACCTACGAGAAAGGAAATGCATTCTTACGCCCGCAATACACCAATAATATCGAGCTTACGCATACATTCAAGTCGGCCATCAATACTACAGTTGGTTACAGTCATGTAAAAGACTACGCCACACAGATCACTGATACGGCCGGCAATGCCACCTTCCTGCAGCAGCAGAACCTGGCTACGCAACAGATCATCAGCTTCAGCATCGGTTCTCCGCTGCCCATAGCCAAGTGGTGGAATGGTTATGCAAATGTTTGGTACAACTACCAGATATTCAACGGTAAAGTAGGTACCAAGGATGTGCATACCGAGATCCCTTTGTATGGTGCCTACATGCAGCAGACGTTCACTCTGGGTAAAGACTGGAGTGCCGAACTGAGCGGATGGTTCAGTGGACCTTCCATCTGGGGCGCTACCTGGAAAACAAAATCACAGGGTGGCATAGACATTGGCTTCCAGAAGCAGCTGATGCAGAAGAAAGCAACGATCAAAGTAACCGCCACCGATATCTTCCATACCAACCCATGGAGATCCCTGAGCGACTTTGGCGGACTGTATATCAAAGGTCGTGGTGCCTGGGAGAGCCAGACAGTCAGGGTGAACTTCACCTATCGTTTTGGAAGCAACCAGGTAAAAGCGGCACGTCAGCGCCAGACAGGTCTTGAAAGCGAAAGCAAGCGAATTAAATAACAGTTGATATAGCAGTTGAGTTTTGGATCGGTCCCTCTGAAGTAATTCAGGGGGATCTTTTTTAGCAGACTGATAACTCTGACAAAAGCCATCTTATATCAGAGATATTTTTTCACCAACGAACTCAGGTGAGTGAGGTCCTGCCGCTCCATACAGTTAAAATGACCCTTAGGGCATTTCTGATATCCGATCTTACTGCAGGGACGGCAGCTGAGTCCGGTTACTTCGGATATCTCGCTGTTGACCACTTCATTACCGTAATAGGGTCCCATTCCAAATTCAGGAACTGTGTTTCCCCAAACGCTCACGATCGGTTTTTTAAAGGCTGCGGCAATATGCATCAGTCCGGTATCATGTGTGATCACGAGGTGTGCCCGATGTACAAGATCGGCACTCTCGTTCAGGCTGAATTTGCCACAGGCATTATAAATCTTGACAGGATCCACCGCAACGATCTCTTCCCCAGCGGTCCTGTCTTCCGGACCACCCAATAAAACGATGGGGTAATGTATCTGTGCACACAATTCTTTCAGCTTATGCACAGGCAGTTTTTTGGTCGCCAGCGCCGCACCGATCACCACACCTACATAACCGAACAGGTGGGAGGCGGGCAGGTCTTTCGCTGTCACCTTATCCTCTTCAGCCAGAAAATAATCCAGTCCCCTGCCATCATTCACCACACCGAAACTTTTCAGGGTATCCAGGTAACGGTCCACAATATGCAGATCCGGCAGCCGGTTTATTTTGAAAGCTGTGAACAACCACTTTTCAATATTCAGTTTATTAAAAGAGAAAGCCCTGGCAGTTGATAAAGCACGTTTGATCCGCAGTGTCCGCAGGTTGTGGTGGAGGTCAATGATGTAGTCATATTCTTCGTATGCCAATTGGTGCATCATCAGGTCCCAGCTGGCGCCCAATACCTGTACTTTATCTACATAAGGGTTATTGCTGACGAGACCCCGGAAACTTTCCTTGGTGAGAAAATGTACCTGTGCACCCGGTACCTGTTGTTTCAGGCAACGGATCACCGGTGAAGTGAGTACGATATCTCCAATAGAAGAAAAACGGATAATGAGAAATTTACGTCCCGGCTCACCCGGAGATGAGTCTGCAGTTGATTTCCATTCTTCGTGATGATCGCCAGACATGATGAGGCAAAGATACTTTAATTAACCCATCAGGTTTCAGGGCGTCAGAGGGTACTCGGTTTCTACGTAATTCAGGTCCTTATGAAAGGTCTCTTCTGTAAAATAGAAAGCAACGATCGTGATACTCATCACCACCACACCGGTAATGATACCGCTCTGGATCAGCCCCCAGCCCCAGGTTTTCTGGAACAGGTCGAGGAACATCAGGTTGATCAGCGGCAATGCCCCACGCACCATATTGGGAATGGTGGTTGCAGCAGTGGCACGCAGATTGGTCCCAAACTGTTCGGCCCCCATAGTAATAAAGATGGCCCAGAAACCCGTACTGAAGCCCAGCATGGCACAGATGGCATACATGCGGGTATCGTTGTTATTAAAGGCGCTGAAGAACAACACCAGCGACAACATACAAAGGATGAAAAAGCATAACAAAGCTTTTTTACGGCTCTTGAAATATTGGCTTACGAGCCCTATCAGGATATCACCCACTGCAATCCCTACATAGGCATACATGATGGCCCGGCCGCTTTCCACGTGGTTCTCACCATATAATTCCCCCGCAAAGCGGTTACTCAGGTTCACCAGGATCCCGATGACATACCAGGTAGGCAGGCCAATGAGGATGGCCAGGAAATATTTTTTGAACCTTTTTTTGTTTGTAAAGAACATCAGGAAATTACCACGCTGCACCCCCGCCTGCTGCTTCGCCTGGTGGAACATACCACTCTCTGCAACTGAGATCCGCAACAGCAGCAACACAATTCCCAGGCCTCCCCCTATTTTGTAGCAAAGGCGCCAATCATTCGTTCCCTTATATATGAAATAGGCGAACACAGCCCCAAACAGCCCGATACCTGCCACCAGCGAAGTGCCCACCCCCCTTTTTTCTTTGGGCAGCAACTCACTCACCAACGTGATCCCGGCGCCTAGCTCGCCTGCCAGGCCCACGCCGGCCACAAACCGTGCCCACGCATACTGATCAACGGTTTGTACATATCCCGTTAAAAAATTGGCAATGGAGTATAAGGCTATCGAACCGAACAATACACTGAGTCTTCCTTTTTTGTCGCCGATGGTCCCCCAGATCACACCACCGATCAACAGACCCACCATCTGCCAGTTGATGATACGGGTACTGGCCGCGATCACCTGCGCCTTGTCGGTCAATACCACACCGATGCCCTGCAGACTAGGCTCACGTACAATGGTAAACAGCAACAGATCGTAGATATCTACAAAATATCCAAGAGCCGCTACAATTACCGGCACAGAGAAGATCCCAAACTTTTTTCCAGACATATATCGGTTTTAGCAAGTCATCTCATTCAATCATCCACTCACCTGCCTGCCGGCAGGCAGGTTCACTCATTAATTACTCCCCTTCCTTCTGCTTATGAAAAATGAGTTTATAAATAATGGGGAATGTGGTTACCAGTACAATTCCCAGTACGATCACTTCCAGATGGTCTTTCAGGTCAAAACCAAACTCAGACAGGATCCATTTCTGTAAAAAATGGCCACCGAACAGCATACTGAATACCCAGCCGATGCAACCCACGATATTAAAGAAGACAAATTTCCTGCGATCCATCTCAACAATACCCGCCACGATCGGCGCAAAGGTCCGGATGATGGGAATGAACCTGGCGATCACAATGGCGCCGCCACCGTGTTTCTCATAAAAGTCGTGTGCCTGACGCAGGTATTTTCTTTTGAAAAGTATGTTCTCCTTCCAGCCATACATGGCAGGTCCCACTTTGCGTCCGAACCAGTAGCCCACCATGTTCCCGGCAATACCGGCTGCTGAGATCAGTACCAGCAATATGGCCAGTCCCAGGTACTCATTATCGGTTGCAATGATCTCGTTAGCAATATTGGAGCTATAGATCCCGGCAACGAACAGAAGGCTATCTCCCGGCAGGAAAAAACCGGCGAACAGACCTGTTTCTGCAAATACAACGAACAGGATCAGCCACAAGCCCCCATGTTCGATATAGAATTGGGGTTGTAATAACTGACTCCAGTGAAACGAGGATAAAAGGATATCTGCTAACATAGTCTTTGCTTATTCGGTGATGGTTGCTGCCGGTTCGAGTGAATTTTCCCATTTGCTTACCACGCTGGTGGCGAGTGCGTTACCCAATACGTTGGTGGCAGTCCTGAACATATCGCAGAAATGATCGATCGGCAGGATCAGTGCAATGCCTTCCGGCGGAATATTGAACATGGCGCAGGTAGCCGTTACCACTACCAATGAGGCACGGGGTACCCCCGCTATCCCTTTGCTTGTGAGCATCAATACCAGTAACATGGTAAGCTGGGTGCCCGTATCCAGGTGGATCCCATATGCCTGGGCAATGGCGATACTGGCAAAGGTCATGTACATCATACTGCCGTCGAGGTTAAAGGAATAACCCAGTGGAAGGATGAAGGCAACGATCTTGTCCTTACAACCGTATTTCTCCAGCTCATCGGTCAATTTAGGGAACACAGCCTCACTGCTGGTAGTGCTGAATGCAATGATTAGCGGGGGGAAAATGCGCTTCAGCAGTTCGGGCAAACGTTTACCCAATACCAGGAAGCCGACAAAAAGTAATACCAGCCATAAACAAATGATCCCGACCAGGAAAAAAAGCAGGTATTTTCCATAAAATACAAACACCTCCAGGCCCTTGGTGGCGATCACGGCAGCGATGGCGCCGAATACACCCAGGGGTGCAAAGTTCATCACATAATTCACCATCCGCAGGATCACATGCGCCACGGCGTCGAGGGCTTTTACCACCACTTTGGCCTTCTCGCCCAAAGCAGCGGTGGCGATCCCGAAAAAGATGCTGAATATGACCAGTTGCAGGATCTCATTATTGGCCATGGCCTCGATCACACTTTTCGGGAAAACGTGTTCAATGAATTTCTGGATATTGAATTCCTGCGTTTTACCCATCAGGTCCTTGGCACCGCTTATATCCGCATTACTCAGGTCGATACCCGCACCTGGCTTGAACAGGTTCACGAGCAGCATACCGAGCAATAAACTGGCCAGCGATGCGGTGATGAACCATAACATGGCTTTTCCACCTACCCGGCCCACTGTTTTCAGGTCGCCCAGTTTGGCGATACCCACTACCAGGGTAGAGAATACCAGTGGGGCAATGATCATCTGCACCAACCGGAGGAAGATCGTGGTCAGCAACTTGATATTAATGGAAAAGGACTTGATGAATTCGGGGCTTGACTGTGTATGGATCAGGTAACCCAGCAATATGCCGGCGATCATGGCCAGTATGATATATAAGGTAAGCCGGTTCGATTTCTTCATTGGCAGGGTTATTAGTGTCGCAATATAAGATTTCTGCGGAAATGACCTGCCGCAGAACCCCATTCACCGGTTTATAAATCTTTTGAAGCGAAAATGGCAGAAATGCCTATTTTGCCGGACCTTTTTAATTAAAGAAAACTTAACTACTTACTATGAGTTTATTCAGAAAAAAATCTCTTTCAGCGATGCTGGCCTCTGCGGCCGATTCTGAAAAGGGGCTAAAACGGACCCTGGGTGCGGGTAACCTGATCGCACTGGGTATCGGTGCCATCATCGGTGCGGGATTATTCGTAAGAACAGCCGCAGCCTCTGCCGAAGCTGCCGGACCCGCGGTTACCTTATCATTTGTAGTTGCCGCCATCGGTTGTGCATTTGCCGGTTTATGTTATGCAGAGTTTGCCTCTATGATACCCATCGCCGGTAGTGCCTATGCATACAGTTATGTGACCATGGGTGAGTTGATCGCCTGGATCATCGGTTGGGCGCTCATCATGGAATATGCTTTGGGAGCCGCCACCGTATCTATCGCCTGGAGTGAATACCTGAATAACCTGTTGGGGGGGACCATCCCGTATGAATGGTGCCACTCCCCGTTTGAAAGTTTACATAAGGTAACCGGGGATGCAGTGAACCAGATTGTAGCCGCCATGCCTGAAGTGGCCAAATCGGTGAAGAATGGTATCCTGTTATTAAGTGAAGACCAATATAAGATCCTGCCTGCCAACCTTACCGGCCTGGTAGAATCAACACATGGCATCATGAATGCCCCTGCATTGATCATCCTGTTATTACTGACACTGCTGCTCATCAAAGGTTCCCAGGAATCTGCTTTTGTGAACATGATCATCGTATTTGTAAAAGTTGCGATCGTTCTGTTGTTCATCGGTTTTGGCTGGCAGTTCATCAAACCGGAGAACCATACCCCTTACATGATCCCGGAAGGAACCGTTGGACACGAAGGCTTCTTCAAACACGGCTGGGGCGGTGTACTGGGTGGCGCAGCCATCGTATTCTTTGCCTTCATCGGTTTTGATGCTGTATCTACAGCCGCACAGGAAGCCAAAAACCCCAAACGCGATATGCCGATCGGTATCCTGGGTTCCCTGGTGGTGTGTACCATCCTGTACATCCTCTTCGGGCATGTACTGACCGGTGTTGCCAACTATACTGAATTCAAGACAGCAGGTAAGGAAGCTTCTGTAGCCTATGCCATCCAAACCTATATGAAAGGATTCGAATGGCTGGGTACCAGCGTAACCGTAGCCATCCTGGCCGGTTTCTCTTCTGTGATCCTGGTGATGCTGATGGGTCAGAGCCGTATCTTTTACACCATGAGTAACGACGGACTGATCCCCAAAGCTTTCGGTGCTTTACACCCTAAATACAAGACACCTTATAAGGCCAACTGGATCCTGTTCGTTTTTGTGGGTCTTTTTGCGGCATTCGTGCCAGGTAGCGTAGCAGGTGACCTGACCAGTTTCGGTACCCTGTTTGCCTTTGTACTGGTAAGCCTGGGTGTGTGGATCTTACGCCTGAAATCACCTGAGATCGAAAGGCCTTTCAAAACGCCGCTGGTTCCCATTGTACCCATCCTCGGTGCGGTGGTTTGTACCGGAATGATCGTGGCATTGGATCAGCAGACCTTAAAAGTGGCTTTTGGCTGGATGGCCATTGGTCTGATCGTTTATTTCGCCTATAGCCGTAAAAGAAGCAAACTGCGCAATCCAAGCGAGATCGTACCGCATGCTTCCGATTTTGAGAAGAACTGACCGAACCGGTTATCAGAATAGAAAAAACCGCCCCGACACCAGTCAGGGCGGTTTTTTTATGCCCAAGGTTGGCGGCTAAGTTTGTAACCGTTAATTTTGCCCTCCGAAATAAGATGAACCATGGGACGGATTTTTGAAGTACGTAAAGCTACCATGTTTGCCCGCTGGGACAGGATGGCCAAACAATTTACCCGTATCGGGAAAGAGATCGTGATCGCCGTAAAAGCCGGTGGCCCCGACCCATCTACCAACCCGGCACTTCGGCGCTGTTTTCAGAATGCCAAGAGTGTGGGTATGCCCAAAGACCGTGTGGAAGCCGCCATCAAACGCGCTACCGGTAAGGACACCAGCAACTACGAAGAGATCTTATATGAAGGATATGGTCCTCATGGCGTGGCCCTGTTGGTGGAGACCGCTACCGACAACCACGTTCGTACCGTGGCCAATGTGAAAAGCCATTTCAACAAAGGCAATGGTGCCTTGGGTAACAGTGGCAGCGTTAGCTTCCAGTTCAAGAAAATGGGCGTGTTCAAACTCAAACCCGAAGGTATTGACATGGACGAGATCGAGCTGGAACTCATCGACCACGGATTGGAGGAACTGGGAGAGAGTAACGACGACCAGGGTAACCCGATCATTGTGCTTCGTTGCGCATTCGTAGACTTTGGTAACCTTCAGAAAGCTTTGGAAGAAAAAGGCATCACTCCCATCAGTTCAGAACTGGAATGGATCCCCACCACTACCGTTCCCGTTACCGACGAGCAGGCCGAAGACGTAAGTAAGCTCATCGAAAAACTGGAACAGGACGAAGACGTGAACAAAGTGTTCCATAACATGGGATAACCCATCAAAATTAAAACGTCAAAAGTCAAAACGGGTGATCATTCTGATACATTTTGACTTTTGACTTTTTAATTTTAACTCATACATGCATACACATCCCATCCTGTTTTTCGACGGATTTTGTAACCTATGTTCGGCGAGTGTCCAGTTCATCATCCGGCATGACCCGAAACAGCAATTCCGATTTGCTTCACTGCAATCCACCACAGCCAGCAACATGCTGGGTCAATACCTTTCAGCAACAGACAAGCCTGATTCTTTTCTTTTATGGGAGGATGGTAGAGTGTATTCCCGATCTGAAGCGGCGTTGCGGGTTACTAAAAGACTTTCCGGCGCCTGGCCGCTCTTATACGGGTTCAGTATAGTGCCGGCACCCATCCGCGACGGGATCTATAACATAGTGGCGCGTAACCGTTACCGTTGGTTTGGCAGAAAACATGAATGCTGGATACCCAGTGCCGAACTGCAACAACTGTTCCTTGAATAAACTTATACGGAGGTCGCTTTCAGCCAGTCCTGTACCAGTTTTTTGATCTTGTTTTTGTTTTCAGCCACTTCTTGCTCACTGAAGAACCTGCTTACTGCCCGTTGATCGGACAACCATTCCAGCAAACCGGTACTGTCTTTGAAAAGCGGGGGAGCGCCCTTGGTCTCTTTTCCCTTGGCTTTCACACCACAATGAAACACCACCAGGATATGATCATCCCGATGCAGATTGAAAGTGATCCTGTCGTCGCCTTCGGAACAGAAGCTGGGAGCATTCCATTTAATATGTTCGGTGATACCTTTCTGTGAAGACAGGATCAGTTCGCGCAGGAGCAACATCGCTGCTTTCAGGGGATGGTCACTGTTTTGCAGGAACAGCAATACTTGCTCCGTTCCGGTTGGTTTGGGAGAGCCGGCTTTTGCCATGGATATAGAGATTTGTTGTAAGCTCCGGATAATCCCATCTTACTCACTCATCATCTCCTGCACCACAGTGATCACATCTTCCGCATTGGGTTTACTGAAATAGTCACCATCGCTTCCGAAACTGGGGCGGTGCGCCTGTGCCGTAAGGGTTCTCGGCGCCACATCCAGCCAGCGGAAGGCTTTCTGCTCTTCCATCATCTTACTGAGCATATACGCGGCAGCGCCACCGGGCACGTCCTCATCTACAAAAAGGATCCGGCTGGTTTTCTGTAACGATTCCAGTATCTTATGATGGATGTCAAAAGGCAATAAGGTCTGCACATCGATCACTTCGCAACTGACCCCCAGTTGCTGCAATCTTTCTGCCGCATCTTCCACGATACGTAAAGTGGAGCCATAGGTGACCAATGTTATGTCGGTTCCCTCCCTTACCACATCGGGCACACCCAATGGAACAGTGTATTCCAGCAGGTTTGCAGGCAGTTTTTCTTTCAGGCGATACCCATTCAGGCATTCGATGACCATGGCAGGATCGTTACCCCGCAGCAACGTATTGTAGATACCAACGGCCTGTACCATGTTTCTCGGCACACAGATGTACATTCCCCTGAGCGAGTTGATGATCATACCCATGGGCGAACCGCTATGCCAGATACCTTCCAGCCGGTGGCCGCGTGTACGGATGATCACCGGGCAGGACTGCTGCCCCTTAGTACGGAAATGCGTGGTGGACACATCATCGCTCAGCGGTTGCAAACCATATAACAGGTAATCAAGGTATTGTATCTCTGCTATCGGGCGCAGACCGCGTAATGCCAGGCCAATGGCCTGTCCCACAATGGTCAGCTCACGGATCCCCGTATCAGAGATCCTGTCAGCACCATGTTTGTCCTGCAAACCGGCAAAACCCTGGTTCACATCACCGATATGGCCCACATCTTCTCCAAAAGCATACACATAAGGGTTGCTGGCAAAGAGGGCATCGAAATATTTATTCAGCACTTCGTATCCGTTGGCTGCAGGTGCATCGAAGGTGATCAGCGGTTTTACTTCCGGAACCTGTAAGGCGCTTTTGGGACCTTCGTTATAGAGATCACTGTTATACACTGCCCGGCTCTCATCGAGCAGCTCATTGTAATACTGTTTTAATTCAGTTATGGAGGGTGAATTCGGGGCTAGTTCCATGGCCAGCGCCAGTGTGCGTAACACATCCCTGCGCAAGAGTTCACGGTTCGATTGCAGCTCTGCGGCCAGTTTCTGTAAATGATTGTATTTCTCCATATCATTTACCATCATGGACCTGATCAGCTCTACAGAACGTTCTGCTGTGGCTTTGATCGGCGCCTGGTATTTTTCCCACGCGTTGTTCCGGCTGGTGCGGACAAATTCTTTGGCACCAGCTTCAATATCAGACAACTCATCGGCATTCGACAAACCGGTATCGATCAGCCATTCTTTCATTTTCTTGATGCAGTCCCATTCTTTCTCCCAATCCAGTCGTTCGGGTGTTTTGTAACGCTCATGGCTACCGCTGGTAGAGTGCCCCTGGGGTTGCGTAACTTCCTCCACATGGAACAATGCAGGTACATGGGTCTCACGGATCTGCTGCAGTGCCTCTTCGAACACTTCACACATACCGGCATAATCCCAGGCTTTTACTTTATAGATACGGATCCCGTTGGTGGTCTCCTCTTTTTCCAGGCCGCGCAATGCTTCAGAAATGGACCCTTTAGTGGTCTGGAATTTTTTGGGCACAGAAATACCATACCCATCATCCCATACAAACACCGCAAGCGGCACCTGCAATACACTGGCAGCATTCATGGTTTCCCAGAAATGCCCTTCAGAGGTACTGGCGTCACCAATGGTGCAGAAACAGATCTCATTACCATTATGACTCAAAGGCTCAAACCGGTCCGTATGGGTTGCGTTGCGAAAACATTTAGAGGCCCAGGCCAGTCCCAACGCTCTTGGCATCTGCGAAGCGGTAGGCGCCATATCGGAAGAGATGTTCTTTCTGTTGGCAAGGTCCAGCCAGTTACCGTTCTCATCCACAAATTTGGTGGCGAAATGTGCATTCATCTGGCGGCCGGCACTGAACGGGTCGTTCTTCAGGTCGGGATCGGCATATAGTTGTGCAAAGAACTGTTCCACGCTGGCCAGTCCTGAAGCGAACATGAAAGTCTGATCGCGGTAATAACCGCTGCGGAAATCACCCGGCTGGAAAAACTTCGCCATGGCGATCTGCGCCACTTCTTTACCATCTCCGAAAATGCCGAACTTTCCTTTACCGGTAAGCACTTCTCTCCTTCCCAGCAAACTCACTTCGCGGCTTATCACAGCAGTCCTGTAATCATCCAGTATGGTATTACGAAAGCCTTCAAAAGAAAGCATATCCGTCTTATACTCCAATGCAGATGTTTGTTCCATAAAACAAAAATAACATTACCCGCGGAATAGACTAACGTAAATTAGTTTATCCGCTAAAAAAGCTGAGTTATCCCCACCTCCTGCCTAAAAACGCGGCTTTCCAGTATTTCTGTTAAAAGAGTGACTCTGGCACAGAATTGGTGTTACAACATTTCAGATTCTGTAATTTTGTCGCCTAAATCTCACGCATCATGAAAAAATTCCTTTTCCTGGGTTGCCTGTTGCTGGCAACGGCCATTCATGCGCAAAGCAATCCGGATATCGTCTTCAAGACCACTACCTTCAATTTTGGCAAGATCCGTCAGAATGTGCCCGCCACTTATATTTTCACATTCACCAATAACGGAGCCAAACCTGCCCTGATCGAGTTTGCCAATGCTGAATGTGGCTGTACCACACCGGAATACAGCAAGGAGCCGATCCTGAAAGGAAAATCAGGCACCATCAAAGTGACCTACAATGCTGCAAATATGGGTGCTTTCAAGAAAAACGTGAATGTAAAATTCGTCAACCAGCAACTACCTGTTGTACTTACCATCAATGGTGAAGTGGCGGCAACACCGGCAAAGGAAAAATCGAAATAAACGAAATAGTCATAGTTACCACCGATACGCAACCCTGACCGGTTGCGTATTTTGTTTTGAGGACGTCTGTTGCCAAACTATCTTTGCGGCATGTTACAGATCAGTCAACGCGGACAGGCCATGCCTGCCTCTCCCATACGCAAACTGGTTCCTTACGCAGAAGCTGCCAAAAAAAGAGGAACCAAAGTATACCACCTCAATATCGGTCAGCCGGACATTGAAACACCTAAAATGGTGCTGGATGCGGTTCGCCACAGCGATTTCAAGGTGCTGGAATACAGTCACAGTGCCGGCAACGAAAGTTATCGCCGTAAACTGGTGGGGTATTATGAAAGCGTGGGCATTCATGTGAACCACAACGAGATCATCATCACCACCGGGGGCAGCGAAGCCATACAGTTCGGTTTCATGGCCTGCCTGGATGCAGGAGATGAAGTGATCATACCCGAACCTTTTTATGCCAATTACAATGGTTTTGCCGTAGCTGCGGGTGTTACCGTAGTGCCCATCACCTCACATATAGAGAATGGATTTGCTTTGCCGCCGATCGAAGCCTTTGAAAAAAAGATCACTCCGCGTACCAAGGCCATCGTGATCTGTAACCCCAATAACCCCACAGGTTATCTCTACAGCCGCGAGGAGATGGAGCAGTTGAAACGGATCATCCTGAAGCATAACCTGTACCTGTTCTCAGATGAGGCCTATCGAGAATTCTGTTACGAAGGCACACAGGTAAGCGCCATGCACCTGGAAGGGGTGGATGACAACGTGATCATCATGGACACCATCAGCAAACGCTACAGCGCCTGTGGCGGAAGGATCGGCGCCTTCATCACCAAGAACAAGACCGTACTGGAGGCCGTGATGAAATTTGCCCAGGCCAGGCTTAGTCCGCCCAGTTTTGCGCAGATCGCCGGTGAAGCGGCCATTGACCTGCCTGCTGATTATTTTGATACGGCCAAGGCGGAATACAAATCACGCCGCGACCTGATCGTAAAAAGGCTCAATGCCATGGAGGGGGTATTCTGCCCCAATCCGGGTGGCGCTTTTTACGCGATCGCCAAACTGCCCATCGATGATGCCGATGCTTTCTGCCAATGGTTGCTCGAAAGTTTCTCCTACCAGGACCAGACCGTGATGCTGGCACCGGCTACCGGTTTCTACGGAACACCCGGATTGGGCAAACAGGAAGTGCGCCTTGCATATGTATTAAATTTAAATGATATAAATAAGGCAATGGACTGCCTAGAAGTGGCTCTGAAGGAATACCCAGGTAAAAAATAAACTGTAAATCAATAAATTAAATACTACAATCTTAAAAACGATCGTGAAAAAGCATTCATATTAATAATATATCTATATTATAATATTAATATCTAATTGCAATAAAATTGTAAATTTTTAAGAAAAAAGTAAAATAATTACCATAAAATAAGGTTCGATTGGTTTTTTTATTACTTTTACATCAGAAACAAAAATACGGTAACACAACAGGTATTACCGCTGTTTCACGTTAACGAATTGATAATTATCTCTTTTCTTATATGGCAAGCAATCGAAGACGTCCCCTGTTTCTACAGGGGACTTTTTATTGCGCATGCTCCGCCGCCATTTTCGCAGATCTTACAAGCGGATTTTTAATACTTTCATCTGCCGTTTCCATATACTTATTATAAAACTTAAAATCGGGCACAAGGCTGCGATCCAATTTCCCGAGGTATCAATTGCTGGATATGAGACTGAAACAACTCGCATTTCTTGTCCTTACTGCACTTGCAGCATTGCCCACACTAAAAGCCCAGGGTTACCAGGCGCTGCATGGCTCGGCCTATGCGGGCAGTACGGCCATTTTTAACAATCCCGCCGCCTCGGTCAACTCCGCTTTCAAATGGGACCTGACACTGTTCTCGGTTCAGGCAAAAATGAGCACCAACAGTGCTTTTATCCGCAACAACCAGGGAACCCGCGAACTGAGTTTACTGGAGGGGCGCAGCAGTAAGTTCTTTCATACCAATACAGATCTGAGCCTGTTCAACCTGCTGTACAAACCGGATAACAACAAAGCATTCAATGCAGGCATCAGGGCCAGGACCTATGCCCACTCCAAAATGATGCCTTTCAGTTACTCCGACACCATCAACAGCCTGCACAGTTTCCTGGTTGCCAATAATACCCTGCCCTTTCTGCAGGGATTCGTAACCCAAAGCGGATGGCTGGAAGCCGACCTGAACTACTCGCAGGTGTTACACGAAGACAGCCGTTCACGCCTTACCGCCGGCATCACTTTCCAGGTCATGAAAGGCTTATCAGGCGCTTTTGCGAAACTGAACAAAGTGAGTTATTTCGAATCCAAGAATGGAACAGATACCGCGTACTCCTTGACAGACGGAAGTGGCTCGATGGGCTATTCGGCCAATTATGATGAGAGTACCTTCAAGGATTTTCTGAAGAAATCGCTTGGTGGATTGGGATTGAGCATGGGCATAGAATACCTGGCCTATAACAGCGAGACCACTGCCGGCACAGGTAATAATGTCCTCAATTACGACTGGAAGATCGGCCTGAGCCTGATGGACCTGGGTGCCAACCGCTTTACGCCGGGAACAGCTTCCGTACAATTGTTCGGCCCCAATTTTGCCATTACAGATGCCACCATCGACAGAAAACTCTCGGGTGCCCAGACCCTGCAGGCATTCAAAGATTCGCTTCGCACCATCTTTACCAACAGTGCCGATATCACGGAACGTTTTACCATTGCCAATCCCACCCGACTTATCCTGAACATTGACCGGAACCTGGGCAATCATTTTTATATCAATGGGGAATTGAACATGAATTTCTATTCGAGCGCCAGTTATACCAAATTGCGCACCCGTGAGCTGAACCTGCTCACCATTACCCCCCGTTGGGAAACCCTGAACCTGGGTGCTTATTTACCGGTTCAATATAATACACAGGGACAACTATGGGTAGGTATGGCCATTAAGGCCGGACCATTGGTGGTGGGGTTTCACAACCTGGGCCTGCTGAAGAAAGATCCCCTGCTGAATGGTGGTGGCTACCTGATGTTATCGATACACCCCTTCAGCAAAAAGAAACTGAAAGATTACCTGGACTGTATGGATTAACGCAGAACAGACAGGTCCTAACATAGAATATCTCCGTATCTCCAGGTTAACAGGGTCAACACGGAAATACAGAGATAGGTAAGAACCGCTTGGTTCGGTCCGGAATCAAAAAAGATTATTCGGCAGACTGGATATTAGACGCCTGTTTTCCTTTTTTACCATCTGTTATTTCAAATGATACTTTTTGTCCTTCCTTTAATGTTTTGAATCCACCCATATTGATGGCAGAGAAGTGGGCAAACAGATCTTCACCACCATCATCCGGTGTGATGAATCCGAAACCTTTTGAATCATTGAACCATTTTACAACTCCTGTTGGCATAATATTAAAATTTAATCCTTAAATGTAAGGAATTTCAGGTGTATTGTATCATTTAGGGCCTGAAATACCCAAAAGCCGTCTTTTTTAGGGCCATCAACACCTATTCAGGAAAAGGAGAACAGGCTATTTTTCGGCGGCCATCACCCCTTTGAAATACCCGATGGATTCGGCGATACCGGCCAGGGGATCCGCCATATCCTTTTCGAATTCGATACTGCACACCCCTTTGTAACCGATCCTGTTCAGTGATCGTACCAGGGATGGGAAATCGATCACCCCCCTGCCCAGCTCGATGGCTTTACCCTCTTTTGCGGCGATGCTCACATCCTTGATGTGCAGATCGAACAGGCGATCCTTATATTCTTTTACAGCTTTATCGACGGCGGTTCCGGCACGAACGGCATGACCGATATCCATACACAGCCCCATCCGGGGGTCACGCTGTTTGATGCGTTCATACACATCTCCCGGACCAGGATACAATGCATCTTCAGGTCCATGGTTATGGATGGCCAGTTTGATGTCATATTCCTTCACTTTCTGCTCGGCATAGTCCAGCAGGTCATAATTGGGTACACCCACGATCATCGGCACACCACATTTTTTGGCATAAGCAAAAGCCTGGTCAACTGCTTCTTTGGTCTTCATGTAGATCACCCCCACCGTATACACCTGTATATTGGCCGCTTTGTATTTGGTAAGTGTGGCATCAATGGTTTCCTGGCTACTGTTCAGCGGCAGGTGTATGTCTTTTACGGACAGATAATGCACTCCTAGCCTTTGCATCATGGCGATGGACTTATCGAGGTCGAACCTGGCGAATGTATACCCGGCAATACCTACGGGCAAAGGGTCCTTGCCATCGGCCAGATAGTTGCTGGGTGCGGCTCCGGCTAACAACCCTAGCGATACAACAGCAACTGCTGACATTACTGCTCTCTGTAACATTTTTCTGATTACTGACATGCTATCATTTTTAATTGAGATGTGAGTGATTTATAGGGAACCTATCGCTTTACCGATCGCAAATGATCTTTCCGTTTCAGGAAGTAACGCCCCACGAATTTACATTTACGAAAGGATATAGTCTGACGTACAGGAAAAATAAAGAACCCTATAATTGCCCGCTCAGCTCAAATGAATAACTTTAGCCGTATTCTCTCTTTTATTCATATGCATCCACTTACTGAAACAAATACCGGGCTCCGCTGGGGGATCATTGGTTGCGGCAACGTTACCGAAAAGAAAAGCGGACCTGCCTTTAATAAGGTTCCTGACTCCTCCCTATTGGCCGTAATGCGCCGAAACGGCGACAAAGCTAAGGACTATGCCATGCGGCATGGTGTTCCCAGATGGTACGATGATGCCTCAGCGCTGATCAACGATCCCGATATCAACGCCATTTATGTGGCCACACCACCTGATTCTCACGAGAACTATGCACTGGCGGCCATACAGGCGGGCAAACCGGTGTATGTGGAGAAACCAATGGCCATAACCACCGCTTCCTGTTCGCGCATGCAGCAGGCAGCAGATGAACACAATGGTAAACTCACGATCGCACATTACCGGAGAGGGTTGCCCATGTTCAGAAAGATACGCTCCCTCCTGGCCGAAAAACTGATCGGCGATATCAGGACCGTACGCATCAGCATGTTGCAGCAACACAGGACCGATATCGTGGCCACTACCGAAATCAACTGGCGTGTAGATCCCTCCATCGCCGGTGCCGGCTATTTCTATGACCTGGCCCCTCACCAGCTTGACCTGGTAGTACACTTTTTCGGCAAGCCTGTTGAGGCATTTGGCCTGGGTGTGAACCAGGCGGGTTTTTATGAAGCAGAGGATGCGGTCAGCGGCATCATGCATTTACCCAACAATGTGCTTTTCACCGGACAATGGGCATATACCACTGCACCCGGCACGGAAGAAGACCTGTTTGAGATCATCGGGTCCAAAGGCAGGATCCGTTTCCCTGTCTTTGGCCATACGGTGTCTGTACTCACAGACAAACAGGAGAACATCCTGTCGTTTGAACCACCCGCCCATATACAGCAACCGATGATCGGAAACGTGGTACAGTATTTTCTGGGGAAAGGTCCGAACCCCTGCTCTGCGGCAGATGCCCTGGTATCGATGCAGGTAATGGAATGTTTCGCCTACGGTAAAAAACTTTCGGACCTGTTACGCTAGATCGGAGATATGAATGAATGCCCATAAGAACACTCATATGCAGTTTGTACAACAGTTCCAATACTAAAGTGGCGTATACTCGTCATGACAGATAGCAAAAAAATAATGTATGCACAATTTCCGGTTACTACTCATGCTTTTGTGTATGGGTTCTTATTCGCAAATACTTAATGCACAGATCGATCGGCATTCCATTGCCAATGCCCATTCGCACAACGATTTTGAACAGCAACATCCTTTTTACCAGGCTTACGGGGAGGGCTTCGGCTCTATGGAAGCAGATATTTTCCTGTTCTACGATCAGCTGCTGGTGGGGCATGACAGTTCGCAATTAACCCCCTCCCGGAACCTCGAGAACCTATACCTGCAACCCATGGCAGAGAGTATCAGGAAAAATGGAGGCAGCATTTACAGAGACCCTAACAAAAAACTGCAATTGCTGATAGACCTTAAGACCGATGGGCAGCGCAGTTTACCGGCACTGGTCTCCTTACTCGAGAAATATCCTTCCATCATCCATAACCGCAGCATTCAGATCGTAATATCAGGCAATCGTCCTGCTGATTCACTATTCCATCGATACCCTTCCTATATCTGGTTCGATGGAAGGTTGGGACAATCATATCGTGCTCAGGCCTTATCACGCATAGCCATGCTGAGTGACAATTTCGGGAAATATTCCAAATGGAAAGATCCGGCACAACCCTTTCCGGAAGAAGACAGACAGAAATTGCAACAGCTCATTGATCAGGCACATCAACTGAACAAGACAGTCCGTTTCTGGGCCATCCCCGACCATCCCAATAGTTGGGAAGAGATGATGAAGCTTGGCGTGGATTTCCTCAATACGGACCGCATTGCAGACCTTGCCGATTTCCTGGGGAAACAAAATACCACCCTCCTGCCTTATAACCGGATCATCCATTCGGCCGGTGATGTGGTGCGCTATGGCAGGCCGGATCTGGAGAACCATGCACTGGACGTTACTCCGCTGCCCAGTCCCGGCCTCGTGGTCATCGAAGACAGATATGGCATCAGCGTATTGGATACCAGGCAGAAAAAGATACACCACAGGTGGAGTTATACCGATCTGCCCATGTACGCAAAATACATGAGCACATATGCAGGTATAAAAGTATTCACCGACAATAACAGGACATGGATAGTCTGGAGCACAGCAGAGAAAGAAAGCAGTAAAAGTGCTTTGATGGTAGCAGAATGGGCCAATGGTTTCCATGATGTTTCATCTGTAGCATTTGAAAAAAAATCGCCCGCTAAAAATGCGCTTCCCAATGATATAGCCGTATCAAAAGAAAATGGTGAAACATATCTCTACCTTGTCCTGAACGGTAATAATGAACTGGTCAAACTCCGTTGGAGCGATCGCAGTATCGTATGGAAGACCGCAACGGGTGTGGCACCTTATGGCCTGGTCCTTGCTGCCAACAAAGTATATGTGAGCAATTGGGCCGGCAGAACCGCCACAGACAGCAGCCGCGAAAGAGCAGTCACCCCCTGGGACCTTGCCTATACAGACCCCAGAACCGGCGCCACCGCAATGGGTTCCGTAAGTGTGTTCAGTACCCGTACTGGAACGCAATTGAGAGAGATCACCACAGGCCTGCACCCGAATGCCGTGATCGCATCGTCCGATGGGCAATACGTATATGTGGCCAATGGAAACAGTGATGAGATCACCGTCATACATAGCCAAAAGGATGTGGTCACAGAGACCATTCCGGTAGGTTTATTGAACAGGAGCAAAAACTTACAGGGAAGCAGTCCCAATGCACTGAAACTGAACAAGGAGAATACAGTGTTATATGTGGCCAATGGCATGGACAATGCTGTAGCCATGATCGCATTGGGTAAACGATCAGCCAGATCCGGGAAAGAGCAAACAAGATTACTGGGAATGATCCCCACCGAAGCCTATCCGGGCGGGCTTGCTTTAGCCGGTAACACGCTTATTGTCACCAATCTTGAATCCGATGGGGCCAATGTGATCGATGACAGACGGAAAGCAAGGTCCATCCATAACCAACTCGCTTCTGTAAGCATCATTCCAATCCCTGGCAAAGACCGGCTGGAACAGTATACGCTGGAAGTGGCCAGGTTGAACCTGGTTAACCGGACAGAACAGTTCTCTCCCAGAAAAAATATGGCACCGGTTCCTGTACCTGCACGTTTAGGAGAGCCTTCGGTTTTCAAACATGTGGTATACATCATCAAGGAAAACAAGACCTATGACCAGGTATATGGGGACATGCCGACAGGAAGAGGCGACAGTTCATTGTGCATCTTCGGAAAAAGGGTAACCCCCAATATGCATGCATTGGCCATGCAGTTTGGCTGGATGGACAATTATTATGCATCGGGCAAATCCTCCGCCGAAGGCCACCAATGGACCGATGCAGGCATGGTATCCGATTACGTAGAGAAGAATGTCAGGGCCTGGTTCCGCAGTTATCCACACAGGCAGGCAGACGCACTGGTATACAATCAAAACGGGTTTATCTGGAACCAGGCCATGGACCATGGCAAAACTGTCCGGATCTATGGGGAAGCCTGTGAGACCGAATACGACAGAAAACTGAAATGGCGCGATCTCTATAAGAATTACCTGGCCGGCAAGAGGCCCACCTGGCATAACGAGACCACCATTGCCCGCATACGTCCGATCATATCTGCCACTTTCCCTGATTGCGACAATATTGCCTTCAGCGACCAGCAACGTGCCGATATTTTCATGGAAGAATGGAAAGAAGCCGAAAAACAGAACAAGCTGCCTAACCTGATGGTGGTTTCCCTGCCCAATGACCACAGTGCCGGAACCTCACCCGATTTTCCCACCCCCAATGCCATGGTAGCTGATAATGACCTGGCCGTCGGCAGGATCGTTGACATGATCAGTAAAAGCAGGTACTGGGATTCAACCGTCATTTTCATTACACAGGATGACTCGCAGAGCGGATGGGATCATATCTCAGCTTACCGCACTGTAGGATTGGTCATAAGTCCCTACAGCAATAAAAAACTCGTTACCACAGAATACAACCAAACATCTATGCTGCGGACCATAGAGCAGATACTGGGTATCCCTCCCATGAATGTAATGGACGCAACAGCAAGGTTAATGACGGACTGTTTCCAGAACATCAAAGACACTACACCTTATCATTTTCTGCCCAACAATATCCCGTTAGATGAGATGAACCGGAAACTGAACCTGTTAAGCGCAAAGGAAAGAAAGATGGCACTGCAATCGCAACAGGAGGTATTCAATGAGATCGATGGCGGCAAGGACGATATCATGAACCGCATCATCTGGCAATACGCCAAAGGCGATATGCCCTATCCTGCGGATGTCCGGCAAAAAAATAAATAAGCCCGTAAGACAGATAACAGATCTGAAAGAAAGGGCGCTTAAGCTGTTGGTTGATGAGCATCCCGGCAGTTGACAGCGTGCCCATTTACCGAAAGGAGTGTTTATGACAATCGACTTACACGCTGCTGGCAAATAATGCTCACCAGCGAAACAACCGGAACGAGATCATGCGGTAATTGTCCCGTTCATAGAGAACACCCAGTTCTCTTTTATTTACCGATACGATATCCGAATAGGCCGTGGCATCACCTTTTTTACCGGCAGCACCTGCTTCTACCAGCCAGGACCGGGGCCAGGTTCTTCCTTCGTCAAAACTGATACGGATTGTCAGGCTGTCCCTGTGTTTTTCAGATGCATTGTTGCTGAAAGCGAGAACCGCTCTCTTACTTCGGGGACTAAGGTTCAATATACTTCCTTCGCAAACGGGATCTGGCAATTGTTTATCAAAATAGACCGTATCCCAACGCTGCCCGCCATTGTTGCTCAAAGCAACGATCCTTGATCGATAATCGCCTTTTTGGTTTCGGATATTCATCATCAACCGGCCTCCGGGCAGAGCGGTGGCACTGGCTTCATTGGAACCAGCCATATCAACCACATCACTGAGATGAAAACTGTTACCATGGTCATCCGTATAAAAACCATGGGCCCTGTAATCGCTGGCATCAGCCTGTGGAGGTCCGGCACTATGGTTAGCTGCAACATAGATACGCCCTTTGTATTTACCCTGCTGAAACTGTTCTGCATGACCCGGCGTATTGGCATAACACCGCCAGTCCTCTTTACTGTTATAGGCCGGATCAATGGCAGGTTGATACTGCCGGTGAACCTGCAGGGTGATATCGACCGGCGTCGACCAGCTTACCCCGCCATCCACAGAAGTGACATACCAAACCTGTTTATATCCTTTACCCTTACGGATATCGTTCTCGGTCACATTACCCGTGTTATAAAATAAAAAGATCCTCCCCTGCGGATAACGGGGATCCATAAGATCCACAACGGGCGCGGGATTGCCCGATTGCAGCGTGTCATTATCTGTCACTTTCTGCAGGGCCGACCAGGTCCTGCCTTTGTCCCTGCTCCTTTTCAGTACAATATCAATATCACCAAAATCAGCACCGCCGGTTACCCGGCCTTCGGCAAAAGCCAGTAAGTTCCCGTCGGGCAGCCGGATGATGGCAGGAATACGAAAGATCCGGTATCCTTCGGTGCCGGAAACAAATACAGGCACTGCCTGTGCCCTGAGTAAGCCGGCAATAGCAAGAAAACACAGGACGAACAGAAAAGCTTTCTTCATACAACAGCCTGCAGTGATGCAGTTTTATTTTGCTGGTGTGAGGATGATGTTCCTGAATTCAACGGGACCATGATCACCCTGAAAGAAGATCGGGCCGGCTTCTCCCTCCTTACTGTCAAGTGCACCACCCGTAATACCCGGTATGATCTGGTTGGCTATAATGGTTTTACCATTGGCCACCACCGTTACCAAACGACCGATCAGCGTAATATCATAACTCTGCCATTCTCCGGCCTTTTTAACCGCCATCTGGTTAGGTGGCAGGAAACCGTATATGGCGCCAAACCTGTCGAGCAGGGGCTCTTCGCCATAACTGTCTTCTATCTGAACTTCATAACGTCCGCGCAAGTAAACACCGCTGTTGCTTCCTTTGGGATAACGGAATTCCAGGTGCAGTTTGAAATCATTGAATTTCTGATCGCTCACCAGGTTTGAACCCGATTTCGGGCTACGCAGGATACCATTCTCTGCCAGCCACTGATTGGCGCCGGTGGCATGCCAGCCATCCAGGTTCTTGCCATTGAACAACTGGATGGGCTTACCCCATACAGGGTCTTTCTCCCTTTTCAACGAAGGGGCCCTGACACCTGTCCAATCATATTTTTTACCGTCAGTGTAGACCATCGTACCTGTCAACTGCCCATTATTCAGCGTGAATTCAAATTCCATATCACGGGTACCGGGTTCCCATTGTGGCGGTATCGAAAAAGAATACGTGCCGTTATTGTGCTTTACATGGGCCACAGGCCTGGCACTGCCAAAAGCATATACAAAACGGCCTATCAGGGTGCTTCGTCCCGAATGACCGACCTCCAGCCAGGAAGGCAGTTCTTTTCCATCTTGTTGAATCACCAGATCCCACCGGCCTTCTATGCCAGCGTCTACTTTGGCCTGCGACCAGGCAGCAGCAAAAGAAGTGATGAGCAGTATGGCCAGCAGGCCAAAGGATTTACATATTTGTTTCATGGGGATGATTTTAGCAGACACTGAAATTAAGCAAAAAAAGCATGCGGCATTACTGCAGTAAAAACAATCGGAAATACCATTTGTATTCATTTGATTTTGGTTTATCTTTAATGAAACCGCCCCAATGTCCATGAAACCTATTCATATCTTACTCGTAGAAGATAACGAAGGAGATATCATCCTCACCCGGGATGCTTTGGAAGAATACAAGATCATCACCCAACTCAGTATTGCCCGGGATGGAAAAGAAGCACTGGATTTCCTGGAAGTGCAACTCCTGCAGAATAGTGGCAACTTACCCGACCTGATCTTACTCGACATCAACCTGCCCAAAAAAAGCGGGCACGAAGTGTTAGAGATCATCAAGCAGAACGAATTTCTGAAACAGATACCGGTGATCGTGTTAACCACGTCTTCCTCTGACCAGGATATTCATCGCTCATATAAGAATCATGCCAACTGTTTTATCACCAAGCCGGTGGAAGCTGAGCATTTTCTGGAAGTGGTGTCAAAAATCGAGGATTTCTGGATCTCGATCGTAAAACTCCCCTCGAATAAATGATTGCCGGATGATCAAAGACCCCAAAAAATACCGTATCCTGGTGATCGAAGATAACCCTGGCGACTTACTGATAGTAGAAGACCTGCTATTGGAACAGATACTGGAGCCCACCATCGTGTATGCGAACAATTTTAAACAGGCAGCAGAACAATTACAGCTGCCGGGAGCTTTTTTCGATGTGATCCTGATGGACCTTACCCTTCCCGACAAAAGTGGTAAACAACTGATCGCTGAGATCCTAGCCCTGGCCCCTAATTTCCCGATCATCATTCTGACCGGGTATGCAGACATTGAGTTCAGTACCAAATCCATCAAACGCAATATATCCGACTACCTGTTAAAGGACGAGCTGAATGCCACTACGCTGTACAAGAGTATCCTGTATACCATAGAGCGTAACAAATACATTGAAGAGATCAAAAAATCGGAAAAAAGATACAGTGATCTGTTCAGATTGAGTCCACAGCCCATGTGGGTAATGGAGCAGGAAAGTTTCCAGTTCATACAGGTGAACAAAGCTGCTATTGAACTGTACGGTTACTGCGAAAAGGAATTCCTGAACCTGACCCTGTTCAATATCGGCCAGGAAGAAGATACCAACAGGATAAAAGAGCTCTCTTCGTCCATAGAGACCGGGAGGGAATCCCAGCAGGCGGTGCGGTTCCGGCACCATAAAAAAAATGGTGACCATATAGAAGTGGAAATGTACACAACCCCTATCATGATCGGTGATAAGAACTGTATCCTGGCGGTCGCTATTGACATCACCGACAAAATACTGTATGAAGACCGACTGATCAAAGCCATCTTAAAAACCCAGGATGAAGAACGCTATGAAATTGGCAGCGAACTGCATGACAATGTTTGCCAGATCCTTGCCGCCAGCCAGATAAGCCTCGACAAACTGAAAGATGCCCTGCCGGAACAAAAAATGGATTGGTTCAACTATTGCCGTGAATACCTGGCACTGGCATTGAATGAGATACGTAACCTCTCTCATCGAATGGCCCCCTCTTTCCTGGATGACACCACCATGGAAAAAGCCTTCCGTGAATTGTTGCGCATGTTTGATATTGATGGCAGATTCAAGACCCAGCTGCACATTGATGATATGGTCAAAGAACATTCGATCAGCATTGAGGCGCAACTGAACCTGTACAGGATACTGCAGGAGCAATTGAGAAACATTCTCAAACACGCAAAAGCATCCAGTATCATCGTGAACATCCGGATCCAGAACGATCACCTGATCATGTCGATCTCAGACAACGGGATCGGGTTCATACCAGAAAATATTGAGAACGGCATCGGGTTATCCAATATGCAAAGGCGTGCAGAATTCTTTTCTGGAAAGATGCATATCCTATCTTCACCCGGACAGGGATGCACCATCAAGATTGAGATCCCGTTACAGAAGCTCCTTACGACGTAGCAGGAGATTTGGGTATGGAGAAACTGAACACGCTGCCCTTACCTGGCTCGGACTGTACCCAGATCCGCCCTCCCAGGTTCTCTACGATCTTCTTTACAATAGCCAGGCCGATACCCGTGCCGCTGTATTCATTCCTTCCGTGCAGCCGCTGGAAGATCACAAATATCTTATCGAAGTATTCCTCATCAATACCAATACCATTGTCTTTCACAGAAAAGATCCAGGAATCGGCCAGTTCCTCTGACCGTATACTGATAACAGGCGGAACCGCATCCTTACTGTATTTTAAGGCGTTACTTACCAGGTTCTGAAACACCTGCAACAGGGGTGCGCGCTCACTCACAATCACCGGCAACGGTCCTACCTGTATTTCGGCCGATTTTTCCTCGATCGATTTTTTCTGAAGCAGGCACACTTCGCCGATCAGCGCATTCAGATCGATCGGTTCTTTTTGTACATTTAAACGGCCCACCCTGGAAAATTCAAGTAACTCAAGTATGATCAGTCGCATCCGTTTAGCACCATCCACCGCGAAATTGATGTATTGGTGCGCCTTATCATCCAACTGGTCGTTGTATTTCCGCTCCAGCTGCGTCAGGAAACTGGTCACCATCCTGAGGGGTTCCTGCAGGTCGTGCGAAGCCACATAAGCAAACTGTTCCAGCTCCTGATTAGAAACGGCCAGGTCATTATTGATCTTCTCAAGATTGGCATTTAATTGTTTTAAAGAGTCCTCATATTTTTTCCGCTCACTTATGTCTGAAATGGAACCGATCATCCGTATGGCTCTTCCGGATTCATCCCGGATAATATACCCTTTATCAAATACAAAAGCATACGCTCCATCCGCTTTCAGAAACCGATACTCATCCTGCCAATAATCCTGCAATGGGTCGGCAAATATCTTTTCTCTATCTGCCATTACTTTTGCTTTATCATCCGGGTGCACATGTTTTATCCAGAAATCCGGATCCTTATCCGTTTCTGCAGTGTCATACCCGAAGAGTTTCCGGAAATTATCGCCCGATCTGACCACTTCTCCCGTCAGCAGGTTCCAGTCCCAGATAGAATCATTGGTAGCTTTGGTCACATAGTTGTACCGTTCATTACTCATACGGATCAATTCCTGCGCCTCTTTGCGTTCCGTAATATCTTTCATATAGACAGATGCTCCGCTTTCTGAAGGATAGACACTGACCTCGAACCATTTCTGAAACGGATCTGAAAAACGTTCATAATGCACCGGCCTGTTCTGGAAGATCACTGTATTATAATATTCATCAACATTAGGCGTCAATAAATGTCCGAAATGTTCCTTAAGGTTCTTGCCGATCACATCGGCAGGACTCATACGTAACAATTTTGCAGCTTCCTTGTTCCAGTAGGTGATGATCCAGTTCTTATCCAACGCAAAAAATGCATCGCCGATACTTTCCAGTATCGTATTTCTTTCTTCCAGGGTGCTGATAAAAGCCAATTGTGCCTTTTTCCGTTCATCAATATCCTGTAAACCGCCATACAACCTGACACAACGGCCATCTTTCAATTCCGCTTCTCCAATGGCACGAACCCATTTCTCATTCCCCCTGGCCGTGATGATCTGCAGTTCTTCCGAGAACGCACTGCCATCCTTCATGGACCGTTCTATCGCCCGAACGATGGTATCGCGGCTGACGCCTTCTTTATAGAAATCGATCGCCGATTCAAGGGCAGGTTCATAATCCGGCCCGGTTTCATGGATCTCTCGGGTAAGATCAGACCAGGTAAGTTTATTTGATACCAGATCCAGGTTCCATACACCGATCTTCGATAAACGGTAAATCTTATCAAGTGTTTTTTCCAGTTCTTTTTTCTCCGTGATATCCTTCCCATACCAGAAAGTGAATCCATTCTCGTCCAACACTTCCGAACTGCTCCAGGATATCCATTTCCATTCTCCATCATGTGTACGGTACTTGTTCTCAAACGAATTACTCCCCTCCTCCGTGAAGACTTTGGACAGCCATGCTTTGGTGTTTTTTACGTCATCAGGATGTACCAGCTCCAGATAAGGTCGCTGGGTGATCTCAGCTTCAGTATATCCCAGCAGGTCGGTAAATGCAGGATTGATCTTTTTCAAATACCCGTCCTGCCCGGCTATACAAAGCAGGTCTGGAGACTGGGTAAACAGCCGATGCAAGTCATGTTCCGATTTTTTCCGCTGTATGTCTCCGGCCAATTGCAACAGCAAGGCTTCTTCCGGTTCAACGGGTAAAGGTTGGTAAAGGTCTCTTGCACGGTCGTAAAACAGCAGTACGGCCGTTACCGCATTTTTATACAGGATAGGAATGGCCGTTGCAGCAGTATAATTCCTGGATTCTGCCATCTCCTTCCTGTAAAACAGCGGAGCCTGTTTGAGCTGATTCAGAAAAATCAGCTCACGCTTTTGCCACACCGTTCCAGGTAACCCCTCTCCTAACCCGAAAGACAATTTATCCGTCTGCTTACGGTACGGTTCTCCTTCATAATAAGAGGCCATCAGGTATATTCTACTCTGATCAGTAGCCGTTAACCACACTTCACCGGCCAGCTGATGAAAATAGCTGCAACAAACACCTAACATCCGGTTGAGGCATAGTTCGATCTCTTCTTCACCGCTGAACAGGGCACTCACCTGCAGCATCAGTTCTTTCTCCTGTTGCCGCTGCACCTGTTCAGTAATATCCCGGCTGATGCCTACCACACCGGTGATACTTCCATTTTCAATGATCGGGATTTTGGTGGTGCTTAACCATCGGAACTCTCCGGAAGCTAACTGTAAGGGTTCCTGTTTATTGATCACCGGGGTACCGGTTGCCAACACAGCCCGGTCATCCTGAATGTACATTTCCGCGAGTTGTTCAGGCAAGAACATGGTCAATGTCTTGTTCAGGGTTTCTGCCTCTGTCTCAGCGCCCAGCAGTTCCACCATCTTTTTATTATTGAGGATATGCCTGGTCTCACGGTCTTTTACATAAATATAATCAGGTATGCTATCAACCAGTATCCGCAACAGGTTTCGTTCGGCTGCCAGCTGTTGTTCTTTTTTCTCCAGTTGCTCCTCAGCTTCCCTTCTTCTGGTGACATCTCTTACAAAACCCAGGAAATTTCCGTTCGACAGGATACTCGAATGAATTTCGGCAACAAAAAGACTACCGTCCTTTCTCTTCGCCTTTCGTTCTGTTAACAGACTGCCATTTTGGGTAAGCTCATTCACCCTTAATTCTGGTTCCCCGTCTTCTATCTGCAGTATATCAAACAAGTGCATCTCATACAATTCTTCTGAACCATATCCCATTAAACGAACAGCAGCTGAATTCACCTGCACAAAACGAAAAGAAGGGTCGCAGATCACAATACCATCCGATGCCTGTTCTACGAGCGTCCGGTATCTTTCTTCAGAGGCGCTCAATGCCTCCAGGGCTTCCCGTTGCTGGCGGGTTCTGATCTGTACAGCCCTTCGTACCACGATGCCATACACCAGCACCGCTATAAACAAAAAAGCCACGGCTGCCAGTGCCCAGAAGCCGATATTTTTAACCGACTCGTAGAAGCTGGGCTTCTTCTCGTAAAGAAAACCTTTCAGTTTTGTTCCGCCAGGTATCAGGTTCAGCTCCTTATGTATGTCCAGGATATGCTGCCACCGACCTTCATTCATGTTACCTATGTCTACCAGTGAAGGAACGATCAGCTGCTCCATTTCATTGGCTTCAAAAACCAATGCCCGCCTATTCACTTTCCGTGCTTTTACATCTGGAAATGTCAGAATATGATCGATCATCTCCTCCTTGTGACTCATGGCATATTCCCATCCTTTAAAAGTAGCTCTCCGGAATTTCTCTACGGTTTCAGGGTTCCGTTCAATGAATGATCGGGAAGAGAATAAGATATCACCATAAAAGTCAACCCCATAATCCGCAGGCCTGATAATGGAAGGTGAGGTACCCAGTTCTGCCAGTTGAAAAGGTTCTACTGATCGGTATCCCGTCATTGCATCGATGCGTCCCTGAATGAGGTCAAGGTTATTCCAGGAATGGTTCATGATAGAGAGCCTGTTCAGGTCAATGCCTTCCTTCAGGAATACAGCTTTTAACTCAACCCATCCCTGGTGTTCGGAAGCCATGATACTTTTACCAACAAGATCGGAAGGAAGATGGATCTTTTTTTCCGGCATGCTCATGATCACATAAGGCGAATGCTGGAAAATGGCGCCCAATGCCACCACCGGTTTGCCACTGGCGAACCCGATCAACAGATCAGACCCGGTAATACCGAAGTCTGCACGGCCCGACAGTACTTCATCCATAACCGGATGCTGGGCATCGCCGGGAACCAGTTTTACCTGCAACCCTTCTGCCTGATAATACCCTTGTTTGACAGCCGCATAATATCCGGCAAACTGAAACTGGTTCCACCATTTTAGCTGGACGGTAACCTCCCGTTTTTCAGCAGCTACTTCCTGAGAAAAAAGAAGAGATAACACAGATAAGAAAAATACACCACGAATCTTCATAGGCAGGACAAAGAATGATACACGCTATAAGGTACAAAAACATCCTCATTCTCCGGCAGAAAACATTCATTTTATTACGCCTGCAGCGTCAGCGGCCCAAAGGAGATACCGGCGTAGCAAAAAACACCTGAAACATGATTTTTGTCAGGAGAAACGCCTGCAGAAAGCGATAGATTTACCATACCCCTTACAAGGGAGCTCAAGTAGTATCTACGATGATCAAGAGTATACGATACTTGTTAACCGCTTCGGTTCTGCTTGCACTGACAGCCTGCAGAAAAGAGACCCCCTGGAATGTAAACCTGGCCGTCACTGACCAGATGCGGTTCATTGCAGACTCCGTGATCCAAACCACAAAGGTACCGGGACTCGTAGCGCTAGTGGTAGATAAAAAAAGAGGGATCAACTGGATGTATACCAGTGGTGTGGCTAACCTATCAGATCAAACACCCATGAACGGCGAGTATATCTTCAGAATCGGGAGCAATACCAAAACATTCGTTGGAACCGTATTGCTGCAACTGGTTGAGGAAGGAAGAATGTCGCTGAATGACAAAGTATCAAAATATTTCCCGAACTATCCTAAAGCAGACGTCGTTACGGTTGCCATGCTTTGTAATATGACCAGTGGTATCCCTGATTATACACGCAATGCACTTTGGGGGAATGTTATGGAAGCCACCCCTGCCAAGCGCTGGACCCCGCCGGAATTACTGACCTGGGCCTTTTCAGAAAACTTCCTGTTTGAGCCCGGAAGCGAATTCAGATACTCCAATTCGAATACCATATTATTGGGCATGATCATCGAAAAAGTCACAGGCAATAGTCTGGAAACAGAGATCCGCCAGAGAATTACCCAACCCCTGCAGTTAACACAGACCGCTTTGATCACATCAGGCACTGGTTTTCCGGGACCGCATGCCAAGGGATACTATGAAGGCAGTTTTGTGGCGGGCAACGACCAGACCGAACACTATGACTATTCCTATATCTGGGCAGCAGGCTCTGCCTATTCTACACCGCGTGAACTGCAGCGATACGTGGAAGCATTGGTAGGCGGAGAATTACTATCACCTGTGATGCAGCGTAAAAGACTGGAGGATATGCGTGAACTGGCACCACGTCTTGCCTATGGCTTAGGTCTGTTTCGACGGGGTTCTTTTTATGGACACAATGGAACCGTAACAGGATATACCTCCTCCATGTACCATAGCAACCTGCACGACTGTACGGTGATCATCTATTTCAATGGCATGCTGGAATTACATCCTGATTACCTGTTTGAACGGTTCATGTTCCTGTTATACGGACCGGAATGGTAAAGTTTACCGACTCCAGTCCACTGTAAAGGCCACCAAGTGAAACCTATTCGGCGCATTGGGTACAACAGCCGCACAGGTGACACAATCTGGTTCTGGCTGGGCCTCTTTGATCAGTTTCACTCTCACCACAAGGCCCGACCTATCAGCGGTAAGGGTTTGCATTTTAGCCATATCCGAACAACTGAACCGGGTGGTAAACACATGATCATACGTGGAATCTGCTTTTACATACCCATTCACCCCGTATTCATAAAATGCGGTATCCTGGATCTGCACCACAGCGCTACCGCAGATCTCATCAATAATTTTTATCCGGAAAGACTGGTCCGGTAACTCGGTGTTGGTTTTCTGACACCCGGTCCCTACGGCTAATACCAGGCAAAACAAAATAACCATGGTTCTTTTCATAACGATTCTTTTCAGGTTGACACGCGCTGTACAACAAACGTTGCATACCTGTTTTTCTTAACAAAAATATGACAGCAGGGCAAAACAAAACCACTTGCCTGCCGCAAGTGGTTTTGGTATCGTTATCCAACAACAAGTATGGATCAGCTATGGGTCAGGATGATCAGTTCTTAAGACGGGTGATCAATTCATCCAGGAAACCATCGTATTTTTTCAGGATCCGGTTATAGGGTCTGAACTGTTCGTCTGCATTATAGGCCGTAGAAGACCTCCCGGAAGCCTCTGATACGAATTTCACCTTATACACCAGCGGCTTCTCAGAAGACTGTTTCACGATCAGCCTGATACGGATGGTATTGGCCTTGAAAGACATACCTACCCATGAAGTACGGAGGTAACCGGCTTTCTCATCACTGTTCTCGAGAACATCAAATTTATCCAGTACGGTTCCGATCAGTTGTTTCCATGCCTCCTCTCTCGATTTTTCGGCATTCACATTGATCTGGATCTCTGTATTGGCGATATTGGATTCAATAGAAGACGTATAGGATTCATCCTCCTGCAGTTGTATATAATCGGTTGAGGGAGGATCTGCCATACCTTTTCTTACACAATACGTGCGGCTCTCCTGGATGTATCCCTCCTGCTTCACTTCTACCGTGAGGCAATCATTTTTGGAGATCTTTATTTCAACCTTGCCAGTGCCCATCTGAACCCCATTCACATAGATACGGGCCGTTTGCGGGGAAGTGGTGATCACCACTTTTTCAGCAGCATGTGTTTCAGAAATAAAAGACAGGGTAATAACAAATAAAAGCAGCCAATGGATCTTTGCAAACATTGTTTTCATAATGGTTAGTTTAGGTTTGGTTATAGTAGTACTCAGTTCTTGGCAAATAAGAAAATCATACCCCACATTTCCCAGACAAAAAGATATCGTTAGTTACTAACCCGATATGCTACCACCTGATCCCGGTTTCTCTGTTATTGGATAACGATAGCTGCTCCTTACGAATATAACAGGTTTCAAAAGAATTTCCATACTTTTCTATAAAAGTTGCAGGTTTGCATATGGTTTCCGGACGCAGTAAGAAGCGGATCAGAGATCATATACCTGTTCAGTCATGACCAGTATACACTCCTCTTTACCCGGCGGATTTACCGCTAACAACCAGGTAACACTGATCAGGGGAGGTCATGCCTATTTCGCTACTCTTTTGCAGATGATCGAGCATGCCAGGGAATCCATTTATATCCGCGTATATCTTTTTGCCGAAGACAGTACCGGCCATCAGGTTGCCGATGCACTGAAAAGAGCTGCACAAAGGAATGTGGCCGTGCACCTGCTGGCCGATGGTTATGTTTCGCAGGGGCTGTCAAAACATTTTATTCAGCAATTGCGTGCAGCAGGTGTGCATTTCCGGTATTTTGAGCCTCTGTTCAAAAGCCGCAAATTTTATTTCGGGCGGCGTCTGCATGAAAAAGTGATCGTGACAGATCATCAGTATGCACTGGTAGGCGGCATCAATATTGCCGATCGCTATAATGATATCAACGGCGTACCGGCCTGGTTGGATTTTGCTTTGTTCGCAGAGGGTGAGATAGCTGTCAAACTCTGTACACACTGCTGGGAAGGATGGCAATCATTGACCCTGAAAAAGACCAGGAATTTCTGCTTACCTGATTCCGCACCGCTACCCATTCTGCCACAAAACAGAAGTACCCTACGCCTGCGCCGGAACGACTGGGTAAAGCGCCGGAATGAGATATCACTTACCTATATAGAGATGCTGCGCAATGCAGAACAGGAGATCACCATACTCTGCAGTTATTTTTTACCTGGCAAGATCATCCGGAGAAGTATGCTGCAGGCCCGGAAACGCAGGGTGCACATTCGGGTGATCGCTGCCGGAAGATCGGATGTAATGATCGCCAAATATGCCGAACGCTGGTTATACAACTGGTTATTACGGGCCGGGGTTGAATTATACGAGTACCAGGACAATATCCTCCACGGCAAACTCGCCGTATGCGACGATACCTGGATGACGCTTGGTTCCTACAACATCAACAATATCAGCGCCTATGCCAGTATAGAACTGAACCTGGATGTACGAGATCCTGCATTTACACTAAGAACAAGGAAAGAATTGGACCAGATCATCCGAAACAGCTGCGTACCCATCCTGCCCGATGAATTCGCACAGAAAACAACCCTGGTAAAACAACTGGTCAGATGGTTCTCCTATCACATTATCAGAAGCCTGCTTTACCTGTTCACCTTTAATTTTACGAAAGAAAAAAATTAGTTGCCCCGGATACGTTTCCATAACGCTTCCGGCGTTTTCCGGTCCCATCCGGCAAAACGGCCCCGCTGTACCACCAGCCTGTTATCATCCGGATGTTGCAGGAAATAGTGAAATACAAACCTGCCCCTCGGATCAGTCCATCCGATGATCTGGCCAAACCTGAGATCATTAAAGACCAGGGTATCGCCCCATTTCTCCACCGTATAGAAATTCTGTGAAAACCTTTTCAGAAGTTGTACTTCTGCATGATCGTGTACTGGGTTCAGTAAGGAATCCTGGCGGGGGAAATATTGAAAATCGATCTCCTTTTTACTGTCGAACACCGAACGGAAACCCACATAAAAACCGCTCTCATTACCAGACACCACATACCATAACCAGTTCTGTAACGGAGCGGGTGTAGTAAAATACTGTTCATGAGGTATCTGCTGTTTTACCAGTATCTCCTTTACATCATGATCTGTTTTTACTTTATTGCCAATGCAATAACCCAGGTACAAAAAAGGTACCGCCATCCCCAGCACATACCAGAATCTCCTGCGATCGCTGTGTTTGGGCAACAGAACTAACGCTATGAAAGCAAAACCCGGAACCAACGAAAAAAATGGATCAGCTACATACAGTGTATTAAAGGAAAAGCGCAGGTGATGGAAAGGCTCAAACCAGCCCACACCATAATTGTTAAAGGCATCGAGGAACAGGTGTAACAGCAACTCTGTAGCAAAGAACAATAGCCAGGTCCGGAACCGGATATTATGTGGACGATGGATGGCATTGGCTGTGAGTGCAAATGCAGGTACCATCAGCAAAACAAATAACAGGGAATGCGTAAATCCCCGGTGGGCCAGCAGGTTCTCAGCAGTGGGCAGCCAGAAAGCAGCGATAAAATCCACATCAGGGATACTTTGGGCCAATGCACCCCAGAACATGGCTTTTTTACCAAAACCTTTCTCAAAAAAAGCCTCGCCAACGCAGGCGCCCAATACGATATGTGTGAGCGAGTCCATGAACCTGTATAATGTCTTTAAAATTAAGCAATTGCCGGCAAGCTGGCATCAATCAGCAAAAACACCTGCATAAAAGACCGGAATACATGAAAACAGGTCATTGGACCTATACGACCCTATTTTTCTTCATTGTAGTGTTTCAATCGTTAATCTCTGCTCCCCGGGTATCCACCCAGGCCTAACTTGCCTTCACCCCTCCCTGGTTACTAAACATTCCCCATGATCAGTTACCTGGATCAGCTGTTCCACAACCTGCCATCACCGACTGCTATGTTATTGATTGACTGGTCCGTAGACCCAACAGGCCACCTGCAACTCATGATCGATCGCAACAGTAAACAAGATGATAAACAATGTTCAGGCATGATTTTACCGTCCTGTAAATCAAAAACCGGATTGGATATGACAAAAAACAGACAAGGTCTACCGCATCTTTATGATGTGAATCATATAAGCAAAGTGAAATAAGGATTTCCTTTACACCTGTAATCATACTACAGATTCATGTTACGTAGGAATGGCTTATTGAAACATTTATATCTTCCTCTATTCTGCGGAATTATTCTAGTAACACCAACGATACTGGCCTATTCACAGCAACCCGGCTCAGACAGTGCAGATAGTCACTTAACGATAACAGCACAGTTCAGGCCAAGATTCGAGATCAGAAACGGAGCGTTCCGTCCATTGAACAAGGGAGAGAAACCAGCCCAACTGATCAGTGAACGTATCCGGCTGAGTTTTGATTATGCATATAAGGACATCCTAACGGCAAGAATTTCGCCACAAACCGTTGGGATCTGGGGTCAATCAAATTTGGTACAGGGTATTGAGAACGATGGGAACAGGATAGCTCTTTTTGAAGCCTGGGCCAAATTGAAACTTTCGAAAAACTGGAGTATGCAATTGGGCAGGCAAGTGATCTCACTGGACGACGAACGGTTCTTTGGAGAACTGGACTGGGCCCAGGGCGCAAGGGCGCACGATGCTGTATCGGTTCACTTCAACAGGTATCGATGGGAAGTAAAGGCCTTTGCGGCATTCAATCAGAATTATAAGTCGCTTTACGGGAATAATATCAATAACCCATCCGGGAATCTATACAGCACTTCGGATGCTTTTCCATACAAACAAATGCAAACGATCTGGACGGGCTTTCAAGTTAACAAAAACACTAAAATTTCCTTACTGGCCACCAACATAGGATTTCAAAATGCCGTTTCAACGACCAGGGATACCGTTGTCAACTATTCTCACACAGTTGGTTTACATTATGTTCATTCAGCTAAAAAGGTCGCTATTACGTTCTCTGCTTATTACCAGTTTGGAGAAAACAATACAGGTCAAAAAACAAGTGCTTATTTGCTGGCTGTTTTCAACAGTTATCAACTTACCAAAAAATGGAACCTCGGGTTAGGCAGCGATCTGGTGAGCGGCAATGATATTGGTAATACATCAACAACAGATCATGCATTCAATCCTATGTTTCATACAGGCCATAAATTCTACGGCAATATGGATTACTACCTGGCTGGCAACGGACATAGGAATGCCGGGATCTCCGATTCTTATATTAAGATCCATTACAAACCCTCAGGAGAATGCCAGGCAAGTCTGACCCTCCATCAATTCTTTGCCCCGGTTACCATTGTCAATACATCCGGTGCATATGCAAAAGATCTCGGCCAGGAATGCGATCTCTCCTTTATCAAAAAACTGAACCGGTTTACAAACCTTTCCGGGGGATATTCTTTCTATATAACGACCCCGACATTGACACTCTTAAAAAATGTTTCCGATATCCGAAAGATTCAACAATGGTTCTGGCTAAGCCTGCACATCACTCCCACAATATTAAAAACGAAGTTTACCTCTTAAATCATCAGATCATGAAAATTAAAAACGCTCTCCTTTCTTCAACAGCAGCCCTGCTGGTTTTTTGTATGGTTGGCTGTAACAACAGCCAGCGATCCAACTCCAATGGAACAGATATGGTGGCTGAAGGCAACCCGGAAGTAGCTGAGATCACCGGGGCCCCTAAAGTACCCGCACCCGTTGGTAAGCGGCCAGCCAAAAAACTGATCGTGAACTTAGTTACATCCGAAAAAGAAGGCATCATTGCCGATAGTATCCCCTATACCTTCTGGACATTCAACAATACCGTTCCCGGTAGTTTTATCCGTGTCAGGGTTGGCGATGAGATCACCATCAACCTGAAGAATGATGCAAACAGCGTATTACCGCACAATATAGACCTGCATGCAGTAACCGGCCCGGGTGGCGGCGCCGTAGCCAGTTCTACCGTTCCAGGTAAGGAAACTTCCTTCACATTCAAAGCCATCAATCCCGGATTGTTTGTATACCATTGCGCAGCCCCCCCGGTACCCATGCATATCGGAAACGGAATGTATGGCTTGATCTTGGTTGAACCGGAAGGCGGACTTCCCAAGGTAGACCGTGAATATTATATCATGCAGGGCGATTTTTATACGAAAGCATCTACCATAAAAAAAGGGGTGTTGGAATTTGACAATGACAAAGCCGTTGCTGAAAACCCGGATTATGTTCTATTCAATGGAAAAAAAGGAGCACTCTTAGGTGCCAACATGATTGAAGCCAAAGTGGGAGAAACGGTCCGTTTGTTCGTGGGAAATGGCGGCCCGAACCTCACTTCTTCCTTTCACGTGATCGGAGAAATCTTTGACAACGTTTATTTAGAAGGGGGCAGTACCATATCACACAACATACAAACCACCCTGATCCCGGCAGGAGGTGCAGCCATCGTGGAATTCAAATGTGAGGTTCCTGGTGATTATGTACTCGTTGACCACTCTCTATCCAGGGCCTTTAATAAGGGAGCCATCGGTAAACTCAGGGTAAGCGGCGAAGCTAATCCTAAAATATTCAATGCCAAAGCAATTACCAAAGAGTAACTCATTGAAAAGAAAGACACTTATACGGTATTGTTATGTATTGCTGATACTGATCTCTGTTTCCTGCAACGAGCAGAAAAGAAACATAACAGAGAACACCCTAACAGAACAAGCGAGGCCTGATACACCCGTTCAGTTACCCGTAACTGTAAAAATGGTTTATATTCCCGGAGGGGAGTATAAACCATTTTATGGTTCCGATTCCGTATTGGTCAAGGTTGGTCCGTTTTTAATAGATGAAAGAGCCGTTACCAACAGCGAATTCCTGCAGTTTGTAACCCTCAACCCGCAATGGCGGAAATCCAATATCAAAAAGATCTTTTCCGATTCCACCTATCTGAAAAACTGGCCATCCGACCTATCCTTACCGCCAACAGCCGATCCGGATGCGCCCGTGTGTTATGTTTCCTGGTTTGCAGCAAAAGCATTTGCGCGTTCCGCAGGCAAACGGTTACCCACATTAGATGAATGGGAATTCATAGCCATGTCAGATGAAGTTTCTCCCAATGCCAGGTCTAAGCGGAATTATTCTGATGCTATCATTGATCTTTACCTGAAGAAGGACCGGCAATACAAACCGGTAAAACAAAGCAGACCGAATTATTGGGGAGTGTATAATATGTTCGACCTGATCTGGGAATGGACAGATGATTTTAATTCCATACTTTCTACCAATGACTCCCGCGCAGGGCAATACGATGATAAAAATCTATTCTGTGCCGGCAACGCAACGAGCGCTACAGATATTTTGAATTATGCCGCGTTCATGCGGTTTGCCATGCGCACTTCTCTTAAAGCAAACTACACGGTGGCCAATTTAGGTTTCCGTTGTGCAAAAGATACTATTCATATAAAACAGGCAAGATGAAATACCTTTATTTACTGATTGTACCCCTGCTCCTATTTTCAGCATGTAAGGAAAATAAAAAGCTGGCAGGACCACTGCCATCCAATTCCATATTCAACCTGACCTCTACCTGGAAAAACCAGAATGGAGAATCGCTTCAATTGAAAGATCTCCAGAATAAAACATTGGTAGTGGTCATGATCTACACTTCCTGCAAATCCGCATGCCCGATCCTGGTTTCAAAAATGAAAAACATTGAATCGAAGATCAGCAGAAAAGATATAGAAAATATCTCCCTGGTACTGATCTCAATTGACCCTAAAACCGATACTCCGGAACGACTGAAAGAATTTGCCAGGAACAATGCGATGGATACCCCGCAATGGATCTTCCTTACTTCCAGCGAAGGAGCCACACAGGAATTCGCCAATGTCCTTTCCATGAAATACAAGAAGATCTCTCCTATTGAATTTTCTCATTCAAATATCATCAGCGTGTTTAGTCCAGATGGACAACTGGTGAGCCAGGAAGAAGGCAATATAGACGTTGAAAAAGTGGTTTCTACGGTGACCCAAACGGTAAAAGCATCTTAGCAATGGAATTTACCTTACACAACAGCTATAGCATTTATGTGAACAGCTCATCTTTCCACAGATCCCATTAAAAGGGTCTCCCCTTCTTTGTGGACCGCCGAACGACCAGTTATCTGCTCATTTTATCATAAGAGAAAGCCCACATTACCCATCCGATATATCCATCCGGATGCAGGTACCTGCAATAAAAAAGCCCATCATGTTTGATGGGCTTTTGGTAGCGAGATCGGGACTTGAACCCGAGACCTCAGGGTTATGAATCCTGTGCTCTAACCAACTGAGCTACCTCGCCAGGTCTGTTCCGTCAGAAATTTTCGCTAACGGGCTGCAAATATAGGAGGTTTGGTCAAAATGAAAGCCCTTAATAGGCTAAAAGTTTGGAGATCCGCTCCATCAACTTATCCGGTGTGGGCAGCATGGCGGCTTCCAGGGCCGTATGAATGGGCACGGCAGGCAGGTTCCGGGCCCCCATTACCTCCACTTTGGCATCCAGGAAATGGTAACATTGGTTGGAGATCCGGAGCGATAAGGCCTCCGCAAATGAATTTTGCTGCTGTTCTTCGCTTAAAACCAGCACTTTGCCGTGCCGTCGTACCGCTTCAAACACCGTTTCCTCATCCAGTGGGAACAGGGTGCGCAGGTCCACGATCTCAATTTTACCGGGCATCCTGGCTTCTACGGCTTTGGCCCAGTATACACCCATTCCATAGGTGATGATACATACCGTTTCGCCTTTCCGGACCTTTTCGGGATCGGCCTGGGTCACGATACCGGCCTTCCCAAGGGGCAATACATATTGTTTATCCGGTTCAATGCAGCGGGCTTCATCCGTACCGGGCACTTTGCTCCAGTACAGGCCCTTATGCTCCAGCATCACCACGGGGTTGGGGTCCAGGAAAGCTGCTTTCAACAACCCCTTCATATCCGCGGCATTGGAGGGATATACGACCTTGATGCCTTTCACAGACAAGAGGGTACTCTCGATACTGCCACTGTGGTAAGGACCGCCGCCGCCATAAGCACCTGTAGGTACCCTGAGCAGCATCTGCACGGGGAATTTCCCATTGCTCAGGTAACAGGATTTGGAAGCTTCCGTGATCAACTGGTTCAATCCCGGGTAAATATAATCGGCGAACTGTACTTCCACGATCGGTTTGATGCCCAGGGCAGACAAGCCCACCGTAGAACCCACAATATAGGCTTCCTGTATGGCAGTGTTGAATACGCGGCTGGCCCCGAACTTATCACCCAGGGTGGCAGCTTCTCTGAATACACCCCCCAAACGGGCACCTACGTCCTGGCCATACAATACCGCTTCGGGATATTCTTCCAGGATCTCTTCAATAGCATGCAGGGCTGCATCCACCATCATCACTTTCTCTCCATTCCGGGGCACCCGTTTCCCTTTTTCCTCCGTAACAGGCGTGGGGGCAAATACATGTTGCTCCACGGCATGAATATCCGGTTCAGCGGCCTGCTGCACCAATGCGAACTGTTCCGATACCTGTTCACGAGCCGCTGATTCTACCTGGTTGATCTCATGTTCAGGATAACCCACGCCATTCAACAATAACCGCAATTTGGGAGCCGGGTCATATAAGCCGTGTTTCAGCAGATCTTCCCTGCTCCGGTAAAATTCTTTTCGTACACCACTGGTATGATGACCCAGTAAAGGCACTTTGGCATGTACCAATACCGGCTTGCGTTCCGTACGGGCATAACCGACCGCCTGCTCCATGGTTTCGTAACTCCTGATAAAGTCACTGCCATCGCACTGCAGACGTTTCAAGCCTTTAAAACCGGCGGCATATTCATAGGCATTCCCGGTACGGATCTCTTCTTCCGTAGCACTGATGCTCCAGCCATTATCCTGTACCAGGTAAACAATGGGCAATTCTTTCAGTACGGCAAACTGCAGGGCTTCGCTCACTTCCCCTTCCGATACGCTGCCGTCTCCCAGCGAGCACAACACTACCGGCAGACTTCCGTCGGTAGCTTTTCTGAAAAGCGGGGAACCTGAGCGCTCCAGGAACTGGATGCCCTGTGCCAATCCCGTGGTGGGTATGGCCTGCATGCCAGTGGCACTGCTCTGGTGTATGATCGAGGGTTTACCGGAATCGCGGCTGCTGGGGTGGCAGTAATAAGATCTTCCTCCTGAAAAAGGATCATCTCTTTTTGCCAGCAACTGCAACATCAGTTCATAAGGTGTGAAGCCGATGGTAAGCAGGATGCTGTCGTCACGGTAATAGGGACTTACCCAATCGCAGGGTAAGAGTTGCATACCGGCTGCGATCTGTATGGCTTCATGGCCGCGCGATGTGGAATGCACATATTTACAGACCTGCCGGTTGGCATCATAGGTATCGCCCATTGCCCGGGCGGTAACCATGAGTCGATAAGCATGTAACAGGGTTTCTGGCGTCAGCATCTGCAGGTCATCTTCGGGAATGAAACAAAGGGGTTCCGTATTATTTGATCTCGAGGGCGAATACCTTTTCCTTCTCGTAAAAACCCTCAAGCACATCATCCGTAACACACTCCCCTACTCCCGAAGGGGTACCGGTATAGATCAGGTCGCCGATATTGAGTGAGAAATATTGCGAAATATGCGATACGATCTCATCAAAGGGAAAGATCATATCATCTGTGTTACCGATCTGTACCACTTCCTTGTTCTTCTGCAGGGAAAAATGGATCGGTTTGCTCCTGAGTTCGTCTGTAAAAGGGATCCATTTGCCGATGATGGCTGAATTGTCCCATGCTTTCGCCTTCTCCCAGGGTAATCCCTTTTTCTTGAGCTCTGCCTGCAGATCTCGTGCGGTGAAGTCGATTCCGATGGTGAATGCATCGTAATATTTATGTGCTATATCCTCAGTTACATATTTGCCATTTTTGCAGATACGCAATACTACTTCCGCTTCGTAATGTAATTCATTGGAAAACTCAGGATAATAGAAAGGAGCGTTCGACTGCATCAGGGCGGTCTTGGGTTTCATGAAGATCACTGGCTCTTCCGGAACTGCATTGCCCAGCTCTTTGGCATGTTCTGCATAATTCCGGCCCACACAAAAAATTTTCATAAGGTAACAATTTAAAATACTAACTAAATAGCCAGTTTATACAGATACGGCAGCTACTTATATTATATTTCTTCCAGTGGCTTAACGCCCGTTATGGCCATTTTATTGCCCGAAAACGAGGTTATTTGTCAGGTTCATTGTCCGCTCTATCCCTATGGAAGCAAAGGATTCAATTATCTCAATACATTTTTCGATCTTTTGTTGCACAACAGGACTCTCGGCGCTTGTCCATTTACCCAGTACAAACTCCACCTGCCGGCCTTTCGGAAAATCATTACCGATCCCAAAACGGAGTTTGGGATACTGATCTGTGCCCAGGGTAAGCTGGATATCTTTCAGGCCATTGTGCCCTGCATCACTTCCCGACCCTCTTAAACGGAGTTTGCTCAGAGAGATCGCAAGGTCATCCACAACGGTGAGTGTGGCCGCCAGTTCAATTTTCTCCTTATCCATCCAGTATTTGAAGGCCTTGCCGCTCAGGTTCATGAAAGTGGTGGGTTTGATGCAGATAAAGGTCTTCCCTTTCCACTTTACCTCGGCCAAATCGGCCAGCCTGTCGGCCCTGAAAAAACCACCGTGTTTCAGCACAAAGGCAGTGACCACATCAAAACCGATATTATGACGGGTATGTTTATACTCATCACCGATATTACCCAGCCCAACAATTAAAAATTTGTTCATATATCACTCAAAATTACCCCGGAAAACGCATTCAAAATGCGGGTTTGCCGGAAATGGATGCATACCCAGGCAGAATCCACTAAAATATTCAGGAATTTTAGTTTCCTGCCCATTATTTAGTACCGTTGTCTTAATTTCACCCGGAAGCCCAGCGCGCCTGAATATGCAATCACTGATCGGTCACATCAAACGTATCATCAACTGGATAGCCAATATCGGGATATCTGATTCCCTCAGCTTCTATGAACGGAAAAAGACACAACTGATCAACCTGGCTGTGGGCCTGGGCATACCGCTCAATATTTATTTCGCCATCAAGAATTTCGCTGAACAAAGAACAGAGCTGGGCATCATCAATGTCTGCCTCATGTCGGGTGCATTTGTCATTCTGCTTATCAACAGTTATCGGAGGTTCCTGCTCGGCAGGAGCGTTCTCAGTTTTCTGGCAAGCATCCTGTTTTCTGTCAGCGCCATCCTGTTCCGGAACGGTAGTGAATATTACCTCCTGCTGAATGTGGTCATCATCATCACTTTTTTTTCCGACAGGAGGTTCCTGATCAGTTTCACCATTGCCAATCTTCTCCTGTTCATCGGTATCAAAATATTCCTGAATAGCTCTTTGGTATTTGATCAGGTCCCTTTCAGCAGGGTCATGTTCAACATGATCTGGGCAGTAGTTACGATGGTGCTGGCTTTGCTTTTTTTCAAAAACGAACAGCTCTCCTATCAAAAGCAAGTAGAGGAGAAGAACCACGAACTGGAAAACATGAATCAAACCAAAGAAAAGATGTTTTCCATCATCGCACATGATCTCCGTTCTCCCATCGGCCAGCTAAAATCCTCGCTGGAAATGGTGAACAAAAGATATATCACCCCCGAACAGTTCATGGAGGTATCCGATAAACTATCCATCCAGGTAGACCAGATATACGGTACACTCGACAACCTGTTACGATGGAGTGTGAGCCAGTTCAAAGGGATCAAGGTAGTACCGGAAAAAGTATCGCTCACCCATTTGATAGAACACCAGGCGGTGCAATTCTTACAACCCTCACTGGAACAAAAGAATATACGGCTGCATACCGAAGGCCTGCAGCAGCAGGTATGGGCCGACCCAGACCACCTGACACTGATCTTCCGTAACCTCATCACCAATGCCATCAAATACAGTTACCCGGATGGCACCATCACGATCCGGGCATATCCCGACAATGACCAGGTTGTGGTAGAGATCAGGGACAATGGGATCGGCATGTCTGCCGAAGTGCGGGATGCCCTGTTCAGTCCCATGGTAATGGTTTCCAATACGGGAACCTCCAACGAAAAAGGTACGGGCTTGGGACTGAAGCTCTGTAAAGAATTCACCGAAAAGAACCAGGGAAAGATCTGGGTAGAGAGTGCCCCGGGTAAGGGAAGCAGCTTTTATGTATCCTTCCCTAAGGCCCAATAAAAAACCCGGAATCAGATCCGGGTTTTTTAGGAAAGATATCTGGAAGATTATTTCTTCTTCTCGTCTTTTGCTGCAGTAGCTTCTTCCTGTTTCAGCTGACGGGTCAACACCACAGATGCGATAGGAATACGTGGAGAGTTGAGGATCTCGATACCATCCACTTTCACGTCTTCCACACGGATGTTTCCGTTCAGGTCCAGGTTAGTGATATCCACTTCGATGTTCTCCCTCAGGTCTTTTGGCAGGGCCTTAACTTTCAGGGCTTTGATCTTGGTGATCAGTTTACCACCACCTCTTACACCCACAGAAGTTCCTGTGAATTTGATAGGCAGGGTAGCAACCACTTTCTTGTCATTTACCAGTTCCAGCAGATCCACGTGGATCAGGGAATCATTTACTTTGTCAAACTGCAGGTCTTTCAGAATGCATTTGTACTTTTTGCCGTCTACCACTACTTCGGCCAACTGAAATTCACCAGTGTACACCAAAGGCTTGAAAGCCTTCGCAGAAGCATAAAAATTAACCTCTTCGGCACCCCCGTAAATTACACCCGGCACATTTTCCTGAGAGCGAATCTGGCGGGCGGCTTTTTTGCCATGCTCGGTCCTCAGGTGACCTTCGATTGTAATTGTTTTCATAATTATATTTTTTGGACGGCAAAGGTAGGGAAATGGGAGTTAATAGTTAAAAGTTAATAATTAATAGTTACTAGTGAGCGGGTGGCAGGTAGTGCGCAAAAAATAGTTGCCTAACTATTTCAAAATCAGACAACTATTAATTATTAATTTTTAACTATTAACTTACTTGTCCCTTCCGCGTAATTGGGAGTGGATGAACAGGCTGGTAATGCTCTTGTTCTCGTAGGCATTCCGGATAGCGATCGCGAACAGGTCGGCCACCGAAATGGCTTTGATCTTGGCGCTTTCCTTACGCAGTGGAATGGTGTCGCAAACGACCAGTTCTTCCAGCACACTGTTCTCAATATTTTCATAGGCCTTGCCACTCAGAACCGGGTGGGTGATCATGGCGCGAACACTGCGGGCGCCCTTTTCTTTCAGCAGACCAGCCGCTTTGGCCAGGGTTCCCCCGGTATCGCAGATATCATCCACCAGCACAATATCCCTGTCGGTCACATCACCTATCACCACCATGCTGGCGATCTCGTTGGCGCGTTTGCGGTGTTTATCGCAGATCACCATTTCGGCATTGAAATAACTGGCGATCTCGCGTACCCGGTTGGTACTGCCCACATCCGGTGCCGCAAATGACAGGTTCGGGAGTTTTAACTGCTCGATATAAGGAATGAAGATCGCAGAACTATCTAAGTGATCCACCGGCACATCAAAGAAGCCCTGGATCTGCGGAGCGTGCAGGTCCATGGTGATGACCCTGTCCGCACCAGCTGCCTCTAACAGCGTGGCGATCAGTTTGGCACCAATGGCAACACGGGGTTTGTCTTTCCTGTCCTGGCGCGCAAAACCATAGTACGGTATCACGGCAATGATCTTGTAAGCGCTGGCTCTTTTGGCCGCATCGATCATCAGCAACAGTTCCAGCAGGTTATCTGTGGGCGCATAGGTACTTTGTACCAGGAAAACATAGTCGCCACGGATACTCTCGAGGAAGATAGGCTGAAATTCCCCGTCGCTGAATTTCTGGATGTTGATCTTTCCGATGGGGGCGCCAAAACGTTGGGCAATTTTTTCTGCCAGCTTCTGAGAACCAGTGCCGGAGAATATCTTAACGGATGGGTTCATAATGTGTGGGGATGTGTCGCGAAGATAGAGATAAGGTTAAGAAATTGTAATTTGATTTTGCTATAAATTTTCCTTATGAGCAAATTTTCTATCAAGGACTGGCCCGCTGGTGACCAGCCCCGTAAAAAGCTGTTACAACAGGGCGCAGGCGCACTCAGCGATTCAGAATTACTCGCCATCCTGATCCATACCGGAACTAACCACCATTCGGCCCTGGATGTGGCCAAAAACCTCCTGTTCGCCGCAGAAAATAACCTAAGTGCGCTGGCGGAATGGAGTGTTCAGGGCATGCTGCAAAAAAAGATCAGGGGTCTGGGCGAGGCCAAAGCCATCACTATAGCCGCCGCCCTGGAACTGGGTATCCGCCGGAATGCCTCGGGACGGAAAAAACATAAGGTCACCAAAAGCGCAGATATCGCCGAATTTCTTCGGGCCTCACTGGAACACCGGCAAAAAGAAGTATTTGTGGTGGTATTCCTCAACCGGAGCAATACCATCACCCACCAGGAACTGATCAGTGAGGGCGGGCTCACCGGCACCGTGGCCGACCCCCGCGTGATCCTGAAGAAAGCCCTGGAACACAATGCCACCGCCATCATACTCTGTCATAACCACCCCAGCGGCAACCTGCGCCCAAGTCATGCAGACGAGCTCATCACCCAAAAAATCAAGCAGGCCGCCAGCCTGCTCGATATCCTCCTCATGGACCATATCATTGTAGGGAATGAAGGGTATTTCAGTTTTGCGGATGAGGGGATGTTGTAGGGGGACTGGATACTGTATGCTCATAGCTCGTGGCTCAAAGCTCGGGGCTGGATACTGGATGCTGGATATTGGATGCTGGATGCTCATGGCTCGTGGCTCAAAGCTGGATGCTGGATACTGGATGCTGGATGCTGGATGCTAATAGCTCGTGGCTCAAAGCTGGGTGCTGGAGATATAGGCTTATTAAAATGGATATTTTATGAGTTATAAGAAACTTGAAATATGGACTTTGTCCAGGGAGTTAGTGATCGAGATCCATGAGATGAGTTTGCACCTGCCCAAATTTGAATTATGGGAAGAAGGTGCACAGATCAGAAGGTCATCTAAAGCAGTAAAAGCGTGTATAGTTGAGGGTTATGGCAGAAGGATGTATAAACAGGACTGGATAAAATTCCTCATATATGCAATGTCCTCCAATGATGAGACCCTGGATCATCTGGAAAATATATGGGAAACAAGATCATTAACAAATGAAAATCAATACCATAGCCTCCACCAAAAAATTGAACAACTGGGCAGGATGCTTAACCGATTCATACAATCCGTTCAAAAACACCACCAATCCCCCAAATAACTACCCTCAAAAAAAATCCAGTATCAAATATCCAGCATCCGCAACCCAACATCCAGTATCCAGTATCCATCCTACGCCTGCGCCGTAGGCCCTCCAAAATTCATCGGGATCTCAATATGTTCCAGGTCCTTGATCGGGCCATTGGCGGCCTCATAGCGTTCAATATTCTCTTCCAGGGCGCGCATGAAACGTTTGGCATGCATGGGTGTAAAGATGATCCTCGATTTCACTTTGCTTTTGGGCGTACCGGGCATCACATTCACAAAATCGATCACAAATTCAGCATTGCTGTGTGTAATGATGGCCAGGTTGGCATAACTGCCTTCGGCTACTTCTTCACTGATCTCTATGTTCAACTGTGCGGGTTGTTGTTCCATATGGTTTGTTTGCTACAAATGTAGGCAAAGCCACCGGTAAACAGGCAGGTAGCAAAACAAAGCGGGTTGACATATTGTCAACCCGCTTTTATTCAGATGATCCGGTACTGTTGATTAATCAACATCCCAGAACAGTCTTGTTTTGAATACATCGATTCCGGTTGGAACATTCGTGTTAGAACCAGACTCGGTGTTAGGATAGAAGAAACGCAGTGGTCTGTCTGCAGAAGTAACACCTGGAGACTGTGGTGTAACGGGCAGGTTAGACTTCCTGTATTCAGTCCAGGCTTCCAGACCACTGAAGTTAACCAGTGCGATCCATTTCTGAACAGCGATGGCTTTCAATTTGTCGGTAGAAGCGCTCCAGTCTGCATCAGCGATACCGCTGGTTAACAGAGTGGCGGCTTTGGTAGCTGCATCAGCAACACCCAGTGCACGGAAAGATTGTTTAACACCCTCTTCGTAGTAAGACTGGGCAGTTCCTGTTAAAGTAACTGCAGGGAAACGCTGTTTGGCTTCGGCCAGAGCAAACTGTACCTCAGCAGCGGTCATCAATACCACTGGCTTGTTGTACTGACCTTTCACGATCAGGCTTGGTCCGATATAAGAGCTGGAAGGAGCGGTATAACCAGAAGCGATACCGAAAGGTACACCTACATAGTTAGAAACCAATTCAGCAGCTGTACTTACACCAGGAGTAGCGCCATTCTCACCACCCTTAGCATAAGCAATACGCTTCAGGCGGAAAGTATCGTTGGCAGCGATCAGCTGGTCGAACAGGAACTTGGTTGGACGTGGGTAACGACCCAGTGAACGGGTTGTACCGTTGGCATCATAACCCCATCTGTCGTAGATCGGATTCAGCTTACCGGCAGTAGCGATAAAGAATGAAGGACCACCTACACCTACTTCCTCACCGGTAATGAAACCGCTACCTTCTGTAACGATCTTATTGATCTCAGTAGTGATGTAAGCATCACGTCCTGTAATACGTGACTGGTGCATCAGGATACGCAGCTTCAGTGAATTGGCGAATTTGATCCATTTAGTAGTGTTACCACCAAAAATGATATCAGCGCCTGCATAAGCACTCGCAAAAGGATTCGCTTTCAGATCTACGATCGCAGCATCCAGTGAAGTGATCAGCGCTTCGTAAACGGTTTTCTGATTGTCGAACTTAGGAGCCAGTGCAGCTACGCCTTTCAAAGCCTCAGTGTAAGGCAGATCGCCATACATGTCGATCAGGGCCTGGAACACATAAGCTTTCATCACATTGGCTGGTCCCTTAAAGTATTTCTGACCATTGGCATCAGCATTGTTCAACACATACTGATAATCCTGCAGGTTGTCATACAGACCATCCCAATAGTTGAAATCACCATTGGTGAACTGGTAGTTAAAGGTAGTGGTGCTCAGGATATATGAGCTGGACTGTGTCCATTGACCAGACCAGTAAGATCCGATCTCATTAGGGCTGACCATACTGCTGGCGGTCGTATTCAAGGCATTCGTCAACACGAAGGCCGGTGTGGCAGTTGGCAAGCTGTTAGGGTTCGTGTTGATATCCAGGAAAGACTTCTTACATCCTGTCATCAACAACGCACCTAAGGCCAGGGTATATATTGATTTAAATTTCATAATTCAAAATTTTAAGGTGTTGTGTGATCTTAGAATGTCAGGTTTAAGTTGATACCGTACTGTCTAACAGGAGGTGTCTGGCCGGTATTGTTGATACCTTGACCGTTACCTGTTGTATAGCTGAACTCAGGATCAGTAAAGTAGTTCTTCTTGTCTTTGATAATGAACAGGTTCCTACCATACACAGAAACACTTGCACCAGAGAATATTTTGGTTTTCTTGATCAGAGAAGCCGGAACATTCCAGGCAATGTTTACATCCCTTAACTTGATGAACCAGGCTGGAGTAACGAAGTTCTCAGAGATCAGGCGGTAGTTATCTACCCACAGACCATACTCTGCTTCACGAACATTTACGTTATTGTCAACCAGTTTACCGCTACCATCGATATAAGCTGCGTTCTCAAACACATGCGGAGCACGGTTAGCAGTCCATCCACCAGAACCGGTAAAGGTCATTTGTCTACCCAGGTCAGTGTAAACTACGTTACCACCACGGTATTCAAAGTTGAAAGTGAATGAGAAATCTTTATATGACAGTCTTGAACCCAGACCCATGATGTGACGGGGCAGGGTACCACCTCTTTCAACCAGGGCAGTGTTACGGATAGGATAACCGCTGGCACTGTTCACCAGTCTTCTGCCTGAACCATCAGCTGCATAAGTGTAACCATCTGATTTCAGGATAGGGAAACGGGTCCCTTTGATAACGTTGGTTGTAGCATAGCTATAACCACCATACTGGAACTGGTCTACACCTGGATACAGGTCAACCACCTTGTTGTCGTTATAAGAGTAACGCAGGTTGAAATCCCATTTCAGAGCACGGGCGCGCAGGATCTGGATCTTCAGGTCAGCCTCATAACCCCAGTTCTTAGATTCACCCACGTTGATCAGCAGGTTAGAGAAACCAGTGGTGTTAGGAACTTTTACTGTGATCACCTGTCCTTTAGAGGTCTGCGTATAAGCAGTCACATCCAGGTTTACGCGGTTGTTGAACAACTGTAACTCAGCACCAGCTTCGTAAGAAGTTACGAACTCTGGCTTCAGGTTAGCATCAGGTAACACGTTACCCACTGTCAGACCCACGATGTTTCCGTAAGGGAAACCACCACCGTTAGGGTAAGTCAGGTCCAGACCATACAGAGGCAGGTTGTCGTTACCGTTACGGTTCACATTCAAACGAACTTTCGCATAGTTCAGGGTATTGCTCTTCAGAGAAGGCAACGCATCTGTTGCGATGAATGACAAAGCCACACCATAGTAAGGGTAAGACCAGGTATTGGTAGGTCTGTCAGGTTTGAAGAAGCGAGAAGTTGCATCATAACGGAAAGTACCGTTCAGGATCAACCAATCTTTATAACCAGTGGTAAGGTCAGCATAGTAACCGTACTTACGCTCCAGGGTGTTTGACTCACCACCAGATAATTCACCTTGTCTGTTTGAAACGTTGTAAACCTCAGGTACCACGATTGAGCTGGAACCTACAGAGATAGACTTGGTCTTACGCTGGTACAAGCTGTAACCCAGGATCAGTTTGTTAGAGAACTGTCCGAGATCTTTTTTGAACTGTAACTGGAACTCGTTGTTGATCACGTTCTCAGTGTTAGAGTAGTCAGATACGCTACCCAGGATATTGCTGTTAGCCCTGTCGATACCATCGTAATCGTTGGCATAATCCCATGGAGCCGGAACATATGCACTGTTCTTGGCCCAGTCTGTGTACAGGAACTGTCCGGTTGTATTCTTACCGGTACGGGTGTTGTTCATCACACCGATCTTGTTAGAGATGTTCAACCAAGAGAACGCTCTATAGTTCAGATCCAGGTTACCCTGAATGTTCGCGTCGTTGTAACGCTGACGGTTGTTGTCCTTATTGAAGTAAGGGTTGTTGTAGTAGTCATCGTAGAAACCGTTCGGATTGGCAAACTTGTTGTTTCTCCAGTCACGCATTTCATTGATAGGAATATGAGCCGCTACGTTGATCAGGTCAAAATAGAAATCAGAAGTGGTCCTGTCGTAGTTGGCCTGTACATAAGAAGCGTTGAAACCAACACTCAGTTTACCATATTCCCTGGTAGCACCCAGTCTTACACCGGTACGCTCACTCTTATCCAAAGGAACGATACCGTTGATCTTGTTGTTTTCTACTGACATGTAGTAAGTTCCGTTTTCGTCACCACCCTGAAAGCTCACCTGGTTGTTGGTAGACAAACCAATATCGAAAGCTTTTCTGCGGGCATTGGCTACAGCAGCATAAGGAATGATGAATTTGCTGCCATCTTCCAGTACACGGCCAGCGATCCTGTCTTTACCATCATATGGATCACCATACTGCTGGTTCTCGAAAGGACGCCAGTTGTCTTTCATACGATCGAGGTAGTTGGGTTTCCAACCGGCACTTCCGAAAGAAGCTGCATAGTGAGAACCATTACCGAACTCAGTCTGGAACCAAGGCATGAAGCTGATCTGCTCCAGGTTGGTGGTATTGGAATAAGATACTTTCAATTTACCCTTTGAACCTTTTTTGGTAGTGATCACTATCGCACCGTTGATACCGGCAGAACCGTACAGGGTTGCTGCCTGACCACCTTTCAGGATAGATACGTTCTCGATATCGTTAGGGTTGATCAGCGCCAGGGTTGTAGAAGTGGTTTGCATACCATCCACTACCACCAGGGCTTCGTTGTTACCGGTCAGAGAGCGGTAACCACGTAATACGATCTTAACGGCGGGGTCAACACTGTTGTTCACGTTATAAACGGCCAGACCGGAAACTTTACCGGATAAAGCCTGGGCCAGCTGAGGAGAACGACCTACAGTGATCTCTTCGTTGGAAACCCTTGCATAAGAGTAACCGATCTCCTTGCTTTTTTTACGGATACCCTGGGCGGTAACCACCACGTTCTCCAGTTCATTCACTGTTTTGGACAGTGTGATGTTGAGAACAGAGGATTTACCAACCTTTTGCTCAACCTCGTTAAAACCAACAGCGGTGAACACCAATACGGCATTATCAGCGGCGCTGATACGGAAAGAGCCATTGGCATCTCCCACAGTGGCTGTACTGGTACCCTTGATTTTAACGGAAACGCTGGGAACCGGGGCCCCCTGGTCATCTTTAACGGTACCCGTGATCGGACGTACCTGTGCAGTAACCGCTATTGAGAAACATAGCAATGCCACTGCAAGTGTGGATACAATTTTCTTCATGTTTTTAGTTTTTGGATAAACTTTTGAGTGGACGAATATAACCAATAGCGATAAAATGTTAAAAAAAAATTAATTCAACAGATTTTACAATCAGTTAACACGCCCGGAACCCGGATTAGACCGGATAATGCGCTTTTCTGCTGCGTAAAACCAGAAAAAAATGTTAATACAAAATTATAATAATATGTAATATTATGAAAATCATAATATTAAATAAATTATACTTATTTAATTCTCATATTCATTCCTGCAAGATCTTTTGTGAATTGCGCCAGTAACCTATCAGCAACCTAAAACTGCTTTGATCAATCCGATCTATGTCACTACCCGGACAGTTCCCTGTAAAAAAAATGGCACCGACTAGGCCATTTCAGATAATTTTGCGCCAGCTATGTTATTACTAGATGGAAAAACCGCTTCCGCCGCGGTTAAAAACGAGATCCGGGAAGAGACCCTGCAGTTACTGGCAGCAGGCAAACGGGCCCCCCACCTGGCGGCCATACTGGTAGGAACCAATGGTGCCAGCGAAACCTATGTGGCCAGCAAAGTAAAGAACTGCGAGGAAGTTGGGTTCCGCTCCACCCTGATCCGGATGGATGCCGATGTGGCCGAGGCCGAATTACTCGATGCCATTGCCCGCCTGAACGCAGACCCTGAAGTGGACGGTATCCTGGTTCAGCTACCCCTGCCCAAACAGATCAGTGAACAGAAAGTGATCGAAGCCATCGACCCTGCCAAGGATGTGGACGGCTTTCATCCCAGCAGCGCCGGTAAACTGGTGCAGGGCCTGCCCAGTTTTATCCCCGCCACACCCTATGGCATCATGCTTATGCTGGAGCAGTTCGATATCACCACCAAGGGCAAACATGCTGTGGTCATCGGCCGAAGCAATATTGTGGGTCGCCCCATGAGCATCCTGCTCAGCAGTAACCAGAAAAGGGGCAACTGCACCGTGACCATCTGTCATTCGCATACGCCCAACCTCAAAGAGATCTGCCTGCAGGCCGACATCATCGTAGCCGCACTGGGCCGCCCGGAATTTGTGAAAGCAGACATGGTGAAGGACGGTGCCGTTGTCATCGACGTGGGCATCACCCGCGTTGACGACCCTACTGCCAAAAAAGGATTCCGCATCAAAGGCGATGTGGCTTTTGCAGAAGTGGCCCCCAAAACATCGGCCATCACCCCCGTACCCGGTGGCGTAGGACTGATGACCATTGCAGGATTATTGAAGAATACATTACAAGCATATAAGCAGAATCATGCAATTTGAAAATTCGTGAATTTGAAAATTTGAAAATGTGGGCTGATCGGAGTTCCTACATTTTCAAATTACCACACTCTCAAATTTTCAAATTTCTCCCCTAACCTTGTATTCCATGCTACACACGCATACAGCAACTTCATTACCTGTTATGGAGGCTTTCTACACTATCCAGGGAGAAGGTTTTCACCAGGGCCGTGCCGCCTATTTCATCAGGCTGGGCGGTTGCGACGTGGGTTGTGTATGGTGCGATGTGAAAGAGAGCTGGGATGCCTCCCAGCACCCGCAGTTACCCATTGAACAGATCGTAGCAGATGCGCAGCTGCACCCGGGCCGCCTAGCCGTGATCACCGGCGGAGAACCGCTATTGCATAACCTGGATGAACTGACCCGCCAACTCCACCAGGCAGGTTTTGAAACCAATATCGAGACCTCTGGCTCATCGCCACTGAGCGGAGAATGGGACTGGATCTGCCTATCGCCCAAGAAATTCAAAGCGCCCCTGCCTGCCATCCTGCCCAAAGCCAGTGAACTGAAAGTGGTGATCTTCAACAAACATGATTTTGAATGGGCCGAGACCTATGCCGCACAGGTAAACCCCGGCTGCAAGCTGTACCTGCAACCTGAATGGAACAAAGCTGCAGAAATGACCCCGCTGATCATCGACTACATCAAAGCCCATCCACAATGGGAACTGAGCCTGCAGGTGCACAAATACATCAACGTACCTTAATGTGACCAACACATCCGTACCGCTGAAATTTAACAAACCGCTGTTTCGCTTTTTTACGATCTTGTTCAGGTTATGAAAACAATCTTGTTGTGTCTGGCGGTGCTGATCACGGTAACCGGTTCTTCGCAGGTATACAATCCGGAAAAGATCCAGGCAAAAGCCGTAAGATCTTACGAGAAAGCATTGGAACTTTTGCAGGACGGGCAAATACGCGAAGCCGTTCCCGTACTCATGCGATCCATCAAAGAAGACAGCAATTTTGTGGATGCCTACCTCTCACTGGCCGGCGCGCTGGGTCAGCTGAAAAGATATGACCAGTCGGTCAAACTGTACGAGAAAGCAAGGGCCAAAGACACTGCCTATTTTCTCTTATACCACCTGCCCTACTCCATCAATCTTGCCGGACAGGGCCGATTTGAAGATGCCCTGGAAGTAGCGAAACAGTTTCTGCGTTATCCCAAACTGAACGAACGCAGCATCAAAAGCGCAGAATACCGGATCCGTTGTTATGAATTTGCCCTCCGGTATGCAAAGGAGCACCCATCCGCTTCCTATCGTTTTAACCCGGTGAACCTGGGAGACAGTGTGAACACCGCAGCTCCGGAATATTATCCGTCCGTAACGGTCACCGACAGCCTGCTGGTATTTACCCGGCTGCAGCAAAGAGGCCGGGAAGATTTTGTGGAAAGCCACATCAGCAAACAGGGATTCGGCAAATGGAAACTGATAGAAGGCGATATCAATATAGAGACCAACAAAGGCGCTCTCTCCGTATCGCAGGATGGTGAGTGGATGATCTTTGCCGGCGACCTATCTACACAGGGCCACCGGAGTTTTGATATCTATCTTTCCTATTACACGCCACAGGGCTGGAGCGAACCGCAAAATGCAGGTCCCAATATCAATACGGATTTTTATGAGAGCGGGCCTACCTTGAGTCCCGACAAACGGGCACTGTATTTTATCAGCAACCGCCCGGGCGGTTATGGCGGAAGCGATCTCTATGTAAGTTATCGCCAACCCAATGGCAAATGGGGCCCCGCCGTGAATATGGGACCAAACATCAACTCTGCCGGAGATGAACAGGCGCCTTTTATCCATGCAGATAACCAGACGCTGTATTACACTTCGGATGGTTTACCCGGATATGGTGGCACCGACCTTTTTGTGATCCGCAAGAACCCGGATGGCGAATGGGGCAAACCCGAGAACCTGGGTTATCCCATCAACACCATCGAGAACGAAGGAAGCCTGGCAGTTTCCGCTGATGGACTCACCGCTTATTATGCCAGCGACAGGAGCGACAGCCGCGGTGGTCTTGACATTTACCAATTCGAGCTGCGCCCCGATATCAGGCCTTACAGGACCCTGTATGTGAAAGGTAAAGTGATGGATGCCAAAACAGGCAAACCCTTACCCTCTTCCGTGGAACTGGTAGACAACAACCATCGACATGCACTGATGAAAGTACAGACAGATGAACTGGGCGAATACTTCATTACGCTGCCCACAGGAAAAAATTATACGTTCACCGTTAACCGCAAGGGATATCTTTTTTACAGTGAGTTATACGCCCTGCAAAACAAGGAAGCCGACAGTGTATACCGGAAGGACATTTATCTGCAACCCGTAGCGCTGAATGTGGTGAGTACGTTCCGTAATATTCAATTCGCCACCAACTCGTTCGAATTGCCGCAGGACGCGTTCATTGAGCTGGACCGCCTGTTGCAGCTATTGACAGAGAACCCCGGGCTGAAAATAGAGGTCAGCGGGCATACGGATACTATTGGCAAAGCGGAAGATAACCAGGTACTGGCCACCAACCGCGCCAAAGCCATTGCCGATTACCTGATAAGCAAAGGCATAACGAAGGACCGGATCAGCTACAAAGGTTACGGTGCTACACAACCCATTGCCGACAACCAAACCGAAGCCGGAAGAGCGCAGAACCGGAGAACTACGTTTACCATAACAGGATTATAGCGTATAAATACCTAACGGAGATCCTGATCTTTTTGCAGAGCTTGGAAAAGTAAAATCTTTCCCTATGCAGGAAGAAAGCCTGTACCAGGTGGCACTGACCCTGGTACCCGATCTCGGCGTTGTGAGAGCCCGCCAGCTGGTAGCGCACCTGGGATCTGCTTCTGCTGTTTTCAAAGCAAAGAAAAGAGAGATCGCCGCAGTAGAAGGTATTGGTGAGACCTGCGCCCGTTCAGTAAAAGCATGGAAGGACTTTGCAGAGGCCGAAAAGGAACTCGTCTTTGCAGAAAAGAATAACATACAGGTATTGTTCCTCACAGACCCCGCCTATCCACAACGTCTGCTGCATTGTTACGATCCGCCTACGCTGTTGTACTACAAAGGCAATGCCGACCTGAATCCTTCCCGCATCATCAGCATCATCGGCACCCGTAACCACACCGAGTATGGCCGTCAGGTGACCGAACAACTGGTACACTCCTTACAAACACAACAGGTAACGGTCGTCAGCGGACTGGCATTCGGGATCGATGCCATCGCCCATCGGGCTTCCCTGCAGAACATGTTACCTACGATCGGTGTACTGGCCCACGGACTGGATACCCTGTATCCAACACAACACAGAACATTGGCGAAAGAGATGCTGGTGAACGGGGCATTGCTCACCGAATTCAGAAGTGGCACAGAACCCGACAAACATAATTTTCCCAAACGGAACCGTATTGCCGCCGGACTGGCCGATGTTACGGTAGTGATAGAAACACCTGTGAAAGGCGGCAGTATGATCACCGCGGAACTGACCAGTAATTACAACCGCGACCTGTTTGCCGTTCCGGGAAAGATCAGCGACCACAAGAGCAGTGGTTGCCTGCAGCTCATCAAACAGAACAAAGCCATGATCTATACCAGCCCGGAAGAATTACTGGATACCATGGGCTGGATAGAAAAGAAAAGGCCGGCAGCCAAAAAACAGCGGGAACTGTTCATAGAATTCACCAGTGAAGAAAGAAAAATCGTTGACCTTCTGCTGGAACAGGAGGCGGTACATCTTGACCTGCTTTACCTGCAAAGCGGCCTGAGTAGCAGCACCGTAGCTTCTGTGTTATTGAAACTGGAATTGCAGAATGTGGTGATCTCGCTTCCGGGAAAACTGTACCGGCTTACCTGATCCTGTACACATACGGTAATATCACCTTTTATTCAGCAAGATCATATACGGTTTGGTGATGCTCACGCAGTTCATTCTCTTTCTTACGCCAGATCAGTAACAGGATCATGGCTGCTAGGGCCAGTATACCGGGTAATAGAAAAGCGTATACGAGGCGATCCAGCCGGTTCTGATAGATCCATCCAGAAATAATGGCACCACTTCCAATACCCAGTTCCAATGCAATGTACACCGACGCAACGGCCCTGCCCCGGTTCTCCGGTTTACAGAGATCAACGGTCCAGGCCATGATGGTGGGCCCGTTCATACCAACACTGAGTCCGAGTATGCTGGCGCTGATGATCACCATGGTAACCGTATGCGCAAAAGAGAGTACCACCATACTGATCACCATGGTGAACGATGACCAGATCAGCACAATGATACGTCCGTGTTTGTCGGAAGCCTTACCCAGCACAAAACGGATCAGCAGAGAAGCAATGGTATAACAGGCATAAAAGAAACCCTTGTTCTTCATACCCACTGATTCGCTCAGATCGGGTGACAGCGTTAACACCACCCCGATGGAGAAGGTAAGCAACAACATGGTAATGGCCGGACGCACAGAGGTATTGTCGAAGATCTCATCCTTTTTGATGTGCAGGATATTCACCGAGAATTTCTGTGGGTTGGGCAGTGTTTCCCTGATATTGTACAGGATGATCACGGAACCCAGTGCAAACAGGGCAGATACGATGAACATGGTATTGTAAGAATACCCCATCACCAGGTAACTGCCCGCCAGCGGACCGATGGAGGAACCCAGGCTATACCCGATGGCCAAAGCGCCCAGCGCCTCCCCCCTTCTGGATTCATGCACCACATCGGCCCCATAGGCAGACGTAGCTGTGGGTTTGAAGCCAGTAGAGAACCCGTGAAAAAAACGAAGCAGTAAAAAGCCACTCACGGTAGTAAGCACCGGATACAGGAGACTGCACACCACGCAGACCAATGAACCAAAGATCATGACCGGCACACGGCCAACCGTATCGGTCAGCTTGCCGCTGAAGGGACGTGAGATACCTGCCATCAACGTAAACAGGGAAATGATCAGTCCTTTGTATTCAGCTCCGCCCAGGCTGGTCAGGTAACCCGGCAGTTCAGGTATCATCATGCTGAAACTGGCGCTGAACAGGAAATTACTGAAGATGAGCAGCCCGAACTGGAAATTTAAATAAGGGGCATCAGCAGCAGGAGCGGTACTAGTCATTGCCCAAAAATAAACACAATTCATTTCCGCGACCGGCAGAATATATACGGCAAACCCTTACAGTTACAGGCGGTTATATGGCTGTATGAAAAAGTTTTGGAGCGAATTTGCCTGCTGCGCTATCTTTGCACATGGCAACAAGAAATACTCCTACCCGCAACAAGTCAGCACAATCCAGGTTATTCGGCGAAGGCCTTACATTCGATGATGTATTGTTAATGCCCGCCTTCAGCGAGATCTTACCGCGCGAAGTTGACATCCGTTCCCATCTCACCAAAAACATCGTACTGAACGTTCCCATGCTGTCTGCAGCCATGGACACCGTTACAGAAGCCAACCTGGCCATTGCCCTGGCACGTGAGGGTGGTTTGGGTATCCTGCACAAGAACATGAGCATTGAACGCCAGGCCGAGCAGGTACGTAAGGTGAAACGCAGCGAGAGCGGTATGATCGTTGACCCCATTACCCTGCTGGTAGATGCCACCATCGGTGACGCACTGAAACTGATGAAGGATAACAAGATCGGCGGGATCCCCATTGTGGATGCCGGGCAGAAACTGGTAGGCATCCTCACCAACCGCGACCTCCGTTTTGAAACGGATAAGAAACGGAAAGTGAAGGAAGTGATGACCAAAGAAAACCTTATTACCGCCCCTGAAGGAACCGACCTGAAGAAAGCGGAAAAAATATTACGCCAATACAAGATCGAGAAATTACCCGTGGTGAACCGCCAGGGAAAACTCATCGGCCTCATCACCTACCGCGATATCCTGCAACTACGCAATTATCCCAATGCTGTGAAAGATGGTATCGGAAGATTACTGGTAGGTGCGGCACTCGGTATTACACAGGACCTGATGGACCGCGCTTCGGCACTGCAGTTCGTAGGGGTGGATGTGGTTACTTTGGATAGTGCACATGGTCACAGCAAAGGCGTGATACAGGCATTGAAAGCCTTACGCAAGAACTTCAGGAACCTGCAGATCATTGCCGGAAACGTAGGTACCGCAGCTGGTGCCAAAGCGCTGGCCGATGCAGGCGCCGATTGCGTGAAAGTGGGTATCGGTCCGGGCTCCATCTGTACCACCCGCATCGTTGCCGGTGCAGGTGTACCACAGCTCACGGCCATCATGGAAGCCAGCAATGCACTGAAAGGAAAGAACATACCGGTGATCGCCGATGGCGGTATCCGCTATACCGGCGATATGGTAAAAGCACTGGCCGCCGGCGCCAATGTGGTGATGATGGGAAGTGTGTTCGCAGGCGTGGAAGAAAGTCCGGGCGACACCATCATCTACGAAGGCCGTAAGTTCAAGGAATACCGCGGCATGGGCAGCCTGGGCGCCATGAGCCAGGGCAGCGGCGACCGCTATTTCCAGGACGTGGAAGCCGATATCAAAAAATATGTTCCGGAAGGCATTGAAGGACGTGTGGCATACAAAGGATTCCTGCACGAGATCGTGTACCAGTATGTGGGTGGTTTACGTTCCGGTATGGGTTACTGCGGCGCCAAAGACATCAAAGCCCTGCAACAGGCCACATTTGTAAAGATCACCAACGCCGGTATGAAAGAGAGCCATGCGCATGATATCGATATCACCAAAGAAGCGCCGAACTACAGCAGGAAATAAGTGGTAAGTAATAAGTGATAAGTAATAAGTAAAGGGTGACCGGGTTGTGAGGTCGCCCTTTGTTTTTTGGCAACTGTGTTGGAAACAGGAATAGCGATAACGGGCTCTCGGTAAATTATGTAACACAGGCATAACCATCATACCCAAAAAGCAATGTACCTTTCCGAAAAATAGCCGGTGAAAAAAAACGCCATTTTCAGCATACTGCTACTGTTGTGCTTCTTACATGGTAACGCACAGGACAACCGTTCGGGATTGCGCATCAGCGTGCTCACCTGTGCACCGGGACAAGAGCTTTATTCCACCTTCGGCCATACTGCTATCCGCGTGGTAGACAGTATACAACATACAGATATCGTTTACAACTACGGCACATTCGATTTCAGTGATCCGGATTTTTACAGCAAGTTCACACGGGGTAAACTGGACTATTTTTTATCGATCGCTTCCCTGCCGGATTTCATGTACGAGTACCGGTCGGAGAACCGCGATGTGCACGAACAGGTGCTGGCCCTCAGCGGTCAGGCCAAAAAAGCCATCCAGCAGGCGCTGAATGAGACATTGGCAGGTGCGGCCCGTTATTACAAATACGATTTCCTCTACAACAACTGCACTTCCAGGGTGCGTGATATCATCATGAAATATGGCGGCCTGCAAGCCGACCAGCAGTTGGTACCCTCCGGAACCAGTTTCCGGGATATGCTGCACGAGTATCTGGACAGAGGCAACCAGGCCTGGAGCAAATTCGGGATCGACCTGGTACTGGGCAGTCCTATCGACAAAAAAGCAGGATTCGCCGAATCCATGTTCTTACCGGATTACCTGATGAAGGGGATTGACAGTTCGGTGCGCAGTAAAGACCACCAGGTGCTGGGCGAAAAGATCCTGATCAACCGGGGAACGGTCCAACCGGAACCTTTCCGCGATACACCCTTGCTCCTGTTCAGTGTGCTGGCGGTGCTGCTCGGCGGACTATCCTTCCTTAAAAATAAGATCGCTGTAAAGCTGAACGCCCTATTTGATTTCGTCCTGTTCCTGGGCACAGGACTGATCGGCTGTGTATTGTTGTTCATGTGGCTGGGCACCGATCATTCGGCCTGTGCCGCCAATTACAACCTGTTATGGGCCATGCCGCTGAATGTGCTGGCCGCATTCGCCGTTTGGAGAAGACCCGACTGGCTCCGGAAATACATGACCGTATATGCACTGTTGTTATTGTTGACCCTGCTGGCTTGGTTCTGGCTGCCGCAGGAACTGAATATCGGTTTCTTACCCATTATACTGCTGCTGCTGGCACGCAGTGTGCAGTTAAGAAAACAATCAATGGCCTCTTGATCCTACCCATCTAAAAAACTGGCATGCGCAGATCGATCTCTTATCACGATACCCATATATCCTACTCCGTACATGGCAGCGGAACGGCTGTGGTATTACTGCATGGTTTTGGAGAGGACAGCCGTATCTGGGATGGACAAGTGACTTTTCTGCAGAACCATTGCCAGCTCATTGTTCCTGATATTCCGGGCTCTGGAAATTCTGCGCTGCTGCAGTTGGCCAAGCTTGCTGTTCCCGGACAGCGGGATTATGTGTCGATCGATGATTATGCAGATGTGGTACATGCTATTTTACAGGCAGAGAAGATCGACCATTGCCTCCTATTGGGGCATAGTATGGGCGGCTACATCACCCTGGCATTTGCCGAAAAATATCCTGAGAGGTTAACAGGTTACGGGCTGGTGCATTCCACGGCCTTTGCGGATAGTGAAGAGAAAAAACAGATGCGGGCCAAAGCCATTGAAACCATTGGCCGGCATGGTGCGCAGCCATTCCTGAAGAATACCATCCCTAATTTATTTGGAAGGGCCTTCAAAGAAAAACATCCCGAAAGGATCAACCAGCTGATCGATGCGGCTGCCGGTTTTACCGCAGAGGCCCTGCAGCAATATTACCAGGCCATGATACACCGGCCCGATCGATGCGAGGTACTGAAAAGCAACCGCTTACCCGTTCTTTTCGTAATGGGCACCGAAGACATGGCCGCACCGATGGATGACGTGTTGAAACAGGTGTCACAGCCCGGAATATCGTATATTCATGTACTGCCGGGCTGCGGGCATATGGGCATGTGGGAAGCACCGGACACACTGAACCAACTGCTGCTGGCATTTATCCATCCTTAATACTTACACGGAATATGAAGAAGTTTTTCTTCATATGGTTATTCGCCGTTTCTTTTCTGCCTGTTTTTGCCAGGCATGTGGCCGGAGGTGAATTGTTCTATGAATACCTCGGTGACGCAGGTGGCGGCAACAGCCAGTATCGCATCACCCTCCGGCTGTTCAGGGACTGCGCTTCCTCCGGACCTTTGCTGCAGGCAGAGAGTGTAACAGTAGGTATCTTTTCGAATGATAACAATGCACTGACGGTTTCCTTACCCCTGGTGCTGGCAGGACCGATCAGGGTGATCTCACTGAACACTGCCAATTTCCCCTGCCTGGTGGGCAGTGTGAACGTCTGTTATGAAATAGGTATCTATACCAATACCGTCGTATTACCGGATAATACGGCAGGTTACACACTTTCCAGGACCGGTTGCTGCCGCATAGATTATGTCTCCAACCTTTCAGTGGCCAGGAATGTGGGTAGCAACTATGTAACGCGTATACCCGGCACAACAGCGCTGCCCTCCGGACATAACAACAGTCCGCAATTCAACATACGCGATACCGCACTGGTCTGCGCCACCAAAAAATTTACCCTCGATTTTGGTGCAACGGATATCGATGGTGATTCACTTTCTTACACATTCTGCGATGCCTATACCTCGCCCGGCGGCGCCAATAATACCGCACCCAATCGAACACTGTCACTGATCTCCCTGCCCTATGCCACCTCTTACTCAGGTGTATCGCCATTGGGTGGTGGTGTGACCATCGATGCCGGTACCGGTATCATCAATGGTATTGCACCTCCGGAAGGGCAGTATGTGGTGAATGTCTGTGTTACCGAATGGAGGAACGGCGCGGCAATCAGCCAGCACCGGAAAGACTTCATTTTGAAAGTGCAGAATTGCGATTTCATTGAAGCCATCCTGCCCGAGAGGATCATCCAATGCAAAGACCCCGTGGTGCATTTTGAGAATCAGTCGACCTCCAGTTCCATCACTTCCTATCTATGGACCTTTGGCGACAATACCACCAACAGTTCCAGTGATCCCATGGTGGATTATCCTTACGCGGATACCGGCCGTTATATCGCCCGCCTCACCGTAACAGGTCCACAGGGTTGTATTGGAAGTGATAGTACGGAAGTGCTGGTGTACCCGGGTTTCAAACCGGACTGGCAGGTAGTGGGCAGTTGCGTGCTGAATCCCTACCAGTTCAACGACCTGACCACTTCCAGATATGGAACCGTGAACAGCTGGCACTGGAACTTCGGTGATGAGACCAATGATGCGGACAGCTCCACCCAAAAAGATCCTTTGTACAGATACAAAACCACTTCGTCCAAAGACATCAGTCTGATAGTGGGCGATAGCAGGGGCTGTATCGATACACTTCGCAAGACCATCACGATCGCCGACAAACCCATGCTGCAACTGCCTTTCAAAGACACGCTGATCTGCAATATCGATACGCTGGCCATTCCTGTGCTGAATAGTGGGACCTTCACGTGGTTGCCCAATCGCAATATCCTGTTTTCGAATACAGCAAGACCACTGGTATTCCCGAAAGACACCACGAGGTATATTGTGACCGTCAGTGACAACGGTTGTGTTAACAGTGATACCGTAACGGTGAATGTGCTTCCCTTTATCAAAGTGACACTGGGCAGAGACACCGTGATCTGCGCCACCGACAGCGTACAGTTGCGACCGGTCAGCCAGGCGCTCAATTACCAATGGAGCAGTTCTGCAGGAACCCCCATCAGCAGTGTAAAATATCCTATGGTGCAACCACGGGGCAATACCAGCTATTATGTTACTGCCAACCTCGGCAAATGCCAGGACCGGGATACCATACAAATCAAAACGGTGCCATACCCCGTGGCCAATGCGGGTCCCGATACCGCGATCTGTTTTGGCGTGCGTATACAACTGCATGGCACCATTACGGGCTCCTCCATTAGCTGGACGCCCGCCAGCTCGCTCATCAATCCCAACAGCGTATCGCCAATTGCCGGTCCCTCGCGCTCCACCAATTATGTGTTGCAGGTCACTGACACACTGGGTTGTCGTAAAGCGGTCACCGATACACTGTTGGTAGGGGTATCACCTCCTATCATCGCCAATGCAGGAAATGATACGGCAGTTCTACCCAGCCAGCCCCTGCAATTAAGGGCCACCGGTGGACTCCGCTATAGCTGGAGCCCTGAATATGGATTAAATGATCCATCCATCGCCACACCGATAGCTACGCTGGATGCCTCCATTGATTCGATACGTTATCGGGTACGGGTATTGGATGGAACAGGCTGTTTTGCAGACGATGAGGTATTGGTCAGGGTATACAAAACGGGTGCTGACATACTCGTGCCCTCTGCTTTTACGCCCAATGGAGATGGTAAGAATGACCTTCTGCGCCCGCTGACCGTTGGCATATCACAATTACGGTATTTCAGGATCTACAACCGCTGGGGACAACTCCTTTTCACCACAACCGAACTTGGCAAAGGATGGGACGGCGTATACAATGGTTCCGCACAGCCGGCCAATACTTATGTGTATGCAACCGAAGGTATTGATTACACCGGCAAGACCATCTTACGGAAAGGTACCCTTGTCCTGATCAGGTGATCTGTGGACTGCAAGCAGGCTCACGGTTTCTTCACCGCAGAGCCGGAGAGAGCGGGGAGTTTACGCAGAGGTTGTCCATACAATACTTCTTCATTTCCCGCCATGGCGGGATTCCTTGCCTGTCTGCCGTCAGGCAGATTCAATATTCATGATTCATTCTTCGTCTGTTCCTTGCTCATCTGTTCTTTTGTTCCCGACTTGCACCAGAACAACGCTTATTTCAGCTGATCCAGGAGCAATATGTCTTAAAAGGAACCCAACTATCCCCTTCCTTTTTGTAAAGGATCAGGCGCCCTTCTCCACATTCCCCACCACAGTGATAATCGGAGTAAAAAAGACAATACGCGTCATTTCTCAGGAAATATGGGACCGAAAATGTTGAAAAGCCTTTTCCGAACTTCTTATAATAATACCCCCACCAATTTTTACCGTCTTGAAATATGGAACTCACTGTATCCGCATGAATCATTTTCAAACCAGCAAATTGATCGGCACTCCATTCTGTTATTCGGGAAAACTGTTTAGAACGGATGATTCCCAGTTCATCTTTTGAGAAAAAGGACGTGTCAGAAAGCACATTTTCCAGGCAATTGAAATAGGTGAACTGAAACGGCCTGTTAGACAAAAGAAAGTTTGTATCACGCAGTTCTCGGGATTTAACCTGCTTAATGAAGTCAATGGATTTTCGCAAATGTGCAAGCGAATCCTCCGTATCAAAGGAAGCCCCTGTCACTACACCATTGAAACTACCACAGCACAAGATGCTAAGAAACCCAACGAGTGATAAGCAAATTGTTTTCATTATGTTCATTTCAATTAAACCTAACCAAACAAAGCGAGGCGTTCCACTGAGACTACCCATACAACCATTCTTCTCTCATCCTTCCCCTCTTCTGTTCCTTGCTCATCTGTTCCTCCGCTCCCTTCCTCATTCAACATTCCTTGCCTGTCTGCCGTCAGGCAGGCTCAATATTCATGATTCTCAAACCGCTTGCTGTGTCTTGTCCTTCGCAAGGCTGGATGTCTTTTTGAAAATCATCTGTTTCATCACATACCCAAATAACAAGCCCCCCAGTGTCCACACAACCATTCCGATCAGGAGTTTCAATAAGGTATAGCTTTCGTCCATAAGCAGCGGGAAGACGATGTCCATAGCCACAAACATGAAAAACCCCCAACTCAATCCTTCCGTCACCCAGTTATATTCCGGCACTGTAAGGTCCAGTGGTTTTGAGAATCTTTCTTTTTGTTTGAGGAGCCATTGCTGTTTCCATGTTTTCCTGAACCAGATCCAAATAGGGAATGTAAGACCCAATAACAGGTAACTGGTCAGATTGGTCAGACAGGGGATCGTTTTCCCGCAATTGTCGCAATACAGGCCAAACCAGTTTTGGAACGCTGTTTTATTCTGTGGTGTCCACTTCAAAGAAGAGTGAATGGTATCACAATGAGGACAAGGAACAAAACTTCTTTCCGCTAATGACCTTTTGCTGTCTTTTTCAACCAAGCTCAGTTTCGGAACCCTTTGACCAAGAACCAATTCATTAAAAGCCAATCCCGGATTGAGTATCCAATGTAACATCAAAGGGTGTTTCCAGGTCCAGACTTTGTATTTGATTGTATCAAAATTCATACATTGAAATTTTGAGTATATTAATTAATTCAACAGCCAATATCTGAGTAAAGACATTTTTTTTTGGGGGGGGGATTCCAGACGCCAATCAGGTACCACAGCTTCAATAGCTAAGGTCAAATTACTAAAACACATCCATCCATCCAACTACTTAACGACCGATCCTCAATTCACCGCAGAGCCGCAGAGTGCAGGGAGTCTACGCTGAGGTTCCCCATATAATACTTCATCATTTCCCGCCATGGCGGGATTCCTTGCCTGTCTGCCGTCAGGCAGGCTCGATATTCATAATTCCCATCCTCTTCAGTCAATGATATCCGATGACGATACGATCTTTCTATCTGCATATTTCCATGCTTCTTCAAACTCAGATCTGCAGGCCTGGGCATTGGCGTGTTTGTTCTGTGCCAGCAACGACTGGTGTAATCCGATGAGCGCCCAGCCGTTCTTTTTCCAGGTTTGGAGATCTTTCCGGTACACGCTCTCTGCTTCCGCATATTTACCAGCTTTGAGCAATACGGCACCCAGGTGATGTCTTACGGAAAAGAACCAGTCGGGAGGTTCATTGTAATTGAGACCATCTTCAATAGCAACGGCCTGTTTCAGCAATGTAATGGACTGTTCATATTCTTTCTGCCTGGCAGTGATACCCGCTGCCAATACTTTTGAGGCGATCTGTACAAGATCCGCAGTCGTATTGATGCCCCAGACGCTCAGTTGCTGCAACGTGCTGTCAGCTGCTAAAACAGAGAGCCCTCTCAATTCATTACGGGCACGGGCCACATCGTTTTTACCCAGATAAGACATGCCTTTGGCGTAATGCCATATGGCATTCGGGTATACCAGGTCTTTGGGAGGCGACGGAAGAGACAGCAGTGTATCCCACATGGACAGTTTGGCCGCCACATAAAAAGGTATCGTATAGTAATGCTGCAGCGTACCCCATTCGGGCAGGCGCATGATATCTTTGGCCGTATGTTTCTGCAATTCTTTGGCTGCCATCCATGCCAGTGAGGAATTGCCTTCCAGGGTAGCTGTGGCTGCTAAAAAATGATAGTTGTGCGGATATAGGCTAAGGGGATACATACCGTGTGCATAACAGGCGGTGGTGTAAACACTGTCTGCTTTCACTGCCCTGAGATTGGAAAGCGAGCCCAGGTGATAGTCGCCGGTATTGATGTAAATATGAGAAGGCATATGCAACAGGTGTCCCGAGCCGGGAACCAATGTATCCAGCAGCCTGGCACTTGCCAAGGCCCTTTCAGGAGTGGCAGACGCTTCCAGTGCATGTATGTAGAAATGATGTGCGCCCGGGTGCTGTGGATTTGTTTTCATCAGGTGCTCCAGTACTGTAACCAATTCCGGTGTCCACTCTTTGGGCTGTTTGGTCTGTTTTTCGTACAGATCCCAGGGATGCAGGTTCATCAATGACTCCGCATACAGAGCACCGATATCCGGGTCTGAAGGATACTGGTCATACACTTTTTTCATGGCCGAAGCATACGCTAGATCCAGCGAACTCCTGTCTTTTGGAGGATCGGCAATATAACGATAAGACAATGCTTTGATCAGTGCCTGCTCTTTAGGCGTAGTCGTTTTTAACAATGCCTGCGCTTTACGGCTGGCATCATAGGCCCGTTGGAAATTATCCTGTTCCATGCCCCCATTGTAGTTGGGACCTAACACATACGCATAACCCCAGTAAGCCATAGCACAGCTGGAATCGAGCCGGGTAGCTTCATAAAAAGACCTTGCCGCTTCTGCATGGTTGAACCCATAAGACAACATCAATCCCTGGTTGAAATAAGCTTGCACTTCCGGATCAGTAGTGGAGATCCGGAAGCCAACTCCTTCCAGTCCAGCTAATTTCGGGGCTTTTTTACCTGAGGTGTACCAGTCCTTGTCAGTGGTCAATGTACTATAACAGCCGATCAACTGGTCTTCTTTTTCATTTGCCTGCCCGTTGTCCTTACAGGCGATCAGAAGCAATACCGATAAGCAGGGCAATAAGAATCTGTCCATCATCAAGGGTTTACTGTATATAACTGTTTGAAAATAGTGCACCCACATCTGGTATGCGGAGCTTGGGGGGAGGGATAGAAACCAAAATACTGAAGCAGTTCCATAAATCCAATAGCCGGGATGGAAATTCTTCAGTTCTATTTTTGTCAGTCTTTCATGGGCTGTATGATTTCCATAAATTCTTTTCACCGCAGAGCCGCAGAGAACAGGGAGTTTGCGCAGAGGTAAAACACGACCTCATCTGTTCCTTGCTCATCTGTTCAACTGTTCTTCACGCCCTTCATCTATTCCTTGTTACTTGTTGCTTGTTCTTCTCTTCATCTCACCACATAACTCAACGCAACCACCCCACTTGTAAATTGCTTCGTTGAAACGAGGTTCAGTTTTGTTTTGTCTTTGATGCCATCGAACAAAGGAATACCCTGCCCAAGAATAATAGGATTGACAAATAGCCAGTAGCCGTCGAGCAGATCCTGCTGCATCAGGGAATGGGTGGCTGATGGGCTGCCGAAAAGCAGGATCTCCTTATGATCACCCTGTGAAGACTGTTTGATCTCCTGTATCCTGTCCGCAAGATTGTCGCTGATGATGGTTGTGTTAGGAAGAGCAGCACCTTTCAGGCTTCTAGATAGAACGATCTTGTGCGCCTGTTGATACCATTGGGCGTGTTCTATATCGTGTTTGGAGGCATTGGGTTGATCGGCTGCAGTGGGCCAGTAATTTTCCATCATCTGGTAAGTTACCCGGCCGTATAAGGCAGTATCGCTCTCGCCGATCCGCTTGCCCACATGATCGAAGATCTCCTGGTCAACAGTGATCCAGTCCATTTCTCCGTTTGGACCGGCCACGAACCCATCAAGGGACAGGTGCATGAATGAAATGATTTTTCTCATAGGGTTGGAAATTGTTCTTTCTTTGAAGTTTATCATGGTCATTGACAATGACAGTCAACTCTTTATATCGATATGTTTTGAATATCCTGTTGCTATCCTGCCTTTACAACCTTGTTTAACGATGGTGAATTTACCGAAACCCGATCATACATCCAACAGCCAGCTACTCATTCCCCCCTTTCACCGCAGAGCCGCAGAGAGCGGGGAGTTTACGCAGAGATAACACTAAACACTACTTCATCATTCAATATTCCTTGTTCATAATTCAATATTCCCCTCCTCTGTTCCTTTCCTCATTCAAACCAAAACCTCCCCAAAAAACGGAATAAACCAGCCCTGTAAAGTTTTTTCAGTACAAGACAATGGGGCCATATTCGTTCTTCCTTCGTTATTGCTTCGTTCTTTCTTCGTCCCGGCTATACCTGTTTACTACCCTTTGTTCGCCCTTTCTTCGCTTTTTAGATTGATTTACTGGCCGCGGAGCGAAGAAAAGGCGAAGCGGAGGCGAAGAAAGTACGGTTTTAGTAAAAGGAAAGAAAGAAGGACGATAACCAACAAGCAGCAGGTTCGGCTGTTTTGTACTCTTGTAAGATGTTGTTTCTCCGTTAAAAAGGAGGTAAAGCTGGCGGCACAACCGTTACAAATGGTACATTCACATTTTGTAGCAACCAGCTAAGAGCTGCCTCAGCAAATTACCCCTAACAGGGTAAAAATGAGTACCTAACAGAATGAAGAAAATTATCTATACCATCGCTTTCCTGTTTTTTGTGTTGGCCGGTTACGGTAAACACATCACTGGCGGTGAGATCTATTATACCTACAAGGGAACCACCAATGCGGGTAAACTTTCCTACAAGATCACTTTGCTGTTGTACAAAGACACCACCGTATCCGGGGCCGGCGTTGCCTCTCTGGGAATGTCGTACCCCGTTTCTGTTTTCCGCGGCGATAATAACCAGCTGGTGACCACCGTACGGGCCAACCGGGTGAATTATGAGTACATGAACCTGTCTTACTACAATCCCTGTCTCAACGTAAGACCACCTGTCCGGTTTGCGGTTGCCACCTATGAGGCAGATATAGAAGTGGACCCGCTGGCAGCAGGATATATTGTGGCTCATTCACAATGTTGCCGTATTGACCAGATCGTCAATATCAATTCAATGAATGTGGGGGCCACCTATTGGGTAAAGATACCGGGATCGACAGACAACCCGTTCGCACCCAATAATTCGAATGCCGTATTCAATAAACGGGATACCATTCTGGTCTGCAGAAGCTCCCCTATCGCTATCGACTTTTCGGCCATCGACCCGGACAATGATTCGCTGGTGTACAAATTCATACCCGGTTATTCTGGCGCCAGTTCCGGCATTCCCATCCCGGCCAATGCGGATATTCCACCCTATAACCCCGTGAATTACCTGGGCAGTTATTCCCCAGCCCTGCCGTTGGATTCAGGCATTACCATCAACCCCAGAACAGGACTGGTGACCGGCATCGCTCCCGCTACCACCGGCGTATACCTGATCGCCGTATTGGTGGAAGAATACCGGAATGGAATCAAGATATCGGAACACCGGAAAGATTTTCAGATCAGCATCAACGACTGTACCATCACAGGTGCCCAGCTAAAACCGACCTATATCACCTGCGACGGTACCACGCTCTCGTTCCAGAATGAGTCGACAAGTTCCAATATCAATTCCTATTTATGGGATTTTGGTGTGCCGGGTATCACTACCGATACCTCTACCAGTCCTACACCGGTATACGATTATCTCAAAAGCGGTAAAGACAGCGGTACTTACACCGTTAAATTGAAAGTGACTGCAGTGGGCGGTTGCCAGGATTCCACCACGGCGCTGGTGAAAGTATACCCGGGGTTTCAACCGGGTTTTACCGTTACCGGTACCTGTTACCTCAATAACTACCTGTTCTCCGATACTTCCCGCACCAAATATGGCAGCATTGCCACCAGGGTATGGGACCTGGGCGATCTGACCACACTGGCCGATACCGCACGGAGCAAAGACACCGCATGGAAATATGCATCGGCCACTTCGGCACAGGTGCGACTGATCGTATCCAATAGTGTGGGATGCATTGATACCGTCAGCAGTACGGTGAATATTCTTGACAAACCCTCACTGAGTTTAGCCTTCCGCGATACCCTGATCTGCAGTATCGATACGCTGCCGCTGAAAGCCAACATTTCCAGCGGCACCATTGTCTGGACACCTTCTGTCGGACCCAACAGCAGCCGCATACTCAACCGGAACAGCCATTCGCCACTGGTATTTCCAACAGATACCACCCGGTATTATGTATCCGTGAACGACAATGGTTGTGTCAATACCGATTCGGTGACCGTGAATGTATTGCCCTTTATTTCGGTAAAAGCTGGGGTAGATACGGGCATTTGCCGAACGGACACACTCCGGCTACGGCCTGTGAGCGATGCATTGAGTTATCAATGGACCAGTTCTACCGGCGTGCCCATACAGAATATCAAGTACCCGCTGGTGCAGCCATTGGTCAACACCAGATACTATGTACTGGCCAATTTGGGCAAATGCCAGGCAAGGGATTCGGTGCTGGTTCGGGTAGCTCCTTATCCCAATGCGGGCGCAGGAGCCGATATGACCATCTGTTACGGAACACGTGTGCAGTTGAACGGATCGATAGTGGGATCGCAGTTCTCCTGGAGCCCTACCAACAGCCTGGTGAATGAGAACAGTTTAACACCGGTTGCCGGTCCAACACGCACCACCGCCTATATCCTCACAGTAACGGATACCGTTGGCTGTCCCAAACCTGTAAAAGATACCATACTCGTTACCGTGATACCGCCTGTGCAGGCATTTGCCGGAAAAGATACTTTTGCCGTACCCACCCAACCCTTACAAATGAATGCCAGCGGAGGGACCGCTTACCAGTGGACACCCGCTGATTTTTTAAGTGACCCATCCATCGCCAACCCGGTAGCTGTGTTCGATGACAAAACAGATTCGATCCGTTATACCGTCAGGGTCAGCAATGGCGCCTGTTATGCAGAGGACCAGGTATTGGTACGCATATTCCGCAACGGCCCGGATATCCTGGTACCATCCGCTTTCACGCCCAATGCCGATGGCCGCAACGATGTGATACGGCCCGCACTGTTCGGTATCAGCAAATTCCATTACTTCAATATCTACAATCGCTGGGGACAGCTGGTGTTCAGCACTTCGGAAGAGAACAAAGGCTGGGATGGAAATTTCAGCGGCGTGGCACAGGCCAGTGGCACCTATGTGTACCAGGCGTCGGGTACCGATTACCAGGGTAACGCAATCTTCAGAAAAGGCACTGTTGTACTGATCAGGTAATAACAGGGGTATATCTTTTTGAGCTTTGTTCCTTACAGACAATCTGGTTACCGTAATTTTGCCCCTCACCACTTCACATTCTATGGACAAGATCATTTTTATCACCGGCGCCACATCGGGCTTCGGTAAAGCCATTGCAGAAAAATTTGCAGCAGCAGGATGGAACTGTATCGTAACCGGCAGAAGGGCCGACAGGCTGAAGACACTGGTAGATCAATTGCACAACCAATATAAGGTACAGGCCACTTCACTGGTATTTGACGTGCAGGACCGGCAAGCTGTGTTTGCCGCCATCAACAGTTTACCGGAAGCCTGGAAAAGTATCGATATCCTGGTGAACAATGCCGGACTGGCGCTGGGTCGCGACAGTTTTGAGAACGCCAACCTGGATGATTGGGATACGATGATCGATATCAATGTAAAAGGTATGATGTACGTGACTAAAGCCGTATTACCCGTAATGACCGCCCGTAAAAAGGGACATATCATCAACATGGGTTCCGTGGCTGCCAAACTGGTATACAAAGAAGGAAATGGCTACTGCGCCAGCAAACATGCAGTGGATGCATTGAGCAAAGCCATGCGCATTGACCTGTTACCACACCGAATCAAAGTTACGGCCATCCATCCAGGAGCCGCAGAGACCGAGTTTTCCATGGTGCGATTCAAAGGAGATGAAACCAAAGCCAAACAGGTATACGACGGCTTTACGCCATTGTATGCGGAAGACATAGCGGATATCACCCTGTATTGTGCTTCCTTACCGGAGAATGTCTGCATCAATGAACTTACGGTCTCATCCATCTCGCAGGCAGATGGTATTTATATTCACAAATAAACCAATCCTATGTTTAGTTCTATTCAACATTTCATCGGCGTGTGGGAGTCTGAGTCTTCCGCCACCCTTTCCTGCCTGGAAAAACTGACAGACGAAAGTTTGACCCGCGACCTGGTACATGACCACCGCTCCATTGACCGGCTGGCCAACCATATCATCGACTGTGCGGCCGGTATTCCGCACGAAGCCAGGTTCCCGGTCAGCGGTTACGCTAAAGCACAATACCACACAGTAGCAGAAATGACCGCAGCCTACAAAAAAGCGACCGAAGCTGTCAAACAAGCTGTGTTATCCGGCACGGATGCTACTTTACAGGAAGAGACCCAGATGTATGGACAGACCTGGAAAAAAGGATTCTCGCTCTGGGTAACCGTGACACACCAGATCCATCACCGCGGACAGCTCACGGTGCTTATGCGACTAGCTGGACTGAAAGTACCCGGCATATACGGTCCCTCGAAAGAAGAATGGGAAGCGATGGGATTGCCGCAGGCGGATTAATCGTGAGACTTGAATCGTGAGTGGTCAGTAGTGAGTAGGAAGTTGAGAATGGTGAATAGTCAATGGGCAATATTGGTTCATTCACCATTCACAATTGCCCAGACACTATCCCAAAAACTGTGTAAATCTTAAAATCGGGGTACAAATACTTCGAT
>CAYWPM010000005.1:75055-278654 GCA_964460235.1 uncultured Sediminibacterium sp. | reverse complement strand
CAATCAAAAGAAATTAGTCTAAATTAGTACTGTCCTAAAAAGAGTAAGTCTTCAAAAAGAGTAAGTCTTCAAAATCAAGTAAGGCTACACCGCTGAGCGATAATGTTCCGCTGGTGACATTCAAATTCGGCACATCACTTTTACCACCTCCACTTGCGTAGTTACCGTACAAGTAGATATCATTGGAGACAGTAAAGCTAGTGATCGATGAATTAATGGTAAAATTTGAAGTGGCACTACCGCCGGGAGTGATCCCGGATTGACATATCTTAACAAAAGAAGCGGCAAGGGTACCTGCCCCCTGAATATTTAAAATGGCGTCATTCTTTCCGTCAACTACGTGTACCCCATTTGTTACAGTCAATGTAAATCCTGAGCTTACAGATAAGGTAGCTGTAGTAGTAGTAGTACTGTTTCCCGTGATCACCGCCAACGCCAAACAGGTATAATTGGCATTAACAGTAACGGTATGTCCAGAGGCAATGATGACAGAATCCGCTGAAGTTGGCACCACACCCCCACTCCATGTTGCGGTTGCACTCCAGTTACCTGAGGCTGCACTGGTGATAGTGGCAGCCTTAGACGATACAGAAGCAGATAAAATGAATAAAAAAACGATAAGAGAGGATACGCCTAAACGACGAAGCCAGGCAAAACTTTGCCCTGGTCTTTGGGGATTAGATAATATGCTCCTACCAGTAATAGCCACGTAATAATCTTTCAACCGGTTGATCTTTTTGTTTCTGAATATTTTTACAAAAGCCTTGAAATAATGAACGAACCTGACTTTTACACCCGCTGCACCACAGAACAGCCATACGACCAACATGATCACCAGGCCGGATTCCACCAGACCTGTAAATGCCCTTGACGATTCCTGATATTTCTGATAACAAATTTGTTATTTCCTACACTGGATAGGTGTAATAAAATGTGCGAACCTTATCAATAAATCGTCGTAAAAAAACTTCATGGATATAAAAAATCGTCACAACAAAGGCCTGTGTGACGATTTCTTGATATTAATGCCGTTTTATAGAAAAAAACAGCTGTTTCGTGAAGATTATCGGGCATATTTACTTTTCAGCATCCTTGCCCAAAAAATTACATTTTGTAGTGTTTCACTACACTCCCGAAAGGTTACTTGCGTATTTATCAGGAAGGGAGAAAGAAGTAAAAAGCGAGAAAAACATCAGTGAAAAAACACGAAACATCAAAAGAATTGTGGGGCTGGATGTTGGATGCAGAAAATCAATGAGCGAATGAGTGCATGATAGAATGAGTGAATGTTTTGATGACTGCTAACCGCATGTCAGGTGAAGGAATGGGGGGATGGAGTTGCCCCCGAATACTAGATACTAGATGCTAAATTCTCATAGCTCATGGCTCATAGCTCATAGCTGATTGCTGGTTCGCTGAATCCTTTGGTCTTTAGGAGGGGCATTAAATACTCAGGGCTTATCATTCTCTTAAGCGGTTCCTTGCTCATCTGTTCCTTGTTCATCGGTTCATTACCGGTTGAGTTTTTGCTGCAAGGCGTTGAGCTTTTGCAGCAATACCACCTGATTGCCGGCTCTTACATAATTCTGTCCAGGATACCGGGCACCATAATAGATATCGTTATTGATGTGGTCCGCCAGGAAACGGATGGCTTGCATATAGATCATGAACTGGCCGGCATAGAAAAAGGCCTGTTTCTCACTGGATGACAACTCCTCTCCCATCTCCTGCTGATAGCCTGCTACAATGGCATGGTACATATCTTCCCGCACATCGATGTGGGAGAAGTCTTGTTCTTCCTCGCTCACGGTAGGCAGGTAAGTGCGCATCATGTCGCCCACATCGCTGATAAAATAGCCGGGCATGACCGTATCCAGGTCTATCACGCAAAGGGCTTTGTCTGCATCATTGAACAGCACATTGCTGATCTTGGTATCATGGTGGGTGACCCTGATCTTGAATTGCGCATCCTGTTGTATGGCCACATACCTGTCAACCAGGTGCGATGCCGCTTTCAGGTAGTCGATCAATTCAGCCGATTCACGGATCCTGTCGGCATTGCCTGTTTCCAGGGCCTGCAGGAACTGCCGGTGCCGGAGAGACAGGTCATGAAAACCGGGAATGGTGATGTGTAAACTGCGTGCATCAAAACCGGAGAGCAGGCGGGTAAATTTTCCAAACTGCCGCGCAGCTTCAAAAGCCTGATCGGCAGAAGTGGCCACCGCTTTGGAATGTGAGCCCGGAACGAAAGGGAACAGCCGGAACGATCCGCCATTCTCTCCTTCTATGGTGATCAGCTGTTTGCCATTACGGGCCACCACCGGTGCCACAAAAAAATAGCCAGGTGCCTGTTCTGCCAGGTAAGCGGCAATGCGGCTGATATTGTCTGCGATCGCTTCCGGATCCTTGAATACGTTGGTATTGATCCTTTGCAGGATATATTTTTTACCCTGCTGTTCAACTGTCCAGGTGTGATTGATCAAACCCGTACCAAAAGCTTTGATCAGGGTATCTGGACCTGTCAGTTCATACGCAGCTAAGACCTGTTGTGGTATTCCCATCATCCATCCGTTTCTTACTTAATAATCTGCCCCCAGTGCAAACACTGGTTTGCGGTACATCCACTGTCCGCCTGTGAAATCAGGGAATTCAATGGTCTGGTTGCCCAGCTCGATCGATCTTTCACTCAAGGGTGTGATGGCGCTCCAGGTGGCGGCATCGTATACATCCAACGGTGTGGCCGTCTGTCGTTTGATGGATTCCACAAATGCATGGATCACAAAAAAGTCCATACCGCCGTGACCGGCTCCGGCAGTCTCCTTGCTCCAGCGCTGCCACAACGGGTGATCGTATTTGTCCAGCCAGGCTTTGGCATCATCCCACTGGTGCGCTTTGGCGGATTTACCTTCTATATAGATGCCTTTGTTCACATCCATCCACAGACCCTCGGTACCCTGTACACGGAAACCCAGTGAATAAGGTCTTGGCAGGTTGGTATCGTGCTGCAGCAATACGGTCTCACCATTCACACAATTGATGGACGTGGTCACCACATCGCCCAGTTTAAAATTCACTTTGGCATTGGGATGGTTCTCTCCTCCTTTCTTCACCACATAGTCATGCAGTCCCCTTGCCTTGGATGAAAAAGAACAGATGGAATGGAAACGGTTTCCACGGTTGATGTTGATATAGTTCGCGATCGGTCCGATACCATGAGTGGGATACAGGTCACCATTACGATGCACGGAATGTTCTGTGCGCCAGCGTGCCTCTGAATAGCCTTTCTCGCCGAATTCCACACCATGCCCATACGTGCTGACCCCATCGTTGAATTTCACTTCACGCAGGTCGTGCTGGTAGCCACCCTGCAAGTGAATGAGTTCACCGAACAATCCCTGGCGCACCATATTCAGCACCGCCATGACATCGCGGCGGTAGCAAACATTTTCCAGCATCATCACATGCGCTTTGTGGTGTTCGGCAGCTTTCACCACATCCCAGTGATCCTCCAGCGTAATACCGATCATCACTTCTGAGCCCACATATTTGATGCCCGCATCCAGCGAGCCGATGATCATTTCCTTATGCCATTCCCAGGGCGTGGCGATCACTACGGCATCCAGTTTGGTCTTCTCCACCATTTTTTTCCAGGCATAGTTATCTCCCGTGAATACTTCCGGCATGGTTTTACCGGATTTGCTCACCATCTCCTTTGCCGCCTGTAAGGCCCTGGGTTCAATATCACAAATGGCCACTACATCCACATCACTGCGGCGCAGCAACAGGTCAAGATGACTGACCCCGCGGGCACCGGTACCGATCAGTGCCATTCTTACTTTGGTCTCAGGTGTGCGGGCAAACAGGTTCATGCCGGGCAATACCGCCATAGCTGCGGCAGCCATACCGGTGGTGCGTACGAATTCTTTACGGTTCATGGTGGATGTTCATTAGATGATTAGCGATCGGTTGAGGTCCATCCCTGATGGATGGGGCACCTAAGATAAATAAGACGGCTGATAAAACCGTGCACTTATTTATGTTCCATAATGACGAATGCTTTGTTTATTTTTAGCGCATGAAAATGCAATTCTGGTCGGTAGGAAAAGCGCATGAGACCTATGCAAAAACAGGCATTGAGGAATTCACCAAAAGGCTGAACAATTATTTTCCTGCCGACTGGCTCATCATTGCCCCGCCCAAAAATGCAGGGACCTTATCGGAAGCGGAACTGAAAAAAGCGGAAGCTGTCACCATTTTATCACAATTGCAAAAAGACGATCACCTGGTATTGCTGGATGAGAGAGGCAAGAACCTCAGTTCCCCCGAACTGGCGCAATGGATCCAGCAACGGGCCAATACCGGCACCAAACGCATCGTCTTCCTCATCGGAGGGGCTTTTGGCGTGGATGAACGTGTGACCCAGCGGGCCGATATGGTCTGGAGCCTGTCGCGACTGGTATTCCCCCACATGCTGGTCAGGCTGATCCTTGCCGAGCAGGTATACCGGGCCTGCACCATCTTACGAAACGAGAAATACCACCATAGTTAGCGATCCCCTCTCTGCGAAACCTCTGCCTCTCCCGTTCTCTGCGGTTGGATGAAACTTGCACCAACCGCAGAGTACAAGAGAACAGGGAGGTTACGCAGAGAGTGCTGATCGGCTGAATATTTAATGTATCCCTCACACAGAATTGCTTAAATTGCCAGTATGCTTACCATTACCCTGATCATCCTGCTCCTCACCTGCGTGATCTCATTTACCGCTTTTTCGAATGAAAAGGTCATCAATGATCTCATCTTTTATCCAACTGCCATCACCAACCATAACCAGTGGTACCGGTTCATCACCTGTGGTTTCATCCATGCCGATTTCATGCACCTGGCATTTAACATGTATACTTTTTACCTGTTTGGTGGTATGGTGGAGCAGGCTTTTACCATGATCTACGGAGAAATGGGTAAGGCCTTGTACATCGTCATGTATCTCTCATCGCTGGTGGTATGCCTACTGCCCACTTATTTCGCGCACCGGAACAACTATTATTACCGGAGCCTGGGTGCATCCGGTGCCGTATCAGCAGTGATCTTTATCGGCATCTTCCTGTATCCTACCATGGGCATGGGCATCTTCCCCATCCCCTTCCATATTCCGGCATTCATCTTCGGGCCTTTGTACCTGGGCATTTCCGCCTATCTCGCCAAAAAGGGACATGGCAACATCAACCATTCTGCGCATATCTGGGGTGCCGTCTATGGCATCGTGTTCCTGGTGATCACCAGCCAGTTCCTGAGTGAGTTCAGACCTGTGGGCAGATTTGTGGAAGAAGTAGCGAATTATTTCCGGTAAGAGATCTGCAGCACGTTTCGGGTCTTATCCATAACCCGGAAACGGTTATCGATGCGGTATCCGACCACCCAAAGGATCCGTTGGTCGCTCTCCAGCACCCATACCTGTTCCTTTTCCGTACGCGATAATTTCAGGTCGATCAGGAATTTGCTGAGTTTCTTTTTCTTCTGCATACCCAGCGGATAAAAATAATCCCCTGTTCTCCATTTGCGCAGCAGCAACGGGAAACGGATGTTCGTGGCATCAAGGGATGCCTCAAGAAGTGAATGGGTGAATGAGTGAGTGAGTGAATGAGTGAATGTGAGGGCGCCTGCTTCGAACAGGACCTCTGTTTGGTCTGCCGGTATGGATATATGTTGTGCGGTCTGCGGGGTATTGGGCGCAATGATCATCCAGTTGCGGTTGCGGATGATGCGGTGTGTGGCCGATGCCTGGAAGCCACCGTTCTCGCCATCCAGTAAACGGATCACTTCCGCTGTCTGGCCTGCATGGAACCCGAAGTTCCGGATCAGTTCCCAGGTCAACGTATGCAGAGGCCGAACCTTTTTCCATTTCAGGATGGGCACATGCCATTCCGCTCCCTTGGGTTCGAGCAGATCATTCACTGTACGATCGACCGATCGCTGGTAGATCATCTCCACTTCCCGGAAACGTTCAATATTATGCAGCAGGTTCTCATCAGCCTGCGGGTACACTTCCCGGATCTGCGGCAACAACTGGTTACGGAAATAATTACGGGTGTACTTATCGGAAGCATTGGAGGAGTCTTCCACAAAATCAAGTCCCTGTTCAGCCGCATAGGCCAGCAAGGCATGCTTCCGGAACGGCAACAAGGGCCTGATCAGCCTGCGCGACCTCAACTCAGGTTGTATCCCCGCCAATCCCTGTATGCCCGTACCTCTGAAAAAATGCATCAGTACGGTCTCTATATTATCATCAGCGTGATGTGCCGTGACCATGTAATAGTTGGTAGTGGCTGTTCCCTTAGTACGATCCGCATCCGTTCCGGTCCATTCACCGATGATCTCACTGAACCAGTCATACCTGAGTTCCCTTGCAGCTTCCTGGATGGCGCATTTCTGTTCGGTGGCGTATTGTTTTGTATCGAAGTGTTTGACCAGCAATTCATTTCCGTATCTCACGGCAAGTGCCCGCACAAATTGTTCATCCCGCTCACTCTCTTCTCCCCGTAATTGAAAATTGGCATGGGCCATCGTGAAAGTAAATCCCATCCTGTGCAAGAGATCCGTCAACACCACACTATCCACCCCACCACTCACCCCCAGCAACAACCGTACATTAGCCGGCAACAGTTGCGGGAACTGTTGTCTCCAGTGTTGTTGAAAGGAAGGTAATAGGTCCATGGTCGTATGGCGATTTGATGGTTGGCCTTTGGTCTTTAGCTTTTTTTTCACCGCAGAGCCGCAGAGAGCGGAGAGTTCACGCAGAGAGACCTACTTCATCACCTGCCTGCCGTCAGGCAGGTTCATCATTCCTTGATCAATATTCAACATTCCCGCCCCTCCTTCGTCTGTTCCTTGCTCATCTGTTCATCTGTTCCATTCATCATTCATCATTCATTGTTCCTCTGTTCAACATTCCCTAGCTTTTCTTCGCTTCCTTCGCCCATCCGTCTTTCAAAGTAACTGTTCTGTTGAAGACCAGTTTATCGGTGCTGCTGTCCTTGTCGAGACAGAAATACCCTTTGCGGATGAACTGGTAGCGGTCATCGATTGTATCGTTGAGCAAAGCAGGTTCTGCATAGGCATTCGCGAGTACGGTGAGGGAATCTTCGTTGATATGATCTTTGAAGTCGCCTTCAGCATTGGCCACGTCTTCCACTTTGAAGAGACGGTCGTACAGACGCACTTCTGCGGTAACAGCGTGTTGCACGCTTACCCAGTGCAATGTACCTTTCACGTTGATGCCCGAAGTATCGGAACCACTTTTGCTCTCGGGGATATAGGTACATCTCACTTCAGTAATGTTTCCGGCCGCATCTTTCACCACTTCCTCGCAGCGGATGATATAGGCGCTTTTCAGGCGCACCATCTGACCGGGAGCCAGCCTGAAATATTTCTTGGGCGGGTTCTCCATGAAATCTTCGCGTTCAATGTAGAGTTCCCTGCTGAAAGGCACTTCGCGGTGGCCGGCATTGGGATCCTCGGGATTATTCTCGCTCTGCAGGAATTCTTCTCTTTCGGGATAATTGGTGATCACCACTTTCAGCGGATCGAACACTACCATCCTGCGCAGGGCGATCTTGTTCAGGTGTTCGCGCACACAGAATTCGAGCAGGCCTACATCGATCAGGTTCTCACGTTTAGCCACGCCGATCCGGTCACAAAATTCACGGATCGCTTCCGCAGGGTATCCTCTCCTTCGCATACCGCTGATGGTGGACATGCGGGGATCGTCCCAACCGGTCACATGACCCTCATTCACCAGTTGCAGCAGTTTGCGTTTGCTCATAATGGTATAGGTCATGTTCAAACGTGCAAACTCATATTGGTGCGAAGGGAAGATCTCCAGTTTCTCGATGCACCAGTCGTACAGGTCGCGGTGCGGGATGAATTCCAGCGTACAGATCGAGTGGGTGATGTTCTCTATCGAATCACTTTGTCCGTGTGCAAAATCGTACATCGGGTAAATGCACCAGTTATCGCCGGTACGGTGGTGGTGTGCATGTTTGATGCGGTACAGGATCGGATCGCGCAGCAGCATATTTGGCGAAGCCATGTCGATACGGGCACGCAATACTTTGGATCCATCCGCATATTTTCCGGCACGCATGTCTGCGAACAGCTGCAGGTTCTCCTCAATGCTTCTTTGGGCATAACGGTTACGTGTTCCCGGTACAGTGGGCGTACCTTTCTGTTCGGCGATCTCTTCACTGGTACTGTCATCCACATAGGCCAGCCCTTTTTTGATCAGGGTCACCGCAAACACATATAACTGTTCAAAATAATCAGAGGCATAGAACTCGTTGGCCCATTCAAAACCCAGCCAGCGAACATCGTCCTTGATGCTTTCCACGTATTCAGTTTCCTCGGTGGTGGGGTTGGTATCGTCAAAACGCAGGTTGGTCTTGCCACCGTATTTTTTGGCCAGTCCAAAATTGAGACAGATACTCTTGGCATGCCCGATATGCAGGTAACCATTCGGTTCCGGCGGGAATCGGGTAACGATGGATTTGTATTTTCCGGTCTTCAGATCCTCTTCTACGATCTCTTCAATAAAATTCAGGCTCTTTTCTTCGCTCATTGCTATGCTTTCTTAGGTCTGCAAAGGTAAGGGATTGGGGGATTGGATGCTTGGGGCTGAAAACTGGATACTGGATACTGGATGCTCGCAGCTCAAAGCTCATAGCTCATAGCTCAAAACACCCCCTCCATCAAGGAACTGCTTCCCCAACTGCTCGTGATCAAACAAATTGAAACAAGGCTCCCTACTGAGCAAATTTTCTCACAAACCCGATCGCAGCAACCATGTCGTCATGGAGGAGACGGTCAGCTTCGTTGAAGGGGACGATCTGGCGGAAGGATGCCATGAGCTGTTCCAGTTTGGGCGAGGAACGCTGGGGGCGCCTGAATTCGAGTGCCTGGGCGGCGCTCAGTAATTCTATGGCCAGTACCTTTTCTACGTTCTGCATGACCCGGTAACACTTGGTGGCGGCATTGGCGCCCATGCTCACGTGGTCTTCCTGGTTATTGGAAGAGGAGATGCTGTCTACGGAAGCAGGCGTGCAGAGTTGTTTGTTCTCACTCACGATACCCGCCGCCGTGTATTGGGGGATCATGAATCCTGAGTTCAGTCCCGCATCTTTCACCAGGAACAGGGGCAGTCCGCGCTGGCCGCTGATGAGCTGGTAGGTCCTTCGTTCGGAGATATTGGCGATCTCACTCATGGCAATGGCCAGGTAATCCAACGATAATGCCAGGGGCTGTCCATGAAAATTGCCCCCGCTCACTATCAGGTCCTCTTCCGGAAATACATTGGGGTTATCGGTAACGGAATTGATCTCGCGCACAAAAACATCCAGAATATGATCGAATGCATCCTTACTGGCCCCATGCACCTGGGGTATGCATCGGAAAGAATAGGGATCCTGAACCTGGCTCTTTGCCTGGCCGGCAATGGCACTGCCCTGCAGATGCTCCAGCAGCACTCTGGCCGTAGCCACCTGTCCCTTATGGGCCCGCAGGTCGTGGATATGAGGATTCAGGGGCTCTGTGATGCAGTCAAACGCATCGAACGACAGGGCACTAATCAGATCGGCCATCTGCAGCAGGTGTTCGGCCTGTTTCAGGCAGTACATCCCATAAGCACTCATGAACTGGGTTCCGTTGATCAGGGCCAGCCCCTCTTTGCTCTGCAGTTGAATAGGTTGCCAGCCGAATAACTGCATGGCTTCTGCAGCAGGCATTTTACGGCCCTGGTGGTAAACTTCGCCGAGGCCGAGCAAGGGCAGGCTCAGGTGACTGAGTGGCGCCAGGTCGCCGGAAGCGCCCAGTGAGCCCTGGGTATAGATCACTGGCAATACATCGTTGTTATACATGTCCATCAGCCGGATCACCGTATCGATCTGCACACCGCTGTTACCATAACTGAGCGATTTGATCTTGAGCATCAGCATCAGTTTCACAATATCCCGGGGAACCTCCTCTCCCAGTCCGCAGGCGTGCGAGACCACCAAATTGTATTGCAGCTGTTCGATCTGGCTGCCGTCTATCTTCACATTCTGTAAAAAACCAAAGCCGGTGTTGATGCCATAATAGAGGCGGTCCTTGTCTTCCATTTTGGTATCCAGGTATTTGCGGCAGGCCAGTATGCGTTCGTGGGCATCGAAAGTGATGGAGACCTGCTGGTCAAAATCCAGCAGGTGTTTGACCTGCGAAAAATGCAGCCATTTCCGGTCAAGCGGAAGGTAGTTATAACTCATTCGGCAATCGTTTCAACAAAGTAAAGTGATTTCAGCTTACCGGCATTTCCGGGCAGTAAAATACCCGCAAAGACGCAAAGGCGCGGTGCGTGGATGGAAAAAGCGGTTGAAAACCCCTACCCACGCTTCCCGCTTGGTTCTGAACCTTTTTTTCCCTTATTTTGCAACCCTGTTTAAGGGGCAATGGTGAGTTTCATTTTGAATTTTGCATTTTGCCTTTTGAATTTTACATTTTGCATTATGCCTTAACCCGGACCGGTAGCTCAGCTGGATAGAGCAGCTGCCTTCTAAGCAGCAGGTCATTGGTTCGAATCCAATCCGGTTCACCAGTAGTAAATAAGAAGCCTTGTAAGTCAAAAACTTATGAGGCTTTTTTCTTTAAGGGGTAAACATTTCTGTCTCCTCAGACGTCTCTTAAAGAGGACTCTGCGGTGAACGATCATGGAAGAGACGCTTCAGAAAATGAGTTTCTTCGATACTTAGCATAATTTCGAAATATTATTATATTTAAAGAAATTATATCCCAACTATTCGAATCTGCCTATGAAATGCCACGAAGTCAATTCAATGAACCTCACTCCGATCCCTGGATATGCACCACCCCTTCACCCGATCGTAAGACCAACAGGCAACCAGGTTCGGCCAACAGGCAGAACAGAACTGAAAACAAGCAAATGCACTATCTGATTTTTGCTGGCAGCAAACCGTCTCTCTCCTACTCATCAAACCAAAGAACATGTTGAAAAAGATACTGGTATCCTGTATTTTCTGTTTTTCCTTACTGGCCACACAGGCGCAAACCAATGCTAATGAAGCAAAAGCCGCCTACCTGCTGGCAGAAGAAAGTTATGGAAAAGGGGATTATAAAGCTGCACTGGAATTCCTGCAGCAGACGCGTGAGGCGCTTGGGGGCAGCAATTGTAAAGTGCTGTACCTGCAGATCATGGCCACACGTGAACTGTACGCAAAGGATACCAGCAAAAACAACCAGCTACTGTCCCTGATCCTGGAATTTGAGAAAAGTCCCGACTATGCAAATTTCAACGAGGAGAAATCCCTGGAGATAAGCAAACTGAAGCTACTGGTCAAAGCAGAACAGAAAGCTGCCAGGGAAGAACAAAACAGGCTGGCAGAACTCAGGATCGCCAGGGAAAGAAGGATCGATTCAATAGCAAAGGCAAGAACACCGTGGCAAAAAACATTCTTCATCAATAAGATAACGGAGAATGGACTGTTCAAATTCAATATTACGCTGGATGAACTGGACAAAGCCCAACCGAAATGGAAAGTAAAAAAATGGACAGTAGAGAAACTGTCACCGACCGTAGATCTGTATCACCACCCGGAATTGTATTTCAATGCTGCTGATTTCCCATTCCCCAATGGACCAAAAGCGCCTTTCCATGACGGGCATATCGTTGGTGTATATGTAAAAGAGGGGAAAATCATTGGCTATTATGTGCTGCATTATTTCAATAATGTTAGCGGTGCAACGAATTTATACAATTGGCTTGTGGGAAAGATCACTTCTGACATCAAATTATTTTCAGGTATGCATCAGCTCGATCCCGTCACGACTTCTTTCAGCATCACAGGATCAACAGCCAACCGCTATCTATGGGCTGAAGGCAAGTACGGCTACCTGTACGAGGAAATGCATTACCCGAAAGAAGGCGGCGGTGTTGTAAAAGTGGTAGAGACCTACTTTTACAACCCAACAGAAAAAGAGACCAGTTCCTACCATCCGGCGGAGAAATGATCTTGATGAAAGCAACGTAATATCCGGTAAAATATTCCCATCTCCGAAGGGTGCGCTTAAACCCATCCGGCACAGGCTGCCTCTGCAGACGATTGTCTAAGAAACTCTGCAGCTTACGGAGTACTCCTTACGTATGCATCAATAATACAGCCAAATTGAGAACTCCGTCTGTTTGCCTGGTTCGCTGCGCAAACTCAGTTTTCCCCCATGCAGGTCGATGATCTTTTTTACGATCACCAGGCCGAGACCGGTTCCGGGAACAGTTTCCGCATTGGCGCCCCTGAAAAAGGAAGTGAACACTTTTTCCTGGTCGGCCGCCCCGATGCCCATGCCGTAATCCCTGACAAGGATCTCGAAGTGATGTTTCTCGAACAGCACTTCAATTTCGGGGGCCGGCGCACCGGGTGAGTATTTGATGGCGTTGGAGATCATATTGTCCATCACATGCGTCATCAGGAACACATCGATCATCACATCACGCTCCGTTCCCCTGCTGGTCAACCGGATCACCCGGTCGTCCTGCTGGGTAAGGCGGTTCCTGTCGATACATTGCTGTATCAGCGTCAATATCGACGCATTCTGTTTATTCACGCGCAGGCTGCCACTGTTCACTTTGCCGATGGTGATCAGGTCTGCGATCACATTGATGAGCCTGTCGATCTCCTTATCCATGATCTCCAGCCGCTGCCCCAGTTTTTCGGGCAGGGTGATATCCAGTTGCTGCAGGTACAGCTGAAAAAGCTCAATGCTGGTTCGGAAGATAGTGAGTGGTGTTCGGAACTCATGCGATACCATGTTCACGAACTCGTTCTGTATATTGTTCAGGTTACGCTCTTCTTTCAGCGCCTCACTGTCCGATATGTCGATGGCTGATACGGAGATATGGGTGGGTACACCGTTCTCGTTCCGGTGCATCAGTAATACCAGCCAGATGGTGATCTCCTTACCATCATGGGTCTTGATGCGGTTGGAGCCCGCCCAGGAGCCTTCCGCCAGTAAGATCTTCAGTCGCTCTTCCAGTGAGAAGCGTGCATCCAGCACCGGGATATCTGCGATACTGATGGTATTCACATCCACCGTATCGCTCACACCCAGGGCTTTCCGCATGGCCCTGTTCATAAAAGTGAACTTAAAATTGAGATCGAAAGTGGCAAAAAATGCCTCCGTGTTATCCAGTATACCGATCAGCGCTTCCTGTTTCTGCACCAGTGATCTTCTTTCATTCGTGATATCCGTGAACGTACAGATCACATGATCGAATTCACCATCCAGGTCAAACTGGGGTTCTGCATTCACCAGCAGCCAGGAGCGGTCCTTTGTTTTGGGACGATACACGCCCATGACCACATCGCGCACCGGTCTCTGCGTAGCAATGGCCACCGGCACCGGGTGCTCCGAACCCGGGAAATCCGTACCATCGCTATGGATCACATTCCAGTCGGGATCGAATGAGGTTTTGCCCAGCAACTGGTCTTCGGTGAGCCCGAGCATTTCCAATGCCGCATCATTCGATACTGTGATGCGTGAATCCTTCTCCTGCTTCAGTACCCCGATCTTCAGGTTCTTGATCAGCGACTGGTAATGTTTTTCACTGTTACGGATGATCTCATCGGCTTTTTTGCGTTCGGTGATATCCCGGCCGATCATAAAAACTTCCTTTGTCCCTTCATCATAACTGAAGTTCCAGGACATATGCACCACTACCCCATCCTTCCTGACGATCCGGTTCTCATAATTATTCAGCCTCTTTACAACAGGTATGGACGCGATGGTCTCCAGCGTTTCTTTTCGGTCCTCTTCCAGCACGATCGTCATAAAGGGGAATCGCAGCATTTCTTCTTTCGTATAACCGAACAATTCAAGAGCAGAGCTGCTCACAAACTTTCGTTTGAAATGAACATCTACAATGGCGATATAATCCAAAGAGAGGTCCAGTATCCTTTGGATCTCAGCATTTCGCTGAAACCGGTCTATCGCGGAATCAGTCTTTATCTCTGGTTCCATACACCTGGTTTAATATGACAGATCTGTTTTCTCATGCAAACACAGTCTCTTTAAAAAATTACGAATCCGCATCGCATTTATGTCCCACTCTACTATAGCTGGGTTCTGCAGATACCCTCAAAGGGGTCTCTGCTGCTTACGGAACGTTCCCCGCTCCTTTCTGATCCCTATTGCCATTACTCCGTTCACTGATATGGCAACCGTAACTGTTATGCGGGTCGGCAAAGGTAACCCTAGTCCCTAAGAATGCCGCCCCTTTCTATAAGGGAGCTGCCCGGCACTTACCGGTTTCGCTCAAAGCGGATCTCGTATTCAGACAGGTATACGGCCGTATCCGGGGCATTGTCCTTGTAGAACAGACGGGCTGTCTGCCCCAGTTTCAGACAGGTATTCCTGTTACCAGGTTCATTTCCACTGCCGATCGGCTGCAGGGATGGGTACCAGATGGTATGTCCCGGTTTGCTGGCCAGCAGTTGCGGTTTGCTCCAGTCCTGCCCAGTGGAGCCTGCTAAGGATGGATTTGTATTGAATGAGATGTATACGTTAGAACCTTTCCAGGAAGGACCTTCGGAGCGGGCCATCAGCATGACCCAGGCCTTGAGCCAGGTATTCCAGCTAACGGAGGGGCCCCAGTAATATTTGCTGTTGGGAGAAGATGTGGGTCCGCCGCCTTCCGCCACCGGGATCTGCAGCGACCGGATCGGTTGCCCTACCCCATCATACGCAACAGTAAAACCTTTGCCATCCCAACGCCGGGCTTTCCCTGTGGGTGCATCCAGATCGGCCAGCGCTATCCGGGCCATGCTGATACACTGGCCGGAATATTCCCGGATGGGATCATACGCGGCTGCCTGGTATTTTCCGGGATACCCGTATTCGCCATAAAAGATATAGAGATACCCATCATTCGCGATCGCAGAGGGGTCGCCTACGCCACCGGCAAACGTAACGGAAGTGTTGTGCGGTTTCAGGATCATACGCGGCTGGTCATCTTCCAGTACAATGCCCTTGTTCTCCCAACTGTGTCCGCCATTGGTCGATCGCATGATGCCGATGCGGCAGACCGCTGCCGGTGTTCTTTCACCGGTCAATCCCTGCGGCCAGTCCTTGTCAATATAGCCTTTCCCTGTTTTTGCCCGGTAAGGATAGGTATCGGGATAGTTCTCGTTATGGTAGAGGGCATACAAGGTCTTCCCGCTGGCATCTTTGGGATCCTGGTACACGGTCTCAAACCATACGGCGCCATGCAGTCCTTCCTGGTCGGGCGCCACATTGGGCGGCAGCACCGGTTCTGTGAAGGCTTCGAACCGGCGGCTGAAGGCCTCTTCTGCGTTCTTACCGTCGGCATATTTCAGGTCGCGCGCATTGCCCCACAAGGGGTCCTCCCCATATTTACCGGGGAAAATGCGGAAGGTATCGCCCACCCAGGCTTCGGCCATATTACAGTCCACAAAGGATTTGAAATACACGGGCGCCGCCGGTGTGATGGTGAATGAAGGTCGGGCTGTTTTGGGGGGATCGACAAATGCCATCAACACCCAAATGAATAAACCTGATGCGAGGATACATTTTCTCATGAGCCTGGGATTGAATTCCTAAGATAATCAAAACCGGCTGTTATCTTTACACAGTGGCTTCACCCTTATCCGTCACCCAGGCAACTATGGATCTCTTAGAAGTATCGGGCATTTCCAGGAAACTGCAGCAGAACACTGTGGTGAACGATATCAGTTTTTCGCAGCGCCGTTCTCAGAAACTGGCCATTGCCGGTGAAACGGGTTCCGGTAAAAGCACTTTACTGAAAATGATCGCCGGCCTGGAGCAACCGGATGCGGGTCGGATCCTTTTCAAAGAACAGCAAGTACTGGGCCCTTTGTTCCAGTTGATCCCCGGTCACCCGGGCATCGCCTACCTCTCGCAGCATTATGAACTCAGGAACAATTACCGGGTGGAAGAATGGCTGGACATGGCCAATCGCCTGCCGCAGGCCGATGCGGATGCTTTGTTCAGGATCTGCCGGATCGACCATCTCGTCAGCCGCAAGACCGATCAGTTATCGGGTGGCGAAAAACAACGGATCGCCCTGTGCCGGTTACTGATCGGCGCACCGGAATTGTTGTTGCTGGATGAACCCTTCTCCAACCTGGACCCCATTCACAAACAGATCCTGAAACAAGTGTTGGATGATATTGGCAACCGGCTACAGATCTCCTGCATCCTGACCTCGCACGACCCACAGGATACGCTCTCCTGGGCAGATGAGCTGCTGGTAATGCGGGGCGGACAACTGGTACAGAAAGGCTCACCCCAACAGCTGTACTACCATCCGGCGAACGAATACGTGGCGGGTTTACTGGGCTCCTATCAGTTACTGTCCGAAGCCAGTGTATCGCTGTTCACTGCTAACAGATCGTACCCCCTCATTCATAGACAGTACCTGGTGCGCCCCGAGCAGTTCAGCATCGTTCCGGAACAGGCAGGTGCGGTAACAGCTGTGGTTGAGCAGGTGCGCTTCTGGGGTGCATTCTCCGAGATACAGGCAGCAGTGGCCGGTACCAGTATCGTCATCAAAACCATGCACCCTGGTACCCTTGGCGTGGGCGATACCATTTACCTGCGGTTGACACATACAACACCCCGGTGATCCGGCTTTTAACGAAATTTATAACGGGTTCCCGGCACAGAAGCCGATATTTGCACAACGATCAATCCTGTTCCCTTATGAGAGCATTCCTTCTTCCGGCCCTTTGTTGTTTTTTGACCCTGACCGGTTACGCGCAAACCAAGACCGGTTCCACCGCTACTAAAAACCAGACAACGGTCACACCCAGTGGTTTTGAGACATCGCTGGTACAGGGAACACTGACCCTGAGCAAATCATTCAAACAGATCGAAGGCGGCAAAGATTTTATAGCCATATACAGCCTGCAGAAGAACGATGCAGGTTTCAATAACCGCAAGCCGGTACAGATATCCCTCTCCCGGCAGTCATTCGATTCCGTGTTCACCAAAACCACTTCCGACCTGGCTACCCGCTGGCCCTTAGTGAACAAATACATCGAAGAGAACCGCCTCACGCTTACCACGGAAAATGATTGGATCTCCATCATCTCCTGGTTCAATGGGCTGAGATAGCGGTGACACCTATCTGCCTGTCATATACAGGGCCCACGCATCCAAACTTCCCGAACAATTTTTGCGACCTGTTTACCAAGAGATGATGGGTTGAGCTACATCATGCTTTACACATATGAAAAGCATTTTTGGCAGATTGCCACTGGATATGTGTTTTAGGGAACTGAAAAAAGCAGTTGTGTTTATACTGGGGGGGTACGGATATTATAGTTTTGAGAATTTTAGGCTTTTAGGCTGGAAGCCTGGGGGATAGGCGTCACTCGGCAGAGCCGAGCGACTGCAGTGACCGATCCTATTGATCTATCTACCGGTCATACATCCTGCAAAATTTCTTAAAGGGTTATTTTGTATCTTGTTATCCCGTTCGAATTTTTACCTGGCTCCGTATGGATCAACGTTTCTTTAGGGTCATACAACTGCTGTTGATTCAGGCCTGTCTGCTACTGGCAACAAGGGTTTACGCGCAATGTCCCGCCAATATCGGTTTTGAATCCGGCGATTTCACCAACTGGGAATGCAAAAGCGGTTCCATCGGCATGAACGATGGCAAGATCTCTTTACAATCTACCACACCTGTCTATGGCAGGCATACCATTATCAAGAGTGGCGATCCCACCCTGCTGGATACCTATGGCGGTTTCCCGATGAGTTGTCCCAACGGCAGCGGTTATTCCATCCAGCTGGGAAATGCAGGAACGGGGCGGATGGCTGAACAGGTCAGTTATACCTTTACCATACCGGCCAACCAGAACAACTACAGCATCATTTACAATTATGCCGTGGTGTTCCAGAACCCGGGGCATGCAGACTGGGAACAACCTAAATTCACCGCCAATGTATTTGACGTGACCAAGGGCGATTATATTGGTTGCAGTTCCTTTTCGTATGCTGCCGCTTCCGGGCTGCCGGGCTTTAAACAATCGCCGTTCAAAGACAGTGTCTTCTATAAGACCTGGACGCCGGTCACCATCAAATTATCCGGTTATGCCGGCCGTACCATCCGCATTGAGTTCACCACCAACGACTGTACACGCGGTGGCCATTTCGGGTATGCTTATGTGGATGTGAACGAGAACTGCTCCTCACCCATATCGGGCAATGTGCAATGCATTTCTGACAGCACACAGGTATTGAGCGCCCCTTTTGGTTTTGCGGGCTATCGTTGGTTCACCAGCGATTTCTCGCGGTTACTGGGCACATCGGGTACACTCAGTTTCAGTCCGCCGCCTGCCCCCAATACCACATTCGCGGTGGAAGTGACACCCTACCCGGACCAGGGCTGTGTGGACACGGTATACACCACCATTGAAAAATCTGCTGATATCATCCAGCTGCATACGCCCGTGGCACCCGTTGCAGGTTGCGTTAACAACGGTGTGGACCTGACGGCACCGCTGATCACGGCCGGCAGTACCCCGGGATTATATTTTGAATATTTCAAAGATCCCACACATACGCAATACGTGGAGATCCCAAAAAAAGTCACGGGCAGCGGCACGTATTATATCCGGGCCACCAACAGTGCGGGTTGTACCAGTACCAAACCGGTAGTGCTGAATATGTTCACTACACCGGCTGTCAGCTTTACCAATCCGCTACCTGCCATCAGGCCCACGCTGGTAGACCTGTATACCGCCATCAGTGGCAATACGGCCGGGGTGCAATTCAGTTTCTGGAAAGATGCGCAGGCCACCATCCCCATAGCCGATCCGAAGAACATCAACCGATCAGGCATCTATTACATCAAAGGGGTGAACGAAGGGGGTTGCTCCATCATGGCTGCTGTTGAGGTGCAGGTGAATGATCCTGCGTTGGTGCCACCCAATGCCTTTTCGCCCAACGGCGATGGGGTGCATGATCTTTGGGAGATCCCCCTGCTGACAGATCTGTATCCCGATTGTATGGTGAGTATCTATAACCGGCTGGGACAATTACTGTTCAGGTCTGTGGGATACACCAAACCCTGGGATGGCAAATACAAAGGCATTGACCAACCGGTTGCCACTTACTATTATGTCATCAAACCATCGGCAGAACTACCGGCCGTAGGGGGAAGTGTCACGATACTGCGTTGACCCAGGCAATTAACGGCATACCATTTGAGGCATAAAATGAGGGGTAGCTGAATAGGAATAACTTCCGGGACTTCCCTATTTTTATTACGTTACGACTGCTTATACAACAGCCATGCTTCAGTTCACAAAATGCATATGGGTTTGTCTGCTGGGTATGGTAATGACCCACCAGCTGTCAGCGCAAGGCAGTTGTCCCGTGAACATCGGTTTCGAGAATGGCAATTTCACCAACTGGTTTTGCCAGGATGGATTTGTGAATGCGAATGGTGTGATCTCGTTCACACAATCACAGCCCATCAATGGCAAACATACCCTGTTAAAGAATGTGGCTCCGCAGGCAAGGGATACTTTTGGCGGTTTCCCGGTGAACTGTCCCAACGGCAGCGGTTATTCCATCAAGCTGGGCAATGGCGGCGCAGGGGCCGAAGCGCAGGGTGTTTCCTATACGTTCACCATTCCGGCGGGACAGGATGATTACAGTATCATTTACAATTACGCCGTGGTATTGCAGAACCCTGCAGACCATGCCTGGTTCGAGCAACCACAGTTCACTTCTAAAGTATTCGATGTATCGGCCAACAAATACCTTGAATGCGGTTCCTTCCAGTTCATTGCAGCACCCAACCTGCCGGGGTTCAAGGAATCGCCCGTGGAGCCCAATATCTTTTACAAGGACTGGGCGCCCGTGACCATCAAACTCAGCGGGTATGCAGGCAAGACCATACGGCTTGAATTTGCGGTGAACGACTGCACCAAAAAAGTGCATTTCGGATATGCGTACCTGGATGTGGATGAGAACTGTACCACACCGATCACCGGTAACACCTATTGCAAAGGCACCGGCGCAGTGGTGTTGAAAGCCCCTTATGGTTTTAAAGAATACAGCTGGTTCGATGGCAATGATCAATTGGTAGGCAAAGGCAATACGCTTACCCTGAATCCTCCGCCACCCGGGAATACCCCTTACAGTTTGCAGATCGTTCCTTTTCCCGGTCAGGGCTGCCAGGACACCTTACATACCACCGTGATCTCGAGCAATGATTTCATGCAGTTGAAGACCATAGACACCGTAACGGCCTGTTCCGTGCCCGGCGCGGATCTTACGCTGCCCTATATTACTGCCGGAAGTACACCCGGTTTGCAATTACAGTATTTTACGGACATCAATGAGACCAGCTTTATCGATAATGCAGCGGCTGTGACCAGATCGGGGCAATATTATATCAAGGCGACCGGTGCATCGGGTTGCACCGAGACCAATGCCATCAACGTACGCATCAACCCGCCCCCACTGGTCGTGACCAATACACCTGCTCCGGTATGTGCTCCCGGCTCTGTCGATCTTACAAACCCTGCCATTACCCTCGGCAGCAGTGCCGGACTCAGTTTCAGTTATTGGCAGGATTCCCTGGCAACTTTGTTACTGAACGATCCGGCGCAGGTAAACAAGTCCGGAAGATATTTCATCAAAGGAACACAGGACAATGGCTGTTACAGCGTTACCCCGGTGACCGTGACTATCGGTCCGGCACCGGTCATTGTCATCAAGGACCTGGTTTCCTGCGGCAACCTGGTGTTGACATCAGCGCAGCCCACCAGTGGCAGCGACCCTGGCGTTCAGTTCAGTTATTGGCTGGATGCAGCAGCTACACAGGTATTGCCTGGTTCACAGATCTTTACCACCAGCAGCGTATTCTATGTAAAAGCAAAAGCCCTATCAGGATGTGAATTGGTGAAACCGGTCGCAGTGACCATACACCCGGTACCTGCCTTCACGGTCAACGATCCGCCGCCCACCACAAGGCCCGCTACGGTAGACCTGTCCACCACAGTTCAGGCCAACAGCAACTGGACCTATTCTTACTGGAAGGATACGCTGGCCACGCAGGCTTTGCTCAACCCCTTTACCCTGGCGCTGAGCGGCAGGTATTTCATTAAGGCCACCAACTCATTTGGCTGCAGCGCCACCCGATCCGTGAACGTGCAGATCATCGATCCGCCGGTGATACCACCCAATGCGTTCAGTCCGAACAACGATGGTATACACGATACCTGGCAGATCCCGATACTGAATTATTATCCCGACTGTATCGTTGAGATATTCCATCGTTCCGGGCAGAGCCTGTACCGCTCTTCCGGTTATGGGCAAGCCTGGGATGGTCGTTACAAGGGCCGACCCCTGGCTGCAGGAACATACTATTACCTGATCTGGCTTGCCCCGGGCAGAACACCAATATCGGGCAGTGTGACCCTGCTGCACTAAGCGGCGGTTGAACGACCCCGGTAAGCCTGCTTTCAGTATCTTCGGCACGCAAATTCGTACCCAACCACAACAGATGGATGTAAAAATTGAAGCCAGTTGGAAAGAAGTGCTGAAACAGGAATTCAGCAAACCTTATTTTCTGCAGGTGGTCACCCATCTGAAAACAGAGAAAGCCACCGGCGCCGTTGTGTATCCGCCCGGTCCACTGATCTTTAACGCTTTCAACTGTACCCCCTTTCAGGATGTGAAAGTGGTGATACTGGGCCAGGACCCTTACCACAACCCGGGACAGGCACATGGACTGAGTTTTTCGGTACCCGATGGTGTACCCCCGCCTCCTTCGCTGGTAAATATTTACAAGGAGCTGCATACCGATATCGGCATGCCCATTCCCAAAACAGGCAACCTTACCCGGTGGACAAAACAGGGCGTGTTCCTGCTGAATGCCATACTCACCGTCAGGGCCAATGAGCCGGCCAGCCATTCCAAGATCGGCTGGATGGACTTCACCGATGCGGTGATCCGTAAACTCTCCACCGAAAAAACGGGACTGGTATTCCTGTTATGGGGAAAATTTGCACAGGAGAAACAGGTATTGATCGACGAGACCAGACATACCGTTCTAAAAGCCGCGCACCCCTCTCCCTTCAGCGCCGACAAAGGATTTTTTGGCTGCCGCCATTTCAGCAGGGCCAATGAAGCGTTGATGAGACAGGGACTGGAAGCCATTGACTGGAACCCGGTCGGATAAACACAAACCTTCAGACACAGAAAAGAAGTACATGCAACAACCCTTAACAACACCCACCAAAGAAAATATTCTGATCAGCCTGTTTGCCAGGCTCTGGGCAGGCTGGGCCCTGGTCCTGTTCATTGTATCGCTGATCATCGCGATCTTTTTTTACCTGCCCTGTTTTTTACTGAAAGAGCCCTACAAAGCCCGCTGGCACAGGCATGTATCCCGGGTCTGGATGTTCCTTTACCTGAACCTGATCGGCTGCCCGCTGCGCATCAGGGGAAAAGAACATTTCAAGAAAGGACAGAATTACGTGATCGTCTGCAACCATAACAGCCTAATGGATGTACCGGTGAGCACGCCATTCATGCCAAGGGCCAATAAGACCATCGCCAAAAAAAGTTTTGCCAAGATACCTGTATTCGGATGGATCTATCAGTTCGGCAGTGTGCTGGTTGACCGGAAGAATGATGCCAGCCGAAGGAAAAGCATCGAGGACATGAAGCATATTCTTGCCATCGGACTCGATATGCTGATCTACCCCGAAGGTACCCGTAACCGCACAGGCGATCCGCTCAAAAGTTTTTACGATGGTGCATTCAGACTGGCCACAGATACGGGCAAACCCATTCTGCCTGCCATTCTCTTCCACACCAAAAAAGTATTGCCTCCGAACAAATTCTTTTACCTGTTACCCCACAGGCTGGAAATGCATTTTCTGCCCGCAGTATCTTCCACGGGTTTATCCAGCGATGAACTGAAAGAGAAGATATTCCGGTTGATGTGGGACTACTACCTCGCCAACGATCATCAGTAACTGGAGAAGGTACGGCTGCGGTTGATCCGCAGGTCGCGCAGGATGCCCGATTTGGGACTGAACATGATATTGAAAGAACGGTACAGGCCTATCGGCGTAACATTGATGGATAACTGCCAGCAATGCATTTCGCGGGTAATGAAGGTACTCAGCTGCTGCAGCGAACGGTTGGACACATCGTAGAAACCGGTGGCGCCCACTTTCCATTTGGGTGTGAGGCTGAAGTCTCCGTTGAAATTCAAACTGGAACTGGTCTGCGTCTGGTAACCGCTGTAATCAGGTTTCATGAACCGCGAAAAATTGAGCGAGTAGGAAAAACTGAGGGTCCAGGGAATATTGAAATCGGTGAACTCCGCGGGATTGGCACGTGCGAACTGTAGTTGTCGCTGCTGTTCATCAGGCGTCATAAAAGGATCCACGGGGAGTTCCTTGCTCTTATCCTTTCCATCTTTGGACTTACTGGCAAAGGAAGTGGACAAGGCGATATTACCCGCGGTGATCATCCCGAATTTGAAACGGCGCGGATCGAACGCGATCCTGTTGACCCGGAAACCTTTGCTGTCCCTTTCATAAGGATCCAGGTTGGCAGATGCGGTGATATTCAATTTTTCGAACAGGGTGCTCCTGGCATAGATGGAGAAATTACCCAGTGCAAAACTATCTGCCATCAGGTTATAGGAAGAGTTGAAACCGAAACCTTCGATCAGTTTCACTTTCTTACCAACGGTCCTGCCTTTGAGCGAGGTATCGCTTTTATCTTTCACCCGCATTTCCAGGATATTATCGATACCGAATCCGATACCGCCGAAGGCACCCTCGGAGAAAGAACCGATGATACCGCCGTCATACTGTGAAAAACGCTGTGTACGGCCGGTAGCATCCACCTGTGTGGTATAATGATATTTGGCCGCAAAATCAGGATGGTAACTGACCGAGATATTGGGCCTGATCTCATGCCGGATAGCGATGATGTTGCTTTTGGGTGAGAACTTATACATACCGAACACCCGGGTGTTGATACCCAGGCCAAACGACATCTGGCGCGCCGTATACAATCCTTTCTGAACCGTGGTATCCACTTTGGAAGTGAGCGGGTTCCATTTCTTGAAATTGCGCTGACCATACCAGCGTTCTTCATAGGAGATGCTGGGCGCCAGCACGATCGGCCCCAGTGAGGGCAGGCTCAGTGTGATCGGGATATTATGTGTGGCCCCCCACTGCACCGTATCGATCAGGCGTTTGAAGCTGAAAGCACTGTCGTAGAACGAGGCCTGGTTCTGCAAACTACCGTTATAACCGATACCGATCTTCTCGTACCACCTGCCCGTACCGATGGATTCCTTTTTCTGGAAAGGATAAAAGGTGACCACATTGAACGTAGCAGTAGGCAGGTTCAGGTTCACCAAACGCGACACACTGTTCTGGTTATGGTTCAGGTTGAGCGACAGGTTATACTTACCCCGCCAGTCCTTGGAATAACTGATGGAGGAACTGATCTGGTTCTGGAAATTCTGGTAAGGGTTATTCAGCAGCGAACGGTTAAAACGCGTACTACCAAAATTCACATTGGCCGAAAAGTTGGTACCGGGCCTGGCCCTGCTATCGCGGCTATGGCTCCAGTTGATCATGTATGATTTCGAATTCGTGAACTCCTCCTCCGAAAAAGCGTTCCGGTTCAGTGTTTTGGTGTTCTGGAAAGTAACGTTCAGGCTTCCGGTATACTTGTACCGCATCAGGTACTTGGAACTCACATTCAGGTTCCAGCCTCCATAGGAATAGAGGTTGGCACGGGTGGTCACATCCACATGATCGCCGAAGGTCTTGTAATAACCCAGGCCTTCCAGTCCCAATCCAAAATCCTCACTGGAAGTGAACGCGGGGAACAATATGCCCGAATGCCTGGCCCGGTTCAGCGGGAACAGACCGAACGGCAGGAATACCATGGGTATGGGCACCGATTCTATCTCGGGATATACCCTGCCGGTAACCCCCAGTTTGTTATTGATGATCTTCATCTTCCGGGATCGGAAGGCAAAATGCGGGGTATCCAGGTTACAGGTGGTGAAACGGGCGTCGCGGGCAAACACTTCATCCGCACTGATCTTCTTCAGGAACCGGGCATTTACGAACACTTCTCCTTCCTGGAAGAAAGTGTTCTTGGTATAGGCTTTCTGCGTACCGAGGTTGTAAAAGATGGAATCGCTGATCGTTTTCAGCTCACCCTGGGTAAACTGGGGTTTGCTTGCGATATCCCCGGTGCTATCGGTGGCGCCATAGGCTTTTACCGTTTGCGTCTTTTGTTCGTACTGTATGGTAGCCGCTTCCAGTTTCAGGTCCTTATAGTCTGTTTTGGCCTTGCCGTACAGGAACAGGTCCTTGGTGGCAATGATCAACACACCTGAATCATCCGCATGGTACTTGATAATGGCATCGACCGAGTCTTTCGACATCCGGATACTGTCTACCCGCACCACCGAATCTGACAATGGTTTACCCCCCACTGTATCTATGGATGAGGAAGAAATCCGGGCAACCGGGGTACTGTCCTTGCTTTTTTTCACCGGAACGGTATCGGTGGGCACAAATAAACGGTAACCACGCCCGGGTACCTGGTGAACCGCCGCCCGCACACAAAATGTTAATATGAGCAAACAGCCGGCAACTGCCATAGCGGGGGCTGATTTTGTAGTAAATTTGCGAAGCTGGCTCATGTTTACAAGGGCAAAAATAGGGTCTTGCCGGTGTAAAAGCTATTCCTGGCAAAATCCTTTAACGAAATGATATGATGAGAAGACAATCCGCTGCATTGATTTTGTTAAGTCTGGTCTGTATTAGCTTTTCTTCCTTTACCCCGAAACCCGGTCCTGGTGCGCCTTTCCAGAAACAACCCCTGCGTAAGATCATCATCGATCCGGGGCATGGCGGAAGTGATTTCGGCGCTTCCGGTGAATTTTCACATGAAAAAGATATTGCGCTGGCCATTTCTCTGAAACTGGATCAAATGATCCGGGCCGAGATCCCCGATGTGGAGACCTATCTCACCCGCACTACGGATGTTTTTGACCCGGTGACCCGCAAGGCCCAGATCGCCAACCGCGAAAAAGGCGACCTCTTCGTCTGCATCCATGTGAACGAAGGCGGCGGTCCCATACGACACCGCGAGTTCATCGGCTACAAGGAAGAGACCCGTTACCGGGGCAAGGGCAAAAAAAGAAAGGCCTATACCGCAAAAGTAAAAGAGTACCGCACCTGGACCACTCCCAACCCGGCCAAGGGTACGGAGACCTTTATTTATGGGGTGGATAAAAGTAACGATGCCAAAGCGGCATTACGGGCCAATGAGGACATGTATATGGACAGCATTTCGGCCCGGGAACTGAAAGATTTTAATCCAACAGATCCGGCTAAGATGATGATCATCAATATGAAAACGCAGACCTATTTCTCCCGCAGTGCCAACCTGGCCCTCACCATTGAAGAAGAGTTCCAGAAAGTGGGCCGTATCAGTCGCGAAGCCAAACAACGACAGAAAGGGATCTGGGTATTACAGGCCGTTGCCATGCCGGCCGTACTGGTAGAGACCGGTTTCATCTCCAACCCGGAAGAAGAAGCCTACCTGAACAGCGAAGAAGGCCAGCGCCAGATCTGTGAAGTGTTGGTAAGGGCATTGAAACGTTACAAATATTCACTGGAAAAACAATTGATGAATACGGGCAGCAGATAAGCGACCACTCTTCATTTAAACAGGCTTCCATTATTACGTCAGGCCAAGAAACCGTAGATTTGTATTATGAAAATTTCGAACGAAACAAAGGTGGGGGCACTGACTGCCATTGCCATTACAATGATGATACTGGGCTTTAACTTCCTGAAAGGGAAGACCCTGTTCAAAACAGGGAATTACCTGCATGCCAAATATGAGAATACAAAGGGCATCATGGTCTCCAACCCAGTTTACATCAATGGATTCCAGGTAGGCGCTGTGGACGATATTGAGAACCTTGACGAGAACCTGAGCAGCATCGTGGTCACCATCAAATTAAAGAACAGCTATAATATCCCTGTCAATTCCGTGGCCACCATCAAGGAGAACCCACTGGGTCCGGCCAGCATCACCATTGCCCTGGGAGATTCTAAACAATACCTCCATGTGGGTGACACCCTGGTCACCGGCAGTGCCGATGGCCTGATGGGCAGCCTGATGAAACAACTGGGACCTGTGGGCGATCAGCTTAAGACCACGGTGCAATCGCTGGACAGCGTATTAAAGAACATCAACACCATTTTTGACCCCAGTACCAAGAACAACCTGCAGCAGGTGATCGCCAATATCAACAAGACCACAGCCAGCCTGGCGGTATCGTCTGTTTCCTTACAGGCCATGCTGAACCAGCAGACCGGCACCATTGCCCAGTCGATGAGCAATGTGGCCAGCTTTACCAAGAACCTGGCTGACAACAACGATAAAGTGACCAAAATGCTGGGTAACGTGGAGAAGACCACCGATAACCTGGCCAAAGCGGACCTTGCCGGAACCATCGACAAGCTCAGGACCACCGTTACCAGCCTGAACACGGTGCTGCAGAAAATGAATTCCACCGAGGGATCGATGGGTAAACTGATGAACGACAAAGCCCTTTACGATAACCTGACCAATACCGTACGCAGTGCCAACATACTGCTGGATGACCTGCGCGTACATCCCAAACGGTATATCAATGTTTCTGTGTTCGGCAGAAAAGACAAAAGCATTCCATTGACCGCTCCGCTGAACGATACCCTGCAGAAGAAATAGCCTGATGTTGAGAATAAGATCTATATACACCTGGCTTCTCCTGTTATTGGTACAAACGGGCATGACGCAACGTCCTGCCCAGGATACCGGTAAAACAGAAGGAAAACTATTACAGATCATCTCTGCCGACCGGCTGAATATGCAGGTGGTGGATTCCCTGCATAAATACGTGTCACTCGTAGGCAAAGCCCATGTGAAACAGGAGAACACCGATTTCTATGCCGACAGTGCCGTACTGAACGAGATCGACAATTCACTGGAAGCTTTTGGCAATATCCATATCAACGATGCCGACAGCGTGCATACCTATGCACAGTACCTGAAATACCTGGGCAAGGAGAAAAAAGCATTCCTGAGTAAAAAAGTAAGGCTCACCGATGGCAAAGGGGTACTGACCACCGATACATTGGTGTATGATGTGACCCTGAAGATCGGCACCTACCTGAAAGGCGGTAAACTGGTGAACAAAAAAACGACCCTGACCAGTACGGAAGGTTATTATTACGGTGATACCAAGGACGTGATCTTCAAGAAAAAAGTGGTGCTGGTGGACCCGGAATACAAAGTGGTGACCGATACACTGCAGTACAATACCGGAACCGAGATCGCTACTTTCACTTCTCCCACCACTATCTACAGCGACAGTGGTCGCAGGGTGATCAAGACCCGGCAGGGATATTTTGATATGAAGAACAAACGCGGCATCCTGAACAAACGTTCCGTGGTGGAAGACAGTACGTATACTTTCACGGCAGACGATATGGCGGTGGATGACTCTACCAAACTCAGCGAGTTCAGGGGCAATGCGGTGTACCGGGGAAAAGATACGGCACAGGGTTTTGACATGATCGCCAACAACATCAAGACCGACCGGAAAAAAGACATCCTGCTGGCTACGGAAAAACCCATCCTGCTGATCAAACAGGGAATGGATTCGATCTATATATCTGCCGACACTTTGTATACGGCAAGACTGTCGGACCTGATGAAAACCCGGAAAGTGCCAGTGATCAGGGATTCCCTGTCCGTGAAGCCTGTATTGGATTCAACCAATCGATCGGACAGCAGCAACAACAAATATTTTGAAGCCTATTTCAATGTGCGGATCTTCTCCGATTCGCTGCAGGCTGTGGGCGATAGCCTGTTCTATTCGCTGCAGGATTCTGTTTTCCGTTTGTTCCGCAACCCGGTGATCTGGGCCAAGGAGAACCAGATCACGGGAGATACCATCTATCTCTACGTTAAGAACAAGAAACCAGAACGGATGTATGTGTTCGAGAATGCCATGGCCATCAGCCGGGTAGACAGTACGCAATACTTCAACCAGCTGAAAAGCACCACCATCAATGCCCTGTTCGAAGACGGCAATATCTACTACATGCGGGCCAAAGGCAATGCAGAGAACGTGTATTACGGGCAGGATGAACAGAACCGTTTTATAGGTGTGAGCCGGTCCACATCGGATGTGATCGATATGCTGTTCGAAGACAAGAAGCCCAAACGCGTTTCCTTTATCCGGAGTTTCGACGGAACCTCCTACCCCATGCGCGAGGTGAATCATGACGAGCTGAAGATCCGCGGGTTCAGGTGGCTGGATGCGATCAGACCCAAGACCAAATTCGACATCCTCGCCTACTAACCATCAACACCGGTACAACACATTCGTGAGAGGTAAACAGGTATGTTTTTTCGTTGTTGTATACAGGGGGCTTACCGTTTACTGAACTTGCCTTTCATCTTATGCAGTCGCGGATGCACTACCTGCGACCTTCGTTGAAATCCATTACTTACCACACTGATATTACCATCCACTTCCAGCATGGCGATATCTACATCCGAAATACCAGCGGCACCATGTTCGCGGACCGCTGCGGTCAGCTCTTCCAGTGTGATCTCTGCTTCGCGGCAATGCGACTGGTTCACTTTGCCCTTGTAGATCAGTAACAGGGCATCTCCCTGCATCAGGCTGCTGAGGAAACGGTTGCGGTACAGCAATTTCTTTAACGTGAAGTTGGCGGCAAATAAGGCAGCTGCTGCCACCAGTCCTCCTTCCAGCGAGGTATCCGGTCCAACCATGGCATTCTGAACGGCATTACTGATCAGCAGGATGAAAACCAGGTCGATCACGGACAATTGGGCCAGTTCTTTTTTGCCGAATATGCGGATGGCCACAATGATGAACAGGTACACCGCCAGTGACCGGATGGCAACACCCACATACGGAAGATGCAGGAAAGACGAACTGAGCTGAAGCAGATACATAAGCGTAGATTAAATCTGTGTTCTAATATACACCAAAAAAGAGGCACTCACAGATGAGTGCCTCTTTGTAACCGATATCTGACAACTGCTTAGTTGGTTCCCAGACCCAGGTCCCTTCCTTTTAAAACGGCAGGAACACCTTCTGAGATCCATTTGGCAGGTCTTTCGCCTTTTAACAGGTAGTCGAAGAACTGCTGCTCGCGGACCTGGATATCTTTCCGGTTCTTACGTTCTACCAGGTTATGCGCTTCTCCGTTGTAATTCAGCATCCATACTTTTTTACCCAGCCTGCGCATGCCCGCATACATTTCAATTCCCTGGTACCAGGGCACTGCATCATCTGCATCGTTGTGCATGATCACCAGTGGTGTGGTTACTTTGGGCAGTGAGAACAATGCCGAGTTCTGGAGATACAGGTTGGTCTTGTCCCATAGGGTTCCTCCGATACGGCTCTGTGTTTTTTCATACTGGAACTGGCGCAACAGACCGGTACCCCAACGGATCCCGCCGTAAGCGCTGGTCATATTGGCAACAGGCGCACCTGCCCATGCTGCTGCATACAGGTTGGTCTTGGTGATCAGGTACACGATCTGGAACCCGCCCCAACTCTGTCCCTGCAGACCGATCTTGGTGCTGTCCACATACCCCTGTTTCACCACGGCCCTAGTTCCGCTGACGATATAATCGTATGCACCCTGGCCCGGGTAACCTGTCTTATACCAGATATCCGGAACCAGCACCACATATCCCCTGCTCACAAAAAACGGGATATTCAAACGCGATGGCGTTGGCGCGGGCGCCAGGTAATTATGCAGTGTATTGTTGTTACGCTCATAGAAATACACGATCATCGGATATTTCTTTTTGGGATCGAACCCTTCCGGTTTATACAGAATCCCTTCCGCTTCCTTACCGGTATAGGCTTTCCACTTGAACAGTTCGGCTGTTCCCCAGTTATAGTCTGCCTGTTGCGGATTGGTATTGGATAACTGTACCGCAGCGCCCCCTACCGGGTGCACATACATATTGGTTGACCTGGTGAATGTTTCCTTGCTGTAGAGCAAGACATCCGCATTCTTGGCTTTCTGTATGGCAAATCCCATACTTACAGGCTCTTTGAAGAGTACTGAGAATGCACGGTTCCCGCCCAGGTCCAGGAAAGCCAGACCGGCAGACTTGTCCTTCTCATCAAACAAACGCAGGAGCAGTTTCTGATCTGCCTTGAGGAATTTCTCATCCGGATCGGAACTTACATACCGGTAGGATATTTTATCTTTTCTGCCACTGGTGAGACATACAGAGGGTTCCACACCGGCTATGTCCACCCGCCAGATATCGTAACGGTCGTAGATCAGCACATGTTTCTCATCTTCCATCCACCTGGCTACACCGTAAGGGTTCGGATCATCCGGTACATCATTCTCTTCATCGCTCAGAGAAGTTTTGATGTCTTTGGCGATGGCGTATGTTTTACGGGTATCGGAGTTGTACACAAAATAACCGGCTTTACGCTCATCATAGTACAACAGGTATTTACCGGAATAGGAAGCCTGTAACAGGTTGCCCTTGAAATCTTTTTCGATCAGTTCTGAAGCACCGGTCTCAGGGTTTACCCGATAGATATCATTGAACACGAAACCCTGCCATTGACTGGCCACTTTTTTACCATAATCCGAAGAGGCATAGAACACATCCCCATCTCCTTCCTTTGTCTGTAACAGCCCACGGAATTTGTCGTTGATCAGCTGCACCAGTTGTTTACTTTCCACATCGATGCGGGCAGGATAATTTTTGCGCAGGTCATTTTCCAAATTCTTCAACTGCACCGGCTGCACATAATCATCATTGTAATGCCATACGTCTACGTTCACCCGGTCAAAATCGGGCAGGCTGGTATCTTTCACAGGCAGGATGGCCGCTGTACCGGCAAACAGGCGTTTCCCGCTTTTACTGAAGCTGATAGCCGCATTCTCACTAACGGTCCAGTTCGCTGCCAGGCCTTTGCTGTTCCTGTCGGCCAGCAGCACAGCACTGTCCATGCCCTGTTTGTAATAATACAGTTTGTAAAACTTCTGCAACGATTTACTGCTGCTGTCGCGCTCAGCCACAAATGCCAGTTGCGCACCCTCCTCATCCAAACGATACGCTTTGGCATCATTGAATTTTCTGAATACGGTCTTGCTGTTACCGCTGGCCAGGTCTACACGGCTTACCGCTGCCTGTGATCTGGCATCGCCTGTCTTACGTGTGGTCTCTATCACCAGCACCGTACCTTTTTTATTGAAGAAATATTCACTCACCAGTGGATAGGTCTTCTGCTCACCGGTCACCAGGTTTCTCACTACCAGCACTGTACCTTCCTCAAAAGGTTCTTCGGGGGCTCTTGGCGCCGATGCACTGGCCCTGGGTCCGCGCAGAACAGACAATCCATTCTGTTTGGCCTCGTTGGCCTTATTGCGGAGGCTATCGGCCACGCGGGCCAGGCTATCGGCCATGTTCAGCATAGTGGTCAACCGGGCGAGTGAATCCTGCTCAGTTTTTTTGGCCGGTTCCGCCAGTGGTTTTTCCAGGAGGTAGGCCAGCCAGTTACCCGAATCATCGGGCACTTTGAAACTCTTGATCCGGGGAACCTTGGTAAGGTTCTCTTTACCCAGTTCCACAATGGCCAGACTGTCTTTGGGCATCTCATCTGCTTTCTTCTTTTTGATCCTGGCATCACGCGTATCCTTGAAAGTAGGTTTGATACGGCATACCAGGAATCGGCTGTCATCCGTCATAACCGCCGCGTATCCCCGGGCGATCTGTTTCTGATAGAGGCCATCGGTGGATCGTATGTACAGGATCGCATCCCCTTCCTGCGGGGTCACCGAATAAGCCAGGTATTTACCATCGGCACTGATCAAACGTTCACCAATGCTTTGCCAGCCATCGTAAACAGAATGATCCAGGGGTTTCTTCTGCGCAAAAGCGACCACAGAGAGAAACGAAAAGAAAAACAGGAGCTTCTTTTTCATAACAGTGTTTTGTATGGTTCCGAAGATAACCAAACAATGGAAACGAACGGGGAGATTTGGATGAACAGGGATGGGAACCGGTGAAACTGGGAATCGTGAGTCGTGAGTAGTGAGTAGGGAGTGGGGAGGCAATGGTGAATTGGCAATGGTGAATAGCGAGGGAACGTTGCTGCTGGGGTGTAGTTATTGTAGGAGCAAGTTACCGATTGCCCCCCATTGACCATTCACCATTCACCATTCACTACTCACTACTCACCACTCACCACTCACGCCTCATTTCCTCACCACCCGCAGCATCTGCAACACCACCGACAGGGCGATCAGTCCCACGCCGGGGTAAAAGGAGGATGAGAGGGACGCATTTTCCTGGAATAAAAAGAAAGCCATCAGGATCCCATATACAGGTTCCAGGTTCAGGCTCAGGTTCTGGGTGAAAGCGGATACTTTTTTGAGGGACTGCAGCATCAGGTCCATCGCCAGTACCGTACAAAGCCAGCTGAGGATCAAGAGCCAGAGCCAGTCGCCGGCCGTGGGCAATACATAGGCTGGTGGAAAATAATGCAGGTATAACGGCATACCCAGGGTAAGTATGAGCAAACCGCCGCTCAGTTCATACAGCATCATGGTCTTGGAATCGGTAACGGCCACATAACGTTTGTTCAATACCGAAAAAAGAGCGGCAAGGATGGCCGATACCAGTCCTACCAGTATGCCTGAGCGGTAGCGCATATCAAAATGAAAGATCAGGTAGATGCCCAGCAGGCTCAGCAGGCCAAGCCCTAACTCGGCCCGGCTGATCTTTTTGGTGGTGAACAGGGGCTCCAGCAGAGCGGTGAAAAAACCCACAGAAGCAAAACAGACCAGCCCGATGGATACATTGGCCATTTTGATGCTGCCATAAAAAAACACCCAGTGTAACGCGATCAGGCTTCCTACCCCCATCAAACGGAATACTGCAGCGGCAGGAACCGTTCCCAATTGTTTCCTGTACCGGAGCCAGGCATACAAGGTAATCACAGTGATGGCGATCCGGTACCATACCAGCAAACCCTCATTCAGGCCTATGAGTTTACCAAGAATGCCGGTAAAACCTGCAAGAAATACGGCAAGATGTAATTTGATGAGTGCCTGCTTCATAGGCCAAAGAAAACAAATATTCACGGACAGACATACAACCTGTCAGGATCATTGAGCATACATCATGGGAAATGGAGATACGAACAAGAAATACCGGGCCTAGGCGTTCTTCAATCGCTTGCGGTAATTACTGAAAAGGCTCTTTAACTGGATGCGGAGCACGCCCAATACACCTTCTTTGATGATGCCCTTACTCATTTTGCTGACACCGATCTTACGGTCAACAAATGTGATGGGCACTTCCTTGATCTTGAAGCCCAGTTTCCAGGCGGCGAATTTCATCTCGATCTGGAAAGCATATCCTACGAACTGGATCATATCAAAATTGATCGCTTCCAGTACTTTTCTTGAGTAACATACAAAACCCGCAGTGGGGTCGTTCACCGGCATCCAGGTAAGTATTTTGGTGTACAAAGCGCCGCCGCGGGAATACAGTTGCCTGTCCCAGGGCCAGTTCTCTGTTTTACCACCGGGCACATACCGGCTGCCAACAGCCAGATCGGCCCCCTCCTGTTTGCAGGCATGGTACAGTCGTTCCAGGTCGGCGGGATTGTGCGAGAAATCGGCATCCATCTCAAAGATATAGGCATAACCGCGGGCGAGGCTCCACTTGAATCCATGGATATAAGCGGTACCCAAACCCAGTTTACCTTTTCTTTCTTCCAGGAACAGTTGACCGGGATAGCGGTTCATCAGCTCCCGTACGATATCTGCCGTACCATCGGGAGACCCATCATCGATCACCAATACATGGTAACCCTGGCCGAGGTTAAAAACGGCCGTAATGATAGCGGAAATGTTCTCCTTCTCATTATAGGTGGGTATGATAACTATTTTTTCCAGGTATGGGGGTATGGATGAAAAGCTAAATTACAATTAAGATCGTTTTCGGATCGGAAAAATATTATAAGAAATTGCTATTTTCTATCAGGGCTTCTTCAGCAAGGTACGGTTCAGGATCTCGGTAAGCTTCTGCTTGGTATTCATAGCAAAGTCACCCTTCATCATCCAATCGTAATACTGGGGTTCTTCCTTCAGCACCTGCACAACGGGTTTGCCCTTGTGTTTTCCGAAATTGAATATTTCCACGCCCTTGTCCTTGATGAACCTGCGGGCAAAGTCTACAATATCATCTTCACCGGTGAACTTCACGATACTTTCCACCGTATTACCGATCTGCGGGTAACGCTCCACCTGTGCTTCCAGCACTTCCCAGGTAGCTATGGCATCCACTTCGGCACTGTGGGCACCATCGAGGCTTTTCTGGCAATAGAACTTATAGGCGGCACTCAGGGTACGCTGCTCCATCATGTGAAACACTTTCTGTACATCCACCAGCTTACGGCCATCGATATTGAAATCCATCCCGATACGCAGGAATTCCTCGATCAGCATGGGAATATCGAAACGGTTGCTGTTATAACCGCCCAGGTCGCAGTTCTCGATGAACTGTTTCAGCTCATTGGCGGCCTGTTTGAAGGTGGGTGCGTCTTTCACCATCTCATCGGTGATACCATGTATATCACTCGATGCCTGTGGGATCGGCATTTCGGGATTGATCAGTTTACGCTTCACCTGGCGGCTGCCATCGGGCGATATCTTAACAATCGCGATCTCTACGATACGGTCGGTACTGATGTTGATGCCGGTGGTTTCCAGATCAACAAAAGCGATCGGGCGGGTTAATTGCAATTTCATTAGCAGGGTACAGTTCTTTTCTTATTGGGTGATCTGTCGGGCAAAAGTAAGCATATCTATGCCATCATAATTACCACTACTCATTAAAACCAGGTTACTGTTCTCAAATGACTGTTTCTGAAGCCAATCCTGCAGTTCTTCCCTGCGGTTCATCACCAGCAGTCCTGTTTTGCCAAAACCGGCGATCACTTTTTCGGCGGGCAGGTTGGGCATACGTTTCAGTTCCAGTGCATGTTGTGAATAGAATACCACGGCTGCATCGGCCTTGTCCATGGCTCCCTGGTACTCCTGCATGAACTGCTCGTTCAGACTGCTGAAGGTATGCAGTTCCAGTACAGCGAACAGTTTGCGGTCGGGGTACTGCTGCTTAACGGCTTCGATGGTGGCTTTTACCTTACTGGGTGCATGCGCAAAATCGCGGTACACATTTGTGTTCGGGCCGGATGCCAGTAATTCCAGTCTTTTGGCTGCACCGGTAAAACCGGAGATGGCTTTTACAAATGCGTCGGCGTGTATGCCCAGTTCCCGGCATGCATAATAAGCGGCGGCCAGGTTCATGAGGTTATGGTTACCAAATACTTTCAGGGTACCGGTGACACCATCTATGGTAACAGATGTCTGTCCGTTGGTGATGGTATGTTCCGGAACCGCATAGGGTTGGTAGCGGATATCTTCCCTGCGGTTCTCCTCTACCAGTTTCCGCAATACGGGGTCAGACTCGTTGTAGATGAGCAGGCCGCCCTCTTCGATCTTCCGGATAAAGATCACGAACTGCTCCAGGTAAAAATCAAAAGTGGGAAATACATTGATATGGTCCCAGGCAATACCCGTGAGGATGGCCACATGCGGATACAGGAAATGGAACTTGGGCTTTTTTTCCAGGGTGCTGGCGGGATATTCGTCGCCCTCGCAAACGATGACCGGTGCATGGGTAATGTTCACCGACTGATCGAAACCTTCCAGCCTGGCCCCTACCAGGTAGTCAAAATCCTGCCCCAGCTGCTTCAGCACATGCATGATCATGCTGGTGGTGGTGGTCTTACCATGGCTGCCGCCCACAACCACCCGTTTTTTCTGGCGGCTCTCGTGGTAAATATATTCGGGGAAGGAATAGATCTTCAGTCCGAGTTCCTGTGCCCGGGCCAGTTCCGGATTGTCGCTTTTGGCATGCATGCCCAGGATCACCGCATCTATATCCTTGGTAATCAATGCAGGTTGCCAACCGATCTGTGCAGGCAGCAAACCTTCTGCAGCCAGGTTCCCCTTTGCAGGCTCAAAGATCTCATCGTCTGTGCCTGTTACCTGATACCCTTTCCTATGTAAGGCAATGGCCAACTGGTGCATTACGCTGCCCCCTATTGAAATAAAATGAACCCGCATACGTTATTATTTAGTTCCGGTTGGTAAATTAACAAAATGTGAACGCCATATAAGCAACGTTTACATCTGAAAGTTTATCTTTGACCTGATTGCAAAATACAGCCTAAACTCTTATTTAAACACCAAGCATGAAAAAGATTGCTCTTGTCTGTCTCACCTTTTTAGTGGCTGCGGTCATCTTCAGCTCCTGCGCACCCAGCCGCAAAGGTTGTCCAACAACCAATCCCAAGTATTTCAGGCAATGGTAGGCTGAACCTTTGGCACCCCCTGTTGTTATAACCGAAAGTCATTACATGAACTGGATCCCGCTCACATCAGAAGACCAGCTGCAGCTGATCAAGGAAAAATCGTTCACTACCCCACAGGTCATTTTCAAACACAGCACCCGTTGCAGCACCAGCAGTATGGTGTTGAACCGGTTGGAGCGGTCTGAAGCACCTGCCAACACGGATTTCTATTACCTGGACCTGCTGGCGTATCGCCCCTTGTCCAACCAGGTCGCTGAACTGTTCCAGGTACACCACGAATCGCCACAGGCATTGGTGATCCGGAATGGGGAATGTGTGTACGATGAAAGTCATATGGCCATTACCATGGATGAGTTGGCAGAACAGGCCACAGCCTGATCACCCCAATAAATTTTCTTTCATCCGCCATTGCTGGATGAATATTCAGCATCTTTGCTGCTTAATAACAAGTACATGGAAATTGCAGGCTACCTGGCCGCTTTGCTGATAGGCGTGTCTCTTGGATTGATCGGTGGTGGTGGTTCTATCCTTACGATCCCCGTACTTGTTTACCTGTTCCAGATCCCTCCCACTATTGCTACCGGTTATTCCCTGTTCGTTGTAGGCTGCAGCAGCCTGGCTGGTGCCTATAAGAATTATCGCAGGGGTAATATCAATACCCGGGCCGCTTTCTATTTCGGCATCACATCCATCATCACCGTGGTGCTGATCCGTAAATTCCTGATACCCGTGATCCCGGAACACCTGCTGGACCTGGGATTCATCTCCCTCACCAAATCTCTGGCCACCATGTTGCTGTTCGCGGTGATCATGATCATTGCCGCTTTGAACATGATCCGGAAACAGCCTGTGCTGTCGGATGAAGAAAAGAACCAACCCATCCATCTGCCGAAAGCCCTGATCAAAGGGGTACAAGTGGGCATCCTGACGGGTTTGCTGGGTGCAGGCGGTGGTTTTATCATCATACCGGTCCTGATCTTCTCTTTCCACCTGTCCATGAAAGAAGCCATCGGCACTTCCCTTTTGATCATCGCCATGAATTCCTTATTCGGTTTTGCGGGTGACCTGTTTCACCAGGCATTCGACTGGCTGCTGCTCTTACCCATTACCGCCATCGCGATCACCGGAACTTTTATCGGCCGCAGGCTGGGCCAGGACCTTCCGGGAGAAAAACTGAAAAAATGGTTTGGCTGGTTCGTACTGGTGATGGGGATCTATATCATTCTGCATGAACTTGTTCTGAAATAACAGGATTCTTTGCACAGGAGGGGACAAACACAGCTAATCTCTCGAATATTTTTTTCTATTTACCAATAGATGATGGGTGAACTACATTGTGCTTTATACACAATGAAAAGTATTTTTTGCAGGTTTCCACTGGATCTGTGTTTTAGAAATAGAAAAATTAGATGGGTATGTCTTGAGTGGGATGAGTATTGTAGTTTTTTGCGTTGCAGGCTGGAAGCCTGGTGGATAGGCGTCACTCGGCGGAGCCGAGCGACTGAGAAGTTTGGTGGGTTCGTACTGGTGAAGGACGCTATCTCCTTTTACTTGAACTTGTTCTGAAATAGCACGGACAGTATCTCTTTACACTCGACCTGCAACGATACAAGGCCACACGGAGTTTTTTGCATAAATTACGGCTTCGCAATCACCCTCATTGATAATTCGTTTTTATGCCTGAATGGTTACAAAAGCCCTGGCCCTGGTATGTGGCAGGCCCCCTGATCGGACTGATGGTACCTTTTCTGTTACTCATCGGCAACAAAACACTGGGGATCTCCTCTTCTCTCAGACATGTTTGTGCAGCCTGTTTACCTGCCAGGATCCCGTTCTTCCGTTATGACTGGAAAAAAGAGCGCTGGAACCTGTTCTTTGTAACGGGTGTACTGGGAGGCGGTTTCCTGGCCGCTACTTTCCTGGGGAATCCTGAACCCATGGTGGTGCACGAAAAACTGCTGACCGAATTACAGGGATACGGCATCACTGACCATAGCAGCATGATGCCGGTGGAACTCTTCAACTGGCCTGCACTGGTAACCACCAGAGGATTCATCCTGATGATCGTTGGCGGTTTCCTGGTGGGTTTTGGAACAAGGTATGCAGGGGGATGTACCTCTGGTCATTCCATCATGGGACTGAGTAACCTGCAATTGGGGTCGCTTGTGGCAACGATCTGTTTCATGGCCGGAGGTTTCATCATGGCCAATCTTATCTTACCCTTTATCCTTCAATTATGAGTACCCCGATACAAGAAACGAATACCGATTTTGAAACCCGTTCACTCGATGCGGTCTGTGTGAACAGCAGTGAACTCACGCACCCCTGGTGGTTCAACCTCAAATACCTGGCCACCGGTCTGTTGTTCGGCATCATCCTGACCAAAGCCGAAGTGATCTCCTGGTTCCGGATACAGGAAATGTTCCGTCTGCAAAGTTTCCACATGTTCGGTGTGATCGGATCCGCGGTGGCCGTTGGAGCACTGTCTGTTTTTATCATCAAGAAATTCAATATCAAAACCATCTACGGTGAAAAGATAGACCTGCACGACCGCCCCTTCAACAAAGGCCAGATCATCGGCGGACTGATGTTTGGTTTTGGCTGGGCGATGACGGGAGCCTGCCCGGGCCCACTGTTCGCACAGATCGGAACAGGCGCCACGGTAGTGATAGCCACACTGTTCAGCGCTATTGCCGGAACCTGGGTATACGGATTGGTGAGAGAAAAATTACCCCATTAAGATGTTGCAACGTTACAAATGGTTATTGCTTCTTACCGCCATGGTCACAGCGGTGATGATGGTCGTGTGGTGGAAGACGCCCCAGCCTGATCCGGAAACAAGGATGACCAGGGAAGCTGATTGCTGGACAGGTGCCAGTGCCAATCAGTTACCGGTCGATGCAGAAGATTCACTGGTACGATATGGAAGGGAACTGATCGTGAATACGGCACAGTACCTGGGTCCGAAGGGCAGCGTAACACAGATCAGCAATGGCATGAACTGCCAGAACTGCCACCTGGATGCCGGCACCAAACCCTGGGGCAACAATTATGGTGCTGTGGCTGCCAATTATCCCAAATACCGTGACAGGTCAGGACAGATCGAGAGCATTGAAAAAAGAGTGAACGATTGTATAGAGAGAAGCCTGAACGGCCGGTCACTCGACAGCAATAGCCATGAAATGCGGGCTTTCGTTGCTTACCTGCAATGGCTGGGCAAGGATGTGCCCAAAGGGACCAGTCCTAAAGGCTCAGGCATTATGCAACTGCCATTTCTGACAAGAGCGGCCGATCCTGCAAAAGGTGCCGTGGTGTATACGAATACCTGTCAACGTTGTCATGGCAGCAAGGGTGAAGGACAATGGAAGAAAGACGATACCGGTTATGAATATCCGCCACTATGGGGGCCGCACAGTTACAATACAGGCGCAGGTCTATTCCGGATATCGAGGTTTGCGGGCTTTGTGAAAAATAATATGCCGCATCCCTGCAACTATCACCAGCCACAGTTAACGGATGAACAGGCATGGGATGTTGCGGCTTTTGTGAACTCGCAGCCAAGACCTGCGAAAGATACCAGGAACGACTGGCCCGATATCCGTACCAAACCCTTCGACCATCCTTTTGGTCCTTATGCGGATAGCATGAGTGAACAACAGCACAAGTTCGGTCCCTGGAAGACCACTCCCACCGGTCTATAGGTTCACCGGCCGCTGCATGAGCCAATCGCGCTGTACATCATCACCCAGGATAAAATCGTGTTCCCCGAATTTCCGGTAACCGAAAGACGTGTAGAACCCTATCGCAGGTTGGTTGTGCTCCCATACGCCGAGCCAGACCGTATCTTTCTGTAACTGGCGGGCATGACCGATCGCATGCTGCATCAGCAATTTCCCCACTCCTTTGCCAATAAAGGGTTTCCGGACATACAACCGGGAGATCTCCACCGATTCGGAAGAAGGAAGTAACTGATGTGAACGGTCTTTGAGAAAAAGATAACCGGCAGGCACCTCATCAACATAGGCCAGGAAAAATAGATTCCCCGGTTCCGAAACCTCTTTCATCAATTGTTCCTTGCTGAACTGTTCAGCCAGGAACTTATCCATATCTGCCTGGGTATTGTGTATGGCGAATGTATCATAAAAGGTCTCCCGGCTGATATCTGCGATCAGTTCGGCATCTGTCGGTTCAATTGATTTGATCTGGATCATACAAAAAAATTACTGCGGAAAACAGGACGCACCAATAGCGATCCCATCCTCCGCAGCAAACAATATATTCATTAACAATTAGAAATTACTAATTACTAATTACTAATTATTAATTTCTAATTGTTAATTAACTACTTCCACCACCATCGCGCTCGCACCACCTCCGCCATTACAGATACCTGCTGCGCCGATCTTTCCGCCCTGTTGTTTCAGAACGTTGATCAGGGTAACAATGATACGTGCGCCGCTGCAACCCAGTGGGTGCCCCAGCGATACTGCTCCGCCGTGTACATTCACTTTGGCGGGATCCAACTGCATCTTTTGTGCGTTCACGATGCCCACTACGGAGAAGGCTTCGTTCAGTTCGGTAAAATCAATATCACTCATTTGCAGACCGGCTTTGGCAACTGCTTTGGGCACGGCAAGTGAAGGCGTTGTGGTGAACCATTCAGGCGCCTGTTCCGCATCGGCATAACTGCGGATGATGGCCAGCGGTTTGATGCCCATGGCATCGGCCTTTGCCTTACTCATCAGCACCACTGCTGCTGCACCATCGTTCATGGTGGATGCGTTGGCTGCAGTGACCGTACCGTCTTTCACGAAGGCAGGTTTGAGTTCGGGGATCTTATCGAATTTCACATTGAAAGCTTCTTCATCTTTAGCGAACAGGATGGGGTCTCCCTTACGCTGTGGAATGGGCACGGGAACGATCTCTGCATCAAATGCTCCTTTGGCCCAGGCTGCCTGGCTGCGCTGGTAACTTTCTACTGCAAACGCATCCTGCGCTTCGCGCGAGATACCGCATTCCTTGGCACAGAGTTCGGCTGCATTACCCATGGCATAGTTGTGGTACACATCGGTGAGACCATCTTTTGCCAGTCCATCGATCATAGATACATTACCATATTTATTTCCCCAACGGAGATTGGGACTGTAGTACGGAACATTGCTCATACTCTCCATGCCTCCCGCCACTACGATATCCGCATCGCCCAGCAAAATGCTCTGCGCACCCTGCGCAATTGCTTTCATGCCGCTTGCGCAAACTTTGTTTACCGTGGTGCAGATGACCTGATCGGGCAGACCTGCAAATTTTGCTGCCTGGCGGGCTGGTGCCTGCCCGGTATTGGCCTGGATCACACAACCCATCAACACTTCCTGCACATCGGCAGGCTGAATTCCGGCACGCTCAACGGCTGCTTTAATGGCGATGGCACCCAGTTGTGGTGCACTGAAATCTTTTAAACTGCCACCGAAACTACCGATGGGTGTACGTACGGCTGAAACGATATAGACCATTATTTAAACTTTAATTTGTGCTAAGTTACGAAATAATACTAACAATTGTTAGTCAAAGGACAGCTAAACTTATTCCCCATCATTCAGCAGTTGTATGCCGGTTTGGGTGAATGCGATCTTGTGTTGTTTATAGAGATTACCGGTGGTCATTTTAAAGGTCTTCTTGCTCATACCGAAGAAATCATAGATCTCCTGCGGATCGGATTTGTCATGATATGGCAGGTAGCCGTTATGCTCCTGCAGCAAACGCAGGATCTTTCCTGCTTCATCTTCCACTTTCTGAAATCCGGGTTTACCCAGTACCACGTCCATCTTATGATCCGGGCGGATGGTCTTCACAAAACCTGTCAGCTTATCGCCGATATGCAACGTGGCGAATACTTCATTACTGTGCAAGATGGCCAGGTGGCGGTTGTTCACGATCATCACATAACCCAGCTCTGACTGGCGGTATACCAACAGGTCTACCAGATCCATCTCCTTTACAGTGAGTTCATCATTACTCAGCAAGGCCTCTATTTTCTCTGTAGCGGCCACCCTGCCGGTCTGCTCATCGATATAGAGTTTTACGAGGTATTCGGCGCCTTCGCGCATACCGCCCAGTTGTTTGGTCTTGGGCACGAAGAGGTCTTTCATCAGTCCCCAGTCGAGAAAAGCTCCCTGGCCGGTGACAGATACGCATTTCATCCTGGCGATCTCACCTACCACGGCTTTGGCTTTTTGGGTGGTAGCGATCAAACGGTTGTCTGAATCGTGGTACACAAATACCTCCAGTTCATCACCCACCCGAAGGGTTCGGGGCGCAAAACGTTTGGGCAGCAATATGCCTTCTCCTCCGTCTTCGAGGTAAAATCCAAAATCAACTTTCCGACTTACTTTGAGGGTATTGTATTGACCAACTTGTACTGGTTGCATAGATAAACAGGTTATTCCGTGCTGCAAAGGTACGCTTATTTGCACCAACCCCTTTTTCAAGGGAATTCTACCGGCTTTTTTCAGATGTTAGCAACTTTCAAACCGACACAAAGCCGTCATTCGATATTTTGCGCCCAATATGGTAGCGAAATACAGGATCTTATGGTTACTGGGCTGTTTATCTGTCATCGGCCCCTTGTTTTCACAGCAGGTGAATGGTCATTGGTATGGCATCGGAAAAATGCAGAACACCCGTGAGTACCACAATTATCTCTCAGAACTCATTCTCCGGCAAAAGGGTAAACAGGTATGGGGTGAACTGGATTATTATTTCAGGGATAGCCTGGTAAAGGTGCCGGTGAAGGGAAGTTTTGATGCCGGCAGCCGCAAACTCAGCCTGCAGCCTTTTTCCATGATCTATTATCTTTCGCAGAGCGCCAGGAACAGCATCGATGTGAACATGTCGGGAAATTTCAACCTGCTGGTATCAAAAACCGGATCGGTATTGACCGGTAGCCTCTTGCCCGATAACGACCACAGGTATACCGTTCCAGAGATCAACTACCGCTTCACACTTTCGAACGATACCACCGACCTGGTAATGACCGAAGAAATACCCGCAAAGGCCGATACGGCAGTTGTTGTAGCGGTCACTCCGGACATACAGGAAATACCCGCGGACGAATTTGCCAAAAGAAGCAAAGTATACACCAAGGAACTGGAACTGGAAAACAATGCGGTTCGGATTGAGATCTATGACAATGGCGAGATAGATGGCGATATGGTGTCGCTGTACCTGAACAACAAGCTGGTATTACCCAAAGTATCGCTGACACACAGGGCCGTCCGGCTTACGATCAACCTGGATCCATCCCTGCCATTCAACGAGCTGAGCATGTTTGCAGAGAACCTGGGTACCAAACCTCCCAATACCGCCGCATTGATCCTGTATGATGGCAGTACCCGTTATGAGACCCTGCTGAGCAGCGACCTCAGTAAAAGCGCCACACTGAAACTGAAGAAGAAACAATAAGATCCTGTATCATCAGGTTCCTTATTGGTAACTCACCAGTTCTGCCTGCAGTTTCCGGGCCAGCCCTTTAGCACCCCAGCGCATGACCACATTGTGGTTGTAACTGAACGCAGGCCTTAACAGGAAAGCCCAGTGGTTCATCCATGATTTATTGGTGGATACGGTCCAGTGATAATGGATATGGGTAATGCCATCCTGTTCTTCGAAGAGCCACTCGCCCTCGCCTTCCAGTTCTCCGGTAGCGATGCCTTTGAGGCGCCTGTATCTTTCCAGCCCGGTCAGTTGCATATGAAAAGCCAGACGATATGGTAATACGCTGCGCCAGGTATAACAGCGAACGCCACCCAGCCCTTCCGCATCACCTTTCTCCAGCTCTTTTACAGCAACAACGCCCTTCCACCAGTTGGGCCAGTTGAGTGAATCCTCAATGGCGTTCCATACCTGATGTAAGGGCGCTCTGATCTGCCAGCGGGTTATGAAAACATATTGTTTGGCCATACCTTCCATTGTTATACGGCAAACAACGGGCCGGGGTTTACCCGAACAACTCAGGTTGTGCGTTGTCTTCCCGGTGTTTCTGTTCCCACTGCATTTCAATGGTCTTATTGTAATCGGTCAGTTTGGCTCCTACTGCCTTCCAGCCCATCACTTCCACCATTTTGGCCACTTTGAATTTGGCCTTCCGGATGGTTTGACCACGGCCGCTCTGCACTTCCAGTATCGGTTCCGGATCGGTGGTCACCGCTTCGAGGCGGTTGCCCTCTCCTTCCTTGATGAAGATGAACTGGGTCTTCAACGTGGTGGTCTCTATCTTGAAACGTTTGATATTGTATTGCTGTTTGTCCGTATCCAGGTACACCGCAGTGATCACTTTTTCGGGATCGAATTTCTCGATCAATGCTATCTTATCAGGCTCGAAACGCTGGGTCAGTTCCGTATCCGTCAGTTCATAGGAACCGTCGTGATAGAATACGATCACTTTCTCGTCTTCAAAACTTCCCAGGTACTGCCCCTTCTCTTCTGTATTCAGTCTGCCGAACTTATCATCGAACCAGAGTTTCCTTCCGGCCAGGGTGCTTCTTCCTGCTTCCTTGAGCTTGACCGTCTTCACAGGATACTTGGTTACCTGGTTACCCATACTGCCACGTCCCTTGATCTCCAGTTCCTCAAAGAAGAAATCGAATTCCTTGATCCGTGCGGTACAGTTCGGGCTCAGGATCACTTTCACCACTTCCGCCTCTCCGTTCAGGTTAGCCGTGAAATAATGCACTTTACTTTTTTCAGAACCCTTGGTCAGATCATACTCCTTATCACGGGTCACACCGGTCACGTTAAAACGTTTGGCATAACTGACACCCGATTTACCATCGAGGTAGATCATGTTATACGTGGTCCGTTCATCGTTCTTCTGGAATACGGCGGCGTGGATGATATCCTTGCCGATGAATACCTTATCTGACACTTTCACCACTTTCATGATACCGGCACGGGTAAACGCGATGATATCATCATAGTCAGAGCATTCGCAGAGGAACTCATCTTTTTTCAATCCGGTCCCGATAAAACCTTCGGAACGGTTCAGGTATAATTTGGTGTTGGCGATGGCCACCTGTTTCACCTGGATGGTATCGAATTCGCGGATCTCTGTTTTACGCTCACGCCCTTTGCCGTATTTCTTCAGCAGCATCTCAAAATAGGCCACGGCAAAATCGGTGAGGTTATCCAGGTCGAATTTCACCTGTTTGATCTCTGCCTCGATGGCTTTGATCTGTTCGTTCAGTTCATTGATATCAAGCCGGTAGATCCTTCTCACCGGTTTCTCGGTCAGTTTCAGGATATCTTCCCTTTCGATGGGTCGTTTCAGTTTTTTCTTGAATGGGGTGAACGCTTTATCAATGGCTTCGATCACAGCATCCCAGGTAGCGTGTTTCTGCTCCAGTTCCTTATAGATCTTCTCCTCGAAGAAGATCTTTTCCAGGGATGTATAATGCCATTTGTCTTCCAGCTCGGCCAGTTTAATCTCCAGTTCTTTCTTCAGCAGTGATTTGGTGTTCTCGGTAGAGACCTGCAACAATTCATGCGCCGTAAGAAAATGAGGTTTGTTGTTCACGATGACACAGGCATTGGGCGATATGCTGATCTCACAATCGGTGAATGCATACAGGGCATCGATGGTGATATCGGGTGAAATACCCGGTGCCAGGTCTATCTGGATCTCCACATCTGCCGCCGTTACATCCGTTACTTTTTTGATCTTGATCTTGCCCTGGTCATTGGCTTTAGTGATGCTTTCCATCAGTTGCGTGGTGGTAACACCATAAGGTACATCGCGGATCACCAGTGTCTTCTTATCCAGTTCCTCCACATGGGCGCGCACCCTTACTTTACCACCCCGTTTACCATCATTGTAATTGGCTACATCGATCATACCCGCCGTCTGGAAATCGGGATAGAGCTCGAATTTCTTTCCACGCAGGCATTTGATAGAAGCCTCGATCAGTTCGCAGAAATTATGGGGCAGGATCTTGGTGGACAGCCCCACCGCAATACCATCGGCCCCCTGTGCCAGCAGTAACGGGAACTTCATGGGTAAGGTCACCGGTTCGTTCTTTCGACCGTCGTAACTCAACTGCCATTCGGTGGTCTTGTGGTTGAATGCCACTTCCAATGCGAACTTTGACAAACGTGCTTCAATGTATCGCGATGCCGCCGCTTCATCTCCCGTTCTTACATCACCCCAGTTACCCTGGGTTTCGATCAACAGATCCTTCTGCCCCATATTCACCAATGCGTCCCCGATACTGGCGTCGCCATGCGGGTGGTACTGCATACTTTGTCCGATGATATTGGCCACTTTGTTGAAACGGCCGTCATCCATATCCTTCATGGCATGAAGGATACGACGTTGTACCGGCTTCAATCCATCCTCAATAGCTGGCACGGCACGTTCCAATATCACGTACGATGCATAATCCAGGAACCAGTTCTTGTACTGGCCCTGCACACCGGTCTCATTCTCAAATATCCTGTTCTCTTGTTTTTCTTTCGCCATAGTAAACTATTTCTGCCCTTGGGCCACTGTTTCTTCCAGCCAGTAAGTGTCTGTCTTACCGTCTTCCAATGTGTTCTGTTCTAAAAAAATCATATCCGTATCCGCGATCACTTCATGCCAGGCATATGGGTATACGGTCACCAGTGCCGGGGCGGTCACTTTTTCCGTACCCCGGATCTCAGGGTTACGTACATCGAACCAGTTGATGGTGAGTTCTCCCTGGAACAGTACCAATACTTCGGGATTCTTACCTACCGACAAGCCCTTATGGTAATGTTTGGCACTAACCGAACCGGCTTTCCTGAATCCGCACACGAACTGTCCCGTCCTGTCGGTATTAAAATAATGGGTAGGTCCGCGTTCATCTTCTGCCATTTTGGGTAAAGGTCTGATCTCGATCATAGCTCAAAAATTATAACTCATACAATTCCAGCGGTTGCCCGTTGGGATCGTAAAAAAAGAAAAAACGTTTCCTGGTATGTTCATCCACGCGGATCTCTTCCACTCTTACCGAATTTTTCGTCAACCAGTCATATCCTTCTTCCACATCCTTCACCGCAAATGCCAGGTGCCGCAAGCCCTTAGCTTCCGGAAAAGAAGCCCGCTCCCGGTAATCGGGGAAAGAGAACAGCTCTACCTGGTATTTTCCATTCAGGGCAAGGTCCAGTTTGTATGAGTTCCTTTCCTTCCTGAAATTTTCTGCCAACACCGTAAAACCCAACACTTCTGTGTAGAACCGCTTACTTTCCGCATACAAGGCGGAACTGGTAAGGATGGCTATATGATGTATGGCTTGCAACTGCAGCATCAGGCCTCTGTTTCTGCGGTTTCCGCAGTATTGGTTCCTCCCGGCAACATAACGGTAATCTCTTTCCATCCCTTGTTCCAGTCTCCCACCAGTTCCAGTTTTCCTGCCACAGCCATTTCCCGCATGCGCCATACCAGGAACGCGTCGCCGGTCTTCACTTTCATCTTGTTCAGGGTGTTGCTCAGCACTTTATTCAGTTTCTGCGATTCCTTGGTTACGTTGGCAAGGATATCCTTATCGTAAAAATCCACATCCTTACCCACCAGTTTTTTACCGCCTTCCAGGAAACGCACCAGGCTATTCTCCTGGCAGGTCTTCTTCCACTCATCCGGGTCCACTTCAAACTCGCTCAACGTAATGGGCCTGGCCAATTTCTTTGCCTTCAGGAACTCTTTGGGTTGTATCTCCCACAAGTTGGTCGGATAGAAGATATTGCCTTTCTCATTGATGAAAGGAAGGTTATTCAGGTACAATACCTGTACCCGTCCCTGGTACTCTTTCAGCTGGCTCATCAGCCAGTAATAACCGCATACATCATGCGCATTCTGCCCCATCCAGATCCAGACCTGCTCTTCGGTCTCTTCATCCAGTTTTTTCAGCAGGTTGTGAACGGTCAGTTTATCGTCTACTATATTCAACTGTTCGGTATACGGCGAATATTCGAGCAGGGTTTTCCACCAGTCACGCCTCTCCTGGTATCCTTCCGCACCGTAGATATCTCCCAGCGGTCCAACAGCAAAATCATCCTTGATCTCTACGATCTCTCCCTGCAAACTCTCGTCCAATTCTATCGCTTTCTGCAGGGCATCTACGTTGGCTTGTTCAAATACAATATGAAGCATTGTTTTAATTAGTAGTTAGTAATTAGGAATTAATAATTTTTATAGCAAGGCTAATAAGCGATCGACCACCTCTCCAAGTTTTGACTTTTCACTTTTCACTTTTAACTTTTACCTTTTGACTTTTTAATTCTCCACCAGGTCCAGTTCGAACTTCAGGTTATTGATGATGAATTCCTGTCGTTCCATGGTATTCTTGCCCATATAATATTCGAGCAGTTGTTGTATATGGTCGCCCTGCTCCAGTATCACGGGTTGTAAGCGGATGTCCTGGCCAATAAAGCGGCCGAATTCTTCCGGCGAGATCTCTCCCAGACCTTTGAACCGGGTGATCTCCGGTTTACCGCCCAGTTTCTTGACAGCTGCCTGTTTCTCATTCTCATCGTAACAGTAAATGGTCTCCTGTTTGTTCCTGACACGGAACAGCGGGGTCTCCAGTATGTATACATGGCCCCGTTTTACCAGGTCGGGGAAGAACTGGAGAAAAAAGGTCATCATCAGCAAACGGATGTGCATACCGTCCACATCGGCATCGGTGGCGATCACAATATTGTTGTAACGCAATCCTTCCAGACCATCCTCAATATTCAACGCATGTTGTAACAGGTTGAACTCTTCGTTCTCGTATACCACTTTTTTGGTGAGTCCATACGAATTCAACGGTTTACCCCGCAGACTGAATACCGCCTGCGAATCCACGTTGCGCGATTTGGTGATGCTTCCACTCGCACTATCACCCTCGGTAATGAATATGGTAGCGTTATTCTGTAAAGCGATGAACTCTTCTTTGTTCTTGGCCGGAACATCATCATTCAGGTGCACGCGGCAGTCGCGCAGCTTTTTATTGTGCAGGTTGGCCTTTTTGGCTCTTTCATTGGCCAGCTTTTTAATGCCCGCCAATTCCTTGCGTTCCCTTTCATTCTGTTCGATCCTTTTTTTCAGGGCATCGGCCACTGTGGGGTTCCTGTGCAGGAAATTATCCAGCTCTCGCGCCAGGAAATCAAGGACAAAATTCTTCATGCTCGGACCGCCCTCATACACGTTCTGCGATCCCAGTTTGGTTTTGGTCTGACTCTCAAATACCGGCTCCTGCACCCGCACAGAAATGGCGGCTACAATACTGGTACGAATGTCGGATGCCTCATAGTCCTTTTTGAAGAAGTCGCGAACCACTTTCACATACGCTTCCCGGAATGCCTGCTGGTGGGTACCACCCTGCGTGGTGTACTGCCCATTGACGAAAGAGAAGATATCCTCGCCATAATCGTTGTTATGCGACAGGGCCACTTCTATATCATCCCCCTTCAGGTGAATGATGGGATAACGCAGCTCCTCCGAATTGGTCTTGCGCTGCAAGAGGTCAAGCAACCCGTTTTTGCTCACATATTTCTTACCATTGAAATGCATGGCCAGTCCCGCATTCAGGTAACAATAGTTCCACAACTGGTTATCCAGGTACTCATGTATGTAATGAAAATTACGGAACACGGTATCATCGGGTGTGAATTCCACCCGGGTGCCGTTGGGTTCGTTGGTCTTGGCCTCTTTGTGTTCCTTCACCAACACCCCTTTTTCGAACTCTGCGGTCTTTTCTTTCCCGTCCCGGTAAGCCGTGACCTTGAAATACTGGCTCAGGGCATTCACTGCTTTGGTACCCACACCATTCAGACCCACACTTTTCTGGAATGCTTTGCTGTCGTATTTGGCGCCGGTATTGATCTTACTGACCACATCCACCACTTTACCCAATGGGATACCGCGTCCATAGTCACGCACGGTGACCGTCTTGCCTTCAATGATCAGCTCTACCTGTTTACCATAACCCATCGTGTATTCATCGATACAGTTATCGATCACTTCCTTGATCAGTACATATACACCATCATCCGGAGCAGAACCGTCGCCCAGTTTACCGATATACATACCCGGGCGCAGGCGTATATGTTCCTTCCAGTCGAGCGACCTGATCGATTCCTCATTGTACTCAAAAACATTCTTCTCTTCAGCCATGTCTCAGTCTTTGTTAATTGTCAGCTTAGTTTTTATGTATTGGCGGAGAGTAAGTTCAATTGACGGCTTATAGACCGGCAATCCGCAACAATACGCTCAACATCCAGTCCCTCCATGCTTGCATTAGCAAATTTTCCAATTCATTAATTTGCTAATTAGTCCCCAACCCGCAAATCTAACCACCTCCCACCGCGGCACAATTTTACTTTTCTACAAATGGGCTCAGAATGTGGATAAATCGCCCAAAAATCTGAATTAATCCCTTTTCTGCCATTGATACCACTTAGTTTTGCGGCATCGAAACAACAAGTCCCCATATTGAGACCGACCTGGAAAAAATTGCGGCCTTTTCTGCTGCCCATGCAGCTGAGAATGACCGGTTCAGGGATTTTGTGAAAGAGCGGAACGACGAGCAGATAGACCAGATGGTCTTCCGCCTGGACCAGCGGATCAGTCCCCGCATCAACTGCACCGATTGCGGCAACTGCTGCAAGAGCCTGATGGTGCTGATCAACGATACAGAAGCCGATAACCTGTCACAGCACCTGGGTCAGAGCCGCGAGGATTTTGACCAGGCTTACCTGGAAAAAGGCAGTAACGGGCTCATGATCATGAACCGCATGCCCTGTCCCTTCCTGATCGATCGGAAATGCAGCGTGTACGAACACCGTTTTGAGGGTTGCAAGGAGTTCCCGGCACTGCACCTGCCGCATTTCAAACAAAGGCTGTTCACCACATTCATGCATTATGAACGATGCCCCATCATCTTTAATGTGGTAGAGCAGCTGAAAGATGAAATGTCGTTCGATCGGGATCCCTTTCAGGCCCTACCATCCTGACACGTTCCATCAAACAGGTATGCTAACCCCTATCTTTACGGCATGATCCATTTTGGAATAGATGTTCTCCTGTCCGATCCACCTTCCTGGAAGAACCAACGCATTGGGCTGGTCACCAATCATGCTGCTACCACCCGGAGCCTGGCCCCTTCACGTGAAGTGTTACTGCAGCAGCAATTCAACATCACTACCCTTTTTTCTCCCGAACACGGGCTGGATGTAAGAGGCGCAGACGGACACCGCATCCAGGACGGAACCGACGGCCTGACCGGTCTGCCGGTGATCAGCTTATACAGCCACAAACTGGCGCCCGATGCAGAAGACCTGGCAAAACTGGACCTGCTGTTATTTGATATACCGGATATCGGCAGCCGCTTTTACACCTATTTATGGACGCTGACCCACCTGATGGAAGCCTGTGCCCGGCACGGGAAAAAATTAGTGGTGCTCGACAGGCCCAACCCCATTTCCGGCAACCTGGAACTGGCCGAAGGGCCGATACTGGATGAAGCACAGGCATCCTTTATTGGACGCTGGGCCATTCCCATCCGTCATAGCTGTACATTGGGAGAACTGGCCAGGTATTTCAACGCCACCCGCAACCTGCATTGTGATCTGGAAGTGATCCGTTGCCAGGGCTGGGAACGCAACCAGTTTCAGCCCGAATGGGGCATTTCCTTTGTACCCACATCTCCAGCCATTCAATGTTTCGAGAGCATGTTGTTGTACCCGGGCCTCTGTCTGCTGGAAGCTACCAATATCAGCGAAGGACGGGGAACCGAATACAGTTTCCGCGCTGCGGGAGCACCCTGGCTGCAGGGAAAAGCCATTGCCGGTATCCTGAATGAAATGGGACTCGACGATGTGTCGGTAACTGCTGTCACATTCCGATCATCTGACAGGAACACAAAATATTTCGGAGAAAACTGCAGCGGTGTGCAGCTGGAAGTGCGTGAACCGAATTATTTCCAGTCCGTTTCCTTTGGAATGATCCTGATCCGCCTGATCAGGGAATTATATCCGCAGCAATTCACCTGGAAGCCCTATGTTACCCTGGTAAATCCAACGGGTCAGCAACATCTTGATAAACTGCTCGGCATCGCCAACAGCGAGGCACTGTTCGAACTTCCCCTTCCCAGGTTCATTGCAGAAACTACCCGGCTCACGCAATGCAGAGGATGGAAAGAACGGGTGGAGCAATTTTTGCTGTATTGAAGAAGGGAACAGAAGAACAGATGAACAGAAGAACAGATGAACAAGGAATGTTGAAGGTAAGTTCCCGATGACCTGAGACATATTTATTGATCTACTAATTCGGCAATTCTTTATCTGTTCAAAGCTTTGATGCCTCCGAGATCGCGGATCACCACGCTGGCTACCATGCAGCCGAAAATGGCCGGCATATAACTGATGGTGCCGATAATGGATTTCTTGGGATAGGCTTTTTCGGTCACCAATATCCGCTCCTGTTCAACAGGTTCGGGACTGAACACTACCTGTAATCCTTTGCGGATGCCCAGGTAACGAAGCTTTTTGCGGACATATGTGGCCAGGTTACATTGATAGGTCTTGGAAATATCCGTGATCATCACCTGCGAGGGGTCTACTTTACCGCCTGCACCCAGGGAACTCACTATGGGAATATTCCTTTCCTTACAGGCTTTGATGAAATGTACTTTGGGAGAAAGTGTGTCGATACAATCCACTGCATAATCAAAATGTCCCTGGTCAAGTATCTCTCGGGTCAGCTCTTCCTTGATGTACACCGACAGGACGGTCAGTTCCAGGTCGGGATTGATGTCTTTCAAACGTTCCGCCATCACTTCGGCCTTGCCCTTGCCTGCAGTGGAATGTAATGCAGGGATCTGGCGGTTGGCATTGCTCAGGTCCACCGTATCCGCATCCACGATCGTCATTTTGCCCACACCGGCCCGGGCGATCATTTCGGCACAGATGCCGCCTACACCGCCCAGTCCTACCACGAGCACGTGTTTAGACAGCAGCTTCTCAATTTTTTCATCGCCCAGCAGCAGCTGGGTACGGCTCATCCAGTAAGGGATCATGACAGGTACGGTTTACAGAGTTCTCAGTACGAAATACAGTATATTAGTTTGCAAAAATGTAGTTCCTATGCGGTTTATAAAAATATTTTCACTGGCGGCACTGATAAATCTTTCTTTGGTTGCAGCAGCACAAAGACCTGCCATACAAGTGCTGGAATCGGGTAAAAAGATCAGTATCCGCGGCCTGAGTGTGGTAAATGATGACGTGATCTGGGCCAGTGGAAGCAAGGGATCCGTAGCCCGATCGACTGACGGGGGTAAGAACTTTACCTGGACCACCGTTCCCGGCTTCGAGAAAAACGATTTCAGGGATATCGAGGCTTTTGATGCAAACACGGCCCTCATCATGGCCATCACAGAACCCGCAGCCATCTTAAAAACAACCGATGGCGGACAAAGCTGGAAAAAGGTTTTTGAAGACAGCACCAAAGGGGCATTTTGGGACGCGATGGATTTTGCTGATTCCAGAACAGGTATGCTCCTTGGTGATCCCATCCAGAACAGGTTCTATCAGGCCTTCACCCATGATGGGGGCGATACCTGGCAACAAGTCAACAGCGCTTCTGCTTCGGCTTACCACTATGATTCACCCACCGCAGGTGAAGCTTTTTTTGCTTCCAGTGGAACCAATCTGAAAATGCTGGGGAACCATCCCATCTATGTTTCCGGCGGTAAGAATTCCCGCCTGTTCTTCAGGCCCTTTGATACCATCCCTTTACCCATCATGAAAGGAAAAGAATCCACTGGTGCCAATTCCATTGCAGTACAGGGTTTCTATACCGGTGTTGTTGTTGGAGGAGATTTTACAAGAGATACGATCAGCAGCAATAACTGTGTCCTGTTTAACATACCGGTCAGGGGACCCATTACCTACCGGGTACCGGCAACCCCACCGCATGGCTACCGTTCCTGCGTGGTATACCTGAGCAAAAGAAAACTGCTCACCTGCGGCACATCCGGTGTTGACCTATCGAAAGACGGGGGCAATAATTGGGAGCTCATCTCAAAAGAAAGTTATCATGTTTGCCAGAAAGCCAAAAAAGGCAAGGCCATTTTCCTGGCGGGCAGCAATGGCAGGATCGCGAAATTGGTCTGGTGATCTTTTCACCGCGGAGCCGCTGAGATCGCATGCTTTTACGCAGAGAGTTACTCTTCTGTAAGTCCTTCTGTGCACTGCAGAGCCACCAGGGTACCAACAGATCCCCTGCGCACCTCCCCGCCCCTCTGCGGCTCTGCGGTGAAAAATACATCTCTGTGTCACCCGGATTAAACCTTTTACCTCATCTCCCGTCTCATTAAAAAAAGGATATGAAGAAACTGATCGTTCTCACGTTACTGGCAGGTGCCGGCTTTTTGCAGGTGTCTGCACAAAAAGGCAGTCACAAAGGCATGAAGGACAGCCTCCGTATAGAACAGCGGAAAGAGATGAGAGAAAAGATGCGTGCCAGGCTCGATAGTCTCTCTCCCGAACAAAAAGCAGCTTTCAAGGAAAAAATGAAACAACGGGCAGACAGCATGATGGGCAAAAGAAAAGACATGCGGGAAAAGATGCGCGCCAGGCTCGATAGTCTCTCTCCCGAACAAAAAGCAGCTTTCAAGGAAAAAATGAAACAACGGGCAGACAGTATGGCCGTGAAGAAGAAAGAAATGAGGGAGAAACTGCAAAAGATGTCCCCCGAAGAAAAAGCGGCTTTGAAAGAGAAAATGAAGAACCGGGCAGACAGCCTGGGTCCTGAGCAAAAACTACGTTTACGAAAGAAAATAAAAGACCAGAAACAAGCCTCCAACGGCTAACGTTTTTCTTATGCAGCAGGGTAAAACGGGGGCAGACCGGCAACGGGATGCCCCTTGTTATTTTATTTACGGAAGGCGAAATAAACAGCCCCTACCAGGAACAGGAAACTGATCAGGTATTTGGTCTGAAATGGTTCTTTCAGGTACCAGACCGCAAAGACCGAGAACACCAGCAGCGTGATCACTTCCTGGGTGATCTTTAACTGGAAACCGTTCATACCGTTGGCAAAACCCGCCCGGTTGGCAGGTACCATCAGGCAATATTCAAAAAAAGCGATACCCCAGCTCACAAGGATGGCTTTCCAGAGCGGTAATCCCTTGTCTTTCAGGTGCCCATACCAGGCAAAGGTCATGAAGATATTGGATAGCAAAAGCAGACCGACTGTTCTCAACATATATCTGTACTTTAGAGTGATGCTAAAATACTGCTATAAATGCAGTTTAACGGCCTATCGGTTGCCAGTTTGCCATCTGATACCACCGCTGCACGGATCTTGCAGCGGTAAAACAGTAAAATGAAGCAGCATGAAGAAATTCCAGGCAATAATCCGGTTTACGATGGATGACCAGTTCATGTCGTTTGTTCCGCCACACCGCACCTATATCAATTATCTCATCAATAAGGGCATTATTGACAGTTATGCCGTAAGTATGGAAAGCCAGACCTGCTGGATCACCTTACATACGGAAACCAAAGCGGAGGCAGACGGTTACCTGGCCAAATCGCCGCTGTACAAATACTGGAACTATCGTATCGAGGAATTATTCGTGTATGACAGTCAGCATTACCGGCTACCTGCAGTACAACTAAATTAATTTCAAAAAAAATGAAACTTTTTTTTGGAGGATACGGTCCAGACCCTATTTTTGCACTCCCAACAAAAAAGGGAGCATAGCTCAGCTGGTTTAGAGCATCTGCCTTACAAGCAGAGGGTCCGCGGTTCGAACCCGTGTGCTCCCACAAAATAAAAGCGTTCATACGATCTAGATCTGTGAACGCTTTTTTATTTCTGCCTTCACAACTTCCGCATCTATCCACACAGGTCATAACCATTACAATTTGTTAATATTTTCTTTTCACTTTAATTATTGATTAAAGTCAAGGTCTACCATAGCAATGAAGGCCATTCATTATGGGATTTATATTACTTTAGCGACCCGAATGCAAAAGAAGTTCACACATAGAAGTCCAGGCATCCATAGATTAATGCTGGCAGGGAAGATCTTGAAACAGTTTTTCCTGGTTGTGTTCGCTTTTACTTTTTTTCTTCAGCAGTTTCATCCGCTCTCCTTTTCAGGTAATATGGCCGGAAGCCAGAAATTCTCTTCCAGGCTGTTGCATACCAAACAGGCCCAGGAAAACACTTCCGTTCTATCCCAGGAAGCTGCACACAGTGCCACAGAAATGGAATCGGATGAAGATGAGGATGATGACAGGCAAGACAATGAAAAGGAATATTGCAGCCTATCCGGCCTGCAATATCCTACAGACCAACTTGGCCACAATTACATCCAAAAGATCCGGTATTTACAATTAACCTCTTCGGTTCAGCAACAACCACTGATCCCTTTTTTCATTCTTCATCATTCCTGGAAGAATCACCTCGGTTAACACAGCTCCCCCATTGAGTCCTCTCATGCCATGAGCGGCACCCTGATGCGCAGGCATACGTATGCATCAACATAGGATACCCCTGTCAACATAATTATTATTCATTACAATACAATCACTACTTTAATGAAGCGGATTTTCATTTTCGCCTTTGTGGCCACTTGCCTTTTTTATTCATCCTGCACAGAGAAAAAAGAAGCGGCAGAAACCGAGGGCAAATTTCTGGTCACCTCCCCAGCTGAAACGGATACGGTTATTTACAATGAGTATGTTGGACAGATCCGCTCTTCCAGCCATATCGAATTAAGGTCCCAGGAAAAGGGATACCTCGAAAAGATCTTTGTAGACGAGGGCCAGTATGTTACAAAGGGACAGCTTATGTTCAAGATCATGCCTGTCATTTACCAGGCAGAAGTGGAGAAGGCAAAGGCAGAGATGGACTTTGCAGAGATCGAATACAACAATGCCAGGACCCTGGCCGATAATAACGTGGTCTCTCAGAATGAGTTATCGCTGAATAGGGCCAAACTCAACAAGGCAAAGGCCGAACTGGCATTGGCGAAAGCGCACCTGGGTTTTACAGAGATCCGAGCACCCTTCAATGGTTTCATGGATCGTTTCTACAAACGGCTGGGCAGCCTGATCGATGAAGGAGAACTGCTTACCACCCTTTCTGATAACAGTAAGATGTGGGTATACTTCAATGTACCGGAAGCAGAATACCTGAATTACATACAGAAGGCGAAACCCGAAAGCAGGCAACAGGTACAACTGCAGATGGCCAATGGTGAACTGTTTCAACTACCCGGTGTGGTAGAAACAATCGAAGCGGATTTTAACAATGAAACCGGCAACATTGCATTCAGGGCGGCATTCCCCAACCCGAAAGGCATACTGCGTCACGGTGAAACCGGGAATATACGGATGCCGGTTTCCCTTAAGAAAGCCATCCTCATACCACAAAAATCAACATTCGACGTACTCGATAAGAAGTTCGTTTATGTGGTGAATGAGAACAATGTACTGGAGGCCAGACAGATCACCATCGCCCAGGAATTACCACATGTGTATATCGTCGCCTCCGGCCTCGGGCCCAAAGACAAGATCCTTGCAGAAGGATTAGGCAAAGTGCGGGACAAACAGAAGATACAGTACGAGTTTGTTCCTTTTGAGAAAGAACTGATAGAATTAAAAAAATTACATGCCGAATAAGGCAAGAGCTAAAAAACTGACTAATGTTCAATAAGTTTATTAAAAGGCCTGTTCTTGCCATTGCCTTATCTGTGCTGATCATTTTCACAGGGTTATTGGCAATCAAATCATCCCCTGTTGCACAGTTCCCGGAGATCGCCCCTCCCAGGGTGACCATTTTCATTGAATTTCCCGGATCCAATGCAGATGTATTGGTAAAATCCACCCTCACCATCCTGGAACGCGCCATCAACGGCGTGCAGGGCATGCAATACATGCTCTCTGATGCTACCAGTGCCAGTGAAGCCAGCATTGATATCGTATTTGAACCGGGAACCGACCCTACACTGGCTGCCGTAAGGGTCAAATCAAGGGTTGACCAGGTAATGACCAACCTTCCGCCACTGGTACAACGCGAGGGAGTGATCATCTCCCCTTTGCAGCCCAGCATGCTGATGTACCTGAACCTCTACAGTAAGAACAACCAGGTAGATGAGAAATTTTTATTCAACTACGCCAATACATTCGTATTACCTGAGCTGCAGCGCATCAAGGGCATGGGCTTTGCACAGGCCATCGGTAGCCGTGCATTCGCCATACGCGTCTGGTTGAATCCTGAAAGAATGCGGGCTTATAACATATCAGCCGACGAAGTATTGAAAGCGATCGACGAACAAAGCGTACTTGCCAGACCCGGAAGAGTGGGTCTGAGTTCGGGAAAAAAGGCGCAATCGCAGGAATATGTTTTCACCTACAAGGGCTGGTATAATAAGCCGGAACAGTATGAGAACATCATCATCAAGGCCAACCCTGATGGTGAAGCGTTAAAACTGAAGGACATAGCGCAAGTTGAGATCGGTAGTGAATTTGTGGATATCTACTCGAATAAGGACGGGCATCCTTCGGCATCCCTGGTGTTGAAACAGAACCCGGGCAGCAATGCCAGTATGGTGATCAGTGAAGTGAAGGCCAAACTGGAGGAACTGAAAAAGGACTTTCCGCCGGGAATAGACTATGAGATCAATTACGACGTATCGAAATTCGTAGATGCCTCCATTGAAAAAGTGTTACACACTTTACTGGAAGCCTTCGTTCTGGTAGCCATCGTCGTATTCATTTTCCTGGGCGACCTCCGCTCCACGATCATTCCCATCCTGGCTGTTCCCGTATCGCTGATCGGAGCATTCACCCTGATGAGTTTCTTCGGCATCAGCATCAACCTGATCTCGCTGTTCGCGCTGGTTTTGGCGATCGGTGTGGTGGTAGATGATGCGATCGTAGTGGTGGAAGCCGTGCACGTGAAGATGGAAGAAGAGAACCTATCCGCCTTTGCGGCAGTAAAAAAAGTGGTTGGGGAGATCAGTGGTGCCATCATCGCTATTACCCTGGTGATGACTTCCGTGTTTGTTCCGGTAGCTTTCATGCCGGGGCCAGTGGGTGTGCTTTACCGCCAGTTCTCATTGACAATGGCCAGCGCCATCCTGATATCGGGTTTTGTGGCGCTTACCCTTACACCTGTTCTATGCGCCATCCTGCTCAAGAATGCACATAAGAAACCGAAAAAGAAAACACCGGTCACGCTGTTCATTGATTGGTTCAACAACAAATTCGAAAGGGTCACAGGCAGGTATACCCGGTTCCTCTCCCTGATCGTGAACCGGAAACTCATCACCTACGGGATCTTGATCGCATTTGCATTGGGTATTCTGGGGATCAACAAGACCCTCCCTGCAGGATTCATACCCAATGAGGACCAGGGGCAGATCTATGCCATCATTCAAACGCCTCCGGGTACAACACTGGAACGGACCAATGAAATATCCAGGAAACTGCAACTGATAGCAAAACAAGTGGAAGGGGTTTCATCCGTTACCGCACTTGCCGGTTACGAGATCCTCACAGAAGGAAGGGGCTCCAATGCCGGAACCTGCCTGATCAACCTGAAAGACTGGTCTGAACGGAAACAATCCGTTAAAGAGATCATCAGGGAATTAGAGGAGAAATCAAATGACCTGCCTGCCCATATCGAATATTTTGAACCGCCTGCCGTACCGGGTTATGGAGCTTCGGACGGATTTGCCCTCCGGTTGCTGGACAAAAGCAGCGACCCGGATTACCAGGAGTTCGACAGGGTGAATCAGGCTTTTCTTACCGCCTTGCAGAAAAGGAAGGAGTTGAACGGGCTGTTCGCATTTTACTCGGCCAAGTATCCGCAATATGAGATCCTGGTAGACAACAAACTGGCCATGCAAAAAGGTGTTTCTATCGGCGATGCCATGGAGAACCTGAACATCATGATCGGAAGTACCTACGAACAGGGGTTCATTCGTTTTAACAACTTCTATAAGGTGTACACGCAGGCCGGACCTGAATTCAGGAAACAGCCATCAGACCTCTTGAACATGTTCATCAAAAATGACCATGGCGAAATGGTGCCTTACTCCGCGTTCATGACCATTAAAAAGACACAGGGACCGAATGAGATATCGCGTTACAACCTTTACATCTCATCATTGATCAACGGTATGCCTGCCAAAGGATACTCTTCCGGAGATGCCATCAGGGCTATTAAAGAAGTGGCCGCACAATCGCTGCCCCGGGGTTATGATATTGCCTGGGAAGGGATCTCATACGATGAGGCCAAAAAAGGTAATGAGGCACTTTACCTGTTACTGGTCGTGGTGTTTTTCGTGTACGTGATACTGGCGGCGCAATATGAAAGCTTTATCCTCCCCTTTGCGGTATTGCTTTCCCTCCCTCCCGGCATATTCGGATCACTAATGCTGCTGAAATCAATGGGATTGGCGAACGATGTGTATGCACAGATAGGCATCATCATGCTTGTTGGATTGCTCGGAAAGAACGCCGTACTGATCGTTGAATTTGCTGTGCAGAAGAATAACCAGGGAGCTACCATTCTTCAATCTGCGATCGAAGGTGCCAAAGCCAGGTTCCGCCCTATCCTGATGACCTCCTTTGCTTTCATCGCGGGCTTGATCCCATTGGTGCTTGCAACGGGGCCAGGTGCTGTCGGCAACCACACCATTGGCGCTTCTGCGCTGGGAGGTATGTTATTCGGGACCATCTTCGGTGTGATCATCGTTCCCGGGCTCTACTTCATATTCGGGAAACTGCAGGAAGGCAAAAGCCTGATCTGGGATGAAGACAAAAATCCACTGAGTGAGGATTTTGTTGAGAACCATGCCGACAGTGCCCTCAGCAAACAGATCCAAAAAATTATCAAACGAATCAGAAACAGAAAATGACAATCCAACACATACATAAGTACAGTTTATCCATGCTTGGCATCGTTTTGATGATCGCCTGCAAAACACCTGCCATCACTGGCAAAACAGAGAACAGGATGACACCGGCGGCTTATCAGCATTCGCAGGATACTGTCAATGCCGCCAATATCAAATGGGCCGATTATTTCAGGGATCCCTACCTGATCGCACTGATAGATACCGCATTAAAGAATAACCAGGAGCTCAATATCACCCTGCAGGAAATTGACATGAGCCGAAATGAAGTGATGGCAAAAAAAGGAGAATACCTGCCATTCCTGAACATAGGCGGAACTGCAGCCAGGATAAAAGAAGGCAAATATACCTGGAACGGCCTGTCAGAAGAGGACTTAAAGAACAATCCGGACAAGGGCCCCAAATACTTCGGCGATTTTATGGCCGGGACCTATTTCTCATGGGAACTCGATGTGTGGAATAAATTACACAATGCCAAAAAAGCTGCTGCGCTCAGGTACCTGTCAAGTGTTGAGGGAAGGAATTTTGCGGTCACCAATATCATCGCAGAGATCGCCAGCTCCTATTACGAGTTGATGGGGCTTGATAACCTAATGCTGATCATACAACAGAACGTTGAATTGCAAAAGAATGCCCTGCAGTTAGTGAAGCTGGAGAAAGAAGCGGCCAAGGTGACGCAATTGGCGGTGAACCGATTCGAGGCCCAATTGCTCAACACGAAGAACATGCAATACGAGATCCAGCAGAAAATCGTGGAAGCCGAGAACAGGATCAACTTTTTAACAGGCCGTTTCCCGCGACCCATTGCAAGGAATACCGCTGATTTCAACAACCTGGTTTACGATCCGATCTTTGCAGGAGTACCTTCACAACTGCTGGCAAACCGCCCTGATATCCGTCAGGCGGAATTGGAACTGGCGGCGGCCAGATTGGATGTTACGGTTGCAAAAGCCAATTTCTATCCTTCGTTTAGCCTTAAGGCCGGACTGGGATTCCAGGCCTACAACCCTTTATACCTGATCAGGCCTGCATCGATCCTGTATAACGTGGGTGGCGAGCTGGTGGCACCACTGGTCAACAAGAACGCCATCAAAGCCAGTTATTTGAATGCCAATGCCAGGCAGATCCAGTCGGCATATCATTTTGAAAGATCGATCCTGAATGCGCACATGGAAGTGGTGAACCAGCTTTCCCAAATTGAGAACTTTACCAGGAGTTATGAAACAAAAGCCCGGGAAGTAGAGATCCTTACGCAATCTATCGATATCTCAAACAACCTTTTCCGTTCTGCCAGGGCCGACTATATCGAAGTGTTATTGACGCAGCGGGAGGCATTGGATTCCAAAATAGACCTGATCGAGATCAAACTGAAACAGTTGGAAGCCAAAGTGAATATCTATAAAGCCTTGGGCGGCGGTTGGAATTGAGTAACCGGCCCAAATGAGTTTACATAGGCAGGCAGTCCATTTCACATGACTGCCTGCCTTATTTTATACCATAGACGATTAGGGTTGCAACCGAAAATCGGGCTGCAGCAAGGGTCAGCCAACCTCGAACATGCTACCCTACGTCCATTATCGGCTAACGGGCCACATAAACCCCTGAACTTTTTTTCCAGTAAACTGGATAGGAATTAAATTTGCAGCATGATGTGGCAGAGTTATGATGCAGCTACCAGACCCTGGCAGGAAAGTGAGCAGGATACCCTGACCGAACTGGCGACCTCCTACCAGTTGGTGGTATGGAATGACGAGGTCAACACTTTTGAATGGGTGATCGAAACCCTGATCCGGGTCTGCGGCCATACCGAAGAACAGGCAGAGCAATGCGCCCTGCTCATCCATACACAAGGTAAATACGCTGTTAAAAAAGGCGACTACGAAACACTGAAACCCATGTGTGATGCCATCACCGACAGGGGCATCAGTGCAACGATCGAAGCAGTGACGGGCAATTAGTAGTTAACAGTTAAAAATTAATAGTTAAAAATTATTATTCAACTGACCTGTTCCTTCTGCGTACTTCTTTACTCAATTACTAATTACTAATTCTTAATTATCAATTGCAAATCAATCTTCCCCTTGCCTCTTCATGTTCTCAATAACACAGTTTGGTTCCCTCCTGTAGAAGATGCACTGGAGGATGGTTTATTGGCAATAGGCGGAGATGTGAGTGCAGAGCGATTGTTACTGGCTTATCAAAAAGGGATCTTTCCCTGGTACAGCGATGACACACCCCTCTGGTGGAGCCCTGATCCGCGTTTTGTACTGTTTCCGGACAAATTGAAAGTGAGCAAGAGCATGCTGGCGCTGATCCGGAAAAAAACATTCCGGTTTTCCGTAAATGAGGCTTTCCCGCAGGTGATACAGCACTGCAAAGAACTGCAGCGGCCCGGACAGGACGGCACCTGGATCACCGATGAACTGGAAGCTTCCGTGAACCAGTTACACCTGATGGGATATGCCCATAGCGCCGAAGCCTGGCTGGGAGATGAACTGGTGGGAGGTCTGTACGGGATCAAAATGGGCAGGCTGTTCTTTGGTGAAAGCATGTTCAGCAAAGTCAGCAATGCCAGTAAGTTCGCTTTTATTCTTTTTGTACAGCAGCTAAGAAAAGAAAATATCTATCTGGTCGATTGCCAGGTGTATACAGATCATCTGGCCAGCCTGGGTGCCGAAATGATCCCCAGAACCGCATTCCTAAAAGCATTACAGGATCATGGGGCGGAGCTACGGTAGCCATACATCCGTTCCACATCACGTACGATCTTTTCCATGTCAAGATCCTTACCGCGCGGGTCATAGTTCTGTTTCAGGTTACTGCCGAACAATACCGCTACCGTCTGCCAGAAAGCAGCACTGATAAAACCTTTGTATTCATCAATGATCTCGTAACAGTTATTCCCGGTTTCGCGGTAGATCAGCTTCATCAGCACTTTTCCCTGGTACACGGAGAGATTGGTGAGCTTGTCTGTGAACTCTTTTTTCAGTTCCCGCTCCCTCGATTTGATGATGGCTTTCCGTTGTTTGCGGTCTGATACATTCACCAGCTTCGCATTGATCTCATTCATGATGAAACCGGCCCTCTTGGCATAAGGATAGGTGACGTACACGGCATTGCGGAGGCGGGTCCAGTCGGCCCAGTAATTGCGCCATTGCTTCGACATGCGTCCATACACTTCCACTGAAGGGAGATAACCGCCGTAAGGAATGGTATCCCCTTCTGGCGTAACATAGGCGTACACTTTTACGGTATCGTAGATACCATGGGTCTGCGCAGCCAGTTTACCGGGAAACAACCCGCAGGCTGCCAGCATACAGGGAAGGATGATATGTGACAATAAACGCTTCAAACGACTTAAAAATAGACAGTTCTGCGCTTATTAATGCTGTCTGACCCCAAAAAGTAACCTGATCAGATGTTAAGAAACCCGTAAAGCCCCCCTGCCCGACTCCCTGAGTCGCTGGCGGATGGACATCACAAAACCCAGGACCATCACTACCACGCCCAACCATAACACATTGATCATGGGGAATTCATATACTTTCAGGGTGATCAGATCGGTAATAGCGCCACTTTCCTTTACGCCGATCTCCAGTTTGCCGGTATTCTGGTCAAGTACGCGGTTGAACTTGAGTACCAGGCTTTGCGAAAGCACCGAATCAGGTAAACTGCGCAGTTCCATGCCTTTGAGCGCAATACCCGGTTTAACGGGATACCTGCGGCCATCTTTGGAGATCACGGTCATGTCCAGGAACAGGGAAGTCTCGCCCGGTAATACTTTGCGTTGCAGTTCAGCAGGGTTTATTTCCACTTTGTTCAGGATCATGAAACCATTACCATAGAACAGGGTATCTCCCACTTTGGCCTCCCGGTTGCGGAATGTGGTCGTATCTTCTCGGTTGTTCTCCTGGAAAGAAGTGATGTATACAAAAATATCCTTGTGCCAGTAATGTTTGGCAGCTGGATTGGCCGAGAACCCCTCACCTCCCTTGTTCTGTTTGATCACATCCGGGTACAGCTTGAAATGTTCCCCGCCTTTCTTGGCAACAAAATCTATCTCGAAATAACGTTTGCGGTCAAGCGGGTTCAGGGTATCTTTTGTATACGTCACCATGAATTTTCCCATATCCGTTGCCACTGTTTTGAACAGTGTAATGTTCTCTGCGGGATCGCCGGCTGGATTACCCTTGGCTTTGGGATCGCCCTGCAAAGGGGTGATACCGGTGGTGTTCCAGCTCAGCACTGTCTTTTTACTGGAAGAGATCAGGATCCCCACCAGCACCAATCCGAAACCAACATGGGCCACAGATGCCCCGGCGGCCTTGATCTTACCGTTCAATCCCTGCCAGATATACAAGGCATTGGCCACCACGGCATATACCGAAGCAAAAATGGCCATATGGATCGCAAAAAGGAAACCAGGTCCTTTTTTGTCGTAGTTCACATCCGCAAAGAGGCTGATGGAAAGACTGATCAGAACGGAGATCAGGGTAGGTACCCATATCTTTTTCCCAAAGAAAGCCTTGGAAGTGTCCTTATATTTAAGGTATTGCGTAATCGCGGTAAGTATTCCCACCACAATGGCCACAAAGATCTGTATCTGATTATACGCGAACTCTACATCTTCCGGCGGAGCAATATTGGTTCCCAGGACCTTGTTCACCACCGGTACAGATGTTTTGGATATGATGATGATACCCGACAGGAACAGCACCAGCGATCCAATAAAGATCCAGAACTCACGGCTATAGGTATTTTCCTCCTTCGCAATGGCAGGGATCGTTTTGTATTCCCTGAAATACAGGAACAATGCAGGCAGCAGGAATACCAGTACAAAAAGAAGCAGTTGCACATTCATACCCAGGTCGGTAAACGCATGCACCGAAGTATCGCCCAGGATACCACTACGGGTAAGGAAGGTCGAATACAATACCAGGATAAAACTGATGATGTAGAAGAAATAGGTTGGCCTGAGTGAGTAACCGCTATTCCGGTAGATCAGGTTGGTATGCAATCCAGCCACCAGGGTCAGCCAGGGCACCAATGAGGCATTTTCAACAGGGTCCCATGCCCAATAACCACCGAAGGACAAACTTTCATACGCCCAGGCGGCACCCATCATGACACCGGTTCCCAGCATGGCTGCAGAAAAAGAGGCCCAGGGTAAGGTAGGTTTGATCCATTCATGTTTACGGGATAACAGGCCCGCTATCGCATACGCAAACGGAACAATGGTAGAAGCAAAACCAAGGAAGAGGATCGGCGGATGTATCACCATCCAGTAATTCTGCAATAAAGTATTCAATCCCCTTCCGTCATTGATCAGGGTAAGGTAATCAGCCCGCAGATTACCCGTCATCACATCCTTGAAAATCGGTATCGAATCAAATAATCCTTCGTTACGGGATAATACAAACGGACTGCTACCCACTTTGTTACCGAAGAAATAGATTCCGAGCACCATAGTAGCGAGGCAGAACTGCGCAAAACTGATCACCATCATCACGCCGCTCTCCCATTCTTTCGACTTCCAGATCAGGATCCAGCCGAGCACACAATGCCAGAAGCTCCATAACATGAAACTACCTTCCTGCCCTTCCCAGAAACAGGCCAGCAGGTATTCCACCTGCAAACTCCTGTCACTGTGCGTGAAGGCATACTTATACTCGAAGAGATGATGTGAGATGATATAATACAGTGTGATGAACATGGCCAGCACACTGATACTCTCTGCCAGGAACAATCCCCGTGCCAGTCGGATCCAGCTCTGCTTTTCCGTGAGCTCGCGGGTTCTGAAAGCAAGTGTATAGGCGATGGTAGCCAATAAAGAAGCCACCAGGGAAAGTACGGCAAAAAAATGCCCGATCTGTCCCGGCAATAAATGTTCTCCGATATAGTTCATGTAGCGTAGGTTCTGGTAAGGAAATGCAGCACTGGATAACAGGTTGCTCTTGCAGTTTAGGATGCGGCCTGTACGTTCTTATTGGCTTTTGGATCGTCTTTGTACTTGGAAGGACATTTGAGCAGGATATCCTTACATTCAAAATGATCGCCCTGAACGCGGCCTTTCAGCACCAGGCGTTCACTTTTCTCCATATCCGTAGGCTTATTGTTGTGATACACCACTTTGATATTGTTGCCCAGTGTATCTACTGCGGTAAATGTTAAATAATTGGGATTCTTAACGGCATCATATTCGAGCGGCTGGGCTTTGTCCAGCTTAACGATCAGGTTCACGAATTTGCCCTCTTTCTGCCTGGCGGAAGCAATGGTCTCATAAGTGGTCAGATCGCCGGTGTAACTGATCAGCACCACAATGGCAGCAGCGATACACACGAGTACGATGATATGCGTTTTCTTCATAGTGTTCCCTTTATGCTGCAAAAGTAGCCCAAAATGAGTTGGTAAGAGCGGCTGATTATTCACCGGGTTGTTAAAATCTGTTATCATTTTCCCTACCCCTTGCCAACCTGCCCAAACCGGACATTTTGTGTAAGCTTTTTCGCCTGTTTCCTTAAACAGATTAATCTTGGCCGAATTCGGAAAATAGCCGCTAAATTTGCGGGCTGTTTGCAATTATAAGATACTACCATGGCCGATCTATCGCAATTTGACCCCAACGGTGTTGGCAACCCCAATAACAACATTTTTGGCCTTCCCTTTACAGAAGATGATGCCCGCCTGATCATATTGCCCGTACCCTGGGAAGTAACCGTCAGTTATGGCGCCGGCACTTCCCGTGCAGCGGAACATATTTTTAAAGCCAGCAAACAGGTAGACCTTTTCGATGTGGATGGCGATCATGGGTGGAAACAAGGTTTTTTCATGCGGGGTGTTGACAGGAAAGTGCTCATGAAAAGTGATTACCTGCGCAAGGAAGCAGAACTGTATATTGATTATATCTCCCGCGGCGAATTGATAGACAAGAATAAGTTCATGTGTAAGAGCCTGAAAGATATCAATGAGGGTAGTCGCATGTTGAACCAATGGGTGTTTGACCAAAGCAAGGAATTATTGGGCAAGGGTAAACTGGTGGGCCTGCTTGGCGGTGATCACAGTACTTCACTGGGGTATATGAAAGCCCTGGGTGAACAATATGGCGATTTCGGGGTGTTACAGCTCGATGCCCATTGCGACCTGCGTAAGGCCTACGAAGATTTCACCTACTCACACGCATCCGTCATGTATAATGCCCTGCAGGAAATACCCTCGCTGAGCAAACTGGTACAGGTGGGTATCCGCGATTATTCGGAGGAAGAATGGAACCTGATCTGCAACAGCAACTTTAAAGTGATCGCTTACCAGGAAAAACACATCAAGGAAAGGCTGTTCGAGGGCGAGACCTGGAAACAGATCGTTGACGAGATCATTGAACACCTGCCGCAACAGGTATACATCAGTTTCGATATAGACGGGCTGGACAGGAAATACTGTCCCAATACCGGCACTCCCGTACCCGGCGGTTTCGAAACGGAAGAGATCTTCTACCTCATCAAAAAGATCAGCGCCAGCGGGCGCAAACTGATCGGTTTTGACCTGGTGGAGATCGCTGTGGGGCAAACCGACTGGGACAGCAACGTGGGCGCCCGCATTTTGTGGCGCTTGTGTAACCTGCTGGTCAATAATCAATCCTAACTTACCGGCATGAAAGTATACGACTACATCATAGTACTGCGCAGACCCGGTTACCTGCTGGTTGACCTGATCAGCCGTTTCATGCTGATGATCGCCATTGCCATACTGGGTTATACGGTATTCTGGATACCTTTTGGCTGGTTCAGTATGTTCCTCATCGTGCTGATCGCAGGTATTGCCGGCTGGTGGATCCGTTGCACCATCCAGGCCAATAAAGGCGAGATCCCGTATTACCGGCTGGGACTGCTTTTTGCCACCATCGGACTGGGATCCCTGTTCCAGCTGCACTGGATCCCCATCCTGTACTTTCTGGCAGTGGTTTCAGAAAAACAGGTGAAGTTCCCGCAGGAGATCGCTTTTCATGATGAGGGGATCGTGATCAACTCACTACCCAAAAAACGATACAGCTGGCAAGAGATCGGGAATGTGGTGCTGAAAGACGGGATCCTGACCATTGACCTGAAAAACAACAAACTCATACAGAAAGAAATAGAATCCAGCAGTTCTGCCAAAGAAGAGGCGGAATTTAACGAGTTTTGCAGGAACCGGCTGCTCGCATGATGCGGAACGCCGAAGCTTTCATATTTACAATTCACACATGGCCATTACACAATCACCCTTCCTGCTGTATTCAGACGGAAACGGGAATATTTTTGAAGACGACACCCTGTATGCTGTGGGTCGCGCCGGCTGGGACGCTTTTCCCATACCCACCGAAGAATGGATAGCATTACCCGATGGCGGTAATTTATACGAATTACCGGGAAGGCGCGGCATCGGTATCGATGTAAAAACGGGCGAAATGCGTTTGTGCGAAAAAGGCTGGGCCGTTGCAGCATTCATCCCTCCTGCCCATACCGGCCTGTACATTGCCGCCTATGAGACTCTGCCCGATGCGCCTACCCTGCCGCTGTTCTGCTATACGGCAGTCGGCTGGTATGATAACAAACATTATGTACCGGCAGTACGAATAGAAAAGGATATCCGACAGGAATGTGCGGGTTATGATGACGATAAGATAGAAGCAGGGGCGCAACACCTGCTAAAAGCTTACCCGGAGAACAGACTGGTGAAACACCTGATGGAGAACTGCTGTATGACCTATCATTGTCCGGCGGCCCGTAACTTTTCACTGGGCAGATGGGAATGCCCCGTACCCACATCACCGGCCTGTAATGCCAACTGCATCGGCTGCATCTCCTTTCAGCCGGAAGAAGAAACCATCGTATCCACACAGGACAGGCTTACCTTCAAACCGTTGGCAGAAGAGATCGTGGAATTCACCGTACCGCACCTGATAAATGCACCTTTCCCGATCGTGAGTTTCGGACAGGGTTGCGAAGGAGAACCCTTACTGATGTGGGAAACCATCCGGGAAGCCATCATTGAGATCCGCAAGCATACGCCCAAGGGCAGCATCAACATCAACACCAACGGCTCCAGGCCCGATGCCGTAAAAGCACTGTGCGAAGTTGGTCTGAACAGCATACGCGTGAGCACCAACTCAGCCAGGAAACATATTTACGAACCCTATTACCGCCCCAACAATTACCGTTTCGAAGATATCATTGAGAGCCTGAAAGTGGTACGTGGTTATGGCGGCTGGGCCAGCATCAATTATTTCGTATTCCCCGGCATGACCGATACCGTAGAAGAATACGAGGCTTTACGAAAACTGATCATCGACACCGATCTCAGCATGATCCAGTGGCGGAATTTCAACATCGACCCTGACTGGTACATGGGTAAGATCGGCGTACACGAGACCGGTGAAATGCTGGGTGTGAAACAACTGATGGACCTGCTCAGGGATGAGTTTCCCAAACTGCGTTTCGGTTATTTCAACCCTTCCATGGAGAGAATGAAAGGTGATTATGAACATGATTTTGCAGGCGGAGAACGCTACGCCCGATAATCCAGCCGTCATCTATCAAGCGCACAGCAACCGATTCAACCTCTATGACCATTACCCATTCTGCAAAAGATACATATGCCGGTATCGTACTGGCTGTTTTGGCGGCAGTCATCTGGTCGGGTAATTTTGTGGTGGCCAAAGGGGTTAGTGAATATATTGGCCCCGTTAGCCTGGCTTTTTTCCGGTGGCTCACAGCAACCCTGCTCATTGCTCCCTTTGCCTGGCGGCGTTTCAAAGAGGAAAAGCAAGTTGTCAGGGCTCATGCAAAATACCTGGTCTGGGTGGCAGTAAGCGGTATCACCATCTTCAATACCTGCATCTATATTGCAGGGCATTATACCACCGCCATCAATATGGCGCTGATCGGAACCACGTCATCTCCCATTTTTGCAACAGTATTCGCGGCTGTTTTTCTGAAAGACAGGCCCGGCAGGCTTCGCATCACCGGCATGCTGATCTGTCTGTCCGGCATCCTGCTGCTCTTGTCGCGTGGCAGCTGGCAAACACTGCAATCATTCCGTTTCTCTACCGGCGACCTTTGGGTGCTTACCGGCGCCATCGCTTTTGCTGCCTACAGCACCCTGGTAAGAAAGAAACCAGCCGGCCTCTCATCGATCAATTTCCTGTTCGTGATTTTTGCAGCGGGCACTTTGCTACTGGTTCCGTTCTTTGTGATGGAGTTGCTGACAGCAGCTCCGGCCACATGGAGCATTTCATTATGGGGCATCATCCTTTACCTGGGTGCCGGCGCTTCTGTGACCGCTTTCTTATGCTGGAACCTTTCCATACAAAAGATCGGCGCCGGGCGCACCGTTCTGTTCGGTAACCTCATACCGGTATTCAGCGTGCTCGAAGCGGTCTGGCTGCTGGGTGAGCAGATCAACAGGATCCATATCATCAGCGGCTCACTCGTGATCCTGGGATTGATACTGGCCAATACCGTACAAAAAAACAGGGCCGGAAAATAACGCAGTACTTATATTGCCATTAGATGGACACCCTTACCCTCATTTTATTGTGTTGTTTTGCCTTCTCCGCCGGATTTGTAGACGCCATTGTTGGCGGTGGCGGACTGATACAGACCCCCGCATCACTGGTCATGCTTCCGCAATTCCCTGTTGCCACCGTGATAGGTTCGTTGAAGATCCCTTCTTTTACCGGTACCGCTTTCGCCACGGTACAATACCTGCGCAAAGTGTCTGTCAACTGGACGATGGCAGCCGTTATGTGCGTGCTGGCTTTTATCGCTGCCTTTGCCGGATCCGAAGTACTGACCAAGATCAGTAACCGCTACATGAAACCGGTGATCTTCGTTGTGCTGATCGGCGTGGCCATCTATACCTATACCAAGAAGAATTTCGGCCTGCACACACAAAAGGACCATTCCTCCCGGCGTGAATGGCTCTATGCCATACTCATCAGCCTGATCATCGGTTTTTATGATGGTTTTATCGGACCGGGTGCCGGCAGTTTCCTGGTACTCGCCTTTATCTCCCTGCTGGGATTTGATTTCCTGCATGCCAGTGCCAATGCCAAACTGATCAACCTGGCCACCAATATGGGCTCCATTACCCTGTTCCTGCTCAAAGGGTCCATACTCTGGCAGATCGCGGTTCCCATGGCCATCTGCAATGGCATCGGCGGCATCACAGGTGCCCGTTTAGCCATCACCCGGGGCAACCGTTTCATCAGGGTATTCTTTCTCCTCGTCATCACGGCCACCCTGCTTCGTTTTGGATACGATGCTTTTTTCAGGTAAGCCTGGTCCGTGGGTTTCGTTAAAAGGGTTAAAATCGTTAAAGTGGTTAAATAAAAAGTACCACCCCCCTTTAACTATTTTAACCCTTTTAACCCTTTTAACCCTTTTAACTCTTTTAACCCTCCCCCCAACCTTAACCTTTCTTTATACCTCAAAAGTGGATTACCCGCCACCAATTGTGGTAATTTTCAACATCAGGTATTCCCTAAGCCGATACCTGTACATTTGATATGAGCAATCATTCATCCATGTCAGCCTCATTCGAGAAAGAAAAGAACCTGAAAGCATCTGCCTACACAGCCATGGTTTGTGCATTGGTGTTCCTGGTATTCTTTTTCCTACAATGGACCCTTCCACAGATACCTCCGCCCGATTTTGGCGAGGGTATTGAAGTGAACCTGGGCAACAGCGAGACCGGCGAGGGTGATATTGCACCCCAGCTACCCGGCGAACCTTCCGCAACAGAAGACAGCAGATCCGCACCGCCCCGTTCCCAATCCGAACCTGGCAATCAGCCAAAGATCCAGGCGGATGAATATGATGATGGTGATGCACCTTCGCTGAATAAACCGGAAAAAGCAGTGGTAAAACCTGTCAATACACCACCTGCCAATACCCGGAAGATTAACCCTACTGCGGTAAACAGCCCAACACCTGCCCCTCCCAAACCCAAGGCCCTGTTCAAAGGCGGTACCAGTACCGCTACCAGCGGTAACCGGGCCGACAGCTACAATGGCGTACAGAACCAGGGAATTGCCGGTGGCAAAGGCGATCAGGGCAATCCTAACGGCAATCCGAATTCAGACAGTTACCAGGGCAATGCTGCCAGTGGTCGTGGAGGCAGTGGCGGTTCGGGCGGTGTCAGTATCCGCAGCGGGCTCGATGGCCGAAGGATCACCCGACTACCCTCTTTCGAGGATGAGTTCAACGAGAACGCCAAAGTAGCTGTAGACATCACCGTTGATAAAGCCGGGAACGTGATACAGGCCGTTGTCAACCAGCGCGGCACCACCACTACCAACCAGGCCATCCGCAATATCGCCCTGCGTAAGGCACGCAGCCTGAAACTGAACAGCGGAACTGCAGAAGAACAAACGGGTACCCTCGTCTTCAATTTCAAGCTTCGCGGATAAGTATTGTTGCCTAATTTGCAGCAGCATATGACTTACCAGGAAACTCTTCATTATCTTTTTACCCGGCTGCCTATGTTCAGCCGTATTGGGACAGATGCTTTTAAAAAAGACCTGACCAATACCATCCGTTTGTGCGAGGCGCTGGGCAATCCACAGCAAAAATTCAAGACCATCCATATCGCCGGTACCAATGGCAAAGGTTCTACCAGCCATATGCTGGCGGCCATTTTGCAGACAGCGGGTTACAAAACAGGACTCTATACCTCACCACACCTCAAGGATTTCAGGGAGCGGATCAAGATAAACGGGCAGGTCTGTTCAGAAGCATTCGTGATCGATTTTACAGAACGCATCAAACCCCTGATCAATGAGATAGAACCCTCTTTTTTCGAGATTACGGTAGCCATGGCCTTTGACCATTTTGCGCAACAGGGTGTTGACGTGGCAGTGATAGAAGTGGGTCTGGGTGGACGGCTAGACAGTACCAACATCATCACACCCGAACTGAGCGTGATCACCAATATCGGCTGGGATCACATGAACCTGCTGGGAGATACGCTGGAAAAGATCGCCACAGAAAAAGCCGGCATCATCAAAAAAGGCATACCCGCAGTGATCGGTGAAGTGATACCAGAAACAAGGCCGGTATTTGACAGTTACGCCACAAGTGCACCCATCGTTTACGCACAGGAAAAAAGATGGATGGCAGGATGGGACTATGACCACCACCTGCTGAAAGTGGAAGTGGTTGACAAAACCACCAACGAACACCATCACTACCAACTGGACCTTCCGGGCATCTACCAGACCAAAAATCTGCTGACGGTTCTGGAAGCCGCGCAACAGCTCCATGTACAAGGATGGAGGACCGATACCGCTACGATTCAGAAAGCCTTGCAACACGTGAAGAAACTGACCGGTTTGCATGGAAGATGGGAGCTGATACAGAACAATCCCGCCGTGATCCTTGACGTGGGGCACAATGTGGATGGCGTAAAACAGCTCTCTCGACAGCTCGAACTGACCGATTACGACCACCTGCACATCATCACCGGCATGGTAAAGGACAAGGACGTGGATGCCGTGCTGGCACTCTTGCCACAAGACGCCACTTACTATTTTACACAGGCGCAGATACCACGTGCACTCGATGCCGTGACCCTGCAGCAAAAAGCAGCAGAACATCTATTGATAGGTAACACCTACCCCAATGTGAACGATGCTTTGCAGCAGGCACTTGCCCATGCTCATAAGAACGACCTGGTACTGGTTTGTGGAAGTGTGTTCCTCGTGGGGGAAGTAAAAAGATAATGTGCCTGCGATAAGCAGTGAGTTCCTGCAACAGAAGTTTATACAAACTGTAACCACCCCAGTTTCACCAGCGCTGCATAAGCAGGGCCTACCTGTACCCCATGCAACAACCGGTTATCCCTGACCAGTTCTATGAATTCCTGCCTGGAAAAAGAAACGATGTCGATGTCTTCGAACAGGTCTGGATTGGTACTGGGCGTAGGTACTGCATTCCTGGCCAGGAAAAAATAGGCCGTATTGTTATTCACCGCCGGATTGGGTGCCGATTGCATCAGGAACTCGATATCGTCGGAAGTATATCCTGTCTCCTCCACCATTTCACGTTTGGCGGCAGCTTTCGGGTCTTCCCCTTTTTCGATCACGCCGCCAGGTAATTCCAGTACCGTCTGATCGATGGGGTAACGGTATTGACGAACCAGTATCACCCGTTCCTCGGCCGTAACCACGATCGTATTACACCAGTTGGGAAGCTCCACCACATAATAGGGTTCAATGATCCGCCCATCGGGGAACTCACAGCTATCGGCGCGGGCACGGAACCAGCGGTCGTCATAAACATATGCAGAGGATAAGGTCTTCCACCGCATATCCCTCAATGAATCCAGATCAGCTGCTTTGTATTCCTTTGCCATTACCAACCTTTGCTTTCACGTAATGAATGGATATGTGCCGTATGGTGTTTTCCATGCCACGCATACATGCCCAACAGGAACCAGAGGCTCATCTTCCTGCCATGTTCGGGATGCACCACCATCCTTTCCCAGTCTGTCTGTGTCAGGTTACGGATGGTTGCATACCATCGCTGGTGTAAGGCATGCAGCAAAGTGAGGGAAATATTGACCGGCAGTTCATTGTCAGGGAGCTGTGCCCACAGTTTCTCTTCGTAGGGTTTGATGGTCGGTGTTTCCTCCGTTAATGCCAGTTTGAAACGGATATACGCATTCATATGGCTATCCGCCACATGATGTACCAGTTGCTGTACCGTCCAGCCACCATCCCGGTAAGGCGTATGCAACTGTACCGTATCGAGGTTCAGTACTGACCTTTCCAGTTCCTCTGGCAGGAACCGGATATCCAGCAGCCATTTTTCTTTTTGCTCCTGCGAAAAAGCCTGCGGCTCATATTTTCCAATAGGATAACGGGGATCTGTTGTCATAGTATTTACGGGTATTGAATGGCTACAAAATGTCGTGGATCAATCGTCTCGTAAAGCCCTTCCGGTCAAATGAATGAACACATCTTCCAGGTTGGCCTGTTTTACCTCTTTGGGTTTCTCAAAACCAGCTTCCACCAGTTCATCGATCAACTTGTCGGGTGTATTGATCGCTATGATCTTTCCGCTGTCGATGATGGCTACCCTGTCGCACAATACCTCTGCCTCATCCATATAATGCGTGGTGATGATCACGGTAGTGCCCTGGTTGCGGATATTACGTATCAGGTCCCAAAGGTTCCTTCTTGCCTGCGGGTCCAACCCGGTAGTGGGTTCATCCAGGAATATGATGCGCGGGCGGTTGATGAGCGTGGTAGCGATTGAGAACCGTTGCTTCTGTCCGCCACTCAGTTCCTTGAATTTGGCTTTGGCCTTATCGCGCAGGTTCACTTTATCGAGCAGGTCAAGCGGATCTATGTTCTCGTTATACAAGCCTGCAAACAGGTCGATCAGTTCACTCAGGTTCAGGCTGGGATAATAACCCGACGTCTGCAACTGTACGCCGATGATCTTCTTGATGTCGTTGGGTGACTTATCCAGATCGTATCCGTCTACCCGGATCTCGCCACTGGTCTTCTGGCGCAGCGTTTCCATGATCTCCAGCGTGGTGGATTTACCTGCCCCATTAGGGCCCAGCAAACCGAAGATCTCCCCTTCCTGCACTTCAAAACTGATGCCTTTTACCGCTTCAAACTCGCCGTATTTTTTTCGCAGGTCTTTTACCTGTATGATGGTTCTGCTCATGATCTAAAATTGATACACCAGTCCCGCTTTCTGCCCGGCAACACCAATGCCCAATGATGCCTGGTTCTGTCTCTGGTTGAATAAAGTTACGGCCATTTGCAGATTTCTCTGTCCCATAACTGTCAAATAGCCCCCTGTGAGTGTGAGGCCAAAACCGCCACCCAGCAAAGCCCAGCCCAGGCTTTTGTTATCCGTGCCCGACAACTTGCTGATCCCGATAAGCGTGGCGATGGTACCGGTGACTCCCAATACCTGTCCCGCGATCTTATTCGACTGGTGTTTACTCACCAGCTGTATCAGCAGGGGATCCCGCGTGCGGTAGAACAACTGTGTGAACTGGTTGCTGCCGCTGAAGACCGTATCGTGGTAAATGATCGTGTTGGGTTTGGGCGCTACCAGGTAACTCATCCCCTTTTTATCCAAACGCTGCTGGGCCGATGCGCAGAAAAAGCCCGTGAGTAATACAAACAATACATATATCCGTTTCATGGTATCCTGTTAAATCCCCATAAAAGTATTCAGTTCTTCCATCATTTTACGGCTGCCGATGAACAAAGGTGTCCGCTGGTGCAGATCGGTAGGCTGTACATCCAGGATCCTTTGTTTGCCGTTGGTGGCCAGTCCGCCAGCTACTTCCACAATGAACGCAAAAGGATTGGCCTCATACAGCAACCGTAGTTTGCCTTTGGGCTTATCCAGTGTTCCGGGATACATGAAGATACCACCTTTGATGAGGTTACGATGCACATCTGCCACCATACTGCCAATATAACGCTGTGTATAAGGTCCGCCATTCTCCCGGGTCTTGCGCTGGCAGCCGTCGATATATTTCCTTACCGATTCCTCGTACTGAAAAAAATTACCATGGTTCACCGAGTAGAACTTACCCGCATCGGGACATTTGATATCCGGATGACTCAAGGAGAACTCTCCGATAGACGGGTCAAGCGTAAAACCATTCACACCACGACGCGTAGCGTATACCAGCATGGTACTTGATCCATAAACCACATACCCTGCTGCCACCTGTTTATTGCCCGGTTGCAGAAAATCTTCCTTGCGACAGGGTTTGCCCAATTCACTCACCCTGCGATAGACGCTGAAAATGGTTCCGATGGATACGTTCACATCAATATTGCCACTGCCATCGAGAGGATCGAATAAGACCACATATTTACTGTTGTTACTGATCTCATCATCAAACACCACAAAGTCATCCATTTCCTCGCTGCCGATGCCAGCGCAACTGATGCCATGTTTCAATACGCCCATGAACTGGTTATTGGCAAACACATCCAGTTTTTTCACATCCTCTCCTTGTACATTGATGCTGCCGGCATCACCCAGTATATCTACCAGGCCGGCTTTGTTCACTTCCACATTCACGCGTTTGGCCGCCAATGCCAGGTCGCGGAGCAGTCGGCTCAATTCACCGGTAGCTGTGGGAAACTGTCTTAACTGGGTAAGGGTGAATTCATCCAGGGTGAGGATGTTCCTGTTTACGATCATGCGGCAATCATTTCGATAAAGGTAGTGTGCGACCTCTAATTCATCTGATAAATTTTATCCATACATGATGTAAGCCATACACAATAACGGCGTTCATTTACGGTAAAAGATCTGGGTAAAAAAAATAATGCCCTTCGCATCCTGGTGCACGCCGATACCTGTGTACTGGTAATCTCCTTCGATATTCTTCCGGTGTCCCGGGCTATTGAGCCAGCCCTGCACCACTTCCCGGGCAGTGAGTTTTCCATATGCCACATTTTCTGCGGAAGCGGAGATCCATCCTTCATTTTTTTTGATGGATTCCATCCGTTTGTCGAATCCTTCATGACCGAAACCGGTTTTCCGGTTTGCCATGTTACGGCTATGGCGGTAAGCCTGCTCAGAAGCTGCCGTTGCCAGCTTCAGGGAAGGTCTTCCCAATGAATGCCTGTGCTGGTTGACATACTGCAGGATGGCATTTTCCATACCGGCCATCACAACGGTTTCCTTTCCGGTGTTTGCCGAAATGGATCCTGCTGTTCTCGGGCTGCAGGACAACAGAGCAATTCCCAATGCCAGGCAACCGATCCTGAAAACCCATGGATTCATTTGCATACACATTTTCCATGCATGAAACAACAACCATACCAATTTGCACAGTAAACTCCTCGCCGTCTCCCTGCCGAAGCAAGAATTAACCTAGTTTTGCCTAACCAAAACAGAACCGGTAAGGAATGAAAGTATTTAAATTCGGCGGGGCCAGCGTTAACAGTGTAGAAAGGATCCAGAACCTGGCAGGTATCGTAAAAAGTTACCAGGACCAACCTCTTGTCATCATCATCTCTGCCATGGGCAAGACCACCAACAGTCTCGAAAAAGTGGCAGAAGCTTTTTATGCAGGCAATAAGAACGAAGCCCTGCAATTATTTGATGTAGTAAAACAGCACCACCTCAACATTTCAAAATACTTGCTGGTGAAGCAGTTCAACGAGTGCCTGTCGCAACTCACCGATTTCTTTACTGAAGTAGAATGGCTATTGCACGATAAACCGGTGAGGGAATACGATTACTATTACGACCAGGTGGTTTGCATAGGCGAACTGCTCAGCACGGCCATTATCAGTCATTACCTGAATGAATCCGGCATCGGCAACGAATGGCTGGATGTGCGCGATCTGTTACGGACCGACAACACATTCCGGGATGCCTCCGTAGACTGGGATTACACCAGTGAAAGAGTAAAAAACACCATTTCCCTACCCGGCATATACCTGACGCAGGGTTTCATTGGCTGTACCGCCGATAACGAGAGCACCACACTCGGTCGGGAGGGCAGTGATTTTACAGCGGCCATTTTTGCCAATATCCTCAACGCAGAAAGTCTTACCATCTGGAAAGACGTGGAAGCTGTGATGAATGCAGACCCGAAACGTTTCCCGGAAGCACAACCATTGCAGGAGCTCAACTTCACCGAAGTGATCGAGATGGCGTATTATGGTGCGCAGGTGATCCACCCGAAGACCATCAAACCCTTGCAGAACAAAGGCATTCCCTTACACGTAAAATGTTTCCTGAACCCGGAACTGCCCGGCACGCTTATACACAAAAAGAACAGTAAAGGACTTCCCCCTATCATCGTGGTAAAAGAGAACCAGGCTTTACTGCATTTGAACAGCCAGGATTTTTCCTTTGTGGGAGAAGAGCCCATGAGCTGGCTGTATGCGTTATTACACAAGATCAAAACAAGGCCCAACCTGATACAGACCGGCGCCATCAACGTGCAGTTATGCATGGATTACCGTGCAGAAAAAATCGAACAACTGGCCGCAGCTGCCGCTGCCTTATTTGATGTGCAGGTAGAAAAAGACCTGACGCTGTTAACGATCCGGCATTACAACACAGAGACCTTTGAACAACTCACCAGGGGTAAGGAGATCGTATTGACCCAACGAAGCGTGGATACGGTGCAGGTGCTTGTGAGGCAATGATTGAATGATTGAATGAGAGGATGAGTGAATGTTTGTTAGAGGGGGATGTATTCCCCTTTTTTGTTGACGGAGATGAGGGGGATCTTTTTGGTTTGTTCAAAATAATCGAATACCTCTTTCAGGCGGGCTGAAAAACTTTGATAAGCAGGATCATCTTTACTGGCGCGGGCCAGGTATTCGCGGCTTTTTTCCACATTATACCGTACGGGGAAAATATGAACAGGGATGAAATCCTGTCCCTGGTCATGGGCATAACTGGCCAGCAGGTACACTTCCTCTATCTGGTTGTTCTGGATGGGAATGCAACCTACGGTCACGCAACTGCCATGTATAAAGATATCGTTACCCGGCTTCAGGGAATCACTCAGCAATTGATCGGATGCATTGGGGTAATTCAGGCCAAGCGACATATGGTAACTGCTCCTGGGATTGAACTCGTTGATATAGTAAAACCCTTCCGGCACCTGGTAATCGCCCTCGATACGTTTGGGTCCCAATGCACCGGACAAAGCACATACCTTATAGGTTTTGAATAGCTTAAAGGGTTCGTTCTTATGGTTACGTACCCATACTTCCAGCTGGCTGTCGTACTTGAAACTGCGGACGTACATCTGTTTAACAGGCCAGGAGATATTGATGGCAGCCAACTGTTTTCTGAGGGAGTCCTCTTTCAGCTTCATGGCATTCACCACTTTCGGGAACTGGCGCTGGAAAGAAATAAACGGTCCCTGCGCATGAGCCTGCACTGCCAATACCCACAAAAGAATTACACCTGCTATCCGCTTCATGGATTCAAAAATAAGGAATGAGCCAACACAGCCAATAGGGCCGGTATAAGAATTAACGTTTCGGGAACTGTTAAAATTGTCCATGGTCCACCTGCCCGGCAAGCGGACCATGGACCTGTTTACAGGTTACCCCGCAGTTCCTGCTCACGTTCAATGGCTTCGAACAGGGCCTTGAAGTTACCTTTTCCGAAACTTTTGGCACCTTTGCGCTGGATGATCTCAAAAAACAGGGTGGGCCTGTCTTCCACCGGTTTGGTAAAGATCTGCAACAGGTAACCTTCATCATCCCTGTCGACCAGTATGCCCAGCTCCTCCAGCGGGCGCAGGTCCTCGTCAATATGCCCTACCCTGCTCAGCAGGTCAGCATAATACGAAGAAGGCACTTTCAGGAATTCCACCCCGCGGTTGCGGAGTTCGGTAACGGTCTTCACAATATCGTTGGTGGCGAGTGCCACATGCTGGCAGCCTTCTCCATCATAATAATCCAGGTATTCTTCCACCTGTGATTTCTTCTTGCCCTCGGCCGGTTCGTTGATGGGGAATTTCACAAAACCATTGCCATTGCTCATCACTTTGCTCATCAGGGCCGAATACTCGGTAGAAATATCATTGTCATCAAAACTCAGGATATTCCGGAAACCCATCACTTCCTCATAAAACTTCACCCAGCGGTCCATCTGGTTCCAGCCAACATTTCCTACGCAGTGGTCTACGTACAGCAACCCCGTTTCTGCAGGCTGATAAAGGGTTTCCCATTTGCGGAATCCAGGCATGAATGCTCCCCGGTAATTTTTTCTTTCCACGAACAGGTGAACGGTATCTCCATAAGTGTGGATACCGCTGAGAACCAGCTCCCCATCGGCATCGGTCAGTGTTACGGGTTCCTGGTATGACCTGGCGCCCCTGGAAGTGGTCTGTTTCCAGGCATCGGCTGCATCCTCTACTTTCAGGGCCAGCATCTTTACCCCATCGCCATGTTTGTAAATATGATCGGCCATCGGGTTCTGGCTGCGTAATGGAGTAGTGAATACGAAAGTGAGTTTGTTCTGACGGACCACATAACTGGCCCTGTCTTTCACCCCTGTTTCGGGACCTGCATAGGCCAGGCTCTGGAAGCCGAAAGCGGTTTTATAAAAATGGGCGGCCTGTTTGGCATTGCCCACATAGAATTCTACATAATCTGTTCCCTGCAATGGCAGAAAGTCTTGCGTTGCCGGTTGCGCTGCGGCGGCAGTTACAACTGTTTCCATACGAAAGTTTAGGTAATGACGTAATGAGGTGGTAGTACAATGATCTGGTCTTCAACCAGATGAAATCTAACTAGCTACCGGCATCCATGGCCAGTGCTTCCATCAGCAGGCAGTAGCAAAAGCGCTTATCGCTGAAGATCTTATGTGGATAATCGGGCGTCATCGGAACAAATCTAGGGAATTGGGGGGAAACTGTGTCGTGAAAAGTGAGCAGTGAGTCGTCAGTCGTGAGTGGTCAGTAGTGAGCAGGTAGTATGAGCCCACTGACTACTGACTACTCCCCCCTTAATTTTTCACTTGCAACTCTATCACTCTTATTTATCTTCGTCGCCTAAGTTGTTCAATTATGAAAGTAGGTATCCTTGGTGGCGGCCAATTGGGCAGAATGCTCTTACAGGCTGCAGGCAACTATGTGGTGGAAACATATGTACTGGAAAATGACCCGAACTGTCCGGCAGCACATCTCTGCCATCATTTCACCAAAGGTGATATCACTGATTTTGACACCGTATATGCTTTTGGCAAGGGCTTGGATGCCATCACCATCGAGATTGAAGCCGTGAATGTGGATGCCCTGGAAAAACTGGAGGCCGAAGGTGTTACCGTCATTCCCAAACCTTCTGCGATCCGCACCATCAAGAACAAAGTGGTGCAGAAAGCTTTTTATAAAGAACATGAGATCCCCACTTCTGCCTTTGTCATTACCAACAACCTGGTGGAACTGGAACTGCACAAGGATTTCTTACCCGCCGTACACAAGATCGGCCAGGGCGGTTACGACGGCAAAGGGGTAAGTATACTGGAATCAGAGAACGATATCAGCAAGGGATTTGATGCCCCCGCCGTACTGGAGAAAAAAGTGGCCATCAAAAAAGAGATCGCCATTATCGTTGCGATGAATGTAAAGGGCGAGATCACCCACTACCCTCCTGCAGAAATGATCTTCGATCCGGTATGGAACCTGCTGGATTACCAACTCAGTCCGGCCATCTTGCCCGAAAAGACCCTCTGGCGCGCAGAAGCCATCGCCACCAAAGTGGTCAAGGAACTGCAGAGCCCGGGTTTGTTCGCGATCGAACTGTTCATCGACAAGAACGACGAAGTTCTGGTGAACGAAAGTGCACCGCGTGTTCACAACAGCGGCCATCACACCATCGAAGGCAATTATTCCAGCCAGTACGACATGCTTTGGCGCATCATTCTCGGATACCCGCTGGGTAATACGGACCCCATTCTCCCTTCGGCCATCGTGAACCTATTGGGGGCAGACGGCTTTTCCGGAACCGCCATATACGAAGGACTGGAAGAAGTGATGGCCATGGACAATGTGTTCGTGCACCTGTACGGCAAAACCCAAACCAAACCAGGCCGTAAAATGGGGCATGTGACCATATTACACAAAGATTACCAGGACCTTACCTATAAGGCCAACAAGATCAAACACCTGCTGAAAGTGAAGGCTTAAATAGTGCTGACAGGACTGCTGTGGCGGATCTTGACCACGTTCAAGGGTTTCAGGAAACCGATACCGATCAGGCTTTTGGTCTGTAAACCCGGCGATTTCTTCTCCGGGCCAAATAAGCGGATATCGTCATCATAGATCATATCCAGGCTATAGGTTGCCGAAAAAAAACGGTTGATCTTGAACGAGAACAGGTTGGTCATATACAGGTCAACATTCTCCGGTTTATTCTGGTAATTGGAGAACAGGTCTACCCTGCCCTTATACGTCACATTCTTGGCAATGGTATTGTTATAGTTCACCGTAGCAAAAGCACCTATCTCATTCACCGAATGGGAACCCGCCGGAATACCATACCCTCCTTTCATGGCCAGTTTATCGTTCATCAGGAAAATAGAACGCGAGGTAAGCGGAGAAAAGAACACAGACAGGTTCTGAGCCGCTTTCCAGTCGAAACCCACCGACAGGATCACGTAAGCAGGCGACAGGAATGAGGAGGCAAAGGTCCCGATATTGTTCGAATAGGTATATCCATCAAACAGTTGCGAGCGGAAGTTGAACAGGGTGGAGAGATACCATTTACCCACCGTATCCATTTTATAACCGTATTTGCTCAGATAGTCGAAACGGTCGTCGTTCTTACGGCTGCCCAGGCTGGTGGACTGCACGTAACCCATATTGACGTCAATATTGTTGTCCCAGCTATGCCGGTTCTTCTTGTAGAAAAAATAGTAGTTGAAATAGCCATTGACGGTCAACGAAAAATTGTCACCACCCGAAGCCCAGTTGCTCAGTGAGCCCTGGGCCAGGTTAAAACTCATCAATCCGCCTTTTTTCCAGTTCCAGGTACTGGTATCCGCCTCTTTTTTGATGGTTCGGGAGGTCTCGTTCCGTAACCGGTTGACTGCTATATCCTGGCCTTGTACCACCAAAAAGGAACACAGAAAGAAAAAAACAAAGGGGGCTTTCTTCATCTATCGGAAATTTTCCTCGCAAATCTAATGGATATCAGCAATTTTAAAGGCAGGAATGCTGACAATATGACACGATGAAACACATTTTTCGTATTTTTGCACACTAAACTGTTCAGAATGGAAATATTGGAATTAGCAGGTAAAACCCATGACGAAAGCCGTCAGGGCGAGGCCTACAATCCGATTGTGAATGATACCGCAGCTTACCAGAAACATTTTTACATAGAAAGTTATGGTTGCGCCATGAATTTCGCCGACAGTGAAGTAGTGGCATCCATCCTGAATGCCGAAGGTTTTGGCGCCACCCGTAACCAGGAGGAAGCCGACCTGGTACTGATCAATACCTGTTCTATCCGTGAAAAAGCCGAACAGACCGTCAGAAAACGCCTGACGGAATTCCGTTCGCTGAAGAAAAAGAGACCTGGCATGCTGGTAGGCGTACTGGGCTGTATGGCGGAGCGCCTGAAATCGAAATGGCTGGAAGAGGAAAAGCTGGTTGACCTGGTAGTAGGCCCCGATGCCTACCGGAGCCTGCCTTCCCTGATCGAAGAGGCCGAAACAGGACAGAAAGCCGTGAACGTTCTGCTTAGCCGGGATGAGACCTATGGGGATATCGCCCCGATCAGGCTCGACAGCAACGGTGTCTGCGCATTTGTGTCCATCATGCGGGGCTGCAACAATATGTGCAGTTTCTGTGTGGTACCGTTTACCCGTGGCCGCGAACGCAGTCGCGATGCACATTCCATCCTGGAAGAAGTAAACCAGCTCTTTGCCGCCGGCTACCGGGAAGTGACCTTGCTGGGCCAGAACGTGGACAGTTATTACTGGATAGATGAAAAGAACGACGATACCGTAACATTTGCCAAACTGCTTGAAAAAGTGGCACAGGTATCTCCCCTGCTGCGGGTCCGTTTCAGCACATCCCATCCCAAGGACATTACGGATGAAGTGTTGTATACCATGGCCAGGCACAACAATATCTGCAAATACATACACCTGCCCGTACAAAGCGGCAGCAACCGCATACTGCAGCTGATGAACCGTACCTATACCCGTGAATGGTACATTGGCAGGGTGAACCGCATACGCGAAATATTGCCAGGTTGCGGTTTGAGTACCGACATGATCTCCGGTTTCTGTACGGAAACGGAAGAAGATCACCAGGACACGTACTCGCTGATGGAATATTGCAAGTACGACCTTGCCTACATGTACTATTACAGCGAAAGGCCGGGCACCCTGGCAGAGAGAAGGTACGAGGATGATGTACCGGAAGAGGTGAAAAAAAGAAGGCTGCAGGAGATCATTGCCCTGCACCGGATCCACTCCCTCGAAAGCATGCAGCGCGATGTGAACAAGCGTTTCCAGGTACTGATCGAGGGCAACTCCAAAAAAAGCGATGATCACTGGCAGGGAAGGACTGATCACAACAAAGTGGTCATCTTCCCCAAAGAACAATATGAACTTAAGAAAGGGGACTATGTAATGGTGAACATAGACAGTTGTACGGCAGGAACCCTGTTGGGCAAAGTAGACAACACCCACACAGCCTAACGCTAACCATTACTAATTACTAATTACCAATTATTAATTATCCTCATGGATCTACAAAGTATAAAAAACCGCTTCGGCATCATCGGTAATTCTCCGGCGCTGAACCATGCACTGAACACTGCGGCACAGGTGGCTGCCACAGATCTTACGGTACTGATCGTAGGGGAAAGTGGTGTGGGTAAAGAGGTCTTCTCGCAGATCATACATGCCCTTTCCGCGCGCAAGCACAACCCGTTCATCGCAGTCAACTGCGGGGCCATCCCGGAAGGCACGATCGATTCAGAGTTGTTCGGTCACGAAAAAGGGGCATTCACCGGTGCGGTGGACAGCCGTAAAGGATATTTTGAGACCGTGAATGGCGGTACCATTTTCATGGATGAGATCGGCGAGATGCCGCTGGGTACACAAGCCCGTTTATTGCGGGTATTGGAAACTGGCGAATTCATCCGCGTAGGATCATCCAAGGTACAGAAGACCGATGTACGCGTGATAGCCGCCACCAACCGCGAGTTGCTGGAGTTTACACAGAAAGGCCGTTTCCGCGAAGACCTGTACTATCGTTTAAGTACGGTGCCTATCCGGGTACCGGCACTGCGCGACAGGAAAGAAGATATCCTGCTGCTCTTCCGCAAGTTTGTGGTGGATTTCTCAGAGCGCTACAAAACCACACCGGTTCAACTGGACGAGGAAGCCAAAAGCCTGTTGATCAACCATAGCTGGCAGGGTAATGTGCGTGAATTGAAAAACATTGCAGAACAGATCTCCGTACTCAGCACCAACAGCATCATCAGCGGTGCAGAAATGCGCAGGTTCCTTCCCGATGCGGCACATAGCCGGTTACCGGTACTGGCAGGAGGTCCTGCGCAGGGTGAGTTTGCCAATGAACGGGAGATCCTGTACAAGCTTTTTTTCGACATGAAAAAAGATGTGACAGAGCTAAAAAAAATGTTCCTGGAGATCCTGCAGAACCCTTCTCTGGCAGGCACTGCAGCCAATTTTACCCGCGACTCGCTGATGAACGATTTCCATGGAAGCAACGATACCAACCAGGCGATCATGACACCCCCACCGGCTCAGCAACCTGCCGTGAACCAGCCCTCCTTCCTGCCGGCAGGCAACCAGCAACCGGTGCTGCTGCACGATTCGGATATTCACCACCATGAGGAAGTGGAGGAATCCCTGAACATCATGGACAAAGAGAAAGAACTGATCGTAAAAGCGCTGAAAAAACACAAGGGCAAAAGAAGGGATGCATCACTGGACCTGGGCATCAGCGAGCGGACCTTGTATAGGAAACTGAAGGAGTATGATATTGATGAATGAGTGAATGAGTGGATGAGTGAATGATTAAATTTGAATAGGGTAAAATTTTTGATAATGATGAAACTACGGAATATGCGGGGGTATGTAGGGTTGTTATTGGGTTTGCTGGTCATGACGGCCGGTTGCAGCGTGCGGTATTCGTTCAGGGATGCGGTGATACCGGCGGATGTGAAAACAGTGAAGGTCGGGTTCGTAGAGAACCGAGCCTCTTATGTGAACCCGCAGTTAAGCCAGAAATTCTTCGACAAGATACAGCAGAAGATCATTGGTGGTACCAAACTTACCCGCACCAACGATGACAATGCTGATTATGTGATCAGCAGTACCATTACCCGTTACGATGCCACCCAAACCGTTGGTGTGAGTGCCCAACAAGCCACTACCAACCGTTTGACCGTTAGTTTACACGTGATCCTGAAAAAGAACAAGAGCAACGAAACAGAGGAGTTCGATGTTAGCCGCAGCTTCGATTATTCGGCCAGCCTTTCACTGCAGCAGGCAGAGGCCCAGTTGCTGGATGAAGTGGTCAGGACCTTATCGGATGATATTTTTAACCGCATCTTCTCTAACTGGTAATCAAATCCTACTTTTACCTACATGAACCTGACGCAGGAAAAAGTATTGTTTCATCTTACCGGCAAACTATCGCTTGCCCAGGTAACACCCGAGTTCTGGCAAAAACTGGCTGCCGAAGCCCCTTATTTTGCACCAGCGCATTTTTTTGCCAGCACGGCATCGGCCAATACCGATACGCATCCGGTTGCAAAGACCAATTTGTATTTCACCAACCCTCTCTGGTTGCAATACCAGATGGCAGGAATACAGGCTGTAACTTCACCCCTACAGGAGAAAACGGCAAAAGCAGCCGCAATGGTGATCCCATCAGTGGAGAATGTGCGGGAAATGATGCGGCAGATAGACGTGAGCCGGGATCAGGACCCGGAAACCGAGCCGGCCCCCGACGATTACCTGGAAGTGGACGGAAATGAGGAAGTTGCCACAGAAACCGAGAGTAAGATCGCGGGCATACTTTCTAACCAGTTGGCAGATTTCAAGAAACCGGTAGAACCCGATGCGGTACTGGATATTGATGCCGAGAAGAAAAAACTGCACACCATCGACTATTTTGCCTCGCAGGGCATAAAAGTGGACCTTTCTGCCATCCCGCAGGATAAACTGACGGCACATTTACGCAAATTCACCGACTGGCTCAAACAGATCAAACAGGCTCAGGGCACCCCCAATGACCTGGGCACCACCCTGGAAATGGAGAAAGCAGTGGCCGAAACCGCCAAAAACTCCAATGAGACCCGGGAAGTGCTGACCGAAACCATGGCCGATGTACTGGAGAAACAGGGGCAGGTGGAAAAAGCCATCCAGCTCTACATTAAATTAAGTTTCATAAATCCTGAAAAATCCAGTTATTTTGCTGCCAAAATAGAACAATTAAAAGGTATATAATATGACTATTGTGTTTTTGATCCTGATCGTGATCGCTGCCGTTGCACTGGGTTTTATCGTTCTGGTACAGAACCCCAAAGGTGGTGGCTTATCCGGTAATGTTGGCGGTTTCAGCAACCAGCTGATGGGTGTGAAACAGACCACCGATGTACTGGAAAAAGGTACCTGGTTATTTTCAGGCATCATTGCTGTGCTGGCCATCTTCTCTACCCTGTTCTTAAAAGGCGGTGGTTCTGATGGTGCTGACAGTTCTATCCTGCAGAAAGTGAATACCAACCAGACCGCTCCGGCTCCTGCCCCTGCTGCTGTTCCGACCAATACCGCTACTGCAGCAGATTCTGTTAAGAAATAATTTCCTGACGATATTTTACCACCCTGTCTGCACCTCAGACAGGGTTTTTTATTTAATTTGAATACATGTCAAGAGTTCTCTCCGCCCTATTGCTGGTACTGGTCATCGCCGGCGCTGTAACTGCCTGGCTGGTACTGGGCTCCGGAACAGGCTTTTCTGAAAAAAGCCGTTATTTCATCGTGCCCGAAGGCAAGACCGACCCAAGCGCTGTGCTGGAAGCCATGGAACAGGAGCAGATCCTCTCCCACCCGGCCGTATTCAGGCTGCTGGCATCACGTACGGATGTCTGGAACAAGCTCAAACCCGGCAAGTACGAAGTAAAAAAAGGGATGAGCAACTGGAAGATTGCCCGTATGCTGCGCAACGGCCGCCTGGCAGAGCTGAAACTCGTAATCAATAAGATCCGGACCAAGGAAGACCTGGCCCACCTGATCAGCAAGAACTTTGCGCCCGACTCCGTATCGGTAATGCGTTACCTGAACAGCAACGACTCGCTGAAAAAATTCGGAGTGGATACCAGCAAACTGTTCACCCTGATCATACCGGACACGTACAGTTTTTACTGGAACACATCCATCACCCGCATACTGCGCAGGCTGGCGGATGAACAGAAGAGCTACTGGGCCAAAAATGACCGGCTGGCCAAGGCTGAAAAAATGAATTTCACCCCTGAGCAGGTGTACATACTGGCATCGATCGTTGAGGAAGAGACCAATTATGAGAGCGACAAATACAAGATCGCCAGCGTATACATCAACCGGTTGAAAAAACAGATGCCGCTGCAGGCATGTCCCACCATCAAGTATGCGATGAAGGATTTTACGATCACCCGGATCTACGAAAAATACCTGTTCAATCCCTCACCTTACAATACTTACCGGGTAAAAGGACTGCCTCCCGGCCCTATCTGCACACCATCGCCCAAGACCATTGATATTGTATTGAATGCGCCCAATTCAGACTACCTGTACTTTGTGGCCAAAAGCGATTTCAGCGGTTACCATCATTTCAGCAGCAACTATGCTGAACACGACCGGTATGCCAAAGAATACCAGAAAGCATTGGATGCTTATATGACCCGTAAACAGGAAAAAGAATCCAAAAAACCTTGACCAGATTAGAACGGATCATATTACGCTGGCCCCCGGTGGCTTTCCTGCTGAAGAAAAGCAAGACCTGGGTCATTCCCGGTTTCCAGGGGTTACCGGTGTATGATGTGGTGGATTTTTTTCTGAAACAGGTAAAACGGGTGGGACTGGATGAGCGTGCCGCCGCGATCTCCTTTAACCTGATCATGGCCTTACCGGCTGCGATCCTGTCGTTGTTCTCTTTGATCCCGCTGGTTCCCAGGTCAGACAATGTGCGACGAGAGATCATGGGACTGTTCAAGGATATCACCCCAAATTCCAGCACCTATCATTTCATCACCAATACGCTGAACGACCTGCTGGAAGACCAGCATATCGGTATCTTCTCTTTCGGTTTTCTTTTATTGCTGTTCTACTCTTCCAATGCCATGATCGGCATCATCCGGACATTCGATAAATCCATACAGGAAAAAAAGACTGTCTTCCTGCACCAGCGCTGGAGGGCCATCCGTTTAACGTTCATTTTACTGGTACTGATACTGGTATCGGCACTGGCGCTGTTCCTGGGCAAACAACAGCTCAGTTATGTACTGAACCATGTATTCAACATGCGAAGGGCAGAACGGCTTTCGTGGTGGAACGGCGTACGTTGGGGAATCATCATTTGCCTGCTGTTCTATGGTATCGCATTCATTTACAAATTTGCGCCCAATATCAAAAAACGCTGGAAGATCGTATCGCCCGGATCCCTGCTGGCCACGGCCCTTACCCTGGTGACCACGTTATTGTTCTCTTACTGGGTCAATAATTTCGCCAGTTACAATAAGATCTATGGCTCCATCGGAACCGTGCTGATCATCATGGTGCTGGTCTATATCAACTCCCTGATCCTGCTGATCGGATTCGAGCTGAATGTCAGCATTACCTACCTCACCAAAGCGGCAGAAGAGAGAAAAAAAGCGGAGCAGGACAAGAGAAAACAAACGGCCCCCTAAAACAAGTTTCCAGAAAATCCAGGCCGATTTATGGATTCTGTGCCGGCCGGCATCTCATTATAGCATAACCAAAACCTGCTATATGAATATCCATCCATTCATTCGCACAGTAGTTATCATTGGCATTATTTTCCTGATCACGTATGCTTTTGCAGATGGTGTGCACTACGGCAGCAGTTGGGGCGTAGTAATGGCCCTGGGGAGCATGATCAGTTTCGCCTATTCTTTGCACCTGATACAAAAGCTGCGGCGCCTGCAGCATGAGGAAGAAGCGGAACAGTACTGATCATTGTACCAACTGCGTCAATTCCTGTAACAGCCTGGGCTCGGGCAATTGCTGGTTAAAGAACCGGCGATAGTTTGTTTGGTTATTCACCATCAGTGTTACCGGTATGGCACCCTCCCACTGTTTGTCTATTTTAGGGCCATACAATGCCGCATCCGTTTCATTCAGCCAAACGATCTGCGAGCGGTAGCCGTTTTTCCTGGCAAAACTGCTGATGCCTGCAGGGTACTCATCCGGGAAATCCAGGCTCACGAGCAGCAGTTTTACTTTTTTGTCCGCAAAAGCAGCCACCTGCTTTTCGAACCAGGGGATCTCGCGTACACAGGGACCGCACCAGGTGGCCCAGAAATTCACCACCAGTGGTACCGAACTGGTATCGATCATTTTCTGAAGCTGGTCCATCGTCAGCTTCCTGATGGATTGCGCAGATACCAGCTGGCAGGAAAAAAGGACAATCAGGGTAACCAATATTTTTTTCATGTGCCGGTTTTATTGATCGGTCTCGAGAAAGCCCCAGTCCTTCATCAGGGATTCCCTTCTTTGAGAGGATAAAGAGGGTCTATCATAATGTCCCGCAACATTTTTCTGGCGGAATGCCTCGTAAATACTGACCGCGCAGGCCACAGAAATGTTCAGGCTTTGTATGATACCCATCTGGGGAATGATGAAATTACCATCCGCCATGGCCCTGATCTCTTCACTCACCCCATCGTGTTCGTTACCGAATACCAGGGCGGTGGGTTTGGTGAAATCGATCTGGTACAGGCCTACCGAATCCGTGGCCAGGTGTGTGGTCAGTATCTGGGTATAGTGTTTACGCAATTCGGCAAAACAGTCAACCGCATCGGTATGCTGGTGTATGGTCAGCCATTTGGCGGCACTGCTGCTGCTTTTGGCTCCGAATTTCTTATGCGGCCTGATCCGGGTGGTGAGTACATAAATATCCTGTATCCCCACCGCTTCACAGGTGCGCATGACGGCTGAAATGTTATGAGGATCGTTTACATTCTCCATTACCACGGTCAGATCAGCCTGACGTTTGCTGAGTACCTGTAACAGTTTGGCGCTTCTCTCCGGTGTCATAAGCATTTGATATGGCAACGAAATTCGCCAAGTGACACCAGAAAACAAAAAAAGCATGAAACCAGGTCTCATGCTTTTGTCAAAAAGGTGATCAGCCTCTGCCATGTCGCCCACGGTCATGACCATTGCCCCATCCATTGCCTCTGCCGCGTTCGAAACGGTCGTCATCATCTCGTCCGCCTCTGCGCTCATCATCACGGTCGCGGTAATAGCCTCTGCTGCCGCTATTGTAACGGTCTATTTCATAACGGTTGCGTGGATAGACCGGTTGTGGCGTATAGATCACCTGACGGCGATAGTTGTTATAGTAATTGCTGTACCGGTTCCTATACACATCGCAATGCAGGTATGGCCGGGGTTCATTGATCACCACTTTGTAACCGCGGTACAGGTCGTAGCTGCGATACATATAGGGTAATTCGGCAGCAAACACCCAGTTACCTCCGTTGAAGTAAATGAACTGACCACGGGGAATATCATAATAGGTATCGATCTCCGGCAGATAATAATAATCACCGGCATAGGTACCAGGTAATCCCCAGGCGGGTCTGGGGCCGATATTGACATTCAGGTTGACACGCACCTGTGCTTCTGTTTGTTCTGCTACAAGAAAGGCACCAACGATCAGGGATGTGAGTAGTAACTTTTTCATGGTACTTAGTTTTATACCATGTATAAGCCAAAGCCAATGCCAGAAACCGATGAGAATGTTAGAATTCTGTTAAGGTGCCATAACCACTGCTGCAGATATCCGCCTCACAGCAAAGTGATCCCCATACCGGGCTGGTTGCTGATGGTCACTTTACCGAAGTCGAACTGAATTCCGCTGGCGGCATCTTCAGACAGCAGCAAAGGCCCATCCATATCCACATGATCGATCTGTGGCAGAAAATGGGCAATGGCCGCAGAACCAATGGTGCATTCGTTCATGCTGCCCATCATCACTTTCAGGTTCAGCTCCCTTGCTTTCTTTATCATACGCAGTGCGGGTGTGATACCGCTGCACTTGGTGAGTTTGATATTGATACCATGAAAATGCCCGTGACATTTTTCTACGTCCTGTTCAAACACACAGCTTTCATCGGCATACAAAGGCAATGGAGATTTTTCAAAAAGGATCTTCATGCCATCCCAATCGTTCTTGGCCAGTGGCTGTTCAATGAATTCAACTCCGAGCCTGGCCAGCTGTGGAATTTTTTCCAGTGCTTCGTCCACCGTCCAGCCGGCATTGGCATCGATACGGAATGCAGCATCGGTATGTTTCCGTAACGCTTCCATGATCTGGATATCTTCTGTTGTACCCAGTTTGATCTTGTATACCGGCCAGGGTTTGGCCTGCATTTTGGCTACCATCTTATCAATGGTATCTATGCCGATGGTGTAATCGGTCACAGGTGTGTTCTCCCAGCGGGTGTTCCAGAGTTCGTAAAGCGGCTTTCCCTTCATCTTTCCATACAGGTCCCAGCCGGCCATATCCAGTGCGCAGACCAGGAAAGGATTATCGGGGAACAAATGGTGCAGGTAGTGCCAGTAACGCTCTGGTTCGGTAAAAGCGAATTTCTCCACCAGGCCTCTCTTCGATTCCAGGTCGGCAATCATCTTCTCTACCGTAACATCGTAGTACACAATTGCTGGAGCTTCCCCCACACCCACGAACGGCCCTAATGCAAGTGCCACTACCAGTGCGGGCTGGTGTGTTTTGGTACGTCCATTCGAAATGGTAAAAGGATATTGAAAAGGGAGGTTCTGCTGGCGATAACTAAGTTTCATATATCTCTCCAATTCCTTCAGTGGTATTGGGAGATGCAAATATACCGAAAGAACAGATGAACAGACGAACAGATGAGCAAGGAACAGAGGAATGGAAATTTATTTAAGGAGTATTCAATATTTGCCTGATATTTTATTCACCGCGGAGGCGGAGAGAGCGGAGAGTTGCGCGGAGGTCATCCAAACTTCAACATTCATCATTTCCCGCCATGGCGGGATTCGATATTCCCCCTCGTCTGTTCCTTGCTCATCTGTTCATTTGTTCTCTTTCTCTATCTTCCGCTGGCAGCGATGGACGCTTTCAGGTCGGCATTAAAACGCTGTGCCTGCAATAGTTCCTCAATGCCGATATGCATCCGGTATTGCCAGTAATGTTTGGGGTTGGCAGGGATGTTGATGCGTTCCTCGTGCGGGTTTTCACGGCGGATACGCTCATCCGTACCCAACAGGTCCTGTAACTGAAATACAGCCCACATGGCAGGAGAATACAGGTGTTGTAATACGATGGCCTTATTGATCCAGGCTTCGCAATAGGCCGGAGCATCACCCCATTGTCCCAGTTCGTGGTTGTAGAAACGCTGGATGCGTTCCCTGTCCTCCTCCCACCAGCCACGCACGGTGCTCATGTCATGGGTAGATGGGGTCACCACACTCAAATAAGGTGCATCATTGGGATGGAAAAACTCCTTACTGGGATCTTTGGGCATACGCTGAATCTCCAGGCTCAGCAGTCCCAATTGCCGCATCACTTCCGGTACGCAACCGGGCACCAATCCCAGGTCTTCGCCACAGACCAGCATATTGGTCACCCTTTTCAGGGCGGGCAGTTTCTGTAAGGCCTCCTTCATCCAGAAATCGTCCTGCCGACGGAAGAAATATTGTACATACAATTCGCGCAATTGTTGCTGCGTATGCCATTCCAGGTTGCGGAAAGAGGAAGTGCTTTCCACGCCAAAACGGAAATGGAACTGCTGACCGTCGCTACCGGCTTCTTCAAAGAGGATCACATTGCTGATGAGGTTGTACAGACCCTGTTTGATCTTCTGATGATGTTCATCCTGGTCCAGGCCTGCAAAATGCTGTTCTACCTGTCGCTGGGTGCTGTACTCCGGCTTCAGGGAATAGGTTCCCCCGCCCTCGTGTTTCAGAAACAGGCTTTTCACCAGTTCATTATCGTAACCAAAAACTTCCCATAATACCGATTCCGTAATGAAGGGCTGGGTATAACGGGCATGATCGAACCAGATACCCTGGCTGTTGAATTCATGGATATGCACCGGTATGGCCGGAACAAAATGCCCCATAATGCCTTCTACCGCATGCATGGGAATACTCCAGATCCGGAAGAAGCCAAGGATATGATCGATACGGAAAGCGTCAAAATAATCACTCATCTGTTCAAAGCGCTGTTTCCACCAGGAAAAACCATCTTCGCGCATTCGTTGCCAGTTGTAGGTAGGAAAGCCCCAGTTCTGACCGGTGATCGCAAAATCATCCGGCGGTGCACCAGCCTGGAAATCGAGATGATACAGTTCGGGGTTCTGCCAGGCATCTGCACCATGCCGGTACACGCCGATGGCAATATCCCCTTTTACGATGATCCCATTGGCATGCGCGTAAGCAGTAACTTCCTGTAACTGCACATGTAACTGGTACTGTATGAAATAATGCAGGGCGATCTCTTCGTAAGCTTTTGACTTCTTTCCGGCCAGTTTTGCGATCTCCTCTGCATTGAATTTTCGGAAAGCAGGCCATTTGCTGAAATCCACCGTACCATACTGGTCGCGCAGGTAACAGAAAGCGGCATATGGGACCAGCCAATGACGGTTGCGTTCAAAATAAACCGCAAATTCCTGGCTCTGCAGAACTGCATCGCCGGTTTCTGCATATGCTTCTTTGATGAATGTCCATTTCAGGGCATTCACTGCTTCATAATCCACTGCAGGCAGGGCATTCAGCCTCAGCCTTTCTTTCTCCAACTGCTGCAAACGTTTGCGGCCAGCTACCCCGGAAATTTTTTCGAGGTTCAGGTACATAGGATGCAAGGCAAATGCGGATATGGCGGCATAAGGATAGGAATCTGTCCAGCTGCGCGTGGCGGTTGTATCGTTGACCGGCAACAGCTGGATCATTCGTAAACCCACTTGTTTTGCCCAGTCTACCAGCAAACGCATATCCGTGAACTCGCCAACGCCAAAACTTTCCTTACTACGCAGGCTGAATACCGGTATGGCCAAACCGGCTCCCTTCCAGGTATTGTTGGGCAACACCGCAAAACCATCATTCACCAGCGTTAACCGGCCGGCTTTACCCAGGTCAAAGAGCACCCGGTTGTTTCCATCTTCGTAACGCAGGAACTGCCGGGTGTTCATATCGTATACGCCGTATTTATATGCCACCGGAAAGGATTCTTCGGAAAGATCCAGCGAAACACTGTAGAAATCCGCCCCAGCTTCCCTGCTCATCAGTACAGGCGCTTCTGTATCCCAGTTGCCCAGACTGTTGCAGCTTCCCAGCACACAAAGGGTCTGTCCTTTGGCAAGCAAAGGCGTTTTCACCTTCAGTATATGCGAAGGTTTCCTGGGTGCGGTAACGGTGACAGCTGTATGGTTTGCCTTTAACAACACTTCTGCGAACGGCTCGGTGTAGAAACTGTTCTCATAATACCCGGCAAAATTCCAGGAGTCGGTGATCAACAATTCAGATGCGTTGATGCGGGAAGGATGGATGGTCTTATCCTGCCCCCAATCGTAGTTCACTACCCCATCTGTATTACGAAGTATATAGTGATAGGTAATTTCCTGGTCAAGCAGGTCGTCGGCTGAAAGCTCCAACACCAGGTACCAGTATTCGTCATTGAAATATTGCAGGGGCACCGCTTTTTCCTCTTCCCCATTTCCCAGCAATGGATGATCACCCAGGATATAAAGTGACTGGCCGAATGTTGTATGGAAACGGATCTGGAAGATGATCTTCTGCAAAACGTTTTTAGCGGGTTTCCTCGAACTGGCTTTCGCAGTCTTTGTAGCTGTTGATTTGGGAGAACCAGCCTTGGGAGCGCTTTTGCGGGCCCTGGTCGCTTTTGCGGTATCCATTACTGGTCTCTCGCCGGTAGCTTTCGCCTTAGCAGGCGCCTTTTGCGCTGGTACCGGTTTGGGCTTGACTTTGCTACCGGAAGCAGCTTTTTTTTTCGCTGAAGTTTTCTTGCTGCCGGCAACGGTAGCAGGCGTACTCTTTACTGCGGGTAAGGTTATGCCCGTTGTTTTCTCAATGGCCAATTGTCGAAGGTTTTGAACTGCTAATGTAACGAAACTAATGTGTAAATCAAACACGACTGCTGAAGAAAAATAAATGGCCAAAACTATAGCGGATTGACGGCCAGCATCGTTCAGGAAGAACGCAGCAGGTCGGCCCCTTTTTCCCCGATCATGATGACCGCTGCATTGGTATTACCCGAGATAATGGTAGGCATGATAGAAGCATCGATCACCCTGAGACATTTTACACCATGCACCCGAAGTTGGTCATCTACCACCGACAGCTGGTCGCTCCCCATTTTACAGGTACCTACGGGATGATAGAGGGTTTCCAGGCTTCGGTCCATATGTGCCAGCAGGGTCTCGTCGTCCAGTTCTTTCGGGAAGCTGATGCCATCTGTGAGGTACCCGCTGAAAGCCGGGCTCTGCATAACGTCGATGGCTTTTTTCAGACCTGCCAGCAGGGTCTGCCGGTCGCGGGGGTCCGATAACACCTGTGGCTGTATCATCGGCGGGTCCTTGGGTTTGGAACTTCTCAGTCCCACATACCCCCTGCTTTCGGGCCTGATCAGGATGGCCATGATGCTGAATCCATCCCGTGTAGAAAAAGTTCGGATATCATAGATATCGGTACTATAATCGTCCTTGATCCCCAACGGCACAAAATGGAACTGGATATCCGGCCGCAACAGGGAGGGATCCGTTTTGAGAAACGCATTGGCTTCTAGCGGACTGTTACTCAACGGGCCGTTTTTCAGCAACAGATGCTGCAGTATGGCCCTGGTCATGTTCAGCGGCCTGAGCAGCGAATTGCCCGTAGGCAGATTGGCCAGGCCTGAAACACCCGTCCATACATGGTCCTGCAGGTTCTTACCCACACCGGGCAGGGGTACTTTGATATCCAGCCCCTGTTTGCTGAGCTCAGCAGGATCCCCGATTCCAGACAGCATCAGCAGGTGCGGCGATTGGATGGCACCTGCCGAAAGGATCACTTCCTGACTGCAATTGATCCTTTCAGCATCCGAATGCGATGTGATCACTTCTACCCCCACTGCCCTGCCATCTTCGATAAGGATGGAACGGACATGCGTGTTCGTTCGTATAGTGAGGTTGGGCCTACGTTTTGCAGGTTTCAAAAAAGCATCGGCGGTACTGTGCCGCTGGTTCTTTTTGATGGTGAACTGCAGCATACTGGCGCCCAGCTGTTCCGCGCCATTATAATCCGGATTATGCGGAATACCTGCTTCGGCACAGGCATCCAGGAATACGGAACCCAACACACTGGGTTCTTGTGCAAAAGTCACATTCAAAGGCCCTCCTTCCCCATGATACGGTTCGCCCAACTGTTCGTTGTTCTCCGATCTTTTGAAATATGGCAATACTGCTTCATAACTCCATCCCTGGTTACCCAGTGCGGCCCATTCATTAAAATCTTCCGCGTTGCCGCGTACATAGGCCATGGCATTGGTAGCACTGCTGCCTCCCAAGGTCTTACCCCTGGGTATGTACAGCCGGCGATTACCGATCTGCGACTGGGGTTCGGTCCAGAACGACCAGTCCACCGAACTCCGGTTCAGTTTCGTGTATGCACCCGGAATATGGATCTCAGGTTTGGTATCGGGTGCACCGGCTTCCAACAGCAAAACCCGGCAGGCCGGATCTTCCGTCAAACGGTTGGCCAGTACACAACCGGCAGAACCTGCACCTATGATGATATAGTCATACGCCATACTTTAAATATAAAACAAAAGAATCATAGCTGGTATCCCTGAAAAGGGTTCATGTAATGATAACAACGCCGGAATTCCCATCTGATTAATCCGTAACTTACCCTACAGCCTCCTATATTTGCAATACTAACAATTGTTCGTATATGAATCTTGCGCAGAACCGTAATGAAGACTGGATGAAAATGGCCGTTAGCCAGACCCTGCAGTATTATGAAAAAATAAAACTGGGGGGAGGCAAAAAAGCGATCGAAAAACAAAGGGAACGGAACAAACTCACCGCACGGGAACGGATCAGCTATCTCTGCGACAAGGATCGGCCCTTTATAGAGATCGGGGCATTTGCCGGATTCGAGATGTATGAGGAACAGGGCGGTTGTGCCGCTGGCGGTACGGTGGCAGGGTTGGGTTATGTGAGCGGTCGCCAGTGTGTGATCGTAGCCAATGACCAGACAGTAAAAGCAGGGGCCTGGTTTCCGATCACCGGTAAGAAAAACCTGCGTTTGCAGGAGATCGCGATGGAGAACAGGTTGCCTGTGATCTACCTGGTAGACAGTGCCGGGGTATTCCTTCCCATGCAGGATGAGATCTTTCCGGATAAGGAACATTTTGGACGGGTCTTCCGCAACAATGCCAGGATGAGTGCGATGGGCATTACCCAGATCGCCGCAGTGATGGGCGCCTGTGTGGCAGGTGGTGCATACTTACCCATTATGAGTGATGAGACCCTGATGGTGGAGGGCAACGGGAGTATTTTCCTGGCTGGTCCCTACCTGGTAAAAGCCGCCATTGGCGAAGAGACCGATAACGAAACATTGGGTGGTGCAGTTACCCATACTGAGATCAGCGGCATTGCAGATTATAAATTCAAGACAGAACAGGAATGCCTGGACCATATCAAACAGATCATGAGTAAACTGGGCGCTCCTGCCCAAGCGGGGTTTAACAGGATAGCTCCCGCCCCACCCAAAAAAGAGATGGAAGGGATCTACAGCATCATGCCCGAAGGCAACCTGAAGCCATACGATATGCTGGAGATCATTGAACGGATCGTTGATGACAGCATTTTTGAACCATTCAAAGCCGACTATGGAAAAAGCATTCTCTGCGGGTATGCACGTATAGAAGGCTGGGCGGTGGGCATAGTGGCCAACCAGCGATTGATCAGCCGGAACAAAAAAGGCGAAATGCAGATCGGGGGTGTGATCTATAACGACAGTGCCGATAAGGCCGCACGTTTCATCATGAACTGCAACCAGAAAAAAATACCGCTGGTATTCCTGCAGGACGTGACCGGTTTCATGGTAGGCAGCCGTAGCGAGCACAGCGGCATCATTAAAGATGGCGCCAAACTGGTGAATGCCGTGGCCAATTCGGTGGTACCCAAGATCACCATCATCATTGGCAACAGTTATGGGGCAGGTAATTATGCCATGTGCGGCAAAGCCTATGATCCCCGTTTCATTTACGCATGGCCTTCGGCAAAGATCGCCGTTATGGGTGGAGAACAGGCGGCCAAGACCTTATTGCAGATACAGGTGGCCAACCTGAAAGCACAGGGCAAAGAAGTAAGCACTGAAGTGGAGAAAGAACTGCTGGACCGCATCAAAGCCAGTTATGAAAAACAGACCTCTCCCTATTATGCTGCCGCACGTTTATGGGTGGATGCCATCATCGATCCGATAGAGACCCGGAGAACGATCGCCGAAAGCATTGCCGCTGCCAACCAGAACCCGGAGATGGAAGTATTCAAGACGGGCGTGTTCCAGGTGTAGGTAGTCAATGAGTGAATGATAGCATGATAGAATGCATGGCCGTTCATCAAGAATTGAAGGGGGGAACCGTTGGCATTTCCGTTACTTTGCCGTTCAAAAAAAACAGACTATGTCCTATCCTATTTATACCGTTGATGCATTTACGGACCATGTATTTGGTGGTAACCCTGCAGCGGTTTGTCCTTTGACGGAATGGCTGCCTGCTGAAACCATGCAGCAACTGGCCAATGAGAACAACTTATCAGAGACCGCATTTTTTGTGAAGAATGCCGATGGCAGTCATGATATCCGGTGGTTTACGCCGGAGCTGGAAATAGACCTGGCAGGACATCCTACCCTGGCTTCAGCCCATATCATCTTCCATGAGATCGGACACGAATCTGATACCATCCGTTTTCACTGTAAAAGCGGCGAATTGACCGTTGTGAAAAATGGAGACCTGCTGCAAATGAATTTTCCTGCCCGTATGCCGGTGGCCTGCACCCCTCCGGCGGAACTGCTGAAGGGTTTCAACATCCAGCCGGCAGAAGTATTGCGCTCAAGGGATTATTTCCTGGTATATAACAGTGAAGAGGAGATCAAACAACTGGTACCCGATTTCTCACAACTGAACCAGGTAGAGACACTGGGCGTGATCGTTACGGCAAAGGGACTGGAAGTGGATTTCGTTTCCCGCTTTTTTGTACCTAATTCCGTGATCGGCGAAGACCCTGTTACCGGTTCGGCGCATGCCACACTGATCCCTTACTGGGCCCAGCAACTGAACAAACAAGACCTGGTGGCCGTTCAACTCTCCAAAAGAAAAGGACATCTCTGGTGCAGTTCGGTTGGCGACAGGGTGACCATCGCCGGCAAAGCAGTACTCTATATGAAAGGCGAGTACTTTGTATAGTAAGTGGTGAGTAGTGAGTGGTCAATGGTGAATGGGCAATGAATTACTGCCTGCTCACGGCTCACTACTCACGACTCACAAATCCCTCCCAGGAATTCCTATATTTACACCCATTCACCATTGCCAATTCCCCGCCCTCACAATGTGACACAACGAAGATGAGTACAGAACAGAAAGGACACCAACTGATCATATACACAGACGGCGCATCGCGCGGGAACCCTGGTCCGGGAGGATACGGGGTTGTTCTTTTATGGGGCGATAAACGCAAGGAACTTTCCGGCGGTTACCGGCTTACCACCAATAACCGGATGGAATTGATGGCCGTGATCGTTGCACTGGAATCACTTACCAAGAAACATATTCCCGTTACCATCTATACCGACAGCCAGTACGTGGTGAACACCGTTGAAAAAAAATGGCTCGATAACTGGATCCGCACCGATTTCAAGGGCGGCAAAAAGAACCGAGACCTGTGGATGCATTACCATGAGCTGTCCAAACATTTCAGGATCCGTTTTCACTGGGTGAAAGGTCATGCCAGCAACGCCATGAACAACCGTTGCGATGAACTGGCCACGGCCGCTGCCGATGGAAAACATTTACTGGTTGACAAAGGATACGAAGCAGAGAACGCATGACGAAGCAACCACAGATACTATGCAGCTGGAGCGGCGGCAAAGACAGTTGTTTTGCACTGATGCAGGCCATACAGCAGGGCTACCGGCCGCAGGTGTTATTGAATGTGCTGAACGAAGAAGGCCGGATATCCCGGAGCCATGGTATTCCTGCCGCCATCCTGCAGGCACAGGCTGCAGCCATGCAGCTACCCATACACCTGATCAGCAGCAGCTGGCAGGAATATGAAGCGAAATTTATCGGTGCCTTACAACAACTGACCCAACCATATACCCTGACCCATGCTGTGTTTGGCGATATTGACCTGCAGGCGCACCGCGACTGGGAAGAGAAAGTATGTGCCCAAGCCGGCCTGACAGCCCTGTTACCACTCTGGCAGCAGAACAGAAAAGCATTGGTATACCAGATGCTGGATGCAGGCATAGAAACCATGATCGTAAGCTGCAATAGCACCATGGGCGAGCGGTTCCTCGGCGAAATGCTGACACCCGAACGGGTGTCAGAACTGGAATCCTTAGGGGTGGATGTATGCGGTGAGAACGGCGAGTTTCATACGCTCGTGCTGAATTGCCCCTTATTCAACAAATCCCTGAAAGTACTGGCCGGAAAGAAATTGTTGCACGACGGATACTGGTTCACCGAACTGTCACTGGCCTGATCGATCGGGCAACAAAATAAAGAGACCCTTCTTTTGGAAGGGTCTCTTTATTTATAAAAGCTATTGAAGAATGGCTTACGCCAGTTTCTCCTGGCTTACATAATTTTTAGCAAGATAATAGGTTCCGAACAGTACCGCAGAGAATACAACGGTTGCCATCAGGCTGTTTCCATAAAAAGGCAATGCATCACCATAGGTCTGGATCAAACCCTGGAAGGTCTTGGGACGGTTCAGACCAAAACCACGATCGCTGGCCCAAACCAGGAAGTTGGATACCAGGAAATAGGTGGTTGGTGCGGCCAATGCTGCTGCTACCACATTGCTTACACGGTTTTTCCTGATCAGGAATCCAAAACTGGTGATACCGGCAAAAAGCAGGTAATTGATCCATTGACCATCATAGAAGCCCATGATATCGGTCATGCCGTTGATATATAATACCTGATACAGCAAGTCAGACAGGAACATGGATAAGAGCGGTAAGGCAAAAGCCCATTTTTTATCTGCCACAAACAGGGCACCACTGAACAGGCCAATGGCGATCTGGGGCGCAAAACCCATGGGACGGTTAGGCATGATACGGTACAAAGCACTAACCAGTACCATCATTACAAGCGAAAGAATAAGTGAACGGTTGATTTTCATCTGGTCATTAGTTTCGGCACAAAAATAGGCCTTCTGGCGATTATGGACGTTGCATTTTTCCTCATACTGTGTATAAGCTTCAGGAAACCGGAACAAAAGCCTTGAACAGGGTACAATGTCCGGAAGCTTCAATGGTATAGGGCTCATTGGCAAATACGGCAAAAGACTCCCCCCTTTTCAATGCCAGGCTGTTATTTACCACAGCCCCCCCTTCGGTAACCACCCATATTTCAAGCGAGGAGGCTTTACTGCTGTAGGCGATCGTAGCAGAAAGATCGATCCTGGCGATCCCGAAATCGGGTACCGGGCAGGGATACACCCGCTCGCCGGGCAGTACCTGGTTACCGGGCATCACCTGGGGCTGAACGGTTTCAAAAAGGGTATGTTTCATCAGCTCGGGAACATCGATATGTTTATCGGTGAGTCCGGCCCGGAGTACATTGTCGCTATTGGCCATCAGCTCTATACATTGGCCTTCCATGTATGCATGCGGAACACCCGCTCTCTGGAAGACCGCTTCGCCTGGATTCACTTTCACAATATTGAACAGATACAGGGAGAATACGGCACGATCGATATCCCCGATCTCCGTCCTGTCTTCATACAGTTTGGCCACCCACCATCCGGGCTGTTCCCTGGTAAGCAGGCCCTCTTTTTTCTTCCGGACCTCCCTTTTGATCAGGTTGGCCAGCAGCGCATTGACCTCGGGTTGCTGCATCTCCATCACAAACCGGTACAACTCTTTCAGGCCCTCCTTGCGGAAATAAGGTAGCAACACATTGAATTCAGGTACCTCTTCCAGTGTTTTTTCGATGGCAGCGATGGAAGTAAATCCATGCAATAACCAGAACTCACCCAGCGCCACCATGACTTCCGGCTTATGGTTCCTGTCTTTGTAATTGCGATGAGGTGCATTGATAGGGATACCCTCCGCTTCTTCCCTGTCGAAACCTTTTTCGGCCTCTTCCTTAGTAGGGTGTACCTGGATGGAAAGCATGTTCTTCACATCCAGCACTTTGAACAGATAAGGTAACTCGCCAAACCGGTCATACACTTTTTCTGACAATACGGATTCCGGGGTCTCCTGGCAAACGGTATACAATGACCGGTCGCCATCCCGCATCAGCAGGTCGGAAGGCGCTGAAGGATGTGCGCCCATCCAATATTCCGCAAATGGCTGATTTTCAGTATTAGTAAGCCCCAGGAATTGAGGTAAAAATGCAAACCCACCCCAGGCATAATGCCTGGCTTTTCCTTTTAATTTATAGATTCTTTCCACGGTGTTGATCAGGTATTAATTACGCGTATTTTCCTATAACGTTGAAATGCCGTGGTTCTTGTACCAACGGCTAATTTTAACGTTTACCGAAACCTATGAGCCAGAACCTGCAAAAAGGCAACCAGGGAGAATCAGCTGCCGCCGAATACCTGCAAAAATCAGGCTATACCCTGCTGGAACGGAACTGGCGTTTCCGGCACTGGGAAGTGGATATCATTGCCTCGAAGAACGGCTTCCTGCATTTTATGGAAGTAAAAACAAGGTATTCACTCCGGTATGGACGTCCAGAGGAGAGCATTACCCGTGAAAAAATGAACAACCTCCGCAACGCCGCGGAAGAGTATCAGTACCTGCACCCGGAATGGAAATATATCCAGTTCGATGTAGTGGCCATCACCCTGGTAAATGAGGAGATCAAGGAGATCTTCCTGATAGAGGACGTCTATTTCTAATTAACAATTAAGAATTATCAATTCCTAATTGTTAATTCCTAATTATTTAATCCCTCTTTCCATCATCTTCTCCACCATCTTATACGTGGCAGGACAGTATTCGATGTTCTGCTGGTGCACATGGATGTATTCCACCATTTTCTTTTTCTTCAGGTGGGGGAACCCGGCACAATCTTCGGGGCGCACTTCGTAGATGCTGCACATATGGTTTTGCAGATTCAGGAACTGGCAGGGCTGTTTCACGTTCACCCAGTCGCCGGCTTCTTTATCAAACTCCAGCCATTTTTCTTTGAACTCGTTCGGGCTCATGTCAAAATGGGCCGCAATGCGTTTGATGTCCTTATTGGTGAAAGTGGGCGTCATGCTTTTGCAGCAATTGGCACAGCTCAGACAATCCACTTCCTGCCATACTTCCGCATCTATCTGTTCGGCGATCTTATCAAGATGGCGTGGCGGATTCTTTTCGATCTTTCCCAGATAACGTTTGAATGCTTTCTGGTTATGGCGTACTTTTTGTTTGAAAGAGCGGAGATTAACTTGCATTATTATTACGGATTGTCGAATTACGAATGGTAAATTAAGGCGTCGTATTAAAATTTAGAACCGGCAATATCGAATAACCTAACTTCAATTCCAAAAACAGTTTTATGCGATCAGTGCAGCTCCTGTCTACCCATCCGCAGATTCGCTAAAACATTCATCAGACCATCCATGTGGGACGCCTATAAAAAAGGATACAAAGCCTGGCTACGGCTGGAGAAATCGCTGAGCGACCATTCGGTGGAAGCCTACCTGCGTGATGTGAACAAGCTCACCGACTACCTGCAATCGGTACAGAAAATGGTGGCACCTGCAGACCTTACCCTGAAAGACCTGCAGGCGTTCATCCGGTGGATCGGCGAACTGGAGCTTACCGCCACATCACAGGCCCGGATCATCTCCGGCATCCGGAGTTTCTACCGCTATTGCCTGGTGGAACAGATCTCTGCAACCGACCCCTCTACCCTGCTGGAAGCGCCCAAAACAAGAAGGAAATTGCCCGACGTACTGAGTTTCGAAGAGATCGAGTCCGTAATTGCCCAGCTCGACCAAAGCACACCCGAAGGTGGCAGGAACAAAGCCATCCTGGAAACCATGTATAGTTGTGGCTTACGCGTAAGCGAAGTGGTAAATCTGAAAATATCCTGTCTTTACCTGGATGTTGGTTTCATCCGCGTCATTGGTAAAGGCGATAAGGAACGGCTGGTGCCGATCGGCACGGAAGCCAGCAAATATATCCGGATCTATAAAGAAGATATCCGTGTACACCAGCCCGTAAAACCCGGTTTTGAGGATATTCTCTTCCTCAATAAACACGGAAGGAATCTGAGCCGCATCATGATCTTTTATATCATACGCGACCTGGCCCGGAAAGCAGGCATCACCAAACAGATCTCGCCGCATACCTTCCGGCATTCCTTTGCCACCCACCTGGTAGAAGGCGGTGCCGACCTGCGTGCCGTTCAGGAAATGCTGGGACATGAAAGCATCACCACCACAGAGATCTATACCCATCTGGACCGTGATTTCCTGCGCGATACCCTGCAACGTTTTCATCCTGCTTACCGCGGACAGGAATAGCGATTCAGAAAACCTCGCTGACAGGAAATCGCTTTACAAACCTTAACATTTGTTCCCGTTTGCCGCTACCCAAAATCACTTATGTTTGCCACATCAAAATAAACAAGTATGAAAAAAATCATCCTGATCGCTGCGCTTGCATGCAGCGTTTCCAGCTTTGCACAGGTTAGAATGCCGGCTCCGAGTCCTGCACAGAAACTGACACAGGAATTTGGCCTGGGCACCATTGAAGTGAATTATTCCCGCCCCGCATTGAAGGGCCGCAGCCTGTTTAAAGACAACAGTGACCTGGCCCCGCTGGGTAAAATGTGGCGTACCGGCGCTAACGCCGCCACCCGCATCAGTTTTACAGATAAGGTAATGATGGGCGGAAAATTATTAGATACCGGCGCTTATGTGCTCTACACCATCCCCGGAAAAGACTACTGGGAGATCATCCTCAACAAGGGCCTGAAGAATTCAGGGCTGGACGGATACAAGGAAAGTGAAGACGTGAACCGCTTCAAAGTAAAAGCAGAGAAGAACGGCGTGTCCGTAGAGACCTTCACCATCCAGTTCGACAATGTCCTGGCTGAAAGTTGTAACCTGCAGATCATGTGGGGTACTACCCTGGTGAATATTCCCATCAGCGTGAACGTAAAGGACCGTATCCGTTCACAGGTTGAGAAAGCGCTGGCCGCCGAAACACCTAACCCGGGTGCTTACCAGGCTGCTGCCAATTTCTATTATGAGTGGGATAAGGACCTGAACAAGGCCCTGGTGAATGCCACCAAAGCCACACAGGCCAGTCCTAAAGCTTTCTGGCTCTTCCTGTTGCAGGCAAGGATCCAGCAGGGTCTGGGAGACAAGACCGCTGCCAAAGCCAGTGCCGAAAAATGTATCGAGCTGGCCCAGGAAGCCAAGAACGATGATTACGTACGCATGGCTACCGACCTGATCAAAAAATTATAGGTAATAACTCAGAACATTACACAAAACGAAGAGGGGTTCCGGTACATGCCGGAACCCCTCTTCGTTGATATAAGGTTCCTGTATCAGATGGTGATCTCGATCCGGTTCCCTTCAGGATCCAGCACCGCGCTTTCATAATAACCGTCTCCGGTGGTACGCGGTTCCCCTACGATCCGGAAACCTTCTTTCCGCAATTGTTCGGTGATCGCATTCACGGTCTCTTCCGAACCCACCGATACTGCAAAATGGACCAGGCCCGAGAATTGTGCCAGCACATCATTCAGGCTATCCGGTATACCAGGCATCTGCATCAGTTCCAGCCTGGGCCCTTTCTCAAAACTGAGAAAATAGGAACTGAACCGGTTCCGTGGATTGTGGTACCGGTCATTGGACCGGGCGTTAAAATACCTGGTATAGAAGTCTTTCATTGCCTCCAGGTCTTTGCACCAGATGGCCAGATGTTCAATATACATACGCTGGTCTTGTTTGGTCAAAAGAACAAAGAATCCTGTCCCCGGGCAAGCCGTTCATAAAAAAAGCCCTCCGGAGAGGGCCTGTATTGTCTGTAGTTACTGTTCGCTTATTTTGATTCAGCCATATCGGGGATCTTCTCCACTTTATACGCACCTGCATCCAGTTTGGCTTTGGTTTCGCTGAACGCTTTGAGTGTTTCTTCGATATCCGCATCCGTATGGGCTGCCGTAGGGATCAGTCGGTAAATGATATGTCCTTTCGGGATCACCGGATACACCACGATGGAACAGAAGATCCGGTAATTCTCACGCAGGTCCATCACCATGGCTGTGGCTTCTTCCACACCACCTTTCATGTATACAGGCGTTACCATGGTGTTGGTATTACCGATATCAAAGCCCTTTTCTTTCAATCCCGCCTGCAACTTCAGCGCATTCTTCCACAAGCGTTCCTTCAGTTCGGGTTGTGTTTGCAGCAGTTCCAGTCTTTTCAGGTTTCCGATCACGATCGGCATCGGTAAACTTTTGGCGAAGATCTGTGAACGGATATTATAACGGATATAATCAATGATGGCCTTATCTCCCGCCATGAAAGCACCGATAGATGCCATGGACTTGGCGAAAGTGGAGAAATACAGGTCGATCCCATCCTGGCAACCCTGTTCCTCACCTGCTCCGGCACCGGTCTTACCGAGGGTACCGAAACCATGTGCATCATCCACCAGTAAACGGAATTCGAATTTCTTTTTCAGGTCAACGATCTCTTTCAGTTTACCCTGGTCGCCGGCCATTCCAAATACGCCTTCCGTGATCACCAGGATACCACCGGTCTTCTGTTTCTCGATCAGGGCCGTGGCTCTTTCCATCTGCTTCTCAAAATCTTCCACGTCATTGTGCTTGAACACATAACGGTGACCGGGATGCAAACGCAGTCCATCAATGATACAGGCATGGCTTTCGGCATCGTATACGATCACATCGTGACGGCCACAGATGGCATCGATGGCGCTCATGATGCCCTGGTAACCGAAGTTCATGAGGATGGCATCTTCCTTCTTCTCAAAAGCAGCCAGTTCTTTTTCCAACTGTTCATGGTAATTGCTGTTCCCGCTCATCATACGTGCCCCCATCGGCAAAGCCAGGCCGAATTTGGCGGCAGCTTCCGCATCGGTCTTACGGATCTCGGGGTGATTGGCCAGTCCCAGGTAGTTATTCAGGCTCCAAACGATCATTTCCTTCCCACGGAATACCATACGGTTACCGATCTCTCCTTCCAGTTTGGGGAAAGCAAAATATCCATGCGCACGCTCACGGTGCTGACCCAGCGGACCGTAGTTCTTTAACAGTTTTTCAAAGATGTCTGCCATATTATCAAATCGTTACTTTGGTGAAAAATCGACGCAAAGGTAAACTTTTAGCCCCTAAAGGGCAAGCTCAATTATTCACCTTGGCTTATCTTCACAGCCTAATTGACCGGGTTGATGGCCTTTCACAACCCAAAAAACGAACAAATTGACCCCATGAAGAAACTGATTCTACCTTTTTTAGCCTGTACACTGGTTATTACCGCACAGGCCCAGAAACCCGTTCAGGCCGGTGCAGCAGAGACCGTTCAACGCCCCAAACTGGTGGTGGGCATCGTTGTTGACCAAATGCGCTGGGACTACCTGTATCGTTTCAATCCCCTGTTCAAAGCGAATGGCGGTTTCAAAAGGATGCTGGGCGAAGGGTTTTCCTGCGAGAATACGCTGATCCCCTATGCACCGACCGTGACCGCCTGTGGACATACCGCCACATATACGGGCAGCGTTCCCGCCATTCATGGCATTACCGGTAATAGCTGGTGGGATAACCAGCTGATGCGCCCGGTATATTGCAGTGAAGACAAAACTGTGAAAGGCGTAGGTGGAAAAAGTGAAGAAGATGGGCAGATGAGTCCCAAAAACATGCTCACCACCTCTATCTGCGATGAGCTGAGAATGGCCACCAATTTCAAGAGCAAAGTGATCGGTGTGGCTTTGAAAGACCGGGGTTCCATCCTGCCAGCGGGTCATGCGGCCAATGCGGCTTATTGGTACGAGGGCAAGTCCGGGAATTTTATCACCAGCACTTATTACATGAATGAATTACCAGACTGGGTAAAAAAATTCAATGACCGCAAACTGGCCGACTCACTCTACAAACTGAACTGGAACCTGGTGCTGCCAAAAGAGACCTACACACAATACGCAACGGGAGATGTAAAGGAGTATGAAAGCAAACCTTTCGGTAAAGATGCCACCGGCTTTCCGTATGATCTTTCCAAATATATCGGTAAAGATTATGGCAAGATCTCTTCCACCCCGTATGGCAACACTTTGACCGTGGAAATGGCCAAAGCGGCCGTTGCTGCAGAGAAATTGGGTAAAGGAGAATCGACCGATTTCCTGGCCGTAAGTTTTTCCTCACCGGATTATATCGGTCATGCCTTCGGCCCCAACTCATGGGAAACTGTTGACGGGTACATCCGCCTGGACGAAGAACTGGGCAAACTGCTGGCCTACCTGGATGCTGCCGTGGGTAAAAACCAATACACCGTTTTCTTAACTGCCGACCATGCCGTGGCACATGTTCCGGGTTTTATGAAAGAGAACAAACTGCCTGGCGGTGTGATGGATGATATGGGCATCATGAAAGACATGAATGCAAAACTCAAAGAGAAATTCGGCGTAAGCAATATTGTGGTAAGCATGTACAATTACCAGGCATACCTCAACCACCCGGCGATCGATTCTGCCAGGCAGGATGTAAAAGCCATCAAAGACTGGATCGTAAGCTACCTGAAAAAGAACGAAGCGGTGGCGAATGTATTCCCTACCGCTGAGATCATGACGACCCCCATACACAAAACCCTGCGCGAAATGCTGGCCAATGGATTTTTTCCACGACGCAGCGGTGATGTTCAGGTCATCCTGAAACCAGGTTATATTGAAGGCGGCGCCACAGGCACCACGCATGGTTTATGGTATCCCTATGATGCGCATATCCCGTTGTTATGGTATGGCTGGGGCATTAAAAAAGGAAAGACCAACCGGGAGACCTATATGACCGATATCGCTGCCACACTGGCCGCTATGCTGCACATTCAGATGCCCAGCGGTTCGGTAGGCAAAGTGATCGGGGAAGTGATGAAATAAGCGGTTTACCGGTCTGTCAGAAAAAAAACCGGCAGTGTAAGTTTTTATTGGGTAGCCCGTCTACTTAAAAAAACTTATGAAAACAATGAAAACATTTGCCGCCATCCTGCTCATGACAGGCTTTTTGTCCACCGGCGCCCTGGCACAACAGAAAGAGACCGCCAAGGAACACAAATGCACCAAAGCGTGTACCAAGGAAAAACACGCTTATGCACACGGCGAAAAAGGCCATACCTGCGGGGAAGCCTGTAAAAAAATGATGGACAAAAAAGGAAAAATGTAATTCAGTTGTACAAAAGAAAAAGCCATCCGACACTTAGCTGGATGGCTTTTTTTCTATTAGGACCGGCGGATTATTTAGCCAGTTTTGCTTGTAAGTTCTGATCCAGTGCATCCAGAAACTCTTCTGTGTACAGGTAGTGTTCACCATGGTTCACTTTATTGCCGTGGATACAGATGGCCAGGTCTTTGGTCATCTTACCGCTTTCTACGGTCTCAACGCAAACCTGCTCCAATGCATGACAGAAATTGATCAGTTCCTGGTTGCCATCCAGTTTGCCACGGAACTCCAGTCCTCTTGTCCAGGCAAAAATGGAAGCGATCGGGTTGGTTGATGTGGGTTTTCCTTTCTGGTGTTCGCGGTAGTGACGGGTAACGGTTCCGTGCGCTGCTTCTGCTTCCATGATCTTACCGTCGGGTGTGATCAGGGTGGAAGTCATCAGGCCCAGTGAACCAAATCCCTGTGCAACGGTATCACTCTGTACATCGCCATCGTAGTTCTTACAGGCCCATACAAAATTACCGTTCCATTTCAGCGCGCTGGCTACCATGTCATCGATCAGGCGATGCTCATACGTGATCCCTGCGGCATCAAAAGCGGCCTTGAATTCTTTCTGGTAGATCTCTTCAAAAATGTCTTTGAAACGTCCGTCATATTTTTTCAGGATGGTATTCTTGGTAGACAGGTACAAAGGCCATTTTTTGCTCAATGCGGTATTGAAACAGCTGCGGGCAAATCCTTTGATGCTCTCGTCCGTGTTATACATGGCCAGGGCAACACCATCTCCTTTGTAGTTGAACACTTCGTATTCCTGGGTAGTACCATCTTCCCCTTCGAACTTGATGGTCAGTTTACCTTTTCCTTTGGTAACAAAGTCGGTGGCACGGTACTGGTCGCCGAATGCGTGACGGCCAATGCAGATCGGTGCGGTCCAGTTAGGAACCAGGCGTGGCACATTCTTACAAACGATCGGCTCACGGAACACCGTACCATCCAGGATATTACGGATGGTTCCATTAGGGCTCTTCCACATTTGTTTCAGCTTGAATTCTTCCACGCGCTGCTCATCGGGTGTGATAGTGGCACATTTGATACCTACGCCATATTGTTTGATGGCATTGGCTGCGTCAACAGTGACCTGGTCGTTGGTCTCATCACGATATTCCATGCCGAGGTCATAATATTTGATATCCACTTCCAGGTAAGGAAGGATCAGTTTGTCTTTGATGAACTTCCAGATAATGCGGGTCATTTCGTCACCATCCAGTTCTACCACCGGATTGGCCACTTTGATTTTTTGTGCCATAATAATTCCTTTTAGTTAATATAAAACGTAAACAAATGTAGCACTTTATCAGGTTTGAGGGCAGTATCCTGCACGGTAGTTTTTATCATAAAATCCGCAAAAAAAGCATCCTCATACATTCACGATCAGCACCGGGATGGGTAACTGGTGGCGGACATCTTCGATCGTTTCCCCGAAAATATAATCTTTCAGTCCCGAGTGTCGATGCGCACCCATCACCAGCATGTCTGCCCGGGTCTCTTTTACGATCCGGACGATCTCTTTTACCCGGCTTCGGTAACCGATCACGGCTTCGGCCGTATACCCCTTCTGCTGCAGTTGCGATGCATAGTTTTCGAGACGGAGTGTATCACGGCGGGTCTCATCATCATCACTGGATTCACCCAGGTACCTGGCTGAGGCACTTTCCACCACGTGTAACAGCACAAAGGATACCTGTTTGTTTCCCTGGGCTAGTGCATGTGCGATCAACTTTTCGTCGGAAGGAGAGAAATCCAGCGCAACGGCGATCCGGTTGATCTGTTTTACCTGCAGGTTATCGAGGGGGATGGTCTCGCCGTGTAGGCTGTCGCGGTGTTTCATCATACTTTTCCGGATCAGCGGCAGGAAGGTCATGGTAAGGAACAGCCATACAAAGACCAGTATCGCTATCACCAGCAGGCTTTTCCAGTACCAGGCCGTATCTGATTCAAATACTTTCCAGGCTTCCTCCCCAACCAGGCGAACGTTCAAAAACACCAGCACCAGCGCCACCAGCCAGGAGATCAGTTTCACATAGTTTTTGATGGCATATTGCCCCATCGTCTTTTTATCGCTCACAAAATGGATCAGGGGTATCACGGCAAAACCGAGTTGCAGGCTCAGGATCACCTGGCTGAACACGAGCAGGTTGTCCACTTCAGACTCACCATATACCAGTATCACCACTACTGCGGGTACAATTGCGATCAGCCTTGTGAGCAACCGGCGCAACCAGGGATTGATGCGCAGTTGCAGGTAACCTTCCATCACGATCTGCCCGGCAAGTGTACCGGTCAACGTGGAGCTCTGCCCTGCGGCGATCAGCGCCACTGCAAATAGAGCGGGGGCAAGTTTACTGCCCAGCAAGGGCTCCAGCAGTTTGTGTGCATCCTGTATCTGTGCCACCTGGGTATTGCCTGATGCAAAGAACACGCTTGCTGCCAGTACCAGGATGGCCGCATTCACAAAAAAAGCGGCATTCAGGGCAATGGTGCTGTCAATGATGTTGTATTTGATGGCTTTGCGGATCCCTCCTGCATCGTTGCTGATCTTACGTGTCTGCACCAGCGCGGAATGCAGGTACAGGTTATGCGGCATCACGGTGGCGCCAATGATACCTACTGCGATATACAGGGCTTCGTGACTGAGTGCCGTGGGAATGAAGCCTTGTGCCACCTGGTCCAGCTGAGGTTTGGCCAGCAGGATCTCTACCAGGAAAGAGCCCCCGATGATGGCTACCAGGCAAATGATGAAGGCTTCCATTTTACGGATGCCCCAACGTTGCAGCAAGAGGAACAAAAAAGTATCCAGTACGGTAATGGCCGTTCCCCAGATCAGGGGTAAACCGGTAAGCAGGTGGATACCGATGGCCATACCCAGCACTTCCGCCAGGTCGCAGGCGGCAATGGCCAGCTCGGCCAGTACATACAGGCAGAAATTCACCAGTGGCGGATAGGCTTCCCGGTTGGCCTGTGCCAGGTCGCGGCGGCGAACGATGCCCAGTCTGGCACTCAGGCTTTGCAGCAGCAGCGCCATCAGGTTACTCATCAACAAGACCCAGATGAGCTGGTAGCCGAATTTGGCACCACCCTGCAGGTCGGTTGCCCAGTTACCCGGATCCATATAGCCCACACTCACCAGGTAGGCCGGGCCGATATAGGCCAGTACCCGGCGCCATCCCTTGCGGGGGGCCGTGGTATCCACCGACTCGTGAACTTCACTCAGCGATTGGTCTGTATGCGAACGGTTCATCATGTTATACGGGTTTTACGAACAGGGCCTGCGCCAGTTGCTGGCTGATGGTAAACGGGTTCTGGTTCCGGATCTTGATCTCGATGGAATGATCGAAACTGAATTTCCGTTTGATCTCCAGACGGGTTCCAATGCCAATATGTTTGTGTTTCAGTAATTCGAGCAGTTCGGTCGACTGACTGCCTACCCCGCTCACTTCGGCCATTCGGTTCACCGGCAGATCGATCAGGTTCACCTGCACCTGCACGGCCATCTTACCATGACTGTCGGGAATGGGATCACCATGCGGGTCAAACTTGGGATGCCCCAGGAAAGCGTCCAGTTTCTCCACCAGTTTTTTACTGCTGATATGTTCCAGTTCCTCTGCCACTTCATGCACTTCATCCCATCCGAACTGAAGTTTGTCTACCAGGAAATATTCCCACAACCGGTGTTTACGCACAATGGCCAGCGCCAGTTTTTTGCCCTCGCTGCTTAAACGTACCCCCTTGTATTTTTCATAACTGAGTAATTTTTTGGCCTTCAGTTTCTTCAGCATATCGGTAACCGAAGCCGCTTTGGTATGCAGTTCTGCCGCCAGTTCATTGGTGGAAACATTCCCCTCACCCTGTTGCAGGTGGAAAATGGCTTTGATATAATTCTCTTCGGTGATGGAGAAACTCATAAACTCTAAAATTATTTTTAGGTAAATCTAAAAATAATTCTTCATTATATCATGCCTGTTATGAGCACTTGTGCCGAAAACTGTATTTTTATCGAAATATTCGGTTATGAAAAAATGCCTGCCATGGCTCCTGCTACTGGTCATCAGCTGGGGTTGCAAGGATAAGAAAGTGGACCTTTCCGGCGAAACGCCGGTCAAGGTCAGTGACTTTATCGCGGCATTTCCCAAGATCAACCCGCCGTATTCGGTGGCCGACAGCAATATCCAGAAAGTGGCCGATACGGTCACCATCGGTTATAAGGCCCTGCTGCAGTTCTTCCCAGACAGTTCGCTGAAGCAGATCGTAGGTACTGCCAAAAAGATACAGGTACACCCGGTCGGCATCATTGAAAAGGAAAAGGAGAATTACCTGCTGGTGAACCTGGTGGTTCCGAAAAAGAATATCCACCTGGCCGTTTTTGTGCTCGACAAAAAAAATAAATACCTGGCTTCCAAAGAACTCCTGACACAGCAGCATAACGATGAATACCAGCACTCCGTATCGGTGAACCGGGAACCCACTTTCCTGGTGAGCAAAGAGAAGATGGGAAAGGATAACAGCCTGAAATTTTCGCGCACCGGCTGGGTATATACGAATGAGGGTAGTTTCATGGTGGTGGTGAACGACTCGAACGAGGATCCTGCCAAGACAGATGTCATCAACCCTATCGATACCCTACCCAGGAAAAACAAATACAGCGGCGATTATGTGCAGGATAAGAAGAATTACATTTCTATCCGGGATACCAAAAAGCCGAATGTGTACCAGTTCTTCATCCACTTCGAAAAGAACAACGGCAGCTGTACCGGCGAGCTGAAGGGAGAAATGACCATGCAATCGGCCAACACCGCCGTATTCAAGGAGAACGGTGATCCCTGCCTGATCGATTTCCGTTTTGAGGGCAATGAGATCACCCTGAAGGAAACGGGCAGCTGTGGCAATCATCGTGGCATCAAATGTTATTTCGACGATACTTTCATCCGCAAAAAAGAACCCCGCAACAGCAAAAAGAAAAAAAGCGCCTGACAATTGCTGCAATGCCCGATCCATGATCAGTTTGTTCCGGAACAGTTACGCACATACAAATGTGTATAAAATACATTTTAGCAAAATACAAGTATCTTGCAACGCTAATCACCACCAAACCCCTATTCAATGAATTTTCGTAATTACCAGGTCCCTTATCAGATCAATGATGCGTATGCTACCAAAGCGGCTTATTTCTCCATGGAATTCGCGATCCATCAACCCCTCAAGATCTATAGCGGCGGACTTGGTTTTTTGGCAGGTTCACACCTGCGTAGTGCTTTTGAACTACGGCAGAACATGATCGGTATCGGTATCCTTTGGAAATATGGTTACTACGATCAGAAACGCAACCAGGACCAGACCCTGGAAGTGAGTTTCATGGAAAAATATTACAGCTTCCTGGAAGATACCGGAATCAAATTCCAGATACTGATCCATGAGCACCCGGTATGGGTAAAAGCCTGGTACCTGAACCCCGACACTTTCAACAGTGCTCCCTTGTTCCTGCTCAGCACCGATCTTCCCGAAAACGATTATGTTTCGCAAACCATTACCCACCGTTTATACGATGCCAATGTAGCTACCAAAGTGGCCCAGTTCATCCTGCTCGGAGTGGGCGGTGCCAAACTGGTGGACGAGCTGGGTTTTAACCCTGATGTGTACCATCTGAACGAAGCGCATGGCCTTTCCTCGGCTTTCTACCTGCTCAATAAATACAAGAGTATCGAGAAAGTAAAAGAGAGACTGGTTTTCACCACGCATACACCCGAAGAAGCCGGTAACGAGAAACACGATATCTATCTCTGCCATAAAATGAGTTATTTCTGCGGCCTCAGCATCGATGAGGTCCGCAAACTGACCGGTATCAAAGACGATCAGTTCAACCATTCCCTGGCAGCCCTGCGTTTTGCGCGTAAAGCCAATGGGGTGTCGGCACTGCATGGTGTGGTAAGCCGCGAAATGTGGTCGCATTACGAAGGTATCTGCCCCATCGCTTCCATTACCAATGCACAGAACTGGCGTTACTGGGCCGATAAACAGATTTACCGCGCCATGGAAGAAGGGAACGACCTTGCCTTTGATGACCGGAAGAACTACCTGAAAAAACGGGCATTTGAGATCGTGGCTGATCAGACCGGAAAGATATTCGATCCCAATGTACTCACGATCGTATGGGCACGCCGCTTTGCCGGGTACAAACGTGCGGACATGCTTACCTATAACATGGAGCGTTTTGAAAAACTACTCAGCAATCCAAAATATCCGGTACAGATCATCTGGGCAGGAAAGCCTTACCCGCAGGACTACCCGGCCATTTCTCAGTTCAATAACCTGGTGCACCTGAGTAAAAATTATAAAAACGTAGCCGTACTCATCGGATATGAACTGACCTTAAGCAAACGCCTGAAACAGGCTGCCGATATCTGGCTGAACAATCCGCGTGTCCCCCGCGAGGCATCCGGAACCAGTGGTATGACCGCAGCCATGAACGGCGCTGTGAACTTCTCCACCGACGACGGATGGATACCCGAATTCATCAACCATGGTAACAACGGTTTCGTGGTTCCAAAAGCCGATTATGCGAACATGACCGTACATGAGCAGGACGAATACGACCTCAACAAAATGTACGAAATACTGGAACAGCAGATATTGCCATTGTACTATGACAATTACGAAACCTGGAGACAGATCCAGAAAAACGGCATGCGCGATGTACGCTTCCAGTTCGACAGTAACCGGATGGCGCATGAATACTATGAGATCATGTACAAATAGACCGGGAATACACCCTACAGACATTGCCAAAAGCCCTTGCCACAGCAGGGGCTTTTGTTTGGTACAGGATGATAACTTTATGGCTTTATCTTTGTTAGGATATCAAACAGGTAATTATGTCTAACAAGATCGTGGTAGCCATCACCGGCGCCAGCGGGGCGATATACGCCAAGTTGCTTCTCAACAAGCTGGTGACATTACAGGACCAATACACAGAAGTGGGCATTGTGATGAGCCGGAATGCCCAAGAGATCTGGTCTTCGGAGCTGGGTAACCAGGATTACCTGAACTATCCCTTCCGTTATTTTGAAAAACATGATTTTGCTGCACCCTTTGCCTCCGGTTCGGCCAGATACAATATCATGATCGTAGTTCCCTGCAGCATGGGCACTTTGGGCAGGATCGCACAGGGCATCAGCGACGACCTGGTTACCCGTGCAGCGGACGTAATCCTGAAAGAAAGAAGAAAACTGATCCTCGTGGCCAGGGATACCCCTTACAGCCTGATCCACATTAAGAACATGGAGCTGGTCACATTGGCAGGCGGCATTATCTGCCCGGCCACTCCCTCCTTCTATAGCCATCCCCGCACCATCGAAGAAGTTGCATCCACGGTAGTAGACCGTGTACTGGATCTTGCCGGACTCAACCTCAACACTTTTCGCTGGGGACAGGAGAATGGGAATGATGAATGATGAACAAGGAATGATGAATGTTGAATGGAGAGAATTCGATCAGGATCGCTTATCCCTAAAGCAAAAAACACCTGGATCCCTACTTCATCATTCATCATTCCCGCCATGGCGGGATTCATCATTCAACATTCAAAAGCCCCTGTAAAAACAGGGGCTTTCTTGTGTACTATACTTACCAATTTCTTAGGCGCTGGCGCCTTCTTCTACTTTTTTCTGGAAACGGAATACCAGTTTACCCTGTTCCTTATCCAGGTCGGCGATCAGCAGATCCCCATCCTTGATATTGAAATTCAGAATCTCTTCTGCCAAAGGATCTTCCAGGTATTTCTGGATGGCCCTGTGCAGCGGCCTTGCGCCAAACTGTGAGTCGTATCCTTTGTCGGCAATGAACTCTTTCGCCTCTGTGGTCAGTTCCAGTGAGAAACCGAGGTTCAGCAATCGTTTGCTCACGCCTTTCATCAGGATGTCTATGATGTTGAAGATATTTTCCTTACTCAGCGAGTTGAATACCACCACATCATCGATCCTGTTCAGGAACTCTGGTGAGAAGGTACGTTTCAATGCTTTTTCGATCACGGCTTTGCTGTTCTCTTCTGCATTCTGCATACGGGTGGCTGTGGCAAAACCAACTCCATCACCAAACTCCTTCAACTGGCGTACACCGATATTGGAAGTCATGATGATCATGGTATTCTTGAAATCCACTTTTCTTCCCAGTCCGTCTGTCAACTGGCCATCATCCAGTACCTGCAGCAGGATATTGTAAATGTCCGGATGCGCTTTCTCGATCTCATCCAGCAGGATCACACAGTAAGGTTTACGGCGGACCTTTTCAGTCAGCTGACCACCTTCCTCGTAACCCACGTATCCGGGAGGTGCACCGATCAGGCGGCTGACGGTGAATTTTTCCATGTATTCACTCATGTCTATCCGGATCAGCGAATCCTCTGAATCGAACATATACCTTGCCAAAGCCCTTGCCAGCTCGGTCTTACCTACACCTGTCGGTCCGAGGAAGATGAACGTACCGATCGGCTTCTTGGGATCTTTCAGTCCTACGCGGTTACGCTGTATGGCTTTCACCACTTTCTGTATCGCTTCATCCTGGCCAACCACCATACCTTTCATATCCTCGTTCATACGGCGCAGTTTTTCTGTTTCTGCCTGCACCATACGTTTTACGGGGATACCCGTCATCATGCTCACCACTTCGGCTATGTTCTCTTCTGTAATGGGGAAACGTTTGTGTTTACTTTCCTCCTCCCACTGGGTCTTGGCTTTTTCGAGCTCTTCTCCCAAACGTTTCTCGGTATCGCGCAGTGAGGCCGCTTCTTCAAAACGCTGGCTCTTCACTACCTTATTCTTCTCGTTCTTGACGTCTTCTATTTTCTTCTCCAGTTCTACGATATCCTGTGGCACATTGATATTCTTCAGGTGCACCCTTGCGCCCACTTCATCCAACACGTCGATGGCCTTATCAGGCAGCAGCCTGTCTGTCATATAGCGGTCGCTCAGCTTCACACAGGCATCAATGGCATCATCGCCATAGGTCACGTTGTGGAAGTCCTCGTATTTGGATTTGATATTGTTCAGGATCTGGATGGTCTCCTCCACACTTGGCGGTTCGATCAGCACTTTCTGGAAACGACGGTCCAATGCACCATCTTTTTCAATGTACATACGGTATTCATCCAGTGTGGAAGCACCGATGCATTGCAGTTCTCCCCTTGCCAGTGCGGGTTTAAAGATATTGGAAGCATCCAGCGAACCGCTGGCACCACCGGCGCCAACAATGGTGTGGATCTCATCGATGAAGAGGATCACGTCGCGGTTTTTTTCCAGTTCGTTCATGATGGCTTTCATCCTTTCTTCGAACTGCCCGCGGTACTTGGTACCGGCAACCAGGGCTGCCAGGTCAAGCGAGATCACCCTTTTATCAAACAGTACACGGCTTACTTTTCTTTGTACGATGCGCAGTGCCAGCCCTTCCACGATGGCGGTCTTACCCACGCCGGGTTCGCCGATCAGGATCGGGTTATTCTTTTTTCGGCGGCTCAGGATCTGGCTCACGCGTTCGATCTCTTCCTCACGCCCAACGATCGGGTCCAGGGTTCCGGATTCGGCCAGTTTGGTGATGTCCCTGCCGAAATTATCCAATACCGGGGTCTTGCTCTTGGCAGCTCCGGCCTGTTTGCCCGTACGTTGCTGGTAAGCACCTCCGCGTTTTTCCTCTTCAAACTCATCATTCTCCTCTTCCGGAAATTCGCTGCGTGGAGGAGGATTCGTGGTTCCCACCATACCCAGTTCATTACGGAACAGGTCATAGTCCACATCGAACTGGTTCAGTATCTGTGTGGCAATATTTTCTTTGTTCTTGAGGATACTCAACATCAGGTGTTCCGTTTCTACCAGCGGGCTTTTCAAGGCCTTTGCTTCCAGAACGGTCACCCGGATCACTTTTTCTGCCTGTTTGGTCAGGGGCAGACTGTTGATATTGGCAATATTCTTCCCGGTTTTATCCTTTACGGCAAGTTCCACTTCCTTGCGCAGTTCATACAGGTCTACATTAAGCTGTTTTAACACTTTAATGGCCGTATTGTCCCCATCGCGTATCAACCCCAGCAACAAATGCTCCGTTCCGATAAAATCATTACCTAACCTGAGCGCCTCTTCCCTGCTGAAGGAAATGATCTCTTTAACCTGTGCTGAAAAATTATTATCCATGGCCTAATTTGGATTTATACAATTATAACGAATATTTTTGAGTGAAGTTGTGTTGCATTTATACACAACTGTTAATCTCATTCTGAAAGCTTCGAGCCATTAGGTTTGAGCTGTGAGCCGGAAAAAAAATCCTTACGCCCGCAACTCTGAGCCCGTAACTCATAGCCCAAAACCAGCTTTATTCACCTGATATGGAAGTCAAAATTGATACCAAGGAAAAATTTACGGTTGTAACGCCGATTCGACCGGAACTCTCTGACAATATAGCAGCACAACTGGCCGAAACCTGTACCGGGCAACTGCAAAAAGAGGTAAAAAATGTAGTATTGAACCTCAGCCAGGTAGCAGGTATTGAAGAAAAGGCGGCCGCTATCCTGGCAGAACTGCAGCAGACATTCTACGACAACAATGCCTCTTTTGTGATCTGTAGCCTGCAAACCGCCGTGGAAGAACAGCTGGAGAAACTGGAACTGCTTGAGTTGCTGAATATTACACCTACTGAAAGTGAAGCATGGGATATTGTACAGATGGAAGAGATCGAACGGGAGCTGCTGGACGGGGACGATATGGAATTCGATAATAACCCATAAACAGGTACATGAATCCTTCCAGAGATTATTACCAGATACTGGGCATCACCCCTGCAGCCAGCAGCCAGGATATCAAAAAAGCTTTTCGCAGGCTGGCACTGATCCACCATCCGGACACTTCACGAAACCCTCAGTACTCAGCGGCAACATTTGTTTTGATACAGGAAGCCTACCAGGTGCTTTCCGATCCACATGAAAGGGTCCGCTACCATTATGCCCGGCATCTGTTACAGCCACAACACCATGCAAGACCAGAGGCCATTTCTGCCCAGGAAGTTTACGATCTGGGCCAAAAGCTATACAGGCATACCCGGCAGCAGGATCCTTTCCGGCTGAACCGTGACCAACTGTTCCTGCAGATCATGGACCTTCTTTCCGACCATAACCTGGCACTCTTGCAACAAAACACCGATCCCGGCCCGCTGCTCACATTTTTGAAACTGGTTTGCGATGCGTCCAGGGAACTTTCCAAAGCGCAGTCGGATGCTATTTTTGAGCGTTTACAGCCACTTGCCGACCGGTACCCGCTCACTGCCCAAGGTTTCAAAAAGCAGGTCAGAGAATACAGGCAATACCATTTCTGGAACCGGTACAAAATACTTCTCGCACTGGCCGTCGCCCTGCTGTTCTGCCTGTCGCTGTATTTTTTTGCCCGCAAATAAAAAGCCGCCAATGATATCGGCGGCCTTTTATAATAGGTATGCTGTTCTGATTAATTGTGCAGGAAGGTTGCCAAAGCCCTTGCTTTGGTACCAGTGGCCAGGTTACCATCCCCTCTGTAAACAAGCGTGTAAGAACGCTGGTTGGCAAAAGAAACCCCATTTAACTGGCTAAGGGTGATCTGCGTACCACTTCTTCTTACATACAAGGTATCGCTTAACTGCGTATTGGATGCGAAAGAGTTGAATGTTTTGATCTCACCTGGTTTTACGCTGGTGAAAATATTGGCATTCCTTCTTGCTGAATAGATATCAACGGTTTTTCCGGTTGTATCATTCCATACGGCATGAACAAAACGAAGACCATAATATCCGTTCAATGGTTTGGTGTACGTATCCGGCAGGAACATCTGGCTGGAATCACGTCCTGATTTGATAGAATCCGTCAGCAATAAAGTATAATACTGGCCGGCCTGGAACATTTTGGTAAAGTTGATCAGGCGGGTGGAGTCCGGCGAAGCAGAGGCAAATCCATGGATATTCACCCTGAACTGGTTCAGACCAGGTTGAACGGCCACATAACCAAAAGAAGCATTGGACGGGAAGATAGCACCATAGGTCAGGAACGGAGCATTCATCTTGATATCATTCACATACACGTTGAATGAATCAGGCGCATTGAATATCTGCCTGAAGGATGGCGCCGCATGAACCACGCGTACGTAGGCCGTAGACTCGTCCGAAAGCGTGTAGTTGGCAGTTTTATCAGCTTGTTTTTTACATGCAGAGAACATCAATATCCCCGCAGCAAAAAGGCTTGTATATAATGTGATCTTTTTCATCATTGATATCTTTTAGCTTAACAATTATTTTTGAGTGAACCAGGGTTCTTTGGTATGGTAATCCAATCCCGGGAAAGCACCGATCCTGGTTAACTCAGGGATATTATACAGGTACTCTGAGTTGTAACGTGGTCTTGCACGGTAAACAAGGTTTCCATTGTTATCCGGATACAGGTCAGAACCTGACGGTGGTGTAAAGCCCACATAAACCGGTTTGCCGCTAACGGGATCCAGGTCCTTGTTGTAGTGATATCTGCGCATATCAGCCCAGGTCTCATGCATACCAAAACCAAACAATGCGATGTATTTCTGCAGCATGATGTGACTCAGAGTCAGATTAGCCGCAGTTGGAACGATCTCCGGACGGGCCAGGAAATTCGCCTTGATGGTAGCAGTGATCTGCTTGGCAGCAGGAACATTGGTTGAATAATTGGTGGTCAGCATATCAAAGTTCAGGCTGATGGCGTTCTGATAGGCAGCCAAAGCTCCGGCCTTATCCCCTTTTCTGAAAAGGGCTTCCGCTTTCAGGAACTGCATTTCAGCAGCTGTCATGATAGGGAATTCAGCAGCATTCCTGAAGATATAACGGCAGTTGTTCTCATTGGCAGGTCCGGCAGTGGTGGCAAAAGTTCCACCCCAAAAATTGGTTGGCTGGTCATTGGTGGTCAAACCGGAAGTTCCTTTATTGGGTTTTGTGCCTTTAAAGGTTCCATTGGGGTTTTCACGCAGGATATACCAGTTCCTTGGATCTTCTACGCCAGTAAAAATATCAGGGTTCTGGCCACTCATCAGATCGGCGATATAAGCGCCCTGACGGATGGTACCTACGTTACCTCTTAAGATACCATAGTAGTTGGAAGTACCGGTGATACCTGTATTGGCAAATTTAGCCGTAGCATTGTCTGCATTCGTGGTCATGGCCAGGTTGGCATATTTCACTACAGAGTCAGCGTTATAAGTGGTCTTGTTAGACAAATAACCATAAGAACGTGCCATGATGCCATACACGAATTTTTTCCATTTGTTCACATCACCGCCGTTGAAATACGCGTCACCGATGGCCAGGTTAGCTGCACTTACACCACCGCCTGTCATGTTCAGGTAATCCAATGCGCGGAAGCACTGTGCCCTAACGCTATCGTATACCTCGTTCTGGTTATCATACAGGAACTGTTGCAACTGGGTGTTGAAAGCCTGCTTCAGGATCACTTCACCGTATTGGTTGGTCAGCATCAGCCATGACCAGGCACGGATAGCGGTACCCACGCCCACATAGTCCCATTTCTGCTCTTCAGCCGCCCACTCTACCATCCTGTTCAGGTTCTGTCCCTGTCCAAAATAGTGCATGGCCCAGATGGATCCCATATTATCAGAAGCACCTGTGGCACCAGCCATCTGGTCGAAAGCGTTACCGGAGGTATTGGTTTCCCAGTACTGGATGTAACGGCCTACCAGCAAACCATCATTGGCCAGACCGTAGGCGCTACCGGCTGCGGCAGAGCTACCTACGAAGTTACCAATGAGACCGGGCAGTATAGATTCAACCGGAACGCGGGTGGTTGCGTTCGGGTTGGCGTATGCGTCATCTAATTTTTTCTTACAGGAAGTAAACGCAATAGCGCTGACAGCCGATAGTGTAAGAATAGATTTTATCAATTTATTTTTCATACAAACTCATTTATGTGTTGATCTGAAATAACAGTTTTAGAAATTAGCCCTTAATCCGAAGTTCACACTGATCGGTGTTGGCAGGTTTCCGTAATCGAAACCAAAACCACCAATACCTTTTGAAGCGGCAGTGTTACCATTGGATGCAGGATCAGCACCGGTATAGTTGGTGAACAGCAACAGGTCGTTTCCGGTGAAGAACAGGCTCAGCGACTTCAGACCTTTGATCTTACGGATAGACGCTGGTGAAAACTGGTAACTCAGGGTAACATCTCTCAAACGCAGCCAGTTCACATTACGCTCGATGAATTCTTCTTCGGGCATGGTTGTGTAGTACAACTGGTTGTAGTAAGGAGTGATCGCGATCGTGTTCTTGGTTGGGTTAGCGGTGTTCTGGTATCCATCATTCAACACACCCGCTACTACCCTTGGAGTGGTCCTGTCTGCGGTATGGATGGCGCTCCTGCCCTGGTAGGTCAGGTACATTTCAGTTGCGTTAAATACATCTCCACCCACTTTCAGATCCCACAGGAAACTCAGGTTCCAGTTCTTGTAGCGGATATTGTTGGTAGTACCCAATGTGAACTTAGGCGTTCTGTCGCCACGTACTTTGAAGGTACCATCGATCACAGGCAAGCCGGTTGACGGGTTGATCAGGATATCACCATTGTTATTTCTTGCATAACCGAATGAAGTGATGGTTCCGGTAGATGATTCACGGATCAGACCACCTCTGGCGTTACCATACAACCAGGTATCAGCAATATAGTATTCGTAAGCGATGGACTCAGGCAGTTTCATCACTTTGCTCCACATGTGAGCGAAATTGAAACGGATATTCCAGTTCAGGTCTTTTTTCCTGATCGGGGTATAATCCAGGCTCAGCTCGATACCCTGGTTACGGGTAGTGGCTGCGTTCTGCGTATTCAGGATGAAACCGGTACCATAACTGGCACGGAAGCCCTGGCTGATCTGGTCGTAAGCAAGTGTATTATAGTAAGCCGCGTCGATAGAAAGTTTGTTGTCGAACATTTTCAGTTCAGTACCCACTTCATAAGTGTTCTGACGCTCAGGCTTCAGGTCCGGGTTATTGTTATCGAAACCATAAGAGTAAGCCGTGATCGGTGAACTTGCGAAGTTGTTCACGAATACGGACTGGTTACGGTAAGGATCCGATAAACGTGCGGTGCTGGCCAATGAAGTCCTCAGTTTGGCGTAGTTCAGCAGACCACTCTTCTTCAGTCCGGGGAAGATATCGGTAAGGATCACACTCAAGCTACCACCGGGGTAGTTGTAGTTACGGTTGGCAGCAGTAAAGATAGAGGCTGCTTCGAAACGGTGTGTATAGTTCAGGAAGATCACGTTCTTATAGCTGATGGCAGCTTCTCCGAAATAAGCCATTTGTCTGGAGATGGACAGGTTATAACCGCCATTGTTGTTACGCAGCAAACGAACCCTTGTATTGACTTTAGTATTGCTACTGTCATTACCATAAGGATCGGTCAGACCGGTACCGAAGATCGCGAACATGCGGCTCTCATAATCCTGCCACATGGTTCCTGCCATACCACGCAGAGAGAAGTCTCCAACAGTTTTACGCGCCGTAGCGGTAATGGTGTGGTTGTAACCATAATACTCTCTCCAGTAATTATCCAAGGCACCACCTGTAGACAAGCTGTATTGGCTTGATTGCGGATGGTAACGTGTATAACCAGTCATCTTATAAGTATCGTATCCGAAACGTCCGGCAATGGTCAACCAGTTGGTAGGATAGATATTGATACCCAGTGAAGCCACATAACGGTTGGTCTCATCCTTACTGTGGTTCCTGTTCACACTGAACAGCGGGTTATCGGTTTCTGAGTTAGGGCTGGCAGCATACAGGGTCTGTTTGTTACCCAATGCATCCTGGTAGTTCTGCATGTTGTTGTCAGAAGGCCATACATACAGGTTCAGCAGGTAACCACCCGCACCACGCAACGGTTTATCGTTGATGGTGTTGGTAAAGTTGATAGAAGGCGTGATATCCATGAACTTGCCGAACTTGGTAGAGTTGGATATACGCACCGTGAATTTCTTGAAATCGTTGGTAGGGATCACACCGGATTGTCCAACATAAGAAAGAGATACGCGGTAAGAGGATTTTTGTGTACCGAAATCCAGACCCAGGTTATGTGTTTGTGTGAAACCTGTTCTGAAGAAATTGTGCAGGTTATCATATTTCTTGGTATCGGCTGGATAAGCAGGTCCGAAATAGGTACCGGAACCACTGTTGAAGATGTTCTGAGAAACACCATTGGTACCCGGACTGTAGTTATCGTTGGTTTCGAGGAAACGGGTCACTTTCTGCAGACGGAAGCTATTATCATAATTCACGCTGATCTTACGGCCTGTTTCGATCCTTGCTTTTTTGGTAGTGATCACGATCGCACCGGAACTTGCCTGGCTGCCATATAAGGCAGTTGCTTCAGGTCCTTTCAGAACGGTCACTGACTCGATATCGTTAGGGTTGATATCAGCGATACGGTTGGTATAGTCGTTGTTACGGTTGGGACGGTCAGAAGCCAGACCCAGTGCAGAACCACCATTGGAGGTCTCGTCGATGGTCTGGTTATCGAGGATGATACCATCCACAACGAACAGCGGTGAGTTACTCAATGAAAGAGAGTTGAAACCACGAAGTACGATCTGAGAAGACGCACCCGCAGAACCGGTCGTTGGCGTAATGGTCAGACCTGATACCCTACCCTGTAAGCTGTTCAGGAAGTTCTCACGCTGTGTTTCAGCGATCTCCTTTCCTTTCACAGACTGGGTAGAATAACCAAGCTCCCTCGGCTTCTTTTTAATGTCCATGGCTACTACCACTTCTTCCAGTTCGGCTACTTCGGCCCTGAGGACCAGGTCCATCTTGGCACCTGTAACCGGAACCCTCCTGGTTTCAAAACCAACTGAAGTGATCAGCAGGGTTTGTCCATTGGAAGCTTTAATGGTGAATGCACCTTTGTCATTGGTCTGGGTTACACTGGTTGTTCCCACTACACGAATGGTCACACCCGCCAAAGGTGTTTTTTTGTCCGCATCCTGGATCGTACCGGATACGGTTTGGCTTTGCCCGAAAGCAGGCAACGAGAAAATGAAAAGCAGTAGAGCTACCACTTTCATCAAAGAAGCGACTTTTCTCATAACTAGTTTTTTGGTTTCTTATTCAGTAAGTACTCGTTCCGGAGGCTACAACAATACTGTCATAACCCCTTAAAGACAGTAGAACCCTGCAAAACATTGCATCCTTTATCGATTTTTTTTACGCAAAAAGCTGCAAAAACAAATCAATGTTGGAACATGTCTACAGAAATTCTATAGCAATGTTAAAGTTTGTGTACCACATTAACGAATTTATTTGATGAGCTTTTTTTCCACATCGGTGAATGAAAAATGGGCTGGCCGAAAAACTGCAAAAACCTGCAATTTTCAGGGTCAAAGTAAAAAAGCTTATAAGATAGAGATCCCTTTTTCACGGTAAGGGGTAAGTGCGGGGTCTTCCGGGTCTAATTCCGTGATCAGTATATCGATATCCTCCGGCTTACAGACCTGTAAACGCTGGATCGTGTTCAGTTTCTCGGATATGGCCAGCGAAATGGTCTTTCCAGCGCATTTGATCATGGCCCTTTTCACTTCAATGATCTCCCATTCCAGGTCGGAAATACCGAACTCGGCATCGATACTGTTGGTTCCCAGGATACAGAGATCGGCTTTGATCTGCCCCAGCCGCTGGATTACTTCGGCACCAACAGACATCTGGGCATTCTTCAATAGCTTGTTGCCCACAAAAATGACCTCGCTGGTCGGGTGCTCCAGCAGTTCCAGCGCAATGGGCACGCTTACGGTGATAAAGGTTGCATTCAGGTCGGGCGGCAAGGATTTTACCAGCTCGCGGATGGTGGTTCCGCCCGATAACAGCACCATCATACCGTCCTGGATCAGCTGGATGGCCTTATAGGCGATACTTTTCTTTTCGGGAAGCGAGTAGATCGCAGGGCTTTCCAGGGTAAAATGGAACGACTTTGACAAAGCCCCCCCATGTACTTTGATCAGTTTACCTTCTTCGGCCAACTCCTGCAGATCGCGGCGCACCGTATCTTCAGATACGTCCAACTGCTCACTCAGGTCTGAAGAGAGCACTTTATTATGTACATTGATCTGCTGGATGATATACGCCTGTCTTTCCTTCTTAAGCATGATTAAAAATAAGGAGAGTCTTGAAATAATGTACAGAAAAGATGGGCTGGAGGCTGGATACTGGATATTGGATACTGGATATTGGATGCTAGATATTGGATACCGGGTATTGGATATTGGGTATTGGATACTGGATGCTGGATACTGGGTATTTGATATTGGGTATTGGATATTGGTAGTTGAAACGTTGAACCCAGTATCAGCTAATATCCAACATCTAGCATCCAGTATCCGGCATCTAGCATCCAGCATCCAGTATCCAATATCTCTCCCCTCCCCCCCTTTTTCCATAACGCCCATTATCCTACCTTAGCAGGCCGCAATTATGATCAGTCCCAATACCATTCAGCAGATCACCAGCCGTATCGACATCATTGATGTGGTGGGCGAATTCGTGAAGCTGAAGAAAAGAGGGACCAATTACCTGGGTCTCTGTCCTTTTCATAATGAAAAGAGCCCTTCCTTCACCGTATCGCCTGCCAAGGAGATCTATAAATGTTTTGGTTGCGGTAAAAGCGGTAACACCATCACGTTCCTGATGGAACATGAGAAGTACAATTATGTGGAAGCCTTACGCTGGCTCGCTGCCCGCTACAATATAGAAGTGGAGGAAACCGAGACCAGCCCGGAACAGAAACAGCTGATCCAGACGGCCGACAGCCTTTTTATCATTAACAACTTCGCCAGGCAGTTCTTTACCAACGCCCTGTTCAATACGGAGGACGGAAAAGCCATCGCACTTTCTTACCTGCACGAACGGGGTTTCCGCAACGAAACGATCGAGAAGTTCCAGATCGGTTATAACCCCGATTCGCGGGATGCGTTGACCCGGGCACTGCTTTTGAACCAGTTCAACAAAGAGTTACTTCCGAAAACAGGACTGGTATCGATCCGTAATGGCGATGAACTGGTAGACAATTACCGTGGACGAATCATCTTCCCTATCCACAACCATACGGGCAAGATCATCGGTTTTGGCGCCCGCGTCATCGGCAAAAGCGACCGCGGCCCCAAATACATCAATACCCCTGAGAACGAGGTATACAGCAAAAGCAAGATCCTCTATGGGATGTACCAGGCCAGGATGGCCATTGACAAGGCCGACGAGTGCCTGCTGGTAGAAGGATATACCGATGTGGTAAGCCTGCACCAGGCCGGCATCGAGAACGTGGTGGCAAGTGGCGGTACCTCATTAACGACAGAACAGCTGCGACTGATCAGGAAATACACCAATAACCTTACCATTGTTTACGATGGCGATAAAGCGGGTGTGAAAGCGGCTTTACGGGGACTGGACATGGCACTTGAAGAAGGCCTGAATGTAAGACTGGTACTGATACCCGATAATGAGGACCCGGATAGTTATGTGAACAAAGTTGGCGCCGCGGCATTCAATGAATTTGTGGCGGCTTCCAAAAAGGACTTCATCATATTCCAGCTGGAAGTGATGCTGCAGGAAGCGGGCAACGATGTAAGCCGCAAAAGCACGGTGGTGAACCAGATAGCCGAAACCCTGAGCCGCATCAGCAAAGCAGAAGATTTTACCCGGCAGCAGGACTACATACGCCAGTGCGCTTCACTGCTGAAGATCGATGAAACGGGACTGACCAACCTGGTGAACAAATACAAACGCGACAAGGTCACCAAGGAAGAAAAAAAGCTGTCACAGGATGAAGCCAATTTCCTGATGCAGGAAGCCGCCGCGCAACCGGAAGACGTACTGGATGACACTACCCTGCTCTTTAACCAGGATGAGGCCTATGAACGCAACATACTCCGCGTATTGCTCGAATACGGCCTGCGTACCTGGGATGAACAGCGCAGTATGGCCGACTATATTTTTGAAGAGCTGGAACAGTTCCATTTCGACAATCCCGACCTGGAAAAACTCTACGAAGAATACAAGAACTGGTATGCCCGCGGACTGGAACCCACCACCAAAACCCTGCTGTACCACGAGAACGAACTCATCCGGAACCTGGTGATCAGCATCAGCATGAGCCCTTACGAGTTAAGCCAGAAATGGGACGAAGTGATGGAAAGCATGAATATTGTGAACCGCGACACCAGTATGCAGGATGTGCTGATGAGCGTGAACTATTACAAACTGCGCAAGATCAAAAAAATGATCGAAGAGAACCAGCGCGATATTGAAAAAGCCTCTTACGAAGATTTCAAACTGCTGCATGAAGTGCACAAACACCTGAAAGAAGTGGAGAAGGAACTGACCCGCCAGCTGGGCACAGTGATCATCAAATAATACCCCTCCCCTGAAAAGTTTTTACAAAGCCAGTAACATATCGCTGTAACTGTGATGGATCAGGTCGGCATCCGCAATGCTGAAAGCCTGCATATAATACCGGCACTGCGCCTGCAGATCTTCCACTGTTTTAGAAGGATCTGCCAGGTTCCCGGCCTCGATCTCTACAAAAGAACCCAGGCCCGGCACTTCATCCAGGTGAAATTTCACATTGTCTATGTAGAATATCTTCCGGTACTTATCTACCACCACTTTCACCCCTAATGCTTTTGACAGCACCGCTTCGGTGGCAGCGCCATCCGTTATTTTACTGAGCGAGAAATCAGATTGTTTCGGCCCCTCCTGGTTGGGACGCTGGTAATAGATCAGGCTATTCTCAATATTCCCCTGGCGCAGTTTGAGCCTGCCGGAAGGGACCTGGAAATAAGTATCCTTCTGGTGATCCAGTCCCACATAACGGGCACCGTTCGAAAGCAAAAATGCTTCCACTTTTTCAGGGTGAAAGCATCTTGCCTTAATTTCTATATTGATATGATTCATTATTTCTCCGAAGGGTTCTTTTTACCGGCCAGTAATTTCTCCAATGCTGTTTCCAAACGGCGTTTGCGCGTCTCTTCTTTTTTGGCACCCTCGATCCAGGTCACGTATTCTTTCTGGTTGGTGAAAGACAGGGAACTGAAGAACTCCTGGGCCTCCTTGTGTTTGGTGAACAGCTTACCCAGTTCTACCGGGGGCACCACCAGCCTTTTCTCAAAATCGATCCCGTTCAGTTCACTGCTTTTGATCTCAGAGAAAGCGCGGGTACGGTTGGGGATCTTATCCAGTTTCTTAAAACGCATGGCACTCCAGACATGGTCCAGCGCCACCTGGCGTACACATTCGTATCCATGTTGCGTCAGGAACTCCCAGCTGCAATCACGGTTCAGGTCGCTTACGATCTTACTGGTGGTCTTGGGATAGGCCACCCACAATTTGGTATCGTCATGCAAAGCCGGGAAAACCTCTTTCAGAACATTATTCAACTGATTCTGACTCAATGCGAAAACCAGTGCGAAGTCAACTTTTTTGCTCTTCAGTAAAGGGGTAACATTCTTGGCGTAAGTGAGTTTGACAAACTGTTTCTCTATCGCGGAGGGAAGTCCCTGGATCAGCAGGTTCTTTTCATCCTTCAACTGTAATTTTTCGAACAAGGTCTGGTTTGACATGCCTAAAACAGAATTTAGGTGATGTAATTTAGGAGGGCAAAGTTAAAAAAATGTTACCAGAACTCTTGCAGAAATCCTGCCCATTTTGCTCTGGCAGCGTTAAAATTCCAGTAAAACCGGCCATTTGCGGGGTAGTATATGTCTTTTTCTTAATAGATTAGGCTTATTTGCCCGGCATCTCCTCGATGAAACGCCGAAGCTGGGCCATCCTTTGCTCACCTACCGGGTGGGTACTCAGGAGTTCGGGTTGCCGGCCGCTACCCTGCAGATAACGCATCCGCTCCCAGAAAACGATGGCCTCCCTGGGCTGGTAACCTGCCATAGAACAGAGTACAGCCCCCAACTGGTCTGCGGCTTGTTCATCTGCCTCACTGAACCCACGGATCACCCCCACATAATCGCCATTACCATAGGCCATCCGGAAAAAATCCCGGGTTTCGGTGGGTTTGGCCGATAAAGCGGCTGGCAGGGACTTTCCTCCAAGGAATTCTTTTAGGATCTGCTTCATCCTGGCATCGCCATGTTTGAGCAATACATGGGCCATCTCATGCGCCAGCACCGCTGCCAGCGAGGCATCACTCTGGGTGACCCGCAGCAATGCATCATACACAGCGATCTTCCCGCCGGGTAAACACCAGGCATCTACTTTCTTCTGTTGAAAAAGGTGAATTTCCCAGGCAAAACCCTCCAGTTCCCGGGTATGTTTGGACTGACTGTACCGCTTATGGACGGCCCTGATCAGGTCTGCACTCACCCGGTTCAGGGTCTCCACATCGGCATGCTGGCCTGCCTCCAGAACCTGGTGGGTATTTTTGAAATCGCGATAAATGGCGTCGGAAAGAGATAGGATCGTTGGATCCGTTGCTTTTTGCCGGTAGATGGCGGCCATATCGGTATCTGCACCGGTCAGGCTCAGACCAGCCAAACAGGAACCGATCAGCAAAAGGGGCATTCGGATAATTGGATACATAAAATAAGACCCTGCCGGTATCCCGGAACCGGGTCCGGCTTATTGTGGACGGTAATATTGCAAAGCTTCCGGCATCACTTCGCTCACTTTCCTGATCCGGTCCTCATCGCTGGGGTGACTGCTCAGGAAAGCCGGAGGTTTCTGACCTTCCCCTACAGCTGCCATCCTGGTCCAGAAAGCCACTGCCTGTCTCGGATCGTACCCGGCCGCTGCTGCAAAGATCAACCCATAATGATCGGCTTCCAGTTCCTGTTTCCGGGAATTGGGCAACAATGCCCCGTATTGGGCGCCCAGGCCATACACCTGACTGAAGAGGTTCGTGGTCCTGGTATCGGTACCCAATGCCACACTACCCAAAGCACCAATGCCCTGCGCCGCCATTTGCTGGCTCATGCGCTCCTTGCCATGGCCGAGTATCGCGTGGGCGATCTCATGCCCCATCACGATCGCAAGGGCGGTCTCATTCTGGGTCACAGGCAACAGGCCGGTATAACAGACCACTTTACCTCCTGGCATACACCAGGCGTTGACCTCCTTGCTTTCCACCAGGTTGAACTCCCAGTCGTATCCATTCAGGGCGTTGGGCAGCCCCTTCTGTGCGTAATAACTTTTCAGTGCCAATGATACCCGGCTTCCTACCCGTTTCACCATTTCAGCATCCTTGTTGCCGGCAGGCACCAGTTTATTGGTAGAGAGGAACTGTTTGTACTGGCTCAAGGCAAGTGTTTGCAGTTCAGAGTCAGACACCAGGCTTAACTGCTTCCGACCTGTAATGGTATTGGTGACACAGGCTGTAAAAACGATACAAATGGCTAATACACTAACACTGACGCGTTTCATAGAATCTTTCTTTTATCGGTCTAAAATATCCGGATCGTTTGCCAACGGCAAAACATGGTTCCCAGGCGGGGGGCCTGCAGTTAGTTAAATGTAAAACTAGGGAAATACCCGCAACTATCCGTTATCCTGGTTACGTTGCCTGCGTTTGTCGCGATGCTTCAGGATGGGGATCTTGCTTTCCGTACCCTTAAGGATGCGGCCGATATTCTTCTGGTGGGTAAGCACCACCATCAGGGCCACCAGAACGGCGAAAATGCGGTACAGGGTCTCTTTTTCATTGAAGATGAAGAGAATGAATACCATGAATGCCACTCCGGCCAAAATAGAGCTGAGCGACACGAACCTGGTCAGGTACAGGACCAGCAGGAATACCGCGATGCAGCAAACAGCCACCAGCGGTTGTATGGCCACAGCCATACCCAGCAGGGTTGCTACGCCTTTTCCGCCTTTGAAACCGGCCCAGATCGGGAAGATATGCCCGATCACAGCAGCCAGTCCCAGCCCGATCATCAGGTTGGTGCGGTGCAGCTCGTTGGTGAGGTAATCAGGTAAGAAGATATACAGTGAAGTGGCGACCACCCCTTTCAGGATATCGACCATCATCACAATGGTTCCCCATTTGGAACCCAGTACTCTGAAGGTGTTGGTGGCTCCGGCATTGCCGCTGCCATAATCGCGGATGTCGATCCCGAACCTGGACTTACTGACCCACACAGCGGTGGGGACCGATCCGATACAATAAGCTAGAACAATGAGCAACAATTCGTTCATTGGGTGGTTGAAGTTTGGGGGTACAAAGATAACGAAAATGAAGATAATGATTTTTTAACATCGAAAATCAGCATTCTCCCCTTGAAAACCACAAGGCGATCCAGCCATTCCGTTCGGTGGTTTTCCGGTATACCAGTCCTGCCCCGCTATAGGTCTCCCGGATGATACCCTCATCTTCCACCAGCAGACCGCTCAATAACAACTGGCCGCCGGGCAGCAAAGCGGCAACCAGTTCCTTACTGTATTCGAGCAGGATATTCCGGTTGATATTAGCCAGGACAATATCAAATTGCTGACTCAATTTCAAAGATTCAACTTTTTGAATATCAATAACTTTAGAATTATTAACTAAAATATTTTCTGAAGTGTTTTCAATGCACCAGTCATCATTATCCACTGCCAGTACCGTTGCTGCACCCAACTGCTCTGCCAGGATAGCTAAGATCCCCGTGCCTGTTCCGAAGTCGAATACGCGTTTACCGCTAAAATCCAGTTCCTGCATCAGTTTCATCACCTGCCAGGTGGTGGCGTGGTGCCCTGTACCAAAGCTCATCTTCGGAGTGATCACGATCTCGTGTGCCACACCGGCGTAAGGCGGGTGAAAAGCCGCCCGGATACCTACAAAATCATCTACACGGACCGGTTCGAAGTTGGATTCCCAGAGCTGGTTCCAATTTTGCTTATTAATTATTGATTTAGAATAATTTAAATTGTATTTATTCAATAAATTTTTCAATTCTATTTCATCGAAATGCTCTTCCGGTACATAGGCTTTCAGCTGTTCGGCCGATTCTTCAAAACCATCGTACCCCATTTCTGCTAATTCAGCCACCAGCAATTCCTGCAGGGCAGTTTCCGCGGGTATGCAGATCTCATAATAATTGTTCATGTGCTGTACAGGTATTTAAAACAAATGACCCCGGTAAACCGGGGTCATTTAGGTCATTTATGCTTCGGCATTTTCTGCCCCGTCCTTCGGCTTATGCTCAGGCTTTGGCATCAATACTTTGCGACTTAACTTGAATTTACCGGTCTTGGGATCCACACCTACCAGTTTCACTTTCACCATATCCCCTTCCTTGAACAGGCCTTCCATGTTTTCCAGGCGCTTCCAGCTGATTTCGCTGATGTGCAGCAACCCTTGTTTACCAGGCATGAACTCGATAAAGGCACCGAATTCCTTGATTCCTTTCACAGGTCCTTCATATACATCGCCCACTTCCGGAGTTGCGGTGATGCCTTTGATCCAGCTTACCGCCTTATCCAGGCTGTCTTTGGAGGCAGAGAAGATACTTACTTCACCGGTATTGCCTACTTCCTCGATATTGACCGTTGCGCCGGTCTCACGCTGGATCTCCTGGATCACTTTACCACCCGGTCCGATCACTGCACCGATGAACTCCTTGTCGATGATCAGTTTGATCATACGTGGCGCATGTGGTTTCACTTCCGGACGTGGTGCAGGCATACACTCGTACATGGCATCCAGGATGTGTAAACGTCCCTTTCTTGCCTGTTCCAGCGCTTCCATCATCACTTCCATGCTCAGGCCATCCACTTTGATGTCCATCTGCACGCCACAGATACCATCGCGGGTACCGGTAACTTTGAAGTCCATATCACCCAGGTGATCCTCATCGCCCAGGATATCGGTCAGAATCGCATATTTACCGTCTTCGCGGGTAACCAGTCCCATGGCAACCCCACTCACGTGTTTCGGAATGGGCACACCTGCGTCCATCAGCGCCAGAGAACCGGCACAAACAGTAGCCATGGAGGAGGAACCGTTACTTTCCAGGATATCACTTACCACGCGAACGGTGTAAGCGTAGGTACTTGTATCCGGCATCATCTGTTTCAAACTGCGCATGGCCAGGTTACCATGACCAACTTCCCTACGGCCTACGCCACGCATCATCTTCACTTCACCGGTAGAGAAAGGAGGGAAATTATAGTGCAACAGGAACTTGGAGTACTCAGATTTTGCAGCAGATTCTACCAGCAACTCATCTAATTTAGTACCGAAGGTAACCGTTGTAAGTGATTGAGTTTCACCCCTTGTGAACAAAGCTGAACCGTGCGGGGTTGGCAGGGGTTCTACTTCCATAGCCAATGGTCGTACCTGGTCGAGTTTACGTCCGTCGAGGCGGATACGGTCATCGATCATCATGTTCCTCACCACTTCCCATTTCAGGTCTTCGTAGTATTTCTTGGCCAGTTTCTTCTGCAGGTCTGTTGCTTCTTCACCCAGGCTGGCGATCAGTTCGTCTTTCAGGGCGCTGTAAGCTTCACTGCGCTCGCTCTTGGAAGAGCCTCTTTTGGATATTTCATATACCCTGTCCTTGGCAAAAGCGATCACTTGTTGCTGGATAGCTTCGTCCTGTTCGGGTTTTTTATAGTCGCGCTTGGTGGTCACGCCTTTTTTGGCACGCAGTTCTTCCTGGGCCTTGATCTGGATACGGATGGCATCGTGAGCGATCTGAAGGGCTTTTACCAGGTCGGCCTCGGCACATTCCTTGGCTTCCCCTTCCACCATCATCAGGTTCTTTTCGGTAGCGGCGATCAGGAATTCCAGTTCGCTCTCCTTCAGCTGGCTACGGGTAGGGTTGATGATGTATTTGCCACCGATGCGGCCGATCCTTACTTCACTGATGATCTCCTTGATCGGAATATCTGAAACGGCCAGGGCAGCAGAAGCAGCCAGGCAGGCCAGTGAATCAGGCATTACTTCCTCATCGCTGGAGATCAGGCTTACCAGCACCTGTACATCGCAGAGATAATCTTCCGGGAACAGGGGACGCAAAGCACGGTCTATCAGACGGCTGGTCAGGATCTCATAATCGTTCAAACGGGCTTCTCTCTTGAAGAAAGAGCCGGGGATACGGCCTGCAGAGGCAAATTTTTCTTGATAATCAACGCTTAAAGGGAAGAAATCCTGCCCTTCTTTGGGTTCTTTATTGGCGACAACGGTAGCCAGCAAAACACAGTTTCCCTGGCGAACAGTAACGGCTCCATCAGCCTGACGGGCTAATTTTCCGGTCTCAATGAAGACCTCGCGGCCGTCACCTAAGTCGAAACGTACACTAATTGGTTGTGATAACATAATCTGAATTTGTAATTCGGGAAGCAGCATGGCACGGATAGCACCGGCTACTCTCAGCCTTTTCCCGGTTAATGGAATGGCGAAGCGGACAGGTATGAACAGAAATGACTATTCCCAACCGCTTAGAACCGCCAGTTGGGAATAGCATCTGTCATAGCTGACAATTATTTTCTCAGGCCTAATTTTTCGATCAGCGCACGGTAACCCTGCAGGTTGTGCTTTTGCATGTAAGCGAGTAAACGTTTGCGTTTACCTACCAACTGCATCAATCCGCGCTGGGTGGAATGATCGTGTTTGTTGGCTTGTAAGTGGCTGGAAATCTGTGAAATACGCTCGGTCAATAAGGCAATCTGTCCTTCGATCGAACCTGTGTTGGCGGCATTGCCACCGAATTCAGCAAAAATGCTTGCTTTCTTTTCTGTTGTTAAATAAGGCATCTCAAAATGTTTAAAAGACTCCGGGAATTTTTTCCTCTATTTTTTTATCGCGTGCAAAGGTAGTATAATAAATGGGAAAAGGACAACTTTTGGACTGGTTTTTAGCGACCCCGGTGGGTAAAATACCGGAATCGACCCGCTATCCCGGTTCCCGGGCTGGTGGCCTGTGCAAAAACCGTCCGATTTTCAAAGCATAACAGGCTAATTTGCTTAATGTTGTAGCCAATTTGCAACCCTCATGTTCGGCGTTACCATTTTAGGCAATAATTCAGCGATACCGGCTTACGACAGGCACCCTACTGCGCAGGTGGTGACCCTGAACGACCAGTTATTCCTGATCGATTGCGGTGAAGGTACCCAAATGCAGATCGCCCGGTACCGGATCAGGCGAAGTAAGATCCACCACATCTTCATTTCACACCTGCATGGGGATCACTATTTTGGCCTGATCGGACTGATCACCAGCATGGGTTTGCTGGGCCGGGAACAGGAACTGCACCTGTATGCACCTCCCGGACTGAAAGAGATCATCGATCTGCAGTTACGGGTAGCGGATACCACCCTCCCCTTTCCGCTGGTATTCCATCCACTGGAAAATGAAGGTCTGCTGATCGATAACCAGAAATTCAGCGTTTCCTGTTTCGCCACCCAGCACCGCATCGCCTGCTGGGGCTTCATCATCCGCGAAAAAAGGAAACCCCGGAAGATCGATAAGGAGCGGGTGTTGCAGTACGATATCCCTGCGGCATATTACGAACGGCTGAAGAACGGCGACGATTACGAGACCCGCAACGGGGAACTCATCCGCAACGAATGGGTCACCATTCCCAACAAAGCCCCGCGTAGTTACGCGTTTTGCGCCGATACAAAATTTGACGAAACCCTGATAGAAAAAACACAGGGGGTCACGATCCTGTACCACGAAGCCACTTACCTGAAAGACCTGTCTGAACGGGCTTTGGCACGATTCCATTCCACCACCGTACAGGCAGCCACCATTGCGTTACGGGCAGGTGTCGGCCGTTTGCTCATCGGCCATTTCAGCAGCAAGTACGAAAAACTCGACGAATTCAAAACAGAAGCCAGGAGCATTTTCCCCGACACGGACCTGGCGATAGAAGGTGTGACGTACAGGGTTTAATTATGAATTAGCAATTAGCAATTAGAAATTAGGAACTAGTAATTCTTAATTTCTAATTCCTAATTAATTCATGAGCCATTGGTAAAAGGCCGCAAATTCCTGGCGCCAGTAGGTTTCGTTGTGCTGGCCCAGCGGACTGATGACTTTACGGATCACGAATCTTTGTTTTTTCTGAAGGATGTCCGACATTTTTTGCAGTTCTGCTGCCAGGGTCGGGCTTTCCTTACCGCCCGCATACAGGTAAAACCTGGGTTGTGCTGTGGTAGTAAATTTTTCTGCATCCGTATATATTTCAGGTGCCTGGCCAAAGGAGGGTGAAAATATTCCTGAGGCACCAAATACTGACGGATACTGCATCATCGCATACAGGCTGATCAACGCGCCCATACTGCTTCCTGCTATGAAGGTATTCTCCGGTCCTTTTTTGGTCCGGTATTTTGTGTCGATATAGGGTTTCAGCGTTTGCGCCAGGAAATCGGCATAGGCTTTTCCCTCCCCCTTTCCGAATTGCGGGTGATCGTAGGGATTGTATTCCCGCAACCTGTTCTCCCCGCCATTGTCGATACCCACCACGATACATTCCTTACCGGTCTTCTGCTGCAGGGTATCCAGACACTCATCTATCCCCCATTCACCAAAGGCAGCGGTCTGTTCGTTGAACAGGTTCTGCCCGTCCTGCATGTACAATACCGGGTATATCCTGGAAGAACTGGCATATCCTTTGGGCAGGTATACCCAGATCCGCCTTTTGCGGTTCAGTTGCGGGATCTGAAAAGCCGTATCCATGATGCGCACCTGCGGACTGGCCGTATATTTTTTAGGCACTTGCGGATAATCATCTTTCCAGCCGGCAATGGTGAATTCCTGCGAAACATCTTCATTCACTTCCAGCACCCTGTCGCTGATATCGCGGCCATCCGCTGTTGTCTCCAACCTGTCACTGGCACCACGGCTGAATTTGAACGCATAGGTACCCGCCGCCAGGTTTTTGATGACCAGGCTCTTGCGGTTGCCGGCAAAGGGTTTGAGTTTGTAGTTCTCATCTTTGGGATTCCAGTTATTGAAATTGCCGGCGACATAGATATCATCCTGTTTACGGGTAGCCACATCGGTAACCACCAGTCTTACGGTAAACTGCGCGTCTGCAGCAAAGCCAATCACCAGGCCGAGGAAGAGGAACAACTGTTTCATGATCTGAAATTACAAAGCTTAGACACAAAAAAGCCGGACTTTGCGGGTCCGGCCTGTTAATTTTTTACCTGCTGTTAATCGAGTATCTCCACATCTTTGGGATACTTGCTTTTATTGAACACAAATCGGCTATCGGCAACAGCAGCATTGAAATTCAGGTTGGAGATCTTTACTTCTGTCACGTTATTGCTCTTATCCAGAATACGGGCACGGGAAAAACTGTTGCTGGCCTTATCAATGAACAGGTTCACCTGCTGAAAATTCTTGCGCTTATCGATCGGCTTCATTTCGATCTCGTAAAAAGCGGTCTTGGAAGAGACCAGTTTGTACGTGAAATCCTTATCGTACGCGCCAGACAGTAATTTTTGCGGACTGAGGGTCTGGCTTCCTTCCTCTACAGAAGATTTGGTGATGGTCTTCTCACCATCATAACGGTATACGGTACTGCCATCACAAATGATCTCTGTTTTACCCTGTTTCAGCTGGTATTTATCCCCTTTCATCTGCAGGCTGATGGACTGGGTCCCGTTCGGTTTTCCTTTACTGGTAAAAGAATTCAGGGTGCAGGTGGCAGAAATGCCTTTGGCGGCTTTTACTTTGGCGCCTACAGCATCCAGTACTTTTTTAGCAGCGGGATCGTTCTGGGCTGTCACCGTAGTCATCAAAACACATACAGAGAGGCAAAAAAGAGATAATTTCTTCATCAATAGCGGATTAAAGGCGCAAATATAGTTCTTCACGGTATTATGAGACCCCGAGAGATTTGTTAAGTTTAAAATAATCGGCTTGTAAGTGTTCTGGACCGGTCAAAGATGATCGTTTATGCCATCGAGTCAAGGAAATCCTGCAGCTCCAGTTCTGTTTTGAACAATACCTCGCGGGCTTTGCTTCCCTGATTGGGACCAACTACTCCTGCCGCTTCCAGCTGGTCCATCAGGCGGCCAGCCCGGTTATAGCCCAGTTTCATCCTTCGCTGTATGAGTGATGTGGAGCCCATCTGGCTCTGTACGATCAGCCGGGCGGCATCTTCAAACAGCGGGTCGCGGTCAGATGCATCAAAATCCCGGCCCTCCATATCTTTCTCATCCACGTATTCCGGCAGCAGGAATGCCTGTGGATAACCACGCTGGTCGCCGATGAATTCGCAGACACGCTCCACTTCAGGCGTATCCACGAAAGCACATTGCAGGCGCGTGATCTCGCCATTATAGCTCACCAGCATATCGCCCTTACCGATCAGTTGCTCTGCACCGCCTGCATCCAGGATGGTGCGGCTATCGATCTTACTGGATACTTTGAAACCGATACGGGCAGGGAAATTGGCTTTGATGGTACCGGTAATGATATTGACAGAAGGTCTTTGCGTGGCAATGATCAGGTGTATCCCGATGGCCCTGGCCAACTGCGCCAGTCGCGCGATCGGCATCTCCACTTCCTTGCCAGCGGTCATGATCAGGTCGGCGAACTCATCTACCACCAGCACAATGAATGGCAGGTACTGGTGCCCTTTTTCGGGGTTGAGTTTGCGCGAAGTGAACTTCTCATTGTATTCCTTGATGTTCCGGCAATGCGCTTCTTTCAGCAGGTCATAACGGTTATCCATCTCTATGCACAAGGCATTCAGCGTGTTCACCACTTTTTTGGTGTCGGTGATGATGGACTCCTCTTCACCCGGAAGTTTGGCCAGGAAATGTTTTTCGATGCGGCGGTACAGGCTCAGCTCCACTTTCTTCGGATCCACCAGCACGAATTTGAGCTGTGAAGGATGTTTTTTATACAGCAGTGAGACCAGAATGGCATTCAGTCCGACCGATTTACCCTGCCCGGTGGCGCCCGCCATGAGCAGGTGCGGCATACTGGCAAGGTCAACGATGAAATTCTCGTTATCGATCTTTTTACCGATGGCTACCGGGAGCGAGAAATTACTGTTCTGGAATTTTTCGGAAGCCAGGAGCGTACGCATGCTTACCACTGATTTGCGCACATTGGGCACTTCAATACCGATGGTTCCCTTACCGGGTATGGGAGCAATGATACGGATCCCCAGGGCAGCCAGGCTGAGCGCGATATCATCTTCGAGATTCTTGATACGGCTGATGCGTACACCGGGAGCAGGCACGATCTCATACAAAGTAACCGTTGGACCTACCGTGGCGGCAATACGCTGTATGGCGATATCATAGTTCTTGAGGGTAGCAATGATCTGGTTCTTATGTGTCTCCAGTTCCTGCGGATCATGTACGATCTTTTCGCTGCCATGGGTTTCCAGCAGGTCAAGGGAAGGGTATTTATAATCTTTCAGATCCAGTGTCACATCATACTTGGTATTGAGCTTGCCGGGAGCAGTTGCTGCAGCGACCTCCGCTTCGGGCATCGGTGTCTCCTTGATCTCCAGTTCCAGGTTGGGCGCTGTTTTGTGCGCCGGTTGGGGTTGTATTACGGTCACATGCTCCTCTGTTTCGGGTTCTTCCTCCTCTTCTATCTCTTCTTCCAGTGCCTCTTCCAGTTCCGCGTCTTCTGCCTCTTCCTCTTTTTCCACCATATCGAATTCATTCATCGGGTTCAGTTCCGCTTCCTGGTTGGGCATGATGACCACTACCCCTTTCCCATCGTTCTTCATCCTGTTCTGACTCTGGGGCTCCTGGGGTTCGGGATCTTCTTCATCAGACGCCAGTTCTTCCACCGCAGGCTCCCCGTGTTCGTTCCACTCCTGGAATACCGGCTGTTCATCATCTTCGGTCAAGGGCACCATTTCTTTTGCAGTTGCTTTATCAGACCCGAACTTCCAATCGGGCACTTTGAATACCGGGTTGAATCGCCAGATGAAATAACTGAACATGGCCAGGAACAAAGCTGCACCTGTTCCCAGTTTTCCGATCCACTTGATGGACCAATCGGTCAGCAGTTCACCCACGGCACCACCCCAGGAAAAATCACTGGCTCCGGCGGCGAAGGAGAAAGTCATACTCATCACTACCAGGCCCACCAATACATATTTGATGTTCCGCAACAGGCTGAACAGTTTCTTACCAAACAGCAGGTTTACACCCAGTACAAAAAAAGTGGTACAGAATAAAAAGGAAGCCAGTCCAAATCCTTTGTAGATAAGCGTATGGGCAACATAGGCCCCCAGTACTCCCAGCAGGTTGGTCACTTTCACATCATCCGTGGCGAATATCCGGATACCGAACTGGTGCACTTTATCCTGGTCTTCCTGCCAGGTAAACAGGTAAGAGGTAAGGGATACGAAGAGAAAAACAGTCAGCAGCAGGGAAACCGCCCCCATGATCTTGGAAGTGCGCTCATCTTTTACCACTTCGGTCACGGTCACTTCAGCTTCCTTATCGGCAGTGAGTTTCTCGGGGTCCGGCGGCGGCGGAGTTTTCTTTCTGAGACTATTAGCCATGGAAACAAATATAAGCTAAGCCAGTAAGCAGATGTACAGCCCGGTGGTTATGTGCAAAACTGGCGTTGGGGCCTACAGTTTTCCACCGCGGGGTTTTCCGTCATCACGGATACCGACCACCAGGTGCAGCCATCCGGCAATGAAACTAACACCACCAAAAGGGGTAATGGCCCCGAGCCAACGGTAAGCCGGGCCAGCCAGTGTGAGCAGGTATAAGGACCCGCTGAACAGAACGATCCCGATGATAAAGAAATAGCCGGCGCGGATCGTTTTTTTATTGGGAAAGGATTGGTACAACACACCTGTCAATGCCAATGCAAATACATGATAGAACTGGTAACGGACAGCCGTTTCATACGTGACCAATGCTTCTATACTGAGTATGGATTTCAATCCATGGGCACCAAAAGCACCGATGGCCACAGAGGCTGCACCAAGTATAGCGGCTATGATCAGGAATGGCTTATGCATGTTGTTTGATGATTTTGGCAAACCCTGCATCACTGATCGCATCGCCTTTGAGATGATAGGTTGCCTGGTGATAAAAAGGATAACGCTGCACCAGTTTTTCTGTGAGGAATTGTTTGAGTTCCTCATCCGACAGGTCTTTGATCAGGGGCCTGTGTTCCTTTTCGGGTTTGAGCCTTTGCAAAAGGGTATCCACGGGTTCATCTATCCAGATGGTGATGCCCTGTTCATTCATCCATTGCATATTCTCATGGTAACAGGGTGTACCGCCACCGGTAGCCAACACAAACGCTTTTTTTTCCTTGAACCAGTGCAGCATCCTGGATTCGGTTCGGCGGAAATAGGCTTCCCCGCTTTCGGCAAAGATCTCAGCGATGCTTCGCTCCTCGTTCGACTCGATCAGGAAATCCAGGTCATAACCGCCCACTTTCAGTTTTTTAGCCAGCTTTTTGCACCAATACGTTTTACCGGTACCCATCATGCCGATCAAAAATATCTTCATAGCAAAGTTTTTTTGAAGAAGCGCCTCATCACAACCTGTCCGTTATCCTTATGAAAAAGCATTGAATCCTGTCACATCCATACCGGTGATCAGCAGGTGAATATCATGGGTGCCTTCGTATGTGATCACGCTCTCCAGGTTCATCATGTGCCGCATGATGCTGTATTCGCCGGTAATGCCCATTCCTCCCAGCATCTGCCTGGCATCCCTGGCAATATTGGTGGCGATCTCACAGCTATTCCTTTTGGCCATGCTGATCTGTTGCGGAGTGGCTTTGCCTTCATTCATCAACACACCCAAACGCCATACCAGTAACTGCCCTTTGGTGATCTCGGTGATCATCTCCGCCAGCTTTTTCTGCTGGAGCTGGAAAGCGCCAATGGGTTTGTTGAACTGGATACGCTCCTGGCTGTACCGCAAAGCAGTATCATAACAATCCATGGCCGCACCCAGGGCTCCCCAGGCAATTCCGTAACGGGCTTTTGACAAACAACCCAACGGCCCTTTCAGGCCCTTTACATTGGGCAGGATATTTTCTTGGGGAACTTTTACATTGTCGAATACCAGTTCACCGGTGGCACTGGCGCGAAGACTCCATTTTCCATGGGTGGTGGGTGTAGAAAAACCTTCCATGCCTTTTTCCAGTATGATCCCCTGCACTTCTCCCGCATCATTTCGTCCCCATACCACCGCTACCTGGGCAAAGGGTGCATTGCTGATCCACATTTTTGCCCCGTTCACTATCACATGTTTGCCATCACCCGCATCCTTGATGGTGGTAAGCATACCTGCGGGATTACTGCCATGATTGGGCTCTGTTAAACCAAAACAACCCAACCATTCACCACTGGCCAGCTTGGGCAGGTATTTATTACGCTGCTCCTCATTTCCGTAAGCATAGATCGGGTACATCACCAGGCTGCCCTGCACGCTGGCCGTACTGCGCACGCCACTGTCGCCACGCTCCAGTTCCTGCATCATCAACCCGTAACTGATATAATCGAGTCCGCCACCACCGTACTGCTCCGGTACCGTAGGGCCGAAACAACCCAGTTCACCCAGCTGTTTCACGATCTGTACAGGAAATTCCGCCCGTTGTGCATACTCTTCGATGATGGGTGATATATCCTTTTTAACATAACTACGCACCGATTCACGGATCAGCTTGTGTTCTTCGGTCAATAACTCATCAAGCAGGTAATAATCAGGCGATTGAAATAGATCTGTTCTGGCGGCCATGGTTTGGAGTTTTGGTTATCAATCCGTGGGTTTTACCGGGCAAATTTAAAGATAAGGGTCGAGTGAAGCCATTTTTTGAGCCCACTTATTTATCAAACTGCCACCGGGCAGTTTTCCAACTTTCAGGCACCTGCGCACTCCTATCAGCAGAACCCGTTGCGGAGCTTCCGGATCGGTCGCCATTCATCTCATTATATCACCCTTTGTAACATGCAGACCGATATGGAGCATCCTTTTGTAACTAAGCCTCCCAAAAAACGTTGCATCGGCATGCAACATTCTGTTGCAGTCTGTGACTTTATTATAAAACCTGTATCAAACCTTTGCAATTGAGCCTGGACATAACAGTAAATAACCTGGTAGACAGATGTGTACAGGGAGACATGAGCGGTTACCGGCTCTTGTACGACCATTATGCCAGGGCCATGTACAATACCGCTTTGCGCATTGTGAACAACACCGAAGACGCAGAAGACATCCTGCAGGAAGCGTTTACAGATGCCTTCTACTCGCTGAACACTTATAAGCAGGAAGCCAGTTTCGGCGCCTGGCTGAAGCGGATCGTGATCAATAAATCGATCAACAAGGTGAAACGGGACAGGAAGAAATGGGTGGAGGTTGACCGCGATTCGATAGAAGAATACGCCGTATATGATGAGCCGGAGATCGACGAGTCCGATTTTACCTATCGGGTAGACAGTATCAAAAAAGGGATCGGCGAATTACCGGATGGCTACAGGACCGTTTTATCACTCCACCTGTTAGAGGGATTGAAACAGGAAGAGATCGCAGGTTTACTGGGCATTTCGCACGCAACGGTCCGCACCCAGTACATGCGGGCCAAAAAGAAATTATTAGACATCATCCGTCAACAGCAGTTTTTATGAAAAACAGATTAGAGGATTTTGTGAACCGTCACCGGGAGGAGTTCGACTCCGAATTGCCCGAACGGGATCTCTGGAAAGAGATCGCACAGCGGCCGGCCAGGCCCGTCAAAAGGATTTTCCGGTCATTTACCAGGACGCAGGTCGCTGCCAGCTTATTGATACTGGCCAATGCCGCCATTCTGTTCTTTCTCACACAACGGACCTCCGTTGAACGGAACATGATACCAACATCACCGTCCACCACGCAATCGCAACCGGGCGTCGCCCCCATCTATGAGCAGCAACTGGATGAGATCAGTAAAGTGGTGACCGTTAAACAGGCCAGGCTCAAGGAGATCGAAAAAGTCAACCCGGTTCTCTATAAAACATTTACCAGCGCCTTACAACAGCTGAACAGCAGTTACCAGGACCTGGAAAAGGAACTGAAGACGAATCCCAATAAAGAAACACTGTTAGAAGCCATGATCCAGAACCTCAGCCTGCAGCAGGAGCTTTTGAATCAGCAGTTATCCATTTTTCAAACCATCAAACAAAACAAACATGAAAGCACCCAAAAGAATATTTAGTGTACTGACGGCCATCGCCATCAGCCTGTCGGCCCGTTCGGCAGTATTGAACCCCGACCTGGAAAGTGAAAAAAGCAAGACTTATAGCAAATCGTATCCGGTAGGCAGCAATGATAAGGTCTTACTTGACAATTCCTTTGGCGAAATGAAGATCAGTACCTGGAGTAAGAACGAGATCAAGGTAGATGTGAACATCACTGTGAAAGCCGGCACGGATGAATATGCGCAGAAACTGATAGATGTGATCAGCATAGAGGATGGCAAAACAGGATCTGAGATCTTTTTTAAAACACACCTGAACCATCAAAAAAACAAGAAGGAGGAAGATGGCGACAAAAGAGAAGGGAAAAACGCCAGTTTCAAGATCAATTATACCGTATACCTGCCAGCTACCGTTACACTGGACGCCAACAACGATTTCGGCCCCATGAGCATCAGCGATTTTGATGGCGCTGTTACCCTTACCAGTAAATTCGGCAGTTTAACAGCAGGCAAACTGAGCCAGCCACAAAAGATCCGTGTGGAATTTGGCAAAGCCACGGTAGAAAGTATGCAAGGCGGCAAGCTGGATATCCGTTTTTCCAAAGCGCAGGTACAACACCTGGGCGGCGAGATCAGTGCTGACGTGGAACAGTCGGGTGGTGTAAAACTGGGTGCAGACAACAACCTCAAAAAACTGGACCTGAAAGTGAATTTCAGTAAGGTATATCTTGATGTGGAGAAAAGCATTTCCGCGTCCTATGCCATCAAGAGCAGTTTTGGCAGCTTCCGTAACGATACAGAGTTCTCCATTCCCCGCCAGGACAAGGAAGACCGCCGGTTTGACCAGGACAAGCGCTATGCCGGCAAATCAGGGTCCGGCGCTGCACCGATCGACATCAAGAATAATTTCGGAACGGTTACGCTGGGCCACAACATTTCCTTTGATGTAAACGACGAGTCGAAAGAGAAGAACAAAAGATCACGCGCCTGATCCCCCATACCCTTCCACAAAAAAAGAACTCACCCAACAATGGGTGAGTTCTTTTTTGTAGTCATCCTAAAGTTTTTTATTCTTCCGGTCCTCCCCTCCTGCCACCGGCAGCAGCCTTGGATCCGCTTTGTTCGGTTTCCCTGTCCATTTCAGTGATGCTTACGGGCCTGTCAGACTTATCGCCCATCAGGTGTTCGGTAAAATAGTCTGCCATGCGCCAGAAGAAATATTCCACCATATCACCATATCCATGGCGCTGTCCGGGCAGGATCACCAGGTCGAAGCGTTTGTTGGCTTTGATCAGTGCATTGGCTACCCTTGTGGTACCGGCAGGATGTACGTTGTTATCAATATCGCCGGTCGACAACATCAGGTGACCTTTCAGGTTCTTAGCGAGGTCCTGGTTCTTTTCAATATTGTATACGAAACTGGTATCCCCTTTTTCGCCGATCACTTCTTTCACACCATGGTGTTGCTCACTCCACCAGCGGTTGTACACGGCATTGTCGTGGTTACCGGAAGATGATACAGCCACTTTGAAGAAGTCAGGATATACCAGCATAGCGGCAGTGCTCATGAAACCACCGCCCGAGTGTCCGTGGATACCCACACGATTGATATCGATATAAGAATAACGGTCTGCCAGCTGTTCTGCACAGGCTTTTTTATCGGCAAGACCATAATCTCTCAGGTTACCGTAACCGTAATTGTGGTACCATTTACTGCGCGAAGGGTGTCCGCCACGATTACCCATGGTGATCACCACAAAACCCAGTTGTGCCAGACGGTCCGTACGGTCCATACCACGGGAGAAAGCTTTGTTCACAGCTTCTGTCTGCGGTCCGGGATATACGTATTCGATCACCGGATATTTCTTGGTAGAATCAAAATCGAAAGGTTTGTACATGACGCCGTAGATATCGGTGATACCGTCATCTGCCTTTACCTTGAACACCTGCGGGAATTTATAACCGGTGGCCATCAGCGAACTGAGGTCAGCTGTTTCCAGGTCCATCACTTTTCTTCCGTCTGCTGCATACAGTGCAGATTTAGGAACGGTGTTCACGCGGGAATAGTTATCAACAAAGAAGGTCTTGCCGTCATTCATGTTCATGGCATGCTCATACTCACCCGGGTTCAGCAGTTTCAGACCGGTTCCGTCGAAATTCACTTTATAGGCATGCAGGTAGTACGGGTCTTCACCGGGCTCACGGCCATTGGCAGAGAAATAGAGCACACGTTTGGCATCATCGATACCCAATATGTTCTCAACATGGTAGGTTCCTGATGTGATCTGGTTCTTCAGTTTGCCATTCTCATCATAGAGATACAGGTGTGCATAACCATCACGCTCACTCCACTGGATGAATTCCTTACCGTCATTTACCAGACCGAGCCTTCTTGTTTCAATATAGGTATTGAAACGCTCTTCTATCAAAGCTTTCACAGCCCCTGTTGCAACATCGGCCACACATACATCCACCCTTTTCTGGTCGCGGCTGGTACGGGTGAAATAAAATTTATCGCTGGTTCCCAGCCATTTCAACGGGCGGAAATCGTCGTCACGCGCATTGATCTTACCGGGATCTGCCCATACAGACACGTCCTGATCCTTGAACATCGATACATTCAACTCCTTGCCGCTCTGGCTGGCCATATTGAACAGGTACAAGTGATCCACGGGTGCATCTTTCTCGCCGGGCATCCAGTACTTGTAGGTCTCCAGGGTTGGACGCGGATCGCTCAGGCTGTTGATGACCCACAGGTCTTTCACTTTCCGGTTATCGGTCCTGCCCAGCACAAAATGCTTAGAGTCGGGCGACCAGTAAGCAAATACCGGCTTACGTTTTTTCTGGTTCTTTTCCTTGTCCACATTGCTGTCACCACTACCGGACAGATTACCTTCAGAGAAATAGCTGAAGTTCTCGATACCGTCTTTGGTCAACGCGTGCTCAACAATTGTAGAGTCGTCTTCGTTCTTGAGGGCCTTTTCATAACTGGCTTTGTCCATCCAGTACAGGTTATAATTCCTTCCGAACAACACGATGTTCCCATCGGGAGAGATGGATGCCCAGTTGGGTTTACGTTTGGGCTTTTTAAAATCGTTCAGTTCCACCAGTTCGCCGGTAGTCAGGTTATATTCAAAGTAGAATATCTTTTTCTCCTTTACAGGCGGCGTTCCCTTTTTGGCGGTGGAATCTTTTTTCTCGATCTCCTGCGTGCTCTTCACTTCAAACTGGATCCAGTTCTCGTCTTTCACAAAACGCATACTGTCGAGACCCAGGTGCTGCGCATCAAACGGATCTTTTACGATACGGGTGATCTTGGCGGCCAGGTCGGCGTTATCGAACAATTGTTTCTTCTCTCCTTTCACAGGATCAACGATATACCATTTTTTCCCTTCTGTAGTTTCATACATGTACCAGAAACGGTCGCTCTTTTTTAACCAGTGCGGGTCCACGCTGGTGCTGAAGATCAATTTTTCCAGTTTTTTGGGGGAATACCGGGCAGCCTGCTGGTAATTGGCTTTGGTAACCGGCAGAGACTGTGCGTTGGCCGAAAGACCCACGACAGATAATAACAGGATCAGCAATAAGCTTCTCATGGCAGTTAGTTTTGGTTTTTGGAAGCAATGAAAATAAAGTAAACCCGTTGAAATCCCATGTTCCCGATAAAATAATTGGCGGATTCTGGATGAATGGATTAAAGGGGGAAATAATTCGGTCGTCTGCCCCCATAACCGCGGCTGCCCATGAAATGGTTTTTCCTCCTTATTTTGCAACAAACGATTGCCATGTCCCTTCCTTTCCAGGCCACCCGAGAGTTTGCCTTAGCTGCCGACGCCGCCGATGTGTTGGCAGCGTTCAAACAACAGTTCCATTTCCCAAAAAAGAACGGCAGGGATGTGATCTATTTCTGCGGTAATTCATTGGGGTTACAGCCCAAGAATGTGGAACAGGCCATCCAGACCGAACTTACCAGCTGGCGGGAGGAAGCGGTGGGTGGTTATTTCGGAGGGCAGAATCCCTGGTTGTATTACCAGGAATACCTGAAACCTTCGCTGGCCAGGATCGTGGGCTGCCGCGAAACGGAAGTGACCGTCATGAATACCCTTACCGTGAACCTGCACCTGCTGATGCTGAGTTTTTACAGGCCCACACCGGAACGTTACAAGATACTGATGGAGGCCGGAGCCTTTCCTTCCGACCAGTATGCGGTGGAGACCCTGGTAAAGCATTACGGACTGGATCCCGACACTGCCATCCTGGAGATCGGTCCCAGGCAGGGAGAAAAGACCCTTCGTACAGAAGATATCATTGCCACCATTGAAGCAGAGGGCAACAGCCTTGCCATGGTCCTGTTTGGCGGCATCAATTATTATACGGGACAACTGTTCGACCTGCAACGGATCACCCAGGCCGCGCACCGGGTGAATGCCATCGCGGGTTTTGACCTGGCACATGTAGTGGGCAATACCCCTCTCCAATTACACGAATGGGAGGTTGATTTTGCCGCATGGTGCAGTTATAAATACCTGAACGGTGGTCCTGGTGCCGTAGGTGGGGTCTATGTACACGAACGTTTTGCCACCAACCCTGAAACGCCCAGGCTCGGTGGCTGGTGGGGAAACGATGAGAAGGAACGGTTCAAAATGGAAAAAGGATTCATCCCAAAAACGAATGCCAGCGGTTGGAATATCAGTACAGCACAGGTATTCAACACCGTTTCGCTGAAAGCCTCCCTGGAACTGTTTGATATGGCCGGTATGGAACGGTTACGGGCCAAGAGTGTGCAATTGACCGCTTATCTTGAATACTTACTGCAACAGTTACCCAACCTGGCTTTCGAGATCATCACTCCGGCAGATGCAGCAGAAAGGGGCACCCAGTTATCTTTATATTTCAAGGAACGGGGCAAGGAGATCCATAACAAAATGATCGAAAGCGGCATTATTGTGGATTACCGGGAGCCCGGTGTGATCCGCGTAGCCCCGGCACCGATGTATGTTAGTTTTGCAGATGTATACCGGTTCTATGAAATACTGAGGGATCATTTTTAATCCAGCTACCATGTCAAAACACCACTATACCTACCTGGCCCTGGGCGACTCTTACACCATCGGTGAATCAGTGGCACTGCACGAAAGTTTCCCTTATCAGACAGTGCAACTGTTGAGAAAAGCGGGATTCCCCTTTCTGGCGCCGGAGATCATTGCCAAAACGGGCTGGACCAGTGCCGAGCTGGCAGAGCATATGCTGCATACTTCGCTCAACGAGTCCTATGATTTTGTGTCCTTACTGATCGGTGTGAACAATCAATACCGGGGTCTATCACTGGAGGATTTTACAACCGATTTTGAATTCCTCTTACACAAAGCCATCCACCTGGCAGGCAACAAGGCGGACCATGTGATCGTTTTATCCATTCCTGACTGGGGACAAACCCCTTTTGCTGCAGGGAAAGACACGGAAGCGATCCGGCAGGAGATAGACCAGTTCAATAAGGTTTGTGCGATGACGGCAAGAAAGAACCAAACACAATTTATCGACATAACAGAAGATACCCGTAAAGTCGGAGGAGACAAGAGTCTGCTTACTGCAGACCAACTGCATTATTCCGGTAAGGAACATGCGATTTGGGCGGCCAAAACTGCGGCTATTCTGCAATCACTTAGCCGTAAGTGACCATTTCGCGTTTTACGCTGCCATCAGATGCAAAATCGAATACCGCGTAAGCAGGATCGAAATCGTGGAAAGCACCACCCCACCAGTTACCACTTACCGCACCGTTGCAATAGTATTGTATGTTCCTGTACTCGACCGCATCCTGCATATGGATATGACCGCTTAAACAGCAACGGATATTGGCATAACCTTTAAACAGGTTTGTCAACCTCCTGGAATCCACATGTAATAAGGCTCGTGAAATACGCCAATCACCATTGGCCTCATTCTTGTCGGAGAATACCGCCGACACGAACGACACGATAGGGATATGAGAAATGATACAGATATGCTGTTGTGCATCCGTTTGCTTCAGTTCATTTTCCAGCCAGGCAAACTGGGGCTCATCAATACGGGCAATATAGCCGCCATTGTTCTCCTGTGCGCTATCCAGTACGATGAACTTCCATCCCTTGTGTTCAAAACTGTAGAAACGCCCCGGCATTTTATGCTGCTGTAATACCCATTGTTTATCGTACAGCGGATCGTTTTTCACTTCCGGGTCGGTCATCTGCCAACCCCAGGCATCATGGTTACCGATGCAATGATGGATCGGCAAACGGTTCTCCGCCTCTAACACCCTGTTCCATACATCCCACTGTTTCTGCACTTTTTCCTTGGATGCGTTCAATGCATCCATGATCGCGTCTCCGCCGTTCACAATGAAATCAACAGAAGGCCGGAGCGCATTGATATGCCGGTATGCATTACGCATACCCTGCTCTGCAGTATCAGTGGGTTTTACATGCACATCGGTCAGAAATCCTACCCGGAATGCACCTTTCTTTCCGGGTGCTGCAAAAGCCGAGGGCGTAATGGACAATACGGCAGCTGATAAAGAGGTCTGCTGCAGAAATTTTCTTCTGTTCATATGAATCAGATTTTTTACGGAGTTAGTGTTCCGCAGTGATTGCCGGGTAACTGCGGGAACTCACAACAAACAATGTACTAAAGATAAGATGCCATTTCAGCATGATAGGCTGCTGCCACCTGGTTTGCCTTTTCCGCAAAATCCTCTCCTCCGCTGGCAAAGATCACCGCCCGGCTGGCATTTACCAGCAATCCGGCATCGGTATTCAGTCCGTATCTCGTTACTTCTTCCAGGCTACCCCCCTGCGCCCCCACACCGGGAACCAGCAGAAAATGTTCCGGAATGATGGTGCGGATATGCGCCAGGTCGCTCGCCCGCGTAGCACCTACTACGAACATAAGGTTGGAAGGTGTACCCCAGGATGCAACCTTACGCAGTACCGTTTCATATAAGCGTGTTTCAGTGCCGCTGCCAGACAACGACAATTGCTGAAAATCGTTGCTGCCCGCATTGGAGGTAAGTCCCAGTACGATGGTCCACTTGTCTGTATATTCCAGGAAGGGACGTACACTATCCTCACCCATATACGGTGCCACGGTTACGGCATCAAAGGGCAGTACTTCAAAAAAGGTCTTTGCGTATTGCGAAGAGGTATTCCCGATATCGCCACGTTTGGCATCGGCGATGGTAAAATGTGTTTTGGGAATGTATTGAACGGTCTTCTCCATCGCCTCCCATCCTTTCAGGCCCTGCGATTCATAAAAAGCCGTATTGATCTTGTAACTCACGCAGTGATCTTTCGTGGCATCAATGATGGCTTTATTGAAGGCAAATACTACATCGGGATGCGATTGCAGGTGTTTCGGGATCTTGGTGATATCAGTATCCAGGCCCACGCAGAGATAGGTCTTCTTCTCTTTGATCCGGGTTACCAGTTCTTGTCTGTTCATGTGCTCAAAGATACAAGGCTATCGCCTTCGGCCATAGGTTCTGTTGTAAAAATGTCTTTGCACTTTTCGGTAAGCACCCTGAAAAGTGCAAAGACAGGTTGATGCATGCCATACATCCATCAATAACTATAGACCTGGTAACCCCATGCAGGCAAACTGAATTGTTTTCCTGGCTCCATTTTTTCTTTTTTGCCGGAGAAGATCTCTGTGGCTTCCCCGGTAAGCAGGCCGTCCTTTACAGAAAAATTCAGCGGTGTGTTCGTAAAATTGAGCAATACCACCACTTTATGTGTGCCGGCTTCCCGTGCATAGGCATAGATCTTATCTTCCATTCCGGTTGTCAGCCTGGCAAACGACGCATGGGCACTCAGCGCAGGATTCTGCTTACGGAGGTTCAGCAGTTTCTGGTACAGGCCTGCCCGCTGGAATTTCTCAAAACGCATCGTATCTTTTTCAAAGAATGAAATGGCACGCAATACCGGTTCTTCCTGTCCGCTGTAGATCAATGGAACTGAGCGTTTCAGTGTCTGCGTCAGCACTGCGAAAGGTGCATGAGACAAGCCTGGCATGGTCTCAAAATCTGCTTTGTTCCAACTGTTCTCATCGTGGTTACTGGTAAAATACAGCCGGATGGCATTTTTTGCCAGTGTGGTATCGCTTTTATTGATCACACTATCCATCGCGGAAGCAGTACGCTTACCTGCGGCGATCAGTTTCATCATATTGAATTCGGGCCAGGAATAGGTGGCATCAAAGCCCACTTCGTGCAACCAGGCACTGTCGGCCTCTGCCAGCATGAAGAATTCCTTTTTGGCTGCTTTCAGATCCCGTACGCAGTTTGTCCAGAAATCGCGCGAAGGCCCAACGGCATAATCGCACCGAAAGCCGTCGATACCGGTTTCTGTGATCCAGTATTTCATCTGCTGTGTCATGCTATCCCGCAACTCTGCATTGGCGAAATTGAGTTTGCGGGTATCGGTCCAGTCGAATTGAGATACCGGTTGTCCCTTACTGTCCTTCACATAAAAATCCGGGTGTTTCTGCAACCAGTAATGATCCGCCCCGGTATGGTTCGGTACCCAGTCCATCATGACTTTAAACCCCTTTTCATGCGCTTGCTTCACCAATGCCTTCCAGTCGTCAAGGGTCCCATATTCCGGGTTGACAGCCGTGTAGTCAGATACGGCATAATAACTGCCCAGCGTTCCTTTCCGGTCTGTTTTACTGATCGGGTTGATAGGCATGAACCAGAGTGTCTGTACCCCCATCTGCTGCAAGCGGTCCAGGTGTTTGGCAAAAGCCGCAAAAGTGCCTTCCGGCGTGTATTGGCGAATATTGACCTCATAAATATTGCCCTGCATGATCCAGGCCGGATGCCCATCCAAATAACCGGTATCGCTGGCCGTATGGGTATCGGCGCCATTCTTACAGGAAACAAAAGCGGCCATCACAAACAACAGCAGCAGGTAGGCTTTGCGCATAACAATCGGTTTAGATCTTAAAATTATTGAAAAGGGTCGTGTAAAACAAACACAGATATCCCCGCAAACACGTTATCCCGAATTACTGACAGGGAGAATTATTTACATAAACTAAGCTTTTCTTTGTACCAAACGATTGCCCTATGGAACAACAACAGATGTATTATGGCGACTACCTGCAACTGGGCAGGATCCTGGATGCCCAACACCCCGTAAGTTTTCAGAAAGGAAATGAACCCGCCCACGATGAAATGCTGTTCATCGTGATACACCAGGCTTATGAGTTATGGTTCAAACAGATCCTGTTCGAGCTGGATTATGTGATGGGTGTCTTTGGACAGGAGAAGATCAATGATAATTCGGAAGACCTGAACCTGGTGCGTCACCGGCTGAACCGGATCATACAGATCATACAATTACTGAACCAGCAGGTGAACATTCTTGATACGATGACACCGCTCGATTTCCTGGAGTTCCGGAACCTGCTCACCCCCTCTTCGGGTTTCCAGAGCAAACAGTTCAGGTTACTGGAAGCCAGGCTGGGATTGCAGCTGGAGAAACGTCACCACAAGGAGTATTACAAACGTACCAATGAAGGTGGTTTTACACAAACCGATTACGAGAACATCACGGCTACCGAAGCCCAGAAAAGCCTGCTGCAACTGGTCAATGACTGGCTGGAACGGATGCCTTTTTTCACAACATCTTATTGGAAGGATTATCAGCGTGTGGCACCGGACGCTGTTCCACAACATGTTTTCTGGAACGATTACCGGCATATTTACCAGTCCGGCCTGACCGAGCGCGAGCGCAACAAACTGTCAGACTTCGATTATGTATTTTTTGAAGAGCCCCCTGCCGGTTACAGTCCGGAACAGCTGGACCTGCTGCGCAGCAATTTTTCACCCGCTGCCTTACGGTCCGCACTTTTCATCATGTTATACCGTGATTTTCCTATGTTCCAGACCTCCTACCAGATACTCGATTCCCTGATCGAGATCGACCACCTGATGAGTAACTGGCGCCACAAACACCTGGTCATGGTTCGTCGCATGATCGGTATGCGTGTGGGTACCGGTAATACATCCGGAGCGGGTTACCTGGAAGGCGCACTGAACAAACATTATGTGTACCGGGATCTCTCTGGGTTATCCACTTATTTGATAGAGCGTAAAAAACTCCCGAAATTACCGGACGAACTGATCAGGAACCTGGGATTCATGCATTGACCCGACCTGTACCTTTCAAAAACACTTTTGTACCACAATATCCGTTTATGACCTTACTCAGAACCCTTATCGCTCCCCTGCTCCTGTTATCACTGCAACTTTCTGCCCAGAGAACAGACAAAATACTTCCGGTAGATCCTGCCGTAAGGATCGGCAAACTGAAGAATGGGCTCACCTACTATATACGCCACAACCAGGAGCCCAGGAACCGCGCAGAGTTGCGACTGGTGGTGAATGCGGGTTCTGTGCTGGAAACAGACAAGCAGGTGGGATTGGCCCATTTTGTGGAGCACATGAGTTTTAACGGAACAAAACATTTCAGGAAGAATGAACTGGTGAATTTCCTGGAAAGAAGCGGTGTGAATTTTGGTGCAGACCTGAATGCCTCCACTTCGTTCGATGAGACCATTTATGAACTTCAGGTTCCTACGGATAGTCCGATGGTGTACCGGCAAGCTATGCAGATCCTGGAAGACTGGGCGCATGGCGTAAGTTTTGAACCTGCGGAGATCGACAAAGAACGGGGAGTGATCGTAGAGGAATGGCGGCTGGGTCGCGGTGCTGATGCCAGGCTGCGGGATAAATATTTTCCCATATTGCTGAAAGGTTCACAATATGCCAAACGATTGCCCATTGGCACAAAGGCAAATATTGATACGGCCCCTTATCAACAACTCATTTCCTATTACAAGGACTGGTATCGGCCAGACCTCCAGGCGGTGATCGTGGTGGGAGATGTTGATGTGGCTGAAACAGAGAAGATGATCCGGGAGCATTTTGAACATATTCCACCAGCGGCGAACCCAAAGAAGCGGATCAAATACAGCATTCCTCCGCATACCGAGACCCGGATTGCTGTTCTGACCGATGCGGAACAGCCATACAACGTAATGCAACTGTATTATACATTGCCGCAGGCACCCGTAGTAAAAACAGAAGCGCAATACCGGGCAGATATCGTTCGCGGTTTGTTCAACCAGATGATGAGCAGCCGGCTGGATGAGCTCTCCCAAAAGCCCGATGCACCTTTTCTTTTCGGCAGCAGCAGTTATGGAAGTTTCATCGGCGACAAAGACGCTTTCAGTTTGCTGGCCGTGGCAAAGACCGGGAAAGACATGACCGCTTCCATCCAGGCACTGCTTACTGAGAACGAACGGGTAAAACAATATGGTTTTGTGCAGACCGAACTGGACCGTGCGGTGAAGAATGTATTATCCCGGATGGAAAATGCTTACAACGAACGGGATAAGACCAAGTCGGCAGAACTCTTACAGGAACTCGTGGAGCATTACCTGAAAGGGGAAGCCATTCCCGGTATCGCTTATGAATATGAACTATACCAGAAATTCCTGCCCACGATCACAGTTGCCGAAGTGAACAGCCTCATCAGCCAGTGGATCAGGCCCACCAACCGTTCCCTGGTGATCACCGCACCTGAGAAAGAAAAAAAGAACCTGCCTTCGCAGGCAATGGTAATGGCGCAACTGAACAAGCCATTGGGAAAACTGAAACCCTATGTAGACAAAATCTCCTCCTCTCCCATACTACCCATGGAACCGGTAGCAGGCAAAGTGGTGAAAGAGAGAACATATGAAGCCATCGGCACCACTGAATGGTTGTTGTCTAACGGCGCCCGTGTGGTGCTGAAGCCCACCCGTTTCAAGAACGACGATATCCAGTTCTCCTGTATCAGCTGGGGTGGTACTTCTTTGTACGATAACAACGATTATATCAATGCCGCCAACGCTTCGGTAGTGGCTTCTGTGGGGGGCATTGGCAACATGGACATACAGCAGCTGCAGAAAGCCATGAGCGGTAAAAACTGCTATGTGTCTGCCTCTATCGCCAGCACCATGCAAGGCATGAACGGAAACAGTACGGTGAAGGACCTGGAAACCGCCCTGCAATTGCTGCATGGCAGTTTTGTAGCGCCGCGCAAGGACTCCGCCATGTTCCAGGTAGTGATGCAGCAGTTCAAAGCCCAGCTGGAGAACAAGGATAAAGACCCCGGATCTGTTTTCGCTGATTCGGTAGGATACATCATGGGAAATTATCACCCCCGCCGCAAGCCTTACACGGCAGACGACCTGCAACGCATCAGTCTCGACCGGGCTTTCGCCATTTTCAAAGAACGTTTCAGCAACCCGGGACAATTCCTATTCACTTTTGTCGGCAATTTCAACATAGACAGCATCAAACCTTTGATCGAAAAATATGTGGCATCCTTACCTGGCAGCCCGCAAAGAGAGACCTGGAAGGACGTAGGTATGCGTTACCCGGTTGGACAGATCAGTAAACTGATCCGCAAGGGCAGGGAAAACAAAGCCAGTGTTCGCCTTTATTATACCGGAACACTTGACCGTTACAATGAAACGGACGACCAGCAGCTGGGTCAATTGTGCAAAGCACTGGGCATTCAACTGCGCGAAGTTTTGCAAGAGGATGCGGGTGGCGTATATGGCGTAGGAGTAAGCGGAGGTATCAGCCGGGAACCGGTACCCAGTTACAGTATTGGTATCCAATTCGGTTGCGCGCCAGAGAATGTAGACAAGCTGGTAGCATTGGTGCAGGAAGAGATCAGACATACCAAGGCCTCCGGTGTATCACAGGCCAATGTGGATAAAGTGATCGCAGAACAGACACGCAGCCTCGAGAACGAAGTAAAAGAGAACAGCTATTGGCGGTTCAAACTGGAGCAGCAATTTTTCAGGAACGCAGACCCGCTGCAAATACTGGCTGCTCCTGAAAAAATAAAGCAGCTCACTGTAGAAAGGACCCAGGTACTGGCCAATCGGTATTTTGACGGGAACAATTTCGTGAAACTGGTATTGCTGCCAGAAGGCAAATGATACCTGTCAAACAATAAAAAACATGGGAAGCAATGCCCCGCACAGCGCCTCTAATGGCCGCAAGGTGGAACGCTGGTCCACCATTACCTGCCCCGCTTGCGGGTATCAGAAAGAAGAATGCATGCCCACCGATTCCTGCGTCTACTTTTACGAGTGCACCCAATGCAAAACAAGGCTTATACCACTGACAGGCGATTGCTGTGTCTTCTGCAGTTACGGAAGCCTGCCCTGTCCCCCTATCCAGGAGGGAAACAACTGCTGTTGACGGTGTTTTTCACGACATGGGCGGGTAAAAAGATTTTACCTATATTACCTGCCTAAACGATTGACAATGAATTCCTCCCTCCGGAATTATGCCTTCTTTGCTGCTGTCATCACCTGGCTAGCGGTTTGGGTACAATTTTATTTTCTGATGGAGGGACGCACAGGATCGATACTGGGAACTGTGTCACAGTTCCTGGGTTATTTCACCATCATTTCCAATATTGCGGTAGCAGCTTGTTTTACCGGATTCTTTCTGAAAGGTGAATGGAAGAACTTTTTAACCAGACCGGGAACACAAAGTGCCGTAACGGTCTATATCCTGATCGTTGGCATCCTATATAACCTTTTGTTACGTGCTATCTGGCATCCGCAGGGCCTGCAGCGGATCTCTGACGAGATCTTACATTCAGTTAACCCGCTGATGATGCTTTTTTTCTGGATCGTATACGTACCCAAGTTCACCCTGCAATGGCAAAACATTAAGCACTGGCTTATACTACCAGCCGCTTATTTTACCTATGTCATGGTACGTGGCGCGATCACCGGCTTCTATCCTTACCCTTTTATCAATGTTACCCGGCTGGGTTATGCCAAAGTTATGATGAACGGTTGCCTGCTTCTCTTGGTTTTTGTGGTTCTATCCTTAGTTTTGATCGGCATTGCAAAACGGCTGTCCCGAAAAGAAGCAGTTGCATAACAGTTCATCCCTAATAATCATAGCATGGTAACTGATGTCCAGATACTGGAATCCAAAATCCTGTCCGACAACTGGTATATCCTCAAGAAACTCACCTATTCTTTCACCGATACGGAGGGCAAGCGGCAAACACATGTACGCGAAGCTTATGACCGTGGTAATGGCGCAGCCATTCTGTTATTCAACCGGGAGCAGGGAACCGTGATCCTTACCCGGCAGTTCCGGCTACCTACCTTCATCAACGGCAATGCCGACGGTATGATGATAGAAGTATGCGCGGGATTACTGGACACGGATAACCCGGAAGACTGCATCCGCCGCGAAACGGAAGAAGAGACCGGCTACCAGGTAAAGGAAGTGCGCAAGGTAATGGAAGCGTATATGTCGCCCGGCTCCGTTACCGAGATCCTCTACCTGTTTGTGGCAGCATACAACAAACAGATGAAAGTACACGATGGTGGCGGATTGGAACATGAGCAGGAGAACATAGAAGTGCTGGAACTGACACTCGAAAAAGCAATGCAGATGGTGGCCAATGGCGAGATCAAGGATGCCAAAACGATCATGCTGCTGCAATACGCACAGTTGAACCATCTTGTGTAAAGACCGTAAGCACAGAACATGAAGAAGATCCTCACCATCTGCGGCAGTACCCGAAAAGATTCTGTGAACAGCCATATTCTGGCATTCATTGCCGAACGCTATGCCGGTCAGGCTTTGTTCACCCTATATGAGGGCATTGAGCAGCTCCCGCATTTCAATCCGGATCTCGATAAAGATCCTTTACCCGAGACCGTGTTGCATTTCCGCAAGCTGATCGGGGAAGCGGATGGGGTACTGATCTGCACACCGGAATACGTATTCAGTTTACCCGGCAGTTTAAAGAATGCCATCGAATGGACCGTATCCACCACCCTGTTCACCAACAAACCTGCGGCACTGATCACAGCTTCCTCCTCCGGGCAGAAAGCACATGAGGCCCTTAACCTGGTGATGAAGACCGTAGGGGTGCAACTGGGCGCCAAAAGCTCCCTATTGATAGCTGCCCCAAAAACAAAGATCGACCCGGAAGGACGGATCACGGATACCCATACGGAAATAGCCATCTGCGAACTGGCGGATGATTTCATTGCATTACTGAACAGCCTGTAGCCGGCAACTTCGCCATAACCCGGAAAACAGCGGTTACGGACCGGGACACACCCGACAGAAGCTCCCTATCTTTACTCCCATGAACTGGATACTATTGATCATAGCCGGATTGTTTGAGGTCGGTTTCACCACCTGCCTGGCAAAAGCCCGCATCACCACAGGAACAAGTTCCCTGCTGTGGATCGCCGGATTTTTTATCAGCCTTGCCCTGAGCATGTACCTGTTGTATAAAGCCACCCAAACCCTGCCCTTGGGTACGGCATATGCTGTCTGGACAGGTATCGGCGCCGTAGGGACCGCCCTGATCGGGATCCTCTTCTTCAAGGAGCCGGCCGACTTCTGGCGCTTGTTCTTCATCATCACGCTGATCGCTTCCATTGCGGGATTAAAACTCGTTTCTGCCCATTGAGCACCGGATACTGGGCCGCATGGTCATATTTTTCGGCAGATACCCCCCGAATTGTACCTTTGATCCAAGAATTCACTATGAAACAATTTACCTGGATAGCTTTTCTCCTGCTTGCGGCCTGCGGTGGCAGTTCCGAACCTTCCTCCTACCGAAAAGCCGAAGATGCGCTGGATGCCGGACGTGAATACGTGAATGCCTGTTTGCAGGGTGATTTCTCCAAAGCTGCCTTCTATACGGTGGCTGATGAGCCGAACCGCCTGTCACTGCGGCAGACAGAGAACAGTTACCGTGAGAAGGACAAGGAGGGGCGACAGCAACTCAGAAATGCATCGATCAATATTCATGAAGTAAAAGACCTGACCGACAGCACTGCAGAAATTCATTACAGCAATTCATTCGATCAGACATCCCATACCCTTCAGGTGGTAAAAAGAGACCAGACCTGGTTGGTAGACCTGGGCAAATCGAAATAAACACAACCATGCCAATGAAACAACTGTTACTGGTAGGTCTGGGAGGTATGATCGGCTCTATGTTACGCTATCTTACCGGACAGGTGATCAGGCTGGAAAACTTCCCTTATGCCACATTTACGGTAAACCTGCTCGGTTCATTGGTGATCGGGGTCATTATGGGCGTGGCGGCCAGGCAGGAGGGCTTTACCAACTGGCGCTTGTTCCTGGCAACCGGTATCTGTGGCGGATTTACCACTTTTTCGGCCTTTGCCTGGGAAAATTTACAGTTGCTGGGACAGGAAAGATACTGGACATTTGCAACCTATACCGGTGCCACCCTGGTACTGGGTATCGGCGCAGTGGCCCTGGGCTATTGGTTAACCAAATAAAAAAGCAAGCAAACATATGCATACTCAGAATGTACTTCACCCCTGGCACGGCGTTCCCTGTGGAGATAATGCCCCAAGGGTCGTAAATGCGGTCATCGAGATCCCGCAGGGTTCCCGTTGCAAATATGAGATAGACAAAGCCAGCGGACTGCTGAAACTGGACAGGGTCATCTTCTCTTCCTTCTACTATCCTACCAATTACGGATTTATTCCGCAGACTTATGGTGGCGATAAGGACCCGCTGGATATTTTGGTGATCACTTCCCTGCCCGTACAACCACTGACCATCATGGAAGCCAAAGTGGTGGGGGTGATGCAGATGATCGACGGCGGCGATCCAGACGATAAGATCATTGCCGTAGCGGCCAACGATCCGGGTGTGAACCACTACAACAATATCGAGGAGTTGCCCAAACACTTCTTCGATGAGTTGCGCCACTTCTTTGAAGAGTACAAAAAACTGGAGAACAAGACCGTAGTGGTAGAAGACTTTGGCGATAAGGCCCAGGCGCTCAGCATTATTGAAGAAGCCATCCGTTTCTATAAAGCAACTTTTGTAAAATAAGTAACGGACCATCTTGTCAACCAAACCCAAACAAATGACCCTTACCACACTGATCTTATTGCTGATCGTAGGATTGGCCGCCGGTTTTTTAAGCGGGCTGATCGGGATCGGCGGGGGCATTATCATTGTTCCGGCGCTGGTGCTGTTTCTTGGTTTTTCACAAAAACTGGCACAGGGCACTTCATTGGGGATCCTCCTGTTACCGGTGGGTATCCTGGCAGTGATCCAGTATTACAAACAGGGTTACCTGAATGTAAATTACGTGGTCATCATTGCTTCGGCCTTTGTACTGGGCAGTTTTCTGGGCAGTAAACTGGCTTTGTCGATGAACGACGAGAAAATGAAAAAGGTCTTTGCCCTTGTCCTGATGCTGATCGCAGTGAAAATGCTGTTTTTCGACAAGCCTAAATCCACGACAGCCAAAGCCCCGGGTGAGGCAACAACAAATATTCAACAAACCGGCCAGGGTTTGGGGGTAAAATGATTTCTCCCCCCTATCTTTGCCAAAATTTAACACATGGAAGAAGTAAAACAATCAAAAGGAAAATACTGGGTGCTTTGTTTTGTATGGCTCGCAGCCATGGTCACATTATTGGTTGTATACCGCGAATTTTTCTGGCTGGCACTGCCCGGCACCGTTACTTATTTTGCCAAAGCCATGGACCTTATCTAAAACGATACCCTTATCTATTGTATAAAAAAAGCAACCCGGTGGGTTGCTTTTTTATTTGAACCAAGCCTATTAAAAACCCGGCATATATCGTTTTACAATGCGAAGTCTGTGGGTCCGTTCGCCGGTATCCGTATTAATGATACCCATATTATCGATCCTGTCTATACGGACCTTACCGGCAGCATGGATGATGGTATCCGGAGAGAACAAGATGCCCACATGGGTGATCCTGCCTTCCTCATTATCAAAAAAAGCCAGGTCGCCGCAAACCGCTTCCTGCAGAAAACCCACTACTTCTCCTTTTTCTGCCTGTTGATAGGCATCCCGCGGCAAGCGGATATTGAAAAACCGGAACACCTGCTGCGTAAAACCACTGCAGTCGATGCCGTAAATGGACCTTCCCCCCCAGAGATATGGGGTATTGATATACTGGATGGCCAGCGAACGGATGGCATCTTCCGCAAAAACAGCCTCACGGGTGTCCCATACTTTGCCGAGATAGACAATATTGTGTTCACCAATATGCGCCTTATTGTTGGTGAAGATACCCAGGGAGGTTCCCAGCGATAAATGCAGCGGTTGCCCGTTGATGGCGGCCAGGTTATGCCATTCAGGCGCTATCAGGGTGTTATCCGCTTGTACGATCGAAGGTTCCACCACCATCAGCTGGCTCGACTGGCACCATCCTTCATATCCGTCATATACACAACGGATGCGGGTGAACTGTTTACCCTCTTCCAGCACTTCGGCCAATTCGCCGAACAATAGCTGGCTTACCATTTCTGAACGATGCGCTTCCTCTTTCCTGAGCGGGGCGGCGGGAACCATGCAGACCATAAAAACCATAGTACGAATTTGCGGTCAAGATATGGAATTTTACCACACGCGCATCTATACAGAAAATGCTTACATTCAATCAGTGAGTACCCACCGTTACGAACATATCAGCGACCAGGAACTACTGGAAAGGTTTTACCACGACAGGGACAACCAGTGGCTGGGAATTGTTTTGCAACGGTATACTTTATTGTTGCTGGGTGTATGCATGAAATACCTGAAAAACGAAGAAGAGGCCAAGGATGCGGTGCAGCATATTTTCCTGAAAACGATCACGGAACTGGGCAAATACAAAGTGGATTACCTCAAAAGCTGGCTGTACATGGTGGCACGTAACCATTGCCTGATGAAACTGCGCGACAAGAACGTGTTCGTATCCGTGGAAGAGAATACCCAGCTGGCTTCACCCGAAACAGACCGTCACGAGTTCGAACACAAGGAAATAACCCTTACCCTGCTCGAGTCTTCACTGGAAGAACTGAATCCCGAGCAGAAAACCTGTGTAACTTTGTTCTACCTTCAGAAAAAGAGCTACCAGGAGATCGTAGACACAACAGGATACAGTTTACTGCAGGTCAAAAGTTACATACAGAACGGGAAACGCAATCTGAAAATACTGGTAGAAAAGAAAATGAACACCCCAAAATGAGTAACCTGACAAACATATTGAACCATGATGAGGAACTGAGCAGTGAAGAATTGTTACGTTACCTGCATGGCCAGTCCACAGAAGAAGAAAGGTTCGCCATTGAAAAACAGATGGCTGACTCCGATTTTGTGAACGAAGCCATTGAGGGTTTACAGCATTTCAAGGACCCTGAGCAGGTGAAACGGTACATGGAACAACTGAACCGGCAATTACAGAAACAGACCGATAAAAAATTACTGCGCAGGAACAAACGGAAACTCAAAGACCAGAACTGGCTTACAATAGCCATTTTAGCGGTTCTGCTGTTATGTGTAACAGGGTACCTGCTGATCCACTTCCTCAGGGTAAAACATTAGGGCGGGCGCAACAACAAAACACATCATCCCCCAGACTCCCCCCGAAGCCGCCAGGTGATCCTGGAATGGGGATGACATGTTTCATTTACTGAATAATCACTAAGAAAACCGAGTTGATCAATATGGTTATCTGCCTGTAACGACCGACCTATGACAGGTTTATCGGCCCATTGTTTAATGCCGAGCTTTCAACTTCTCAAAAATGAATTGATTTGCTTTCATAAAAAACCGTTTAAAAACGCTTTTTTGGCTGGTCTTTTTTTTGTATAAGCGATGACTGGGAAAATGGCGCATAAAAAAAGCATCAACAGCGGAAACCATCTTGCCGGCTATTGATGCTTTGTAACTTGCCCGATTCGGTAGATCCGGAATGCAACAGAGCACTCCTTGCTGGCCACCGCGGGGTTCAGATATTGGATTTTAAACAGAAATTCCTCAAATTTTACTGAAACACCTATGCTATGCCTCATATAAAATATGACATGACAAAAATCGGATAATCTGACGATTTTGTATCCGTTGAAAACACCCATTTTTTGTGGACATTTTAAACCGGGTTTCAAAAGAAATACGACATGGTTGTCAAGGGGAAATCTACAATACAATTGTAGCGGTAACAGGCAGTTCAATCAGGTATCCGTATCACGGTATCAGAGTCGATTGCCTTCTTTCGGGAAAACAACGACCGGTTGCCAGTTTTTTGCTTCAGCCATTTCTACCAATCCATAAGAGATGATGATCACAATATCTCCTTCCGCTCCTTTTCTGGCGGCAGGTCCGTTCAAACAACAGACACCGGATCCACGTGCACCTTTGATCAGGTAGGTCTCCAATCGCTCCCCATTGTTCACATTCACCACCTGGATCTTTTCGTATTCTACCATCTGGGCAGCGTCCATCAGGTCCTCATCCAGGGTAAGACTGCCCACATAATTCAGGTTAGCTTCGGTGATGGTTGCACGGTGTACTTTGGATTTGAGTATCTGGATCTGCATGTCAGGATATCGGTTTAGGTACTGGGATATGAGCAGCTGGGTTTTTCTGAGCCGCGAAAATAGCGGTTTGAATGATAACGGTATCTTAAATTCTCATTCGGAAAACGAGCCCGCCGGGAAAGACCCGCTATTGCCTGCATAAACGCCTGATCAGTAATTGATGTTCGGGATACCATCCAGCCAGCCGGTCTGCTTCCGCCAGTTCAAAATCTGCGAAATCAAAACCCGGTGCCACCGTGCAGCCTACAAAAGAGTACTGTCCGCCGGGAGCCGTTTCAGATGCAAACCAGCTGCCGGCCGGAACCACTGCCTGAAAGACCTCTCCTGCCAGCAGGTCATTCCCCAGCTTCAATAATTCGTAAGCACCATCAGGATGGATCACATGGACCCATAAACTTTGCCCGGTATAAAAATGCCAGCATTCATCGCTCTGTATCCGGTGAAAAGCAGAGAAGTTCCCCTGCTCCAGTAAAAAATAGATAGCAGTGGAAAATACACGGCTGCCCTGGAACCTTTCGGGCAGGCATGCCTGTTCCATCACTTCCGCTGACCGATAAGTTTCTTTATAATAACCTCCTTCCGGATGCGGAAGCAATTGAAATCGTTCTACCAGTTCTGTTACCTTGTGCATACTGCAAGTTACGTACACACGCTTTGTAAAGAATATTTATGCTGAAAATAACCGCTCATACAGAATAGATCCTGCTGATGTTGCCGCGGGTTGAATCTGTTGTATATTTAGTTCCTCTAACAACCCCGATTATGAAACAAAAGATCACTGTTGCACTTGGCGGCCTGCTGGCCGTTCTCTTTCTCTTTTTTACGCCGGCACAAAAGAAACCCGGCACGGCAAAAAAAACGATCCTGACAGGAGCCGACCAAACAGAAAAATACCTGCCGCTACTGCAAGGCAAACGGGTTGCCATACTGGCCAATCCCACAACGGTGATCGGCAAACAGCATCTCGTTGACAGTCTGCAGAAACGGGGCATCAACATCGTAAAAGTTTTCGGGCCCGAACATGGGTTCAGGGGCAATGCCAGTGCTGGTGCAAAAGTGGCGGATGAAATAGACCAGGCAAGCGGCATTCCTGTGATCTCCTTATACGGTGGTAAAAACAAACCCAGCAAAGCAGACCTGGCCGATGTGGATATCATGGTATACGACCTGCAGGATGTAGGCTGCCGATTTTATACCAATATCAACGCACTGGCACGCCTGATGGAAGCCTGTTACGAGAACAACAAGGAACTGATCATCCTCGACAGACCCAACCCCAATGGATATTTTATTGACGGGCCGGTACTGGATATGAAACTGAAATCAGGTATCGGTATGTTCCCGATCCCTATCGCACACGGATTGACCGTGGGAGAGTTTGCCAAAATGGTGAACGGCGAAGGCTGGCTGACCAATAAAGTGCAATGTAAGATCACCATCATACCCGTTGCCAATTATACACACGATATGGCCTATACCCTGCCGGTGAAACCATCTCCCAACCTGAATACACAACAATCCATCCTGTTATACCCATCCCTCTGCCTGTTCGAAGGGACCATTTTCAGCCAGGGACGTGGAACCTATTTCCCGTTCACGGTGCTGGGTAACCCGGATGTGAAAGACAAATACAGCTTCTCTTTCACTCCCACGGGTATCAAGGGAATGGCAGAGACCCCGTTGCACATGGACAAAACCTGTTATGGACTTGACCTCCGCAACTACAATACCGAACTGCTCCGCAAGAAAAAACAGGTGAACATCAGCTGGATGATAGAATTATACCAGGCATATCCATACAAGGAAAAATTCTTTGATTACAAACAAAGCAAAGAGATGGGCAATATTGATAAACTGGCCGGCACCACACAGTTCAAAGAACAGATCATGGCTGGCGTACCAGAGGCTGAGATCAGAAAAAGCTGGGAGCCCGGATTGACCCAATATAAAACCATGCGCAAAAAATACCTGCTGTATCCATAATACAGCAGGCCCTTTATTTTTTTGTGTGCACCGGGTTAGTGGCATCACGGAGAAGGTATAGAACAGATTGATAGTTATACCCCGTTGCCTCACTCATGGCCATTTCGCAGGTCTTACCTGAGGAGTAATAGCCTTTGGCCGGATGCTGCTTCGTCAATTCCAGTACTTCCCCTGATTCATCTTTTGTAGCACTAGCGGTAAGTTCCGGGAAATAAAATCCCCTGTCTCCTGCCATACCGCAACAACCGCTCAGGAACGGGATATCCGCTTTCACCGAACAGGCATTGCCGATGGCCTGCAATTTATGCAGCTGGTTCATCTTATGCGAGGTACACACAGGATGAAATACCACCGGGGTATCCTGTTGTACGGTCTTCAACCTCGGCAACAGGTAATCGGCAGCAAAATCGATACTGTCAACGATGGTCAATTGCTGAAATCTTCTCTGGTTCTCTTCTGTGAGATAAGGCAGGGAATTATGCAGCGAGTGCGTGCAGGAAGTCACATCCATCAGCACCGGCACTTTACCCCCTTTTGTCCAGCGCCACAGGGTCTCGATGGTTTGATTCACCGTTTCCTTATAGGCTGGCTGAAAACCCTTGGAGGAGAACAATTGTCCGCAACAGACCCCGGTAGTATGGTTGGCCACAAACAATTTCATGCCGGCACGTTTGCATAAAAGGGCCACCACTTCATTGACCGACATGTTATCCTGTTTATCGGCACCCATCATCCGCGTGATACAGGATGGGAAATAGACCACATCCGGTGCCGCAGGTTTCCTGCCACGGATATATACCGGTGACGAAATAGAATTATTCCAAAGGGGGAATCCGGGGATCTTTTGGGTGAGCCATCCCGTCAGCTTACGCATACTGTCGGCTCCAAAGAGCCGGTTGATCAGATTGGCCCCATGCAAAGCCAGCTTCACCACCGTTTCCACCAACCCAAAGTTCCGGGCCACGCGTAAGGCCATCCGGTTGGCTTTGGGTGAATGGTTTTCTCTGCGCAATCTTTTGATCAGTTCCCCCGTATTGATCGATACAGGACAGTCTGTAGCACACATGCCATCCACCGCACAGGTATCCATACCCGAAAACTGGAACTGTTGCTGCAAGGTTTGGTAATCAGCCAGATTACCTTCCGATTCCAGTCTTTTCAGGGAACGGCGCACCTGGATCCGCTGTCTGGGCGTTAACGTGTAATTACGGCTGGGACAACGGTTCTCGCAATACCCGCACTCCACACATTTATCCACTTCCTCTTCCACCACAGGCATCGTTTTCATGTTCTTCAGGTGGCAACGGTCGTCTTTGTTGATGATGACACCGGGGTTCAATATGTTCAACGGATCTACCAGTTGTTTTACCCTGCGCATGATCTTGTAGGCCTCATCACCCCACTCCTGCCGTACATAAGGCGCGATCTGCCGGCCCGTACCATGTTCCGCTTTCAAAGAGCCATCGTATTTCTTGATGATCAGATCGGCCAGTTCATTGTTGAAAGCCTCGAATACGGCTATCTCATCGGCTGTGTTCACCGGCTGCGTCACCAGGAAATGCAGGTTACCTTCTTTGGCATGACCAAAAATGATCGCATCCGTATAACCGTATTTGGCAAAGAGTGCCTGCAGGTCGGTCACCGCTTTCCCCAGGTTCTCCAAGGGTACAGCAACATCTTCCAGCATAGCAGTGGTTCCCTTGGCGCGTACAGCTGCAACAGAAGGGTACATCCCTTTTCGCAGTTTCCAGAGTTTGGCCTGTTCGTAAGATACCTTGGTGAAATCCAGATGATCCAGTAACGGCAGGGAAGCGATCACCGGTCTTGCTTTCTCCAGCAGCTTTTCCAGCTCTTCTTCCGTAGATGCCTGGTATTCGCAGAGGATGGCTGTAGCTTCGGCAGAAAGTTCCTTTACCATTGCCGGGCAGTGATCCAGGTGTTCTATCGAGCGTAACGCAGGCCTGTCCATCAATTCCAACGCTTCTGCTGCTGTTGCTTTTAAAGCGGGTATGGCTTCGGCAGCTATCACCGGGTTCTCAAAGAACAGCAGGCCGGTAGCTTTGTATCGTTTATCAGGGATGGTCCTCAGCACCGCTTCTGCAATAAAACCCAGTGTACCTTCTGCACCGATCAGCAGGTGCGCCATGATATCCAATGGATGTTCGTAATCGAGAAAGGCATTGATGCTGTACCCAACTGTATTCTTAATGCGGTATTTGCTTCTGATCTTATCAACCAGTGGCTGGTTGGCCAGGATCTCTTTGCGTATATTGCTCAGCCCTTCCGCCAGTACCTCTTCACCCGCCTGAAAGCGAAAATAATCATCCCGGTAAGCCGTATTATATTCCTTGCCGCTGGGTAATACAAAACGGATCGTATCCAGGGTATGGTATGAATTGTGTGTCACGCCGCAGCACATACCACTGCTGTTATTCGAAAGGATCCCACCCATCATCGCCGCACTGATCGATGCCGGGTCCGGGCCGATCTTCACAGAATAATCCTTCAGCTTATGGTTCACGTGCGCGCCAATAGCCCCGGGTTCTACCCGCACCCTGGCACCCTCATCGAGCGGATCCATGTTCTTCCAGCTCCTGGCCAGGTCTACCAATATGCCATCCGTTATGGATTGTCCGCTGAGACTGGTACCGGCCGTTCGGAACGTGAGCGGAACCTGGTTACTATTGGCAAGCAAGAACAGGCGTTTGATATCGTTGACCGTTGTTGGTTGCACTACGGCTTCGGGAAGCAGGTAATAAAAACCGGCGTCACCTGCAAATGCATACCTGTCTATCAGGGAGAGTTTCAATTTTTCGGCAGGAAAATACTGGCTGAGTTCAAGCGCGATATCCACTTTCTTTTCCTGTTTGAGTTGGCTTGACATCATGAACACAAATTTAGCCCAATTCAGCTACCGGGAAAGACCGTTTCTGTGTTTGCGAACAAATACCTGTAAAAAAAATCATCTCCTCCACGCGCCTCCGCGTCTTTGCGAGAAACCATGCAGCACTGGCATCCCATTGCTGACGGAAAAGCAGACCTGTTCATCGGAACATATAACTAGCCACGTAAAGCCTGGTACAATACCTCTACCGTATGCAAGGCTTCTCTGCCCGTACCATCTTTTACCTGGTGCCGGCAACTGGTTCCCGGTGCAGCAATGATGGTATCTGCCTGCTGTTGCCTAACGGTGGGAAACAAGACCAGTTCTCCTATCTGCATGGAAATATCATAATGCTCTTTTTCAAAACCGAAAGAACCTGCCATACCACAACAGCCAGACGGTATGGTCTCAACTGTATAATGTTCCGGCAATGACAACATCTTTACGGATGCTGCCAGATTGGAAACCGATTTCTGCTGACAATGGCCATGCAGTTTTACCAGCTTCTTCTCCTGGGTGAACGCATCTTTGGTGATATTGCCCTTTTCGATCTCAGCAGCGATGAATTCATCTATCAGGAAAACATGTTTGGCCATTGACCTGGCAGCTTCCAGGTTATGGTCATATGCCAGGTCAGGATATTCATCGCGGAAGGTAAGGATGGCAGATGGCTCAATACCGATCAACGGCATATCCGCAGACACCAGCGGTGCCAGTTCTTCAATATTTCGGTTGATGATCTGCTGCGCTTTCCTCACAAGGCCTTTGGACAACCAGGTACGGCCGCTTTCTCCATGTTGCGGGATCTCCACGGTATATCCCAGCTTTTCCAGTAACTGGATGGCGGTGATACCGATATGCGCATCATTGTAGTTGGTGAACTCATCGCAGAACAAAAACAGCTTACGGCCTGATGCGGGTATCGCTTTTTTACGATGTTTTGCATACCAGCTTCGCAAAGTGGTGTGCGATAGTGTGGGCATGGAACGTTTCTGTGCAAAACCGGAGAACCATTTTACCAGGCTGCCGGTAAGAAAATTGGTGACAAAGAAATTATAGAACGACGGAAACAATGACCCCAGTTTTGCCGAAGCGCTGAAATTAGCGATCAGCCTGGAACGGAAAGGAACACCGTGCACATCGTAATACTGCTGCAGGAACTCGGCTTTCAGTTTGGCCATATCCACATTCGATGGACATTCCGACTTACAGGCTTTACAACTCAGACAAAGATCCATCACTTCATAGATCTCCTGGTGATCAAACCGGTTCATCTTATCCGAACGGGTCAGGAACTCCCTTAATATATTGGCCCGGGCGCGGGTGGTATCTTTTTCATTTCTTGTGGCCATGAAGGAAGGGCACATGGTACCGCCGGACAAATGTGTCTTTCGGCAATCACCCGAACCGTTGCACTGTTCAGCATGCTGCAGGATGTTCTGCTGGTGAAAACGGAAGATCGTTTTGAATTCAGGAGTGAACTGGCCCGGCTCATACCGCAACATGGTGTTCATCGGTGGTGTATCAACGATCTTGTTCGGGTTGAAGATATGCTGCGGGTCCCAGCATTCCTTGACCTGCTGCAGCAGGCGGTAATTCTTCTCTCCCACCATCTGGCGAATGAATTCGCCACGCAAACGGCCATCGCCATGTTCACCACTGAGTGATCCCTGGTATTTTTTTACCAGTGTGGCCACATCCGCCGCAATGGCCCGGAACAAACGGTTGCCTTCTTCTGTTTTTAAATTGATGATGGGCCGAAGATGGAGTTCACCCGAACCTGCATGCGCGTAGTGAACAGAATGCAGTCCATGGCGGGCAAGTATCTCATTGAACTCGCGGATATAGGCGGGCAGGTCATTTACATCCACGGCCGTATCTTCGATCACGGGTACGGCTTTCTCATCACCCGGCAGGTTACCGAGCAAACCCAGTCCGGCTTTCCGAAGGGTCCAGATCTTTTTGGTATCGTCTCCGAACAGTACGGGAAAATGATAGCCCAGTCCTGCAGCACGCATCTCTGCTTCCACTTTTTCCGTAATGGCCAGTATCTCTTCGCGGGTATTGCGCAGGAACTCGATCACCAGTATGGCACCGGGATCACCCTGTACAAAAAAACGGTTCTTGCGTTGTTCAATATTCTCCTTGGTGCATTCCAGGATATAATGATCGATCAGTTCACTGGCACTGGGACGGTATTTCAGTCCGATCAGGTTGGCCCGCAATGATTCATCGATGGTATTAAAATGTACACACAACAACCCGGTCTCCCTGGGAGGCAGCGGCACCAGGTTCAGCTTGATCTCGGTAATGAATGCCAGGGTACCTTCCGAACCTGCAATCAATGAACAGAAATTAAAAGAGTCGCCACCGGCAGTGAAGGGTTCGGTATCCACCAGCAGGTCTATGGCATAACCGGTGTTTCTTCTTTCCACAGATTTCTTGGGAAACTCTTTGCGGATCTCTACCTGGTTCTCATACTGGCTCAGCAGGCTACGGGTTTGCCGGTAGATCTTTCCTTCCAGTCCAGGCAGCTCACATTTTTCATGGAATGCCTCTACATCCAATTCACCAAAAACCGCTTCCGAACCATCACTCAGGAATGCCGTTACTTCCAGCAGGTGCTCGCGGGTGCTTCGGTATACCACTGAATTGGAACCACAGGAGTTATTACCCACCATTCCTCCGATCATGGCACGGTTGGCAGTGGAGGTTTCAGGGCCAAAGTACAGGCCATAAGGCTTCAGGAAGAGGTTCAGTTCATCACGTATCACACCCGGCTCCACTTTTACCCATTTTTCTTCCGGATTGATCTCCAGTATGCGGTTAAAATAACGTGATACATCCACAACGATCCCATTACCCACCACCTGTCCGGCCAGGGAAGTGCCCGCGGTACGGGGTATCAGCGAGGTTTGGTTGGCGGCAGCAAAAGCGATCAGTTTACGGATATCTTCCCGGGTACGGGGTATGGCCACGGCCAACGGCATTTCGCGGTAAGCCGATGCATCGGTGGCATACAGCGTGCGCATGGTAGTATCAAAAAACAGGTCACCTTCCAGTTGTTCAGAGAGAAGCTGCAGCTTTGCCTTCATGGGAGCGATACGGTTTAAAAATCAGCAGAGACCGTAAAAATACTTAATTCTCCCCGTAAGACACCCATATCAGGTGATCAGGATCAGTTTCTGCGGCAGTGAGAAGTATTCTGCCTTTACTTTTTCGAGATTTTCTTTCTTATTAAATAATTCGTAATATTCATCTACGTCAATATTATTATTCTCTTTGTTCACATACACCGGACCGGTGACCGAACTGGACGCACCATTCTCAAACAAGGCTGTTCGCACAACACCGTTCACAACGGCATCCTCATTAAGCACACATTTGTTCTTACAGATCACATTGCCTTCGATCAGTCCGCCGATCACCACATCGTGACAAAGTATGTCGCCGTTCACGGAAGCTTTTTTATCGATAATGACCTTATTGGTGCAAAAGATGATGCCCTTGAAATCACCCTCAATGCGGATGGGGGAACTGGTTTTGATGATGCCGAAGTAAACACCACCCGAGACCACCTGCACCGCAGGTAATATCTCGTCGGGCTTTTCTGATTTTTTAAAAAGCATAGAATGGGTTCTGGATGATTGGACGAACCATGAAGATAGGGAAAATGGGATACACCCTCACCAGTCCAGGTAATGTAATCGTTATTTCTTCGGAAGGGCCACCAATGGCTGTATTTCATCAAAAAATATTAACTTTTCGTCATAAAATGTAATATTTTTACCCAATACCAAACTTTCCGCCATGAACAAATTCCGGGAACAACTGCTGCACGACCCCAATTCCAGTTACAGCAGCCAGAGCGCCGTTGACGACAAACAACTGTTCATTACCAGTTCTACCAATATTTCGGGTATCCTGGATTCTGAGAACGACATTACCCTGGATGGCAATTTCAATGGCGTACTGTACAGTAAAAAAACGATCAATATCACCCCTACCGGTATCATGCGCGGTGTGATCATCTGCAACGATATCAAAGTGGAAGGCGAATTTGAGGGATCTATCTATGCCCTGAAAGTGAACCTCTGTAAAGACTCGATCGTGAAAGGCAATATTCACTGTACCATCATCAACACCGAGATGAACCAGTATGTGGATGCCAATATCAAACTGTTAAGCCTGGAAACACCGGTATTCGAATCAAGTTCCAACGAACTCTTTGCCCAGTTGAAAGATACTTTCGGCAAGAACAACAAGGATAACAATTACCTGGCCATTTTCCAGGAAAAGCTGAATTCCATCAAATCGTCCACCAAGTTCTATCACCAGACCATCTACGTGGAAAGCCGCCCGGAAACAAACGGTTCCGGCCAGGGTCACCAGGCTTCGGAGAACCAGGAGGGCGATGATTATATCGATTCCAATAACTGACCGGTTATTTACCCATATTGATCGAAAAGAGAAGGTGCTCCCTTCTCTTTTTTTATGCCCGGAAGCACCCGGATTTTTATTTGACGAATATGATTTGAATCACAATATGACAATTCTGTGACAGGTAGATTTGTTCTATCATCAACTCAGAAAAAACTGCGCACATGAAAAAGAAACTAATGGTTGTAGCCGGTTTCGCAATACTGGCGATCACGGCCTGCGAAAGCAAATCAGGAACAACAACAGAAACAGTCAGCACCACGGAACAAGTGGCTGTAGGACAATCCGGCGTACAGGATGAGTCTTCACAAAAGAATGTGGTACAGGTGGCTATTGGCAGCAAAGACCACACTACCCTGGTAACTGCCGTTAAGGCTGCCGAACTGGTGGACGCACTGAGCAATGCCGGTCCGTTCACCGTATTTGCACCCACCAATGCTGCTTTCGATAAATTACCTGCCGGTACGGTGGAAGGGTTACTGAAACCTGAAAAGAAAGAAGCATTGACCGACATCCTCCAATACCATGTATCAGTTGGTGTGTACAAGGCTGAATCGCTGCAGGACGGGCAGGTCCTGGGTCAGGTAAATGGCGGCAATGTAACCGTAAGCGTCAAAGACGGTAAGATCATGCTGAACGGAACCGCTACCATCGTGGCTTCTGTACCAGCTGCCAATGGCATCGTACACGTGATCGACGGTGTATTATTACCCCCCCCAGCCAAGAATTGATCATCATAACGTTTTGTTTACTTGTTTTTTTGAGCGATAAGCATGGGTATTCCTACCCGTGCTTTTTTTGGGATTGTTGCGAGCGATTGATAAATGGGAAGGACGGAACTGGATTCTGGATTCTGGATACTGGATACTGGATTTTGGATGCTGGATCTTGGATACTGGGTCGTTCATCCGAAAAGAGGTCTGCATAAAATACAAAAGCATGGATGGTGTCCATGCTTTTGGGTTGAATCATGGCCTTTCGGCCGGGTGGCGATTGTTTTTTCAAATCAGTTTGTGCTCATTCCGGTATTGCAAGATCTTCTCTTCCATGATGGCGGCGATACTGATGGCCCGCTGGCGGGCAAGTGAGGCTTTCTCTCCTTCGAACAATTCATCCAGTGTCTCAATGAACAAGTTTACCCAGCGGGTGAAATGTTTGCTGTTGAGCGGCCGGATATGGTGCAGGTGTTTGTGCAGGTTCATGGGGTTACCGGAGTAAGAACCTGTATAGAAGAGTGCATTATCCCAGAAATCGTACATGATGGGCAAGTGTTTTTCCCAGTTCATTTTAACGATATCAGAAAAAATAAAACCGATCACATCATCGGATACCACTTTTTGGTAAAATTGATTCACCAGCAGTTCAATATCGGCTCGGTTCTCAATATCACGTTTCATAAGATAGCAGGTTAATCTTGTACAATACAGTAACACTGTTACCGGACAGCTCCTGGACTACAGGTCTTTCCGGTTGAAATTTCTTACAGAAAGCCATACCGGTAACAGGATCCAGACCAGCAATACGCTGAGCGAGATCACCATACCGGAAGCGGTTCCAAAAAAGTCTTTGAATATGGCCCCGGTATACCCCATCATAGCCGACACGTCCAGTTGCAACAGGATCAGTATCCGCGACAGATCAATCGGGTTCAGTGCGCTGATACCGACCATGGCCTTCTCCAGTGGGTAATCTGCCAGTTGGAACAGGAGAAACAGGACCAGTCCATCAAACAGTATGGAGAAATACACCCAGAGCATGATGGCCACTCCGATGCCTTTGGCCTTATCGCGGGTTCTGACCGCAGCCAGCATGGCAATGGCCACAAATATCACACTCAGTAACAAGCCAACACCGATCATCATTATCCCGGTAAGGTTGGCTTCGTAAAGCAGTACAGGGATCCCCACCCCCACCAAAAAAGCAAGGGAGAGTGAACCGGCCAGTCCCACGAACAGGCTGATCCAGATGGTCCTGCGCTTCAGTGGCTGGCTCACCAGCAGTTCTATGAATTCTGCGCTGTTATACACATAAATGGTAGAGAAAATGATGCTGATCAGCGGCACCACCAACAGTACGATATTCAGCAGGCTCAGTAATCCTTTGCTGCTGTTATCTTCCAGGCTGAATACGCTGAAAGAGGCCACCAGCAGAAAGAACAGGTACACCAATACTATCCGGTTGCGCAGGATATCCGCCATTACGTATTTGATGATCTTCTTCATAAAGCAGTGTTTAACATGACGTGAGCAATGGCTTTTGACAATTTCTCGTGACCTGTATCGGCCCGCAGGTCCTCAATACTTTTGTGGAACCGAAGCTCCCCATCCTGCATGTAGATCACCTGCGTCACCAGGTCATCCAGCTCACTCAGTATATGTGAGGTCACCATCACCAGTTTGCCCTTTTTCTTTTCTGTGATGATCTTTTCCTTGAGTATTTCAGATGCAACGGGATCCAACCCTGCCGTGGGTTCGTCCAGTATCAGCACCTGCGGGTCGAAGAGGAATGCCAGGCAGGCGCTTACTTTCTGGCGGGTACCGCCCGAAAGCGTACGCATCCTTTTGTGTTTCAGCTTATCCAGTTCAAAAGCGGAGACCAGTTCCTCATCCATGGCACCTTGATGACCACGGATATCCTTCATCATGTCCAGCACGTCCGCGATCCGCATATTATCGGGGTAACGTCCTATCTGCGGCATATAACCGATATTATTTCTGTACTGCCAGTGATGCAGGATATTGTTGCCGTTGAATGTGATAAAACCGCTATCGGGCACCACCATACCCAGGATGCTTTTGATGAGGGTGGTCTTGCCGCTTCCATTCGGCCCGATCAGGGCAATACATTCCCCTTTGTTACAGGTGACCGAAACATTGTTCAGCGCTTGCAGCTTGCCGAATCTCTTGGAAACATTGCTGGCTATGATCATACAATATTCTTTATCGGGTACAGTTCTCAAAAAAGTTTTTTCATCATGGGTTTGGTATCCTTCAACCCTTCCGGTGTCAAACTGGGGAACACTTTTTCCGTTTTATCCAGCAGCGATGTGATGAAACTCCGGAAAAGCAGCATGGCAGGCGGATTCTTCTCCACGATCATCGAATACATGCTCACCGGCCGGTAGGGCACATCCCCTACCTGGTCTTTGTTCAGGTCGTAACCGTCGTATTTGTCCCAGTAATTCCCATTGAACGTATTCAGCACCAAGGAACCGTTGGTCCCCACATCGAACGTGTTCCCGATGAAATTATTCCGGGCCACTTCTATGTCCATACAACTGGCCTGTATCTTCAATCCCCAGCCATTGTTCCGGAACAGGTTCTTTGCCATACGTATGCGGCTGGCTCCTTCCAGGTAAATACCGCTGGTATTCTTGACAAATGAATTGCCTTCTATATGGCTGTCCGAGATCTCCTTCAACAGCAAACCATAAGCCGCATCACCCCAGTTCTGTTCGAACGTGTTCCGGTACATTTTAACGCCATGCGAGTACATGACGGCCACACCTGCGCCATTTCGTTCAAAATGGTTGGAGAAATAGGTGTCGTTATGTGAGAACATGAAATGCAGGCCATACCGGATGTTCTTGAAGGAAGTATTGCGACGAATGATGGAGTTGGTCACAAATTCAAAATAGATCCCATCCCGATGCCCACTGACAGTGTTGCCGATAATGTGCATGCTGTCGCTTTTCCAGCAGTGTATGCCGTTACCGCTCTGCTGCTCTTCCGTTGCATAGGCCGTTAAACGGTTGTTCTCGATAGTACAGTTCTTGCCGTATTGTGTATAGATGCCGAAGAAAGTATCTTCCAGTATATTGTTGCGGATCACCACATCGCGACTGTCATAGATCTTGATACCTCCCATATCGTTGATGCTGGACACACCTGAATGCACTACCCGGAAACCATCCACCACTACCCCATCTGCTTTGATGGAAATGACCTCGTATTTCTTTTCACCATCCAGCACGGGGTAACCGGTGCCTTTCAATACCAGCTTCTTATCAACAATGATATTCTTCTCACGGTAACTACCGGCAGCAACCCATACGGTGTCGCCGGCCCGGGCTGCCTTGATGGCCGACGTGATGGTAGGGTAATTCCCCCCCTTGCCCACACGCAGTGTAGCAGCCGACAGTGTAGCAGTGGCGCCCAGTAAAAACAATATAACAACTACGTACTTCATTTTTTCAATTGATCCCAGCTGATACGCGCCGCCGTATATTCGGTGGCTATCTTTTTCATGCTGTCCTCTACGGCAAATGCTGCCAGGTTACCCTTCATCGGGCTTTCGAACAATTCGCTTTGCAATAAAAAAGCCTCTGATGCTTTTACCAGCGCATGGGCTCCGGTAAAGTCTGTGAAATAGACATCGGCAATATCTTTCTGATCGATGGCGTCTGAATGCATGAACGACAAAATGCAGTGAGCATCATCGAACTTATAGATCTTGCCTTTTTTTGTCACCAGCTCGGCGCCAAAGCGCTGGTCGCTGATGGTCATTTTGCAGAAATGGCAATTGTCCTTACCATACCTGATCGCTTCGGGTTCTGTACTGCAGCCGCTGAGCGTGGTCATGGAAACAGCCATCACCAACATTCCCGCAACCGCCGAACGGTTCCGGGAAAGTTTGGCGCGACGGCCTTCCAGTATCACCAGCAACAGCAGTATGGCGCCCACACCCACAAAGATCCAGCCCCCTATATCAGGCATGGAATAGGCCCCGAAATTGAGGAGTTGCTTGAATCCGATCAGCGGTGGCTGATAAGCCATTCCGGGGATACGTATGGCAGCATCCGGGTTCAGGTCATGACCATATTGGTATTCCCATCTCCAGAAATCGATCATCGCAATGACACCAAAACACACAAACAGGATGAACAGGGCATTCAGCCATTTCCTCCTGCCCAGGATCCCTACGATCAGTGATACGATACTGAAAAAGATGATGATGCCGGGCAATAATTTAAATTCCGGGAAATCGTCGGCATGCAGGGTGCGCATCCCGATATAGTGGTTCAGGCCATTGATGATATCCACATTACCTCCCAGCTTATTGGCATAGATCAGCAACATCAATCCTTCGGGATATTGCGGTGCATCCAGGTCTATCCGCCACATGGGCACAAACAGTACCGCCAGCAACGCAATGGCACAGAAGATCAACAGGGTTCTGGAAGATGTTTTAATTCTGTTCATAGTAATCCGTTTGATAGATTCATAAAACCAAAAAGCCGGTCCGGTAACTCGTACAGCGGGTTGCCGCAAAACTTTCCGGACCGGCAAAAATGCCGGGAAGATCGGGGGCCCTTCCCGGCAGGAGAAAAGAACTATTTTTTAGCAGCTGGTGCAGCTTCGGCCTTGGGTTGATTGGTACCCAGGCTGAAGGTCAGCGGTACACTGCTTCCGGCAGGTGATACCCGAACATATCCCTGCATTTCCTGGTGCAGCGCACTACAGAAATCGGTACAGTAGATCGGGAACATACCTGGTTTGTCAGGATTCCATTTCAGGGTCTGTGTTTCACCCGGCATGATCAGTAATTCCGCATTGGAAGCGCCTTTCACGGCAAATCCGTGTGGCACATCCCAGTCCTGCTCAAGGTTGGTCACGTGGAAGTATACTTCATCACCCACTTTGATACCTTCTATGTTATCAGGAGAGAAGTGTGAACGGATGGCTGTCATGTACACATGCACTTCGTTTCCTTCGCGCACCACTTTGGAAGCAGGTTCGCCCTTGGTCACATAAGGATGTTTGTTCTCCTCGATCTTATAGAACTTAACGGAGTTCTTCCGGATCACATCCGCAGGAGCAGACTGTGCATAGTGCGGTTCACCAATGGTCGGGAAGTCCAGGATCATCTGCATCTTGTCTCCGCTGATATCGTATAACTGCGCACTCTGGGCCAGTTCAGGTCCGGTAGGCAGGTAACGGTCTTTGGTGATCTTATTGTACGCTACCAGGTATTTGGGTGAAGGTTTTTTAGTATCACCACCCGGGATAGACAGGTGACCTACAGAATAATAGGTTGGTACACGATCCAGCACTTTCAGGTCCTTGATATTCCATTTAACCACTTCACTGGATACAAAGAAAGAAGTGTACGCATTGCCCTTACCATCGAACTCAGTGTGCAAAGGTCCAAGGCCTGGTTTTTTCACTTCACCATACAGGGCTGATTCATATTTCACAACAGGGATACCGTCGTACTCGCCTTCATAATCTTTGGCAGCAATGGCTTTCTGCAGTTTGTCGAAGCTGAATACAGGGATCAGGGCAGCCAGTTTACCGCTACCGACAATGTACTCGCCACTTGGGTCAACATCACAACCGTGGGGTGACTTCGGACAAGGGATCATGTAACAGATATCTTTCAGCTCTTTTGCATCCAGCACCACCACTTCTGTTTTGATGGTAGAAGTAGCGGTATGTGATTTTTCATCATACCGGTTGCTGGCATATTTTACAGACTGTTTCCTTCCTTTACCAGCTTTCAGGTACTCTTCTGCCTTTTTCCAGTTAACGGCCATGATAAAGTCCTTATCACGCTGAGAAGCATTCACTTCCAGCAGGGTATTGGCCTGTTCTGTGTTGTAGCAGCTGAAGAAGAACCAGCCGTGTGATTTTCCTTTACCGGCATGGCTCAGGTCGAAGTTGACACCGGGGCACTGGATCTGGAAAGCGATATCCATTTTACCATCTTCCTTGGCAACACTGATGAAACTCAGGGTGCCTTTGAAATTCTGTTTGTAGGTATTGATGGGCACATCACCGTTCACATTATCCGGAGGTATGCTGAAACGGGTACCGGCCACAACGTATTCGGTATTCTCTGTGATGAACGGAGAAGAGTGGTTACCGGCGCTGTTGGGCAGTTCAATGATCTCAGCAGTGCGGAAAGTGGTCAGGTCGATACGGGCAACACGGGGCGTGTTATTGGCGTTACCAAAGACCCAGCGGCCATCGATCTCTCCATTGGTTTGAGAAAGTTCGGGGTGGTGCAGGTCATCCCAGGGAACAAATCCGTGAGAAGTGTTCAACATGGCTTTGGTCTCCTCGCTGTAACCGTAGCCTTTTTCAGGATCAACTGAAAAAGCGGGGATCACACGCAGCAAACGGCCACTGGGCAAACCGTAAACGGCCATTTGCCCGCTGAAACCACCGGAAACAAAATTATAATACTCGTCGTATTTGCCCGGCGCCACGTATGCTTTGGCTGCGGCATCGGCGCTTACGGCATTTCCGGCGTTCTTGGGTTTGCAGGAAAGCATCCCCAGCAATAATGCGAAGGACGCCATGGCGATCGCATTATAGTTTGTCTTTTTCATGCTGTTATGTTTTAGGTTAGGTTGATATGCAACAGGTTAGTGTTCAGAGGCTTATTTAACACCATCGTTCTTACGCATGAACTCATACAGGCTTCTTGCCTCATCATCGCTCAGATTCTGGTTGGGCATACGCACCAGACAGATCTCCAGCTGCGCCTGTGCTTTGGGGTCTTTGGTCAGCATCTCATCGGTATTGGTGATGAAGTTCATGATCCAGGCAGCTTTGTAGCGGGAAGTCACACCCTGCCATCCGGGACCTACCAGTTTTTCTCCGGTTGTTTTATGACAGCTGCTGCATTTTACACCATACACTTTGTTTCCTTTTTCAGCCAGGGCACCATCCAGTGCAGCAGGCACTTCAAAATCCTTGTACTTACCCTCTCCCCTGTTAGGATCATAGGAAGGATTGGCAGTAGCTTCTGCAGCGGGAGTTTCAGACGCAGCGGCACTTGCGGCAGGAGCCGATCCGTTTTGGTTGCCACAGGCATACATGGCGAACAGGGCAATGATTGCAGTGATAGTTCTTTTCATACTGGTATTTTTTTGATTGGTTAATTGCATGCACAAGATTAACCACGCTTTCATGCCTGTTTTATGCGTAGAATCATACCAGAAGAAAAAATAAAAAAACACATGTGTATATGCTTAACAATAAACAGATTACAATTTTAACTTGTAAAAAACTGATTAAAATCATATATTCAAATGATATGAATCATCTACTCGCAACAGGCGGACAGATAGTTTTGGATACCACTACCAACCACCACTACTATGATGATCGACATTGACCTGTTATTGGCATGCGGAGCCGCTTACAAAAAAGTGAGTGCCGGGGAAGTTATTTTCCGGGAAGGGTCCAGCTGCCTGTTTTATTACCAACTTGTCAGCGGCAGCGTACGCTGGATCAACATGGATGATGATGGACATGAATTCATTCAAACCATCATTGACGAAGGCGAATGTTTTGGAGAGATCCCGCTGTTCGACGAGGGCCCTTATGCCGCTACAGCCATTGCAGAAGAAGATTCCGTACTGATCAGATTGCACCGCTCCTCTTTCAACCAGCTGTTGAAAGACAGCCCGGATATTCATTTTGCCTTCAGCCATCTATTGGCCAAAAGGGTCCGTTTTAAATTCCTGTTACTGAAAGCGCTGGCATTGAACGCACCCGAAGCCCGCATTGCAACGCTGATCAAATACCTGAAGTCAGAGAACAAGAATTTCTGCCCCAAGTGCAACCAGCTCAAACTTACCCGCCAGCAGATCGCCGACATGACCGGCCTGCGTGTGGAAACCGTCATCCGCGCCATGCGGAATATGCACGACAGAGGCGAACTGGTTATCGAAAAAGGGAAAGTCTACTGCTGATATGATTGCAATCATACCCATTCCCCTTTGCCCTCTTTTCCTTTGCAAATAAATGGCTGGTATGCGTTCCTCTCTTCATAAATGGTTACAGGTATCCCTATTGAACCTGTTACTGGTTTCCTTGATCGGTGTGATCCTTCGTTACAAGATCGCTTTTTCGCTGCCTTTTGTTGACCAGAAACACCTGTTGCACGGGCACTCGCATTTTGCTTTTTCAGGATGGATCACCCATACCCTGTTCGTTTTGTTGGTACAATACCTCTCTGACCAATCAGGTCAGGATCAATTCCGTAAATACCGTGGCCTCATATGGGCCAACCTGCTAACCGCGTATGGCATGCTGCTGTGGTTTCCCATACAAGGTTACGGTCTCTGGTCGATCTCATTCTCCACCCTCTCGATCTTTGTATCCTGGATATTTACCGTAGTATACTGGAAGGACCTGAACCGGCTGGCCATACAGCAGATCAGCCATAGCTGGTTCAAACTGGCGTTACTCTTCAACGCAATATCTGCCTTTGGCGCTTTCGCACTGGCATTCATGATGGCCACCCAGACCGTACACCAGAACTGGTACCTGGCCGCCGTTTATTTCTTCCTGCATTTCCAGTACAATGGCTGGTTCTTTTTTGCGGCGATGGGTTTACTGACGGCCAGGATAGAGACATTGGCCTTTCTCCGTAAAAGACTCTGGTACATTTACCTGCTATTTGCTTTTGCCTGCATACCTGCCTATCTGCTCTCCGCGCTCTGGTTACCGATGAATACATTCGTGTACCTGCTGGTGATCGCTTCGGCGGTTGCACAGGTAATTGCCTGGGGGTTGTTCCTTTCTGCCTGTTTCAGGAACCGGGCAGAGATCCGGAACCTTTTTCCGGGCAGCAGTCAGTGGCTGTTGTTATTGGCCGCCCTTGCCACCAGCATCAAACTATTGCTGCAACTGGGTTCTACCATTCCATCGCTGAGCCAGCTGGCTTTTGGATTTCGTCCCATAGTGATCGGTTACCTGCATCTGGTATTATTGGGTATGTTCAGCATTTTCCTGATCAGCCAACTGGTCATCCCCATCAGTCATGCACTGAGCAAAGCCCTGTTAACAGGCATCCGCATCTTTATAGCCGGTGTCATCATCAACGAAATTGCCTTGATGGTACAGGGAACCGCGGCACTCAGCTACCAAAGTATTCCTTTCATCAACGAATCCTTGCTGATCACCGCGCTGATCCTGTTCACAGGTATCCTGCTGATGTTACTGGCCTTCCGAAAAATAAAAAAGGGAAACTGACCTGAATCATAAAACCCTCTTGCCGGCTTGCGGAACTTTGTGTCAAATCATGACATATGCCAACCATTGCCCAACAAACCCTTGCCAGCATTGCCCTTTCCAATCATGGGTATATTCCGGTGTTGGAAAAATACAGCCTCGACTTCTGCTGTCGCGGTAAAAAAACACTGGAACAGGCCTGCAACGAAAAGAATATTCCCGTAACCCATGTAATGGAAGAACTGAACCAAGCCGTTGCCGATAGCAGGCCCTTACTACCTTTCAACGAAATGACGGTGGATCAGCTCATCTCCTATATCCAGATCCACCATCATTTTTATATCCGGAACAGTTTTGCCACCATTCATGGACATGTACAGAAAGTAGCGGCCAAACACGGCGAACGGTATCCGCACATGCGTGAGGTACTGGAACACTTCACTGCTGTTATCGAAGAATTGTTACCGCACATGGAGAAAGAAGAAAAGATACTGTTCCCGAGGATCCAGGAGATCGCTTCCGGCGAGAACAAGGCGGCCATTGTGGCCATGGGTCCTGGCTACCTCTCTACTCCCATCCAGATGATGGAAGCAGAACACGACACTTCAGGACAGCTGATGTTCCGCATCCGTGAACTCACCAACGATTACACACCCCCGGCCGATGCCTGCACCACACACCGTATCTGCCTGGAAGAACTCAGGTCTTTTGAGACCGACCTGCACCAGCATGTACACGTTGAAAACAATGTTCTGTTTCCACTGGCATTGCAGAAAGTGATGGCATTACATAATTAAGGGCCAAGGGTCAAGAGACAAGGATCAAGAGACAAGGATCAAGAGACAGGGATCAAGAGACAGGGATCAAGAGACAGGGATCAAGAGACAGGGATCAAGAGTCTAGTATCCAGTATCTAGCATCCAGAATCTAGTATCCAGAATCTAGTATCCAGTATCTAGAATGAGTATCCGGATATCCATTCCCTGTTCTTCACCCGGTAAGGCTTGCAAAAACGACCGTTTGATAAAGGGTTGCAACGCTTCAGCAAAAGGAGAAGCGGTAATGCGTTGCGGAGTGGCCAGGATGATGACCGTTCCCTGGTCGAGCAAATCTTTGATCAGTTTCAGTAATGACGTGAACTGGCCTGGCGCATAATTCACATCACTCAACAGTACCGTATCAACTACGATGTCAGCAGGAAAATCATTCCAGTCGATCAGTCTTGCCTGCGCATGGGCCAGTGCCAGGTATCGAATATTTTTGTCGATCAATGCCACGGCTTCCGGTGCATGATCGCTGATGATCACTTCTGCCGCCTGTTTTGCCACACTGAATGAAGGCAGTCCGATACCGGCCCCCAATTCCAACACCCGTTTCCCTCTCACCCATTCAGGTTCTGTTTGCAGGAAACCGGATAAAGCAATGGCAGACGACCAGATCTTTGCCCAGAACGGAAAAGCCACCTTAGGGTCCTTCTGCAGCAGTTGCTCATACACGGTCTTTACCAATCCCGGTTCAGGCACGTATAATGAGAGACCTTCCTGTACTTCCTGTAATGTGGTAGGGTAAAACATTTGTGTGCAAGATACAGGAAGTGAATATTGAATATTGAGTAAGGAATGATGAATGATGAAGTATCAGCGAACAAAAGCTGATCGTTCTGACGATCACCAAGAGCCAGCTCCACTGTATTTTAATGGGGCTTCTTCTCATTTTCCCACTTGCCTACCTCTTTTAACAGCAGCGGGAATGCCGGGTAGGCCATACCCACATGGTCAAATCCCTGTAATTCCAACAGGCGGGTACGGGTATGCCCATTCACTTTCATCATGCGGTTCAGGTATGCATTTTCCTCGTATCGCCCAAGCAGTTCCAGGTCTTTATCACCCGTGATCAGCAGCATCGGAGGCGCATCGGGACGAACATAGAACAATGGGGCAAGCGCATCGATCTCAGGTTGTTTTTCCGGCACTCCCCGCTCTTTTCTTGCTGTAAAATGTGTGATGGTCTGGCCACTGAACGGTATGATGCCGGCGATCTCATCCGCATTGATGGCGTATCTTGACAGGTACTGCTTATTCAGTGTGACCATCATTACCAGGTAGCCACCGGCTGAATGCCCGGAGAGATATATTTTCCGGTTATCACCTCCATACTCACCGATATGTGCAAAGGTCCAGGCCACAGCAGCCGCAGCATCTTCAATACAGTCAGACACTTTTGCCTTAGGCGATAAACGATAGCCCACTCCGATAACAATATATCCTTTCTCTAGCAGATCCTTGGGCAATTCCTTATTGCCACCGGTCAAACCTCCTCCATGAAACCAAACAATGGCAGCCACTCCTTTCTTTCCTTTGGGATAATGGATATCCAGCCGGCAACGCTCATTGGTATATTGATCAGAAGAACCCGAATAATAAGAAAGATCTTTTACGACCGTATAATCAGACTGCGCAAATACAGACAAGGAAATGATCGCAAAACAAACAGACAAAAAGTATTTCATGCCGTTAAATTAAGGCAATTCCCCGTTTGAACACCCATTGCCCGGTGAATACTATCATAAGTCCCCTCAAAGAGCAAGATCAATGTGTTTCGTATGAAAAAGAGAGGTAAATGTGATCATAGAGCCAGCCTGGCAGACAGTAAAGGAATGACGAGTATTGAGCATACGAACATAGGAAGAAACATGCATTCGGATACCCATGGAAAAAGTCACTTATTTTTTAACCTCTGCCGGCAGGGTGTAGGATCGCAATTTTTTTTCATTTACTATTTTGATCTCTTTCCCTTTTACAGAAATCGTTTTCTCCCTAACCAGTTCATTGATGATCTTGAATACGGTTTCATAGGTAGCACCTACAAAAGAAGACAGGTCTTGTCTGGTCAGCTTCATTTCAATATTGCCGTCCTTATCACAACCAAAATGGTTCTTCAGCATCAACAATGCATCAGCTATTTTTCCCCTGGTATCCATATGAACAAGATCGCGCATTCGCTGCTCTGCATTTTCTAATTCAGCCGAATAGAACATCAGGAGGTTAAACGTCAGTTCATGGTTCGTCTTCAACGAAGCCAGAAAAAAATCGTATGTAAAAAAACAAACAGTAGTTGGCTCAAGAGCCGTGGCAGAAACAGGATAAATATTACTATTCCCGAAACCACGGTGCCCAAGCACATCGCCTTCTTTTACAAATCTGATGATCAATTGTTTCTCTTCATTCCATTGCTTGTGAACTTTTACTTTTCCGCTATTAAGGAAATATATTCCTTCTACCTTCTCTCCTTCCTGAAAAATGGATTCTCCTTTCTTAAAGTGAATCACCTTTTTATTTTTCTCAACAAACGGTACCCATTCAGGAATACAGTGGTTACACAAGAAACAACTCTTTGAAAAACAACTTTTAAGCCCTTTTTCCATACCTAATGATACTGATTATTTTGATATACCAGAAAGTTAAATAATATTATTTATGCAATATTAATAGCACAAAATTATTAACAATGTTTAATTTTATATTAATTATACAATATTTTAGAATCTACGGTCCGAAATTGATTTTAGCAGATGAACAATCCAAAAGAAAGCATTCCGGTTTCGCCCTCCCTGCACAATACGTTCAACGACACGGAAGGTTATACAGAAGACACAGCCCCTATATCCATCAGGATCTTACCCTTGAGTTTACAGGCCATCCTGAATGCCATACTAATAAGTATCATTGCCAAAAGCCTGGTACTACTGATCAATGGCATAACGAACCTTTCCTTCTACCACCGGTTTTCCTTTCGTCCTGCATCACCAGAAGGTAATACATTGGGATTGTCGGTCATTGTAGTGCCCATTGCGGGCAGTATTCTGGTTGGACTGATCGCCAGATTCGGTTCTTCGGCCATACGTGGTCATGGCATTCCGGAGGCAATGGAGAAAATTATTTTACATGAAAGCAAGATCCCTCCCAGGCTCACTTTCCTGAAACCACTTTCATCCGCCATTTCGATAGGAACAGGTGGTCCTTTTGGTGCAGAAGGCCCCATCATTGCAACCGGTGGAGCTTTTGGTTCATTGACAGGGCAAATCATGCGCATCTCGGCATCCGAACGGAAAATCATACTCACTGCAGGCGCCTGTGCCGGCATGGCGGCTATTTTCGGGACACCTGTTGCCGCTGTTATGCTTGCCATTGAATTGCTTTTATTCGAATACGCTCCTAAATCCCTCATACCCGTTGCGCTGGCATGTGCCACCGGAGCTGCCATGCATCTGTTCCTTTTTGACAGTAAGCCCGTATTTCAGATGGCGCCCATCGTACCGCCTTCAGGTAATGCCCTGCTTACGTATATCCTGATGGGTGGTTTCATTGGTATTGTGGCTTCTCTGATCTCCAAATCTGTGTATTGGGTTGAGGACCAATTCGAGAAATTACCCGTTCACTGGATGTGGTGGCCCGCCATAGGAGCTATTGCCGTGGGCATCACGGGATTATATGCACCCAATACAATGGGCGTAGGATACGAAAATATCGTTGATCTGCTGAAAGGCTCTCTAACAGTTTCCGCACTATGTGTTTTATGCTTTCTCAAATACCTGTCATGGGTAATTTCCTTGGGAAGTGGCACTTCCGGAGGTACCCTGGCACCCTTATTTACCATTGGAGGAGCCTTTGGGGCCCTTTTGGGTATGGGCATCCTGGCCCTATTCCCTGCAAGCGGGATCACCATCGCATCCGCAGCTTTAATAGGGATGGCATCCATGTTTGCAGGTGCATCCAGGGCCATTCTCACCTCCATTCTTTTTGCATTGGAAACTACCGGACAGGTAGAAGGATTACTTCCCTTATTAGGCGCCTGCACGGCAGCCTACCTGGTAGCGATGCTGCTTTCCAAAGGAAGTATCATGACTGAAAAAATTCAACGCAGAGGGGTTCGTACCCCTCACTCCTATGAGCCGGATGTTTTAAGGACCATCAACGCGGGTGATCTCGTAAAAAAGGTCGCCATCATGGTGAGTATCGAAAATACGGTTGGGCAACTCAGGGGCTGGTTATCCGAAAATATGAGCCGCTACCCGTATCATTTCCTGATCGTAATAGATGAGGAAGAAAATTTCCTGGGTTATGTAGAAAGAAAAAGACTGTTCAGCAGCCATGTCAACGAGTCTGTAGCAGTTAAAGAGATCCTCTCAGAGAGCACTGCATATGTGTATGAGGAGCAGGATGCCGGATCTGTTTCCGAGATAATGGGATCGACTAAAATGGACGTGATCGCCGTTCTGTCCAGCAAGATCAGGAACAAAGTAACCGGCATGATCACCACCACAGAGATCGTTACAGCGTATAGCGACAACCGCAGCAGGGAAAAGAAATACCAACGTCACCTGTCAGTCACACGGCGCACACTCCGGTTCATGATAAAAGGGAAAAGCCTGATGAAGGCTAACCCTGACAAAATAAAAGTAACCTGATCTTTAACCATTAAAACCTTCCACCATGAAAAATCATGTATCAGAGCAGCACTACCTGTCAAAAACGATCCTGGCAGGTGTTTTTGCCGGCATTGCCGCTACCTTAGGTAATCTTTTTTACGACCTGTTCTTCAGGCGTATTACACAGTTTGTACCGTCGCAGATCATCAACGTGGCTACGATCATCTTTGCTACCATGCTATTGTTTTTAGTGGCAGGGGTGCTTTATTTCTTTTCAAGCAAATTCATCAAAAGAGGGCATTGGGTGTATATCGCCGTATGTATCATCCTCTTAATTCTGTGCTTCTCCTGGGGACTTCATATAAACCGATCGGCCGACCCTATCATCTCTGCCGATTTCAGGATATTGTTCCTGGGTATCGTTACCATTTCGGGACTGTCTGTAACATTTTTTATCCCATACCTGATGAAGCATCCATCGATCTACCTGGACTGAAAGGGTTATGGACCATCCCATACGTTTCATCAATAGTAAATTGACCATCATGAAAGACTTTACTGAGTTATCCGATAAAGACAAAGAACTGTTGCTGCAGTTCCCTGCTTATGTCTCCTTATTAGCAGCGAATATGGATGATGAAATAGACCAGGAGGAGAAAAAAGCGGCTTTATGGCTTACGCACATAAAAACCTTTTCTACAGAACCGGCATTACATGCATTTTATAAGCAGGCTGAAACAATTTTTGAGAAAAACATGCAACTACTCGATGACCAACTCCCCAAAACAAGAGCAGAAAGAACAGAAGCCATTCAGGAAGCCCTCCTGAAAATAGACCAGGTCCTGCATAAGATGAACACTGACTATGTAAGTTCATTAAGAAGAAGTATGAAGTCCTATAAAAACCATGTTTCGAAAGCGCACAGAAATATTCTGGAATATTTCATTTTTCCTCTTCCTATTGAGGGTATTTCTGATTGACCTGCTGATCATGCTGTCGCATTTTACACACGATAGGGCATAGTTTTTGGGGCCTGCTCCGGACACTGGCTCATATCGTAAAAACCCATACCATCAAACACTGAACCAGATGTTAGCGGGGTATTCATATGCAATAGTCGGGCAAGTAATTCTTTACTATCCTGAAGGTATTTTTTCTTCTCACGCCGTTATTGGTCGTCTGATCAACAACATTGGTATGAAACAACAATGCCGGTCAGACGACTGGCATTGGCAAATTTGTGGAGTCGAGGGGAGTCGAACCCCTGTCCAAACATCGCTACCATTAGCTTTCTACATGCTTATTTCCTGATTACTTGTCGGCACAATGCAGGACAGGAACAAACCAACCTTGCGCTTAGCTGGATGGGCTTAGGCAACAGTCACAGCCTTCTGTTGCAGCGTCTTCTTTTGCTTTGAGTCGGCGGCGGCACCTGGAAAGAAGCGAACCTGTGCGGCGGCCCAAATGGTTACCTAATCACTGATTAAGCAGCCATGGCATACTGTGTATTGCCATTTGAAGTTTGAGCATTCAGATTAAAGTGCTAATTACACAACGCACTGCATGCTTACACCAACCGTAACCTATGCTGTCAAAACCAATACGACCCCATAGATTTAATTAATAGTTAAAAGTTAATAGTTAATAGTTAATAGTTGATAGTGAGTACCTTCTAATGGTTTCGGGTTTCTCACTGGCTTTCGGACAATCCCAGAGCAGCTCATATCCTATCATTCATTTCATTCCCCCCAAAACATTCACTCATTCACTCACCCACTCATTGTCACTTAAAAAGCCTCCAGAAATCTAACCCCAAAGCGTATGCCATAAGTCCCAGCAGCAGTATCATGCCTGCCATTTGAGCATATTCCATGAACTTATCGCCGGGTTTGCGGCCGGTGATCATCTCAAAAAGTGTAAATAAGGCATGCCCGCCGTCCAGTGCCGGTATGGGCAGTATGTTCATAAAAGCGAGAATGATGGAGAAAATACCGGTCAGGGTCCAGAACCTTTCCCAATCCCATACGCCGGGGAATGTGTTACCGATGCTGATGACGCTACCCAATGAATCGCTGGCGGCCACTTTACCGGTGAACAGTTGTTTTAAGCCGGTCACATACCGGTTCAGGGTTTCCCAGCAGTGGTTAAAGCCCACCGGGATGGAAGCCATGAACGAATATTGTTTGTGCACCGTTCCCAATATTTCCATCGGGCTAACGGCAAAAAAGCCCACGGCACCTTTACTGCTGATCTTAGCGGGTACAGGAACGGTATCGTTATTCCGGATCACGGTAATGGTGACGGAGGAATCCTTGTAGTTCCTTTTCAGCTTATCGAACTCATGATAAAAGCTGAATGGCTGGTTATTGATCGCGATCAGCTGGTCGCCCCGCTGCAGACCGCTCTCCTTTTTATTGCTCACAGAGTCCACGATCACGGGATAACGTGGATATACCAGTCCGCTGAATTTCTTATTCTTGATGATCTTTTTAATGAATCCATCGGGTACGGGCAGGTCCACAGACTGTCCATCACGGATCACCTGTATCTTTTTGGCCTCGCTCAATACGATCTCTGATTCCAGTGTACCGAAGAATTCCACGGGTCTGCCATCGATGGCTACGATGTTATCGCCATCCTTGATCCCCATGCTATGCCCCAGTGAATCGGCATAAACGCCATATTTCATGTTCTTCACAGGCAGGTTCTCTTCGCCCCATACCCAGGTGATGCCGATAAAGATCACGATGGCCAGCAGGATATTCACCACCACACCACCTACCATGATGATCAGGCGCTGCCAGGCCGGTTTGGCCCGGAACTCCCAGGGTTGCGGTTCCTGTTTCATCTGCTCCTTGTCCATGCTCTCATCGATCATTCCGGAGATCTTCACAAAACCACCGAAAGGCACCCAGCCGATACCGTATTCCGTTTCGCCGATCTTCTTCTTCCACAGACTGAACCAGGGGTTGAAAAAGAGATAGAATTTCTCTACCCGGCATTTAAAGAAACGTGCGGGAATAAAATGGCCCAGCTCATGCAGTACCACCAATATGGAAAAAGACAAGATGAATTGCCCTGTTTTAACGCCTACACTTACCCAGTCAATTGCTAATAAACTCATACGGTCACACCCCGGAGGGATTTATTGGTTTTTACTTGATACAATGAATTACATATGGATCAGGGAAGCCGCGAAGTTACGGGCCTCTCCATCGGTTTCAAAATACTCTTCCAGCGTGGGTTCCGGCAGGAATGGGATCCTTGCCATGGTCTGCTCCACCACTTCTGTCATATCCAGGAAACCGATCCTGTTACGCAGGAAAGCGTATACGGCAATTTCGTTGGCCGCGTTCAGGATACAGGGCATATTGCCGCCCTGTTTCATGGCTTCCATCGCCAATGCCAGGTTACGGAAGGTCTTGGTATCGGGCTCTTCAAATGTGAGGGTACCCGGTTTTTTAAAATCGTATCGGGGAAAATCGTTGTGGATACGGTTAGGGAAAGCCAGTGCATACTGGATCGGCAGTTTCATATCTGGCAGGCCCATCTGTGCTTTGATGCTGCCATCCGTGAACTGCACCATACTGTGTATGATACTTTGCGGATGTACCACCACCTGCACCTGGTCGTACGTAAGGTTGAACAGCCATTTGGCTTCGATCATTTCCAGTCCCTTGTTCATCAGCGTGGCAGAGTCGATCGTGATCTTGGCCCCCATGGACCAGTTAGGATGCTGCAATGCGTGGTCCTTTTTCACGTTCACCAGGAAATTGGGTTTCTTACCCAAAAATGGACCGCCGCTTGCCGTCAGGATGATCTTTTCAATGCGGTTACGCCCCTCACCTACCAGGCATTGGAAAATGGCGGAATGTTCGCTGTCCACAGGTATGATGGGGATCCGTTTCTCCGCTGCGGTACGCATGATGATATCGCCCGCCACCACCAGGGTCTCCTTGTTCGCCAGCGCAATGGGTTTACCGATCTCGATCGCACAAAGTGTGGGTTTCAAACCGGCATATCCCACGATGGCCGCCAGCATCATATCATAACAATCCAGCGAAGCCACTTCTTCCAGGGCTTTCTCCCCGGCAAAGACCTTGGTGTGGGTATGCGCCAGCGCTTCCTTTACAATGGGGTATTTCTTCTCATCCCCGATGACCACAATATTGGGATTGAACTGCAGCGCCTGTTTGATGAGCAAAGCATCATTGGTCTGTGCAGTCAATACTTCTGCAGAAAAAAGATCAGGGTTGGCTGCGATCACATCCAATGCCTGTGTTCCGATGGATCCCGTTGACCCGAATAACGCAATACGTTTCTGACTCATTTAGTGACTTTAATACGATCCTACTGATCTACAAATTACGTTAATAAAGAGGAGAGAAATCCAGGAAAAAGGGAATGACAAAATTTTGGATCGGTTTTAGCATTTCCAGGGTACACCCCCTCCCGGCAATTCCCGTTACCGGGTCAGAAAAGGGGCCAGTCCTTCCGCTATCACCCTGTCATTGCTCAACCGGGGCACTTTGTTCTGGCCACCCAGTTTGCCGATCGACCGCATATAATCGATGAAACCGTTCTTCTGCACTTTCCGAACCTGCAGTTGCATCAGTATATTGCCGCTGATCAGGTCGTCGTAATAGACGTTCTTCTGGCGAAGGCTCAGTTCCAGGCAACGGATAAAACGCTGCATATCGGCCGGCTCCTGTTCGAACTCGATGAACCATTCGTGGTAACTTTTCCCCTTTTCCTGCTGTATCATGGGGGCTACGGTAAATTCGGTGATCTTGGCCTGTTCCTCACTGCTGGCTTTCAGCAGGGCCTGCTCCACTTCCTCTCCGATCACATGCTCCCCGAATGCAGAGATAAAATGTTTGATCCGTCCGGTCACCAGCAGGCGGTATGGCTCCGTACTCACAAATTTGACGGTATCGCCCAGGTTATAGCCCCATAGACCGGCATTGGAGTTGATGATCATGGCATAATTCTCCCCTGTTTTCACCTCTTTCAGGCTCAAACGGGTCGGATTTTCTGAGAAGATCTCTCCTACAGGTATGAATTCATAATAGATCCCACTGTTGGTATTCAGCAGCAGCCCTTCCGCATTCTGTGAGTCCTGGAAGGCAAAAAAGCCTTCACTGGCCGGAAACAGCTCGATACTATCGATCTTTTTGCCGATGCTTTCGAACATCCTTGCCTTATACGGCTCAAAATTCACCCCTCCCTGCACCATCACGCTGAAATTGGGGAAGAGTTCCGACACTTTTTTACCGGATCGCTCGATCAGGCGGTCAAAATACATCTGCATCCATGGTGGAATACCACTGATCAGGGTCATGTCCTTGTGCAGGGTCTCCTGAACGATCTTGTCCAGCTTGTTTTCCCAATCCTCGATACAATTGGTCTCGTAACTTGGTAACTGGTTGGCTCTCAGGTAACTGGGCACATGGTGGTTCACGATACCGCTTAACCTGCCCGTGGGGATATTACCCACCCTTTCCAATTCAGGTGAGCCGCTGAGGAAGATCATTTTACCGCTGGCAAAAGCCGAATTACCGGTCTCGGCCATATAACAAAGCAGGGCATTTCTAGCCGTATTGATATGATTATCAATGGAATCCTTGGTTATCGGGATATATTTGACCCCACTGGTGGTACCGCTGGTCTTGGCGAAATAAATAGGCCGCCCCTTCCAGAGGATATTCTGTTTCCCTTCCTTTATCTGCTCGATATAGGGTTTAAACTGCTCGTAATCCCGAACGGGTACCGCCTGGGCAAAACCAGCCTGGTCTGTAACAAGGTCTAACCGGTGTTCCTTACCAAATACTGTATTCCGACCGTGTTTGAGGAGCGTTTTCAGGATAGCGTCCTGGTCCTCAATAGCTGTCTGCATCCCTTTACGGGTCTTATTATATATGTAATTGGCAAAAGGTCTCGCCAATAAGGATTTTAAATTCATCATGTCAAGATCGGTAAGGGTGGGCAAAAATAGAGGAAGTTTGGCACTTTAGCCGTGATCTTTGGGGTTGGGTGCCGGTCTTTGCCGAAACGGGCTACCGCGATCCCGGCGGATCGTATGGACCGCACCAGGATCTTGGGCAAGAACCCAACTGCAGCAGCGGTGGACCCCACTCTAAATAGCTATCTATCAATATATTACGTTACCCATAGTCCTAATGGACAGCTCGTCACCCGGGGGCCTGTCTATCTAAGTATCAGATAATCAATTATTTAAACAACTTCCTTCGTACTCTCTTCGGTATTCTTTCGATATTGCTTCGCCTTTCTTCGTCTCTTCTTCGCTATTTCTTCGAGTGGCCCGCGAAGAAAGCCCGGAGGAATCATGAATATAGGAACCGGCAAGCAGGGAAGGCGGAATGCCGGGGAAGCCACCACCCAGATCCTCCTCCGCCATTATCTTTGCGTTTTCCACCAGTGGGGACAAGATTTATTTGAAAAATGTTTGCGGATTTTCCGTATGAAACCTTACCTTTGCCGTCCTAATTTTGGTAGCTATGTTAGCAGTTGTAAAAATCGCAGGTCAGCAATTCAAGGTACAGGAAGGTCAAAGCCTGTATGTTCCTCACCTGCAGGGTAAAACCGGAGATAAAGTTGAGTTCAGCGATGTGTTGTTCACAGACAACAGCGGAACCGTTTCTGTAGGCAGTGCTGTAAAAGCCACTGTAAAAGCAGAGATTATCAGTGACCTCGTACAGGGAGATAAAGTGATCGCCTTTAAAATGAAAAGGAGAAAAGGCTTCCGTAAAAAGCACGGTCACAGAACTCACTATACAAGAATTAAAATTGAAAGCATCGCCTAATCAGCGATCATTGATTAAAATAATAGACGAGGAAGATCCGTCGACCTGTTTATCATTTTAGTTTTTAAAACAAAAAACTATGGCACACAAAAAAGGTGAAGGTTCCGTAAAGAACGGCCGCGATTCACAAAGCAAACGTTTAGGTGTTAAAATATACGGTGGTCAGCCTGCTTTATCAGGCAACATCATCCTGCGCCAGAGAGGTACTGTATACCATCCTGGTAAGAATGTTGGTGTAGGAACAGACTTCACACTGTTCGCATTGACCGATGGATTGGTTGAATTCAAGAAGGGTAAAAACGACAAAACAACCGTATCGGTAAAACCGGTAGAAGTGACGGCTTAAAAATTTTTTTTTGTAGTTCCAAATAAGTTTTTACTTTTAATGTATTAACTAACCATTAAATCTAAAAAAACATGGCAACTGCAAAGAAAGCCGCAAAGAAAGCTGCTCCTAAAAAAGC
>CAYWPM010000005.1:0-74955 GCA_964460235.1 uncultured Sediminibacterium sp. | reverse complement strand
AAGAAAGCTGCTCCTAAAAAAGCTGCTAAGAAAGCCGCTAAAAAATAGTAGCCTTCTTATTTCTAAAGCAGAAATAGATTTAAAGTCCCGGCAAACGCCGGGACTTTTTTATTGCTACCTTCGAAACCCAATACCAGCAACGATATGGACAACTACGCCATTGCCGATAATTTTTCTTTGTTAGCCAAGCTGATGGATATCCATGGCGACAATTCCTTCAAGGCCAAATCCTATTCCTCTGCCGCATTTACGATCGAAAAACTGACCAGTCCCCTTTCGGAACTGCCAGCGGATAAGATCTTTTCGATCCGGGGAATCGGTGATGCGATCGGTAAAAAAATTGTGGAGCAACTGGAGACCGGTCAGCTAAGTATCCTGAATGAATACCTGGCAAAAACACCTCCGGGCATCCTGGAGATGCTGGGCATCAAAGGTATCGGTCCAAAGAAGATCGCCACCATCTGGAAGGAACTGGAGATAGAGACCCTGGGCGAACTATTGTATGCCTGCAACGAGAACCGTCTTACTTTATACAAAGGCTTCGGCGAAAAAACACAAAGGAACATCAAGGAAGCCATCGAGTTCTACATGGGCAACCAGGGCAGTTACCTGTATGCCGAAGTGATACAACATGCAGAGCGCACACAACAGCTATTGGAGCAAGCGTTCCCGGATGAGCTATGGCTGCTTACCGGAGACCTGAGGCGCCAGATGGAGACCATTGACAAACTGGAATGGGTGACAACGACTTCTGCCGAGAAAATCATACAACGCCTGGAAAACACCCGGACCCAGGATATCACGGTAACCACCATTGGTAGTAAAGAGATCGGGACTACCGTAAAAGACCAGCATTTTGAGGTACTGCACTCCTCCCCCGAACTGCTGGAGATCAGCGCCAGGGGTACGGCACAGAATATCCTGTTCCGTTTTTACCTCTCCACAAAAGAAAGCTTTTACAGCAACCTGTTCCGCACCAGTTGCAGTCCCGAATTCCTGGAAGCCTGGACCAGGGAGCATTCCCTTGCCCCTTCTTTCGAAAGCGAGGATGCTATTTTTGCAGCAGCCGGCATCAACCCGATACCTGCTTTTTTACGGGAAGATGCGGCCCGTATAACTGAAGCCAGGCAACATCCATTGCCGCAATTGATCCAGCCGGAAGACATCAAAGGCATCATTCACTGCCACAGCAACTGGAGCGATGGTGTACACACACTGGAGGTCATGGCCCGGAGTGCCAAATCGCAGAACCTGCAGTACCTGGTGATCAGCGATCACTCCAAGACGGCTTTTTACGCCAATGGCCTGAACGAAGAACGTATTGCTGCCCAGCACAAACAGGTGGATGAACTGAATACCCAACTGGCACCTTTCAGGATCTACAAGAGCATTGAGAGCGATATCCTCAATGACGGCAGCCTGGATTATGCGGATGAGGTACTGGCAAGTTTCGACATCGTGATCGCTTCCATCCACTCGAACCTGAAGATGACCGAAGAAAAAGCGATGATGCGGCTGCTGAAAGCCATAGAGAATCCCTATACATCGATCCTGGGGCATATGACCGGCCGCTTACTGCTGAGCCGGAATGGTTATCCTGTTGACCACCAAAAGATCATTGACGCCTGTGCAGCCAATGACGTGGTGATAGAACTGAATGCCCACCCGAGGAGACTGGATATTGACTGGCGCTGGATCGGGTACGCGCTCGAAAAGAACGTACTCATTTCCATCGACCCCGATGCACATGCCATTGAAGGTTTTGCTGATTGCCGTTACGGTGTGCTGGCAGCACAAAAAGCAGGCGTTACCCCGAAACAGAACCTGAGCAGCTTCTCACTGGAAGCATTTGATGCGTTTGTGAAAAAGCAACAGCAGAAAAGAGAAAGGAACAGATGAACAGATGAGCAAGGAACCGATGAAGTGAATCTCGAAGTATGAACAAGAAATGATGGCAGCTATTTCCTCCAACATTCAACATTCCTTGTTCATCTGTTCATCTGTTCGTCTGTTCATCTGTTCTTTTGTTCAATTGGCAAACTGATATAGAAAGTGGTTCCCACCCCTTCTTCCGATACGAACCAGATCTGGCCGTTGGCTTTTTCTACAATACCTTTGCAGATGGCCAATCCCAGCCCTGTGCCGGATGATTTGGTGGTGAAATTGGGGGTGAAGATATTGTCACGCATACTTTCGGGGATACCGCCACAATTATCTTTCACGGAAAGGAACACCTTACCGTTCTCTGCATATTGACGGATCTGGATCGAAACGAGTTTATTGACGTCCCTGTTCGCTTCAATGGCATTTTGCAGCAGGTTGGTGAATAACCGGTTCATCTGTACCCGGTCGGAATGGACAGGGTAACTGCCTTCCGCTTTTTCCCATTTGATCTCTATGGCCGGGTTGGTGCTGTACAATCGTATCAGTGAGGACAGCACTTCGGAAATATCGAAGGTCTCCATACGGGCGTTACCGATATTGGCGAACTGCGAGAAATCGCCCGCGATCTTTGATAACTGGTCTATCTGCTCGATCAGGGTCACCGCCATATTGGATGATAGCTCCTTTACATTGGGTGCTCCTTTCTGTATGGCATTCTGCAGGTACTGTATACTCAGCTTCATGGGGGTAAGCGGGTTCTTGATCTCATGAGCCACCTGCCTGGCCATTTCTCTCCACGCTCCTTCCCTTTCGCTTTGGGCCAGGGCCTGGGCACTGATCTCCAGTTTCTTCACCATCTTGTTGTACTCTTCCACCAGCATGCCGATCTCATCATTCCGGTTCCATTCAATGGCTTCGTTGATCTTACCGAGATTCATCTCCTGCATTTTACGTCCTATCAGGCTGAAAGAGGCCGTGATACGGTTCGTAAGAAAAAAGGCAATGGCACCCGCCACCAGGAAGATAAAGGCATTGAGATTAATCAGTGTGGCCAGGAAACCAGAGATCTCCTGGTTCAGTTCGTTCTGCGAGTTCAGGTACGGAATGTTCAGATAGGCGTAGTTGTTGCCGCCATCGTCCGTCAAAGGCACATAGATGCTCAGGTATTCGAATGAGCCGATCTGCTCCGACTGCATGAATCGGATACTATGCCCCGACTGCAGTTCCCGGTACGCTTTGGGCTCCATTCGGGAACTCAGCAGTTGTTTATTATAGATATAGGGCTGCGTGGAAATGACCAGGCTGCCCCTGAGATTGTAATAGTTGATGTCCACATTGTGCAGGTCCGATATTTCGGCAATGGTCTTCTCCAGTCCTGCTTTTACGCCGGCATTATCCGGCACATCATCAAATGCGCGCATGGCGTTCATCTGTGTATTGACCTCGTTGGCCATTACCTGGATGGATTTGGACAGCCGTTCCTCATTGTTCCGGTTGAAGCGGAGGATAAAAAAGGAGATGGTGGCGATACCAATCACAATGAACGAGAAAACACTGAGGAAGATGATGGTGGCCTGTATCTGTGAACGGATATTGAGCCGCATCATTTTTTTCAGTTCCTGCCATTTGAACCTTGCCTGTATCAGGTAACTGCCGAAATGGAACAGCAGGATGATGAGCAGGAAAAAACAGAACAGGTAGGCGAACAGGGTCACTGCTTCAATGAAACCGGTATCCCTCTTTACCACCAGTACCTGTTTATCGTTGTTGGAACTGTACCACAGCTCCGTAAAATCACCCTCCTTCCGGAACAGGAACTCGAAACCCGCCAGCTGTCGCTTATCCAGCACCAGCGGAAAACTGTAGGTGTTGAAATGGTTGATCATCCGCCCTCGTACATATACGGCATAGGCGTAGTTGGTATTGAGGTCGGATGCCACATCCTGCACCTGGTTAAAGAGTTCTGGATACAGGGCCTCGCTCTTATACCGTTTGGATTTGATGACCACGAACAGGTAGCCCAACACACGATCCTGCCGGCTGACCACTTTCTCGTAAATGTAACTGAACCCTTCCGCAGCATTCTCATAACTGTAAATACCCGGTATGGCCGTAGGTTCGGCCCGGTTGGTGATGATGGTACGGATAGCCGCAAAACTCAGCGAATCCTCATTGTGCAGCGGGTGAAACAGGCTGTCGAAAGTATAGATCCGTGTATCGTATTTGTTGAGGTACCCGGAGAAATTCTGGTTGACCAGGCTGTCTTTGATGAATTTGTTCGAATATTCACTTTCCTCCAGCCGGTGAAAGTTCTCGCTGAGGAACTGGTCATCGAAATTCGTGGCGGCAATATTCAGCAGGTTCTCACCGGAAGGGTCTGTTTGCAGGGCCAGTTTTTCCGCTATCCGTTTTCTTTGCTCGAACTCAACGATCCCGTTCTGGTAAATGACCATGGTAGCGATCGACATGGTAAAGATCATCACCCAGAAAATAAAGAAACCGGAGCGGAGCAGGGGTATGTCCAGATCCTTTTTGCGGCTGTTCAGTAACAACAGGTACAATAACAACCATACCAATACCCACAGGTATAACCTTGTATTACCCCCCGAAGTACCGGCCAGTATGTAAGCGAAGCCGAACAGGGCCACTGCCAGTATCTGCATATATACCGGCACCTGTTCACGGATCACCGGCTGCAACAGGATCTGTGAAAAATGGAAGAACGACAATACCAGTAAACAAAGGATCACAAAACTGACCAGGCTGTATACGGTGAGGCCGAAGATATTGGTAACATCGAAGGGGATCTTGGAATCCTTCACAAGACTGGTGATCACCCCTGCCAGCAGAAAACAGATGGCTGCCAGCACCAGCAGGTTCAGGTATGCATACACCGCCGGAGAAATCCTTAAGCGAAAGATGGGTCGTTTGTCAGTATGGGTCTTATAAAAACTTACCAGCCAGAACAGCAGCACCGCATTCACGAACAGGTCGCCAAGCGATGGATGCAGGAAGTTGGATGCATATACGGAGGGATCGAACAGCCCCAGTTTACTGAAATCGAAAGGAAATGGGAACTGGTAGGATAAGAAACGCAATAACAGGACCGACACCAGCAGGAAGCCGAACCCTGTTCTGAAACGATAATGGGCCACCAGCTCCAGCGCCAGTGAGTGCAGGAATACCAGCAACAGGATGATGGCCACCACCCGCAGGATCACGGTGACCGGATCATAGGAGATAAAAGATTTTCCGGGTTTCAGCTTGATGCGGAACAGTTCCTGCCCATCATGCCCCAATACCGGTAAAGCCTGCGGATCTACGCTGATCTCGTATTGTTCATTGATACCCGGGTACCCGGCAAAAGCGGAATGGAGGTATTTGTTCTCCATGAAATAGGACCAGCGAACAGGTATCATGGCAAAAACAGGATATTCCTGCCCCCGCAGTGTTACCTTATTGCGCAACATCTCAAAATCGCCGTTCTGGTTGCCGATAAAATAACTACCCTCTTTCAGCAGCAGGTCCTCCGGATTGATATAGATCCGGTTGGTGTTCCAGTACAGGAGCTCATGTGCCTGGTTATGACCGGAACCTTTGTAGAGGAACAAACCCATTTCGTCACCCAGGGGGTCTTCCACTTCCGGATTGTGGGTTAGCAGGGAATACAGCAGGGCCGTATCCGACAGCACTTCCCCGAATTTCTTTTCCTGCTGGCGCAGGCGTTGTTCCAGTTTGCTTTTAACCTTTTTGGGAGAGGAATGATAACTCCAGTAATTGATGAAAATAAATGAGATCGTATACAGCCATGCGGCGGTAATGATGAGATAACCGTGTTTGTATGCCGCCTGTCGTAATGAATGGATCAAGTATGTACAGTTTGCTTTTTCACTTCGTTCCAGATGGCATCCATTTCGGCCAGGGTAAGGTCCTGCAGTTGTTTACCCTGTGTTTCGGCAATGGCTTCCATCTGCTTGAATCGCCTGATAAATTTCTGGTTCGTCTTTTCCAACACCCCTTCTGCATCTACCCGCAAAAACCGTGCATAATTTACCAGGCTGAACAATACATCCCCAAACTCCTCCTCCACCTGCTCCTGCGATTCCTGCCGGATGGCTTCTTTCAGCTCCCCTATCTCCTCCTCCACTTTCTTCCAAACATCTTCCTTATTGTCCCACTCAAAACCTACCTGTTTGGCCTTTTCCTGGATACGGGTGGCTTTCACCACTGCCGGCAATGAAGGGGGCACCCCTCCCAGCACCGATTTCTTATTGCCCTCTTTCATTTTCAGTTTTTCCCAGTTCAATTTCACTTCTTCCTCACTGCTCACTTTTACATCACCATAGATATGCGGATGCCGGAAGATCAGTTTCTCACAGATGCCATTCATCACGTCCGCCAGCTCAAACTGCTGCTGCTCCGATCCGATCTTGGCATAAAACAGGATATGCAGCATCATATCCCCCAACTCTTCTTTGATACCCTTCCAGTCGTTCGCCGTAATGGCATCCGCCAACTCATAGGTCTCCTCGATCGTTAAAGGGCGAAGGGTATGGATGGTCTGTTTCTTGTCCCAGGGACACTGTTCACGCAACTCGTCCATGATCTTGACCAATCGTAAAAAACTATCTGCCGTCTTATTTTGCATACACTAAGGATTAAATGGCCATGGCCGAAAACAAAAAGAATACCATAAAGATAAATGAGATCAGGAATAACGACAGGAACAGCAGTAACAGGTACTTCATCACCGTACGGCCCCTTCGCTGCTCGTAAAAATTCCGCATAGACCGGTACCAGTAATAGAATGCCGCCATCCCAAACAGAGACCCGATCCAGTCCGAGACATGGAAACCCAGCTTAACCGCCAGCAGGTCGGTCAGGATACCGATCAGGATGATCATAAAGACGGCACAATACAGGTGTATGGCGTACACCACATGATTGACATAGTAAAATGACTTCCTGCGTATGTACAGCAGCTGCAGCAGTAATGCGAACAGCGGCAGCGACACAAACATCATTTGCGGGAACAGGTGCCTGAATTTGCTCAGGATGGCCGTCCAGATGGCTTTGCCATCGTTATGGTATTTCTCCCGAAGGTGCAGGTTCTGACGGGCAAAACGCCGTTCAATAAAATTATCCCGGTCCTTCTCGGGCAGAGCTGCCTGCAGTGAATCATATTGCTGTTCAGAACGGTAACGCTGGTCGTTGGAAGATAGGGAGAATATGCTGAAATTACTTCCGGTGGACTGCAGATCATTCTTGGCGGTACTGTCTCTCTGCAGCAGCGCAATATCCTTCTCCACCAATTCCAGTGATCTCCGGATGGGTTCCCGTGCCAGTTCCGGCAAACTGTCTTTCAGGTCCTCCTGCAAAGACTGGCGCTTTTTCTCCAATTCTGCGATAATGACCTTGGCGGGTTTCTCTGTTATGGTAACAGTACCCACTTCTTCTTCTTTGTGAAGGCTGAAAAACACCAAAAAGAAGAAGGCCGAAGTGAACACATACATCCGGATCGGATGCAGGTAGGATGCCCTCCTGCCCATCAGGTATTCCCTGGAAAGAAAACCCGGCTTGAACAACAGGTATTTCAATGTACTAAAGAACTTACCGTCAAAATGGGTGATATCGTATGCGAAATGGGTCACCAGGTGCCAGAAACTCTCTTTGGGTTCTATATTCTCCTGTCCGCAGATATGGCAGAACCGCCCATGTACCGCAGCCCCACAGTTTAAACAGATCTTTTCTTCTCTTTCTTTGGAATGTGACACTTGTTAACGTTTGATTAAAAATACAGAACTAAATGATTGCAGCAAGTGGCCGGCTGCAGCAGTTTTTGGATTGTTGAAAACTGTACCTGTACATTTGTCAAAAATTGGCTGATGAAATCGATCCTGACCTTTCTTTGCTGCTGCACCCTCGTTACCGGTTTCGGCCAGTATTATTTTAATGATCTTGTTTCTACCCAGCTCAGTAATGAGCAGTACAAACAACTTCGCGCACAGAAGATCAGGAAGATCAAAGCCACCAGCTACGAAGCCGACAACAGCCTTACCGAAGGTTTCCAGCTGGAAGAAGAGATCAGTATGGACGGCAAAAGGATCATCCTGAGCGCTGCCACTTCCGGCGGCCGTTCTTCCGTGACCAACCGTTTTTACGAACTGGGCAAACTGAAAAGGACCCAGACCGGAACAGTCAACATCGATTCCCGTACAGAATACACGTATACCGACAAGGGACAGGTGCTCAGGATCGCACTCACCACTACGGACACTGCCATGAAAAGTAATCTGAGCGAAGTGCATGAATGGCAATACAATGAGCAGGGCGAGCCCATGGTCATGCTCCGGATCAAAAACAGGGTGGATACCACCCGCATTGAGTTCATAAAGGATGAACAGGGTTTGATCGCAGAAGAGCACTGGAAAAAGAAAGGCAGGACACTGGAGACCTATTATTATTACTATGATGCCAATAAACGCCTCACGGATATCGTCCGCTACAATGGAAGACTGAAGAAACTGATCCCCGATTTCCAGTATGAGTATGATGGCAACGGCCGCATCAGCCAGATGACACAGGTTTCCATGAGCACTTCCAGTTATATCATCTGGAAATACACCTACAACGAAAAAGGGCTCAAACAAAAAGAACTGGGCTACGACAAGGAAAAGAAACTGATCGGCCGCATCGAATACAGTTACGAGTAACCCTGTTACGGCTGGGGCTGGTTGGGTATGGTGAGTGTGAACGAAGTGCCTTTCCCATATTCAGACACCACAAAGATCTCACCGCCGATACGTGTCAGGGCCTCTTTCACAATATACAGGCCGATTCCCAGACCGTTCTTGAAATCGGTACTCCTGAAAAATATCTGGAAGATCTTATTCAGGTGTTCCTCTATGATACCCACACCATTGTCCTCGATGTGAATGGTAGCTTCTTTTTCTGTGACCACTGCGGATAGTTTCACATTGGGATTGGGTTCCTCGGTTCGCTGGTATTTCACCGCGTTGGAGATCAGGTTATTCAGTATCACCGATAAACGGAAAGCATCACACCGGAAAGCAACGGGCTGCTCCACATGCACATCGAACACGATCAGCGGGTTCTGCATGTTGCAAAGCTCGATGCTGTCTGTGAACATCTTCATGAAATCGACCGTTTCGTGTATATCATCCAGCCGTATACCCTTATAGTATTCGATGGTCTTATGGATGAAAGCATCCATTTTGTTCACACAGCTTTCGATCATTTCAAAATATTCGTTCTCTGCGCTCTCCGGCTGCTGCATTTTGGCCAGGTTAAGGATCCCGATGATGTTGGCCAGCGGCGACCGGAGATCGTGCGACGTGCTGTATACAAAACGGTTCAGCTCATCATTGGCTTTTTCCAGTTCGGCCACTTTATCTTTCAGCTGTTTACGGGTAAGATACAGTTCATACGCGTTCTGGATGGCCATTTTCAGCTCCTGTTCATCCCATGGCTTTTTGATGAAGCGGAAGATCTCCCCTTTGTTGATGGCATCGATCACAGAGTCAAGATCGGTATACCCGGTCAGCAGTATCCTTACCGGATCCGGATGCGCCCTGCGGATGATGTTAAAGAATTCCACACCGGTGGTTTTGGGCATACGCTGATCGGCGATGATCACCTGGATATCCTGCTCGTTCAGGATATTCATGCCGTCGGCAACCGTTTCGGCCGTATAGATATCGTAAAATCTCCGGAAGCCAGCCTGGAAGGCAAGCAAATTATTGGCCTCATCGTCTATATACAAGACGCGCACTTTGGAGTCTGGGAAATTCATGAATATAGGATATTAGGATACTACGGTTTCCGGTAACACTTTGAATAAAGATATTACAAATTCAGCACCATTTCCAAGGCTTGAGTGCACTTCTATCTTCCCGCCATGTTTCTGGATGATATTGTACACGATGGAAAGCCCCAGCCCGGTTCCTTCTCCCACATCCTTGGTGGTGAAAAAAGGATCGAATATTTTTTGCTGCACTTCTTCCGGCATGCCGATGCCCGTATCGCGGATCCTGATCTCCATTTTGTCACCAATATCGCGGGTGCTGATGGTGATCGATTCCTGTTCGCCCTGCACTTCTTTCTGTTTAATGGCCTGTATGCCATTACTCAGGATATTCATGAATACCTGGTTCAGTTTTCCGGGATAACATTCTACCTGTCCCTGCGATCGGAAGTCTTTGTGGATCGTTATGTTCTGTGGCAAACTGCTTTTCAACAGCACGAGGGTTGAATCGATCCCGTCATGCACATTCACCGTTTTTACCTCACTCTCGTCCAGCCGGCTGAACGTGCGCAGTCCCAGTACGATCTCTGCAGTACGTTCTGCTCCTTCCTGTATGCCCTTCACCAGGCTTTCTATCTCCTGGCGCACATAACCGATATCGATCTGTTTTTTCAGTTGGTCGATCTCCGTCAGCTTTGCGGGGATCTCTTCTGCAGCCGCACCATGCAACTGCCCATAGGCATCGATCACTTCTACCAGGTCCCTGATATCGAGCTGCAGGGGTTTGATATTTGACTTCACAAAATTGATCGGGTTGTTGATCTCATGGGCGATCCCCGCGGTCAACTGACCCAAAGAGGCCATTTTCTCGGCTTCCACCAGTTGCGACTGGGTATCTTTCAAATTCTGCAAAGCTTCACTCAGGTTCTCGTTGGAGGACTGAAGTTCTTCGGTACGCTCTGCTACTTTTTTCTCCAGTATCAGGTTCTGGTCGCGCACCAGTTTCTCGTTCTCCATGGAAACCTTCAGGGCCTCTGCCTGTGATTGCTCCTTTTCCTTTCGCAAGGCATTGATCTTATCAGCCAGCGCAACGGACAATAGTGCCACTTCCAATGCGGATCCCAGGTAGAAAGTGTAGGTGGTGAAATTATTGTAGGGTACCAGTGACAGGTTACGGAAGATCAGCACCATGAACGATACCAGCAACAACAACCAGGCAAACAGGTAAAAATAAGCGGCTTTGAACCCTTTCCTGGCGATCACGACACTGGTTGCCAGAACCGTGACCACACTGACCAGTCCGTTATAGTTCAGGATGGCGTAACTGATATCCAGCCATGTTGCCAGCGAACAGCACAACCCGGCGATATATACACTTGCCAATACCCATAACCAGCGATGCAGCCTGGGCGTATAAAAAGCGGTACGCAGGAAATGCATACTGAACAACAACCCGCTCAAGGCTGAGAATGTGGACGTGAATACCACAGCATACCGGTTGATCCATGCATGTTCAGGCCAGATATACCGATACCCATAACCCGCTGCAGTGACCTGCGCCAACGCCAGGCAAAAAATGTACACGATGTAAAACAGGTAACTGCTATCGCGTGTGCCATAAAACAGGAACAGGTTATACAGGAACATCACTGCCAATACACCCAGGTATAAGCCGGTTACAATGGTCTGTAGGTTGATGGAATCGTGCAATGCTTCATAGGTATGCACTTCGGCCGGAAGAATGATGGGATGTTCGCTATACACATGCATCAGGTAGCTTTGCCCGCTGCCTGGCGGCAGTTTCAGATCGTACACGAGATTGGGAGAACCGGCCACGATTGTGGCGGAACGCACTTCATTACCTTGTTCACCCAACAGCCTGGTGCTGCCGCTATCCTGCACGTACAAGGTTACCCTGGAAAGATTGGGATAGGCAATATTCAGCAGGAGTGTTGGCGACAGGGATTGGTTTCGAACGGTAAAACGGAACCAGGCATTTTGAATGGTACCTGCAAACACCGGTATGCGTCCATTCAGTTTTACAAAACCGGGGTTCTGTCGCACCTGCTCAACGGTCAACTGGTTGGAGCTGTCTACCAGTTGCTCCATGGATGCCGAGATGAAAGAAGAGGGCTGCTTGTCGGTGATACGGATCTCCTGCGCCCCTGCCAGATTGAACAGCAGCAGCAATAGCACAAGGCCGCAATTCCTTTTCCCGGTCATGGCCGGTAAAGAGATCCTTGTAACCCAATTTCGTGCATAACCACTACCATACATAGGGAACGATCATTTTTGTCCGCTGCTGATATGACCGGTACTCATCGCCAAAACGTTCGGTCAGCTCTTTTTCTTCGATGCCGATACGCACATAATAGGCGAGCATCATTGCCATACAAGATATCATAAATCCGGGTAAACTGCCCAGTACCACCCCGCCGGCCACAATGGCCAGGAAAGCTCCGGTATAACTTGGGTGACGTACTATGCTGTAAGGTCCGCTGGTGATGAGGTTGTGATCGGCGCGGATCTGCACGGTGGCTGTAAAATATTTGCCCAGGTAACGAACCGCCATGGCCCGGAAAAGGATACCACCCACTATCATGGCCATACCCAGAAAAAAAGCCCAGTCATACCGGTCTTTGTCCTCCAGAAAATAGGCCCAGTGTACAATGGGTGCCACCACACTCACCAGCGACATGCAAAGGATGAGCCAAACGGAAAAACGGTCTCTCTGTTTCTGCTCACTGGTTTCCTGAACAGTGAATGCCGGCTGGGTCAACCAGATAGCCACACTTCCGGCGATGAGCAGCAGTATTTTGGGATGCAGGATCAATTGGGGTGCACCCAACAAAGGCAGGATCACCATCAGGATATTGCTCACCGAAGCGAGTACGATCTTTCTCATCAATGCTGTTTTTCAGCTGCCGGCTCAAAAGGTGCATAGTCTATCTTATATTCCTCAGGATTGGCAGAAGGCAGTGTTAACTGGTAATGGATATTGATATAATGATTCTTAAAAGGCGATCTTTCCCTTGCCACATGCTCCGGATTTTCGCGGAGATAGAAGATCTTGTCCCGCTCCCTTGGATGCGCTGCACTCAGGCTGATCAGGTCATCCGAATACAGTGCGGTTGCAATGAGGTCTATCTTGGGATAATAAAAAGTTCCCTGGTTGCCCACTTCTGTCAGCAGCTTACCCCCGATCCAGTCCTTGAAACGGACCGTAGTGGGTGAGCAGAGCGAGAACATGGTATTGATCCCCAACTGATCGGCCAGTGCCACTGCCACACGCGAAGGGAACAGGCTTCCGATACCAAAACCGGCCACTTCTCTGGAATTCCATAAACCGGACAGCTCGGCAGCACCCTGACGGGCTTTTAACCGAACCACCTCATGTATGTGTGGGTCCATTTTACCGGTGGCCTCTTCTATGGGTAAGGGATGTATGCCGTCTGCCACCTGGATCCTTGCGCCACCGTAAAGTTTTTCCCCGTCGAGCGTTTCCACTACGATCACAAAAATGGCCGGGTTGAACATCCAGTCGTCCGTATTGGTCGTGATATTCTCAATGCCGTAGATGGACAATACCTTCCTGTGGCCTGCAATGAACTTTCTGCAGGTCGCAGGATCCTCGATCGCCCTGAATGCACGGATCCTGATCTCTGTTACCAAATCCCGGGGAAAACCACTCATCAAAATCGGTGTTTATTTCTAACAAAATAACAAAACTATGTTCGTTTGTTTAACTATTATTGTATAAACATTTGTTTTTGTTAGATTTACGGTATCTCTGGACCGAAACCCCCAATATCAGTCATGGAAGAAAAAAAGATCAATGTCCTGTATATAGATGATGAGCCGAACAATATCACCTCATTCCGTGCTGCTTTCCGTCGTTCCTTCAACATCTACTCAGCAGAATCTGCCGAAGAAGCCCGGAAGATCATAGAGATCGAGCCCATTGAGGTCATTTTAAGCGATCAGCGCATGCCCAAAATGACCGGTATTGAATTCTTCCAATCCATCCTTACCACACATCCCGACCCTATCCGTATCCTGATCACCGGTTACACCGACATCAATGCGGTGATCGACGCCATCAATATCGGACAGGTATACAAATACCTGACCAAACCCTGGATAGAGCACGAAGTAAGAACGGCCATCCTGAATGCATTCGAGTTATACGACCTGCGCCGCCAGAACCGCGAGCTGACAGAGAAACTAATGGACGCCAACCAAAAGCTGGAGCTGTTGGCACGCCAGAACCTATTGTCGTAACCGAGATCCCTCAGCATCATTTAAGAACCTATCAGTGTGCCAGCTTACCAGCAGGTATACAAAATTGTTTGTCCGGAACTGGCTTGCCTGCTGACAGATTTCTTGTTAGCTTTAAAGACAAATACATGCCATGAAACAATTCAGCTTGCTCCTGATCGCAGTGATCGCCTCATTGGTATTGTTGACCGCTTTCCGGCAAAAAGCCTCACCGGTACTGACAGGCGCCTGGGGATACGGACCGGCCGATAACCGCACCGTAATGATCTGCACGGGCAATGTGTTTTCTGTGGCCCAATATACTATCACCGGCAAAACATTACTCCATTCCTGGGGCGGAACCTGGCGTTTGATCGGCAACCAACTGATCAGGCAGATCGAATGGGATTCACAGGATTCTACACGGGTAGGTAAAGAAGTATCACATACCATCCAGGCAGACAATGCCACACTAAAACTGGAAAACATGCCCGAAACCTGGCAGCGGCTGGATGATGGCGGCCCCGGTGAGCTGGCCGGTGCCTGGATCATTACCGGCACCTACAACAACGACAAGGTTTCCAAACGCCCCAATCCTTTCTTTCCCCGCAGGACCATGAAAGTGTTATCCGGCAAATATTTCCACTGGATCGCGTATCACCTGACCAACAAACAGTTCCTGCATGCTGGCGGTGGCACATACAGTACCGCACAGGGCAAATACACAGAGAATATTGAGTTCTTTACCAAAACACCTGCAAGTGTAGGCAAGTCGCTCAGTTTCGATTATTCATTTGTTGACGGCGACTGGCGACACCGCGGCGAAAAATCGACCGGTGGCCTGATGGATGAATGCTGGACAAAAAGAGAGACCCTGGAAAACAGGTAATCCTCTAAAAAATAGTTGCGCACCGTCACACCTGTCCTGACCAGGAGGTTGCAAAATGGTATCTTTCTGTTAGCTTTAAAAAGAATATCACACATGAAGATCACAGGCTTTCTTTTAGCACTCTCCCTATTAGTACAGAGTTATGCCCAACCAGGCACAAAATCCCAGGCCGGATGGATACAGCTCTTCAACGGGAAAGACCTTAGCGGCTGGACACCTAAAATAACCGGTTACCCGTTGCATGAGAATTTTGGCAACACTTTTTATGTAGAGAATGGGGTACTGAAAACAAAATACGATGCTTATGACAGCTTCAATGAACGTTTCGGTCACCTGTTCTACAAAAACAAATATGCCTATTACCTGATGGCGGTCGAATACCGTTTTACCGGTGAACAGGCCAAAAACGGACCAGGCTGGGCCTGGCGCAACAGTGGGGTGATGATCCACTGCCAGGATCCCAAAACCATGGGTAAGGACCAGGACTTCCCGATCTCCATTGAAGTACAACTGCTGGGGGGCAATGGCAAAGACCCGCGCAGTACTGCCAACCTTTGCACGCCGGGAACCAATGTGGTGATGGATGGCAAACTGCTCACCAATCACTGCGTGAACTCGCATTCGCAAACCTATCATGGCGATCAGTGGGTGCGGGTAGAGATACTGGTCCTGGGCGATTCGCTGGTGCAGCATATCATCGATAAACAGGTAGTACTGCAATACAACCAGCCACAGATCGGCAATGGCAACGTGATCCACTACGATCCTTCGGTGAAAGTGGATGGCAAACTGCTGAAGGAGGGTTACATCTCACTACAGAGCGAGAGCCACCCGGTGGAATTCAGAAAAGTGGAATTGTTCGACCTGTCGCCTTACGCAAAGGATCCCCAAAAACTGGCTACGGTCCTGCAAAAACTCCAGTTACCTGTTACCAAATGATATTCACTGGCTGCGCCTTTGCGCCTTTGCGCGCAAATAGTCTCGCAAATGCGCAAAGACGCAGTTCGGGGAGTGTGACCGCTTATGTAAATCGGGAAGCTGCAACACGCCCTTTTGTTTAGTTTAGCTTCATGGAAATCAACAACACAGCGATAGCGGCACAGTTTCAGGCCACTACGGATTCACTGATCGGTCTATTGGAAGCCTTCACACCTGAAACATTCAACCGAAAGCCCGCCCCTACGGCCTGGAATGCCGGTGATGTGGCCGAACACCTGTTATTATTCGATATCCGTTTGCAGGAAATACTGGCTACCGCCACCCAACCCGCTAACCGGGATCCGGCAGAAAAGCTTGCTGAATATACCGGCCGTGTCACCAACCGGGAAGTACGTATTGACGCACCGCCTTTTCTGGTACCTGTCGCCGCAGAAAGGACTCCCTCGGAAATGATCACAAAACTGCGGACCGAACGTGACAAAATTGTAGCTGCCATTACCACACAGGACCTGACACTGGTCAGCACCGATTTTCCGCATCGTTTTTTTGGAGAGATGACCGCTTTTGAGTGGATCCATTTTTTAGACCTGCATACACACCGGCATTTTCCGCAGTTGAAAGAACTACTGGCGGATTAAGACAAACCCTTATTGCTGTTTCTGCCCGTACGGGATGATAGGATACAAATAAAAAACCTTGACAGTTGTACTATCAAGGTTTTTTATTGCGATGTGCCCCAGGCGGGAATTGAACCCGCACTCGCGTTGCGGCGAACAGGATTTTAAGTCCTGCGTGTCTACCAGTTCCACCACCAGGGCTTCCCTTCGGGGAGTGAACTCCCAAAAAAAAGTCCCGTAACCGCCTCAGGCGGACGGGACTTGTGAGCGGAAGACCGGGCTCGAACCGGCCACCCCGACCTTGGCAAGGTCGTGCTCTACCAAATGAGCTACTTCCGCATTATTTGTAAGAACTTGTTTTGGGAGTGCAAAAATAGTCATCCCGAGTTCCTGACAAAATTTTTTATTGATTTTTTTTATTTGTACTCAGGTTTGTACTGGCTGCTCTTCTGTACTTCTACATCGGGCTTTCCTTTATAACGCTGGTTGTATAAACGGTAACAGCCGCCCAATACAAATGCCAGGATACAGAATACCTGCAGATAAAAAAGGAACCTTGATGAATTTACCCAGTTCTTGGTAAAATCTTTTTCTTGTGTCTCGTTGATCTCGTGTGACATAGTGGTTAGTTACTTTGCAAAAATAAGGGTCAGCCGCAAATTATAAAGCCTTCTTTTGAATAATTTCCCTGAAACGGGTATGTTGTTTGATAAAATAATGCCATACCACCGATCCGCCGTATACACCATCCAGCAGCCGCATGGGTTTACGGGAAACCGACTTTCGGATAGCTCCTGTTAAAATTCGCCCCATCACTGCCAGGTGCGCCTTGGCGATGGCTGTAAAAAAGTAAATATCCCCGGTAAAAAGTCCCTTCCAGGCCGATAAGGCATCCAGGCCGATCCGAAAGGGCAATTTCCAGATCTTTTCCTGCCAGGGAAGGTTCTTGCACAACATGAGCAGGTTGTTCCGGAAGTTGAGGAATACTTTTCGTCCACCACGGGGTAAGGTACCCGCACCCACATGGTATACCACCGATTGCGGGCATGACCAGATCTTGTACCCTGCCAGCTGCATACGCCAGCAGAGATCGATCTCTTCCTGATGAGCAAAAAAGCTATCGTCCAGCCCCCCCATCTCGTGGTATACGGACGCTTTTACGAACATGGCAGCTCCCGATGCCCAGAAAATGGGCTCGGCGGTATCGTACTGGTGCGCATCCGTTTCGCATACATCAAAGATCCTTCCGCGCGAGAAGGGATATCCGAGATGATCGATCCAGCCACCGGCGGCGCCGGCATATTCAAACAATTCGGGTTCACGGAAAGAAAGCAGCTTGGGTTGGGCTGCGGCAATACGGCCGTTGGCTTCCATCAGTGTGATCACCGGTTCTATCCAACCCGGCGTTACCTGTACATCCGAGTTCAGCAGCACATAATAAGCCGCTGTCACCCTTTTCAATGCCCAGTTATATCCACCGGCAAAACCTTCGTTGCGGGGATGTGTCAGCACTTCGACCGTTGGATGCACTTCACCCAGGAAAGCCAGTGAATCGTCCGTAGATGCATTATCCGCCACCACCACCCGCAGGTTGCCATAGGTAGACGCCAGCACAGAAGGCAAAAAATTCTCCAGGTGCTGCCGGCCGTTATAGTTGAGTATGACAACTGCTACTGAGGGTAATGACAAGGATTTTTTTTGCGAAAATAGGTGTTTGGAGGTATTCAATGATAGAATGATAGGATGAGTGAATGATAGAATGAGAAAATACGGGTTAAACAGCTGATAATGGAGCCAATATTGATTGTATATGATTTCCCTTATGTAAGCACCCACACAACATTCTATCATTCTATCATTCACTCATCCTATCATTATATTCTTGCCCAAACAACGCTTTCCCACTATATTGCACATGAAATACCTGATATGCGTTTTCTGCGCCTGAATTTAGATTTTCTCGACCACCCATGTTCCTGCTGAAGCTGGAACCCATGACCTGTGCATGATCCTGTGCACGCTTATATGGCTTCCCATGCCTGCCCCGGCCCTGATTCTCTATTATTTATTCATTGCTAATTACGCATTTATATGGTTACTACCTTGTCTGCAACAGCTGCAGCTTACCTGGCATTAGAAGACAAATACGGCGCTCATAATTACCATCCGCTTCCTGTGGTACTAGAGAGAGGGGAAGGTGTTTTTTTGTGGGATGTTGACGGAAAAAGATATTACGATTTCCTGAGCGGGTACTCTGCCGTGAACCAAGGGCACTGCCATCCCCGCATCATCGATACACTGGTTGAACAGGCCCGTAAACTCACGCTTACATCACGCGCTTTCCACAATAACCTGCTGGGACAATACGAACAGTTCATTACGGCCTATTTCGGTTACGACAAAGTATTACCGATGAATACCGGTGTGGAAGGTGGCGAAACAGCCATCAAACTGGCCCGACGCTGGGCCTATGACAAAAAAGGGATTGAAGAGAACCAGGCAAGGATCCTGTTTGCCGAAGGTAATTTCTGGGGAAGGACACTGGCAGCCATTTCTGCCTCTACAGACCCCAGCAGTTACAAGGGTTTTGGTCCCTTTATGCCGGGTTTTGACATTGTTCCCTATAACGATACCGACGCGCTGGAGAAAGCCTTACAGAGCCCCAATGTGGCCGCATTCATGGTAGAACCCATTCAGGGTGAGGCAGGTGTGGTTTTACCGGATGATGGGTACCTGAAAAAAGTACGGGAGTTATGCACGAAATACCACGTATTACTGATAGCCGACGAAATACAAACAGGACTGGCGCGTACAGGCAAGATGCTGGCCTGCGACCATGAACAGGTCCGTCCGGATATCCTGATATTGGGCAAAGCACTGAGTGGAGGCGTATTACCCGTTTCGGCGGTGCTGGCCGATGATGCCGTGATGCTGAATATCCGCCCGGGCGAGCATGGTTCTACCTATGGCGGTAATCCCCTTGCCTGTGCGGTGGCCATGACCGCACTGACCGTTCTGAAAGAAGAGCATATGGCAGAGAATGCCGAAGTAATGGGACAATTGTTGCGTTCCGAACTGGCCAAACTGAACTCTCCCTATATCACCACCATCCGCGGAAAAGGTTTGCTCAACGCCATCGTGATCAAACACCAGAACCCGGATGCCTCCTGGGACCTTTGCCTGGCATTAAAAGAGAATGGCCTGCTGGCCAAACCTACCCATGGCGACAAGATCCGTTTTGCCCCGCCCCTGCTGATCACCCGTGAGCAGGTGCTGGAATGTGTGGAGATCATCAGAAAATCCCTGGAAACATTGGCTTAGCGCCGATTGGTCAGAAAAAAGGAGCCTAATAGTCAATTAGGCTCCTTTTCTTATTAATGTAAGGTGCTGGTTCTGCAGAAAAGCAGGACTTATTTGCCTTTCAGGTCCAATTTGGGCAGTAAGGTCATAAGCAGTATCAAGACCGACAAAACCACCTGGATGTACAGAGCCGGCTTTTTTTCGGGACACTCGCCCATTAAACAGGTAGAGATCATGAGGTAATTCCGGAAAGACCAGGCCAGGTTCAATGCGGCAATAAAGACATTGGTTCGTTTTGACCAGATGGCAGGCACTGCAAACATGACCAGCATGACACCGGAAAGGATCACGGTAAATAAACCAGGTTTACCGAAATTGGTACCCACGGCCTGGAAACCAGTAATGGTGATCTGCCGGCTGGCTATATAACTCCAGGGTAAAAAACAGATGGCCACGAGCGCAAGGGTGGCAATGATGCCGATCGTTTGGGAATGTTTCATACTTCAAAAACTTACCGCAAACCTATAACATTTTCCAGAGGAGGAGCCGCTTTCCGGAAAAAGCCTCAAAAAGAAAAAGGTGTTATTCCTTGTGAATAGCACCTTTCCCTCATTTTCTATCTTCAAGCTTTATTCCCTTGGTCATATTTCCCGTTAACCATTACTGTTCACAGCCACATTGGGTTGTTTTACAACGGTACATCCGTAGTTACCTGCAGTTTTCACGTTCAGGTAAATGGTATAGTATCCGGGAGTGGTCACTTTAAAGTTCTCGCCTCCGGCAGCAGGTACATCGTAACCGTCTTTTACCTGTTTGCCCAAAGTCACTGCATCACTGTTATTGGCCCTGAACCTGAATTCACCCGCCTTCAGGTTACAGGTAACCACGTAGGCATTTTTGGTTTCATCATAGCTCATCACCAGGTCATTACCGGCTGCAACGGCAGTTCCGTGAATGCCCCAGCTGTTGATCTTGGTATAACTCCAGCTATTGGTATTGGTGCTGGCTTTTACCAGGTAAGTACCGGTACCTCCGAAGATGGCCAGAACACCACCACCGAAACCGAATTTGTTATTACCGATATGGGTAAAGGTATTGGTGGTTTCCCACTGGGTTCCTTTTACAAACATGAACTGTGCGTAAGTATTGGTGAAATTCACATATCCCTCATATTCGCCATTGTTCTCAGTACTAACGATCTGTGGAGCTGTGGCGAGGTCCCAGTTCTGGAAATTACCGGGCAGTTTCAGGTATTTGGGATATTCATACTCAGTGTAAGGTTGATAGGTAGTAACATTCAGGGCTACCGCATCGCTGTATACCGCACCGGCTTTTCCGTAAACAGGGGTAGCTTTTACCCGCAGTTCCACTTTTCCGCTATTACCAGCGGGTATCAGTTTGCACATTTTCTGGTTCAGGTCTTTCACCTGGAAACCTACCTGAGCGCCATCTGTAGTACCCAGCTCAACAGGAGCTTCAAAATGGGTTCCTTCTGCGGCAGCTTCCACTGTATAGTTTCTCAGGTTATCGTTGGCAGTACGGCTCCAGCTGAAGTTCACAGCGGCGATATCTGCATTACCCTGACGTAACACCACATTGCTCTCAGAGATACGAAAACCAGTAATAGCGGTAGCGCTTTCAGCTACTATATTATTGGCAGCAGTTACGGGAGTCTCTACTCCTTTCTGGCAAGCTGTCAGCAGTAAAAGAGCAACTCCTACAAAGAACCATCCGGCTCTTCCTGGAGTCTGCATTTTGTCGGTTTTGGTGATCTGCTGTTTCATAAAATCTGTTTTTCCTGAGGTGAATGATGTGTTACAATCACAGTACAAAGTGACTCAGAATCGGCCCCCTGGGAAATAGACCGTGTTGTGAAAAAACGGTAGGTAGGTATTTGGGAAAAGGGTAACAGGATACCTTCTGAACGGATAGACCTCGAAGAAGCTGATCGGTAACCGTAGGGGTCGCTAAAACGTAGCTGACAGGAATATGAACTGTAGTGAAAAGTCTATGAAATGAGTTCCCAGAAAATCAATAAAAAAATAACTAATTGATAATCAATTATATTTAAATAGCAAGCCTGACGATTTTGTCATAAAAAAGCCTGCTCGGTATCGAGCAGGCTTTAACAAGTATTGATCATTTTACAACAATCTTATCTGAACCGGTTCATAGTTTCGGGATCCGCACTTCGAAAACAGAGCCCTGGCCGGGAGTAGATTGCACTTCTATCTGCCCGTTCAGCTCGTCTACAAGCCTTTTTACAAGGCGTAATCCCATGCCATATCCTGCTTCTCCCCGGGTACCTGCAGCTGATACGGTCGATCCTGTATTGAACATATCAGCTATCTGGCCGGTATTCATGCCTATGCCTGTATCCTTGACCTGGATCAGCAGCTCTTTACCCTTGGAACTAATCTCAAGAGAAAGCGATACGGTCACCGCTCCCCTGGTTGGGGTGAATTTGATCGCATTGGAAATGAGGTTGCCGGCGATCTGCAGCAAATGGCTCTTTGAGAAGGGAACCAGGCTGTTGTCGCTCCTGATCTGGACCGTGAGATCGATCTCTTTGGGAATCGCCTGCGGTGTAAATAACTGCTCCAGCTTGTCTTTGAATACCGACAGATTGAACAAACCGGAAACGCCCAACGGAGTATCAACCGTTTCTATCTTTTTACTGGTAAGCAGGATCTCATTGGCCAGTTCAAGCAGGGATACACCACTCTTCTGGATCAGCCCCGCGAACTCCAGCACCTGATCCATATCATTGTCCTTACCCTGTTGGTTAATGATCTGTGCAAGACTGATAATCCCCCCAAGCGGACCACGGATATCGTGTGCCACTTTACGTTGTGTATCATTCGCTTCTTTAATCTGGCGTTGCAAGTTGTGGATGGACTGAAATGTCATCAAGCAAGTAACGATCTCCTGTGCAATGATCTTGAGGGTCTCTACTTTCTCAGGACTGATCTCATGCCCTACTTTATCCAACACGCACAGTGCACCTATATTATACCCGTCTGCTGTTTGCAGGGGTACACCAAAATAATATTTTAGCAAGGGCTCACCCGTAACATAGAACTTGTCTTTGAATCTTTCATCAACGCTCAGGTCCTTTACTTCCAGACTCTGTTCTTTCGCCACGATGGTATACTGGCAAACCGAGTCCGACCTGCTCATCTGTTTCAGTGGCAGCCCATAATTGGAAACTGTCCACTGGGTAAAGGAGTCTATCAGATTGATCAGTGATATGGGCGTACCGGCAACTCTTGCCGCCAGTTCTGAAAGTCCCTTCAGGGATTCCTGCATCTCTGTATAGTCCACATCAAGCTCTGACAGCTTGTGCAAACGTTCCATTTCATTCTCAGGAATAGGTGGGGTTCCTGCAGAAGGGAGATTGGATTTGGATATGGATTCTGTCTTCAATGGATATTGTAAATAAAAGTATCAGGATTAAATCAGCTTGTTGTCAACTGCATATCGGATCAATTCCAGGTTATTGTGGAAACCCATCTTTTCAAAGATACGAGCGCGGAAGGTACTCACGGTATTACTGCTCAGTACGAGCTCCTTGGCAATATCAGAAATGGAATGGCCCGAAGCCAGTAATTTGAACACTTCGAATTCCCTGTCGGAAAGGCTTTCTACCGTTTTTGCGCTGTTGATATGTTCAAAAGCATCTGCCAGTGCATCTGCCACATCGGGGCTCAGGTATTTACGGCCTGACAACACCTGGTTCACGGCTTTCACCAGCTCCAGTGTAGCAGCTCCTTTGGTAAGATATCCCATAGCGCCCGCTTTTATGGAACGAACGGCATACTGATCGGGCGAGTGCATACTCAGTATGATCACAGGTGTTTTGGGTGAATGTTCCTTGATCTTCTTCACTGCTTCCAGACCCGAATCGCCGGGAGGCATGGAGATATCGCAGATGATCACATCCCATTTTTCCTTATATACCTGTTTCATCAGATCTACCGCATCTGACACATCTACGATCTCTGCCAGCGGATAGGCTTCTGTGAGCAACATTTTAATACCTTCTCTAACTATGGTATGGTCATCGGCTATCAGAATTCTCATAAACTCAGTTTTTTAGGTATATACGCAACAACGGTTGTTCCTTTTCCGGGTTTGCTTTTGATCTTCAGTTCACCTCCCATCGATATGGCCCTTTCCCTCAGACCTACCAATCCCAATGTATTACGTTTTTCTGATGTTTCAAATCCCCTCCCGTTATCCATCACAGATAAACAAATCCTGTCTCCCTCTTCCAGCAGTGTCACGTTCACAGAACTGGCCGCAGCATGGCGCCATACATTGTTCAGCGATTCCTGGGCGATCCTGAACAATTCCGTTTTCACATTACCCTGCAATTCCCTGTCGTCCAATGTCGACTCAAAGATACACTCAATCCCGTTCATATTGTGAAACTCACTACAATGCCATTGCAGGGTTACATTGAGACCAAAGTCGTCCAAAATACTGGGCCGGAGGTCTGCGGCTATCTTATGGATATAGGCCAGCATGATCTCCAGGGTATGGGTGGCATGGCTGATCCTTTTTTTACTGGATTCCTCCCCGGCAGCCAGGCGTATTGACAACCAGTCGATATCCATTTTCAGGGCCGATGCCAGCTGTCCCAACTCATCATGCACTTCCCGGGCAACAGATTTCCGCTCTTTTTCACGTACATTCTGCAGGTAGGAAGAAAGGCTCTTCAACTCCTTATTCTTGATCCGCAGCTCCTCCTCGGCCTTTTTGCGTTCCGTAACATCCCTTTGTATAGCTATCCAATTGGTATACCAGCCTTTGTCATTAGCGATCGGTACAATGGAGGTACTGACCCAGAAAGGATCCCCGTTCTTTTTATAATTCAGCAATTCTGCCTCCACAGGCTGCCATTTCTCCAACGCCTGGCGTATCCTGTCAAGCTGCTTGCGGTCGGTATCCGTTCCCTGCAGTATCCGGGGCGTTTTTCCCAACACCTCTTCCAGCGAGTAACCGGTCATCCGCACAAAAGCCTCATTTGCATAAAGGATACGCGGCCCGGGCAGGTCTATGGGTTCCGCATCGGTGATCAGGATACTATCGGAGCTCCGGGTTATGACAGATTCGAAAAGTTTCAGCAATACCTGCTGTTTTTTCTTAGCGGTGATATCTCTGAAAAATACGAGAACACCCTTATCAGACAGGTGCAGGTATACCACCAGCCATTTCTGCAAGACCGGTACATACAGATCGAGGTTCTGATTGACCTGTTCTGCATGCAGTTTTGCCAATGACCGGTAAAAGGGCTTACATTCCGTTTCACTGAAGATACCGGTGATCTGTTCCCCATACAGGTTTTCGCTGGAACGTTCCAGCACCTGTACTGCCAACTGGTTGATCTCTGTAATGACCCCGGCTGCATTCAAAGCCAGGTATCCATCCGGTATATTTTCCAATACCTCCTCAACCACCGGGCCATTGGTTTGCTGGGACTGGTGCGAAGAAAAAACGAACAGGATGGTCACCAGGCTGGAAACACCCAGGAGATAAACAACCCAGGTAACAGATCCATCTGTATTCCACCATTGAAAAAAAAGAAGAAGTAGTATCTGAAAGATGAGTAGGATTGCCTGAAACGGGAGCTTCCCTGAAACGGAGAACATACCACCACCCTTAACGCCTGTTTTCATATTTTATCCGAAAATTACCTGCCTGCTATCTGTTCCGGCCGCAGGGAATACAGCGGAACAGGCTCAAATTATTTTATTGGCAATTGCATATTTGATCAGTTCTACATTGGAATGAAAACCCATTTTTTCAAAAATCCTTCCTCTGAACGTACTGATGGTGTTATGACTGAGCGATAACGATTTTGCGATCTCAGTTGTGGTCATTCCGGTTGCCAACATCCGGAAAACCTCTTTTTCCCTGTCAGACAATTTACTAATTAAAACGCTTCGTTGCGTATGTTCTATAAAATCAGCCATCAGGTAGACAACTTCGGGACTCAGGTATTTCTTTCCGGAAGCCACTGTTTCCAGCGCTTTCACCAGTTCCAGCGTCGCCACTCCTTTGGTAAGATAACCAGATGCGCCGGATTTAATGGCCTGTAAAGCGTATTGGGCAGGAGCATGCATGCTGAGTACCAGGATGGGTGTCTCCGGTTTTGCCTTTTTGATCTCCTGAATGGCTTCCAGGCCGGATTTACCCGGTGGCATGGAAATATCGGTAACGATCACATCCCATTTTTCTTTTTTGGCCTGCTGTATCAATTCTTCAGAGTTGGACACATCTACAATAGAAATTCCCGGATGCGATTCCATCAATACATGCCTGATGCCGTCTCTAACGATCGTATGATCATCTGCTAATAAAACCCTCATAAATACCTCCGCTTTTAACTGTCTTGGCTTATTCCATATCGCTCATGGATACATGAACCAGGTTGAATATGCTAACTTGTTAATTATCAATTCTGATTTTATCAATTTCACTGTAAAGAAACGACGAAGGAGATCGCCCGCAAATAGTCAAGTTCGAAATTGTCTGTGGTAAGGCGGATAGCGCAGGGGTAGTCTTTCGACTACATTATCACAAAAAAGGGACCGTAACTGTTACGGTCCCTTACTAAGAATATCATATGCAATGCTTAACGCAGTTTGATCAGTTGCACCAGTTTTCTCTGGGTTCCCTGTATCATTTCTGCAAAATAAGTACCGCTCTGGTAGTTGGCTCCGATCTGGAAAGTACTGTTGGGTGCAATTCCTGATCTGGCATCCACTACCCTTCCATTGGCATCCATCACGCGGAGCGCAACTGGTGTCTGGTACTTGCTCTCGAATTTCAAAGTAAAGAATGTTGTCGTCGGATTCGGCATCACGGTCACTTTCAACTCCGCTTCCGTAGTGACCTGCTCCGATTTTCCTTCCGCAAGGGTTGACTGCGTAATGACAGCTGAAACCGTATTTACCACAGGCACTGCGGCAGCACCACAGTCGAAACTGTTCCAGTTCACATTTTTTCCATTGCTTTCCACTTCATCAGCAATGAAGAAACCGGTCATATACACATAACTGTTGCCCTTTTCGTAATACTTATCATCGTCGTCATCGCGATCGCAATCACCATGACCATTTCCGTAATCGCCATAAGCATAGCCGCCGGTAACTTTCAATTTACCTCCGGGGATATAGATATTGGCATTGATGCGGGTATCACCACCTTTCACGCTGAATTGGGCATCTTCACCCTCATCATCCCACGCTTTGTATTTGTTCTTACCATTACCCTTTTGTGCATCACCCATATAAAAGGTCACGCTGTTATTATCCGGGTTCACAAATACCTGGCTGCCTATGCTGACCGATCTACGAACCAGCACTTTGGCATCCTGCATGAACCGGATATAACTGTACCCGTAACGTGGGCCTTTTGCCACATCCAGTTTTTCAATATGGATCATCGGTGCAGTAAAGGTAACCTGTGCCCCCTGTTCTATGCGGATGGTTCCGAAGATGGTTCCGTTCAGTGTCACTTTTGCATTTTTCCGGATAGTAAGGTCTTTGTAATTGCCCTGCAATGTGGCAGTGGCAGACTGCGCAACACTGGCATTGGAAAGGTTCCAGGTGCTGGTTGTATTATAGAGCATGACCGGTAACTGGACACCTGCAGCCGCACTATAGATCGGATTGGCGATGGTGATGTTCTTACCATCCCTGTCGATCTTTCTTGCCTTCACAAAGGAACCTGGTGCGGCAACTGAGCTATTGTTATGGAAAGTTGCCTCGCCTTTGGCCGATATAACACCCACGCTGCCCGAAGCAACCACATTATTGGCGCCTAATTGTACTTTATCATAGGCCAGGATCGTGTAACTGGTGGTCAGGTTCTGTTTGCGGAATGTATACACAGCAGGCAGACTGGTACAGCCTCCGGCAGTTACATACAATTTATAGTCTCCATCCGCGCTGGCTTGGTTCAAAGTGATCTCCTGCGAGTTGCCAACAGGCGTTTCGTTGCCTGTTACCCATTGGTAAGTAGCATTCGCCGCATTGGCGGAACCTGTTAAAACAAGTTTGTTACAGAAGGCATCTGCCGTAGCCGTTGTAATGCTGGCCACTGGCAGCACATTACAAGTAGGTATGTCGGTCACAGTAACCGTTGTGCTCACCGAAGCCGCACAACCGGAAGCATTGCTTACCGTATAGGTGATCACGGTGGTACCGGCTGTAATACCCGTAACCTGTCCACCAGCGCTTACCGATGCGTTACTGTTATTGCTGCTCCATACGCCACCAGGGGTAGCACAGGTCAACTGAACAGAAGATCCGGCATTCACAGTTGTAACACCTGTGATATCAGCTACTACCGGTTTGGCAGCAACAGTAACCGCAATGGCAGAAGATTGTGCCATACAGCCGGAGGCATTGGTGATATCAACCGAATAATTTCCACTGGCAGAAGCTGTATAATTTGCTGTGTTCGCATTTGTTATGGGCACACCATTGTTATTCCATTGATAGGTGTAACCGGTGCCTGTATTGGCAGACAGCAACACCGAACCACCAGAACAGAATGTAGTGGTGCCCTGGGCGGTCACAGTGGCAGCAGGTGCCTGATTCACCGTTACGTTGATAACAGCAGAACCTGCCGTGCAACCAGTCTGACCGGTCACCATAACACTGTAATTGCCACTGACAGTAGCAGTATAGTTTTGAGCAGTGACCCCATCCAGCGCCACACCGTCTTTCTGCCACTGATAGGTTCCTGATCCGGTAGCGGTCAATACCACAGAACCACCGGCACAGAAAGTTGTGGCCGAAGCAGCCGTTACGGTTGCAACAGGTACAGCATTTACCACAACAGGTAATTCCGAAGAAGTCACGGAACAGGATCCGTTGTGGATGGTCACAGAATAGTTACCGCTTGTGGAAGCCGTATAATTGGCCAAATTGGCGTTTGCGATAGGTGTACCATTGTTATTCCATTGATAGGTATAACCGGTGCCGGTATTGGCAGAAAGCGATACGGAACCGCCGGCACAGAAAGTAGTGGCTCCCTGGGCGGTCACAGTAGCAACGGGCGCCTGGTTCACGGATACAGTGACAACGGAAGAGCCGGCTGTACATCCGCTTGCGTTTGTAACATCAACCGTATAGTTTCCTGCGTCAGTGGCAGTATAGGTTGCGGAGGTAACACCCAGTGCAACCCCGTTTCTGTTCCAGTTATAGGATGTTCCGCCACTTGCTGTCAGTAATACAGATCCGCCGGTACAGAAAGTAGTAGCTGAAGCCGCTGTTATGGTTGCAACAGGAACTGGATTTACCAGAACTGGTAATTCTGCAGAAACAGCCGAACAGGATCCGTTATAGATGGTCACGGAATAGTTACCGCTGGCAGTAGCCGTATAATTGGCGGCATTGGCGTTTACTATGGGCGAACCGTTGTTATTCCATTGATAGGTATACCCTGCACCTGTGTTAGCAGAAAGTAATACCGAACCTCCGGCGCAGAATGTAGTGGCACCCTGGGCGGTCACAGTAGCGGCAGGCGCTTCGTTCACTGTCACAACGATAGTGGAGGAACTGGCTGTACATCCGGTCGGGCCGGTCACTACAACGCTGTAATCCCCGCTGGCAGTAGCTGTATAGTTCTGTGCGGTAACACCCTCCAACGCTGCACCATTTTTGAACCACTGGTATGTTCCCGAGCCCATGGCTGTCAATACCACTGAGCCTCCGGTACAGAAAGTAGTGGCCGAGGCAGCTGTAATGGCAGCAACCGGCATAGGATTAACACTAACCGTAACCGAAGCTGACGTAACCGTACATACACCGTTATTAACGGTTACTGTATAGTTACCCGATGTGGTGGCTGAATAGGTATCCGTTGTGGCACCCGCGATCGGGTTACCGTTCAGGTTCCATTGATAAGTATAGCCCGTTCCTGTTGCAGCCGACAGCTGCACGGAACCGCCTGCACAGAAAGCGGTGGCGCTATGAGCGGTGATAACAGCAACAGGCAGTCCTGTTACCGTAACCCATTTGCTGGCAGAAACACCGCAGGCATTGGTATAGCTGATATTGACCGTACCGGCAGACAAACCGGTAACGGCACCAGCCGCATCAACGGTGGCCACGAGGGTATTATCAGAACTCCAGGTACCGCCACTGCTGGTATTGGTAGACAATAATGTGGTAGTTCCCACACAGATAGACGCATTGCCGGAAACCGGTGAAACCACTGTCGGCAATACATTCACTGTGAATGTAGCAGTAGCGCTGTTATTGCTGGCATCGGTGGCTGTAACCGTAACCACGGTTTGTCCTACCTGGAACACAGATCCGGGTGCCTGGCTAAAACTGATGCTGACAGGCAATTCTGAATCGTCTGTTGCCGTAGCTGTAAAATTGGCTATGGCACCACATACGGTAACGTCAGCATTCAATGTGATGGTTGAAGGAACAGAGATCACCGGCGGCATAACATCGGCCACAACAACGGTCTGTGTCTGGGTGGTGATGTTTCCATTCTGATCGTTATAACTCCAGGTGATCAGGTAATTGCCCGGCTTGACAAAACTCAGCGGAATATCTGCCGTACCATTGATGAGACCCCGGCAATTGTCGTTGGCCGCAGGAATGGTGGTCACCGTAGCCGGTGCAATCAGGTTCAATGTGGGCAGTGTTGCTATCACAGGTACCGGTGCCGTTACATCGGGAACAACCGTTACCGTTAACGGAGCAGAAATGATCACTTCGGTACCGTTGGTCACTTTCACTGTATAATCACCAGTCTGGTCCGCTGCAAAATCATGTGCAGTAGCCCCTGCGATCGCCACCCCATTCTTGTACCACTGGTAGGCAGTGCCTGTATTGGCAGAAGATAAGGTTACGAAAGTAGAAGGACAGATCTCCGTAGGTCCGCTTGCAACGATCTGCGGCAGATCGGACACTTTGATCCGCGTACTGGCATTCACTACACAATTTACATAGGAGTTGATCACGGTATAGATACCGGCCTGGTTCAGCTGAACATCATTGATGACCGGATTGGAGATGGATGCGGCAAATCCGTTAGGACCTTCCCATACATCGGTTCCATTACCATTGGTGGCAAACAGGTTGACCACGCTACCGATCTGGAAGATAGAACCATTGGCAGAAGCAGCCAATCCCGGTGGTATAAAGTAATCACACATGCCATACACTTTACCTTCCACCCAGTTGGATACGGTCCCAGTCAATGCAAAATTGGTCAGTATGCCATGATTACCATGACCGCTCGAATCGGCAAGTATGTTCGTAGAAGCATTATCCAGGTTCAATAATCCCTGGTTCAGACGGTAGTAGGCAGCCAGTCCGATCTGTTTTGAGATACCATCATTGTCGCCATTCAGCTCACAGTTCTTCATATTATTGATGATCTCACACTGCGACAATGCCCGGCTCCATATCCTCAGTTCATCCAATCCGCCACCGAAGAACTCAGCCCTGCCCTTCTGACCACCGATCATGATATCTTCTGAGTTGGGAGTGTAGGTACCGTTTACCTCCATGGTACCTGCCAGGTTTCCGTTCAGGTAGATACGCATATAATAACCATCGTAAGTGGCCGCAACATGGTTCCATTTGTTCAGGGCACCGCTGGGGATCGGAGCAGAAAGTATCTGCCATTGGCCATCTACCGATAATTCAAATGTGAAAGTGCTCCAGCGGTCGTTGGTCTTGGGGAATTTATAACCGGTGGTTCCAAAACCACTCGATTTCGACAGTACATTCTGGATGACGGTGGAACCTCCTGTAGGATAGATCCATGATTCGATCGTAAAAGTATTGCTGTTGAACTCGGGCTTGTCGGCCACCACCACGTTGTCATTGGCGCCATCAAAGTTCAATCCACTGGCTGAAGGAGCAACGGTAACAACGGTGCTGGCCGTAACGCCGCAACTGTTATTGTCTACCGTAACTGTATAGGTACCGCTGGCATTGGTGCCGACCCCATCAATGACAGGGTTCTGTTCGGTTGAGGTAAACCCGTTGGGACCTACCCATTTAAACGTTCCAACTCCTGTTGCAAACAAACGGATAGTGCCACCTACCGGAACAGCAGACTGCTCACTGGCAGCCGTAGCCAGGGGGGCTGTAAAAGGTTGGCAGGCAACCCCGGGTGTAACGATACCGGAAGCCCAGTTGGAAGTGGTTGATGAAAGTCCGAAATTTTTCAATGTTCCATTGGCCGCATTCGTACCGGCATCCAGTAACTGCGTTTCGGCCGGATTGGCTGATCCTGACAGACCCTGGTTGTATTGATAATATGCCGCAAGACCGTCTTCTGTACCGGTAAGTTCACAGTTCATGTGCTGGGCGATCTCGCACTGAGACAGGGCCCTGTTCCAGATCCTCGTCTCATCGATGGATCCACCGAAATAACTGGTATAACCTGGCTGTCCGCCAATGGTCAACGGATTGTTATTGGTAATGATGGAACCCGAAAAATTCAACTGTCCCGCCTGTGCGCCATCGATATACACCCGCATGACCTTACCATCATAGGTGGCTGCAATATGGTGCCATTGTCCCAGTTTGCTGGCTCCGAAAGGAACAGAGAGTTTTCTCCATCCATAAATATTCATATACGCCCAGAAATCGATGGTGGTCCAGCCGGAAATGGTCCTGAGGATATAACCGTTATCCATTCCTGACTGTGCTTTACAGACGATATCCTGTACCCCATTGGCCTTGGTGGGTTTGATCCAGGTTTCGATAGTGATGGCGGCGCTGATGTTGAGAGCAGGTTGAACAGGGATGCTGACATTATCATTCAGACCATCAAAATTCAGGCCCGATGCAGGTTGGGCCCATACACCCGATATCGATATGACCGATGTTACCAGGCACAGTAACATAGCTTTGGCGAAAGATTGAAAGCGTAAACCAGTTTTGGTGTAAAGTTTTGGCCCCATTTTTAACTTCTTACTGTATCCTTCAGGAAGAATACGATTGTACGGATAGTAATGGATCTGGATTTTTAAAAGCACAACCGCCTCAGAATCTGTGCTTTTGGCCGTAATCTTTCCGTTAAAACAACGATTTATTTGTAAAGATTACACTACAAATATAAACGAAACTTCTATTTTTTGTTAAAAAATGTAATTTTTTCGTCAAAAAGATTTCCACACTTCGCTGTGATGGAGATCCGAACTATTGTGAGGAAAAGCAAGGCAGGAGCAGGCAAAACCTGTCAAAAACTGTATAAAAAATTGATTATTAACGAAAAAACCCGCTATTTAGCGGGTTTTTTATTCAAATTCTGAGGTCCCGAGCGGATTCGAACCGCTGTGGAAGCTTTTGCAGAGCTCTGCCTAGCCACTCGGCCACAGGACCTTTTTATGTCGGCAAAAATGTAGTAATATAACTACAAGCCTTCTGAGTGCGGTATCCTTTCGTCAACAGCGACGCGAAAATAAAGCAATCAAAGGAATTTTAAAATTCTAAATCTGAAAAGCCGAAATTTGGCAGCTAATGTACCATTTATATGAACAGAATTGCAGATAGCGAGTTGATCATCAATAACCGGGGGGCTGTTTACCACCTGGACCTCAGACCGGAAGAACTGGCCAATACCATCATCACCGTAGGCGATCCCGACCGTGTGGCGGAAGTAAGCAAACATTTTGACAGTATCGAACACAGGAGCCAGCATCGCGAATTCATCACCCACACGGGTTATATCGGGAAAAAAAGACTTTCCGTGGTATCGACCGGTATCGGTCCCGACAACATCGATATCGTCTTTAACGAACTGGATGCGCTGGTGAACATTGACTTCACCACCCGCACCATCAAACCCACCCTATCGCAACTGACCATTGTAAGAGTAGGTACATCCGGCGCGCTTCAGGCCGACATCCCGGTTGACAGTGCCGTAGCCAGTACCCACGGGCTGGGAGTAGACAACCTGCTGAACTTTTACCGTCGCGACAACAACGAGGAAGAACGGCAGATCCTACAGGCATTTGGCGCACACACGCATATGGAGAACATCACCAGTCCTTATATCAGTTCTTCCGGCCCGGGTATCCATAAATATTTTGTGGAGGGCTTCTTCCATGGCATTACCGTTACCTGCCCGGGGTTTTATGGCCCGCAGGGACGTGTATTGCGACTGGGCCTTACCAACCCGGAGCTGATAGACCAGTTAACTTCTTTCCGCTACGGCAACCACCGCATCACGAATTTTGAAATGGAGACCAGCGCCATGTATGGTTTGAGCCGCTTACTGGGTCACCAATGTCTCAGTTTAAGCGCCATCGTTGCCAACCGGGTAGAAAAGACCTTCAGCAAGGACGGTGCAGCAGCAGTGGAGGACCTCATTCAAAAAGCACTGGGTATCCTTTCGAAGATCTGATCGTTCCAGGACGACAGATGAAGACCTCAATAAACCAGTCACCCAAAAAACAGTCAATACAACCATTGATGACACTACCATTTTACAAATACCAGGGCACCGGAAACGATTTTGTGATCATGGATAACCGTGACGGAAAGATCCGGCTCAGTACCGAACAGATCAGCCATATCTGCGACAGGCGTTTTGGCATTGGCGCAGACGGACTGATGCTACTGGGCAGCGCTGAAGGATATGATTTTTCGATGGTATATTATAATGCCGATGGCCGTGAAGGCAGCATGTGCGGCAATGGCGGCCGTTGCCTTACCCGCTTTGCATACGACATGGGGATCCATAAAAGCAGTTTCCTTTTCACCGCTGTGGATGGTGACCATCAGGCTTCGCTCGGCGATAATGGCTGGATCCATCTCAAGATGAAGGATGTGGACGCCGTTGCTGATTATCACGGCGATTTTATACTGGACACCGGTTCCCCGCATTATGTGAAACAATCGAACGACATCAAAAACCTGGATGTGTACGAAGAAGGGAAAGACATCCGCTACAGCAAGGATTTTGCTGAAAAAGGGATCAATGTGAATTTTGTGGAGCCCGACGAAAAGTGCATCATGGTGCGAACCTATGAACGTGGTGTAGAAGACGAGACCTACAGCTGCGGAACAGGGGTAACAGCATCGGCTCTTGTATTCGCCCACAATGAAAATGGATTTAACCGGATAGAAGTGCAGACAAAAGGAGGTCACCTGGCGGTCGAGTTTGAGAAAACGGGAGAACACAGTTTCCGTAACATCTGGCTCTGCGGACCGGCGGTCTTCGTGTTCAAGGGAGAGATCGCCCTGAATGACTGATAAGAAAGCCGGGGGTTGTTAGCCGGATAAACCGCATCTTTGCATTCCCAAAAGTCCCGCTTCCATGATCCAGTACTTCAAAAACATCAACGGCCAGACCCTCGAGATCGACAAACCGGATATGGGTGTATGGGTGAACCTCGTACCCCCGTTCAAGGAAGAGGAATTCGTTGAACTGAGCGAAGACCTGGAGATCCCCATCGAATTCCTGCGCGACTCGCTGGATATTGACGAGCGGCCCCGTTACGAAGTGGAGGACAATGTCCGCTTCGTGGTCATCAAAACACCTACCGAGAACAATTCCTTTAACGATAGTGACGCTTTTTATATCACCATACCCATCTGTATCATCCTGACGCATACGCAGATCGTTACAGTGAACTCATTCGACAACGGCGCCATCAAAAAGTTCCTGAACTCCTTCCAGAAAAGGCATCCCGATAAAAAGAACATGATGGTACTGAAAGTGTTCGAGAAAGTGGTGCAGAACTTCATGGAATTCCTGAAAGAGATCAATCATCGCAGGAACCAATATGAGAGCAGCCTGTATAACAGCAACAGCAACGAGGACCTGCTGAACCTGATGCGGATACAAAAAAGCCTGGTCTACTTTGTAACGGCACTGCGCAGCAATGAGATGCTGATGATGAAACTGGAGCGCACGAATTTCCTGGGACTGAACGAGGAGGAACGTGAGTTCCTGCAGGACCTGATCGTAGATACCAGCCAGGCCCTGGAGATGGCCAATATCTACACCAATATCCTCAGCAGCACCATGGATGCCTTTGCAAGCATCATCAGTAATAATCTGAACAGTGTGATGAAACGATTGACCTCCATCACCATCATCCTTTCTCTCCCGATCCTGGTGACCAGTATCTATGGTATGAACGTGGACATTCCTTTCCAGCACTCCAATCATGCGTTTTACATACCGGTAGTGATCTCACTCATTGTATCGCTGGTGATCAGCTGGTATTTCATGAAGAAAAAATGGTTTTAACATGGCTTTGTTCAACGTACGTGTGTATGGATTGCTGTTCGATGACAATAACCGCTTACTGGTGAGCGACGAATTCATCCGCGGAATGTACATTACCAAATTACCCGGCGGCGGATTGGAGATCGGCGAAGGAACACGCGAATGCCTGCAACGGGAATTCCTGGAAGAGACCGGCATTGAAGTGGAGGTACAGGAGCATATTTACACCACCGACTTCTTTCAGATCTCGGCCTTTAATAACAAAGACCAGATCATTTCCATTTATTACAAGGTAAAGGCAGAACAGCATATCAATATCCCCACGCAAACCACTCCTTTCAATTTCCATCCCGACCAGGTAGCCGATCCCAATGGCGAAAGCGAAGTATTCCGCTGGCTGGATTGGGAATCCCTATCCGAAGAATCCGTCACCCTCCCCATCGACAAAGTGGTCATCCGCCTCCTGAAACAACAACCCCACCTTGTTTTCTAATACCCATTCACTCATCATATCATTCACTCATTCACTCATTAATATCTATCCCGCTGCCGGTAAATTGGTAAAAGGTTCTTCCTGTCTGCCCATGGCCGCCTGTTTCATCTTGCGGGCGGTTTCGTGTCCCAGGTATTTTTCGATCTGCACCTCGATCAGGTAGATGACCGGCGTTAATATGATGGCCATGGTGAACTTGTACATATAATTCACCAGGCAGATGGCCAGTACCAGTTGCCAGCTCCAGCCATTCCCGATCTTGAACGCGATGAACAGCACCACGAAACTGTCTACCAGCTGCGATACCAACGTAGAGCCGGTGGCACGCAGCCAGATCCATTTTTCGCCAGTGACTTTTTTGATGCGGTGAAATACCGTCACATCCACGATCTGGCTGACCAGGAATGCCGTCAGGCTGCCCAATATGATCCACATGCCCTGCCCGAAGATCCCGCCGAAAGCATCCTGCATATTAGGGATACCAGCCTCCTTTTTGGAACCGATCCAGAAATCTGCCGGGGGGATCTTCATAGCAGCGTAGAACATGATAAATGCATAGGTGATCAGAATGACCGCAGTATAACTGATCCTTCGCACCGCTTTGGGGCCATAGTATTCGTTCACAATATCAGTGATCACGAACTCAAGCGGCCAGAGCAGCACCCCGCAGGTAAGGTTGAATGCCAGTCCCGACTGTCCAAAAATGGTAAAGTTGGAAGGATCGGCACCCAGCAGTTTTTCGAGCGAGAATATTTTTCCACCGATACATTCTGCGATCAGGGCGTTGGCCACAAAAAATGCGGTGATACCCAGGAAGAGCTTGGTGGGTTTATCTTTCAGGATGGTATGTATCATGAGGCAAGTATGAAGTACACGAAGAATTGCAATACAAGTATCAACAGGTTACTGATCACCAGCCATCCGGGAACCGGCAGGGTCTTACCCAGTATCCGCACCGATATCACCCAAAGATTGGCGGCCAGGTTCACAAAAGGGGCCACGAACCAACCCAACACAATGACCGTACTTTTTACACTGCCCTGAGGCATAAAATCATGCACGCGTTGCATCACCAAACAGAACCCGAACAGCACATTGCAGATCAGCGCCAGTCTTGCCAAAAATAAAAGCCCCTTCATAAAAAATTTCGTTCAAAATACCATTAATTTGCTGCACTTAAGCCGGAAACAATGAAAAAAATTCAATGGAAGAATCTGCTGCCACACGCGATTGCGGTCGTGGTGTTTTTAGTGGTGGCGCTGGTATACTGTAAACCTTCCCTCCAGGGAAAGGTATTACAGCAGTCGGATGTTTCCTTATGGAAAGCTTCTGCCCAGAACTCTTTTGAATACCAGGAGAAACACGGTCATTTCCCGTTATGGTCAAACGGCCTGTTCAGCGGTATGCCCGCCTTCCAGATCACCAGTGTGGGCAGCAACCCTGTTTCCATCATTTATGCCGGCAATGTGCTTACGCTGAACCTGCCCAAGCCAGTCAGCTTTTTCTTCCTGGCCTGTGTCTGTTTCTATTTCCTGAGTCAGGTATTACGTATCAACCCCTATATCGGCATTTTTGGTGCACTCTCCTATGCGTATGCCACCTATAACCCCATCATCGTTTCGGTAGGACACGATACCAAAATGCAGGCCATTGCTTATTTGCCTGCATTCATCGGCTCCCTGCTGTTATTATACGACAAACGTTATCTCTGGGGCACCACCCTTACCGCCCTATTCACCGGTTTGCTCATTTCTGCCAACCACTTACAGATCACCTATTATGGAGCGCTGATTGCGCTGATCATGAGCGTGAGCCTGGGTATCCGCTGGATCAAAGAAAAAGATTTCAAACACCTGTTCCGTGCTGCGGGGCTGGTGATCTTTGCCGCCTTATTGGGTGTGATGGTAAATGCAGTTACCCTGTTCACCACCTACGAATATTCCAAAAGGACCATCCGCGGCGGCAGTGAGCTGGCGGGTGCCGATTCAACAGCCACCGTTACAAAAACAGGCCTTAGCAAAGAATATGCACTTAGCTACAGCATGTACAAGACCGAACCGCTGGTGATGATGTTCCCCAGGATGTATGGAGGCAGCAGCCATAACCTGGAAGTGGCAGAAGACAAATCAAAAGCGATCGAAGCACTGCAGCAGATGCCACAACAACTGGGCCAGCAGTTACAGGGTTTTCTCCAGTTCTACTGGGGCGGTATTGATGGCGCTGGCGGCACTGCCGGTCCACCCTACCTTGGCGCCATTGTCTGTTTCCTGGCCATACTGGGTTTCGTGTTGCTGGACGGCAAACACAAATGGTGGATCCTCTCAGCCTGCGTTCTCACTTTCCTGATGAGCGCCGGTAAATACCTGGAAGGCTTCAACAGTTTCCTGCTGAACTACCTTCCCCTGTACAACAAGTTCAGGGCACCCAGCATGATATTGGTGATACCGACCTTATTGCTGAGCATGTTATCGGTCATGTCGTTGAACCACATACTGGAACAGCATAACCGCGAAGAACTCTTCCGGAAATACAAAAAAGGATTACTGGCAGTAGCGGCTGTATTTGTTGTGGCCTTGCTGGTATATGTCAGTGCCGATTTTTCGGGCGAGCCTGATAAGGTGCTGTTACAGAACATCAATGCCATCACCGATGCACAACAGAAAGCGGCGATAGAGCCCCCCATCCGGTCGTTCCTGAACGGACTGAAGCAGGACAGGCAAAGCCTGTTCATGGGTGATATCCTGCGTTCCCTGCTTTTCATACTGGTGCCTGCACTGGTCATTTTCCTCTTTATCAAAAAGAAAATAAATGCACTGGCAGTAACGCTGGCAGTGGGTCTGTTTGCGTTCATTGATGTGATGGTGATCGATATCAAATACCTGAATGCCGATAATTATACAGAAGCCACCGATTATGAAGACCGGTTCAAACCGAGCCAGGCAGATCAGCAAATAGCGCAGGATACCGGTTATTACCGTGTGCTGGATGTATCGCAAGGCATTCCTGCCGCATTCAACGGGGGGCCATTAACTGCCTATTTCCACCACTCGATCGGAGGTTACCATCCTGCCAAACTCAGTATTTACCAGGACCTGATCGAGAAACAACTGTATAATTTCCCGAACTGCCTGCCGGTGCTGGATATGCTGAACACCAAATACATCATCACTTCCGGGCAGCAGAACGGCCAGCAATTGATGGCGCAACAGAATCCGGAAGCACTGGGTGCCGCCTGGTTCGTGAACACCCTTGATTACAAAAAAGGACCTGCAGAAGTGATGAAGGCGCTGACCAATTTCAATCCGAAAGACACCGCCATCCTGGATGAGGCCGACCGGAAGAACCTGGTGGCCAATGCCACGAAAGACAGCACCGCTTCCATCAAACTGGTGTACAACGACAATGATATCATCGAATACAGATCCTCTTCCAAAAACACAGAATTCGCCGTATTCAGCGAGATCTATTACGACGGGGGCTGGGTAGCCACCATCGACGGCAAGGAAACGCCGATCGTAAGGACCAATTATGTATTGCGCGGCTTACAGGTTCCTGCAGGAGATCACAGGATCGTGTTCGAGTTCAAACCTGCTTCCTTTTACACCAGCAACCGGGCTGCGATCGGTGCCTCCGCATTTATCTGGCTGATGCTGATCGGAGCTGTGGTCATCACTTTGCGAAAACCTAAAGTGGTAGCCTGATATGCGGTCCCTATCTGTACTGGGCATTGTTTCCTATAAAGTGTTCCCTGCACAGATGGGTGGCCAGAAATGCGTGGTCGAGTTTTACAGGCAACTCGCCAAACTGACACCGGTGGTTCTGGCCATCGCAAAAGACAACCCGGCGAATCCCGATTGGAAGGACCCCGTATACCCTATCCTGTACCATCATAAAAAAGGACCGGCCAACCTGCTGGCACTTTTCCGGTTGCGCAAGCTCATCAAAACACAGAAGATAGACCTGTTCTGTATCGAACATTCCTATCTCGGGTGGTTGGGCATCCTCCTCCGCTGGATCACGCGCAAACCCTTTGTGATCCGTTCACACAATATCGAGGCTCACCGTTTCCGCGATATGCAGAAAGCCTGGTGGCCCCTGTACCAGTGGTACGAGAAACAAGTGCACCGGAAAGCAGATTTTAATTTTTTCATCACGCAGGAAGACCATGACTGGGCCATCACCCAATGGAACCTTGATGAAAAAAGATGCAGCGTGCTCACGTATGGCACAGACATCACGCAACCGGTATCTGAAGAAGATAAACTGGCTGCAAGGGTCCAGTTGTTGAAAGAGAACGGACTTCCTGCGTCTACCCGCCTGTTCCTCTTCAACGGCACACTGGATTACCTGCCCAATACCGATGCACTGCGTATCATCGTCAGTGAATTACTCCCTTTGCTGCACAGCTACCAACTGCCCTTCCGCATATTGGTCTGCGGAAGCCGCATCAGCGCGCAGTGGAAGGAAGTGCTGCAAGCCTGTCCAGACATCCTTTTCAAGGATTTTGTTCCCGATATCGGCCTGTACCTGAAAGGAGCCGATTGTTTTATCAACCCGGTAACCCTTGGCAGCGGTATCAAGATCAAACAGGTGGATGCACTTGCCCATAACCTCGCTTCCGTTTCTACACGCAGTGGCGCCAGGGGCATCGACACATCGCTCACGGGAGATACGCTGCAGTTGGTGGATGATTATGACTGGCCGGCATTTGCGGAACAGATGTTCCGGCAGGCCAATCGTACCCCCTCCCCTGTTCCGGAAAGCTTTTACCAATTCTTCAACTGGGGTCAGATTGTACAGAAAGCCCTGTTATCTTTGCAGACCGTATGAGTGAGTCGCTGAAAATATCTGTTGTCATCTGTACCTATAACCGTTGCGTATATATCAGGGACGCCATGGAGAGCCTTTACAACCAGACCCTGGGAAAAGATGCGTATGAAGTGATCATCGTGAACAACAATTCGACCGATCATACGCAAGAAGTATGTGAGCATTTCATCTCCAATCACCGCAAAGCCAACTTCTTTTATTATAACGAGTCAAAACAGGGTGCCTCATTCGCCCGGAATACCGGCGCTTCCTATGCCAGGTCGCCCCTGCTCTGTTTTATGGATGATGATGCCATTGCAGACAAGGATTACCTGGAACGCATTGTCCGTTTTTTTGACACACATCCCGACGCAGGCGGATTAGGCGGCCGTATCATTCCCCGATACATACCCAGTGAACCGAAATGGATGAGTCATTACGTATCATCACTGGTGGGACATTTCCATTACAACAAACAACCTGCTGTTTTTGCCCCTAACAAATACCCGCTCGAGTCCAACATGATCATCCGCAAAGCGGATTTTGATGCGATCGGCGGTTTCAATGAAGCTTTGCCTGGCGTGGTAGGTACTTTACGTATCGGTGGCGAAGGCAAGGATTTCTTCTTCCGGCTGAAAGAGCTGGGGCGTACCATTTATTACGATCCTGCCATACGCGTGCAGCACGTGGTAGAGATCAGCAAACTCACCCGGGAATACATGTACCGGGTTGCCAGCGGTATTGGCAGGGGCGAAAGGGTAAGGACCCTGCAAAAGGGCAAATGGACCTTTTACAAAAAGATACTGGAGTACCTCTTTAAACTGGGTGCTTCGCTGATACTGGCGATCTATTATATATTGCAGGGAAACCCTGCCAAAGCCTTACCGGTGATCCGCTTCCGGACAGATGCACTGAAAGGACTATTGAATCATTAATACAAACCGTTTATGCGTTTACAAACCATCTGGGACAGAAAAGTGAAAGGCACACTGAGCCGCTGGTTCGGGATCAAATTCCGCAGCAATTCCGAGACCGCAAAAGTTCGTCACTGGGTGGCCCCCTATTGCATAGGCAAAGGTTGTGATATTGGTTTTGGCGGCGACAAGATCATGAAAACCAACTGCGACGGCATCGATTTTGAACAGCCCTATACCAATACCGGCAAAGACAAGGTTGACATACCCTGCGATGTGATCCACAATGAGATCCCTGTACCGGACAACACTTACGATTATGTGTATACCAGTCACCTGATCGAAGACTTTGTAGATACCAAAGATGCCTTACGCAAATTCATCCGCATCCTGAAAAACGGCGGTACACTGATCCTGGTCTTCCCCGATCAACCCAAATATGAAGTGTATTGCCGTGAATTGGGCATTCCCATGAATCCTTATCATGTTCATGCCGATATGGGATATGACTATATGCTGAAATGCCTCAACGAATTAGGGAACATACGATATGAAACCCTGTTCAGCAACAACTGCGAGATCGATTATAATGTAGTGATGGTATTGCGTATCAACAAAACAGCTGCTTAGATACCGCTTATCTTCACACCCAGGGGTTTGAGCAACTGATTAACCGTCTTCATCAATCCGGTGGATTTTTTCACAGGCCTTGCATACAGGCAGGGCATCGGACTAAATTTCTGATACCCATTATCGTTCACCAGTGAACGATAAGTATCCAGCATTTCCCTCAGTACCGGCTGATCACTCATGAGGAAACGATCCTGGTGGCGGGATATTTTTTCAGGCTCATCGAAGCGATAACCGCTGATATGGAGAAACAACAAACGGTGTGTTCCATTCACCATCACCACGCCATCCTGTTCAGATAAAGAACGCTCGTGCAGGTTCCAGTAAGCCACATTGGCGCCGGGATGCCTTACAATACCGGTCTCTTCAAATAACAGGGGCACCAGGTTCAGCCATATCTGGTCTACGCCCATGCCTTCCGCAAAATTATAATAACACTCCCCACGCATATGTTCCCTCCACCATTGCAGGAAACGGGTAACCGTATCGCTGCGGCGGTATGCCATGAAACCTGCATTATAAATACCGGATCGAAGCAGGTCGCGCTCCAGCGGTTTGGCAGTATTATCGGGTAACGGAACAGTGAAATGAGGTGTCAGCAGGATGGGATGTTCAGCCAGCTGTGCTTCCAGTTCCTGTAAACTTCCCTTCACCCACATATCCGAATCGAGATAGAGCAGTATATCGGGCTGGTATTGCTGAAAGATGTACTCGGCAACGAACACTTTCATGGCGCAATTCAGTTCGATCACCGTGTAACGGAACAGCAGTTCCTGAAAGTCAGGTATGCCCATCTTATCGATCTCAACCAGGCGGCAGGGAAGAAATTCTTCTTCAGTAAAGCGGTCATCGATCTTATCCACCAACCCGATCACGATCTCATACCCTTGGTGGTGTTCCATGAAAGAACGGACCATGGTCTTACAATGCGCCAGGTGATTGGCCGAACAAACGGTATAGAGTATCTTCTTCATGATTTCTTCCTGGCTAATACGATGGTGTTCAGATACAGTTTATCCGACTTGGGCAATACCGGCTCCAACAAACGGAATGTACCATTCAGTAAGGGCACCGCGATATGCCGGATCAGTTTCCGGAACAGGGATAATTTTGAAAAGAACCAGACCTTATGCAACCAGTGATCGTGAATATACAAGACGAATAACTGGTGAAGTGCCAGCAGGAAATGGCCGTTTTTATCGATCACTTCGATCTCGAAGCCATTTTTCTCCAGCATATCCTGCAGGGCGAAACGGGTATACCTGGCATAATCGACCGGTATCTCATGTTCCTCCCACACAAAGGGACAGGTGATCAGGAACTTTCCGCCCTTTTTGGTGACCCTTGCTATCTCAGGCAGTAACTGCTGTAAGGCAAACAGGTGTTCGAACACTTCACTGCTCAGCACGGAATCAAATGTTTCATTTTCGAAGGGGATCGTTTTGCCATCGTAATACACATCGATGCTTTCCTGTTCATGGCTATGCCCCTCTCCTGCATAATCAAGGCCTATGTATTCTGTAACATTCGTAAACAGTGACTGGTAGGGTTTGGATCCGCAGCCAAAATCCATCAGCCTGCCGTTCAATTCTCGGCTGTAAAGACTAATTTTGTTATATAACCCCTTACGGATATAATACAACGGGTGCGAGAAAGACGGGTTATAATCTTTTGGAACCATACTCGGAAGAAGGATCGTTACCCGGGCAAGTTAAATTGTTTTAGCATATGTTGAACCGCTTGAAGGGATTTTTATATGACTGCATCGGCACCATAGCCTGCTTTGGTAAAAGATCCTCCCCAAGCCCGAAACTGCTGATCATCAAGACCGACGAGATCGGGGATTTCATGCTCTGGCACAACTTCCTGGATGAGTTGATCAGTGCGGACCGCTTTCGAAACCACGAGATCCATTTCTGCGGCAACAGCAGCTGGGAAAGCCTGTTCAACTGTTTCCACCGCGGTAAAGTGACCAGGACCTATTGGCTGCAGAAACCCATATTTAAAAGGCAGATGCCGTACAGGTATCATTTCCTGCGTACGATCTTCCGGGAAAATTATTCCTGCGTCATCAACCTGCAGTTCTCGCGCGATAAGACCTTTGACGATGCACTTGTATTAGCGGCCAAAGCTCCTTGTACCATCGGTATGGCCAGTAACCTGGAGAATGTGCGCTCCTACCAGCTTGGCTACGACCGGAAACTATACACCGAATTGTTCACGCATCCGGAAAGACCCATTTTCGATTTTGTGAGGAACCGGTTGTTTACCGAGTTCATCACCCAAAAACCCTCCCGGGTAAAGAACACCAGGATCGATCCGGCAGCACTGCCACTACTTCCCTTCACTTTACAGAAACCCTATTTTGTGGTGTTCCCAGGCTCAAGAAACCCTGCAAGGATATGGCCGGCAGCCTCCTTCATCACTGTGGCGAACCATCTCCATACCAGATTCGGGTGGACAGCTGTTGTGTGCGGAGGTCCGGGCGACAAAACTTTCAGTGAGGCTTTCCTGCAGGGTTATGACCACCCTTATGTTGACCTTACGGCCAAGACCTCTTTGCCGGAACTGATGTCTGTTCTGAAGGATGCAGCATGCCTGTTATCGGTAGACACAGGTTCTGTACATTTGGCGGCGGCAACAGGGTGTACGGTCTTTGGCATTTTCAACGGATCACAATATGGACGCTTTGCACCGTATCCGAAAGAGATAGCAGAGAACTTTTATGCTGTATACCCCGATGAGGTCGCAAAAGAGATCAGCGATCCCAAACGGGTACAGGAACACTATGAATATGTGGTGGATATCCCTTACCGGAATGTATCGCCCGAAAAACTGATCCAACAGATCGAAAATCATTATCATCAATAACTGAATATGGCTTTTAAACCCATCCGGCTGATCAATAAGATACTGGGCAGATCAACCAGCGAACGCCCCTATCCACCCGATTTTGATGCTTTCCATATCGGGATCATTCAGAAAGTACGCCCCTATACGATGACCAGCCCGGAGCGTTTGTTCGCTTTGATAGAAGCGGTGAGATACGTAGTGAAAAATAATATCCCCGGCAGTTTTGTGGAATGTGGGGTATGGAAAGGCGGTAGTATGATGGCCATAGCCGAAACACTGTCACAATTAAAGGTCACCGACAGACAACTGTATCTGTACGACACTTTTGCCGGTATGCCACCACCTACCGAAGAAGACAAAACCTACAGCGAACAGACGGCCGAGTCATTGCTGAAAAAAGAAGCGGATGTAAAAGAGGAAAGTGTGGTATGGGCCTACTCCAATCTGTCAGAAGTGAAGGCCAATATAGGTCAGATAGCTTACCCATCGGCCAATATTCATTTCATCGAAGGAGACGTACTGCAAACCATTCCCGCAAATGATCCCGGGCAGATAGCGTTGCTCAGGCTCGACACAGACTGGTATGAATCGACCCGGCACGAAATGATACACTTCTATCCCAAACTGGTCAGTTCCGGTGTGCTGATCATAGACGATTATGGTTTCTGGAAAGGTTCCCGCAAAGCGGTGGATGAATACCTGGAAAATAACCGGATCAACTTATTACTGAACAGGATCGACGATACGGGCAGATCTGCGATCAAGCCCTGATATCACAGGTTCTCCAGCCCGGCTTTCTGTTTCAGGCTGAACAGCCATTTACCCAACCCGGTCTGCAGCAGGTGGTGTAATACCTTCAATCGCACCTGCCAGGCCACCAGTTTGGGAGAGAATCCGAAATAAGATTCATATACCCTCCTGTTCTCCTTCAGCGAGTTAAGGTATTGGGTATTGCTCACTCCTGTATCGTCAAAAACGGCGATGGGTTTATTGATGTATGCATAAGGTTCATCCGCGATACGGCACATCAGGTCGTAATCCATTGCGATCTTATACTCACTTTTGAAGAGACCGATCCTGTCATACACCTGTTTTTTTACAAACCAGGTGGGATGTGATACGCTGCGCATGCCACGATACAGCTTGCTTTTTTCGAAAGGTTTTCCTACAAGCACTTGTTTGCCGGCCCTGGTCATCTGGATGTTGCCGCTGGTCCATTGAACGGTCGGGGATCTTTCAAAAACATCCATCACGCAACTGATCACATCCTCAGATGCGTACACGTCACCGGAGTTCAGCAGGTGGGTCACTTCTCCATTGGCCCTGGCAATGCCCTTATTGAATGCATCGGCAATACCTTTATCCCTTTCATTGATCCATTTACGGTAAGATGGCTGCGGTGTCTGCTCCAGCCATTCAGCGATCTCGTTGGTAGTAGACCCATTGATCACCCAATGTTCATCAGGAACACGGGTCTGCCTGTCAACAGAAGCGCAGGTCTTCTGCAATTCTGCAAGATTGTTGAAGCAGATGGTGATAACTGAAATACTATTCATCCATACGTGATTATGATCATTACCTGATAAGTACCAGTGTTCCCTTTCGTTCCACCGTACCACAAAAACTCTGAAAGCTGATGTGATACACATAAGTGCCCGAAGGTTGCGGAATGCTTTTATACCTTCCATCCCAACACCTGGTACTGGTATTGGAATAAAAGATACGTTCTCCCCAACGATTATAAATACTAAAAGAAATGTTATCCAGGTTACCCCATTGTTTGATGCCGAAGCAATCGTTGATCCCGTCTCCATTGGGGGTAAAAGCCGTTGGTACCAGATAATTATCGCCAGCAGTATTCATAGCGGTAACCAATACCTCTACCGAATCTTTCCGCACACATCCGGCATTGCTTGCGGCCGTAAGATAATATTTTGTGGATTGCTGTATGCTTACAACGGGATCTGCGATAGCTGGATCTGACAATCCCGCTACAGGCAGCCATTGGTAGGTGGCAGCACCCGAGGCAGACAAACGGGCAGTATTATAAGAGCAATTGATATCATTGGACTTAGTGATCCTGACCACTGGCAACGGATTTACTTTTACAGTACTTACCAAGGTATCACTGGTTCTGCAGGTATGGTTACGGACAACCACCCTGTAGCTGGTATTCAGCTGCGGTGTAACAGTGGCTGAAGCAAGTGTAGCAGCAGGGATTTCGCTTGTGTTCAGCCATTCATAAGAATCGCCACCGGTAGCCTGCAGATTAACGGAACTGCCGGCACAAATTGAGGTATCCTGCGAAACTGTTATGCGCTTTTTAGCAATCACGACTACCTGTTTACAGTAAGTATTCTGCGTAGGCAACCCGTCATCGATAGTAAGGCTTATATTGTAAATGCCCGGTGAACTATAGGAAAAAGGCGTAGGTGTTTGCAATACAGACCCTGCTATGTTGGAATCTGTACACCCCATGAAACGTAAGCGGGTCAGGTTGTTGGAATACGAATTGGGCAGGAACACAAAAACATCTGCTCCTTCCCTGAATAATTTGGAGATGGAATGAATATTACCAGGTCCCCCGATTTTGCCCATATTCTGATACGAAGGGGTCGAGCCGAGTGAACTAAAATTCAGCCGGACAACATCGCTGTTGTCATTGCCCACAAACGCTACCGGTTGTGAACAGTAGGTCAGTATCATAATGTCCCTTGGATTGACGAAAGAGTTACCCAGGTTACCCAGATTAACCGCCGCGGAAGGTGCATTGAGCAGACTATTCCCAAAGTCGATCCTGGAAATCGTATTCCCACTAAAATTAGTGACAAAAAGGCGCCACACCCCATTATCATTGATAGGGCAAAGGCCGGTGGGGCCAGACAGGCTGCCCAGATTACCAAGATTAGTGGCAACGGGTATACTACTGAAATCAGATCCAAAATGAAAACGGGTGATGGTATTGTTCCGGTAATTGGCCACAAAACCATACCAGCTACCGGCATCTTTGAAAACATAGATATCATGCGGGTATGCCATATTTCCTAAGTTTCCCCAGTTGGTAACTGCAGGCGTATTGGCAAGTGAAGTGCCAAAATCCACCTTCAGTATCCTCGGCGTACTCTGAGCGCCGGGATCGCCACCTACTATGATAGCATACCATTTGTTGTTCTCTTTTACCACCTGCACCCCTTCTGCCCCATCTGGAATGCTACCGGAAAAATTACCAAGTGCTGTTGCAGTAGGCGTATTGAGCAGGCTATTTCCAAAATCAAGCCTGACCAGTCCTCCGGGAGAATTATTGACAAGGACCCCATAATATTTCCCGTTTTCGTATCCGTAATCAATGGTAGCGGGAACAGAAAGCGTACTGTTGACATTACCCAGGCTCTTTCCTACAGGAGCAACATTTATATCGGCCTGGCAGAAACTCCAGTAATAACTGGAAGCAGTCGTTATCGTGTTACTGACCGTAACAGGAGCATTGACACAGACAGTATCCGGCACCTGGAACTGCGCTTGCAAAATCACAGGCATCACAGATATTGCTATGCCGGCCATTAGCCTGCAAACCCGAAAGACATCTTTGAAAGAAGCCATAATCACTTATATGAGCCAGGGAAACGGGATTTAAAGTTGCTGCAATTTTTCTAAAAACAGGGCCAACCCCTTTTTTTTGTTTGCATCCAGGTGGTAACTGACATTACGGGTATAATAATCCATCAGATCATATACCGGATAAGGTTTTTCAGATGCCACCACTTCTTCCATATGCGAAATACCATAGGCATTGGCACGGTTGAAAGCATCCTGGAAATCCTCAGGTAATGCCTTATTGGCCACCCAGGCCGCAAATACGAAGGGCAGACCCGTATGCTGTTTCCAGGCAGTTCCCAGATCATAGCAATATGGGGAGATCTGCAACTGTTCCAGCGCCCTGTCGCCGATCACAACCCCAGCCGTGGTCCCTTTGATATGCGAGCGGAAATCTTCACGGGCATCTTCCAGTACCGGGTTTTGTTTCCAGTACTCTTTCAGCAATACCCTGGCCAGGTTCACCGAAGTACGGCTCTGGTAATCGAGCAAAACTTTTTCCACCTGTTCCATAGGCACTTCGCTGAAAATACCTACAGAAGCCACTTCACCGTCCGCACCGATACAGTAATCGGTGATGATATGTGATTCCCGCAAAAGGGGAATGATCGCAACAGGCACCAGCCCCACATCCACTTCATCGTTCAGCAACATGGCTGCCACCCGGGCGGGATAGGCTTCTACCAGATCTACCTTATCTATCAGCCCCGAGCGTCTCAATCCGTACAATAATGGCCGGGTATTTAAATAACTTACGGCCCCAATGCGTATTCTCTTGTCCAATTCGGCTAATTTTGTTACAAAGGACAAAATTAGTGATGAATCAATTGCTAAAACAAGGTTTTTTCCTCATTACTAATCGCGATCATCAATTTTTAAATACCAATCATACCCTACCATGGAGCTTTCCCCGCTTACCGCAGTTTCACCCATCGATGGCCGTTACCGAAAGCAGGTACATCACCTCGACGAGTACTTTTCAGAATATGCCCTCATCAAATACCGGGTTTTGGTGGAAGTGGAATATTTCTTCTTCCTGGCCGACCAGAAATTCTTCAAACTGACGCCCAAAGCAAGGATCGCTTTGAAGAAAGTGATGGACGAATTCAGCCTCGATGATGCCCAGCAGATCAAACAGATCGAATCCATCACCAACCATGATGTGAAAGCGGTGGAATATTTCCTGAAAGAACAGCTCGACAAAGCCGGTATCTCTCATTTGAAGGAATGGGTCCATTTCGGACTCACTTCGCAGGATATCAACAATACCGCCATACCCCTCAGCTGGAAACACTGCATGGAATATGAATACCTGCCGGCCCTGATCAACCTGCAGAACCACCTGTACCAGCTGGCCGCCCAATGGAAACAGGTGCCATTACTGGCACGTACACACGGACAACCCGCATCCCCCACCCGTCTGGGAAAGGAGATCATGGTATTCGTAGAACGATTGAACAACCAGATCGAATTGTTCAGCAGCATTCCCTATGCAGCCAAATTTGGCGGCGCCACCGGTAATTTCAATGCACATAATGTAGCATTCCCCAGGAAAAAATGGGTATTGCTCGGCAATGCGTTCGTAGAAGACACACTGGGGTTACAACGTATGCAGTTCACCACGCAGATAGAACATTATGACAGTCTCGCAGCTCATTTTGATGCCATCAAACGTATCAACAACATCCTGCTGGACCTTTGCCGTGATATCTGGACCTATATCAGCGTAGACTATTTCAAACAGAAAACCAAAAAAGGAGAAGTGGGTTCTTCTGCCATGCCGCATAAAGTAAACCCGATCGACTTTGAAAATGCAGAAGGCAACCTCGGACTGGCCAATGCCCTGCTGGAGCACTTGTCAGCCAAACTGCCCATCAGCCGCCTGCAGCGTGACCTGACCGACTCTACCGTACTCAGGAACATCGGTGTGCCTGTTGGACATGTGGTGATCGCGCTCAAATCGCTGGAAAAAGGTTTGAACAAACTGGTATTGAATGAGGCCAAATTAAAGGAAGACCTTGACAACAACTGGGCCGTGGTGGCAGAAGCCATTCAGACCATTTTACGGAGAGAGAATTACCCCAATCCATACGAGGCACTGAAGGATCTTACCCGTGGCAATCATAAGATCGACAAAAAAGCGATCCATGATTTTATCGGCACCCTGAAAGTGAGCGCCGCCATTAAAAAAGAACTCAAGTCCATCACGCCGCATAATTATGTGGGGGTGAATCCGGAGTATTGAGCAATGAGTGGATGAGTGAATGAGTGGGTGGGTGAGTGAATGGACATGGTATTTGTGAAGGGCATAACAGTTTTGCATGCAACATATTTTAATTGCCGGGACCAATGGAATGATCGGCAAATTGATACTGGATTCCTGTTTACAAAGACCGGATGTAGCAAAAGTCACTTCCATTACCCGCAGATCGCTGGGGATTGCTCACCCAAAGCTCCAGGAGATCATACATACTGATTTCCTGGACCTATCGCCTGTTGAAACCCATTTCAACGGGCAGGATATTTGTTTCTACTGCCTTGGCGTTTACACAGGTTCTGTTACAAGGGAAGATTTCAGAACCATTACGGTGGATTATACCAGGGTATTTGCGGAAACGCTGAAGCAACATAGCCCTCACGCCACCTTCTGTTTCTTAAGCGGCCAGGGGGCCGACAGAACAGGTAACAGCAAACTCATGTTTGCCCGCGACAAAGGTATCGCAGAGCATATCCTGGAAAGTCTGGATTTTAAGCGCCTGTTCATTTTCAGGCCAGGTTATATTTACCCGGTAACCCCCAGAATGGAACCCAATCTTTTTTACAGGATATCAAGAATATTGTACAAACCTGTTCTGAGCAAAATATATCCCAATATAGGACTCACCTCCATCCAGCTGGCCAGCGCCATGATCAAGGCAGGTTTCGAAGGCGGAGACAAGATCATCTACGAAAACAGAGACATCAAACAACTCCTCACCAAGTGAAACTGAACATTCGCTCATCCACTCATTCACTCATTAATACTTCAAAAACGCGTACCCCTTCAATTGATACGTTGTCAATGTGGTAATGGCAGATAATGCCGGTTTCACTTCCGGCGTTACAGAAGCGGGAGACACTTGTCTTTTGTTAAGCGATTGTCCGCAAACAAAGATCTTTACCCCTGCGGCTTCCAATTCTTTGAAAAGGGGAATATTGGGATTATCGGTATGAAATTTCTTTTGGTATTCTTCATTGTTCACCACGTATTGTGCGGCCGGGCCATGAATGACCATTACCACATGCAGGTTCTTAGGAGCAATACCTCCCAAAGCATGCAGGTTCACTACCGCTCCTACTTTCTCGAAGAATTCATGAACATTTTCGGGTTTGGGGTTATCCGAGCTCACTTCCACCACCACTTTGTAATTCATCTTGGGATCCGGGTTCTCTACGGAAAAAGGCACTTCGGTCACCGTTCCGAATTTCTTGATGACCGGGTTCACTTTGGCCTGGGCAGACACGCCAAAATACAAACCGGAAAAAAGGATCACACAGAGGAACTGCTTCATGGGAAAAATATTAGGCAAACAAAATACTGATTTTGTCAGGTTATTTTCCAAATTTCTTCTTTAACAGGCTCAAAGCATCTTCCACGCTCATTTCTGCTGCTGGTTTCTGTTGCTGACGATCCTGCGGACCACGGCCGCCTGCCGGTCGCTGGTTCCTTGCCGGCGCCTCTTCCGTTTGTTTGATCGATAGAGCGATGCGTTTTCTCACCAGGTCAACCTCCAATACTTTTACAGTCACTTTCTGTCCCAACTTCAGGGCTTCGGCAGGATCTGTGATATAACGATGAGCGATCTCGCTTACATGCACCAATCCATCCTGTTTCACGCCGATGTCCACAAAAGCTCCGAAACGTGTCAGGTTGGTCACAGAACCCGGCACGATCATTCCCACCTGTACGTCCTCCAGTTTATAGATATTGGCAAAGGAGAACTGTTCCAGTTCACTGCGCGGATCCAGTCCCGGTTTCTGCAGTTCATTCAGGATATCACGGATGGTCAATTCTCCGAATTGCTCCGATACATATTTCTTCACATCCACTTTCTTCAACACACTCTCATTACCGATGATCGAACTCACTTCTATGCCGGCATCCGCTGCAATTGCCTCTACCAACGGATAGGTTTCGGGGTGAACGGCACTGGCATCCAATGGATTCCCGCCGTCCTTGATCCGTAAGAACCCTGCACACTGCTCATAAGCTTTTCCACCGAGCCTGGGCACTTTGAGTAATTGGTCGCGACTGGTGAATTTTCCGATCTCATTTCTATACCGTACAATATTCTCAGCCAGCGATCCACCAATACCACTCACGTAACCCAGCAGGTGTTTGCTGGCCGTGTTCAGGTTCACGCCCACGCTGTTCACACAACTCACAACGGTCTGGTCGAGCCTTTCTTTTAACCGGAACGGGTTCACGTCATGCTGGTACTGCCCTACGCCGATACTTTTCGGATCTATCTTCACCAGTTCCGCCAGCGGGTCCATCAAACGACGGCCGATGCTGACAGAACCTCTCACGGTAACATCCTCCTCCGGGAATTCCTCACGCGCCGTTTCCGAGGCGGAATACACGGAAGCACCGTCTTCATTCACCAGGAACACCGGCAGTCCCAGATTCAGGTTCTTGATGAACTGTTCTGTTTCCCTTCCTGCTGTTCCATCACCGATCGCAAAACACTCGATCCGGTATTTGGCCACCAGTTCTTTGATCTTGTATTCACTATCGTAAATGCGGTTGGGCTCATGCACATAGATCAGGTCCGTTTTCTGCAGTTCGCCTTTCTCATCCAGGCAAACCACTTTGCAACCGGTACGATAACCGGGATCGATGGCCAGGATACGTTTACTGCCCAGCGGCGCACTCAACAATAACTGGCGAAGATTCTCTGCAAACACATTGATCGCTTCTTCATCGGCTTTCTGTTTCAACGCCGTACGGAATTCTGTTTCCAGGCTCGGCTGCATCAGCCTGCGGTAGGCATCCCGTATCGCTTTTTTCACGTGCTCAGTGGAAGGTGTCAGGGCTTTTACATGGTCTTTCTCCAGCAATGCCAGGGCCTCTTCTTCCAATGGCGCAATGGACATACGCAGGAAACCTTCCATAAAACCACGCAATACCGCCAGGATCCGGTGAGAAGGCACTTTGGAGATGGGTTCCGAAAAATCAAAATAATCTTTGTACTTGATGCCCTCGGTTTCCTTATCGGTAAGGACCTTACTCTGCAGGGTTGCGGTATCTTCAAACAGTTTACGCAGTTTGGCACGCAGGTTCACATCTTCATTGATCATTTCTGCAATGATATCACGGGCACCCTGCAGCGCTTCGTCCGCAGTCTTTACCTTTTCCGTGATGTAGTTCGCTGCTTCAGCGCTGATATCGGCCGCTGTCTGCTCCAGCATCAGTTGTGCCAGCGGTTCCAGGCCGTTCTCTCGTGCGGTCTGTGCCTTCGTCTTCCTTTTTGATTTATACGGCAGGTAAATATCTTCCAGTTCGGCCATGGTGGTGGCCGCATCGATCTTACCCTGCAGGTATTCTGTCATCTTACCCTGCTCGGTGATCGACTTCTCGATAAAAGCCTTTCTTTCGGTGAACTCTTTCAGGAATTTCGCTTCATCCTGTATCTGCAATATCTGTACCTCATCCAGTCCGCCGGTACGGTCTTTCCGGTAACGGGCAATGAAGGGTACGGTAGCGCCCTCTGCAAATAATTCCAGAACAACTTCTGCCTGCGCGGCCCTGATATTGAGTTTAGCGGCAATTAACAATGCGAAAGATGACATGCACTTATATTAAAAGGTTAACACCCGCCACAGGCAGGTCTGTTTTGACATATTTTTTAGGGAGGCGAATGTAGGTGGCAGGTCTGAAAGAAAAAAAGAAAAATTATTCACTTTCTGCTGCCGGTCCCATCAGGCGATCTTCACCACTTTATGGGGATACCGTTCTGCAAAGTTCCGGATCATCGAACGTAACACTTCGTTCTCCGGATAAGGCACCAGTTGCGGTTTGATATGTTCTATACGGGTGATATCCGTATCCTTTTCGATCTTTCCCATCCCATAAAACTTACCTTCCTCCACCAGCACACAGGCTTCCTTATCGCGGATCAGGAAGGTCTCTTTCTGCGCTTCCAGCCAGTCCAGCGCCGCCGCAACCGATCGGTTATAACTCGCTATCTCCGGCAGTTCCGCAGCACCTGTCGCATCCAGGAAACAAAGCACCGGGTGCAGTTCAAATTCCTTTACCAGTTTCCACAACAAACGGTGTGCGTCCACCAGCATCGAGAAACTGGCGATGGGTGTGGTATGTTTCTGTTTTTTATCGATGGCCAGGCGACGATAGCCCCGGCTATCCTCAAAATGATAGATGCCCCATAATTGCTCATACCTTTTCTGACTCTTGTTGAAAGCGGGCCATAGGCGTTTGATCTCCACACTTTCCAGCAAAGAGGCGATGAACTCTGTTGGGCAGGGCGCATGGGTGATCGAATAGATGCTACGCAAAAAATCCTGGCGTTTTTTGGAAATGTCCAGTCCGGTAAAATGACTCACCACCCTTTTTTTGATATTCTTTGCCTTTCCTACGTATACCACTTTGCCCTTGGCATCGTGGAAATAATACACGCCGGGTTGTTCGGGCAGGTCCAGTACGAACTGTTCCGGAAGATTGGGAGGCAGCAACTGCCCCTTGTTCTCCTTTTTCAGCATTTCCCTGATCAGCATCCCCCCATTGTTCCTGATCACCATATCCAGCACCTGGGCCGTAGCCAGCGCATCTCCCCCCGCACGGTGGCGGTTTTCGATACTGATGCCCAGTTCCCGGCATAAATGCCCCAGCCCATACTTTCGGTAGCCTGGAAACACTTTCCGGCTTAAGCGGATGGTGCAGAGTTTGGGGGTCTGCAAATGAAAACCGGCTTCCTGCAGGTGGTGTTTGACAAAAGAGAAATCAAAGTTGACGTTATGTGCAACGAATATCCTGTCTTTCAACAGGTTAAATATGTATGGGGCCACTTCCTCAAAGGAAGGGGCAGCGGCAACCATGGCATCCGAAATACCCGTCATATTTGCGATGAAGGGCGGAATGGGCTGGTGCGGGTTCACCAGGGTCTCATACCGGCCTTCCACCTCGTTCCCATTATGTAATACGATGGCGATCTCGGTGATCCCGTGTTGCTGGGGGAAGCCCCCCGTGGTTTCTATATCAACAACTGCAAATTGCATGTGCACAAGTTAGCCTTGCAAATTTGGGATTTACTGCGTATTTTAACAGTACTATTTTTAAAATCCTCTGTCCTTAACAAGGCATTCATCCGCAGAGCGTCTTTACTACAGCAAAGGCATCGTTGTAAATCCAATTCCTGTTGATCCGTTCACCCGTTAAAAGCGACTGCTATGGAGCAATCTGAACAACATTCTCCGGTAGACGAAAAAAAACTCCTGACCATTGGTGGTATCATTATTTTCATTGTGATCATAGTGATATCTTACCTTGAATGGACAGGCAGAAAAGTTTACTAGGATCTTTACTTACCCGCACTACCCGTTGCTTGCCTCCCGTTATTTCGGGCGGATAGGGAATATTTGGCTCAAAAAATAAAGGCTTCCACTGTAAGGATCGGTACAGGATCACGACCAACAGAATAAATTCCGGCAACTGTAACTTTTTTATTAACCAAACGTTTGCCATAATTAACCTTGGTTAACCATACCTGGTTGATCAGCTGTTTAATTTTGACCTGTACTCAATTGCTATGAAATACCTGCTGTCTTTTTTGTTGATCCTGTTATTGGCTGCCTGCAGTAACCCTGCCGGGTATGCGGTAAATGGCATCGGCAACAAGGTAAAAGAATGCTGCCGCTCCCTTTCCCTGAAAAAAGCCATCCTGCCCACACAGGTCATGCCGGCACCCCTGGCGCCGTTTCCGTCTGCCATTTTTGAGGCAAGCAACCCGATTATCCCCACCTGGTAAGACCGGCCCCGCCCCTAGCCTGCTTTTCCTTACTTTTGCAAACCTGAAAATGCCGAATGATGCGGCTGACCACCGGACGATCGTACAAACGTTCGGGGTTCGCCCGATAGACCGCCCCGTTCTGCGTTAAGCATTCAGTGTTAAGTATATACAAATGGAACTGAGCAAGAATTTTCTTCCCAATGAAGTAGAAGCCAGATGGTACCAGCATTGGCTCGACAAGGATTATTTCAGCAGCCGGCCGGATGGCAGGGAGCCCTATACCGTAGTGATCCCTCCACCCAATGTTACCGGTGTATTGCATATGGGGCATTGCCTCAACAACACCATCCAGGACATCCTGGTGCGCCGGGCACGGATGCAGGGAAAAAATGCCTGCTGGGTTCCCGGAACCGACCATGCATCCATTGCTACCGAAGCCAAAGTGGTGGCCATGCTGCGCGAAAGGGGGATCGTGAAATCTTCGCTCAGCCGGGAAGAGTTCCTGGAATATGCCTGGGAATGGAAGGAAAAATATGGTGGGATCATTTTACAGCAGCTGAAGAAAATGGGCTGCAGTCTCGACTGGAAGCGCACTTCCTTTACCATGGACCCGGATTATTACAAAGCAGTGATCAGTATTTTCATCAGGCTGCACCAGGAGGGGATCATTTACCGGGGACTGAGAATGGTGAACTGGGACCCTGCCGGTAAAACCGCTTTGAGTGATGAAGAAGTGATTTTCAAGGAGGTTGACTCCAAATTATACTATATCAGCTACCCCCTGACCGATGACAGCGGCAGCATCACTGTGGCGACCACGAGGCCGGAAACCATTTTAGGTGATGTGGCCATTTGTGTAAACCCAACCGATGAACGCTACAGACACCTGGTGGGCAAACAGGTGACCGTTCCTTTGATCAACCGGAAAATACCTGTGATCGCGGACGAGTACGTGGATGCCAGTTTCGGTACGGGCGCATTGAAGATCACACCGGCTCACGATAAGAATGACAACGAGTTAGGAAGGAAACATAACCTGAAAGCCTTGAATACCCTGGATGCCGAAGGAAAATTTACGGCAGAAGACCTGCAGGAAGATCATCCATCCGACCTGGTATTGTCGTACCAGGGCATGGACCGATTTGTACTCAGGAAGAAAATCGTGGAGGATATCGATGCTATTGGCCAGGTACAAAAGATAGAAGACTACAAGGGGCAGGTGGGCACCAGTGAAAGAACGGGTGCAGTGATCGAAAGCCGTTTATCCCTGCAGTGGTTCATGGACATGAAGAAACTCATCGGCCAGAACCCTGAGATCATCACCTCTGTGATGAATGATACCATCCAGTTCCATCCTGCCAAACTCAAGAACACCTACAGTTACTGGATGGAAAACATCAAGGACTGGTGTATCAGCCGGCAGCTCTGGTGGGGACAGCAGATCCCTGCCTATTATGCCCCCGACGGAAGTTTTGTGGTAGCGGCATCCAAAGAAGAGGCACTGGAACAATTCAGCAAGCAGGGTAACGGAGCCACACTTACCCTGGCAGATATCAGGCAGGACGAAGATTGCCTGGATACCTGGTTCTCCTCCTGGCTCTGGCCCATAGAAGTATTCAAGGGCATCAGCAATCCGGGAAATCCCGATTACCAGTATTATTATCCGACCACCACGCTGGTCACCGGACAGGATATCATCTTTTTCTGGGTAGCCCGTATGATCATGGCCGGTTATGCTTTCAAAGGCAAACAACCTTTTACAGATGTTTATTTCACCGGTATGGTTCGGGATAAACAGGGCCGGAAAATGAGCAAACAGTTGGGCAACAGTCCTGACCTGCTGGGATTGATCGACACCTACGGAGCAGATGCTACCCGTTTTGGCATCATGATCGCCTCCCCTGCCGGTAATGACATTCTTTTTGACGAATCGGCGCTGGAGCAGGGACGTAATTTCAACAACAAACTCTGGAATGCACTGAAGCTGATCAAAATGTGGGAGAGCCGTCAATCCTCCGCAAACAGTGAGGCCAGCACCTCTCATCACTTTGCAGTGAACTGGTTCGGCCATCGCCTGAACGAGGTGAAAACGGAAGTGAACGGCCTGATGAACCAGTTCCGTTTGAGTGAAGCTTTGAAAACGATCTACTCACTGATCTGGGATGATTTCTGCAGCTGGTACCTCGAGTGGATCAAACCCGGTTTTGAACAGCCGATAGACAAGGCGGTTTACGATACCACCCTTGGCTATTTTGAAGAACTGATGCAGTTGCTGCATCCTTTCATGCCTTTCATTACAGAAGAGATCTACCATATGCTGAAAGAGCAGGCGGATGATCTTTGCGTAAAACAGGAAACCGCCTTACAGCCATTCGATTCGAGCGTACTGGAATCAGGCGAATTGCTGAAAAAAGTGATCTCGGCCCTGCGTGATGCCAGGAACAAAAACCAGTTAAAACCCAAGGACCCCATCAAACTGTTCATTCAAACAGGGGCTGATGCGGGATATCGCGCCATTGAGAATATCCTGCTGAAACAGGTGAATGCGGAAAGTATCGCTTATACGGATGGTACCATTGCCAACAGTATTGTTGTGGCAGTGGAAAAGGATAAATTCTTCATCGAAACAGAACGGCAACTGGACGCGGGCAACCTGAAAGCAGAATTGCTGAAAGACCTGGAACACCAGCAGAAATTCCTGGAAAGCGTGATCAAAAAACTTGGCAACGAACGTTTTGTGCAAAATGCCAAACCGGAAGTGGTGGAACTGGAAAGAAAAAAACAATCAGATGCGGAAGCCCGTATCAGAACCATCCAGGAAAGTTTACAGAATCTGTTATGAGAAATGCTATGAAATGCTGCCTTTGGGCGATCTGTTTTTGTGTAGCGCTCCTGACCCCGGGCAGCAGCAAGGCCCAGAATTGGGATATTGACCTGCTCAAACAGATCAATCCTTCACAACCCAACAGCAGCGTCTGGAAAGGTTTTTCTTCAACGGCCAAACCCATCTCCGTAGGCCTTCCTGCCGTTATGCTGGCTACCGCAGTGCTTAACAAGGACAGCCTGCTTACAAGCAGGTCACTTGAGATACTGGGCAGTGTGGTATTGACCACCGTGGCCACAGAAGCCATCAAGATCGCGGTCAACAGGGAACGCCCCTACCGGAAATATCCCCTGGAAGTATTTCCCAACGACGCTTCGGAGAACGGGAAATCCATGCCTTCCGCGCACGTATCACTGGCTTTTGCAACAGCCACTTCGCTTTCACTGGTGTATCATAAATGGTATGTGACCGTTCCCGCTTTTGTCTGGGCTACCGGGGTAGGTTATTCCCGGTTATACCTGGGTGAACATTATCCCTCCGATGTTATCGCCGGTGCGGCCGTGGGTATTGCCGGAGCCTATGTTAACCGTTGGTTACAGAAAAAATTATTGACGGAGAAGCAAAAAAGAGTGGTGAGGAGATAGGGATGCTGGATGCTGGATTCTGGATGCCTGATGCTTGATACTTGATAGCTGATGCTTGATACCTGATACCTGATGTATTCTATCGGAAATACGTAGATCCGGCAATTCAACGGTGCTCAATAGACCAATACATGCGTCTGTTTGATCACGCCCATCACGAACACGCTCTGCACATGGCCCAGGTTCTCGGCCTGGCTTAACTTGTTTACATGGAAATCATAATAGGCATCCATACTTTCTGCCACCACTTTCAGCATGAAATCGAACTCGCCTGAGATGTTGTAGCATTCGATCACTTCATTCATCTCGTGGATGCTTTTGATGAATTTGGCGCCGGCATTACGGTTATGCTGTTTGAGGGATACATAACAGATCACCATCAATCCTTTTTTTACCCTGGAATGATCCACCAAAGTGGCATATTGCCGGATCACACCGGTCTCCTCCATGCGTTTGATGCGCTCGTGTACCGGGGTGGTACTCAAATGCACTTTATCAGAGATCTCTTTCACCGTTGCACGGGCATTCTGCTGCAGCTCCCGCAGGATGGCCATGTCCTTTTCGTCGAGTGAAAAACTGTTGTTAGTGGATTCCACTTTTTTGGATGCTTTTGACATGGTAAAAATGATTTTTATTCTTCATAAAGCTATAAAAACAGCATATTTATTCCAAACAAAATAATAATTATAGTATTTTATTCTGTCAATCTACATTTGTGCCTTATAAAATCAACTATATGTCATTAAAGAACATCGATTTCAGCCTGCCTTACAAAGTGGCTGATATGAGTTTAGCCGATTGGGGTCGTAAAGAGATCCGCCTGGCCGAAGCAGAAATGCCCGGTCTTATGTCTATCCGTGCCGAATACGGTCCCAGCCAGCCCCTGAAAGGTGCGCGTATCGCCGGTTGTTTACACATGACCATCCAGACCGCCGTGTTGATCGAAACACTGGTTGCATTGGGTGCCGAAGTAAAATGGAGTTCTTGTAATATCTTCTCTACCCAGGACCAGGCCGCTGCCGCTATCGCTGCTGCCGGTATTGGCGTATTTGCCTGGAAAGGTCAGACACAGGAAGAAGCTGATTGGTGTATTGAACAGACCCTGTTCTTCGGTGGTGCAGACCGTCCGCTGAACATGATCCTGGACGATGGTGGTGACCTGACCAATATGGTATTCGATGTATATCCGGAACTGGTGGCCAATATCAAAGGTTTATCTGAAGAGACCACTACCGGTGTTCACCGTTTGTATGAGCGCATGGCAAAAGGTACTTTACCGATCCCGGCGATCAATGTGAACGACTCTGTTACCAAATCCAAATTCGACAACAAATACGGTTGCCAGGAATCACTGGTGGATGCGATCCGTCGCGCCACAGATGTGATGATGGCCGGAAAGATCGCCGTAGTAGGTGGTTATGGCGATGTGGGTAAAGGTTCTGCCCTGTCTCTGAAAGGAGCCGGCTGCCGTGTGATCGTTACCGAGATCGATCCTATCTGTGCTTTGCAGGCTGCCATGGAAGGTTTTGAAGTAAAACCCATGATCGAAGCCGTGAAAGAAGCCGATATCATCGTTACCGCTTCCGGCTGCCGCGACCTGATCACCGAAAAACATTTCCGTCTGATGAAGGACAAAGCGATCGTTTGTAACATCGGGCACTTTGATATCGAGATCGATGTGGCCTGGCTGAACAAGAACTACGGTCATACCAAAGACACCATCAAACCACAGGTTGACCTGTACAATATCGAAGGCAGAGACATCATCCTGTTGGCTGAAGGCCGCCTGGTGAACCTGGGTTGCGCTACTGGTCACCCAAGTTTCGTAATGAGTAACTCATTCACCAACCAGACACTGGCTCAGGTGGAACTGTGGAACAACCACAAGAACTACGAGAACAAAGTATACGTGTTACCCAAACACCTGGATGAGAAAGTGGCCCGTTTACACCTGGCAAAAGTTGGCGCCGTACTGGATGAGCTGACCGATGCACAGGCGGAGTACCTGGGTATTTCCAAAACCGGTCCTTTCAAAGCAGACCACTACAGGTATTAATCAAGCCGTGTTCTGTAAAATGAACCGCTTACACATAGGCCCGCTTCTCCGGAAGCGGGCTTTTTTTTTATGCTTGCCCGAATCCCGGCAAACTGTTTGCAGGATATCCGGTAAATTGTACGTCAGTTCCAACGAATTGGTTATTTTGTTTTTGCAGTTTAATTTTAGTCATCGGAGTGCACATTTGAAAGTACGCAGACCACATATCGATCCAGTTATCCGATTTCTGTTATTCATCCTGTTGCTGGGCTGTTTGCCCGCAACCGCTTCTGTCAGAAAAGACTCCACCCCTCTTTCCAATCGCCAGCAGGCCATTGCATTTATTGAAAAACAGGCCGAGCAGCTATCGCCCAGCAATTACTGGCCCAATGTGAACCCGGTGATCTTTCTGCAGAACCTGCGCGATAATGTGGAAGAGCCACTGAACATTCACGAAGGACTGAACACCAATTTCTGCGCCTATGCAGCCATGTCGTACCTGCCCCTGCACTTTGACCCCCTCGGTTATGTCAGTTTCCTGATAACACTCTACCGCGACGGGAAAGCCCTGTATGGAAAAGAATATTTCGAACCCTCGCGTGAGGTGAGGCTGGCAGCCGGCACCCTCAGTTTTAAAGGCGAGCTGGACATACGGCCTGCCGACCAGCTCTGGTTCCTGAGCCTGGCCGACCATTTCAAAGGTTATCTGAACCTGTTCGATAAACATTACAATGCCGGCGATGAAAACCGTTTATGGGCATCCGTGAATTTCACCAAGTTCAACCGGATGATCCGGAGGCTGTTCAATTTCCGGGTAAATGCAGTAGGCTCCGACCTGTTCAGGCCCGGCATCAGGGATATCTATGAATACCTGTCCGAACGTTTACGGACCGGGACCGTAGGATTATTCGTGAACAATATGGACCTCTACAAAAAGAATCATACCCACTTAAGGATCGGGATACCGACACATTTCATCATATTGGTAGACATTGAAGAAGTGGACGACAAGATCGCCATCACTTACTGGGATTATGGATTCAGGACGAGGCAACTGTTATCAGAAAAATTCCTGAAACAGCTGATATTCGGCATCGCTCACATCACAGTCAAAAAAGCAGATGAGAAATAACAGCCTTCACATATTATGCCTGGTGGGACTATGCTGCCTGTTATTCTCCTGCGTCAGTACCAGGAATTTCTCAACGAATTACTATTACCTGCATGAGAAAAGCCTGACCGATATTGAGCAATCGTACAAGACCCTGTATGAACAAAAACCTTTCTCGGTAGGTTTTTCAGACAGGTCCTTCAACGAGATCTCGCTGGAGATCATTACCGATTCCATCAAACTCATCTACGAGTTCGGCATCAGGGAGCCCAGGTTACAGGATACGCTCAATAAATACGGGTTGACGGCCACGGCAGTAACGGATCTGATCAACCAGATGAGGGCCATCCGCTGTATCTGGATCAATACACTGGATTATTACAGCAACAACCAGAAACGGTCGCTGGTATATCTTTCCATAAAACCAGCGGCTTTTACCATTCCGTTCACGATCGAAAAATATTACATCCTCACCTTCTACCCGCAACCCCAATATTTTGACAACGACGGGAGGTTACTTGCCACCCGCAGGCAACGCAAACTGCGAAAGATCAATGATGACGTTTTTCATCGCATCAACGACAAGGTCTGTTATACGGTGTCGGAGAGGTTTAGGTAACAATGAATGAATGAGTGAATGAGTGAATGTGGAAAATGAGGCTATTACGGGATAGCTGTTCACATGTGAGGATAAGTTAGGTCAGCGGCGGCGTGTCTGCCTTCCTATCTTTGATGTGAATCAAAGCTTTAACCATGAATCTATTGAAACTGATGACCCGAACCAGCCTGGGCTTACTGGCCCTGGCAACTGTGAGTAGTTGTAAGAATGACAAAGGCAATGCAGAGACCCCATCTGCCGATTCTGCCAAAACAGCCGCTACGGCCAAAATGGTGCCCGGCACCCCCATACAACTGGATAATACCAAGAGATATATCTTTCTTACCTGGGATGACTCACCCCAGCCCCCGGGAACTGTGAATTCAAAAGCGGTGTTCCGGGAAGAGGGCATCAAAGCCACTTTTTTCTCGGTTGGATTTAACCAGGTGGGCCCCTACAAGAAACGCCTGATCGATTCCATCCGTAATGAATACCCGCAGTTCCTGTTGGCGAACCATAGTTTCAGCCATGGGTTCAACGACAAATACGGCAAGTTCTACTCTCCGGCGATGACAGACAGTGCGCTGAATGATTTTCTCAGGAACGAGAAAGAGCTGAATATTCCTGTAAAGATCATCCGTCTGCCAGGTAATAACGGTTGGGCTGCCAACGGAGAAATGCACGGCCAGAAAGCCAATACAGCATTGGTAAAGAAACTGGATTCCCTGGGCTATAAGATCTTTGGATGGGACCTGGAGTGGACGCAGCAGGCAAAAGCCAAAGCCCCCAAAGAAAGTGTAGATGAAATGATCCAGCGCGTAAACCAGAAATTTGAAGACGGCACCACCAACCAGCAGAATGCACTGGTCATCTTATCGCACGATCGTTTGTTTGAGAAAAAGCAATATGCAGATTCCCTGAAGAAATTCATCTCTATCCTGAAACAGGATAAAAGGATCGTATTTGAGACCCTGGACCACTACCCGGTGAGCACTCCACAGAAATAACCATTGCACATACTGCATAAAAAAGGCCCTTTTTGTCGAAAAAAGGGCCTTTTTCTATGCATATAGCCCCAAAACAGGGGCCAGGCAACCTGCAAACGGAAACTTGACCGACCCCAGGGCGTTTTCGCCGGAGCGAACAACCGTTCGTCCCAAACCGGACAGTCGATACAGTTCATTCATCCCTCGGGAATGGGCATTAAGAAAGCTTTAAGAAATCGCCCGAAACCCAAGCTGGCATTAGATCTGAGCCAATCATTAACCTGTGTTAACATTTGTGTTAACACCACTCATAATAACGCTCATCACAGGGATGTAACTAATCACAATGTGCTTCGTCTACTTATCATGTGTTTCTACTTTTGACTTGTCAAACAGCAACAAAACAAACAACATTCCTAATAAGACTAAAGAAACAAAACATGAAAAAGTTATTCACCCTGGCCTTAGCCGCCATCGCCATCGGAACCAGCGCCTTTGCTAGCCCTGCTTCCATCAGCAGTAAAGTAAGTGAACATTTTACTGCCTCTTTCAGTAAAGCCAAAAATGTTTCCTGGAACACCAGCGACAGATTTGACAAAGTAAGCTTCCTGCTGAACAATGAAAAAGTATTTGCTTTCTACGACACCGACGGTGAACTGATCGGTACCAGCAAGACCATGGCATTTGACAAATTGCCCAAATCAGCCCTGGAGAACATCACCAGCAAATACCTGTACCCCGAGTACCAGTTAAAAGACTGCATTGAGTTCACCACCGCTTTCAACGAGAAGAACTATTATGTATCGATGGACCGGAAGAATGAGACCGTTGTACTGGAGATCACCAAAGGAGGTGCCGTAAGCGTTTTTGCCCGCAACCGGAAATAAGCCCCCTTTCACATACAACCAACGAAAAAGTCCCCCGCACCCCCGGAGGACTTTTTTAATATTCTTCATTCACTCATCCACTCATTCACTCATTCTCTCATTCTATCATTCATTCTCCCCCTCACCCCGGCAAACTGATCTTTCCCATACTCACCGAAGGGATATCATGGCTGCCATTACCAATGGGCGTATCGCCTCCTGCCACACATTCATTGGCCAGCACGGCAAATAACAAGGCTTCCTTGGCATCGGGGTTGATCTCCAGCGCATCGGTAGTGTGAAAAACAAATTCTGGAAGCAGCTCCTGCAAATGCCTTATCAGTAAAGGATTGTGCATACCGCCGCCGCTGGTATAGATGACAAATGGCTGAGCACTCTTCAGTGTCTGCCGCATCGCATCTGCAATGGTTACTGCGCTGAAACGGTTCAGGGTGGCCATCACATCCTCATGTGAGATCTTTTTGATGCCGGCATTGGCCATAGCTCGATCAAGGTAGGCCAGGTTGAATAACTCGGGGCCCGTGGTTTTTGGGAATCCCTTTTCAAAAAACTCATTTTTGAGCAATTCGGTCAACAAGCTTTCCTGAACGGTTCCGGCAGATGCTACGGCAGCATCTTTATCGTAAGGCAACTGGAAATGTTGCTGCATATAAGCATCCATCAGGGTGTTCCCCGGTCCGGTATCAGTACTGAAAATGGTTGTTGCATCAAGATCGCCTGGCAGATAGGTGAAGTTGGCGATGCCGCCAATGTTCAGCATGATGCGGTTCTCCCCTTGTTTGCTGAAAATGAAATAATCTCCATACACCGCCAGTGGCGCGCCTTCGCCACCTGCTGCAATGTGTTTCTGCCGGAAGTCGCTGATTGTGATGATACCAGTGGCAACGGCCAATTGATCGCCATCACCGATCTGTAAAGTGGCATTGCCAAAGCCGGGCCGCTGGTGCAATAGACGGGGGGCGTGATAGATGGTCTGGCCGTGGCTGGCGATCAGGTCTACCTCTTCCGGCCTTATTTTCCACTGCTCCAGGCATTGCAGTATCATGGCTGCATGCTGTTGTGCTACCCATCCGTTGAGCAAGCAGAGCTGTTCAAGATCAATATGGCGTTTCGAAAAAACAGCACGGACCTCCTCTTTAAACCGGGCATCATAGGAACAGGTTTGGAACGCTAACAGTTCGATCCGGGTGCCCGGACCGCTGCCTGTAAACCGGCACAAAGCCACATCCAGTCCATCCAGCGAGGTCCCGCTCATCAGGCCGATGATCATACGGGTAGGTTTACCCGCAATGCCGCATAATCTGCTAATATTTTGATTCATTTTGCAGGATTATAATGATTTAAAAGGGTCAACTTGCAACAATTTGCAGCTTTTTATTTGTTTTATAAAATAATTGGCTCATATTTATCAGCGCAACTACCTAACCAAGATGCTAAAAAAAGAACGACAGGCCTATATTCTACACCAGGTAAGCCTGCACAACAGTGTACTATCTGCCGACCTGAGCAGTTCGATCAATGTTTCGGAAGATACGATCCGACGCGACCTGAATGAACTGGCTGAGAGTGGCAAAATAATCAAAGTACATGGAGGAGCCTTATCTAAATCTTTCAACAGCTTTTACCTGCGCACGGATGTGTACAATGCGGACAGCAAAAAAATGATCGCCGAGAAAGCCGTATCCCTGATACAGGATGGCATGTTTGTACTGACTGGCGGAGGCACCACCATCATTGAAATGGCCAGGTTACTTCCTGAGAACCTGAAAGCCACTTTCCTGACAGGCAGTATCCCGGCAGCTTATGAATACTCACAGCACCCCAATATCGAAGTTATTTTTATCGGCGATAAGATCTCAAAAAAATCACAGATAGCTGTAGGTGGTGAAGCCATCACCAAGGTCAAACACATCAAGGCCGATCTCTGCTTTCTCGGGATCAATGCGATCGACAGGGAGCATGGCATTACGGACAATGATTGGGAAGTGGCCCAATTGAAGAATGCGATGATCGAGTCTGCCAACCGGACCGTGGTCATGTCCATCTCCGAAAAACTGAATTCCTGCCAACGCATCAGGGTATGCGGTATGGAGGATATTGATATACTGATAACAGAACTAAGTCCGACCGACCCGGTACTGGATTCGTTCAGGATACCCGGACTAACGATTTTTTGATCCCCCAATTGTAACAAAGGGCCCGCTGAAAAGCGGGCTTTTTTTATGCCCCTGTTACGGGCTTTCATTTATTTTGATACATTCGATGCGAAGCAGTTGTATATGATACCGCAATTCCCCAACCCGAATATTTCGATCGCCGCCCCAAAGGATGTGGCAGACCTGCACCGGCTGGTGAACAGCGCCTACCGGGGCGATAGCTCCAGAAAAGGCTGGACCACGGAAGCTGACCTGCTGGATGGCCAGCGCACCAGTGAAAAATCATTACTGGAAATGATGGAAGATCCCGAAGCCGTGATCCTCAAATACACTGACCCCGGAGAAGGCCTGCTGCAGGCATGTGTTTATCTCAAAAACAAAAACGGGAAACTATATCTTGGTATGTTAACCGTTAGTCCCGAGTTACAGGCAAAAGGCATCGGCAAACAGCTGCTAGCCGCTGCAGAATCTTACGCCGGCCAGGTAAACTGCAGAACGATACAGATGACGGTGATCTCGGTCCGCAGCGAGCTGATAGCCTGGTATGAACGTCACGGATTCCGGAAGACCGGGCAGACAGAGCCCTTCCCTACCGATCCTGAATTTGGCCTGCCCAAACAGGCACTGGAGTTCATTGTGATGGAAAAACCATTATCCTGACTTACCGGCATTGCCCTATAATGGCTTAAATTAACAGTTTGCCATTATTTGCATTGACTCCTGTAGCCATGTATTCAGTAACTTCCGGCAGGGATCAATTTCGAATTTTCAGCTCATGCGGATGCCTTGGATTCATATCAGTCAAAAAATAATCGGGGTCTTAGTTTTCTGCGGATGGGGCCTGGCCTTATATGGCCAGGATAAAACCACTCAGCCGGATACTGTTTTTTTCCTCGCACAAAAAAAAGGGCTGTTGGGGAAACTGGGCAAAAGCCTGTCGGTAAACAGCCAGGACCTCTTACTTCCGGCTGAAGGGGCTATCAAGAACGAAATTGCTTTCAACCCCTACCGGGGTAAGATCATCCGGCAGATAGAAGTGAAGAAAATCGGGTTCGAAAGATCATTGAACGATACATCGAAAGTGATCAAAAACCTGTTCAACGATATTGGCAATGCACTGCATGGAAGCACTACCCAGAGAGCCATTCTCAATAACCTGTTCTTTACCCCCGGAGATACATTGTATCCGTATTTAATGGCAGATAATGAAAAGTACCTGCGTGAGCTTTCTTACCTGCAGGACGCACGCATTTCCATCAATCCCGATACCGGCAATGCCGATTCTGTAGATGTGACCGTGATCTTCAAAGACGTATTTCCGATAGGCGGCAGTATGGATGAAGGATCGGGTACGATGGCCAGCTTTGAACTGAACAATGATAACCTGGTGGGCACGGGGAACCGGATACAGATGCGGCACCTGTTCGACAAAAACCGGAAACCGCATTATGGTTTCGGTGTAGAATTCCTGAAGCGGAACCTGATGGGCAGTTTCCTTAACCTGGCTGTGGGGTACCGGAATGAAGCACCCGCTTTCAACAGCGGCAGGCGGAATGAAAAGACCCTGTACCTGCAGGGAGAACTGCCCTTGGTAAGTCCCTATCACGTATGGACGGGTGCTTTTGAACTGGCCGCACATTATACCCAGAACGGCTACCTGAGCGACTCCTTATATCTTTCAGATTTCAAATACCAATACCGGATTGTCGATGGATGGCTCGGTTACAATATCGGTGCAAAAAAACAGCTGGAGCAGAACTTTAAATCAAGGTTTAAGAAACTGATCTCCCTACGTGGGGTTTACCGGGCGTTCCAGGACATCCCGGAACTCTATAAATCGGTATACAACATCGGCTATTCAGACCTTTCTACCGTGCTGGCCTCTTTTACCATTTTTGAACAGGATTATTATCGCACCAAGTTCCTCTATGGCTTCGGCCGTAATGAGGACGTGCCGGAAGGTTTCAGCCTTTCATTGATCGGGGGATGGACCAACCGCAATCAGATAGAGCGACCCTATATGGGTTTCGAATACAACCGAAGGTATTTCTCTAACCGGAAGAATTACCTGAACTATACGTTGCGTGCAGGAACCTACTACCGCAACAGGAACCTAGAAGACATCAGTTTTCTTACCAGTCTTGAATATTTTACCAAACTGCGCAGGCTGGGTAACAGTCGCTGGTATCTCAGGCATTTCCTGAGTGGAAGCATTACCCAGTTGGCCAAAACGATACTGAACGATCCGTTGCGGCTGCAGAGCGACTATGGCATTCCCCAATTGAATAATCCCGGTTTACAGGCATCCACCAGGATCACGTTCAACGGCGAATCTGTTTTTTACAATACCTGGAAACTGGTGGGCTTTAGTTTTGCGCCCTTCACGTTCACCAGCCTGACCTACCTCAAAGCCATAGGCCAGTACTTTGAGAGCGGCGACCTGTATTCGGCTGTTGGCGCCGGCATCAGAACCCGGAACGAGAACCTGGTATTTGGTACCATGGAACTGAAAGCCTATTACTACCCTCGTGTTACCGGAAGTATGAGCCAATGGAATATTACGTTCAATACAAATCTTCGCTTTAAATATGTAAGCCAGCTTATTAAGCGACCGGATTTTGCAGTGGTGAATTGATGGATGGCATACCTGTCTAGACATTCAATAGTTTCCAGCAAAACCTCTCCCCTTTTTTATTTTACCGGAATTAAGAACCTTTGTTGCCGTATTTTGTAATAGACCTGTAAAAGAGAAGAGCGAGCACATGGTACAAGCCTATAACTTTTTAGCCAGCTGGCAACTGTTTCCCGAAAAATGCAATTTCCAGTTTGGTCATACGCCCAAAAGCGGCAATTACAAGATCGAAAGCATCCGCAACGGTCACGCGCTGGGTATCAGTATGAACTGGGTGAGCCTTGACAATGAAGCTTTTTATACGCAATACGAAGTGATCCCCGATGGGGAGATCCGTCCTTTTGAGAACCAGGAGCTGGCCGACAGTATCCGGGCCGAGATCCTGAATGCGTCTACCCTGCAAATGCTCTTCATCAAAGAAGAGAACACTTTCCTGGAAGTGATCCACGAGATCCTGCCCAATGGTTACCTGAAAGTGACACATAAGGGAAAAAACAAGGAGGGTGAAGATTTTACCAATACCGAGATCTACCACAAACAACTCAGCGTATTACCCTATGCTTCTGCAGTGGGCAGTGTTGCCATCCGCCCAACCAAAGAAGGTGTGATCAAACACAAGGCACTTTCTGCCATGGAAGAGCAGACCAATATGCAGCTCGACCAGATCAAACAACAGATCGAATTATTGGCCAGGCAGGCACAGGAGATCAGGAAAAGAAAAGAACTGAGCCTGATGATCTACGAGGCCCGTCTCAGTTTCAAACCGCAGATCGGTCACGTATACCATCTGTATGAAAGAAAGGATGGTTCTCATATGTTGTCACTGGTAGCCCCCAACGAATGGGGTGGCGCAGGCCCCTTCAAACAATTTGTCTCTTCGGTCAGGTTACTGGCAGATCATACCTGGGTGGAAGTAAATGATTAATTAAGAATGATCAATTAATAATTATTAATTGATCATTCTTAATTAACCCTCCGCCCCCACTCATATAAACTGCCGCCCTTCTCAAACAGGCGGTCGATCCTTTTTTCTACAGCCGGATCTTTTTCCAGCAGGGGTGCATGATGCGGTTTGATGCGGGCATCGATCACCAGCGGTCCGCGGCAGCCCCAGTGTTTGTTCTCTGTAAAAGGATCAATACCATGTATATCATGCGAAGGGTTGCATCGCGTATACGTTACCCAAACATAGTTACGGATATTCTCTGCGGTGAACGGTGCATCATCCGCGACCACAATCATGGCCACACCGGCCAGCTCCTCTGGTTTCCATACCAGCTGCTGGTTCAGCACTTCCATCTCAACCTGCGCCATTTGGTATGACTGGAATGCATCTGCTTCCAATATGACCACACCAGGCATGGCAAGACGGGCTTTACGGAATAACCTGAGGTTACCAAAGATGGAGGGAACTTCTTTACACAAGGTCCGTTTCACAGCTCCATACGAGGCAAATACCACTTTACTGCCGCTGTTCAATCCTGTTCCGGAATAATCGAGGGTATCAATGGTGGTGTTAGTATGAAAATGTACGTCGCGCGTAAAATCGATCCGCTCAAGCAGGTATTCCAGGAATGCCTGCACATTGTGGGTACGCAGCTGTTGGGTATCGTCGGCGGTGATGAACAGGAATTTAGCCAGGCTGAGCTGTCCGGTGCCCAGTACATGGTTGGCAATGGTCAATAACTCAGCTGGTCTTTTGGCAGGTGTGTATGGCGTGTAACGTTCACTGCCGATGGCCAACAGCAGCGGATGCACGCCGGCGGCATCCACCGCATGTACTTCCCGCAGACCGGGTATTTCCTGCGGTATGGCATTACCGGTCAGCTCATGGATCAGTTCGCCGAAACTGGTATCTTCCTGCGGCGGGCGACCCACTACCGTAAACGCCCAGATGGCATTTTTGCGGGCATATACTTTATGCACCCGCATCAATGGAAAATCATGGGTGAGGCTGTAATAACCCAGGTGATCTCCAAATGGACCTTCAGGTTTATTCTCGCCGGGATACACTTCTCCTGTTATCACAAAATCTGCATCGGTACTGATACAAAAACCATCCTGATACGTGTATCGGAACCTTCTTCCGCCCAGTAAACCGGCAAACGTCATTTCACTCATCCCTTCCGGTAAAGGCATTACGGCCGAAACGCTGTGCGATGGCGGCCCTCCCACAAAACAACTCACTTTCAAAGGTTGCCCCTTGGCATTGGCTTTTGTCTGGTGCACGCCAATACCGCGATGCAACTGGTAATGCAGACCGATCTCTTTGTTCAGTTCATACGCATTACCGGTAAGCTGTATACGATACATACCCAGGTTGGCTTTCATGATACCCGGGTTGTCGATGTCTTCGCTGTATACCTGCGGCAGTGTAACAAATGCGCCTCCATCTTTGGGCCAGTGCTGTATCAGCGGAAGATCGGAGATACTGATCTCTTCGTATAATACGGGTTTAGAAACTGGATTACGCATAGGCAACGCTTTCATGGCTGCCAGGCCGGTCTGCAGGTTATCGATCGGGTGTTTGATCGCCCGCATGGGGTCGCCCTTCAGGGCGATCAGTTTCTGTACCTGCGAAAAAGTATCCCGGAAGATGAACTTACTTCTTTCAATGGTGCCGAAGATATTCGATGCGGCACGGAAACGCGAACCTTTCACGTTTTCAAACAACAAGGCCGGACCACCGGCCTCATACACGCGAAGATGGATGGCAGCCATTTCCAGGTAAGGATCTACTTCTTCCTTGATACGGACCAGATGGCCGTTCTTCTCCAGATCGTTCAAACATTCTTCGAGGGAAACATAACTCATGCGTACATAACAAATAAATGATTCAAATGTTGTTCCTATCTGCTGTTCTCTGATGCAAGAACATACTCCATTACCCGTTCAGAAACCGGTATCACCAGTACTACCCGAGCAACCATCCTGGCAACCATTTTTCAACCGTTGTTGCCACATCGAAGCTACGCCAAGCCAGCCAAATAAAGAAGGCCGCTTGTGCACAAATCATCACCCGGGGAACTCTGAACTTATCTGTATTTTTGCGGCATGACCAAGCTCAGTGTGAATATCAACAAATTTGCCACCCTGCGTAACAGCCGGGGCGGCAATAATCCGGATGTTTTGCAGACCGCCATCGATGCCCAGCGTTTTGGGGCAGATGGGGTGACCGTTCACCCCAGGCCGGATGAACGGCATATACGGTATGAAGATGTGCGGCAGATCCGGAAGATCATCACTACCGAATTCAATATTGAAGGGAACCCTACCGAACAAAAATTCGTAGACCTGGTACTGGAAACCCGCCCCCACCAGGTGACGCTGGTACCTGATGCACTGGGGCAGCTCACCAGCGATCATGGCTGGGATACGATCCAACACAAAGACTACCTGGTAAACATCATCGGCATATTCAAAAAAGCAGGTATCCGCGTGTCGATTTTCGTGGACCCGGTGATCACCATGGTAGAAGGTGCCGCAAAAACCGGAACCGACCGTATAGAACTGTACACAGAAGCCTATGCACGTGAGTTCGCCGCCGGAAAACCGGAACAGGCCATTGCACCCTATATAACAGCCGCCAAACGAGCCAAAGAACTCGGCCTGGGCCTGAACGCAGGCCACGACCTGGATCTGCATAACCTGAAATATTTTGCACAGCACATCCCCGGACTGGATGAGGTAAGTATTGGCCATGCATTGGTTTGTGATGCCATTTACCTGGGATATGAGAATGCGGTGCAACTGTACAAGAGACAGTTGGGAGTGTGAGGAACAGATGAACAGATGAGCAAGGAACAGAGGAATGAAGAATGCATAATGGATTAATTGTTTTACAAGACACTATCCCAAAAACTGTGTAAATCTTAAAATCGGGGTACAAATACTTCGAT
>CAYWPM010000004.1:0-321241 GCA_964460235.1 uncultured Sediminibacterium sp. | reverse complement strand
TTTTAAAAACGATCAAACTCTAAAACAAGCTGTTTGAGAAATGGGGTACTTACACACCCGTCAAAACAGAAGAGATAGTAGAAGAGACGATGGAAAACATCATTCCAAACGTTCCCAATGCGGATCAATTGACCAAGAAAAAAAGCATTCCGCATGCCGATGCTGTTTTGTACGAGTCCATGATAGAGCAACATTTTTCCGAAAACCAGCCCTTCATCAAAACAGGTTATTCCATCAAGGATCTCAGCAAGGAGATAGAGCTGCCTTCCTATATTTTGTCCGCATTCATTAACCAGTACCTGGGAAAGAATTTCAATGAGTTCATTAACGACCTGAGGATAGATCACCTATGCGAGCTGGTGCAACAGAACAAAACCCTGCTTTCCTACACCATTGAGGCCCTGGGCAATAATGTAGGCTTTAATTCAAGGACCACTTTTATCAATGCCTTCAAGAAAAGAAAGGGGATGACGCCTTCGGAGTATTTCAATCTTTCCAAAAAACAATCCACAGATCAAAGCAAAAACTTTTCCTATTTCCAGGACAACACACTTACGCTTCCCCTGAAGAACGTTCTACCCAGCGATGTAAGCGTTTCTTGACCCCACCACCATTCACTCATTCACTCATTCACTCATTCACTCATTCACTCATTCCTTCATTGTTACCTGTCCTTCAAAAACAACCCGCCCTTCACCAACCAGGAGATCCCGAATGCCAATAAGGCGGCTGATTCCAGCCAGAAAACGGGTTTGTAGGCTTTTAACCAGGGCATGGTATCCCGCAGATTCGTATACAGCGCCAGTAATACAATACAGATCAGCATCAACACCCCGCAGATACGGTATACCCGGTTACGCTGTTTTTTCTGGCGGGTGATGACCACACCCCTGCTTTTGGTGAACTGGAACAGCGAAATGGCTGCCAGTATGAGGAATAGTGCGGCAGAGAACACATTGTGCAGGTTATTACGCAGTTCATTCAGGGGCAGGTGAATAATGGCGCAACTGTCGGCACTGGTTTCATTGGTGGGGAAAAACGCCACCCCCAATGCCAGTATGCCCGCAGAGGTAGACAAAAATCCATCCAACCGGTCGCCGGGATATCCTTTGTAGGAGATCAGGAACAGCGCCACCGCACATAACATACCTACCAGCAGATCGCCGGTAATGGTGTAATAATAATCGCTCACCGAATCCTGTATCGCATAACAGTGACCAAACAGGTAATTACCTACCAGCATGGCTGCCGGCAACAAAACACTCATCCAGCCTATGGATTGTACCAGTGTTTTAAAGGAGATGAGTCTTGGGTCTTTGGACGGTTGGTGCATGCAGTTCGGTTTGGTACATGAGCGATCGCTACCTGTTTCCTTGAGCAGTTCCTATACACGCTTATAAAAATACAGGCTATTCACCAGACAATGAAACGGGTAGTGCCAAAACTGAAAACACTGGCAGCACATAGGTCCGGCTTACCGGGCAGAGCTGATCTTTGCCAAAAGAACGGGCAGGTCCTTCTCCTCATCACTGTACAGGATCAGCTGCTGTTGGGAAGAATACAGGAACAGGGAAGGGAATTTCCTGGGCCGGAACTGGGTGATGAACTGTTGACGGGTATCGCGCAGCAATAAAGTATTGGGTTGCTTTGCCAGTTGGGGGGCTACGCCCGCCAGGAAAGCTTCGGCACTGGGGCCGGGATCCATGGTCACCAGGTAAAGAGCCGCCCGGCTCAGTTCGCGATAATGACCGTTCAGGTATTGCAGGCTGTTACGGCAATGCTCACAGGTGATATCGAAGAAGACAAAAAACACAGGTTTCCCTGTTACGAGGTCCTGGCGGGTGAATGCGGCCCCGGTCTTCCTGATGAAACGAAAATCCGGGATCCTTTGAGCCGGTGTTTGCGCCATTGACACCCCCAGCAAGATAGACAGCAACAGTAACAGACCCGTTCTTTTCATCATGAGGATGAAGATAATAAAGTTCCCCGTTAAACCCGGATGCGGTTGGCCGCGAAAAATAAATATCTTCGAAGTATCCGATCACGAATATCCCATGAGCTTATGTTCCTTTATGTAAAAAATATGGTCTGCGACCGTTGTATCATGGCGGTTCGACAGGAACTGGAGAACCTGGGATTAGCTTACCAACACATACAGTTAGGAGAGATAGAATTGGCCAGCCAGCCCAGTGCGGCACAACTCAAGGCTTTTTCGGCAAAACTCTCTGCCATCGGTTTTGAATTGCTGGATGACAAAAAAGCAAGGATCGTTGAGAAGATCAAAACCTCCATCGTATCGCTGATACACAGAAGTGATGACGACCTGAACCTGAAACTATCGGCCCTGCTGGAAGAGAAGCTAGGGCTCGATTACCCATACCTCAGTTCCCTGTTTTCATCGGTAGAAGGGATCACCATTGAAAAGTACACGATCCTGCAGCGTATTGAAAAAGTAAAGGAGCTGCTGGTATATGACGAACTCAGTCTTGCCGGTATTGCGGACCAGCTGGGATACAGCAGTGTGCAACACCTATCACAACAGTTCAAAAAAGTTACAGGACTGACCGCTTCGGAGTTCCGCAAGCTGAAAGAGAAGAACCGGCGCCCGCTGGATCAGATCAGACCCTGAAAATTATATAACACTTCCAGGTAATGCTATAACAACTACCCTGCCCGGCAGCGCTAACTTGCCTGTTCAAAAGATGGTGTATGCAGGAACAGAAATGGTATATCAAGGGAATGGTCTGTCAGCGCTGCATCACAGCGGTGCAACAGGTCATGGATGAGCTGGGCATTGCTGTCAGCAACCTGCAACTGGGCGAACTCAGCATCAGCCAGGCAGCGCCCGTTGACGGATCTTTACTGGAATCACATTTACGACCACTGGGTTTCTCCTTGCTGCGAGAGAAGAACAACCGGACCGTAGCGGAGATCAAATCACTGGTATCACATGTTTACTCCGGCCATTTTGACTTTCCTCCCGCCTTCCGTTTCTCGCGTTATGCGGCAGCCAGCCTGCACATCAGCTACGAAACACTCAGCGACCTCTTTACGCGGGCAGAACAGTACAGTCTTGAAAAATACATCATCGATCACCGTATCAAACAGGCCAGTGAACTGCTGGTGTATACCAACCGGTCTGTATCTGATATAGCATTCGTATTGGGATTCAGCAGTGTGGCCCACCTGTCGAAACAGTTCACACAACACAGGGGTTTAACGCCCTCTCATTTCAGGAACATAAAGACCAGGAAGGAAACAACAGTAGCTGCAGAAGAGATGCCTGAAATAATATGAATCCGTCCCCGCATTGTATAACAGCAGTCCCCTGTTTCCATAGGAGCTTTGCAAAAAACAATCTGTTATGCTTATCAAAGAGACCTACCCCATACTTGACATGAGTTGTGCCTCCTGCGCCATCAGTGTTGAATCAATGCTGAAGACCGCAGCGGGCGTAAATGATGCCGGGGTGAATTTTGCCAGCCAGGATGCCTGGATCAGTTATGATCCGTCTCTAACCGATCCTGTACAGCTGCAGCAGGCTGTTCGGTCCATCGGCTACGACATGCTCATTGAACAGGAGAACCGCGAAGAAGCCAGGGAGCAGTCACAACAACAGCACCTGCGCAGCATCAAGAACCGGACCATCTGGTCATCCATCCTCTCCTTACCCATTGTGGTGATCGGAATGTTCTTTATGGATATGCCTTATGGCAACTATCTCATGATGGCGCTGGCCACCGTGGTGATCTTCTATTTCGGCCGCAACTTCTTTATCAATGCCTGGCGACAGGCCATTCATGGCAAGGCCAATATGGATACGCTGGTGGCCATGAGCACGGGCATTGCCTACCTGTTCAGCAGCTTCAACACCTTCTTTCCTGAGTTCTGGCACGAACGAGGGCTGCATGCGCATGTATATTTTGAGGCGGCCGCTGTGATCATTGCCTTTATCTCACTGGGCAAATTGCTGGAAGAGAATGCCAAATCCAACACATCCTCTGCCATCAAGAAACTGATGGGCCTGCAGCCCAAAACGGTGACGCTGGTATCAGAGAACGGAGAAACCTCCGAGATCCCCATCAGCCAGGTGCAGCCGCAACAACTGCTGTTGGTAAAACCGGGAGAAAAGATCCCGGTAGACGGACAGGTGATCTCTGGTGAATCCTATGTGGACGAAAGTATGATCACCGGCGAACCTGTTCCCGTATCAAAACAAGCCGGCAACGCGGTATTTGCCGGCACCATCAACCAGAAAGGCAGTTTTCGCTTTAAGGCAGAGAAAGTGGGCAGTGCCACCCTCTTATCGCAGATCATTCAACTGGTGCAGGAAGCCCAGGGAAGTAAGGCACCCGTACAAAAACTGGTGGATAAGATCGCCGGCATTTTTGTACCGGTGGTAATGGGCATTGCTGTACTCACATTCCTGTTATGGTTGCTGCTGGGCGGTGAACATGCATTTACGCAGGGGCTGCTGGCTGCGGTGACCGTATTGGTGATCGCCTGTCCATGTGCTTTGGGACTGGCCACGCCAACCGCCATCATGGTAGGCGTGGGAAAAGGTGCAGAGAACCATATCCTCATCAAAGATGCCGAGAGCCTGGAACTGGCTTACCGGGTGAACGCGGTCATCCTCGACAAAACGGGAACCATCACAGAAGGCAAGCCTGCCGTGAGCGACATCATCTTTACCCAACCGGCCAACACAGCAATATTAAAACCTGTACTGCTGGCCATTGAGAAACAGTCTGAACACCCGCTGGCAGAAGCTGTGACCCGTTATTTGGAGAAGGAGGAAATTCACGATATCCAACTGGATTCTTTTGAAAGCATCACAGGCAAAGGGGTCACAGCCGTATATGGAAATAAACATTACACCATTGGTAACACCACCCTGCTCAAGGAAAAAGGCATCCCGTTGACCACAGACACCACCACCACCATCCAGCATCTGCAACAGCAGGCCAAAACCGTGGTTGTTTTTGCGGAAGAGAAAGAAGTGGTTGCGGTGATCGCGATCGCAGACAGTATCAAAAGCAATTCAAAAAAAGCCATCCATAACTTACAGCAACAGGGAATAGAAGTGTACATGCTTACCGGCGATAACCAGCAAACCGCAGCTGCGATCGCGCACGAAGCAGGCATCACACAATTCAAAGCAGAAGTATTACCTGCAGGCAAGGCCGAGTTTGTAAAACTGCTACAGAAACAGGGTAAGATAGTGGCCATGGTGGGTGATGGCATCAACGACAGCCAGGCACTTGCCCAGGCCGATGTAAGCATCGCCATGGGCAGGGGAAGTGATATTGCGATGGATGTAGCCAGGATGACGCTGATCAGTTCAGACCTGAACAGTATTCCCAATGCATTGAAACTGTCGAAGAGAACGGTTCAAACCATCCGGCAGAACCTGTTCTGGGCCTTTATATACAACCTGATAGGTATACCGGTTGCGGCCGGGATCCTGTACCCTGTCAACGGATTCCTGCTGGACCCCATGCTGGCCGGCGCCGCTATGGCACTGAGCAGCGTGAGCGTGGTGGGAAACAGCCTGCGGCTTAAGTTCTCTAAGCTGGACCAGGTTTTTCCTGGGCAGTAAGCGTTACCGTACACATGTTACATCTGCCATTTACGTAGGATATCAGCAGCCCGTCTATTCTGCTGCGATCAGGAGAAAAGCAGTCACTAAGTTTGCAGTAAGGAAAAGTAAACTACCTGCTTACGCTCAACGCGGAATGAACCTGCCTGGTGCAGTGTCATATCGTGGTCTGTGTAGGCAGGTTTTTATTTTAATATATCAATCAATACATCATGGAACTCATCACATACAAGACCAATATCAGCAGTGAAGCCGCTTTGCGGCGGGTAAAACCTTATCTCGACAATGCTGTGGGACAGGCCAACTGGCAGCTGGACCTCTGCATCAGCGATAAGAAACTGACCGTATTCTCACCCGGTTGCATCAACAAGACCAGGGTCATCAAAGCCATCCGTCAGGCAGGATACAGGGCTGTGAACATTGACGATTATTATTCCATCTATTAAAACCGTATCCGGTATCAGCATGAAACAAAAAATTCAATTATTGGCTTTGGCAATACTCACCACTGTAACGGTGATCTCCTGCAAAAAAGCTGTCGAAGACCCGAACCTGCAGCCACCACCGTCGGTAGACCAATCATCGTACCTGCAGTTAGCCGCACCGGGCATACAGGTCACCGGAGACCAGCTGTATGCGCTGGTGAGCATTAACAATGCATCCGGGCAGGAAGTGGTCAGCAACAAAAAAGTAACGCTCGATTATATCCAGGGCATTTACAAAACAGACAGGATCGGCTTACAGAGAGGGAATTTCGTGCTGTCGAAATTCATTGTCGTGAACAACAAGGACACTGCCGTATTTGCAGCGCCCAAAAGCAATTCAGAGAAAGCGCTGCTGGTAAGCACGCCGGTATCGGTACCTGTTACCATTGCACAGCCAGGCGTTCATGGAGCTTCTGTACAGGTATTACAGGTCACTTCAACCGACGCTGCAACAAGTTTTGGCTATACATCGGACGATTTTGGCCGCAACGAATTTGTGGATGTGACGGTACAACTGTCGATCAGCGTGGGTGAGGTTGTGTATGACAGTTTACCCGGCAAACTGACCGTTGATGCCACCAACAGCAATGGCATACACTGGATCCGTGAAATAGAGATGTTACCGGGTCAGACGCAGGTACGGGTTCCCAGGAACTATGACAGCTTCCGCTTTTCTGTATCCAAATGGAATGTTAGCGCAGAGAAGACCTTGAGCCGGGCAGAACTTTCTCCCAACAAGTCTATCCTGTTAAACGCCTCGCGCCAGCCCAAACAGCTGGTAGAGGAACAGGTATTCCTGGAGAACGGATCGGGCCTGATACCTGATAGCCGTACGGAATATTATTATACGGCGCAGAACCGTTTATCCGATATCAGATTTTACCAACGCTGTTTACAGGTAAGTGGTCTACAGCTGACCCAGCTTTACCAGTTCCTGTATAACGGAAGCCAGTTAGATACGATTAAACGGAGCGGACCCGACAATACGGTCAATGGCTATACCAGTTTCACCTATTCCAATGGCAGGATCGCCACTGCCCGTAACAACAGTTACGACCAGCAGACCATTGTGGCATTCGATTATTCCATGCAGGGTAACAGTACCGGTACCATCAAAGGCAATTATGTGTTCCACAACGGGAACAGTATGCAGTACCAGATGACGTTCCGCAATGGTAATAATGTTCAGGATGAGGCCATGAGCTCAACCGGTGGCAGTGAAAGCGGGACCTATACCTACGACAGTTATATCAACCCCAAATACCAGTTGGGTTACCCGGATATTTTCCTGTCGAATCATTCCAGGAACAACCAGCTGTCAGAACAAAAAAGCTATTCCGGTGGTTTCCCTTCGGTCATACCTTACAAATTCGAGTATATCTATAATGCAGATGGCTACCCGGAAGAAGTGTATATCAGTTACAAGGGCTACACATCGCAGCAACACCTGTACCGGATCAAAAAAGTATACCGGTACCAATAAAGTCCTTTCCAAAATAAAACCCCGCATAGTTGCGGGGTTTTATTTTGGAAAGAGACAGGGATCAGATCCCCATCCGCATTTCAATCATATGTTTTCCAAATCCTGCTTTTTCATAAGCACGTATAGCTGATTGATTATTGTGATATACTTCCAGACGCAATTCCGTGATCCCTCTTTCACGGGCCCATTGTTTCAGTGCATCCAACACCAGTTTGTTCAATCCTTTACCCCGATGGGTGGGATGGGTGTACATAAAACCGAGGTACGCATGTTGCGGATGTTGCAGGTAAGGTTTAGCGGTCTCCACACGGGCATACCCCGAAGCTACCAGCTCACCGTTCAGCTCAACCACCATGAGTACAGAAGCAGGTGAGTTGATCAGCAGTTCCAGGTCGTAATAATGGATGGTACCGTTTTTCAGTGTAGGGTCATAGGGCCTTTCGGCTTCGATCACACCCTGTTCAAATAAACGGAGTGTGTTTATATCGGCTGCCGTAGCAGGCCGGGTGATCAGTGTTTGCATGGCGGAACAGGTATGATAGGATGGTTGATGGTTTTGCAGGCAAAGATACCAGATTCATTTACCATACCTGAATACGATCTGCCGCTGGCGGGTCTCTAAAAAAGTTTTCCCGGATTTGGGGTTCCGGAGTGGTCCCTGCAAATTCGTATCTTACCGGTATGAGAAAAATGCTTTACCTGTTACTGACAAGTTATTGCCTGCAACTCTCTGCGCAGGAACATACGGCCAGCTATCGGTACCAGCCACCTGCTGATACTCAGGTACAACAGAAACTGAACGAATGGAAAAAGATCAAATTCGGTTTGCTCATGCACTGGGGCACGTACAGCCAGTGGGGTGTTGTGGAAAGCTGGAGCATCTGCCCGGAAGATGAGGGCTGGACACAACGGCGCGGTCCCTATGCCGGCAACTGGTATACTTACCTGAAAGCCTACGAAAATCTTCAAACCACTTTCAATCCGGTCCGGTTCAATCCCGAACGCTGGGCGTCCGCAGCAAAAGAAGCCGGCATGAAATACCTGGTATTCACGACCAAACACCACGATGGTTTCTGCATGTTCGACACACACCAGACCGACTATAAGATCACCAGCAGCAAGACCCCGTTCTCCTCGAACCCCAGGGCCAATGTGGCCAAAGAAGTGTTCAATGCTTTCCGCAAACAGGATTTTATGATCGGCGCCTATTTTTCCAAACCCGACTGGAACACCGACCACTACTGGTGGAAATATTTTCCACCCAAAAGCCGGAACGTGTCGTATGATCCTGCAAAATATCCTGAGCGCTGGCAGAGTTTTAAAGATTTCACCTATAACCAGATCAAAGAACTGATGAGCGAATATGGCAAGATGGACATACTATGGCTAGATGGCGGTTGGGTAAGACCTTTCAGCAGTATCGATACTGCGGTAGAATGGCAGCGCACCATTCCATACAACCAGGATATTGATATGGCCAGGATCGCCGCCATGAGCCGCAGTTACCAGCCCGGCTTACTGGTGGTTGACCGCACCGTACACGGAGAGTACGAGAACTATGTCACACCCGAACAGGCCGTACCGGCTGCTTATCTTCCCTACCCCTGGGAAAGCTGCATCACTATGGGCAATTCCTGGTCCTACGTGCCCAACGATACCTACAAATCATCCCGCAGGATCATTCACCTGCTAACGGATATCATCAGTAAAAACGGGAACCTGCTGCTCAATGTAGGCCCCGGCCCCGACGGGGAATGGGATCCCGTTGCCTATGAACGTTTACAACAGGTAGGCGCCTGGATGAAGATCAACCAGGAAGCCATTTATGATACAGAAGCCGATCCTGATCTTCCCCGGCAGGGCAATTTTGTGTTTACCCGCAAGGGTAAGACCATTTATGCCATTTACCAGTTGGCAGAGAAAGAGATCCAGACAGGAGAACTGACATTACGTGGACGCATTTTTACCGATGCCAAAAAAGTACAGCTACTGGGCAGTAAACAGAAGATGAGGTCAGCGTCAACCGCTGATGGCCTGACCATCAGGTATAACCCAATAGCCGATACAGAAGCGCTGGTATTTGCCATAGAACAATAGACGGACCAATACCCTGCTTAGTTTATAGTTGGTACACCACCGCTTCGTAGGGACGCAGGGCACCAGTGACAGGTGGTGTTCCGTAATTATTCAGCAGCAGTTGGGCCTTACGCATATCAACTCCTGTTTGTACGGTTGCAGGTTTCGCCGTGAAATTCAGTATCACTAAAAAAGTTTTGCCTTGCCACTCGCGTGTGTAGGCATAGACCGCGGGATTGTCTTTATCCAGGATCGTGTATTTGCCATATACCAGCACCGGGTTGTTTTTGCGCAACGCCACAGTTTTGCGGAAATAATGGAGTACGCTATTCGGATCTTTTTCCTGGGCAGCCTGGTTGATGACCGTATAGTTCTTATTCACCTGCAGCCAGGGTGTGCCGTTGCTGAAGCCTGCATTCAGGCTGCCATCCCACTGAAAGGGTGTGCGACCGTTATCGCGGCATTCGAACTGCATACGTTTGAGGAAAGCAGGAATATCTCCCTTATTGGCCAATTGGTTCCTGTACTCGTTCAGTGTAGGCATATCCCGGTAGTCTTCGATCCGGGTAAAACCTGCATTGGTCATGGCCAGCTCATCGCCATTGTAATAATAGGGTGTGCCACGCATGGTCATAATGAACGTGGTGAGCATTTTGGAAGACAGGTCGCGGAACTCCGGACTGTCATTCCCGAAGCGGCTGACCATCCTTGCCTGGTCGTGGTTGGCCAGGAAAATGGACAACCAGCCTTCTTTGGCAAAAGCGCTGTCCCATTTGCTGTATACCTGTTTAAAATGCTGCAGGCTGTATCCGCCTGCTTTGGCAATATCCACACCTTCAAAAGCATACGCCATGTGCAGCTCTTTGCGGTAAGCATTTACCAGGTTATGCGCATCTTCAAAACTGTTACCGGCACCTTCCGCCACACTCATCACATCGTATTTACTGAATACTTCCCTATGCATCTCTTTCAGGTAATCGTGTATGCCGGGCACCATGGAATAATATTTCATGAAGTCCTTCTCATATCCTTTGGGGAATGCAGGAAAACTGGTGTCTTTGGCCGCAAAACCAAAAGCATCCAGCCGAAAACCATCGATCCCCTTATCGGCCCAGAACTTCATGATGTCATACACTTCCCTGCGCAGTTCAGGGTTCTCCCAGTTCAGGTCGGGCTGTTTGCGGGAGAAATAATGCAGGTAATAACTATTGGTGAGCGAGTCGTATTTCCAGGCATCGTGGTTCACATCGAACAGGCTGTAGCGGTAATTGGGTTTGCCTCTTTCCGCATCCCACCAGTGGTAGTAGTTCCGGTATTTGCTGGTGCGCGAACTGCGGCTCTGTTTGAACCATTCGTGTTCATCGCTGCTGTGGTTCACCACCAGGTCCATCACCAGTTTGATATTGCGGTCATGCAGTCCTTTCAGCAAGGCATCAAAGTCCGCCATCGTTCCGAACTCACGCATGATATTCCGATAGTCGCTGATGTCATACCCGTTATCATCATTCGGCGAGCTGTAGATCGGATTCAACCATACTGCCGTCACACCCAGGCTCTGGATATAATCCAGTTTGGAAAGGATACCTTTCAGGTCACCGATACCATCGCCATCGCTGTCTTTGAAACTGCGCGGGTAGATCTGGTACACGATGGCTTCCTTCCACCATTTTTGTTCGCTGCTATCTGATGCAGGATCCTTTTTGGCGGGGCCGTTCTGGCAGGAGCAGAGAACAAGTAACATGGCAGATAACACAGCGAGCGATCGGGTAAACATAACGGGACATTTTAGGTTGGCGGCTCTAAATCTACAACAATGACAGGATCAAACATGCCAGGAATCCTGCATTTTGTTGTGTTTCCGAGGTATGGTCTTTGCAACAAAGAACTTACTGTGCAATGGGGTGCTGTTTTTTTGCCTGGGTGGTCATCAAACCGAACATCATCACCAATGCTGAAAGAATGATCACCTGTATGATCAGCGACTTGTTCACCAACGGGATACTGCTGGCAGGTGTTATGGACAGGAATAAAAGGATCGTGATCAAACCCCGTGGTGCGATGAACAAAAGAGGCTTCCATGGAAGACCCGATAACCTGAGTTGCAGGGCCCGCAACAGAAAAATAGCAGCCACAATGCCTGCCGCCCACACCAGTGTTTCCGTATTCAGCAGTTCGTCGGTCTCGATCAGGTATCCGAACAGGAGGAAGAACAGGGCACGTATCAGGAATGCCGCTTCGGTAGTGATCTCTCTGAATTTGTGAACCTCCTTATTCAGGGCCACAGGATTCAGCTTATGGATCCATTTCACATGCTGCAATTCATCAAGGTTACCCAGGAACAGACCGAAGAGCAGGATAAAGATCAGGCCTGGCAGATGGTAAATTTTTGATACTGCATAGATCAGTATCACCAGCAGGATGATGGGGGCAAATTTTATATGATGGTCAATGCGACTCAGCAGTAGTGACAAAGCAATAGTGGCCACAAAGGAGATCACCGTGATCACCAGAAGCTGCATCACAAACCCGCCTACCGTATACAGGGTAATGAATTCGTTCAGTGCCACAAAATTGAACAGCAATACACCCAGGATGTCGGACAGGCTGCTTTCATAGATCACGAATTCCTTACTGTGCTGCCCAAGTGATTTCACACTGGGTATGGCAATGGCACTGCTGATGACACAGAGGGGGATGGCATTGGTCAGGCTATCCTTGAAACTATATCCCCCTACCTGCTGTAATACCCACGCAAGACCAAACGCCAATGCCAGCATGGGCAACAGGGCCACTGCAAAAGAACGTTTGATCAGGGGCGTTTTGGAAGCATTGAATTCCAGTTCAAGCGAGCCTTCCAGTACGATCAATATCAACCCGATAGTGCCCAGCACCGGTAATACAGGGGTAAGATCGGGCAGGGATACCTCTAAAATATCCGCCAGTTCACGCACCACAAAACCCAGCAGCAGCAAAAGGATCACCGAAGGGATCCTTGTTTTGGAAGCAGTAAGGTCAAACACATAAGCGATCAGCAATAAAACACAAAGGGTAATAATGATAGCATTGGTCATGCGCAGGATTTTGAATGATCGTATTCTTCAAAATACAAAACAAATGGCAGTATGTAACAGGACCAGCGGTCAGATTAACATAGTTTTTATCTTCAGGCACAAGTAGCGATTCATACCATGCATGTTCTGGCACGGAATATAACTATCAGAGAACACCTGTTTACAAATGTTTTTTTCTACGCACAATGATCTTTTCCAGCTCCACGCCTATGAACACGATGGTGGAAGCAGCACCCACAATGATGAACTCGCGAAGATCCAATGCCTGTGTGGCAAAAACACCTTGCAGTAGCGGAACATAGGTAACAGCAATCTGCAGCAGCAGGGTCAGCAGTACCGAACCCATCAGCAGCGGGTTAGAGAACAGGCCTATGCGGAAAACAGACTGGTGTTGCGAACGTATGGCCACTACATGCGCCATCTGTGACAAACACAATACATTAAACACCATGGTCTGCCAATGCAACCCTTCTGCAATGGCCCATGCCTGCATACTCAGTGCCACTGTGGCCATCAACATTCCAACCCAGATCATGTGCGCACCCTGTCCATTGGCAAATACTGTTTGCTGTGGCGGCCTCGGTGGTCGGTGCATGATATTCTTTTCAGCTTTCTCAAACGATAAGGCAATGGCCGGCAACCCATCTGATACCAGGTTGATCCATAAGATATGAATGGGCAGTAAGGCAATGGGCATGCCCAGTACAGGCCCCATGAGCAGGGTCCACAACTCACCTGAATTGGTGGTCATGAGGTACTTGATGAACTTTAAGATGTTATCATAGATCCTGCGTCCCTCTTTGATGGCTTTGACGATGGTGGAGAAATTATCATCCAGCAGGATCATATGTGCCGCTTCCTTCGACACATCCGTGCCGGTGATACCCATGGCGATACCGATATTGGCCCGTTTGAGCGAAGGGGCATCGTTCACCCCATCTCCTGTCATGGCCACGTAATGTCCTTTTTCCTGCAGCATTTTTACGATCTGTAATTTCTGTTCCGGCGACACACGTGCATACACTTTGATCTGTTCCACTTTTTCAGCAAATGCGGCATGGTCCAGCGCCGACAATTGCCGACCACTGATCACCAGGTCCTGTTCGCTGCTGACAATGCCGATACGCCTGGCAATGGTCTGGGCAGTAAGCGGATGATCTCCGGTGATCATCACCGGAACAATACCCGCGGTCTTACATTGTGCCACGGCACCGTACACTTCTTCCCGCGGTGGATCGATCATACCGGCCAGGCCCAGGAAATGCATTCCCTTTTCATGCTGATCGCTGTTGGGATTAGCGGGCACTTCCTCCCAATAGCGGTAAGCAAAACCCAGTACCCGCAAACCACGGGCAGCCATGCCGTTCACCTGGTGGTGTATGGCGTCTGCCTCCACTTTTTCACAGCGGGTGAGCAGCATATCGGGGGCTCCCTTGGTAAAAGCAATGATCCTGCCATTGTGTTCATGGAAAGTGGTCATCAGTTTGCGGTCGGCATCAAATGCGATCTCCGACAAACGGGGCCAAACGGCAGGACGTATATAATGTTCATTCGAAACTTCCATCAGGGCGATCTCGGTACTATCGCCCACCATACTGTCGCCATCGGACAGTGTATCGTTATTCAGGGCAAATGCGTGCAGCAGCAACGAAACCTCTTTCTGGTGTTTCACTTCAGCCAGTTCGTTGCGGTCGTACAGGTGGCCATTCACATACACCTGCTCAACGTGCATTTTGTTCTTGGTAAGGGTGCCCGTTTTATCCGTGCAGATATAAGTGACCGAACCCAGGGTCTCTACAGCAGGCAATTTCCTGATCAGGCTATTGAACTGCACCAGCCGTTTGGCTGCCAATGCCAGCGAAATGGTGATCACCGCGGGTAAGGCTTCAGGTATGGCTGCTACAGCCAATGAAATACTGGTCATGATCATTTTGAGCAGACCCTCCCCGCGCAGCCAGCCCACCAGTAAGAACAACAAGCACAGAATCAGCACGATCACCGATAGTTTTTTTCCGAAAGATGCCATGCGCTGTTGCAGCGGTGTCTGCACTTCTTCTTCCTGCAGCATTTTGGCGATACGGCCCAGTTCGGTCTGCATACCGGTGGCGATCACGATACCGCTGCCGCGGCCATAGGTCACATAGGTTCCTTTGAATGCCATATTGAGCCTGTCGCCCAGCGGCAGCTCTTCCGTTTCCAGGGTGGCGGCAATTTTATCCACGGCCATCGACTCTCCGGTGAGTGCCGCTTCTTCTATTTTGAGACTGATGGAATCGATGATGCGGATATCGGCGGGAACGGCATTACCGGCTTCCAGTAACACAATATCGCCCGGCACCAGTTCGGTGGCAGGCAACCAGGTCACTACACCGTTGCGCATGGTCTTTGCCTGCGTGGTACTCATCTGTTTGAGTGCCTGCATGGCTTTCTCGGCCCGGTATTCCTGGAAGAACCCGATCAGCGCATTCAGGAACACGATGATGATGATGACAAGGGTATCGGTGGCTTCACCAATCACAGCCGAAATGACAGCGGCTGCCAGCAGGATCAGGATCATCACATCTTTGAACTGCGCGAGCAGGATGCCGATGGCTGTTTTTTTCCTGCCTTCTTCCAGTTGGTTGGGACCCTGGTCCAGCAATTTTTCTTCTGCCTGCAGCGAACTCAGTCCCTGGGGCGCAGACCCCATCAGTTCAAAAACGGTTTCGATGCTCAGGCGATGCCAGTTCATAGTTTGGCTTTGTTTAAAGTTACGCAAGAATACGGTCAGGTAAGCCTCAGGATCTGCAGAGGGATCCGTTCAATAATTCATCAAAGAAAACAGCCGTTTCCTTCAACCAAATGCCAGCTTCTTTGTTAATAGTAAAACCCAAATGGGATTCCAGAACTTAAACAATACCTCATGTTCCCTGCAGCCAGATTTTGGAGAATGTTTTTGATCGTGATCGGCAGTATGACCACTGTTGTTGCCTATGCACAGGACAACGGTCGTATTTCCGGTACTGTATTGGATAAACGCACACAAAAACCGATCTCCGGGGCCGCCGTCAGCATCAAAGGCAGTAACAAAGCAGCACTCACCGATACCAACGGCCTGTTCCGTATCACCGGCATACCCGTAAAGACACATACCATTGAAGCCAGGGCCACCGGCTACCAGCTGCTCAGTTTATACAATATCATCCTGAGTGCGGGTAATGAATACACCGTGACCATAGAACTGGAGCCCCAGGTAACCGAACTGGCTGCCGTTGTGGTAAGCAATACCCGGCGCACGGCCAAAGCTGCCACACTGGAAAGTCCCTTAAGCGTACAACGTTTAACGCTGGAAGAGATCCGGAGTAACCCCGGCGGCAATTTCGACATCAGCAAAGCCATCCAGGCATTACCCGGCGTGGGCGGCGGCGCGGAAGGTGGCAGTTTCCGCAACGATATCATCATCCGCGGCGGCGCACCCAATGAGAATGTGTATTACCTGGATGGGATCGAGATCCCGGTACTGAACCACTTCCAGACACAGGGAAGTTCGGGCGGTCCGCAGGGTATGCTCAACATCTCCTTCATCGAAGACGTGAAACTGAGCTCTTCCGCTTTTGATGCACGGTACGATAACGCTTTGAGTTCCGTATTCCAGTTCAAACAGCGCAACGGTAATGCCAATAAGTTCCAGGGCAATGCCCGTATCAGCGCCACGGACGTATCGGCCACACTGGAAGGACCTTTGTCGAAAGACAGGAAAACCAGTTTCTTGGCATCGGCACGCCGCTCTTATTTGCAATTACTGTTCTCTGCCATCGACCTGCCCATACGTCCCAACTACTGGGATTTCCAGACCAAGATCACCCGGCAGATCGACCCCAAGACCAGTTTATCATTCATGGCATTGGGAGCGATCGACCAGTTCAGCCTGGCACCAGTAAAAAAAGCCACCCCGGAAAAATTATACATCATCAACGCCAACCCCTCCATCAACCAATGGAACTACACGTTCGGACTGAGCCTGAAAAAACTCATCCGGAACGGGTATGTGAACTGGGCCCTTAGCCGCAATGCTTTTGACAATGCCATTGAATCTTTTGAGGACAATACCCTGAAACTGCCCTCACAACGCACACTCGATTATACTTCAAGAGAAACAGAGAACAAACTGCGGGTCGATGTGAACAAGAACATAGCAGGCTGGAAGATCAGTTACGGCGCTTCCCTGCAATACGTACAGTACCAGAACCGCTCGTTCAGCGTGATCCGGAAAGAACTGAAAGACAGTGCCGGTAACCTGATCCAACCAGCGGTCACGGTGAACTTCAACAGTCCGCTGTCGGGTTTCTGGCGGTATGGTGCTTTTGTACAGGCGGGCAAACGTTTCCTGGATAACCGTTTGGGCATCAGTGGCGGTTTACGTACCGACATGAACAGCTTTACATCCGAAGGCAATCAACCCTTGCAAACCTTATCGCCCCGGATCTCGTTCAGTTATGTGCTGGCAGATAGATGGACGGCCAATATTTCTGCCGGTCGCTACTACAAACTGCCACCCTATACCATCCTGGGTTTTGCCGATAACAACGGTTTACTGGTGAACAGGAACAGCCGCTACCAGCGAAGCGACCATTATGTGGCCGGTCTCGAATACCTGCCCAATGATGGACTTCGCTTTACCGCAGAAGCCTTTTACAAATTGTATGATAACGTGCCTGTGTCGGTCCGAAACGGTATTTCACTGGCCAACCTGGGCGGCAATTTCGACGTGCTGGGTAATGAGGCAGTGATCACCAATGGAAAAGGAAAAGCCTGGGGCGTTGAATTGTTTGCCCAGAAAAAACTGACCGAACGGTTCTTTGGAATTTTCTCGTATACCTTCTACCGGAGCCAATACAGCGGTAACAATGGGAATTACCTGCCCAGCAGTTGGGACAACAAACACCTACTGAGTCTTACCTGGGGATATAAGTTCAAACGCAACTGGGAGTTGGGCATGAAATTCCGCTACCAGGGCGGGGCACCCTATACTCCGTATGACATGACCGCCTCACGCCTGAATTATCTTTCGCTGGGACGGGGGATATTCGATTACGCGCAACTGAACAGCCTGCGATTACGGGGTTTTCATTCGGCTGATATCCGCATCGACAAAAAATGGAATTTCAGGAAGACCACCATCGACCTGTTCCTGGACATCACCAACTTCCTGCGGGCACGTAACCAACCCGTACCCGATTTCACTTTCTCGAGGAATGCCAACAACACGACTTTCATTACCACAGACGGAAGGGCGCTGAAAGCTGATGGCAGCAATGCCATCCCCATCCTGTTGCAGGATGATTCGGCCAGTTTCATTCCTTCTATTGGACTGATCGTTGAATTCTGATGGCTGAATAAAGAACAGGAAGATCCCTAACAGATCCGCGGCAGTTGCTCACCGGTAAGGTAACCTACTACCCGATGTCCGCCAATGCGGCTCTTCAGCATCACTTTGCCGGCATGTTCCCGGGTCACTTCGCCAATGATACGGGCATTTATTCCATTGGGATCGGCGTGTAACAAAGAAACTGCGAGGTCTGCATGCTCCGGTGATACGATAGCTACAAATGAGCCTTCATTGGCCACATACAAGGGGTCAAGGCCCAGCATTTCGCAGGCGCCTTCCACCTGTTCATCGATGGGCAACTTATCCTGCTCGATCACAAAACCCAGTTTGCGGATCTCGGCCAGTTCGTTCAGTACCGATGCCAGTCCACCCCGGGTAGGATCGCGCATGAATTTGATATCCGGACCGATCACATCCAGTAATCCGCGTACAGTATGGTTCAGGTTGGCGGTATCGCTCACGATATCTGTCTCAAACTCCAGTCCCTGGCGTTTGCTCATGATGGCAATACCATGCTGCGCCAGGTTACCGCTGATGATGATCTTATCACCCGCTTCAATATGGTCATGGTGGATCTGTGCTTTGGGGTGTATCACGCCCACACCCGATGTATTGATGAACAACTGGTCACCCTTTCCTTTCTCCACTACTTTGGTATCACCTGTAACGATCTTGACGCCGGTTTTCTGAACGGCATATTTTACACCGGTCAACACGTTCCAGAAAGCCTCCATCGACAACCCTTCTTCTATGATGAAAGCCAGTGAAAGGTATTTGGCATCGGCACCGCACATGGCCAGGTCATTCACCGTACCATTCACCGCCAGCTCGCCGATATTACCGCCCGGGAAAAAGATGGGTGAGATCACATAACTGTCGGTACTGAATGCCGTCCGTCCCTCCAGTTCAAAACTGGCACCATCGTGTTGCTGGTCGAGCAGCTCATTCTTCAGGATATCGAACACCCCGCTTTGCAGCAACCGGTGGGTAAGCAGTCCTCCACTGCCATGACCCATTGTGATCACATCGAAATCGAATTTGGGCATGGGGCATTGTAGGCTCATCTTGATGTTTTGTTCCATAACAATCTCTTTTAAAAAAATACGGCCACACTCAGTTTGGCTGCCATACGGGTACCCGGTGTAAAATGGATCTCTTCTACCGGAGCCGGTTCATTTTGCAAGCGGGTCAATGTGGCAAACTGTGTTTCTTTCCATTGCACATTAAAAATATTGTTGACAGCAAATCCGATCTCATATTTTTCCCGCGTATAATTCAGCACCAGGTCATTCACAATATACCCTTTTGCCGTAAGTGAATAATCTTCAACCGCCGGCCGGTTACCCAGCCAGCGATACCGGAAAGCTCCGTTGATCCCATTTTTGTTTTTATAAGTGATCCCCCCCGTACTGCTCCATACCGGCGCCAGCGGAATATAGTTTGCGTTTTTGGGCTCCTCTGCAAAACGGCCATGTGCATAATTCAGGTCCGCATCAATATATACAGAAGCGATCGGTTCATACCTAACCGACAGGTCCACCCCTGTGCGACGGGTCTTACCAGATGGCTCTACGTAAGCGCCGTCGCCACTATATACAAATTCCTGGTCCAGCCAGAGATACCAGAGGGCGGCATGCAGCAGCAGGTTTTTAGCAGGCTTACTGATCACGCCCAGATCTGCTGCATAGGCTGCCGGTAAAACTTTCCTTCCTCTTTCTATCACTGCGACCCTGGTATCATTGGAATGAAATCCCTTACCCAGGTTCAGGTACAGCTGTGTGGCATTGTTGGCATGGTAGGTAAGGGTCAGTTTCGGGCTAACAATGGCTGCCTGTGCCTTAAACAGGCTGTCCGAACGTAAATGATCGGTATAACGGTTGAGGAACTGGTCAAAACGAAGTCCTGCATAGGCACTCCATTTTTCAGAGAGGCGAAGGGTCTCGCTGAAATAGGCATTGATATCGGTCTCGTTCACATCTCCTAATGCGAGCCGGTTCAGAACGGTATTCCTGTCTTTGGTATGGGATAGTTCCAGATCATGGACCGCATCATACCGAAAACCTAAACCGGCCTCGGTGGTGAGCGGTAAGTTGCCCAGTCTTGACTGCTGGTGATAACTTGCCTGGTAACCCAGGAGGTCCCTGTTTTCCCGTTGTCGTATCTGGTCGCCGTTAATGGGATCCTTGAGAAAAAAAGTGAAGTTAGAGTGAAGGTTGAACTGGTATCTGCTGTAATACCACTGGTTCTTAATAAAGCCGCCGTTACGAAGTGTCGTGATCAATTGTACATTCAGGTTACTGCGTGCCGTATTACCTCCTTCCGTAGAATCGATAGCCCCATAAAAACCGATCTGCCCGCTGGCAACTGCACGGTCGGGTATCTGTCCGGATGCGTTCCATTTGCTGGAGAAGGAAGACATACTGACCATCAGGTAAGTCCGGGCACTCAACCTGCCATTGTATTTAGCGAAAAAATTGAAGCGGTTAAAATGCTGTGGCGCATCAAAGAAACCATTGGAATAGGCATACTCGGAAGCGATATACAGCGATTGCTGTTTCGCTTTTGCTTTTTCGTTCAACAGGTTAAACATTCCCAGGGCCCGGTAAGTGGCAAACATTCCGGCCTCCAGTTTTACCTGATTGGCACTCAGGGCGTTCCGCGAACGAAGGTCCACAAAACCGGATGTGGCGAAATTACCCTTGCCGGCCTGGTAAGGCCCTTTCTGAAAATCTACATGCTCGATGGTCTCAGGAATGATGAAATGCATGTCGGCATAGCCTTGTCCGTGAGCCTGTGAAACCATATTCACCGGCATACCATCTGCTATGATATTAATATCGGTTCCATGATCACTATCGAATCCACGCATAAATATCTGCTCTGCTTTACCACCCCCCTGGTGCTGACCAATGAACAAACCGGGCACCAAACGCAACACTTCCTGGGAGTTGTTCACACCGCGCATGTGTATATCAGTTTTACTGATGGTCTGGTATTCTTTGCCCACCCTGGCATTGACAACAATATCTTTCAACTGAATCTTTTCCGGAACCAGCAGCACCGTTTCAGGCAGAGGCTGATCTGCCAGGGATATTCTTTGGGAAGCATACCCGATGCAGGAGAATACTACTTCTCTTACAGTCTGCTGCTTTACGGCTGTAAAAACATAATGTCCCCGCTCATCCGTAACCGTTGTAAGTGAAGCCGGCCATACTCTAACCGAGACCCCTTCCACCGGCAGGTTGGTTTTGGCATCCAACACCGATCCACTGATCGTTTTTTGAGCCAACAAATCAACTGTAAGCAGTAAAAATAACATCAGGGTCGCCGTCCGCATCATTGGTATCATTTAGTCATCGCATCCGCATTGGAATATTGATAGTAAGCGGCACAGGCCCCCTCACTGCTCACCATGGGCGCCCCCAGCGGATGCTCTGGTTTACACTTGGTACCGAAGTTCGGGCATTGACGGGGTTTTTTCAAACCCTTCATGATATCGCCACTGATACACTCCTTGTTCTCCTCGGCCAGCGGTATATCGATCGCGAATTTGATCCGCGAATTGTACTGGCGATAACGTTCATTCACTTCATATCCACTCTGCGGTATGGAGCCGATGCCGCGCCAGGTGCGGTCGCTCACTTCAAATACTTTCTGTATGGTATCCTGTGCCATACGGTTGCCTTCGCGCTGCACGCTGCGGGCATACTGGTTCTCTACTTTGTATTCGCCATTCTCCAGTTGTCTCACGGCCATCAGGATCCCCTGCAACAGGTCAACCGGTTCAAAACCTGTTACCACAATGGGGATCTGGTATTTTTCTGCCACCGGGTAGTACTCTTCCATCCCCATAATGGTGCACACATGTCCTGCCGCCAGGAAAGAATCGATCTGGTTCTCCTCATCGCTCAGTATGGCTTCCATGGCCGGCGGTACCAGTACATGCGATGCCAGTATGCTGTAATTGTTGATACCCTGGTTATCGGCATGCACCACACTCAGCGCATTGGCCGGTGCCGTAGTTTCAAAACCCACCGCAAAGAACACCACTTCCTTATCGGGGTTCTTCTTGGCCAGCTCCACCGCTTCCAGCGGCGAATACAAAATGCGTACATCGGCACCTTCGGCCTTTGCTTCCAGCAAACTCTTCCGGCTGCCAGGCACCCGTAACATATCACCAAACGAACAAAGGATCACATTGGGCTGACCAGCCAGGTAAATGGCTTCATCGATCACACTGACGCTGGTCACACAAACCGGGCATCCCGGACCATGCACCATGGTGATCTGTTCCGGCAACATATCCAGTATGCCGTTCTTCACCAGGCTATGCGTTTGCCCGCCACAGATCTCCATCAATGTCCAGGGTCGGGTGGTGATGCGGTGCAGTTCCTGCACATATTCATGTACCAGTTCGGGGTCGCGGTATTCGGAGAGGTATTTCATATAATGATAGAATGATAGAATGATAGGATGATAGAATGAGAGAATGTTTGGTTTGGTGGTTAGTTTGAGAGTGTTTTCCTCGCTTTGGAAACTACTCTCAGGATTTCGGTCACTTCGGTTTGTAAGGTTTTTAATTCGGGTTTTGTATATATCAGCGATTCCTCTATTAATTCAAGCCAGAATAATGTTTCGTCACACTCTTCTATTACGATACTCATTTTAGCAAAGAACTCCTGTTGAGACCTTGCCCTGCAGGCGGCCCTGTAATTAGACGCCGTTGAAGAAGAACTTCGTATCAACTGTTTACCTATCACACCGGCCTCTTCCGTTTTAGGCAGCATCTGAACCAACCTGATACTGCTTATGGCCATCTGTTTCGTCCGCCTCTTGAATGTCTCGATAAACAATGACTTCTCTGTCATAAAAAATATTTTCCCACTAAACTACCAAAACCAACTCCTCCTAGTTAGTAGAAATATTTCTATCACCCCCATTCTCTCATCCTATCATTCTATCATCCTATCATTCATTCATTATTCTCTATCTCCTCCACCTCCCCCATCTGCTTCAGATAACTGAAGGTCTTCTGGGCCTCTTCTTCGTCTACCAGGTTGATGGCCACGCCTACGTGGACCAGGACATAATCTCCGATCTTGGCTTCGGGGACCATGAAGAGATTGATCTCTTTGAGTATACCGCCGAAGGAAACTTTTCCTTTACGGAAGGTGGTATCCAGTTCTTCGGTGATGGCGATGATCTTTCCGGGTATGGCTAAACACATGGTGTCTGTTTTTAGGGTTATTTATTGCACCTGCATCAGCGGTGCGATGATATTCTCAAATCTTTTTTTTTGTGCTTCCATGGATGTGTGGGGCCGGTCGCCAAAATGTGCATACCAGGCCAGTTGACCCAGGCCGATACATTCATCGTTCGGACTCACCTGCTTGTGAAAATAGAGTTTGCGTTTGTGCTGCAACAGGTCCATGATCATATCTACCAGCAACGCATTCTGGAATACCCCACCGCTGAAAGCCAGTTTGTCGATATCGTAATAAGAACTCAGGTATGCGATGGCTTTGGCCAGCGAATAAAAGAATTTCCAGGCGATCATTTCATTGGGTTCCTTGTGTTGCCAGTCTTCCAGCAGTTCATGGATCAGCTGCTGCCAGTTCCATACCCCTTCGGTCAGTGGCATACTGTAATAATCGTATGAATGATAGGTACAGCTCTGTGCCAGCGCCTCCAGTTTCATGGCAGCTTCGCCTTCGTAACTGGTTTTGGAAGCCAGGCCCAATAAACAGGCCACTGCATCTATCAAACGGCCCATGCTGCTGGTCTGCATACGTGTGGGTTGTTGCAGCAGCTGCTGGTAATACACCCATTCTTTTTCGGTAAAGAGGTGTTTCAGCCTGTGTTCGGCCACGGCAGAACGACCCAATATGCTCAGGGCACTCAGCCGGGGTTCGTGGCTCATCTTATCGGCCAGCAGCTGGGGAAAATAATCCAGGTGTACCACGCGGTTGATCTCGCCCTGGTCATACAGGAATACTTCACCACCCCATATCTGTCCGTCATTACCATACCCCGTACCATCCCAGGTAATGCCCAGCACGGGTTGTTTCTGTGCAAACAGGTCGTGTTCGGCCATGACCGCCGCAAAATGCGCTTCGTGGTGTTGCACTTCGGTAAAAGAGCAGGCATCCATGGCGGCCAGGTCTCTGCCACGTTGCGATACCTGGTAACGCGGATGTTTATCGGCCACAATATGTTTGGGCGTGAAGTTGAGCAGCCTGCTTACCTGCTGCAACGACTTCTCATAACTTTCCTGCGACTCCACCGATTGCTGGTCGCCCAGGAACTGGCTGATGAAGAGCCGGCCGGCATGTGATACGGCAAAAGCGCTTTTCAGTTCTCCACCCATGGCCAACGTATCGGCAGGCAGGTCACTGAATGGAAGCGGATAATAATTCGGTGCCAGTCCACGGCTGCGGCGGAGGATGATCTTTTGACCGCGGCTGCTGAACTGCAGTACGCTGTCGTCCTGTGGCGCTACAATTTCCCTGTCGTATGTGAGGATGAAATCTGCAATGGCCGGCAGCCAGTGCAGGGCTTCTGCATCATCATAGATCATCGGTGAACCGCTCAGGTTGGCGCTGGTGGCGATCAGGGGTTTACCAAAGGCTTTCGCGATCAGTTCCAGCAGGGGCGATGAGGGTAACATGGCGCCCACCCTTTGTAAACCCGGTGCTATCTGATCCGTCACGATCCTGTTCTCGGGATGAGGTTTCAGCCCGCACAGTACAATGGGGGCAGCTTTATCTTTCAATGCGGTGATCTCTGTGCCGCGCAGGGTAACATCTGCATTGAGCATTTCCAGGTCGGCGTATAACAGGGCAAACGGTTTTGCCGGCCGGCGTTTTCGTTCGCGCAGCAGTAAGATGGTTCCGGCATTCGTGGCATCACATAACAAGAGGTAACCACCCGTATTTTTTACGGCAATGATCTTACCCTGTTGCAGCCACCCGTTCACCTGTTGCAGTTGCTCCTGTTCGGTAGCGGGTATCTCTTTGCGATAGGCATCGTACAGGTGCATGGTGATCCGGCATTCAGGGCAGCTATTGGTCTGGCTGTGATGCCTGTGATCCTGCACCGCTTCATATTCATTTTGGCAGCTGTTGCAAAGCGGCATCTGATCCATGGTGGTATGCCTGCGGTCGTAAGGCAATGCGGTGGTGATGGAGTACCGGGGACCACAATTGACACAGGTAGTGAATGGATAACGGTAGCGCCTGTTCTCTGGATCGTTCAGTTCGCGGCGGCAATCATCGCAGAGGGCGATGTCGGGGGTGATGAGCATGTCAACGGTCTCGGAACCGGTGCTCATATCAATGAAGAACCCGGGAGCCACTTCACCTGTATAGGCTTCCATATGATAGCCGGTGATGATGGCCAGCGGAGGCGGCTGCTGCAGCAGGCTTTCGTACAAAGTGCTTACCTGTTCCTGGCTGCCGCTGCAGTAGATATGTACCCCATCGGAGCCATTATGCACCCTTCCGTTCAGCTGCTGCTGTACGGCCAGTTTGTGTACATAGGGCCTGAAACCCACGCCCTGTACCATTCCTGTAATATGTATATGATACGCAGGCATCGGTAGTGCGGGGTTATACAGGTTGTAATACTTTAGTTTTCAGCCATTCATACCACTGGTCCATTCCCTCGCCGCTGGTGCAGCTCAGTTCAATGATCTCCAGCTTGGGATTCACTTTACGGGCATACTCCTTGGCTTTCTCCACATTGAACTTGACATATGGCAGCAGGTCCGTTTTATTGATCACACACAAAGTGGATGAATGGAACATGTCGGGGTATTTGATGGGTTTGTCCTCCCCTTCGGTCACACTGATCACCACTACCCTTTCCTGTTCGCCCAGGTCGAACATGGCAGGACATACCAGGTTACCTACATTCTCGATGAACAGTACAGAGTCGGCCTGCAGTTTCATGCCCTGTACGGCGTGTAACACCATATGGGCATCCAGGTGGCAGCCTTTGCCGGTATTGATCTGGGTCACTTTGGTTCCGGTAGCGTGAATACGGTCCGCATCATTGGCCGTTTGCTGGTCGCCCTCGATCACGGCAAAACTGAGTTCGCCTTTCAGATCGGTAAGGGTACGCTCCAGCAGGCTCGTTTTGCCCGAGCCGGGTGAGCTGACAAGGTTGATGGCGAGGATATTCCTTCCTTCAAAGAAACCACGGTTGCGTTGGGCAAGCAGGTTGTTCTCCAGCAGGATATCCTGCTCAACATCCACTACTTTTTTGCCGGGAGAGGTCTCGTGGGTATGATCATGCGAATGATCATGGTGATGTGAATTGGGGCCGCAGCCACAGGTAGCACACATAACTAAGGTTTTTGTGAGATTAATCGGGTAGTACAAGTGAGCGGAGTTTCAGTTCCTTTCCGCTCTTGATCTGGCTGAGATGACTGCCGCAATTCGGACAGCCATCGTACAAATGCTCCATCGTAAAGTCCGTGTTGCAGTCAAGGCACAGGGCCCTGCCTTCTATCCGGTTCACTGTACGACGCGCATTCTCCAGCAGGGTTCTTTTAACAGCCTGTTTCCATGCAAAATCGAACGAGTCCATTTCAATTCCACTCAGGCAGCCGATATCCAGCTCTATCTCTTCTATCACAGCAGCATCGTGGCGGGATGCCTGTTCAGAAGCGAGTTCTACGATACTCATTACTATGGATAACTCGTGCATGGTACAGGGTTGCTTATGGTCAGGATTGTTTTTTTCTTCTTTCCCTCATCACAAAAACGGTGGTCAGTACCACTACGCCCAGTGTTACCAGTGCATGCTGCGGTTCTGTGAAATAGTGGATGATGGTATATCCTTCTGTTTCACCATGACCGGGATGGGCCAGCGCAAACAATGGGGTCAGGGCCGCCAGGGAAGCAATTACTTTTTTCATATTATCTTTTTTTACGTGTTGGTATTTCCTGCAAAATAGCAAATGCCCCCCCGGAGAAATATGACAATAATCATTTTAACCGATGATAAACGTCATTCCGAAAGGCTGGGTAGAAAAGTACTTTGTATCCTCTTAAATCTATCCAACATGTCTAACGAGATCATTCCCACACAACAACCCACCTACTACGAAGAGGTACAGCGAAAAGGCTACAGCCGTCGCGATTTTCTGCAGTTCGTGAGCATGATGACGGCCTTTATCGGCCTGGAGAATACGGCTATCGGACAGGTAGCCAAAGCTTTAGAAACCAAACCCCGGGTACCGGTCATCTGGCTGCACTTCCAGGAATGTACCTGTTGCAGTGAGAGCTTTATCCGATCGTCGCACCCCATTGTGGCGGATATCCTGCTGGACAAAATATCGCTCGACTATACCGAGACCCTGATGGCCGCCTCCGGTTTCCAGGCTGAGGAAGCGATGCAGAATACCATGAAGAAATACAAAGGCGAATATATTCTATGTGTAGAGGGAAGTGTACCCACCGGTGCTGACGGCGTTTACTGTATGATCGGGGGTAAAACCTCGCTGCAGATCCTGGAAGAAGCCGCCGAGAACGCCAAAGCCATCATTGCCTGGGGCAGCTGCGCCAGCAATGGCTGCGTACAGAGCGCCAAACCCAATCCTACCAACGCCACACCGATCCATAAACTGGTAAAAGGCAAACCCGTGATCAAAGTGCCGGGCTGTCCTCCTATCGGCGAAGTGATGGCCGGGGTGATCGTACACCTGGTGACTTTCGACCGCATTCCTGAGCTGGACCGCCTGGGACGTCCCAAAGCCTTCTACAGCAAAAGGGTACACGATACCTGCTACCGCCGTCCATTCTACGATGCCGGTCTGTACGTGGAAAGCTTCGACGACGAGAACGCCAAAAAAGGTTACTGCCTCTATAAAGTGGGCTGTAAAGGACCTTCTACCTACAATGCCTGCGGTGTGATGAAATGGAACAACGGAACCAGCTTCCCCATCCAGGCCGGACACGGCTGTATCGGTTGTTCGGAAGAGAACTACTGGGACAATGGCCGGCTCTATGAACGCGGCTCTTCCTTTGCCGGGTTCGGTATCGAATCCAATGCAGACACTTTCGGTAAAGTGGCCCTGGGTGTGACCGCCGCCGCACTGGCCGGACACGCCGTTATGACCAACGTGCGCAAGAAAAAACTGATCCGCGAAGTGGAAGCAGAAGGCAAACAGAATGAACAAGAACTCAAATCCTGATTACTAACAATACAATTTGTTATATGAGCAAAAGAATTGTTGTTGACCCCATCACAAGAATTGAAGGTCACCTGCGTATAGAAGCAGATATCGAGAACGGCAAGATCAAGGATGCCTACAGCAGCGGTACCATGGTACGTTTGCTGGAAGAGATCCTGCAGGGCCGTGACCCGCGCGACGCCTGGGCCTTTGTAGGCCGGGTATGCGGCGTATGTACCTCCATCCACTCGCTTACTTCTGTAAGGTGTGTAGAAGATGCCCTGGGCATCACCATCCCGCCCAATGCGGAACTGGTGCGGAACATCATGTTCTGCGCACAGTACATGCACGACCACGTGGTTCACTTTTACCACCTGCACGCGATGGACTGGGTAGACGTGGTGAACGCACTGAAAGCCGACCCCAAAAAAACATCCGAGCTGGCACAGAGCATCTCCAAATGGCCCAAAAGTTCAGTAGGTTATTTCAGTGACATACAGGAGCGCATTAAAAAATTCGTGGCCAGCGGCCAGCTGGGCATTTTTGCCAACGGTTACTGGGGACACCCCGCTTACAAACTGCCTGCCGAAGTGAACCTGATCGGCCTGGCTCACTACCTGGAAGCACTGGAATGGCAGAAAGAGATCGTAAAAGTGCACGCCATCTTCGGCGGTAAGAACCCGCACCCCAATTACCTGGTGGGCGGTATGGCCTGCGCCATCGGTATTGATGACGTAAGCGGCATCAACGCAGAACGACTGGCCTATGTGGAGCAGCTGATGAAAGATGGTAAAGAATTCATTGAGCAGGTATACATCCCCGACCTGATGGCCATTGCTTCGTTCTATAAGGACTGGGGTGCCATTGGTGGCGGACTGGGTAACTTCCTTGCCTATGGAGACCTGCCCACCAACGGTTACCGCGATGCCAGTTCTTTCAAATTCCCTTCAGGTGCCATCCTGAACAAGGATATCAGCAAAGTGATGGACGTGGACCTGCGCAAAGACGATGAGGTACAGGAATTTGTAAAACACTCCTGGTACGAATACAAAGGAGGCGATGAGATCGGCCTGCACCCCTGGAAGGGCGAGAGCAAAGTGAAATATACCGGTCCCAAACCACCGTTCGAACACCTGGATACCACCCAGAAATACAGTTACCTGAAAACACCCCGCTGGAAAGGCAATGCGATGGAAGTGGGTCCGCTGGCCCGTGTGCTGATCGGTTATGCAAGGGGACGTGAAGACTACAAAGCCGTGGTGGACAAAGCCCTGACAGACCTGAACGTACCGGTTACCGCCCTGTTCTCCACATTGGGCAGAACAGCTGCCCGCGGACTGGAAAGTGTGCTGGTGGCTCAGTGGGGACTGGAATTCTTCGATAAACTGATCGCCAACATCAAGAATGGCGATACACGTATGGCAGATACCACGCTGTTCGAACCTTCTACCTGGCCCAAACAGGCCGTGGGTGTGGGACATGCCGAAGCGCCACGTGGTGCCCTGGCACACTGGATCAATATCGAGGACCAGAAGATCGCCAACTACCAGCTGGTGGTGCCCACTACCTGGAATGCATCGCCAAGGGATAACAAAGGCGGATTATCAGCCTATGAATCATCCCTGATCGATACACCGGTACACGATGAGAAACAACCGCTGGAGATCCTGCGCACCATACACAGTTTCGACCCCTGTATGGCCTGCAGTGTTCACCTGTACGACGAGGAAGGCACTACCATCAGCCGCGTAAGCGTGGTGGGAGAATAACCCTGCGAAAACTCCCTGTTCTCTTGTTCTCTGCGGTTGGTGCAAACGCCATCCAACCGCAGAGAACAAGAGAGGCAGAGGTTACGCAGAGGGAACCGATACACATTGGCTTCTAACAATTAAGTAATTCAATATGAAAACAAAATACCTGCATGTTCACCGACTCCGCCGCGTATATGTATGGGAGTTGCCCGTACGGTATTATCACTGGCTGAATGCATTGGCCATCCTGGCGCTCATTGTCACCGGTTTCTTCATTGCCGATCCGCTGGCTTTGCAGAGCAAGGATGAAGCAGCCATGCGTTTTACCATGGGCTGGGTACGTGTGATCCATTTTATCGCATCCTATATCTTCTTTTTCAATTTCCTGTTCCGCTTGTACTGGGGTTTTGTGGGGAACAAATACGCCAACTGGCGCCAATTCATCCCCACTTCGCGGAAATTCATCAAGGAAATGTGGGCCGTATTCAAGATCGATATCCTGATGCTGCGTGGCAAGGAGCATATCAGCATTGGACATAATGCAATGGCTGGATTTATTTATTTCCTGACTTTCTGGGCTTTCCTCATCCAGTGTTTAACAGGGTTTGGCCTCTATGCTTCCATGGGAACCTGGTGGCTGCCCAAGTTATTCAGCTGGGTACCGGCTATGTTCGGCGGCGATATCATGACCCGGCAGATACACCACTGGGCCATGTGGTTCTTCATTCTTTTTGCGGTGGTCCATGTATACCTGGTATTTTACCATGACTATGTGGAAGGACGGGGAGAAATGAGCAGTATGGGCGGTGGCTGGAAATTCATTGAAGAAGACGTGTTCCAGAACGAGGAACACCATACACCAAACAAGGTTAAACAATGACAGCACCCAATCCAAACCTGTTGATCCTGGGCATCGGTAATTACCTCATGGGGGATGAGGGTGTAGGCGTACACACCGCTCTGAGGCTGCAGGAGAGGCAGCTGCCGGAAAATATCGAGATCGTTGATGGAGGTACCGGCGGCTTCTATCTCCTGCAGTATTTTGAAGACCATGATACCGTAATACTGATCGATGCCACCCTGGATGGTAACCCGCCCGGTACCATCCGTTTGATAGAACCCCGTTTTGCCAAAGATTTTCCCCGTGCCATGAGCACCCACGATATCGGCTTACGCGATATGGTGAGCGCCCTGCAATGGATGGAGAAAATGCCGCATATCTACCTCTTTGTCGTAAGCATCGAAACCATTCAGCAACAAGGCATTGAACTGACACCCGCCGTGGAAGACATCATGCCCCAACTGTTGCAGCTGGTGGCCGATAAGGCAATGGAAGTACTGGAATCCAAACAGCAACTCCCTACTGCCCTGGCGGTCTAGCCCCAACCCCCTCTGCGCAAACTCAGCGCTCTCTTATTCTCTGCGGTTGGATAGGATTTTCCCCAACCGCAGAGAACAGGAGAACAGGGAGGTTTCGCGGAGGATGGCCCCGGGCATTTTACCTGAATTACACATTCCCTTCTTAGTTTCTGTACTTTTGCAGTTCAGCAATACACCCTTATCCCTTGCAAGTGTTAGATAACCCCGTGTGGCAGGCACTGAACAGCGTCGACAGCCGCTTTAACCTGGGCGATGCAGTAGCCGGGTATTTTCCCGCAGATGTATCACCTTTTGCCGCATTGCCCGATTGGACGGCCGCATTACAGCAAACCCTGTTCGATCGTTTACCCGCCGACCGTTCCTGGTCGGTCATGATCAAAGATCCCGTTGAACTGATCGCTGCCTGGGAACTCAGGTTCTCCACTACGCTTCACCAGATGACCTGTACGGATTTCACCCCTTATCATAATGGCGCCATTGAAACGATGCCGCTTAGCAATTCGCATGTACCGGCCATGCTGGAGCTGACCGCGCTCACCAAACCCGGTCCCTTCCTGGAACATACCATTGACTTTGGCAACTATTACGGTGTTTTCGACGGGGAACAGCTGGTGGCCATGGCAGGCGAACGACTGCACCTGAACGGTTACACAGAGATCAGTGCCGTATGTACCCATCCCGATTATGAAGGCAAGGGCTATGGCGCCGTACTGGTATCGCTGATCGCACAACAGGTCATCGACAAAGGCCAGATCCCTTTCCTCCACGTAAAATGGGATAACCAGCGTGCCATCAAGATGTATGAACGACTGGGTTTTGCGCACCGGTCTGATATGTATTTTGGGGTGTTCAAAAGAAGGTGACCCTTACTTGAAAAATTTCTCCGCGTTACTCCGTGCTCTCCGCGGCTCTGCGGTGAAAAAAGTACGCAATTCACCGCAGAGGCGGGGAGAGGCAGAGGTTTCGCAGAGGGTTTCTTTCTCAGCATTGGTCTCCCGAACGGGGACTCTTCGCTTGGTATTTAGCCTGCCAGTTGTTGGATTTCTGACCCTGCTTCAGTAATTTGGCTTCAGCTGGTCAGCCAGCAACAAGATCACCCCCTCTTCGCTATACAATAATATTAAGTACAATATAGTAGCGTCTTCAAAAAGACACTGCCAGGTGACATTTCAACCTCACTAAAACCAACACCCATGAAAACCCCTACAGGCAATTTTTTGGCAGCGGTATGCATCACCATTCTTGTGGCTTGTGGCAATTCGCAACAAAAAACCGACAACCCAACCCAAACAGATACCACAAGCAGGCAAACGGCAACAAAACAACCGGAAGCCGTACTGCAAAAAATAACCCCCACACTTTGGGTGGAAACAAAAGATGCCAAATCAGTAGCGGATTATTACCTGTCCATTTTCAAAAACGGCAAACTGAAAGAGCACCGCAAATACAAAAACCCACCCGAAGCAGGAGGCGGAGAGTTTGAAACTGCCATTATGGAGATCAATGGCATAGAACTCAATATTTTAGCAGCAGGCCCTTTCCAGAAGTTCAACGAATCCGTTTCATTTGTGATCAACTGCAAAGACCAGGCAGAGGTAGACTATTACTGGAATACGCTGACTGCCAACGGTGGCCAGGAAAGTTCCTGTGGCTGGTGCAAAGACAAATACGGCTTATCCTGGCAGATCGTTCCTGTTGAATATTTTGACCTGATCAACAGCACCGATCCCAAAGTCAGGGAAAAGGCAATGAAGAACACATTCAAACAAAAGAAGCTGATACTGTCAGAACTTAAATAAGCGCCACCAGGAAAATAAATAGCAGGTATACAACCTGTTGTGCAACTATACCAGGAATAGCTGCAAACAAAACGCAGACCGATTATGGAATACCTCCATGAAAATGACTGGTAAATGACAGATGGAACAACCGATACCACTGCCATTAAGAGTACATTTGTAAAAGCAGGGCTTCCTGCGCAGCAGAAAGTTCAGCGGTAAATACCCCCCATCGCAGATCTGCCAACCGTTATAGCCATCGCTACAAGAACGATCGACAGGTATCGTGCAACTGACACGGAACGTAAATATCCGGATCATGGAAGCCATTACGATCAAAAGAATATACGAGGACGCATCAGAGAAAGATGGTTACCGGATCCTGGTTGACAGGATCTGGCCGCGTGGCATCTCCAGGCAGCGTGCCAGATTGGATGAGTGGAACAAAACCATCGCTCCCTCCACAGAATTGCGGAAATGGTTTGGACACCAGGCAGAACAATTCGAAGCATTTACCAAGCGGTATCAACAGGAGCTGCATCTGCAAACAGAAGAACTGGAACGTGTGCGAAAAATAGCCAAACACAAACGAGTGACCCTTTTGTATGCGGCAAAGGATGCCCGGATCAATCACGCGATCGTTTTAAGAAATGTATTAATGGAACAGCCATGAAAAATTATGCTTACACCACGGTCAGCGAAGCTATCAATGAGCTTGCCAAAAGAGGATATACCACAGATTTTGAATTGCTGGCAGATCAGGAATGCCTGGCCTGCCATAACACATCCCTATATCTTTCACCCGATGAATTCACCATCGATGAGATCCATCGTTTTGAAGGGGACACCGATCCCGGAGATGAAATGATCGTATTTGCCATTTCGGCAAAAAAGCACGCTGTCAAAGGCATTATCGTGAATGCGTATGGCATGTATTCGGACGCTACCACCTCAAAGATCGTTGAACGGTTAAAAAAACACATCTGAGCAATGAAAATGACTCATCCCGGAAATGAAAAAGAAACTCATCATCATAGGTGCTGGTTTTGCAGGTATCGAACTTGCCAAAAAAGCTGACAAGAGACACTTTGACGTTACTTTGATCGACAAGATCAATCACCACCAGTTTCAACCCCTGTTTTACCAGGTGGCCACTTCGCAAATAGAACCTTCCAGCATTTCCTTTCCGCTGCGGTATGTATTCAAAGGAGATCCCAACATCCAGATCAGGCTGACAGAGGTATCCAACATTGAACCGGCAGCAAACAAAATATATACTGGCATTGGCGAATTCAGTTACGATTACCTGGTCATCGCCACCGGCTGTACCACCAATTTTTTCAACAACACATCCATCGAGCAAAACGCGTTCACGCTGAAATCAACCTACGATGCCATTGACATACGCAACCATATCATCACAGTTTTTGAACAGATCATTACGGCCGATGCAAAAAGTAAAGAATCCTTACTCAACCTGGTCATAGTGGGTGCCGGCCCAACCGGCGTTGAACTTGCCGGCGCTTTTGCAGAGATCAAGAACGATATCTTACCCAAAGATTATCCCGGCATCGACTTCTCCCGGTTCAGTATCTACCTGGTCGAAGGAAGTAAAAGAACGCTGACGGCAATGAGCACCGCGGCCAGTGAAGCATCTGCCAACTATTTGCAAAAACTGGGTGTGCAGGTGATCACAGAAACTTTTGTAAAAGCGTATGACGGCGTGAACGCCACCTTATCCAATGGCAAGACCCTGCCCACTGCCACCTTGATCTGGGCAGCGGGCGTGAAAGGGAATTACCTGGCAGGACTGGATGAACAGGTATGGATCGCCAATAACCGGATACAGGTGAACAGGCAAAACAGGGTAATGGGCTACTATAATATATTTGCCATTGGCGACATTGCGTATATGACTACACCCAAATACCCCAAAGCACATCCGCAGGTAGCCAATGTGGCCATCAACCAGGCAAGATTGCTGGGTTCCAATCTTACCAATGGTTTATTGAACAGACCCCAGAAGGATTATGAGTACAAAGACCTGGGCGCAATGGCCACTGTGGGGCGGAACAAAGCGGTGGTGGACCTGCCCTTTATCCGGTTCAAAGGATACCTGGCCTGGCTGGTGTGGATGTTCCTTCACCTGATGCTCATCCTTACCGTCAGGAACAAACTGATCATTTTTATCAACTGGGCCTGGTCTTACCTGACAAAAAACAGCTCGTTGAGGCTGATCCTGAAACCCACAAAACATGATAAGAATGCCGGCAGCTAACCAGCTATGGCCAAAGCGAGCTTGAACAGCTTCGTTCGATCATCTGTACAGGCAGATGCATCAACTTTATCCTAAAAAACAAGTAACCCTATCCTAATGAACAATATAGAAACCAACAAAGCAGTCGTCAGGCAATTCAACAAAGAAGTGATCGAAGAAGGTAACCGGGAAAGCTTCGATGCCCTTATGGACCAGAATTTCATCAACCAAACCGCACCAACTGCCGTCAATGGTGCAGAAGGCATGTGGAACACTTTTACGAATATATTGAGACCCGCCTTTCCGGACCTGAGGGTAGAGATCTATGATCAAATTGCCGAGAACGACAAAGTAACCACCCGAAAAGCGATCATCGGAACACACAAAGGAGTTCTGATGGGAATTGAACCCACAGGAAAACAGATCAGGATTGAGGTGATCGACATAGTAAGGCTAAAAAACGGGAAATACGTTGAACATTGGGGCATCAACACTTTACAGAACCTGATCATGGAACTCAAAAAAGCATAACAAACCGGCATCAGTTTTGGCCTGGCATTCCGCAAAGCCCAGCCATTCGCTATGGATGAATCACTTCCCATGGCTTCAAGGCAGGAACCTGCCACTAAGCTGCTCATTATCAAAGTAATGGTACCGATACCAGGTACGCTGCCACCGGGCCGGCCCTGCCACAGCTAGTTTTATTTGTTGAAAAAAGATTGATATTTATTGTTTATCAATAAATATTTATTAATATTGCAGTATCAATCACAAACTGCTGGTTATGACAAAGAACACCAACATCCTCTTCACCATCCTCAAGGTAATTGCCTGGATCATCTTCGTTGCCCTGTGCATTGAGGCGGGGGCCATACTGGTCAATTTTATCTATAGCGTGGTCAAACCCTCTGTGGTAAAGTACTTATACCAGAAGGTAGACCTCAGTGCCCTGTACCAGCGCAGCCAATGGGCCTATTACGGCATGTACAGTTTTATCATTGCGGTTGCGCTGTTAAAGGCCCACCTGTTTTATATCCTCATCCGCATGCTGATGAAACTGGACCTGGCGAAACCCTTTAACAGTTATGTTTCCCAACAGATCACGCAGCTGAGTTATTACACGTTCTCTATCGGGCTCATCAGTTATATAGGCAGGCAAACCGCCAAATCTTTGCAGCACTATGGGTACGACAGCAGCCCGCTGAACCCTTTCTGGGCAGACAGCCAGGCATTTATTCTAATGGCCGCGGTGATCTATGTGATCGCCGCCATTTTTGCCAAAGGAGTAGAGATCCAGAACGAAAACGATCTAACCGTATAAGCCATGCCCATTATTGTAAACTTAGATGTGATGATGGCGAAACGGAAGATCTCGCTGAACGAACTGTCTGAACGTGTGGACCTTACCTTATCCAACCTGTCCATCTTAAAGACCGGAAAAGCAAAAGCCATCCGTTTCAGCACCCTCGAAGCCATCTGCAAAGCGCTCGACTGCCAGCCCGGCGATATACTGGAATACAGCACAGACAACCCGCCCGGCAACAACCGCTAAGCAACTGTTAGCCAAAGTAATGTAACTGCTGAGCAGTTGCATTTTTATGCACCCGGCTGCAGTACGCATGGCAACAGTAGTTGCGTCGCACACTTGTGCGGTGGAATATGGATGGGCTGATTGGTTTTCAATTGCTTGCGTAAGTTTTCATCATTCAAAGAATGTGCATCTATTAGATTCTGTCAGTAGGCAAAGAATAATTTAGCTACATTCATTATTCGCAAGCTACTTACGTAAGGCCAGCCTGAATAGCTGTATTGACAAAATGGGATAGCGTATGTTTACGTATTAGCAGCAATCTTGCTAGACAGTCAGAACTTATCAAATGAATTTTGACATTTTTATATCACACGCTTCCGAAGATAAAGACGACTTCGTAAGAGAGTTAGCCGAAAAACTACAGGAAAGAAGAATTTCAGTGTGGTACGACGAACATACCCTAAGAGTAGGAGACAGTTTAAGGCAATCTATAGATTTTGGTTTATCTAAATCGAGATTTGGAATTGTGGTTCTAAGCAAAGACTTTTTCAATAAGCAGTGGACGAATTGGGAGTTAGATGGGCTTGTCCAAAGACAGCTAAACTCTTCCAATAACCTAATTATTCCTATTTGGCATAAGATAGAAAAGCACGATATTCTAAATTATTCACCTTCTCTGGCAGACAAAGTTGCAATAAAATCAAATATTGGAATTGGAAAAATTATCGAAAAAATTGACTCTGTTCTTAATCCTAAAGGGTCAACTTTAATTGTTGCAAGGGATTATTTAATTGATAAAGGTTTTAATCCACCAACATTGACAGATGATTGGTGGTTAGATGTACTTGAATATCCTGGGAATACAGTTTTAGAAAATGATTATTCAAAATTCAATATTCCTTGGTTAGGATTTGAACCTTCCAAAAGAGGAAAATGTATTGGGCAAAATGCATTGCAAATGTTGTGGCGTGAAAATGCACAACAATACGACATAAGTCAACTTTCTCACCCTGACGTGATTCTTGATTTTATAGAGTCACAACCAGGTTTAAAAGAGATTTGCATTGAACAACCGCTAAAGACCGCACTGTATTTTCCCCAATTGACGATAAAGGGGATGGGAGGTTTTGTAGAAGGAATTTTTGAGGAACTGCATAAACAAGGGAGCCGTAATAACAGATATAAATGTATTGAAGAAGTAGCCTTAAGAGATGAAAGATTTGGAGAGTATGACGCCACAACTTTGGCTAGTTTTTATTTTACTGGAGATGGAGGTGGAATGGGTCCTTCAACTAAACTATATGAATTAATTGATTGCCTAGTTTGGTTAATATCAGACAAAAGCAATTGGCTACCTGATAATATTCATCAAGTTTTGTTTAAAGGAATATGTAATTGGTCAGTTTGGACATGGAGTAAATTAGATTATGACGGATATGCGGATTATGAATTTACTGGGGACTTCTTAGACTATCTTTTCGACTTACGTGAAAACTCAGCTCTAAAACTTACTGACAATGCCAAAAATGATTTGCTAACACGAATACAAGTGGCTAAAGATGTTTTGGACTTGCCCGAAACCAGCGAAGAATTAGCAACAAGATTTATCGATAAAAGAATCGTAGATACTTGGATAAATTCAAAATTCAACCGGAAGAAATAAGACTGTTGCTAACATTGCATTGGCAATATGGAGGAGCAACGAATATATTCTCAACTTTTTATTCGCTATTCAGCATCAGCTTCGGCTGACAAATAACACCGAGCAATAAAAAAAATAATAAGCTTTTGTATCTTTAATCAGCAGTGACACAAGTGGACAGAATACCGCCAAATCGCCAATGCGATAACGTTTAGGCGAAATACTTTTAAGATTTTAAAAATGAAAAATGTTTTTATTAGTAGACCAAATTGGATCTCATCAGAATATACTAATGGTTTGGATTCCTTCTATGCTTTTTTAAAAACACATGATTTAAACCCTCGAACAATTGGAAAATCAGATTTTCCAATTGCGTCACCTTTGGACGCAGTAATAAACCTATTACAATTATGTGAAGGGGCTATAATTTTAGGATACCCACAAATAGAAGTACAATCCGGAAAAATAAAGAATGTTCAACAAAATGGAACATTTCACCTCGCTACTGAATGGAATCATATTGAAGCTGGATTGGCGTATGCGTTAGGGATACCAATTTTAGTAATCCACGATATATCAATAACAAGAGGAATATTTGACCGTGGATCCCTTAATTCCTTTCTATATCAAATTGATTTAAAAAACTCAAATTGGCCTCTTTTACCTGAAATTTCGGGATCCTTGACTGTTTGGAAAAATGAACTCAGAGCTGCAAATAAATTTGAAACAAAACAACAAATTAAAGCGCCTTATAAAATACAATGGGGATGTATTTTATTTGAAGGCGATCAGAATTTGTATTGCCCTTCATGTTATGAAAAAGACAATCTGAAAATTCCAACCTCGAGAGTGCGGGCAATGCTCAGAGAATGTCCAACTTGCAAAGCGCAACTCAGATAGTACCTTCGCCATTGTTGGCCGCCTGATCAACAACTATCGGGATGAAATATTTACAAAAGCAGATCAACTTGCAACCAGCAGTTGGATTTCTAGTCTGGCTTCAGTAACTTGTCTTTCGTGGCCAAGCCAGCAGAAGGAGTCATCCCCGCTCTTCGCAGAGCCCGAGCCGTTACAAACCATTTCATATAATTTTCTAAAATGAGCACGCTTACATCTGTATTATCCAGCTTCTTGATCATTATTTCGGCAGCATTTCAATCTGACAATACGCTTGTCGGTTTTAAGCGTCAGCTTGAAAATTCAGCTATGACGTTCGACATGCCGAAAGGATTTGTTGAAACTACGGTGATCGCCAACAAACAGATGAATTATGACTATGCCATTAAACATGAGTCAAAACAGTTTGAAGTCAGGTTTGCATTACGTCCATTGTCCAATTTGATAAAAACATATCAAGAGCAGGAGAAGACTAAAAAGCCTGGTGATGTCAGTATTCATCCAAATAGGTTTTACGCAACGTCTTTTCAGGCAACCGTTTTGAATATATCGGGAGGGCTCATGCCTCAGTTAAGACAGTTTCCTAAGCAAGCCGTAAGATCTGAGTTCAATGCGGAATGGGGCGCAACAACGTTTTGCGAAGTTGCAAAGGAGTTCGGCCAGAATTATAAGTATTGTATGGTTGTCGCCATCCATAAAGACGACCTCGCGGACGCTTATTATTTTTATTTATCCGACAAACAAGAGACAATCAGCCAATTGGTTGAGCCGGTTTTTCATTGTTTGAAGTTTAAATGAGTGCATCACCCATAGAAACGGCTTATAACAAGTGACTTTGCAAAAGACATAACAATACCCGGCCATCAACTACCGGATTTCTGATCAGGCTTCTATATTTTAGCATTCGTGATCAAATCTGCAAAAAGAGTATTTTTCTACCCCTGGACAGCAACAGGATTCTTAAAGACTATTCATTTACCCTACCTATGCATATTGACCCCCTGAACGAAAGCAATCTAAATGACCTAACAGACCTCTATGTCGAGATGTTCCCCGATACTGATTGCCATGAGGAATGGCAAATGCTGGAGGGTATTTTACGATCCAAAACTGAGAGCTGCTTTTTGGTCAAGGAAACCAACCAGTATATTGGGTTCATTCACCTTAGCTTGCGGTCAGATTATGTGGAAGGCTCTGAGCATTCCCCTACCGCCTATATTGAAGCCATCTATGTAAGACCGGAATTCCGGAGAAAAGGGATTGCAGCAGCCTTACTGAAAAAAGCAGAAGCATGGGCGCTAACCAACAACAGCCCCACACTGGCATCAGACACGGAGATCACTAACTCGGCCGGCATCCAGTTTCACCAGCACCTCGGGTTTGCAGAGGCCAACCGGATCGTATGCTTCATTAAAAAACTGGCCAACTAACCCGCCAGCATATACAAGCTATTGCATACCGGTCACTGCCTGCTTTGGTAGCAGGGCTTAGTCAACTTTGGTTACAGCCGTTCTTTTGCCTACCCCGTTCTCATTAAAGGGTTCTATCTGGAAATAATAAGGCTGGTCCTTTTCCATGGCGGAGAAATAGTATTCATTCTTGCCATATACCATGATGCTGGTATACAGTTTATCCGGTGCGGTTCCCGTGTAAATGGTATAACCGGTGGCCGTTGGATTCACTTCCCATTTCAGCCAGCTGTTGCGCCGCTCACTCTCGCCACGCAGCACCACAAAATGTTTCACTGCATCTGGTACCGCTCCCCCGCCTTTGCCAAATACCCGGAAGCCACTGATGGCGAATTTGCCGGTGGGCATATGTATGTTCTCCAGTTTCAGATAACGGGCCTGTATGGGCTTGGACAGTTCCAGGTACTCGTGCGGCACATCGGTCTTGTTCTGGCTCTTATCTGCCAGCAGTTTCCAGTTGATGCCATCCACCGAACTGTACAGTTTGTATTGGTGATAGGTGGTGGTGGATTTTCCCATCAGCGTCACGTCCTGGTCGGCATAGTTGATCTGCACGGCATTCACGGTGGACAGCGATCCCAGGTCGGTCTGGATCCATTCGCCCTTATTGGCCGTGGCAGCGCTCCAGTAGGTCTTGATGTCTTCATCCACCGCCAGGTTCGCTGCAAATGCACCCAGCGTAGAAGATACTTTTACCGGCTTCTGGTAATTCAGCAGCATCCACCCGGTGAACTGTGAACGGCCATGATCCGCGGTGGCAGAGGGAAGGTAATGCGGGTAATCGCCAAATGCGGTGTTGGCAGACAGGATCCCATCCTGATCGAACTGTGCAGGCCAGATACCAATGCGTCTTTCAAAATTATTCTTGGAACCGATCACGATCGTGGACACATGCCACCACTGGTTGTATTTGTCCTGGTAGGTGGCACCATGTCCTGCACCGCGGGCAAAACCACCGGGTTTGTACGAGAAGGGATTGTGCGCTTGATAGGTGAACGGCCCCATGGGTCTGTCAGACACATACACCCCATCGCCATAACCGCTGAACTCCGTTCCCGGAGCGCCATATTGCAGGTAGTATTTACCGTTGTGTTTGTTTACCCAGGCACCTTCCATGAACGGTTTGAGAAAAGTGTTATCGTTGTGTTCGCCAAAACGCTCCCAGCCATGTATGCTATCGTGCAGGCGGATCAGCTCTTTTTTCTCGCCGATGGGTTGCAGGGTCTTGCGGTCTATTTCCTGTCCGTAGATCGGGTAGAAATTACTGGACCCCCAATACAGGTACACGCGTTTATCATCATCCACAAAGAATCCAGGGTCCCAGGCACCGGCCTGGAAGGAGTCCACGGCTTCTTTCCACTCGTCTTTCTGCGGGTTGGTGCTCATCCACAAGGGGAAATTCTTTTCATGGGTGGATCCGATCACCAGTAAAGTGTCGCCCAGCACCAGTGTAGCCGGCGCACACAATTCGTCATATACTTTGTGCCAGGGTTTGAGGAACTTACGTGATACAAAATTCCAGTTCACCATATCAGGGCTCCACCAGTAACCCCATTGGTTGGTGGAGAACAGGTAATAGTTGCCCTTGAACAGGGTGATCACCGGATCGGCTGTTGCCCGGTGTTTTCCCTGCTCCACAAAATTGGGGATGGGACAATACCCATAATCTACATTGATCGGATTACAGTAGGTCTTCTGTTGGGCATTCACTGCATGGACCATTGCCACCAGTACAACCAGGCAAAAAGCAAAACGTAGTTTCATATACTAAATGTACTAATATTCTCTGCGCCACCTCCCCGCTCTCCCCGCCTCCGCGGTGAAAAAAATCACGACCGGAAGACCGTCTGCAAACGCTCGGCCTATCCCTTCAACAACCACTCCTTCAGATCAGCAAAAGAGGCTTTCATAGCAATGCTCTTCTTCTCCAACCCGAACAGGTGTTGTGCTGATGCCGGCACGTCTATTTTTTTCCCGATCATGGCTTCTACCGTATCCGGGAACTTGACCGGGTGTGCGGTCTCCAGGATGAACCCTGCCTCGCCGGGATGACCGGACAGGTATTCCTGCAAAGCATGGTACGCAACGGCACCGTGCGGATCGAGGATATACCCGTATTGTTGATACACATCGGCAATGGTCTCACGGGTGGTCTCATCCGTAACCGTATAACCGGAGATCTTTTCCCGGATGGTTTCGTACTTACTGCCAAACAGTTCCATGATACGGATGAAATTACTCGGACTTCCCACATCCATGGCATTGGAGATGGTGGGCACGGCCGTTTTGGCCGCATAAGTACCGGTGCGCAGGTATTCGGGTACCGCATCGTTCACGTTGCAGGCAGCAATAAAATGTTTCACCGGCAATCCACTGACATGCGCCAGCAAACCGGCGCAGATATTACCAAAGTTACCGCTCGGAACAGCGATCACAGGAGCCTGCACCTGATCCTGCCATTGCTGGTAGGCAAAGAAATAATACAACTGCTGCGGCAGCCAGCGCGCCACATTGATGGAATTGGCGGAGGTCAGCTGAAGTGCCTGGTTCAGATCAGCATCCATGAAGGCATCTTTCACCATGGCCTGGCAATCATCAAAACTTCCGGATACTTCCAGGGCCTTGATATTTTGTCCGCAGGTGGTCAACTGTAATTCCTGCACGGGACTCACTTTACCCGAAGGATAGAGGATCACCACTTCCACACCTTCCACACCCAAAAAACCATTGGCCACGGCGCCGCCGGTATCGCCCGACGTGGCTACCAGTACGGTGACCTTACCCTTTGCCTGTTGCGAAAAATAACCCAGGCAGCGGCTCATGAAACGTGCCCCTACATCCTTGAAAGCAAGCGTGGGTCCATGAAACAGTTCCAGCGAAGAGATCCGTTCGTTCACTTTCACCAGCGGAAAATCGAACCCGATGGTCTCAGAAACGATGCGGAACAGGCTTTTCTCATCAATCGCATCTCCCACATAAGGCTGCATCACCAGCATGGCCAGTTCTTCCCGGGTATAATCGTTACAATTCTTGATGATCAGCGGGTCCACCGTTGGAATGGTCTCGGGAAAATACAATCCTTTATCCGGAGCCTGTCCCTGGATGGTGGCTTCACGGAAACTGACAGTGGGCGCTTGTTTATTGAGGCTGTAGTAATTCATGGTGAATGGTCAATTGTCAATGGTCAATGGTGAGTGTTTGGGGCGAAACGGACGCCGGTGGGGTTGATGGTGGTTACGTAAGTGTGGTGATCAAGGGAAAGTCTTTCGTATACCGCATGCATCTGCACCTGCACTTCTTTGGCGGTGGCCTCGTCCTTGCTCAGCATGAAAATGGAGGGCCCGCTGCCGGAGATCCCGCCACCCAGGGCGCCGGCTTCACGACTGTTCTGTTTGATCTCGTCGAAACCGGGGATCAGGATACTTCTAACGGGTTCTATCAACACATCTTCCAGCGAACGGCCGATCAGGTCATAATCTTTCTGCAACAAACCTGCTACCAGTCCTGCAATGTTACCCCACTGGCGTATCGCATCTTTCAGTGATACCTGCTGTTTTAAAATACTACGTGCATCTGCTGTTCTCACTTCTATCTGCGGGTGTACAATGGTCACATACAGTTCCGGTACGGTGAGTGGAACGATATCCAACGGGAAAATGGATCGGATCAGTGTTACGCCCCCGTATATGCAGGGTGCAATATTATCGGCGTGTTTTATGCCCGATGCCACTTTTTCTCCATTCATGGCAAAACGCACCAGGTCCTGTTTGCTGAAACGATCGTTCAGCAAGCGGTTGGCGGCAACCACGGCACCGGCAGAGCTTGCTGCACTGGAACCCACACCGCTTCCGGGTTTGATGTGTTTACAGATAGCCAGGTCGAAACCAACCGGCTCCGGAATCTCTTCCAGCATGGCCAGTAACGCGGCCCCGGCAACATTCAACTCGGGTTGGGTGGGCAGGTCGTATGCATCCAGGTTGACGATGGTGACACCGGGTGTATCGGAAAAGCGGATATGCATTTCATCGTACGGTTCATTCACCGCAAAACCGAGCACATCAAAACCGCAGACCATATTGGCAACCGTTGCCGGTGCATGTACCGTTATGATCTCACCACCCTCGTTACCGAAGGGAGAATAAAAAAATGTATTGCTGCAAAACAGTCTCATATGAATCTTTTTTGTTTCACCGGTCAACTCCGGAAAGCCCACCTGTGCAACAGGTTCCTCATCTCGCCACCCGGATGATATCTGCAAACACACCGCTCGCCGTTACATCGGCACCGGCACCGGCGCCCTTGATCACCAATGGCTGTTCGGGATATCGCTCTGTGTAGAACAAGACCAGGTTGTCTTTACCGTACAGGTGGTAGAAATCAGAATCAGCAGGTATGTGCTGCAATCCTACCGACGCTTTACCGTTCTCATATTGTGCCACAAATTTGAGTTTGCAGTTCTTATCGGCAGCTGCCTGGTAAATGGCCCGGAAATGCGCTTCCTGTTTTTCCATCTCTGTATAGAAATCTTCCACACTTCCTTCAAAGCAGGAAGCGGGTAAGAAATATTCGTTGCTGATGTCTTCCATTTCCAGTTGCTGACCAGCTTCCCTGGCCAGGATCATGATCTTACGCATCACATCGGTGCCACCCAGGTCCAGTCTTGGATCCGGCTCTGTATACCCTTCTTCCTGTGCCTGCCTCACCACCTGGGCAAACGGGCGGGTGGCATCGTAGTGGTTGAATACGAAATTGAGGGTACCGGACAAAACCGCCTGTATCCGGTTCACTTTGTCGCCACTGCGTAAGAGATCGTTCAAAGTGCCGATCACAGGAAGGCCTGCACCCACATTCGTTTCGAACAGGAAAGAGGTATTGTACTCGCGCGACAGTGATTTCAATTTCTTATACGATGCATAGGAGGATGAAGCGGCTATTTTATTACAAGCCACCACAGAAACACTTTTCTCCAGCAACGACCCATACACAGATGCCACTTCTGCATTGGCGGTCACATCCACGAATACGCTGTTGCGCAAATTCTTCCGGATGATCTGTTGTACAAAGTCATGGATATTGCCCTGTTGTGCCTGCTGCAGGTCCTGTTTCCAGTCGGCCAGGTTCACGCCTTCCTCATTGATCAGGATACGTTTGCTGTTGGCCAGGCCCGTGATCTGGATCTGCAGGCGCAGATGATCCTGCAGGTATTTGAATTGTTTCTGGATCTGCCCGATGAGTTTGCCACCCACATTGCCGGTTCCGGCAATGAATACGTTCAATTGTTTGTAAGTGGTCTCGAAGAACTCTTCGTGTAATACGTTGATCGCTTTTTTAACATCGGTGGAGGACAATACCGCCGAGATGTTCTTTTCCGATGAGCCCTGTGCAATGGCCCTTACGTTGATACCGTTCCTGCCCAGCACACCGAACATCTTACCGCTGATACCCGGGTGACTCTTCATCTGTTCGCCCACCAGTGCCACGATGGATTGGCCTGTTTCCACTTTCAGCGGATCTACTTTGCCTGAACGGATCTCGTGGTCAAAAGCATGATCTATAGAACGTTTTGCCTTATCGGTATCGGCTTCATTGATACCCACGCAGATCGAATGCTCTGAAGAACTTTGGGTGATCAGGATCACATTCACCTTCTCCTGTGCCAACGCCTCGAACAAACGTTTGGAGAAACCGGGTATGCCTACCATGCCGCTTCCTTCCAGGCTTAACAGGCTGATGCGGTTGATGCTGGAGATACCGCGGATAAAACTATCGGGCGTAACGGCGGATTCGTGTTCCACCAATGTTCCAAAATCGTCCGGCGCAAACGTGTTCTTCACCCAAACGGGGATCTGTTTTTTCATCACCGGCTGTATCGTAGGCGGGTAAATGATCTTGGCGCCGAAATGCGACAATTCCATGGCTTCCTGGTAAGAGATGCGCTGGATGGGTTTGGCATTCTGCACCAGCCTGGGATCGGCCGTCATCATACCGCTCACATCTGTCCAGATCTCGAGTGCGCTGGCCTGCACTGCAGCTGCGTAGATAGCACCGGTATAATCGGAGCCGCCGCGGCCCAGCGTAGTGGTATTGCCATATGCGTCACTGGAAATGAAACCCGGCGCTACATATAGTTGATGTGGATTAGCCTTGAGATAATCCTGGATATTTTTCTCTGTCTGTGTAAAATCCACCACCGCATTGCCGTGGCTGGAATTAGTAATGATCAGTTTGCGCGAATCGAGCCAATGCTGGTTCACACCGAGCGACTGGAACTTTGCCGAGATCATCATGGAAGACAACAGCTCTCCATAACTCACGATACGGTCTTTGGTACGGGCGGACAATTCGCCGAGCAGGAATACACCATCGCAGATCCCTTCCAATTCATTGAACTGTTGCTTTACCAGGCTGAGTGTGGCACTCTGTTGCTGTATGGGCAGGAGCTCGCGTACGGTATCGAGGTGACGGCCTTCCATCTCTTTCAATAACTGCTTATAGGCTTCATCTGCATGCGAAGCCAGTTCACCGGCATGTAACAGATTATCCGTGATCCCGCCCAATGCTGACACTACGAGAATCGTAGCTTCTTTCTGCACAGAAGACTGTACAATACTGACCACCCGGTTGATGTTGACTGAATTGGCTACGGAACTACCGCCGAATTTTAATACCTGCATATCTGAATACTTGTTGCTTGAATAAATGTTTTGAATATAGGATACTGGTTTCCCTGGGGGAGAACAGCTGTGACAGCCCGAAGATGATATGATACTGTATAACCCCTTACAGGGTTGTAATGGTAATAATAGCAGTTGCGAACAGCGGGGCTGTTGCTATGGTGGATGTGATATGGTACTGCTGTAACGGCATCTTCTGCTAAAGGTGATCTAAGATAATTAAAAAATGTGTGCATCATACGAGATAACCGAACAAATTATCGTTCTGCTTCAACTCTGTATAGTTGATGTGATAACGGTTCAGGTTTTCCAACAGTGTTTCATAATCATGTTTCGACTTCAGTTCTATACCCACCAGAGCAGGCCCGGTCTCTTTATTATGCTTCTGCATATATTCAAAACGCGTGATATCATCACCGGGACCAAGTACATGGTTCACAAACTCTTTTAAAGCACCCGGCCGCTGGGCAAAACGGATCAGGAAATAATGCTTCAGTCCTTCGTACTGCAGCGAACGTTCCTTGATCTCCTGCATGCGGTCGATATCGTTGTTACTGCCGCTCACCACACAAACAATGGTCTTTCCTTTGATCACATCGGCATAATCGTCCAATGCGGCTATGGCCAAGGCCCCGGCCGGTTCTACAACGATCGCGTCTTCGTTGTATAACTGCAGGATGGTGGTGCAGACCTTTCCTTCCGGTACCAGGTGCATATCGTCCAATACATCTTTACAGATGTCGAAAGTCATATCGCCCACGCGTTTCACGGCAGCGCCATCCACAAAACGTTCAATATTTTCAATAGTGACCGGATGTCCCGCTTTCAATGCCTCGAACATGGAAGGAGCCCCCTCCGGTTCCAGGCCAATGATCTTTGTTTTAGGCGAGAAGGTCTTACAATAAGCGCCTACGCCCGCACTCAACCCGCCACCGCCAACCGGTACAAATACATAATCAATATCAGACCGGTCTTCCAGGATCTCCATGGCCACTGTGGCCTGCCCTTCAATGATACGCAGATCATCAAATGGCGGGATAAAGGTCATGCCATGTTCCAGTGTATATTCTTTGGCCGCAAAAGCACAATCATCAAAAGTGTCGCCCGTAAGCACCACTTCTATAAAACCCTCGCCGAACATCTTGGTCTGGTTCACTTTCTGGTTGGGTGTAATGATGGGCATGAATACCACCCCTTTCACATTCAGTTTTTTGCAACTATAGGCAAAACCCTGTGCATGGTTTCCCGCACTGGCACAGACCACTCCTTTCTGCAGCTGCTCCTGCGGAAGGCTGCTCATCATATTATAGGCCCCACGGAGCTTATACGATCGCACCACCTGCAGGTCTTCCCGTTTCAGGAAAACATCACACTGGTACTTGCGCGAAAGGTTGTGGTTATACGTAAGCGGGGTACGGTTCACTATCTTCTGCAAACGCTTTTTGGCGCTTTCAAAATCGAGTGTGGGGGTTGCTGTACTTGATCGGGTATCCATATCGGTCTTTTTTCTCATCCTGGCACTTTCTTTTCTTACCGGGAAAGTGCCAGGGACGAGTACATTATTTTGCTGGCTGGTTCTCAGGACGTAAACTTCTTACGGTCCTCCCTGCCTGCCATATCTCACTATCATGCAGTTCTTTCAATTCGGCATCCAGTTTTTCACGGTAGTCGGGTTTGCTGTTGCTTTCGATCGACTTGGCCGCTTCTTTACCGGTAGCTACGCTCTCATACAATTCTGTAAACACAGGCAGTGTAGCATCGCGGAACTTCTTCCACCAATCCAGTGCTCCGCGTTGTGCGGTGGTTGAGCAGTTGGCATACATCCAGTCCATACCGTTCTCTGCCACCAGCGGCATCAGGGATTGCGTCAATTCTTCTACAGTTTCATTAAAAGCCTCGGAAGGAGAATGTCCTTTGGAACGCAACACCTGGTACTGCGCTGCAAAAATTCCCTGGATGGCGCCCATCAGAGTACCACGCTCGCCGGTCAGGTCGCTGTATACTTCTTTTTTAAAGTTGGTCTCGAACAGGTAACCGGAACCAATAGCGATACCCAATGCTACTACCCTTTCAAAAGCACGGCCGGTAGCATCCTGGAAAATGGCATAACTGCTGTTCAGTCCACGACCCTGTAAGAACATCCTGCGCAGTGAAGTACCTGAGCCTTTGGGGGCTACCAGGAACACATCCACATCGGCCGGAGGTACGATGCCTGTCTGATCGTTATAGGTGATACCAAAACCATGAGAGAAATACAATGCCTTTCCAGGGGTCAGGTGTTTTTTCACGGTTGGCCACATGGCTATCTGTGCCGCATCGCTCAGCAGGTAACAGATAATGGTTCCTTTCTGAAGGGCTTCTTCAATTTCGAATAAGGTTTGTCCGGGTACAAATCCATCCTGTACTGCTTTGTCCCAGCTTTTAGAGTTCTTGCGCTGACCCACGATCACATTGATACCATTTTCTTTCTGGTTCAACGCCTGTCCGGGACCCTGTACGCCGTAACCGATCACGGCCACCACTTCATCCTTCAATACCTGCTGTGCTTTCGCCAGCGGAAATTCTTCGCGTGTCACTACATTCTCTTCTACCCCACCAAAATTTAATTTTGCCATTTTGTAAAGTTTAACTGTTAATTGGTTTAGTTGTTATTGGTTGATTTGCTGTTACGTTGATTGCTATTGCTTGACAGACACCTTTTTTTGTGAATGGGCAATTGTCAATGGTGAATCGATCCAAGATCACTCACTACTCACCACTCACCACTCACTACTCATTATCCCCCTCACATCGAGAACACTTCATCCTGTTTATCCAGGTATTCATTCTCCACCAGTTCTTCTCCCGGTTCTGTCTGTTCAAACTCTTTCAGTTTTTCATGGAAGCCCTTGCTCTGTTTGATGATGGCCACCCTGGCACTGCGTACGAATTCGATCAGTCCGTACGGTGCCAGTACTTCTACCAGTTTGTCTGTTTCTTCGCGATGGCCGCTGGTCTCGAAGATGGTATAGTCCTTACGGATCACCACCGCCCTTGCACCGTACTCACGCAGCAGCCTTTCTACTTTCACTTTTTCAGCAATCTCATCGGTAGGTACTTTATATAAAGCCAGTTCCTGCCAAACGATCTCCTCGTTGTTGTTGTAATAAGCTTTCAGTACTTCCACCTGCTTTTCTATCTGGCGGGCCAGTTTGCGTACCACTTCTTCCGTTTCATGGATCACGATGGTGAAACGGTGTATGCCTTCCGCTTCGGAAGGAGATGTGTTCAGGCTCTCGATATTGATCTTCCTGCGCGAGAACATGCTTGCGATACGGACCAGCAAACCAATGTGGTTCTCGGTATATACGGTTATGGTAAATTCCTGTTTTGTCATATTCACCCCCTGCGCCCCCTGTTCGGGGAATTGGTTATATAATTCAATTCATGTGTGTGCATTGCACAACTTGTGTCCGGTTTATTTCAGCCTTACCTCACTTACACTGCAACCCTGCGGCACCATCGGGAACACATTGTTCTCCTTGCCCACCATTACTTCCAGCAGGTAAGAACCTTTGTGATCGAGCATGGCCTGTAAAGCAGCTTTCAGATCGGCACGATCACTGATCTTGTTGCCGGCAATACCGTATCCTTTGGCTACCATCACAAAATCCGGACTGGCTATGTCTACAAAAGAATAACGCCTGTCGTTGAACAGTTGCTGCCATTGGCGCACCATTCCCAGGAACTCATTGTTCAGGATCAGGATCTTGACATCCACCCCTGTCTGCATGATGGTTCCCAGTTCCTGTATGGTCATTTGCATACCGCCGTCCCCGATGATAGCGATCACTGTTCTGTCCGGCGCGCCAAACTTGGCACCGATGGCTGCGGGTAAACCAAAGCCCATGGTACCCAATCCGCCGGAAGTGATATTGCTCTTGCTCTGGTTGAATTTGGCATAACGGCAGGCCACCATCTGGTGCTGCCCCACGTCGGTAACGATCACTGCATTGCCACCGGTAAGCTCGTTCAGGTTCCTCATCACTTCTCCCATGGTCATCTTTTCGGTAGAGGGATGCAGTTCTTCAAAAATGACCTCCTTGTTCTCCTCGGCATCACAGGCGCGGAATCGCTCCACCCACTGCGGGTATACTTTGGCTTCCACCAGTTTTGTCAGCATGGGCAGGGTTTCCTTACAATCGCCCCATACACCTACGGTCGCTTTCACATTCTTGTCTATCTCCGAGGGATCTATATCCAGGTGGATCACTTTGGCCTGCTTGGCATATTTGTCCAGTCTCCCGGTAACGCGGTCATCGAAGCGCATACCCACGGCTATCAGTACATCGCACTCATTGGTCATCACATTCGGACCATAGTTTCCATGCATACCCAGCATGCCCACATTCAACGGATGATCGGTGGGTAAAGCGCTCAACCCTAAAATGGTCCAGGCGGCTGGGATGCCCGCTTTTTCAATAAAGGCCTTGAACTCTTTTTCTGCCTTACCCAGTATCACACCCTGGCCAAAAACCACGAATGGCTTTTCGGCCGCATTGATCAGCCGGGCAGCTTCTTCAATATACTCTTTGCGGATGATGGGTTTGGGACGATAGCTACGCACATGGTTGCAAGGCGTATACCCTTCGTAACGGAATTTCTGTATCTGTGCGTTTTTGGTGATGTCTATCAATACGGGGCCGGGCCTGCCGCTGCGGGCAATGTAGAATGCTTTGGCCAGTACTGCGGGAATCTCTGTGGCATCTGTTACCTGGTAATTCCATTTGGTAACAGGTGTCGTAATGTTCACCACATCGGTTTCCTGAAAAGCATCTGTTCCCAGCAGGTGTGCAAATACCTGCCCGGTAATGGCAACAAGCGGAGTACTGTCGATCATGGCATCGGCCAGGCCGGTGACCAGGTTGGTGGCACCGGGACCACTGGTGGCAAATACCACACCCACATTTCCGGAGGCACGTGCATAACCCTGTGCGGCATGTATACCACCCTGCTCATGACGTACCAGGATATGTTTCAGTTTATCGTTATAATCATACAGCGCATCGTAGATGGGCATGATGGCACCGCCGGGATAACCAAAGATGGTGGTAACCCCTTCTACGATACAGGCTTCCAGTACCGCCTGAGAACCGGTCAGTTCATCACCTTTCGCCGATGAGATCACCTGGGGTTCCGGGCTGGTCGTTGTTGTTATTTGCGCAGTTGTACTCATACAATCTGTTTTTTTCTTTTGGATTCAGTTGAAATTTCTGTTGTTAGCTCTCATCGGTCACACAGCCTTCCGAAGCGTCTTTCACCTGTTTGGCATATTTGTACAGGAGGCCCTTGGTGGCTTTCAAGGCAGGCTGCTTCCAACTGACTCGGCGCCTGGCGATCTCTTCCTCGCTTACCTTCAGTGTCATTTTTTTGGTGGCCACATTCAGTTCAATGATGTCATTGTCCTGCACCAGGCCTATCAGTCCGCCATTGTATGCTTCGGGAGTTACATGGCCTACCACAAATCCGTGTGTGCCACCGCTGAATCTCCCATCGGTGATGAGTGCCACGCTCTTACCCAGTCCAGCACCAATGATGGCTGATGTGGGTTTCAGCATCTCCGGCATACCCGGCGCACCTCTGGGACCCACATAACGGATCACCACCACATCGCCATGTTTGATACGGCCGCTGTTGATGCCGTTGATGAGTTCATGCTCACCATCGAACACACGTGCGGGACCTTCAAACAATTCCCCTTCCTTACCGCTGATCTTGGCCACACTGCCACCTTCGGCCAGGTTGCCGTACAGGATCTGCAAATGACCGGTCGCTTTCACGGGTGTCTCTACAGGCAGGATGATCTGTTGCTGTGCAAAATCCAGGTCGGGTGCATCAGCTACATTCTCAGCGATCGTTTTACCGGTCACGGTCAGGCAATCGCCATGCAGCATCCCCTTTTTCAACAGGTATTTCATCACTGCAGGTACGCCACCATATTGATGCAGGTCCTGCATCAGGTATTTACCACTGGGTTTAAAATCTGCCAGAACAGGAACTTTATCGCTGATACGCTGAAAATCATCCTGGGTCAGTTCCACATCCACACTCTTGGCCATGGCGATCAGGTGCAGCACCGCATTGGTACTGCCGCCCAGCACCATGATCAGGGTGATGGCATTCTCGAACGCCTTACGCGTCATGATATCCCTGGGTTTGATGTCTTTTTCCAGTAACAGCCTGATGGCTTTACCTGCTTCCCTGCATTCCTGGTGTTTCTCTTCGCTCAATGCCGGATTGGATGAGGAATAAGGCAGGCTCATACCCAATGCCTCAATGGCCGATGCCATGGTATTGGCGGTATACATACCACCGCAGGCGCCTGCACCCGGACATGCATGTTTTACGATCCCCTTAAAATCCGCTTCATCAAGATTGCCGGCAAGTTTTTGTCCCAACGCTTCAAAAGCAGATACGATGTTCAGGTCCTGCCCTTTGTAATGACCCGGTGCAATGGTACCGCCATATACCATGATGGCTGGCCGGTTCAAACGCCCCATTGCAATAATGGAACCGGGCATATTCTTATCACAACCCGGCAGCGCGATCACGCCATCATAATACTGTGCGCCGCAAACGGCTTCGATAGAATCTGCAATGATATCCCTGCTCACCAGTGAGTAACGCATACCATCGGTACCGTTGCTCATACCATCACTCACGCCAATGGTGTTAAAGATCAATCCTACCAGGTCGTTCTCCCATACACCTTTTTTCACCAGCTGTGCCAGGTCGTTCAGGTGCATGTTACAGGTGTTCCCGTCGTATCCCATGCTCACCACACCTACCTGTGCTTTTTTCAGGTCCTCGTCCGTCAGGCCAATGCCGTAATACATGGCCTGCGCGGCTGGTTGTGTTACATCCTGCGTTAATGTTTTACTGTACTGATTGATTTCTTTTGCCATTTTGTCAACGATATATCTTTGTTCAACTTTACTTGTGTCACTCTCTTGTACTTCCGGTAATGCTATTCAACACCCGTGATCTCGTTCACCACTACATTTTTCCGTTCCACTACCAGGTCCTTATAAGCCTGTTGTATGGTGCGGCTCACGGTCTTTTCCCAGGGCAATGCAAAGGGTTTGTCATCCAGCGATTCCATACCGATCACTTCCGCTGCTGTTCCGCAGAAGAAAGCGGCATCGGCCCCATACATGTCTTCTTTGGTGAACAGATTCTCTTCCACCGGTATGTTCAGTTCTGCGCATAATTCCAGCACAGTGGCCCTTGTGATACCCGGAAGGATATTACCCAATGCCGTAGTGTACAGGCGGCCGTCTTTTTCGTAGAATACATTGGCTCCGGGGCCTTCCGCCACATTGCCGTTCATATCACTCAGCAGGGCTTCATCAAATCCATTGGCCTTGGCTTCCTGGCTTGCCAGGATGGAGTTCACATAATGCCCGGCCGCTTTGGCGTGTATCTTGAACCCTTTCGGATTGGGGCGCTGAAAGGAAGAACTCATTACGCGCAGCAGCTTATCACCCAGGAAGGGCGCCATCTCCCATACTTCTATCACAATGAACGATTCCGTATTCCGGTTAAAACTCATATTGGCCGGGGCATATACCACCGGGCGGATATAAGCGTCCTGCAGCTTGTTCTGCGACAACAGTTCATACGTGGCTTCGATCAGTTCAGCTGCCGACCAGTGGTAGGGCATATTCAATGACTCCGCAGAAACCTTCAAACGCTCATAATGTTCGTCTGCCTTGAATATCCGGGTCTCACCGGTAATGGTCCTGTAAGAACGGATCCCTTCAAATACGGAATAGCCATAATGGAACGACTGGCTATAAAAATCCATCTTGGCCTCCGACGCTTTTACAAAAGCCCCGTTGAGGTACAATACCGTATGCTCGTTATAATAGTTTGCCATATATTTTTTGTTCTTTGTTACAGTGCTGAAAAAGAAAGCCCCGCCTTTTTGGAGGCGGGGCTTATATGCTTAGTATCTTTTACCTAATATAAACTCATCCTCCATGCAGGGCAGGAATAATAATGACGATCACAATCGCAATGACTGTAATGACCGTGTTCACATTATGTATACTGCTTCTTAACATGGATGAGCTGTTAGCACAAAAGTACTCCCACCACTGCAAAAAACAAAGAACTATTTTATGTATTCCAAAAACACACGCGTATTATTTACGAACGTGTGTAAGTTTATCAGATGATCGTTGACTGGTTCAAACTCGCGTTACTGCTGCGTCTGCCGCCATCCCTGTGCCGTTCAATATGATCCGCGATCAGGTCACCGATCGCTGTAGTTGCATAGTTGTTGATCGGGTCCACATCTTTTGAAACAAAACCATGCGACAGTGTCCAGCTCACGGCTTCCCGTACCGCATGTGCCTCATTGGTCAGACCAAAATGATCCAGCATCATGGCAGCGGAGAGAATGGAACCCAGCGGGTTAGCGATGTCTTTCCCGGCTGCCTGCGGATAGGAGCCATGAATGGGTTCGAACAATGCGGTCTTATTACCCACAGATGCAGAAGGCAGCAGGCCCAGCGAACCGCTGAGTACACTGGCTTCATCGCTGATGATATCGCCGAACATATTCTCTGTGAGCACCACATCGAACTGGGCCGGGTTCAGGATGATCTGCATGGCAGCGTTATCAACGAACATATAATCCACGCTCACATCCGCATACTGTACTGCTATCTCCTGGATCACTTTGCGCCAGAGGCGAGAGGTTTCCAGTACATTGGCCTTATCTACCAGCGTCAGTTTCTTTTTTCTTTTCTGCGCATACTGAAAAGCCAGGTGCGCCACCCTTTCGATCTCGGGTTTGGTATACACACAATCATCGGAAGCCCTTGTCTGGTCTTCGCTCAGCTCCTTCTTGCCAAAATAGATACCACCTGTCAACTCACGGAAGATCACAAAATCGATCCCCTTCAACTGCTTGGCCTTCAGGGGCGACAAATGATGCAACGCATGATAGGTGGTAATGGGACGGATATTGGCGAACAATTGCAGTTCCTTACGCAACTTCAGCAAACCCTGTTCCGGCCTTACTTTGGCAGTTGGATCGTTATCATATTTGGGATGACCGATGGCGCCGAATAAGATCGCATCACTATCCAGGCAGGTAGCAATGGTTTCGTCGGGTAAAGGATTACCCGTTTTATCGATCGCATCCGCACCCATGATACCATAGTTGTAATGGAACACATGCCCGAAGCGATGCGCAATGGCATTCAACACTTTGATGGACTGCTGGGTCACTTCCGGCCCAATGCCATCTCCTAATATTACTGCGATCTTCTTTTCCATATCAGATAGTATTTCTTAGTTTTTATGCTGCGATCCTTCCCTGTTCCAGCTCCAGCGTGCGGGTGACGCAGGAAGGGATCTCTTCTTTATAATGACTCACATAGATCAGCGTTTTCTGCATCTCCACGCAGATCGTATCCACCAATGTTATGAAACGGGCAGACAAGTCACTGTCCAGTCCCTGGCAGGGCTCATCCAGTATCAGCAATGGTGGGTTCTTGACCAATGCCCTCGCCAGCAATACCAGCCGCTGCTGTCCATTGGATAACTGGCGGAAAGATCTTTGCGCAAAAGCTGTGATATCAAGTAATGCCATCCACTGGTTGGTAATGGCGAGCTGTTGTTGTGATAATTGCCTGAACAAACCAATGGTATCAAACAAACCGGAAGCCACTACCTCGAATGCAGTGGCAGTGGCGTCAAAATAATGGTGCAGTTCGGGTGATACATGACCGATCTTCTGTTTGATATCCCAGATACTCTCCCCGCTACCTTTCCGTTTATCGAACAGGTATATTTCATTGGCAAAAGCCTGCGGGTTATCGCCATTGACCAGGCTCAGCAGGGTAGACTTACCTGAGCCATTATGGCCGGATACACTCCAGCACTCTCCTTTCTTCACTTCCCAGTTTATGGTATCCAGTATGGTACGGCCATGGTACATCACCGAAGTATTCACCATGCGTATGGCCACAGAAAAATCGGGAAAGGTATAGGCCGGCGGTATGGTTTTGCAGGAAGCGATGAAGGTATCACTAAGCAACAAAGGTTCTTTGGCTATAGAGCAGGTAAGGTGATGATCCTTACGGGAACACATGGTTCCCAGTTTACCTCCCGATAATTCTGCCACATGCGTCACCGAAGCCGGAACATCTGATGGGCCGGTCACCAGCAGGTACTGGATCCCACGTTCAGACAGATCATCCAGAATGGTATTCAGCATCTGCCTGGCAGTTCTATCCAATCCGGTATATGGATTATCGAGCAGTAACCATTCAGCATTCTGCAACAGGGCATTGGCCAGCTGAAATCTTTTGTGCTCACCATTCGATAACTGGATCAGGCGGGTATTGCTGATATGACTGATCTCCAGCAGCGCTAAGGTTTCAGCGATAGCGGTTGCGCCCGCTCCGGTCTCTTCCAAAGCTTCCAAAACGGTCTGCGCATCTTCAGAATCGTTTGAATTGAATCGTTGCTGGTAATAAAAAGAGGTAAGGTTAGAGAGATTCCTGAACTGGTGCTGCTGTGCAATAACAGCGATCCTGGGCGTGCTTCCGTTCTGGAAACGGATGGTACCACTACCAAAACACTGACCCGCCAGGGCTTTGATCAGGCTTGTCTTACCAGATCCGGAGGCACCGATCACTGCCAGTTTTTCTCCGGGTTGTATGGTAAACGACAGCTCCTGCAACACAGGGCGGCCCGACAGTTGTACTGTAAGTCCGTTTACCTGCAAAAGAGGAGAAGCTGTCATGATAAAAAATCAGGAGTGTAACTGCGCCTCAAAAGCTTCTATCTGCGCTTTATTACTGATGAGATAATCGATATCATCGTACCCGTTCAACAAACATGTTTTCTTATACTTGTTGATGTCAAACACTTCCTGTGCGCCGGTTGCATCGATGGTGATGGTCTGTGCGTCCACATCAATGGTCAAGGTTGCCTCATTGCCCAGTGCGAACAACTGTGCCAGGAAGGCATCGCTCACTTTTACCGGCAACACACCATTGTTCAGCGCGTTGTTACGGAAGATGTCTGCAAAAAAACTGGACACCACTGCTTTGAAACCATAATCCTGCAGGGCCCAGGCAGCATGTTCACGCGATGAGCCACATCCGAAATTCTTTCCCGCCACCAGTATCTCTCCGCTGTATTGCTGTTGGTTCAATACGAAATCCGCTTTGGGTTTGTTTTCATCATTATCAGTGTAACGCCAGTCGCGGAACAGGTTCTTACCAAAACCTTCACGGGTAGTGGCTTTTAAGAACCTTGCCGGAATGATCTGGTCCGTATCCACATTCTCTATCGGTAGCGGAACAAAACGGCTGTGTATTGATTTCAGTGGTTTCATATATGTAACCCCTCCGGGGAAAATTTTATTTTGATGAGACAGGATCCTTCAGCCTGGCCTCAGGAAACAGCGGGTAACTCCCTTACATCCGTTACCACTCCGGTAATGGCTGCGGCTGCAGCGGTTAAAGGGCTGGCCAGCAAGGTCCTGGCGCCTGCACCCTGGCGGCCTTCGAAATTCCGGTTACTGGTACTGATGCAGTATTCGCCTGCAGGGATCTTATCTTCATTCATACCCAAACAGGCACTGCAACCCGCCTGCCGTATCTCAAATCCCGCTTCACGGAATACTTTATCCAATCCTTCGGCCTGTACCTGTCTTGCCACCTGTTGCGAACCGGGAACGATCATCACCTGCACATTGGGATTTTTCTTTCTTCCCTTCACCAGTGACGCTACCTGGCGCAGATCCTCGATACGCGAATTGGTGCAGCTGCCGATGAACACATGCTGTACCGGCATACCCAGTAAGGATTTGCCCGATTCAAGTCCCATATAGGTCAGTGCCTTGGTAATATTATTTCGTTCACCTTCATCGGTGATACGATCCGTTACCGGGATCTTTCCATTGATGGCAATGCCCAGGCCTGGATTGGTTCCATAAGTGATCATGGGCTGAATATCGGCCGCATTGATCTGGATCTCTTTATCGAATACCGCATCCGCATCGCTATACAGTTCTTTCCATTCGGCCAGTTTTTTGTCCCACTGGGCAAGTCCCGGTGCAAACTGACGGCCTTTGATATAATCGAAAGTGGTCTGGTCCGGAGCGATCATACCCCCACGGGCACCCATCTCGATACTCATATTACAGATCGTCATCCTTGCTTCCATCGATAAGGCGCGGATGGCAGAACCGGCATACTCTACAAAATAACCGGTAGCGCCACTGGCCGTTATCTGTGCGATGATGTACAGGATAATGTCTTTCGATACCACACCCGGCTGCAATTCACCATCGATGGTGATACGCATCAGCCTGGGTTTGGTCTGCAACAGGCACTGCGATGCGAACACCATTTCCACTTCGCTGGTACCGATACCGAAAGCGATGGAGCCGAAGGCGCCATGTGTGGAAGTGTGGCTGTCGCCGCAAACGATCGTCATGCCCGGCTGGGTGATACCCAACTCTGGGCCGATCACATGCACAATTCCCTGGAAAGGATGCCCCAGGCCATACAATTCAATATGGTGTTTCTTGCAATTCTCAATGAGTTGCTGAACCTGCAAACGGGAGAGTTCGTCTTTAATGGGTAAATGCTGGTTCAGCGTAGGCACGTTATGATCGGCTGTGGCCACCACCTGTTGCGGGCGGAATACGGCAAGACCTCTTTTCTCGATGCCGGCAAAAGCCTGCGGACTTGTCACCTCGTGTATAAAGTGTTTGTCGATATACAGTACCGAGGGACCATCTTCAACCTGTTGTACTACGTGTTTGTCCCAGATCTTATCAAATAATGTCTTTGCCATACGAAATTTAAATTAAGCGTGGTGTAGAAACACCACGCTACTCAAACTAAAACTATACTGATGAGAAAATCCTAAGCGATGGCCGGCTCTGCCTGATAAGCTTTTGCCAGCTGGTGCAGGTCCTCTTCCTCAACTTCTTTTTTCCTGTCTGCTACCTGCAAAAATGATTCATAGAGAACATCTATATCGTTGCGTGTAAATGCATAACCGATCTTCTGGAAACGGTGTGCCAGTGCACTGCGGCCGCTCCTGGCAGTAAGTACGATCTTGCTGCCTTCTGCCCCGACTTCTTCGGGATTAATGATCTCGTAAGTAAGTGAATCCTTTAAAAAGCCATCCTGGTGTATCCCGGATGAATGTGAGAACGCATTGGCGCCCACAATGGCTTTGTTCAATTGCACAGGTACCCGCATGGTATCAGCCACTTCGCGGCTGAGCGGGTTCAGCATTCTGGTATTGACATGGGTATATAGACCCAGGTGTTTGTGTTGTTTCAGCACCATCACCACTTCTTCCAGCGAAGTGTTACCGGCCCTTTCGCCCAGGCCGTTGATGGTACATTCTATCTGCCTGGCTCCGGCAACCACGCCTGCAATGGAATTGGCAGTGGCCAGGCCGAGGTCGTTATGACAATGGCAGGACAGGATCGCCTTATCCACATTGGGCACATGGTTCATGAGATAAGCGATCTTTTCGCCATACTGCTGTGGCAAACAGTAACCGGTCGTATCCGGTATGTTCACAACAGTGGCTCCGGCTTTGATGACCGCTTCAACCACCCTTGCCAGGTATTCGTTATCGGTGCGGCCGGCATCTTCGGCGTAGAACTCTACGTCATCCACAAAATTCTTAGCCCATTTCACGGCCTGAACAGCACGAGCCAGGATCTCATCACGCGTAGCGTTGAATTTGGCTTTGATATGGTAATCAGAGGTACCGATACCAGTATGGATCCTGGGGCGTTTGGCGAATTTGAGTGCCTCGGCCGCTACTTCGATATCTTTCTGCACCGCACGGCTGAGGCCACAGATTGTGGCATTCTTCACTGCTTTGGAGATCTCGGTTACCGATTCAAAGTCGCCGGGGCTGGAAATGGGGAAACCAGCTTCGATGATATCCACTCCCAGGGCTTCCAGGTGCAGGGCAAGGGTCAGTTTCTCTTTGGTATTGAGTTTACAGCCCGGAACCTGCTCCCCATCGCGGAGTGTGGTGTCGAATATGAAGACCTGTTGATCCATTAATATTTTTTAGTCTAATTTTCAGATGAAAAGGCAGGCTATTTACATTTGTTATCGATTGCCGTTAATAACAAACCTAATAGCCTGCCATTATCGAATATAGTTCGGATAATACAGGAAAAAAGACCAAAATCAGGGGCTTTTTACACTCTATAAAGCCCGCAAAAAAAGCCAAAACCCTTGCTGGTATTGGATCTTAGTTTAAAAAAATTACGATGCCCAACCGTTCTACCGATACCCTATTTCAACTGGTCCAATCGCTGGAAAGATCGGAAAAGCGGAATTTCAAGCTCTATATGACCCGGAATTCGGGGTCGGGCGACCTGAAAGTGATCCAGTTATTCGATGCCCTGGACAAAATGAAGGAGTATGATGAAGAACAGTTGTTAGTTAAGAACCCTTCCATCCAGAAACAGCAGCTTTCGAACCTGAAAGCCCACCTGTACCGTGAGATCCTGGTAAGCCTCCGCCTGCTGAACCAGGAAGAGAATATCGACCTGGAGCTGCATGAACAGCTCGATTTTGCCCGCCTTCTATACAATAAGGGACTGTACCTGCAGAGCCTGAAGATCCTTGACCGGATCAAAGAGCTGGCACGCAGCAATCACCAGGTCACCTACCAGTTACAGGCACTTTTTCTGGAGAAAAAGATCGAATCACTGCATATCACCCGCAGTATGCAGGACCGGGCAGACAAACTCAGCGCCGAAGTGAATGAAGTGAACCAGCGGCTGGAACTGATCAGCACACTCTCCAACCTCTCATTGCAGTTATACAGCTGGTACATCAAACACGGCATTGCCCGTAACGAGGAAGACACCGCAGCGGTTGACGCTTTCCTGAACCATCCGGCCATTGAACGGGCCAAAGATGTAAGAGAATTCTATGAAAGACTCTACCTGTACCAGTGTTACTGCTGGCATGCATTCATTACCCAGAACTTCCTGGGTTACTACCGTTATTGCCAGAAATGGGTAGACCTGTTCGAGTCTACACCCAGGATGATCGAAATTGAAACGGCGCATTATATCAAGGGTTTGCATAACCTGATGGGCGCCCATTTTGACCTGCGTAATTTTCAGAAATTCAACGAGACCATCCTGTTGTTCGAGAAGTTCATGCAGACCCCTGTGATACAGCAGAACAGGAATAACCTGATCCAGACCTTTATCTACCTGAACATATCCAAACTGAACAAACATTTCATGGAAGGAACCTTCAGCGAAGGATTGGAACTGGTACCCTATATAGAGGAGAAACTCGAAGAATTTGAACTGTACCTCGATCGCCACCGGGTATTGGTATTCTATTATAAGATCGCATCGCTGTATTTCGGCAGCGGCGATGCCGACAGGAGCATTGATTACCTGAACAAGATCATCAACTGGAAGGTAGACCTGCGGACAGACCTGCAATGTTATGCCAGGTTGTTACACCTGATCGCTCATTATGAATTGGGTAATTTTTCCCTGCTCGAATACCTGCTTAAGTCTGTATACCGGTTCATGTACAAGATGCAGAACCTGAGTACGGTGGAGGAGGAGATCTTTGGGTTCCTACGCAAATCGTTCCGCTTATCGCCGGAGCAACTGAAGCCGCAGTTCGAGACCCTGCTGGCCACATTGAGACCCCTGGAAAAAAGCCGCCTGGAGAGCCGTGCCTTCATGTACCTCGATATCATTTCCTGGCTGGAAAGCAAGATCAGTAACGTGCCGGTACAGGCCATCATCCGAAAAAAATACCTGCATGCGCTGCATGGCAAACAGCCCTGATACTGAATACCTCAATTACACGAATATCTCGGCATTCAGCGGGAAAGTGATGTACAGGGCACAACCTTTACCGGGTTCTGTTTCTATATCAACGATACCATTGTAAACTTCCGCACGGCTGATGATATTGTAGAGGCCGATCCCTTTCCGATGTTCATTACTGTTGAAGCCAACCCCATTATCGGCGATCTTCAGGTAGATCATATGATTGTTGCGCATCAGTTCAATATTCACCTGTGTTGCCTGCGCATGTTTGATGATATTGTTCATCTGTTCCTGCACGATGCGGAACACGCTCAGTTTAAAATCGTACTTGATATCTTCTTCGAAAAAAGTATCCGCCGTAAGATCGATCTGCAAAGTGTTCACCGCACCGATATCATCCAGCAAACCTTCAATGGCCTTACTCAGACCAAAATGTTTGATCAATGGTGTCACCAGCGTCTGGGAAAGTTTCCGGATCTCTTCAATGGCATGCAGAATGAAGCCGGATGACTGTTTCAACAGACCTGATTCATCCTTGAACTTCTGCTCGGCCGATGCTATGTACATCATGGCAACGGTCAGCTGCTGGTTCACATTATCGTGCAGTTCGGTGCTGATCTCATAACGCTCCCGCTCCTGTACACGGATCATGGCCTCATTGATCTCCTTCTGTTTCAACAGCCGTTCTTCTTCCAGCTTTTCTTCCAAACGCACTTTTTCAGTGATGTTGTTGTGTATGGACAGAATAGCCGGGCCGCCCTTGTATTCAATGCGGTGAGAAGAGATGTCCAGGATCATTTCCTCCCCATTCCTTTTGATATGTTTCCAGATACCTGAACTTTTCAGTGTCTCACCTTGCTGAAACTCCTTGGCAAAGGCGCGGATGCTTTGATGGAACTCAGGTTTCCTGAGATCCAGTACCGACATCTGCAACAGTTCTTCATACGTATACCCGTATTCCTGTTGGGCAATATCATTGGCTTCCAGGATGGCCAGGGTCTCCATATCCCAGATAAAAATGGGCAGTGGGTTATTGAAAAAGAGGTTACGGTAACTCTCGTTGCTCTCGATCAGGCTCAGGCGGATCCTGTTACGTTCAATACTGTACTGGATGGATTTGGCCAGCAGGCGTTCATCGTACTCACCCTTGACCAGGTAGTCCTGCGCACCTTTGGCCATGGTCTCCAACGCCAGTTCCGTATCGGCCAGACCGGTAAGCACAATGATGGGTACACTATCCGCAACAGTATTCACCTGTGCATAAGAATTGAATCCCGAGCTATCCGGCAAAGAAAGGTCAAGCAACACCACACTCACTTCCTGCTTTTTCAACACATCAATGGCGGAAGCGGCGCTGGTGGCCTTGATGATCTCCGTGAAAGGGAGGTTCGTTAAACGAAGGGTTTCTTCCAGCAGGAACATATCCCCGGGATTATCTTCCACGATCAGAACTGAAAAGACAGGTTGTGTTTCGTTGATGGCCATTATGCTGAATTCTTCTTCCGGAAAACCATGCTTGACGGATCCGGTATGATCAATAATTGATTTGTCTGTTAACGATAGTCAGCTGCTGATTTACTGATGGTAAAATAAAAACAGCTTCCTTTACCGGGTTCCGATTCCACCCAGATCTTTCCTCCATGCCGCTCCACGATCTTCTTACAGACTGACAGACCGATACCGGTTCCGCTGTATTCATTCTTGTGGTGGAGGCGCTGGAACAATACAAAGATCTTTTCAAAGAAGATCGGTTTGATACCGATCCCATTGTCTTTCACGCTGAACTGGTAATGCGTGGCTTCCTCCTGCCCATTGATCTCTATCAGGGGCGACTGGCCGCTATGGTATTTCAACGCATTGCCCAGCAGGTTCTGGAACAACTGGAAGATCTGGATACGGTTGGCCGTTACAGTGGGGAGGTCACCCACCACCACCGTTGCTTTCATCTCATCGATCCTGCCCATAAATACATTCACCACTTCCTTCAGCAACACATTGGTATCTACTTCAGAAAAATTATCCTTATTCGATCCCACCCTTGAATATTCCAGCAGGTCCATGATCAGTTTCTTCATCCGGTCTGCTCCATCCATGGCAAAATGAATGTATTGCTCCGCAGTTTCGTCTATCTGGTCCTCATATTTTTTCTTGAACAGTTGCAGAAAGCTGGTGATCATCCGCAGCGGTTCCTGCATATCATGAGAAGCAATGTATGCAAAACGCTCCAGCTCCACATTCGATGCTGCCAGCTCATCGGCCCGTTGTTTCAACCGGGTATTCAGTTCCAGCAGCAGCGCTTCACTCTTCTTCCTTTCGGTGATATCCCTAGTAGCTCCCAATACACGTGTGGCCTTACCGTTTTCGTCCCGTATGATATACCCCCTGTCGAACACATGCGCATACTGTCCATCCTTTTTCATGAAACGATATTCGTCCTCCCAATACAACTGCGACGGATCGGCCAACACCTCTGCCCGATGATCGAGCAGTGATTGAAGATCGTCCGGATGTACCCGTTTGTTCCAGAAGTCCTCTTCGGCGGCTGCTTCTTTCAGATCATATCCGAAAAAGACCTGAAGCCCTTGTCCAGACCTTACCACATCACCTGTCTCCACGTCCCAGTCCCAGATGGCATCGTTGGTTGCCTTTGCCACCATATCGTAGTTACGGTTACTCGATTTTACTGCTTCCACCGAAAGATGGTTCTCAATGATAACGGTCAGAAGATTTTTTACCCGGTTCAGCGTATACTCTTCTTCTTTTGTGGGAGACTTTATCTTTCTGTAATAGATCGCGAACGTACCCATTACCTGGTTATGCGAGTCGATGATGGGAAACGACCAGCAGGATTTGACATCTGCTATATCTGCCAGCTCACGGTAGTTGGCCCAGCGGGGGTCGGTAGCGATATCCGTGACCACCACTTTCTCCCTTAAATATGCTGCAGTGCCGCAGGATCCGGTATTCTCTCCGATCTGTACTCCGTTGATCGCCTTGAAATATGCTTCCGGCAGACTGGGCGATGCCCAGTTATACAAACGTTTGCCTGCTAAACGGAGTACCGAACAGATCATACCTGTATGCAGTTCCTCTACCTGTTTCAGGTAAAAACACAAAGTGTCTTCCAGCACACTGTCGGGGCGTGCATTCATCTCCAGCACTTCCCTTTCCAGTTTTTCCAGGATACGCAGGGTCCTTACTTCTGTTACGTCTTTGATATAGACGAAGAAATTCTTATCGGAAGGATATACGCTTATATCGGCCCAGATCTTATACTGGGGAAAGAACTCTCTGAAGCGGATGGCTTTATGCTTCGTTACCAGGGTATCATAATCAACACCTTCTTTCAATATTTCCATGTCGGGAAATGTGGCCCAGAAGTTTTTACCGATGATATCCCGTTCATTTCGCTGAAAGATCTGTTCTGCCGCTTTGTTGAAGAATACGATCGTCCAGTCCTTGTCCGCAATAAAAAAGCCATCTGTCACGCTGTTCACAGCGCTTTCCAGCAGGCGGCGACTGTCTTCTTCTTTCTGGTGAAGCTGTTTGGCCTCTTCCAGTAACTCTTTCAGTTTCTGTTCCTGGCTTTGCCGGTCAGGTACTGGGGCAAATATCAAACAAACCAGCTCCCTGTCATCTTCCGTCCTGCTGGCTGACGATACGATCTTTACCGGGAAACGTTCCTCATCCTTCCGGATGCCGGTAGCCACCGCTTCAACCGTCTTGCCCCGGTATCCCCCTTTCATCAGTCGTTGGATGGACAGCTCATCCAATTCCAGGAGATAGTTACTGTTAAGGTTCTGCAATGCCGCTTCTGTATAACCGAACAGGTCACAGGCAGCCTGGTTCGCCTGCATGATACCACCCTCCGGTGTTGCTATCATCAATGCTTGGAGCGATGTGTGGAAAAAGGATTCGTAAACAGAACTTGGCATCATAGACCCGGATGGATATTTTATTCAGGAAACCCCAAATACCGGTATCTACAGGCCACACGAACCGGCATCAAGCGGGCTTCCAAGTTCGGGAAGATTTGGTTTCCTGCCAAGATTTGTTTTCTTTCAGATAGCCCTCTCTGTTTTAATCGATTAGGTTATCTGCCATGGAGCTACTCCGGGATCAGGGTCTTTTTACAAAAAACGTTCTGCCTTCGGCAGAACGTTCACCTGTTAATATACTGTTCAGGGATCAGAGATAGATCCTTTCAATAACATCTTTGAATTTTTCCATCACCACTTTCCTTTTCAGGCTCATCTTAGGCGTCATTTCGCCGGTCTCTATGGTCCACTCACGGGGCAACAATTCGAATTTCTTGATCTGTTCCACATGATTGAAGTATTCATTGAAACTTTCCACCAGCCCTTTGAACAGTTCCTGCACCTGCGGGTGATGGATCACTTCTTCATTGGTGGTATAGGTCATGCCCTTCTCTTTCATCCATTCACGGAGTACTGCAAAAGAAGGCACGATGAGCGCCCCGACAAATTTACGTTCCGCCCCTACTACCATGATCTGCTCAATGAAAGGACTTTCCTTGAATTTATTCTCGATCGGCTGCGGCGCCACGTACTTACCGCCACTGGTTTTAAAGAGTTCTTTTTTCCGGTCAGTGATCTTCAGGAATGTTCCATCCTCAAAGATCCCGATATCCCCGGTATGCAGCCATCCATCGATCACGGCTTCGGCTGTAAGATCGGGGCGTTTGTAATATCCTTCCATAACACAGGGTCCCGTTACGCAGATCTCCCCGTCTTCTGCCAGCTTCACCTGTATACCATTGATGACAGGCCCTACGGTACCGAATTTCATGCCACCCTTGGCCTTTCGGTTCACACTGATCACGGGGCTGTTCTCTGTTGGTCCATAGCCTTCATACACAGGTATTCCGGCAGCATTGAAAATACGAAGCAGTTTCACCTGGCAGGCGGCTCCGCCGGTAACCACATAAGACACCCTGCCACCCAATGCTTCCCTCCATTTGCTGAAGATGAGCTTATCGGCCAGTGCCAGTTGCGTGCGGTACCAGAGACCTCCGCTGATGCGGTTATCATATTTTTCTGCCAGTTCAACCGCCCAGAAAAACAGGCTGCGTTTGATCCCGGTCAACTCATTACCTTTGGTCATGATGCGCTCGAACACTTTCTCCAGCAAACGGGGAACAGTGGTAAAACCATTGGGCTTCACTTCGCGCAGGTTGTCACCGATCGTTTCCAGGCTTTCGGCATAATAAATACTGATACCGCTGTAGAGATAGATATAAGTGCAGGTCTTCTCAAAAATATGGTTCAACGGCAGAAAGCTCAACACGCGGGTATCCGGCGCATCTTCGAACGGAAAACTCTCTTTTGAGAACTGCACATTACAGTAAATATTCTTATGGCTCAGCATTACACCCTTGGGTGTGCCCGTAGTACCCGAAGTATAGATGATGGTGGCCAGGTGCGAAGCAGGAACCGTTTGTTTTACGGCCGCCACCTGCTGTAAGGAAGCTTCATCGGCCAGGCCGGTCACTTCGGACCAATGCGCAGCCCCGGCTATCCTGTCAAATGTATAGGCTTTCTTAAGTGTAGGGACTTTGGAGATGAGACTGTTCACTTTTGCCAGCAATTCTTCATTGCTCACAAAAATGTATTTCACCGCCGCATCATTTAAAATGAACTCCAACTCAAGCGGATTGGTGGTGGGATATACCGGAACCAGTATGGCGCCCAGTTGCTGAACGGCCATATCAGTGAACACCCACTCAGGACGGTTATTACTGATGATGGCGATCTTATCGCTGCCCTCAGGTGTCATATCATTACCGCTGACCCCCAGCTTCATCAATCCAGCACTCAGGCGGTTCACCGTATCGGCAACCTGCTGTGTGCTGTACTTTACCCATTGTCCCTTTTCCTTAGCGGCCAACATATCGCTTTTAGGAAAATGCTGCAGCTGGTGATCTAAACAGTCAAAGAGTCTTTTAATGGTCATGTGCAATCGTTATTCGTTCAAACAAATCAGTACTTCGATCCCTGTTCTCTGTAAGGGCCGGACACCGCCTGACGGCTTTAACTGGCGGCCGTTTCAGGAAGTCAAATTAGGCAAATAAGCACAAATAAAAAAGCCGATGTTCTTTACACCGGCCTTTACAGAAGAAGATATTAGCGTGAAAAATAATATTGACCAAGGGGGGCTTTAAATACCCTGCTCTGCTGGTAAGCGCTGAATCCCGCAGTTTCCTTTGGGTGGGCCTTCTGCCATGCCAGGTAAGCATCGGTACCGATTGATGGCGCAAAGAGCCAGTAAGTATAGGCTTCGAACAGGCCCTGGCTGATCAGGTATTGCTGATTGGCAAACAATTGAAAAGGATAGTTCTTTTGCTGTGTAGCGGCCCACTCAACCACAAACCTTGTACGGATGGCCGTTAATGCATCGGCGGTTACGGCCAGCTGTTTTCCGCTGGCTGCTTTGGCCACCATGTCCAGTACGGCCTTTTCAAATGCAGAGACCATTTTCTGGTCCTTCTGTTGCTGAATGGCGCCCGGTATCAACAAACTTCTCCAGCTGTTGTACAATTGTGTTTTGATCTCTTCCGTACGGGCCGAATAACTTTCCAGGTTCAGGAATAATTCACCGTACAGAACCGCACGTATCCAGTTTCCCTTGCGGGTATGATACATGGCAGCATTATAATAATTACTGCTGTAGTTGGGATCCAATTCTATCCCTTTCTCCCATTGTACGATCGCTTCCTCCAGGTCGTTCTCCAGCGCGAACAATTCGGCATATTCATTATAGATGACCCCACTGTTCGGGAATTTGCGCAACGCCGTGCGGTACAGTTTACCACACTCTTTATACGATGCAATGGCTTTGTACGAAAGTCCCAGCACCTGGAAAGCCTGTTGGTCGGCATTGGGTTTTTCCACCAGGTCTTTACCGGTTTCGATGGCTTTACTGAAATCCCGTTTGAGGTAATAGGCAAAACAGAGGTCCCGCAGGATCTCGGTATTATCTGGTTCCTGCTGCCTGGCGCGTTCCAATACCACAGCGGCATTGTCGTAATCTCCTTTCTGCGCCAGGGTACGGGCAGTTTCCTGTAATAACCTGGCGGTTTGTTCCTGTGCTTTCGCCGGTGCGGCCAGTGCAATTACGAGCAGTGAAAGAAATACATATTTCATGAGCTTGTATTTAACCACGGGTGTGTTGCAAAACACATGCCGCGGTTATTCGTAGATGAGATGCGTCAAGAGGCCATCCCTGAGTTTAGGTTCGAACCAGGTACTTTTGGGCGGCATCACGTTTCCACTGTCTGCAATATCGAATAGCTGTTCGATCGTAACGGGGTACAGGCTGAAAGCCGCTGCCATTTCTCCGCTGTTCACCCTTTTCTCCAGCTCTGCCAGTCCACGTATACCCCCTACAAAATCGATGCGTTTGTCCGTACGCTGGTCTTTGATACCCAGGATCGGATCAAGTACATTGTTCGAGAGGATCGTTACATCCAGTACGCCTATGGGATCGGTGGTATAGGTTCCCGGTTTGGCGGTAAGCTTATACCAGTTATTATCCAGGTACAGACCGAATGTATGCAGGGTCTCCGGGCGGTATTCGCCGGCCGCGAAGGGTTCTACCGTAAAATCTTTTTCCAGCGCCTTCAGGAATGAGGCTGGTGTTAAACCGTTAAGGTCCTTCACCACCCGGTTATAATCCATGATATACAACTGGTTGGACGGGAACAGGGTGGTCAGGAAATAATCTGCACCCTCTGTAGCAGCATCGCCCAGGGCTTTGCGCACTTTGGCTGCCGAAGCTGCCCGGTGGTGGCCGTCTGCGATATAGGTGCAGGGGATCTCTTTCTCAAAAACAGACGTGATCTGCCCTGCAACATCATCACTGCTTACGATCCAGATGGTGTGCTGTATGCCATCATCGGCTGTAAAATCATATACAGGTGATTTCGATTCCTTCCATTGACTGATCAATGTATCAATGGTATCGTTATTGCGGTATGCCAGGAATACATTCCCGGTTTGCGCGCCGGAAGTCTTGATATGATTGATTCGGTCCTGCTCTTTTTCCGGGCGGGTGAATTCATGTTTCTTGATGATACCGTTCTCATAATCATCCACACTGCTTACACATACCAGGCCGGTTTGTGCACGGCCATTCATCACCAGCTGGTAGATATAGTAACAGGCTTTCGATTCGCGGAAGAGGATCTCACGCTGGATAAAAGCGGCCAGGTTCTCCTTTGCCTGCTCATATACAGCTGCATCGTGCACATACAGCGTATCCGGAAGATCGATCTCGCTTTTGGTAATATGTAAAAAGGAACTGTGGTTACCCTGTGCCTCCTGTTTGGCCTCTGCGGAACTCAATACATCGTAGGGACGGCTGGCAACCTGTTTAGCCAATTGTGGTTGCGGGCGTAATGCTTTGAACGGTCTGATACTTGCCATTGCGCAAATATCTGTAAATAATTATAAATGAAAAGTTATGTATCTCCGGCAGCGATACTTACTCTATGGCCCTAACAAACATTTGTATGAACTTTTGCGCTGTTTCACTGCGCTGGATGATCCACTGGAACAGGTAGATGCCTGTAATGGCGCAAACAATACCCGCCAGCACATCCAGCACATAATGGTGACTGTTGTACACAGCGGCAAACCAGATACCGCCCATCACGATACCGAAGAAAAGATTGATCCATCCCATCCGGTATTTGATGCCATAGAACAGAACGATCAATGGGTAGGACGAATGCAGCGACGGCATAGCTGCAAATACATTGGAGCTTTTGCTGTACAGCGAATGAAAGATATTAACCCCGAAAAAAGCGTCGAAGCGTTCCAGTCCGCCCGTATTGCCTGGCGTGGATGCCAGGAAATCGAAACCATGCAACTGTACATACCAGGGTGGAGCGGCGGGATACAGGTAATAGATCACGAACCCCATCAGGTTCACAAACAGGAAAGTGAGTGAGAAATAGAGAAAAGCCAGCCGGTTCTTAAAAAAAAGGTACCCGGCAAAAGCCAGCGGCACCGGCACCCAGCAGAGATAAAAGATCCCGGTCAGCACATCCAGGAATGCGGTCTTGTGTGTGATCCAGAATTCATTCGGTGTGATGATGCGGCCCTCATGGGTTATGCCGAACAGGGCTTTTTCCGTGTTGTACAGGCTTTCGATACGGACATCCTGGTACAGGTAATTCGGAAAAGCCTTCATGAAATCAAAGATGATCCAGAAAATGATGAAGATCGAAAAACCGGTGATGAACTTCCGGGTGATGCGCGAAGTAAAATACAGGGCATTGAAGAGCAGCATCAGGTAGACCTGGTCTGTTTTAAAACCGATCAGCAGGTAAGAAAGCAACAGGTACAGCAGTGAGATTGCCGCAACGATCACAAACTGGCGGGTTGAAAAAAACGAAGTTTCCTCCTTCTCTGCAACATTCATATTCATCAGGGTTTGAACCTTTCCACCACTTCTTTTCCAGTGGCCACATCGATCCCTTTCATCTCCATGTATACCACGTTGGGCGACCAGAAAGTGCCGCCGTCCACTTTCACAAATAAACGGGTAAGTTGCGCATGCTTCTGGTTGATGGTCGCATACACACGGTATTTATTGTCTTTGGGAGAAGGCATCAGCGTAAAAGTCTGTTTCCGGTAAGAAACAAAGTTCAGCTTATACGCCCCGTTACCGATGGGCTGCGACTTGATGCCATAGGCGAATACACGCTGGATATAATTCAGCTCCTTACGCATGCCACCTTCCGGGTACCGAATCCAGAAAACATGCACGGGCGACTCCTCGTTAAGCTTGCCCGATTTGTCGTAATTCAGTTCACAAACGATGGTATTGGTATTGGCAGTACGTTGCAGGTAGAACAACTGCCGGGGATTACCTGTAGGAACCGGGAAAGTATCCTGGGGTTCTATCACCGTAGTGGCTGGTGCCACATGGCTGGCTGCCACAGGTTTCTTGCCCTGGTCGGGGATGGTCGTAAATGCCACACCGCTCATCACCAGTAAGGCCAGTCCGGCCAGCAGTTTGTTGCCGGATGTTTCAGGACCAGCATTCCGTTTGGCCTCATCCCGGCTGTCGAGCGTTTTTTGTGCACCGGTCAGGCGTTTCAGTGCAGTGATATTGGTGAGCACCGCCATCAGCGCGATGGGAATGGTGAAAATAGACATGGTTTCCAGCACATGAAAAGAGATCCCCGGTACATACCATTTATGATCGCCGCCAATATAAGTGGCCGTTACGCCACAGGCAATGGCAGAGATGCCGATCAGGATCACCCGCTCCGGCCTTTGCATCAACCCATCCTTACATTCAATGCCCAGTCCTTCTGCACGGGCACGGGTATAACTCACCATCATGGATCCGATCATGGCAATGAACGCGAAAATGGAACTGAGAAAATAGTGATGACCCACCAGGTAATAACAGATACCAAAGAACATGACCAGTTCACTGTATCGATCCAGTACTGAATCATAGAGGGCGCCAAAAGTAGAGCTCATATTACCCAGCCTGGCCACCTGGCCATCCAGCATATCGAACAGGCCTGCAAACAGGATCAAAGCACCAGCCCATCCAACATAGGAGAGGTCGCCGCGGTGTCCTTCTTCCGCTCCCGAAATAAAGATCACGGTCACCCCGATATTTAAAATGAACCCAATGGTCGTTACAGCGTTGGGGGTAAGCCCCGCCTTGATCAACAATTTCACAAAGGGGTCTATGACAACATAGATCCCTTTTTGTATCCGAACTCTGAATGGAAGCCTTTCCATGAACCGTTTGTTCTATTGAATTAAAAATCAAATTTAAACCTTGCCCGCACACCCAGTGACGCCACGTATGGATTTTCAAGATAATTAAACCTTTTTACCAGGTCAACCCTGATCAGCTTGAATATGTTTGCCACACCTACACTTCCCTCGATATAGGGTTTCTTATCCAGCGAGAATGTGGTAGGCACCCCATCAAACAGCGGGTACTTGATCAGCGACGGGTCTTTGGCCGGGTTGTTCTCATCCCTTACCCCTCCATACAGCATCTTAAAGGAAACCACTTCGCGCAGTTTCAGCTTTTTGAGCAAGGGTACACGGTTGAAGAAGAGCCCGTTAAAGTGATGGTCGATGTTGATCGCAAAAAAGCGGTCGCTCACAAATTCCTGGAAATTCATCAGGTTATACGAGTTCAACTGGTAAGCATAGGTCTGGTTGGCCCTGTGCACCGTCATCAACGGATAAGGAATTTTACCAAAGATATAACCTCCTTCGAATACCAGGTCACTATATCCTAACTGCGACATATATGCCCTTTTCTCGAAGCGGGCGCTGATGTTCTGGTAATTGTATTCGCTGTTCATCACTCCCTTCACACCGGCAATGAAACGCAGGGTAAAAATGGGATATTTGTTGATGATGGGGATCCGGTATACTTTACCCTGGTAGAACTGCTCATTCGGCGCCCAGCGGATCTCTCCGGAAAATTCCGAAGTGATCAGCTTATTCACATTAACCGTACTGCCATTCACTTCCTTGTTGTACACGATGGCCCCTGCAGGCTCCTGTTTCCAGTTCTTGAAACCGAGGGTGAATGACAGGTGATTATCTAACTCATGTACGTAATCCAGCTTAAAATTGCTGTTGTATAACCACTTGTCGTTCTTTCCCCTTTTGAAAGAGAGCAGGAAGTTATCTTCTGCCACGAACTGCAGTTCCTGTCCGGGTATCTTGGTATCGTGCTGGTAACTTACCCGTACAAAATTCAGCGGGAAGGAATAGATGGATTTGTTATTGAGCGAATAGGTAGCACTCAGGAAACCTTTCCATCTTTCATCCTTAAAACCATACGCTCCATAGGTTTCGAAGTAGATACGTTTACTGAATTTGGGTGTGGTTCTTCCGCCAAAACGGAGTTTGAACCCTTCTACCGGGTTAAAGCTGTAAAAAGCTGCTGCCGGACCGAATTCGAAAGGCCCCACGGAAGTATAGCCTGCCACCAGGAAGGTAGCGATGGCCAATGTTCTGCGGAAAGAAGGCATTTTTTCCAGGCTGTCGATATTGCTGTACACCTTTGCTTCGGTGCGGGTAAGCGTATCGTGGCGGCTCTTGTTCCAAAAATCATCCGGAAGCTGGTCGATCTTTTCCAGTTTCACAGTAGCCGGTCCGTCATATATACTGTCCGGCAACGCCTGGTTGATCTTGAAGTTCTTGTAGGATACGGTGCGTTCTCCAAAAAATCCGGTTCCGGAGTTCTTGGTCACACTGGCATCGGCCATGATATTACTGCGGCTCAGGTGATAGCGGCTATCCTCGCTTTTTTCAAAGTCCAGGTCAATGTGCAGCTCACGGACAAAGTTCAGGTTGGCATTCTTGCTCAGGAACATATTGATCTTCTGAACGGAATAATTACCATCCAGTGTGATCCACATATTACCGCGGAACAGCAGGTCGTTGGTATTCCTGGGTGTGAAATACACTTTGATCAGTTTATGCCCGCTGGCATCCACCGTGGTATCCCTGATATAGTACATGTAAAAAGTAGGTGCCAGGTCAGCAATGGGACTCAGGAACTGGTAGGTGAACAAAGGAATATCATTATCATAGATATTGATATCCATGTACAACCTGTTCAGGTAACTGCTAACCCCGTTATTATCGATGTATTCACCAAAATTCACGCGCTTTTCACCGGTGATGATGGTTTTTGTCTTTTCAGGCTTCTTACGAAAATATTTTTTGGACAGGGTCTCCTCCAGGTACACAGGCAACAGGGCCTTCCCTTCCAGTTTGGTCGTATCGCGGTTCTCGAAAAGGAACTTGTAATTCTTGAGTAATTTGGAATTGGTGAGCTTGTCAGAAATATTACTGATGGATACCTGCAGTTTCTCGTACTGGTCGTATTGCACAAAATTGTAGCTCTCCGGCCGGTTCAGCGGTTTATTGGCAACCACCCGCCTGATCAGTTCTACGGCGGGATTGCCTTTGTTACGGTAAGGTGCCCTTTTACGGGTGGTCACCGTTACGTTGTTGATGGCTTTGGGATCGGTTTCCAGCTCAAAGTTCAATGTCTGGCTAACACCCGGTGTGATCGGCTTCAATACCGTTTTATATCCCACATAGGTAACCTGCAGCGTAGCAATGGTTCCGGAAGAGCGTAAGGTATAACGTCCAAGGCTGTCGGTAACCGTACCCCGGCCTCCTTTCAGCACCACACTTACATATTGTAAAGGTTGTTTGCTTACCGCATCGGTAACTACCCCCTGCACCACTGTTTGGGCAGAAGCCTGTGCCAACCCTGTAAGCAACAGCAACAAAAAAAATATCGATCTTCTCATCTTAATACTTGTCATTATTATTATTTAAACACGAATCTCTTTTGCAACACATAATTATAAAAAACACCCACAAGCAGAGAAACGGTGACTTTAGAAACCACGTAACTGAAACCCGCAAAATGGGTCAACAGGAACACGCCTGCTGAAACCAGTAACAGGTTACCCATCCAGACCATGATATATTTTATGGCCTGCAGTTGCACTTTTTTACTTCTTGCCCTGAACACCCATCGGCGGTTCATGGTAAAATTGATCACTCCCCCACTGATCGTACCCAACACACTTGCCAGCAGATACCAGCATTGAAATGATTCTTTCAGCACAATGGTCATCGTAAAATCGACCAGTGTTGCAGTTAAAGAGGCCATCTGTGCTTTTACGAATGTTGCCATGCGATCAGTACTGCTGTAATTTGTAACAGTCCATTGGTATACACACCTGCCAGCAGGTCATCCATCATCACCCCCCAGCCTGTTGGCAGTGATTCCGCTTTGCGGATATACCATGGTTTTACGATATCAAAAAAACGGAACAGCACCAGTGCCGCCGTTACCCATACCCAACCCGTGGGAAGCAGTAACAGGCTTACACACATACCCGCCACTTCATCGATCACTACTTTACTGCTGTCTTTTCCCCAATCCTTTTCTACGATATGAGACGTTACTATTCCAATAACGATGATCGCTACCGTGGCAGCAATCATCGTTTCCTGAGATACTCCTTCTGCCGCTGCCCGCCACCAGATCCATGCCGTTATCAGTGCAGCAATGGTTCCGCCGCCCTTGACATACCCGATACCGAAACAACCGGCCGTTATTTTAGCGATCTGCATCATAAAGCTTCCACCAGGTCCTGGTAATAATCCAGTCCCAGGTGTGTGATCAGGTCTTCACCCATGATATGACGCAACGTATTCTGCAGCTTGATCAGCTGTTTGAAGATATCATGCTCCGGACGCAGGCCTGGTGCGGTTTGTGGTGATTTGAAATAGAACGACAGCCACTCCTGTATACCCGACATGTTGGCGCGTTTGGCCAGGTCCATGAACAGGGCCAGGTCAAGTACTATCGGTGCAGCCAGGATGGAATCGCGGCAGAGAAAGTTGATCTTGATCTGCATGCCGTAACCCAGCCATCCGAAAATGTCGATATTATCCCAGCTCTCTTTGTTATCACCATGCGGAGGATAATAGTTGATACGTACTTTATGGTACAGGTCGCCATACAGGTCCGGGTTGATCTCCGGCTGCAGGATATCTTCCAGCACGCTCAGTTTGGAGACCTCTTTGGTCTTGAAATTGTCCGGATCGTCCAGTACCAGTCCATCGCGGTTACCCAGGATATTGGTAGAGAACCAGCCGCGTACACCCAGTGCACGGGCATGTAATCCGGGTGCTACGATGGTCTTCATCAGGGTCTGACCGGTTTTGAAATCCTTACCGCCGATCGGGGTACCGGTTTCTTTGGCCAGGTCCATCAGGGCTGGGATATCGCAGGTAAGATTGGGAGCGCCGTTGGCAAAAGGCACACCCAGTTTCAATGCAGCATAGGCATAGATCATACTGGGAGAGATCGCAGGATCGTTGTTGCGCAAGCCTTCCTCGAAAGAGGCAATGGTAGCATGCACATCGGTCTCCTCAATGTATTTTTCAGTGGATCCGCACCAAACAATTACCACACGGCTACAGCCGTTGGCATCGCGGAAGTTCTCAATATCGTCCATCACCGCTTTGGCTAGATCGAATTTGGTGGCCGCCTGTTTGATGTTCTTACCATCCAGGTTCTTTACATAGGATTTGTCGAATACCGCTTTCATCGGAACAATGGCTTCCAGTTCCGGTTTGATGGCGTTGAGCAGGCCGGCATCGAGCACTTTGGCATTCATGGCAGAGTCGTAAACGTTATCTGAGTATACGTCCCAGCCACCAAAAGCAATATTGTTCAGTTCGGCCAGAGGCACAAAATCCTTGATCAGCGGGTAACGGTTCTCGGTACGCTTACCCAGGCGGATATTACCCATCTGCGTAAGGGCACCGATCGGCTGTGCCAAACCTTTGTTCACAGCAATTACACCTGCGATCATGGTAGTAGCCACAGCTCCAAGACCGGGTAACAGGATGCCAAGTTTTCCATCGGCGGGTTGAATGTTCTCTTTCATATAAGTCGTGTTAGTGTTTTTCATTGATACAGTTATCTGTATTACTATTGCCTAAGGCCTGAGGCCCTTGATCAGGATGTTCATGATCGACTCCATCCTGGTTTCCAGTTTGGCATAACGGCCTTCGATGAATATTTCCCTCTCCAGTCCACGCAACGAGGTCACCATTACGGAAGACAGGACATCCAGTTCTTTACTGATGGTCCCGTCAAACTCCCCATTGGCAATACCGAAAGCCAGGATCTCTTTCACCAGGTTCACTTCCTGCGTATCGTATTCCGTATGCAGGTGTTTCATGCAACGGAAGTTATCCTGCATCTCGCCTTTTACGATCTTGCAGAGATTGCCATATTTCTCAACAGCTTTGATCTTGATCAGTGTAAAAGCCCGCAGTTTGGCTTCAGCCGTTACCGCTTTTTCCACGGCCTGCTTCACCTGGCTGAATACCTCAGCCATTTCCTTAAGGATGACAGCATCGAAGATCTCTTCCTTACTGCAGTAATAGTAATAGAGGGTACTCTTGCCCTTGCCCATGGCTTTGGCAATGTCTTCCATGGTCGTCTTCTTAACGCCAAACTGACGGAATAATTGTTGGGCCTGTTTCAGGATCTCGTCACGGATACTATCGTCTTTTGCCACTATCATACTTTCGACCAAAATCGTTTTACGGTCCAAAATTAGTGCAAAATCCGTACCAAATGCAACCGTTTATCAAAATTATCCGTTGCGGGAGGCAAACACCTTCATCAGGTCGCAGAAGAACTGTACGCTTTCGAGGGGGAGTGCGTTGTACATACTTACCCGTATGCCACCTACTGTCCGGTATCCTTTCACCCCTACCATCCCTTCTTTTTTACAGAGGTCGAGGAAAGGGGCTTCCATTTCGGGATCGCTCAGGAAGAACACGGCATTCATATGACTGCGGTCTTCCCTGGCAACCAATGCTTTGAACATCGGCAGGCTATCGATGGTATTGTACAAAAGGTTCGATTTTTCCAGCATCCGGCGCTCCATTTCGGCCAGACCGCCCTGCTCCAGTATCCAGCGCAGGGTAAGCATGCTCACATAAACGGCAAAGACCGGCGGGGTATTCATCAGTGATCCCGCCTCTATATGTTTCCGGTAATCCATGATGGTGGGGATCCGGCGCTGAATCCGGCCCAGGATCTCTTTTTTGACCACGACCAGGTTCACCCCGGCTGCGCCCATATTCTTCTGCGCACCGGCATAGATCAGCGAGAACTTACGGAAGTCGACAGGCCGGCTGAAGATATCACTGCTCATATCCGCCACCAGCGGCACCGCCGTTTCGGGAAACTGGTGCCATTGTGTCCCCTCTACGGTATTGTTGGAGGTGATGTGCAGGTATTTGGCATTATCCGGGATGGCGAATGCCTTTTGTATATAGGTATGGTTCTTATCTGAGCTGTCGGCCACCACTTCCACCTTTCCAAACAGGGAAGCTTCGCCGATGGCTTTTTTGCCCCAGATCCCGTTGTTGCAGTAGGCGGCCGTTTCACCGTCATCCAGCAGGTTCATGGGTACCTGCATGAACTGCGTAGTGGCACCTCCATGAAGAAAAAGCACTTCATAACTGTCATCCAGCTGCATCAGTTTCTTCACCGAGCTCACCGCTTCCTGCAATACCTCACCGAACAGGGGTGTGCGGTGCCCGATCTCCAGGATGGACAAACCGGTATCATTGAAATTGAGGATCGCGCGGGAGGCTTCTTCCAGCACAGACTGTGGCAGAATAGAAGGGCCTGAATTGAAATTATGGAGTTTCATAAAGATTGCTTGAGGCGCAAAGGTAACCGGATTTGTGGAACTTGAAGGGTGAGGCGTGAATCGTGAGTGGTCAGTGGTGAGTAGGAAGTTATAGAGCAGCACTAAGTGTCAATGGCAATAGGCAATGGTGAATGGTCAATAGTGGCCTTTCACCATTACTCCCCCACTGACCACTTACCACTCACTACTGACGACTAAGGCCTCACTATTCATGCACATCCGTCACCCCACCAGAAACCGCGTATTTCATGGCATCGGCGGCGCTGACATTGTGCAGCAGTTTTACCCTTTCGCGGGGAACAATATAGGTGATACCGGAAATGGCATAGGAATGAGGTACGTACACGGTCACATGTTCGGGCATACCAAACTCATGCGCGTTCTGCTGGGTAATGAAACCCACACGCCATACATCGGGTGCATCGATGTTCACCAGCACGGCCTTATCAAATTTCTTTTTATTACCTGCAAAAGCTTCCAGGAAATCCTTTACGGATGAATAAATGAATTTGATACCCGGAGTTTTCTCCAGCACCGTATCCAGCACAGCCACCAGCCGGCCCACCACAAATAAGGAAGATACCCATCCCACAAACAATACCAGGGCAATCACCACTGCAAAACCCAGGCCTGGTATCTTTTTGGGAATGCCCCCGTCCGCCTGTGGAAGCAGTCCGGGAGCAAGGGCCTGGATAATATTGGGCAGGATATTGTCCACAAAATTGAACAGTCCCAGCACCACCCAGATCGTGATGCCGATAGGCGCCAGCACAATCAGTCCCTGGAAAAAGAGCTGTAATAGTTTTCGCAGGTAAGCACGGATGGTAATTCGGGGTTGCGCCGGGTTCATGCAGTCAATATTATGCTGTAAAGTAAATAAGAAATCAGGATACTGCGCTCGGACTTGTCAAGGATAGCACCCTCGTAAACTAACGCCGGTAAGTATTTCTGCTTTCATTCATCCCTGCCCAGAACCGCTTAACACAAAAATAACCAAAAAACGATGTTGGAAACTTTTGTAACGAATAAAGTTTCCCTAGTTTTGGCCCCCCAATCTAAAAAATCATGGAAGTAAGAGACCGAATCGTGAAAAAGGCACATGAATTGTTCATGCGTTACGGTATCCGGAGCGTGAGCATGGACGAAGTGGCCAGTCAGCTCGGGATGAGCAAAAAGACCATTTACCAGTTTTACGCCGACAAGGACAGCCTGGTGGAAGATGTGATCGATATTGAACTATATGAGAGTGAATGCACTTGCACCAGTCACAAAGAACTCAGTACCAACGCTATAGATGAGATCTTCCTGGCTATGGACATGATGCAGGAATTGCTGTCACGCATGAACCCGAACGTCATTTTTGACATGGAGAAATACCATCCCAATGCGTTCAAGAAATACAACGAGTTCAAGAACAAGTTCCTGTATACCATGATCAAACAGAACCTGGAAAAGGGCAAGGAAGAGGGATTATACCGTGCAGAAGTGAATACCGAGATCATGACCCGGTTCAGACTGGCGTCCACCTTCCTGGTATTCAATCCAGACCTGTTCCCGCTGGGCAAACATAGCCTGGCCACCGTGATCATTGAGACAACCGATAATTTTTTATGTGGACTGGCCACTGCCAAAGGCCTGAAACTGATTCAGAAATACAAGCAACATAGACTAAAAACCACCACCTTATGACCAAAAGAGGATTAGCAAGAATCGTGTACCTGGGTTTTATCCTGTGTGTGGGCAGATCGTTTGCGATTGCGCAACCGCCCGCCAAACACGAATTCACCATCCGCCAGGCGGTTGATTATGCCGCCCGAAACAATGTACAGGTCAAGAATGCCTTGCTGAACATACAAAGCCAGCAACAGACCAACCGCGAGATCACTGCTGCGGCACTTCCCAGCATCAACGGTAGTTTTGGCATCACCGATTATCTCAAACTGCCTACTTCCCTGTTGCCGGGAGAGATCTTTGGACAGCCCGCCGGTACCTATATACCGGTACAGTTCGGTACCAAGTACAACTCTACCGCCAATATCCAGGTGCAGCAACTGCTGTTCGATGGACAGGTATTCATAGCCTTACAGGCCAGGGCCACTTCCATTGCCTTCCAGACAAAGAACAAGGAAGTAACGGAAGAGATGATCAAGACCAATATTCACAAGATCTACTATCAACTGGTCCTCAGCAAAACCCAGATAGAACTGCTGGATGCGAACATAGCCCGTTTGCAGAAGCTGAGTCATGACGCCACCGAACTGTATAAAAATGGTTTTGCTGAAAAACTCGATCTGGACAAGATCTCCGTACAACTGGCCAACCTGCAGACAGAAAAAACGAAAGCACTGAATGGCATCAGTATCGGTTACCTGGGGCTGAAAACACTCATGGGCATGCCGGTGCAGGACACACTGATCCTTACCGACAAACTCACCGATGAGCAGGTGCAGGAAGATTTTTCCAACGATACGGCTTACCAGCATGCCGACAGAAAAGAATTTCAATACCTGTCGCTGGCCAAAAAACTGAACGAATACAATATCAAACGTTACCAGTTGAGTTATGTACCTACCCTGTCGGTAGTAGGCGCTTACAGTAAAAACGCACAGCGCAACAAATTCGACATGTTCAAGACCGGTGAATGGTACACCACTTCTTACCTGGGTTTTAACCTGTCGGTCCCCATCTTCGACGGTTTTGCCAGAAGTGCCCGTATCAAAAGGGCAAGGATCGATCTCAAGCAGACCGAGAACCAGCTGGAAAATCTGAAACTGACCATCGACAGTGAAGTGGAGCAGGCCAAGATCAATTTCAGATCTGCGCTGAGCACCATGAGTTTCCAGAAGAAAAACATGCAACTGGCCGAAGAAGTGTACAACCAGACCAAGAAGAAATTTGAAGTAGGTACCGGCTCCAACACCGAGATCACTGCCGCACAGACCGACCTGGTGACCGCACAGACCAACTACATCAACTCTCTGTACAGCGCCATCATTGCCAAAGTGGATTACCTGAAAGCAACCGGAAAATTATAAACCAAACACACTATCTAAACCTTACTATATGCAAAAGTTCATACAGATCATTTTCATCAGTGGTTCCCTTGTCCTGGCCGCCTGCGGCGATAAAACGGAAGGCAATGGATCATTGGCCGCTAAAAAGGCGGAACTGGACAAACTGAAAAAAGAACATGGTATCATCACCGATAAGATGAAATCACTTGAAAAAGAGATCTCCCTGCTGGATACATCCTTTTCAAGAGAAGATGTGGCCAAGCTGGTGGGTGTTGCCGACATCACCACACAGGATTTCACGCACTACATCGACCTGCAGGGCAGAGTGGATGCTGATGACATTTCCTATATCTCCCCCCGTTTGGGTGGCGGGCAGGTAAAAGCCATTTATGTAAAAAGAGGCGATTTCGTAAAAAAAGGACAGCTGCTCTTAAAACTGGACGACGCGATCGTGAAACAACAGATCGCTGCATCGCGCCAGAATGCCGAAGCGGTAAAAACACAACTGGGTTTTGCCAGGGATGTTTATAACAGGAGGAACAACCTCTGGAAACAGGGCATCGGTACCGAGATAGAACTGATCAGCGCCAAAACCAATGTGGAGGCACTGGAAAGACAGGTAAAAGCAGCAGAGGAGTCCATCAAGGTACAACAGGAGCAACAGAGCGGCACCAATATCTACAGCGATGTGGAAGGTATTGCGGACGATGTGAACGTGCGTGTGGGAGAACTGTTCACCGGTTTTAGCGGAACCATGCCTCAGATCAAGATCGTCAATACCAATAGCCTCAAGATCGTGACCGATGTACCTGAGAACTACAGCGGCCGTATCAAACAGGGATCGAACATGGAGATCCTGCTGCCCGATGTCAATAAGACCTTCAGCACCAGCATTTCTGTATCCGGTAAAGTGATCGACCCGAATAACCGTTCATTCCGCGCCGAAGCGAAATTGCCACGCGACCCTGCCATCCGCCCTAACCAGATAGCACAGGTACGCATCCTGGACTACAGTGCCAAGAATGCCATCGCCATCCCGGTGAACACCGTAGGTACCGATGAAAAAGGAAAATATGTTTACATAGCGGTTACTGAGAACGGTAAACTGGTTGCCAGGAAAAAAACAATTGTAGTGGGCGAATTATACAAGGCCCTGATCGAGGTCAAAAGCGGGTTAACTGCCGGTGAAAAACTGATCACCGAAGGTTTCCAGAACATATACGACGGACAGATCTTACGGGTAAACTGATCGCGAGCAGCAGATGCCAACCGCATTGACCATGCAGGAAACACCATCTGCCACTGACGATTCGCTACCTACAAAGCTGACTACTTAAAAAAATACAACATGCATCCATTCATAGAAGGTGTCGCCAAAAAATTCAAACAGTTCAAACCCACCAGCTGGTCTGTTGACAACCGTACGGCGATCTACATCATTACCATACTGATCTCCCTGTATGGCCTGAATAAATTCAACACGCTGCCCAAGGAGCAGTTCCCTGACATCGTGGTGCCAACCATCAGTGTAAGCACCGTGTATTTCGGAACCTCGCCCAAGGACATGGAGAACCTGGTGACCCGCCCCATCGAGAAGCAATTGAAGGGTATCAGTGGCGCCAAGGTGAAAAAGATCCAGTCCACCTCGCAGCAGGACTTCTCACTCATCATCATTGAGTTCGACACGGATGTAAAAACGGAAGTGGCGAAGCAGAAAGTGAAAGACGCGATAGACAAAGCGCAGACCGACCTGCCCACCGACCTGACGCAATTACCCAACGTACAGGAATTCGATTTCAGTGAAATGCCCATCATGTACGTGAACGTAAGCGGCGATTATGACGGGATGACGCTGAAGAAGTACGCTGATAACATGCAGGACCATTTTGAGGAACTGACCGAGATCAGCCGTGCAGATATCGTTGGCGCACCGGAAAGAGAGATCCAGATCAATGTGGACCCCTTTAAGATGCAGGCGGCCAAACTGTCTTTCAACGATATCTCCAACGCTATCAGTTACGAGAACCGTGACATCAGCGGTGGACTCATCGAAGTGGGCGAAATGAAAAGGACCATCCGTGTAAAAGGACAGTTCAACTCAGCGCTGGATATGCGCAACATCGTGGTCAAGAACCTGCAGGCTGCACCGATCTACCTCAGGGATGTGGCCGAGATCATTGATACTGTGAAAGAGACCGAGAGTTATGCCCGTCTGGATGGTAAGAACGTAGTGACCCTGAACATCATCAAAAGAAGTGGCGAGAACCTGATCAATGCTGCGGATAAGATCAAAGCGATCGTGGATGAGATGAAAGAGAAAAAAGAACTGCCGCCGAACCTGAAGATCGTGATCACCGGTGACCAGAGCATCAAGACCAAGATCTCGTTCAATGACCTGGTGAACACCATCATCATCGGCTTTATCCTGGTACTGGTGGTACTCATGTTCTTCATGGGAGTCACCAATGCCTTCTTCGTGGCGTTAAGTGTTCCGTTGAGCGTATTCGTAGCCTTCCTCTTCCTTCCGCTGGCTGACTCGATCGTAGGTACGCACGTGACGTTGAACTTCATTGTACTCTTTGCCCTGTTGTTCGGATTGGGTATCATCGTAGACGATGCCATTGTGGTGATCGAGAATACACACCGTATCTACAATAATGGCAAGGTAAGGATTGAACGGGCCGCCAAAGAAGCAGCCGGCGAAGTATTCATTCCCGTACTGGCCGGTACACTTACCACACTGGCACCTTTCTTCCCGCTGCTGTTATGGAAGGGTATCATTGGTAAGTTCATGATCTACCTGCCTACCATGCTGATCCTGACATTGGCGGCATCACTGATCGTAGCCTTTATCATCAACCCCGTTTTTGCGGTCAGCTTCATGCACCCGGATGGAAGGGAGTTTGACAAACCCAAAAAACAGATCTTCCGGCAGCCGCTGTTCTGGGTGCTCATTGCATTCGGTATCCTGTGCAACCTGGCGGGATGGCATGGCTTTGGCAACTTCCTGCTGGTGGTTGCGGGTCTGATGCTGCTGAACCGTTTTGTACTGCGCGATATGATCCACAATTTCCAGGAAAAAGTATTACCAGGTCTGATGAACAGCTACGAAAAAATGCTGCACTGGGTATTGAAAGGAGCGCGTCCGGCAAGACTGATGCTGTGGCTGTTCCTGCTGTTCCCCATCGCATTGGGATTACTGATCCTGCGTAACAACCCCAAACCTTTCTTCCCCAGCGGTGATCCCAACTTCGTGTATGTATACCTGAAGATGCCCATCGGTACCAAAACATCGGCAACCGATTCGGTAACACGTATACTTGAGCAGCGGGTGCAGAAAGTACTGGGCAAAGAACTTCCGGGTAACGAAGGTGGTATTGTAGAAAGTGTCATCACCAACGTAGCGGTAAGCGCCAATAACCCGAGAGATAATAACCGGAGCACACAAAGCAACCTGGGACGTATACAGATCTCCTTCGTGGAATATGAGAAACGTCATGGTAAATCAACAGCTCCGCTGATGGCAGCCATACGTGAGCAGATGACCGGCATACCCGGTGCCACCATCGAAGTGAAACAGGAAGATGCCGGACCTCCCACCGATCCTCCTGTGAACATTGAAGTGAGTGGTGATAATTTTGACGAGATCGCCAAAGTGGCGTACGATCTGCAGAACCACCTGGATACCAACCGTATCCATGGAATAGAAGGTTTACGGATGGATGTGGACCTGCAAAATCCGGAAGTGACCATCAATATCGATCGTGAAAGGGCGCTGCGCGAAGGTATCAGCACTGCGCAGATCGGTATGGAGATCCGTTCGGCCGTGTTCGGAAAAGAAGCCAGTAAACTGAAGGATGGAGAAGACGAATACAAGATCCAGATCCGTTACAACCAGTTGCAGCGTAACAATATCAGCGACCTGATGAACATGCGACTGACCTTCCGTGACATGAGCACCATGGGCATCAAACAAGTGCCATTGAACGCTGTGGCAACCGTTGAATATACCAACACCTCCGGTGGTGTAAAACGTAAGAATGTAAAACGTACCATACAGATCCAGTCCAACATCACCGATCCTTCCCTGACCGGCCCCATCAACGCGGAACTGGCCAAGAAGATCGAAGAGTTCAAGGATAAAACACGTATCCCTTCCGATGTCACCATCAAACAAACCGGAGAGGGAGAACAACAGGCTGAGACCATGAGCTTCCTCGGAACCTCACTATTATCGGCCCTGTTACTGATCTTCCTGATCCTGGTATTGCAGTTCAACAGCTTGAGCAAACCGTTCATTGTATTGACTGAGATCTTCTTCTCCATCATCGGTGTCTTGATCGGGTATGCGGTCACAGGTATGTCCATGGCCACCATCATGGTGGGCGTAGGTATCATTGGCCTGGCCGGTATCGTGATCAAAAATGGTATCCTGCTGATCGAGTTCACTGACGAGCTGCGTGGCAGAGGTTATAAAACAAGGGCGGCTGCCATTGAAGCGGGCAAGATCCGTATCATTCCGGTATTGCTTACCGCACTGGCTACCATGCTGGGCCTGTTGCCGCTGGCAGTTGGTTTCAATATCGACTTTGTATCACTGTTCACCCATTTCAACCCGCATATCTTCTTCGGTGGCGATAGCGTGGTATTCTGGGGTCCTTTGAGCTGGACCATCATCTTCGGATTGATCTTTGCCTTCTTCCTCACGCTGGTAATGGTTCCCAGCATGTACCTGATCAGTGAGCGGCTGAGAAGGCCGATGGAGAAATTCTATGGCACCAAGTATGTGGCGCTGTTAGGTTTCACCGGTCCTTTCTTCTTCATCACCGTTGGTATCATGTTCCTGGTGAGAAGGATACAGGGTAAAAAAGTATGGCTGGGTAAAATGAAAGATTCGCCGGCCATCTAAACAGACAGTTGAGTTTTGGTTGAATAATCAGACCGCCCCCATTTCCGGGGGCGGTCTTGTTTGGGAGATTGACGGATCAGCCGCATGCACAACCACTCATCCCGAAAAGATTTTTAAACTAAAGAACCCTTTCTTATTTTCATAAAAACAAAAACAATGATCGAAAATCACGAAATAGACTACCGCATTTATGGCGAGGAAATGCAGTATGTAGAAGTGGAACTGGACCCCAATGAGACCGCCATTGCAGAGCCTGGCGCCTTTATGATGATGGATGATAATATCCAGATGGAAACCCTTTTTGGCGATGGCAGCCAGCAACAGAAAGGCGGCCTGTTCGGTAAACTGTTAAACGCAGGTAAACGGGTGCTCGTGGGAGAGAACCTGTTCATGACCGCTTTCACCAATGTTGGCAATGGTAAAAGGACAGTGAGTTTTGCCTCTCCTTATCCGGGTAAGATCATTCCATTGGACCTGGCACGGTACGGCAACCGCGTGGTATGTCAGAAAGATGCTTTTTTATGCGCCGCCAAAGGCGTGAGCATCGGTATCGAATTCCAACGTAAACTGGGTACAGGCCTGTTCGGCGGAGAAGGTTTTATCATGGAGAAACTGGAAGGAGATGGAATGGCATTTCTGCACGCCTGCGGGCACGTGATCGAACGTCGCGTGATTCCCGGTGAAACCCTGCGCATAGATACCGGATGTATCGTGGGCTTTACCAATGGCATTGATTACGATATCCAGTTCGTAGGCGGCATCAAGAATACGATCTTTGGCGGAGAAGGACTGTTCTTTGCCACACTGCGCGGATCAGGTACCGTTTGGATACAGACATTACCCATCAGCAGGCTTGCCGGCAGGATCCTTCGTTATGGAACCACCAGCCGAAAAGAAGAAGGAAGCATCCTCGGAGGCATCGGTAATATGCTGGATGGCGACGGCTGGTAACCGATTTTACTGATACTTTTTTAGCCGGAGATTTGCAGATTTTGAATATTCTGCCTATCTCCGGTTTTCTTTTTGGGGATTTACCGGTTTTCAACTACCTCGCAACTGAAACATCCTTTATATTACAGTATCATACCCCCAAGGAAAATTACTGCATTGAAAAATTTTTGTCTTGCCATTGGCCTGCTGTTCTCCGTAAGCATGGCCGCCCAGAAAAAAAATGCCGCTTTCCGGCTGAACATCCATCGAACTTTCACACCCGTTCAGGTTGACGGATCTGTGAACGATCCCGCCTGGGAAAAAGCAGAGCGGGCCGATAAATTTTACATGGTGCTTCCAATGGATACCAGCATGGCCCAGGTGCCCACCGATGTACGGATGTGTTATGACGACCAGAACCTGTACATCATAGCCATCTGTCACAAAAAGATAACAGGTGTGAACATGGTAGAATCGCTGAGGAGGGATTTCAATTTTGTGAAGAACGACAATTTCATTTTTTTCATTGACCCCTTCGAAGACCAGACCAACGGTTTCACCTTCGGTGCCAATGCCGCGGGCGCGCAATGGGATGCCACTTTATACGAAGGCGGTAAGGCCGATCTGAACTGGGACAATAAATGGACATCAGTGGTCACCGACCACGCAGACCGCTGGATATTTGAAGCTGCCATTCCCTTCAAAACCATCCGCTACAAAAAAGGCATCAAGGAATGGGGGATCAATTTCAGCAGGAACGATCTGAAGACCACGGAAAAATCCAGCTGGGCTCCCGTACCCAGACAGTTCCCTACTGCATCATTGGCATACACAGGTGTACTGGTATGGGATGAAGCTCCCCCCGTACAAGGCCCCAATGTTTCTGTGATACCCTATGTGCTGACAGGTGTATCAAAAGATTATGTGAACAAGACACCTTCCCAATACAGGTCCGATATCGGCCTGGATGCCAAGATCTCGGTGACCTCATCACTGAACCTTGACCTTACCTTTCATCCTGATTTTTCTCAGGTAGAAGTAGACAAGCAGGTAACCAACCTGGATCGTTTTGAATTGTTCTTCCCTGAAAGAAGGCAGTTCTTTCTGGAGAACAACGATATCTTCGGCAACTTTGGCAATACCAATATCCGTCCCTTTTTCTCAAGAAGGATCGGACTGGGTGTGCCCATCAGTTTTGGTGCACGCCTCAGCGGCAAGCTGGATAAGAACTGGCGGATAGGCGCCATGAACATCCAGACAGAAAAAGTGGAGGAACGTGGCCTGCCCGCACAGAATTTTGCCGTGGTTTCGCTGCAGCGTAAAATTTTTAAACGATCGTCTGTGGGTTTCCTCTATATAGACAAGACCTCACTGAATTATACCCCAGGCACCGATCTCACCAAACCACAGTACAGCAAATACAACCGGAACCTGGGTTTTGAATATAACCTGGCATCTTCCAATAATGTCTGGACAGGAAAGGGCATGTTCCTCAAATCATTCACACCAGGCAAAACCGGAAGTGATTGGGTGCATAGCGGAAGCATCACTTACAACAGTCGTATCTGGAATATCAGCTGGCAGCATGAATACGTTGGTAAGAACTATACGGCAGAAGCCGGTTATGTACCCAGGCAGGGGTATATCAAGTTCAATCCTGTGATCATACGGAACTATTTTCCCAAAACGGGTAATATTCTGAGCCATGGACCACAGTTCAGCGCCGCCATGTATTTTGATGAGAAGATGCGCAGAACAGACGACTGGTTCAATGTTTCTTACCTGGTAACCATGCGTAACCGTATCACATTCACAGGTTCTTATCAACGTGATTTCATCGAGTTGCTGAACCCCTTTGACCCTACCAATACGGGCAAGGACTCATTGGTAAAAGGTTCACGGCATTCTGCCAACACCTATGGCATTGATGTGGTATCGCAACCACAAAAATTATTCACTTATTCAGCTACGGTGCGTTATGGTGGATATTATGCAGACGGAACCAGGTTTTACTGGCTATCTGATATAGGCTATCGTTTCCAACCTTACCTCAGTCTGTCGCTCAGCACCAGCTATAACCAGTTGAAACTGCCCAAACCCTGGGGCAATGTCTCTTTTTTCCTGATCGGTCCTAAAATAGACCTAACCATGACGAACAAGCTGTTCATCACCACCTATGTACAGTACAATGAACAGCAAAAGAATATCAATGTGAATGCCCGGTTACAGTGGAGGTACAAACCTGCATCGGACCTGTTCATTGTGTATACCGACAACTATTTCCCCACTCCGTTCTCGGTAAAGAACCGGGCGCTGGTACTGAAGTTCAATTACTGGTGGAGCCTGTAAGAGCGCGGCGTTATGTAGTATATGGAATTAATGTAAACCCGAGAGTTTCTCAACTGCCTTTTTCAATGTTTCTTCCTTTTTGGCAAAACAGAAACGCAACACTTTATTATCTTCTCCATGTTTATAGAAAGCAGACATGGGAATGGTGGCGATACCGTATTCCCGGGTCAGGCGGACAGCAAGGTCCTTATCAGTTTCCTGGCTGAAATGACCATAACTGTAACACTCAAAATAACTGCCGTGCGAAGGGATACACCGGAAGGGGGTGGCTTTCATCAGCTCACGGAAGAAATCACGTTTCTGCTGCAGGAAAGCAGGCAGGCCCAGATAGGCCTCTTTGTTACTGATGTATTCGGCAATAGCCACCTGTTTCGGAGTATCACATGAAAAGCAGTTGAACTGGTGTACTTTCCGGAATTCCTTCATCAGCGAGGGTGAACTGATACAGTACCCCAGCTTCCATCCTGTACAATGATAGGTCTTGCCAAAAGAATAACAAACAAAACTCCGCTCCAGCAGGTCGGGGTAACGCAACATGCTCTGGTGGGCGATGCCATCGAAGATCAGGTGCTCATATACTTCATCACTGAGAATGAGTATACCGGTATCTTGTACAATACTTCTCAACTCAGCAATGTCTTGCGCTGATAATACACTGCCCGTGGGATTATGGGGGGTATTGATCATGATCATGCGCGTACGGGCGGTTATCCGGGCACGCACTTCATCCCACGGAATAGAGTAATCAGGAAATTGAAGCGGGATCAATACAGGCACACCGCCATTGATCTCAATATTGGGTATGTAACTATCATAGGCGGGTTCAAAAACGATCACTTCATCACCCGGGCGCAGTACGGTGGTCAGGGCAGTATAAATGGCATAGGTACCACCTGGCGTTACGGTGATCTGTGTTTCAGGATCGACCGCCGCTCCATACAGATCCCCGGCTTTTTCTGCCAGTCGCTGACGCAGCAACGGCAGGCCATTCATATGCGTATATTGATTCAAGCCATTCTTCATGGCAGCATCTACCAGCGAAGTCAGTTCCTCACTCATCGGGAAATCGGGAAAACCCTGGCCCAGGTTTACGGCTCCCAGTTCGGTGGCCAGCTGGCTCATCACAGTAAAAATGGTAGTACCTACCGTTGGCAGTTTGGATTGAATCATCGGGGTCATGAACACAGAATTATTGCAGCAATTTACTGAGATAAATCAATTTACCTTCCTGCGTGATACCCTGCACCACTATTTGCAGGTTCTTACTGATGTCGTTATTATAGAATGAGAATGTCAGCGGTTTCCCTTTCCCGTCATACAACAGGTTGGGGATCCAGTGCAGGGTCCTGCGCAGATCGGTCTGGGTGAAGTTGATCTGTTTCTCTGCGTAGTTGGGCGCATAAAACTCCCTGATGGGTGTATACCCCGGGAGTAGCGTATAATCCATACCTACAAACATGGTTTTGGTATCATCTCCTTTGCGCGTATAAACGGCAATAGCACCACCTGCCCCACCACCGATAGCGCCAAAAAATGGCGGGTCGAATACTTTGATGTAGGCAATATTGGACATGGGAACACTGGCCAGTATAGATGCATCCGTAGGCATTTCATCAAGGAAATAAGATACTGACTGCCTTCTCCAGGTCGCAGATGGATTTGTTGAATACGCATCATTGATCTGAAGGCCGGCCACCCGCGATTGCAGGTAAGCAAAAGCAGAAGGTGATGCAAAAGCAGTCTGATCATCTACGATATTGAAATCGCGCGACTGTCCACCCTGGAACAACCCGTTTCGGGTATACTTTTCATCCATCTCCTGCAGGCGGGTCTTAACTTTGGTCCTCACGATCACTTCTTTCAGGGAAGCCTGTTTCATCAGTTCCTCTACCCTTTTCTGTTCCGCCAAGATAGCTTTGATCCGTGCCATACCCGTGGTATCCGGTAAATATTTCTGCAGCGATCGTATCGTCCGTAAGGAATCGAATGGTAAAAAGGTATTACGTATGTTCACACGGCTTCTGGCAGGTATGAAGGTCTTGTTCAGCTGGTAGAACACTTTGGTCGTATCAAACAATACCAGGTCGTCCTCACGGAAACTGCCATCAGGCCGGAGTGGTGTAAAGATGAATTGTTTGGTGGAGTCCTTTGCCATCAGTACCAGGTTCAGCGTTTCCGCTCTTTTGATCCTGGCATCACTCAGGTTATCGATCTTGCCGGCAATGGAAAGGTATCCGGTATCACGCGGATAGCGAAACAACGGTGCGGTACCGGCCAGTACATTCTCCCAGGCAAACCGTCGCCAGCCGTTGGTAAGCATTACCAGGTCAAGATCCTGCAGCACGGTATCCTTATTAGAAGAGAAATAATAGGCGGGCTGGTGCACATACCCCTTTATCTCAGATGACAAGAGGAATTGAGAAAAGATGTTCCTTGAAGTATCATACAGATCCTGGCCATCCGTAACAGATACGGAAAGGCTAGCGGGTATGGTATCGGGCATACTGAGATGGTATACATTTTTCCCCCGCTTCTCAAGATTCAGCGTGTCTGTGATGAGTTCGGGTATGACCCTGTACTCTTCGTTGTTCACAAAAAAGATCCGTTCAGCAACGGGCTGTCGGTTCATATCGAACACCGTCAAGCGTATAACGCCCGAGGGAAAATCCGACACCGGCATGCTGGCCGTGATCTTTGTTTTATCGCTAAGATTGGCATTGGCCCTGAATAACAACTGTTCATTCAGTGTAGCCACTACACTTACCTTTTTAAAACGTTCTTCCGGATCTGGCTTTCTCTGGATGCTGAAGAACCGATTATCAGCTGCCTCACTCAAGGTAATGACCACACCAGAATTCTTGGGCGTTGGCAATGCCGTTGTCCGTACGTTTCCCTGGGGATCCGTCCACTCTGCCGTATAGATTTCACCGGGTAGGGCTGTGAAGGAAATCTTACCCATCCCATTATGCCTGGTGGCAAAAGAACTTACCGGCTGTTTGCTTCTGTTATAGATGGTACCGGTGACAGCAACAGGCATTCCTTCGGAATTGATGGCTTTAAATGCGAGTACAGAGGGAATATCCTCAACCAGGTCACCACCTTCCGGAAAGAACTGCAGCGTGGTTACCGGGATCATGGCACCCGTAGCTGATGCAGGCAACAAGGTATTCGTAACGGGGATTGTCTGGCGGAATAAGAAAGCCGAATCAAAATTCAGCATCCAGCGGGTATACGCCAACACCTGCAAATGGCTGCCCTTGAATGTTTCGGGCACGGTATAATTCCCAAACGACACCGCATTGGCCACCGGGGCAATGCTGCGGCTCAGCAGTTTCCCATTGGCATCGAACCAATCCAGGTACAGGTTCTTACTGAGATCAGAAGGTTCATCTCCCTTTAGCAGATAGGCCTTGTACCAGATGGTCTGTCCGGGAAGGTACCGGCTGTTATCAAAATGAATCTGGATCTTTTCCTGAGGAGCTTTCTGGCGGTATTCACCCAGCAATGAATCCAGGTTTTGCAACTGTGGGAACGCCTGTACAAACATGATCAGGCTGAGAATGGTTAACCCCGGTTTATATTTCATAAATGAGCAGAATTGTAAGTGTGCAGGTTTATGACAATGAATCCAAACAGCATTCAAGTTCTATACAATATACCCAGATCACCACATGATCACTTCACGATCACTACCCATTCTGATCAATCCTGCTTACCACATAGAACAAGCAGAAAGGCCTTGTCTGTTATTTCAGGCAGAGACGGTACAACTCAAAATGAAGATAGCGCAGCACAAATCATACCACGGTCACTTCTCAGTACAATAAAAGGGGGAATTATGGCAAGGCCAACTGGCTGGCCAGGCGTTTCAGTTCAATTTCGGCCACTTTAGCAGCATAATTCAGGTTTACCAGCCGGTAGCCTTCGTTCTCAAAGCTCTGTTGCGCCTGTTTTACATCAATGATCGTTGCCTGACCCAGCTGGAACTTCTGCAGAATCAGGTCGAGCAGCTGTGTTGATAAGGCATAGTTCTTTAAAGCCGTCTCCAGCTGCGTCAACGAATTGGTGTAAGCCTGGTAAGTGCGTATCATGCCGGTTTCGTTATCCAGAAGGATATTGTCTCGCTGGATGGTAGCATTACGGGTATTGATCGCCGCCACCTGCTGTTGCTTTTTACTGATGCTGCCGTTATAAATGGGGATGGCCACGTTGATACCGATGAAAGGACCATAACTCTGGTTCAGCAAACTAAAACCTGCCGCACTTTTACTGCTGGTAAGGTTATAACCAGCATTGGCACGGATGGTAGGGTAACGCAAAGCGGCGGTCTCTTTCTCCAGCAGTTCGTTGATGCGTATCTGCCTATCGGCCGCAGCAAGTAATGGATTTTTTGCCAGGCTGCTGCGTACGCTGTCGATATTCACTTTCCTGTCAACAACAATGGTATCACTGATCAGGATCCTGGTATCCGGTTTCAGAAAAATCAGGTTCAGAAGATCTGTTTTGGCCTGGTCGATCACCAGCTCCTGTGCCTGCTGCGATTGCACCAGTGCATTCAGGTCGAGCTGCGCCTGGAAGATATCGGCATTGTTCGACATACCCACTTCTTTACGCACCTGTAAGATCTCCAGCCTCTTTTTAGACACTTCTATCGACTGTGCGATGGTTTTCAGGTAACTCTGCTGCCGGACAACATCAAAATACTTGGTAGTTACCGCTGCAATGGTATTCTGTATCTGTACACTCAGCAATTGCTGGTTCTGCTGCTGCAGTTCCTCCAGTCTTTTTTTGGTAGACACCACCCGGTAGCCGTTGAACAGCAGGAAACTGCCGGTCAGGCCCACGGTAAGGTTGTTGGAGCTTACATTATCACGTTTGGTATCACGGGCAGGGTCGGCGAATTTCTGGTTGATGCTGGTCACCTGCTCATTGTCGTTACCGGTCGCATTCACTACCGGCAAACCGCCGGCTACTCCAATATGGTTATTGATACTGCTGATCTCAACACTGTTTTTAGCCAGCTGAATATCATAACTGTTTTGCAATGCAGTATTGATGGCATCGGTAAGGCTTAATTTCTGCTGGGCAAAACCTGTGATGCCGGAGGTCAGAAAGAGGAGAACCGCAATTTTTTTCATGTGTAGTGAAATTATCAACACCGTTATATCCCGTCTAAAAATTTATATGAACGGGTGAATCAGCTTACCAGGGTGCCTACATTGGCACCTTCCACCACCTGCAACAGATTGCCGGGCCTGTTCATATCGAACACAATAATGGGCAGTTTGTTTTCCATGCAAAGCGTGAATGCCGTCATATCCATCACTTTCAGGTTCTTGTTGATACAATCCTGGAAGCTGATCTTTTCATATTTTACCGCGGTAGGGTCTTTTTCAGGATCCGCAGTGTACACACCGTCCACGCGGGTGCCTTTGAGGATCACATCGGCTTTCATTTCAATGGCACGCAGAGAGCCGGCAGTATCGGTAGTGAAATAAGGGTTTCCCGTACCCGCACCAAAGATCACCACCCGTCCTTTCTCGAGGTGACGAAGGGCTTTCCGGCGGATATAGGGTTCAGCCACCTGCTCCATATTGATCGCACTCTGCAAACGTGTGTACACTCCGATCTTCTCCAGCATGGCCTGCATGGCCATGGCATTGATCACAGTGGCCAGCATGCCCATATAATCGCCATGGGCCCGCTCAATACCGCTATCGGCCTCATTCATTCCCCGGTAAATATTACCTCCGCCGATCACAATGGCCACCTGTACGCCCAGTTCTGTCACCAGTTTGATATCATGTGCGTATTGTTCAATGATCTTGGGGTTAAAGGGATCTCCATTACGCTGATCGCCCAGTAAAGCTTCACCGGATAATTTGAGAAGGATGCGTTTGAACTTAGGAAGCATGGGGTAGTTGATTTGTATGCAAATAACCTGATTTTTCGATGAGTTGCCAAAAGGAAAAAACAGGGCCGCCCCGAAGAAGACTCCCCCCTAATATTCAGGAAGTGCAGCCACTGCCCCAAACAACACGAACCAGTTCGTAAATAAGCCCTGGCCGGCCGATAGAATAGCCCAAACAAAAAGGGAGTGCATGGCACTCCCTTTTCTCTATTCAGTTAACCGGGAATTATCCCAGCGCTACACGCTTGAATTCAGATACTTTCACATCACCTGCAGATTTCAGGTAAGCTTCTACGGAGATACCCGCATCTTTCACAAAAGGTTGTGCCAGCAGGGTGTTCTCTTTGAAGAAAGCGTTCAGTTTACCTTCAGCGATCTTAGCGATCATATCTTCAGGTTTACCGGCCATTTTCGGATCGGCCTTCATGGTATCCACCACGATGGCTCTCTCCCTTTCCACCACTTCAGCAGGAATGCTGTTGGCATCTACTGCCAGTGGGTTCATGGCTGCGATCTGCATGGCCACGTCTTTACCGGCTTCAACAGCTTCGGCAGACAGGCCAACCAATACACCCATACGGTATGCACCGTGGATATAAGAAGCTACATAAGGAGCTTCGATCCTTTCGAATTTTGCAATACCGATCTTCTCACCGATGGCAGCCAGTTTATCGTTGATCATGTCAACCACTTTGGCACCATTGATCACCACCTCATTCAGTTCTTCGGTAGATTTTACGTTGTTGGCAACGGCTGCATCCGCAATACTCTGTGCAAAGGCAACGAAATCAGCGTTCTTAGAAACGAAATCGGTTTCACAGCTGATGCATACCACAAAACCTACTTTATGATCAGCCGAGGTTTTAGCAATAATGACACCCTCTTTTGCTTCACGGTCGCTACGCTTGGCAGCCACTTTCTGTCCCTGCTTACGTAACCAGTCAATAGCTGCTTCAAAATCGCCATTGGCCTCGGTCAGTGCTTTTCTGCAATCCATCATACCAGCTCCGGTTGTCTGGCGCAGTTTATTAATATCCTGGGCGGTTATAGTTACTGTAGACATTATATGAGTAATTAAAGATTAAGAATTCGCAATTAACAATCAGTAATTAAGAATCATACTGTTTCAGTATCCATTCTTAATTACCGATCATTAATCAAATAGTACTTGCAGCAGAGGCTTATTTACCTGCACCACCACCTGCGGGGCGACGGTTGCTGGGAACGCGGCGCTTAGGTGCACCACCCGGACCACCGGCAGCACCGGCAGCACGTGAGCGGCCACCACGGGCAGCTTCAGCTTGTGCTTCAGCTTCCAGGCGACGGGCTTTTGCTTCGTTTTCGTTGTTGCTATCGTCAGACTCTTCTTCATCTTTAGACGCCTGGCGCTCAGCCAGACCTTCAGCGATGGCAGCTACGATATAGTTGGTGATGATGGCAATAGATTTGGTTGCATCATCATTTGCAGGAATAGCAAAATCAACTTTATTAGGATCGCAATTGGTGTCAACCATACCAAAAGTGGTGATGCCCAGACGCTTGGCTTCGGACAAAGCAATATGCTCATGACCGATATCCACCAGGAACAGAGCGGCCGGCAGGCGACCCAGCTGGGCGATACCACCCAGTACTTTCTCCATTTTATCCTTATCGCGGCTCAGGGTAAGACGTTCTTTTTTGGTCAGGCTCTCCGCACTGCCATCGCTCAGCATTTTCTCAATGCTCTGCATCTTCTTCACGCTCTTACGAACGGTGTTGAAGTTGGTGAGCATACCACCTAACCAACGCTCAGTGGCGAAAGGCATGTTTACACGTTTAGCGCATTCGCTAACGATCTCTTTTGCCTGCTTCTTGGTAGCCACGAACATGATCTTCTTACCGCTTTTCGCGATCTGCTTGATAGCAGCTGCAGATTCCTGCAGGTGATCAACGGTTTTGTTCAGGTCGATGATGTGGATACCTTTTTTCTCAGCAAAGATGTAAGGCAACATCTTTGGATTCCACTTCTTTTTCAGGTGACCAAAGTGTACACCGGCCTCCAGCAGTTGTTGTTGTAATGAAGTGTTATTTTCCATTTGTATGATTGTTGTAATGATTTGAAATTGTTTAAGCTGCGAGCCATGAGCTGTGAGCTTCGGGCAAAAACAGCCGATAACCCATGGCCCGGAGCCCAAAGCCTGTATTAACGTTTGCTGAACTGGTAGCTTCTACGAGCTTTCTTATGACCGAATTTCTTACGTTCAACACCACGTGGGTCACGCTTCAGCTGGCCGGCAGCTTTCAGAGCCGGACGGAATTCAGCGTTCACTTCGAGCAGTGCGCGGGCAATACCCAGCTTGGCTGCTTCGGCCTGACCTTTCAGACCACCACCCTGTGCATTGATCACGATGTCCACTTTACCCAGCATATCAGCTGTTTTCAGAGGAGCCTCTACCTGGTTCTGTAAATAAACCAGTGGAAAATAAGCTTTGTAATCTTTGTCGTTCACAGTGATCTTACCATCGCCCTTGCTGATGAAAACGCGGGTAACGGCTTCTTTACGGCGACCAACTGCATTTTTTTGTTTTTCCATTTATGTTGGAATTAGTTGTTAGTGTAAGTTGATTAGAATTTCAGTTCTTTAGGCTGTTGTGCAGTGTGCGGATGCGCAGAACCTGCATACACAAAGAACTTCTTGACCATTTTACGGCCCAGACGGTTTTTAGGAAGCATGCCTTTTACAGCTCTTTCCATTACCACTTCCGGACGGCGTTTCAGCAGATCTTCAGCAGCTTCTTCTTTTTTACCGCCTGGGTAACCTGAGAAGTTGATGTATTGTTTCTGCTCAGCTTTGTTGCCGGTAAAAACAACTTTCTCTGCATTGATCAGGATCACATAGTCACCGCAATCTACGTGCGGGGTGTAATAAGCCTTGTTCTTACCACGAAGAACAGAAGCGATTCTCGATGCAATACGTCCTACGGTTTGATTAGTACCGTCAACCACATACCAGTTGTGCTGTACGGTAGCCGCGTTCGCATGCTTGGTGGTGAAATGAAGTTTACTCATATTTTTTCGTTTTAATGAAACCGGCGCTATCCCGCCGATTTTAAATGGACGGCGAAGGTAGGCCCGCCCCGGTCAATTTTCCAAGGATTTTCAAAAGTATTTCAGATCGACATCTTGCAACTGATTGATTTACAATAATAATTTTGACCGATTGATTTCAAAGGGCGCTGAAACCTACGAATTTACAGCATTATAGGCCCGTCTGCCTGCCTGATTCAACCCTAGCAACCCTTTTAGCGGGTGCAAAAACAACCATGCCTGCGTACAAATACGCTTCATGGTAAGCGGTGAGGTGAATATTTTTGCAAAAGTTGGTCTTTTGCCAACTTTTTTATACTTTGCCGGTCTTTCTGCCACCTGGATGGTGCGATTGAGTTTTACTGACCGGAATCGTGCAATGCAACGATAACCCGGTAATATGAAGATCATCAATCCAATGCTTGTTGAAAACTTCGCGAAGCGACATGCTCATGCCAGGAAAAGCCTTTCTGCCTGGCGAAAAGCAACAGAAGAAGCCCGGTGGAAGAAAAACCAGGATGTGTTAAAGGATTTCCCTAATGCCAAAATGCTACCCAATAAAAGAGCAAGATTTGAGATCTTACACAATACCTATCGCCTGGTGGTTGAGCTTGATTATGAGGATGAGATTATAAATGTGAGATTTATCGGTTCTCATAATGAATATGATAAAATTGATGCAACAACAATCTAGTTTTATGAAAAATGCATGGTACCTGCTAGAGGATGAATTGGATTATCGAAAAGCATGCGAACGATTCGAAGAGGTCAAATATGCCACAAGAGAATCTCCTGATCACAAAGAAAAAATGCTGCTTGCTTTTTTGATTGATGATTATGGAAAAAGAAATTCTATGCTTCCCGAATTGGACCCCATCGAATTCATCAAGATCCGGATGGAGGATTTTGGCTACAAACCTGCCGACCTGGCAAAAGCCTATGGTGATAAAGGAACCGTAAGCAAGGTTTTAAATTACAAGCAGGCATTATCCCTGACCATGATCCGTAAATTCAGTAAATTACTCCGCATACCCGCAGAGGCTTTGATCAAAGAATACAAACTCCAGTAAATTTTGTCTTACCAGAAATTCCAGGCTACCCAGCTTTTCACCGGAACCGAGATCCTCGGCCCTGAGAAAGTATTGATCACCGATGAACAGGGAACCGTTGAGGCCATTGTTGACCAGCACGAAGCCGGTGAAGATATTCAGCGTTTTCCCGGACTGCTCAGTCCCGGTTTCGTCAACTGCCATTGCCACCTGGAATTGAGTCACCTGCGCGGCCGCATACCCGAAAAGACCGGGCTGGTGGATTTTGTGTTCCGGATCGTGAACGAACGCCATTTTCCTGAAGCAGAAATACTGGATGCCATAGCAACAGCCGAAGATGAAATGCTTGCCAATGGCATTGTTGCCGTAGGTGATATCTGTAACAATTCCCTCACGCTCGCCCAAAAAGCAAAACAGCGGTTGGCTTATTACAATTTTATTGAACTGACCGGCTGGTTACCCCATGCGGCAGAGGCCCGCTTCAACAGATCTTTAGAGGTTTACCAGGCATTTCAGCAACTGCAACCTGCAGACAGCCGGTTCCGGACCACGCTGGCGCCACATGCCCCCTATTCCGTTTCCAATGAATTGTGGGATCTGATGATGCCTTATTTTCACAACCAGACCGTAACCATACACAACCAGGAAACCGGTTTTGAGGACAGCCTGTTTCAAAACAAACAGGGTGATTTTATGCGGATGTATGGTCTGATGAATATTGATACGGATTTCTTTACACCCACTGGCAAAAGCAGCCTGCGCTCTTATTTTGAAAAAATGCTGCCCGCCCGAAAACAATTACTGGTACACAACACATTTACGAAAGAAACGGACCTGCTCTTTGCAACTACGATCTCTCCAGATGTGAACTGGTGTATCTGCATCAATGCCAACCAATATATTGAACAGGCTTTGCCTCCCGTTGAGCTGTTTCGCAGGCAACAGGCCAGTCTGGTCATTGGCACAGACAGCCTGGCCAGCAACCACAGCCTGAGTATTCTTGATGAGTTACAAACGATCAGCCGTTTCTTCCCACAGGTTCCGCTGGCCGAACTTCTGCAATGGGCCACTTATAACGGCGCAAAAGCCCTTCAAATGGAAGATCGTTTGGGAAGTTTTGAAAAAGGAAAACAGCCTGGCATCATACTGATCCAACAAGTAGCAAACCAACAGATCAACTCTCACACCACCGTGCAACGACTCCTCTGATGCACTCCAACACAAATTCATTCACTCATCCACTCATTCACTCATCATCACGCAAGTATCTCCTGCAAGATCCCATAACTGCGCATCTCTCCAAAGTCCGAGATATGCAGCGATAAAAAAGTCTGATACGCCTGCAACAATTCCCTTCGCATGGTCCGGTTTAAAGCAAATGTTTCAAGATCATTATAGAACTGCAATCCGGCAAGATCCGAGGTGGTCTTGGCCATTAAACCTTCCAGGTAATATGGGTGCGTGGGTATCTCTCTTGTGAACACACCTTCCTGCAGGTCGAGCACCGGCGTTTGCTGGCTGTAGGCACCCTGCAACTGAAAGCCCAGTTCACCGGCCAGGTGCAGTGTAAAATAAAGCGGAAGGTTACCGGTCAAGGTATCATTACCCTTATCCAGCTGTTTCAATGTATCCTCAATCAGGTAAAACAATTCAGGGTTGGCCTCGGGTTGTTTGAGACTGTGCTGCAGTAATTCAATGACATACATGGCCACTGCATTCCGGACCACATCAAACAGCACTTTTTCGTACAGATACGCCCACTGGTATTCCTTGATGAATTGCAGCTGTTTCTGTTCGTTGTGGTACACTTCCATATCGAGAATAGCAGATGGCTGGAAAAAACCGGCCTTACCCGAAGAGGTCTTACTGCTTTGCCGCACACCTTTTACGATATAACTCTGAATCCCAAATAGTTCTGTATACACGGTAGTGATGATACTGGTATCACCATATTTTACCGTTCGTAACACAATACCTTTGGTAGCGTGGATCATGCGATGATTGATGAGTGAAGATAATGAGTATTTACCATCTGCTATCCCATTGCAACAGGGCTTACCAAAGCAGCCCGGCCAAGTTGTTTTATATACCCGTTCTACTCTATATTTGTAATCACCCTCTGATCCCAATATCCATGCGTGTTGTTTTATTCCTGCTTTTATTTTTTACCATGCCGGGAAGCAGGCTGTTGGCACAAAACAATACTCCCCTATTTTACCTGTACGAAGACAGTTCCGCCTATTCCGATCCAGGGCACGTAGTAGAACTATACAAAAAGCACGCCGTAAAACAGGCTCCCGAAAATGGGAAGAACCTCAGTTTCACGCGTTCACTTTTCTGGCTCATTTATGAAAATCCTGCTGCAAAACCGGCAGATTCGATGTTGTTATACATTGGCCATCACCATATCAACCGTATCCATTTTTATTTTGTTTCAGATAGCGCTATACAGACACAATGGATCACAGGTGATTATTATCCCTTCCGCCAAAGGCCTGTTGAAGCCACCGGTTTCTACTTCCCGATCGACCGGAAAGGGATTTACCTGGCCAGAATAGACAAACGGAATGAGTCCTTACAGCTATCTTATCATCTGACAGATATCAAACAGGCATTACAGGAAGAGTCGCGTACCAAAACAGTCCTCTTTCTCTTCACCGGGATGTTGCTATTGCTGATCATCTTTGGTCTTTACCTTTTTATCATCGAACGAGACCGGCTCTACCTGTATTATATTCTATACATAGCATCAGGATGGTTATGGGTTTTAGCGAATGCAGGTTACGGATTTGAATACTTATGGCCCAACACGCCGTGGTTTGCCAGTAAAGCCAGGCCCGTGTTCGTGATCCTTCCGCTTATTTTCGCTTCCATATTCCTGGTGAGGTATATTGGCGGTGTTAAAAACAGGGTTCACCTGAATGCGCTGAGGTTCATGAACATCCTGCTGGCGGGATGTATCGTCCTGGCCCTTTGCCTCAACGACCAGAACCAGCTGAACAAGTGGTGGTTGTACCTGCAATATGTCATTCCCCTCTTACCCTTACTGTACATTATTGTCTTTTTCATCATTCTGATCATCGCAAGTTTACGCGGAAACAAACTGGCCGCATTTTACCTCGTGGCCCAATTGATCCTTTTGGTCTCTGCCGTTTTTCAGATATCGTTCTCACTTGGCAGCCTTAACCGTTTCGATCATTTCTTTAGCCATTACGGGCTTGCTTTCGGTTATGTGGCAGAAACAATCATCCTCACCATAGGATTGGTATACCGTTTCAACCGCTATCGTCTGGACAAAGAGGCATTATTGATCGCCCTAAACCGGCAACAGAAGGAAAACACAAAAGTGTTGATGCAGGTTCAGCAGGAGGAGCGAGGCCATATTGCCAGCCAGTTACACGATGTGGTAGGGTCCCTGTTATCGGGTATCAAATTCAATCTCGCCTCGATCAGGGAAAAACAGGTATTGCTGCAGCAGGATGTTTCCGCCCAGTTTGAAAAAACCGAAGAAGCCGTAGGGATCGTATCCGGGATGGTGAGAAGCCTGAGTCATGCGTTAAGCCCTGTAATGTTAACACAGGTAGGGTTCAGGAGCGCACTGGACAAACTGGTCAGCATATTCAATGCATCCGGCAGGATACAAATGCAGGTGGAAGTGATCGGTTTTGAGACCTACCACCCCAGGCTGGAACAATATTACCTGACCCTGTACAGCATCACGTATGAATTACTCAATAACATAGCCAAACATTCGGGGGCTACACATGCTTTATTACAGGTATCGGAATATGAGGATGTATTCACGATCGTAGCCGAAGACAATGGTGTAGGATTTACAGACAATCCTGCAACAGGCGAAGGAATTGGTATAACGGGCATCCGTTCGAAAGTGACCTATTACGGGGGTATGATGGCGATTGACAGCGACAAGGATCAAGGACTAATTATAACGATAGAAATCCCGATTGTGTATGACAAAGAACAGGATCATTCTGGCAGATGACCATCAATTCATGCTGGAAGGGGTGCAATCCATTTTGAAAGAGGACGCATCCCTGGTTATTGTGGCGACCGCACAGAACGGCCATCAATTGATCGATGCGGTGATTCGTGAGAAACCGGATCTTGTGTTACTGGATCTGAATATGCCCGGATATGACGGGCTCCAATGCCTTGAAAAGATCAAACAGGGTTTTCCGCATATAAAAGTGCTGATTCTATCCAATTATTCACAACCAGACCTGATCAACAAGATAAAGAAAATGCAGGCGGACGGTTATCTGGCCAAAAATTCTTCTGCCGGTGAATTGCGTGACGCCATCGGTACGGTATTGTCTGGAGGATCTTATTTTCAGCAAATGGAAGAATCCCCTTCCCTACAGGAGAACTCCTATTACTTTGATGAGTTCCTGAAAAAATACCAGCTGACCAAACGTGAAGTAGGGATCCTTCGGCTGGTATGCCAGGAGATGACCACCAGAGAAATCGCATCCACGCTTTTTCTAAGTGAACTTACGGTGAACACACATCGCAGGAATATCCTGAAAAAACTAGGGGTTAAAAATGTGGCCGGGCTTGTGAATTTTGCCAAACAGCATAATATTTTATAAAGGTATCCCCTCCCCCGAAGGGATACCTGATAGGAATACATAAGGAGTATGACCACGTCAGTTACTGACGCCTGTACACCTTCGTACCTATTTTAAATTCAGTTTTTGCATCATTCATTGCCAGGCCGATCACTTGGCTCTGGTACCAGCTGCTCCCGGTATACGATTGGTTATAGGCTTCCCAGTAACCACCGCGTATGAATTCAACTTCTTTCATACAGGTGCCTCCCAATGCTGATGCCGGGAAAGCCGTTCCGGTGGCATATACAGTTCCTTTCCCCATGCTGCCGGAACTGACCCCACTGATCCTTACCGTAAATCCTGTTGTACCCTCTTTCCAGGTACCATTGATATCTGCAGCAGAGAATCCGCTTGAGTTGGCAGCATCTTCTGCATCCTTGGAACACCCGAATAACATAGAGGTAAACACTGCAAGACAGACGAACATTTTCATTTTCATACGTTGGATTTTATGAAAACAAAACTATCCCGACGGGATATCGGGGCAAATACCTAATAATGAGTATTTATTTGATTCGATCGCCCATCTGCCGGCAGACAACATCATGACGGACCTGGTGGAAGAAGCTACCACCCATCAACACATGTGGATCCTGTGTAAATATTGGTATCTGTTCAGACCACCCCGGTGAACTGTTTCAGAAAACGGATATCATTCTGCGAGTAAAGCCGGAGATCATTCACCTGGTATTTCAGCTGCGTGATCCGCTCTACACCCATACCGAAGGCAAATCCGGTATATTTATTCGAGTCAATGCCGAAGTTCTCGAGTACATTGGGATGTACCATTCCACTGCCGAGGATCTCTACCCAACCGGTATGTTTACAGATATTACAGCCGTCGCCTTTGCAGATGAGGCAACTGATATCCATTTCAGCACTGGGTTCCGTGAACGGGAAGTAACTGGGGCGGAAACGCACTTTCACATCGTTGCCGAACATTTCCTGCACGAAAAAGTACAGGGTCTGTTTCAGATCGGCAAAACTTACATTCTCATCCACATACAGACCTTCTACCTGGTGAAAGAAACAGTGCGCCCTTGCGCTGATGGTCTCGTTCCTATACACTTTACCCGGACAGATCACCCTGATCGGCGGTTTCTGGGTCTCCATCACCCTTGCCTGCACACTGCTGGTATGGGTACGCAACAGCCAGGATGGGTTCTGGTTGATATAAAAGGTATCCTGCATATCTCGCGCCGGATGGTCTTCAGGCAGGTTCATGGCGCCGAAATTGTGCCAGTCGTCCTCGATCTCCGGTCCTTCCGCCACCGCAAACCCGAGTCGTTTGAAAATAGACACGATCTGGTTGCGCACAATATTCAACGGGTGCCGGGTGCCTACAGCAACAGGATCGCCAGGCAAACTCCAGTCTATTTTCAGGGTATCGGCCGTTGCGGCACCGCTGTTGCTTTCTTTCAGTAAAGCATATTTTTCTTCTACAAACAGTTTAAAATCGTTCAATATCTGCCCGAACTCTTTTTTACGTTCGTTGGGTACCTGGCGCATTTCGCCCATGACGGTTTTCACCAATCCCTTGGTACCCAGGTATTTGATACGAAATTCCTCTACCGCTTCCGGGGTATTTGCCTCAGCGGCCGCGATCTCCTGCCGGTAGGCTTCGATCTGTTTTACTAACTGTTCCATATTGCGAAGATAAACGCAGATTGGATATGATTTGGGGTATGATCCCTATGATTTGCAAGGGAAAACGCTGACCCAGTCCGGAATAGCCGTAAAATCATAGCTCTGAACGCAGATTGGATATGATTTGGGGTATGATCCCTATGATTTGCAAGGGAACCGCTGACCTGGCCCCGAACCCTGAAGTGAGTGACACAAGAACCGATGCCATGGATCCAGCAGCCGGTAAAAAGAGGCATCCACCATTATGGATCGTTAAAACAGGCCGGAATACGGTAAAATCCTGCCCTTCATACCCCAAATCATAGCCAATCTGTGCTGATTACTTTACATTTGCTACTGTAGACGTACAAATTATGGAATATAATACCGAGAGAAATTACCTGGGCATGAAGGAATATGGCCGCCATGTACAAAAAATGGTGGAATACCTGCTGACCATTGAGGACCGTGAAAAAAGACAGCAGCAGGCCCAGTATGTAATTGAGCTGATGGGCTTTGTGAACCCCCATTTAAAGAATGTAGAGGACTTCAGGCATAAACTTTGGGACCACCTGTTCTTCATCAGTGATTTTAAACTGGATGTGGACAGTCCCTACCCCATTCCCCAGAGAGAGACCTACAAACAAAAACCCGACCCCATTCCTTATCCCAAGCGCCATCCCAAATATGCGCACCTGGGTAAGAACCTGGAAGTGGTGATAGACAAGGCCCTGAAAGAAGAGGATCCTGAGAAAAAAGCTGGTTTTGCGCATGCCATTGCCTATTACATGAAGCTGGCATACAGCAACTGGCACAAGGAACTGGTGCACGATGATACCATCCGTACGGAACTGAACAGCATTACCGGCGGACAGCTTGAATTCAGCAACACCCCATATATCAAACACCGCAACCAGAATTTTGAGCGCGACGAATATCCCCGCAGTGGCGGTGGCCGTTGGCAGCAGAACTTTGGCGGCCGGAGCGGCGGAAGAAGCCAGGGTGGCCAGCGCGATAACAACCGCGGCGGAAGGGCCCAGGGTGGCAACCGTGGCGGCGGCAACCAGGGAGGTAACCGGAGCAACAATGGCGGCAGGCAGGAAGGTCGTGGCGGTCAGTTCAAGAAACGTTACTAGTTCGGTTTTTATTTACCCGATTGTGATTCGTTTACCGGTAAAAAGATATTTTTAGGCATCGGAAATTCCCGGTGCTTTTTTATTGCGTTTATTCAACTGCGTGACCTGCACCGAAGAATAAACGGAAAACCCACAAACCTGCAACCAACATGAACGCATTCGAAGTGATCGGCGGTAACAAACTAAAAGGAGAGATCGTTCCGCAAGGGGCGAAAAACGAGGCTTTACAGATCTTGTCGGCCGTATTGCTCACCGCAGAAGCGGTAACCGTATCCAATATCCCCGATATACTGGACGTGAACCTGTTGATAGAACTGCTTGCCGATATTGGTGTAAAAGTGACCCGTAGCGACCGGCACACCTGCACTTTCCAGGCAGATGATATAGATGCGGATTACCTGGCATCCGATAGCTTTCGCAAAAAAGGGGGGCGGCTCAGGGGCAGTGTGATGTTTGCCGGTCCCATGCTGGCCAGGTTCAAAAGAGCGTATATACCCAAACCCGGTGGCGACAAGATAGGCCGGCGCAGGCTGGATACCCATATCATCGGTTTCGAAAAACTGGGAGCGAAATATGAATATGAGGAACAGCTGGGTTGTTTCAAATTATCTTCCCCACAACTGAAGGGTTGTTATATGTTGCTGGACGAACCTTCTGTTACAGGGACCGCCAATATTGTAATGGCAGCAGTTCTGGCAGAAGGCACCACCACTATTTATAATGCTGCCTGTGAACCCTACATTCAGCAGTTGTGCAAAATGCTGACCCGTATGGGGGCCAACATTCAGGGCATTGGCAGTAACCTGCTGACGATCGAGGGTGTGAGCAAACTGGGAGGCACCACACACCGCATGTTACCCGATATGATCGAGATCGGCAGTTTCATTGGTCTTGCCGCCATGACACAAAGCGAGATCACCATCAAAGACGCCGGCGTGGAACACCTGGGAGTGATCCCGGAAAAATTCAGGCAATTGGGTATCGCGTTCGATCTCAAGGGAGATGATATTTATATTCCCGCACAGGATGTGTATGAGATACAGACATTCCTGGATGGTGGTATCCTTACCATCTATGACCATCCCTGGCCAGGTTTCACTCCGGACCTGTTAAGCATCGTTCTGGTGGTGGCCACACAGGCAAGGGGCAGCGTACTGGTGCACCAGAAAATGTTTGAAAGCCGTTTGTTCTTTACCGATAAACTGATCGATATGGGTGCACAGATCATTCTCTGCGACCCGCATCGCGCCACCGTGATCGGGCTGGGAAGAAAGAACAATTTACGGGGCATTACCATGAGCAGCCCGGATATACGGGCCGGACAGGCATTGCTGATCGCCGCCTTAAGTGCCGAAGGGAAAAGTGTGATCCAGAACATTGAACAGATAGACCGGGGTTACCAATACATTGATGAACGCCTTCGAAACCTTGGAGCAGATATCAAACGCATTCCTGCCTGATATCCTGCTATATCCCGCTAAACAACGGCTCAACAGCAACAGCCTTGTAGTTATATACTGGCAATCAGGCATTTAAGCCTTTTTATCCCATATATGTAGTGCTCATCCAAACATACTACACGCAAAAAGATCCGTTGATAACGCCAACCTCAACGAAGTTGCCTGAAAAATGCCGGGGAACAAGGAACTGATGGGTTCGTGACAGTGTCGACAGCCGCTCTCCCTAAATCGTAGTAGACCGACTACAAACTAATCTGCTTTTGAGCTATTACCCGGGCTATGGATTAGTTGGACCTTTACATCAGCCAATATCCGTAACCTGTCAAACTGCAGGTTAATCTCCATTCACAGGTAAAACCAATACCATGAAACAGGCTCCCATATTTACGGATAGCGCTCAAAGGATAGAGGAAACAGGGAAGATAACATTGCCTGAAACACCCCAGACAGACGAATTCGGGCAGATCATACAATTGGCAAGTACCATCTGTAATTCTCCCGTATCGTTAATTTCCCTGATCGACAGAACGCAACTATGGTTCAGGTTCAAAGCGGGTATGGAGCCAAGTGCTTCTCCGGCAGAGATCACATTTACCGGAACGGATATCTTACTGGACCATGATTTTGCCGTGGTAGAAGAAGCCCTCAGGGGCACCCATTTCTTTGACAACCCCATTGACACGGCCCCGGCTGAAAAAAGGTACTATGCCGGCGTACAGCTTTTATGTCGCCAGGGATACCAGATAGGTATGCTTTGCGTAGTGAATCCCAATCCTTACCTGCTCAGCAAGCAACAATTGCTGGCACTGGAATTATTGGGTAATCACCTGGCCAAACTCATTGATCTGAAAATAGCCCGCAAACAGCTGGAAAGAAAATCACAGAAAATTGAATTGCAGAACCGTTTGCAGAAAAAAATGCACTCGGTGATCGTCCATGACATACGTGGACCGATCGGCTCCATCCTGTCTGCTTTTCAGATGCTGGAATCAGAACAGGTCTCTGAAGAAGAGAGAAAGATGCTGATTTCCATTTTTGCCAAACAGATCGGCAGCACCTACAACCTGGTCAATAACCTGATCGATTGGGGTACGATAGAGATGCAGGAAAAATCAGTGAAACAGGAAGTGAACCTGAAAGAGATCGTTGACCAGGAGTTTGAACAGATGCGGATCAGTGCCGAATCAAAAAACAACCAGCTGATCAACCGGGTCAACAAGGCCGCTACCATCACCATCAACCCAAATATCTTACGGTTCATGATCCGGAACCTGATCAGTAACGCCAACAAGTTCACACACAATGGGCAGATCACCGTGTACAACAATGTATCTGAAACCTACCACCAGGTGGCCATCAGCGATACCGGTGTGGGTATGTCGCAGGAGATCATCAATAAGATCGTCAGCACAGAAGACAGTGTGGTGAGTACATCCGGCACCAATGATGAAAAGGGCAGCGGTATGGGCATTACCCTGATCAAGGATTTCATGAAAGAGATCGGCGGGCAGCTGCAAATACAAAGTACAATAGACAAGGGTACCACTGTTTTCCTCAAGATCCCGATGTAAAGCCTGGCAAAACAAACCGCATTTCGCTATTGATTCCCTGCAGAAGATTCTACTTTTGCAGCATGAACACATTTGAAACCCTACAAAGCATCATCCAGCATAGAAGAAGCGTAAAACCTTCTGATATGAATGGGAAAAAGATAGACAATGCACTTATCCAGCGTTTACTGATCCTTGCCGACTGGGCGCCAACCCATGGCCGAACAGAGCCCTGGCGATTTGTTGTATATGAACAGGAGGCCGTCGGGAAGTTCTGCCGGGACCACGCCGAGCTGTACAAAAAAGGTACAGACCCGGAGAAATTCACACATGCCAAATATGAGAAGCTGCAACAGCAGGGAGATCAGTTGTCGCATATCATTGTCGTATATATGAAGCGGAGCGTCCTCAACAGTATCCCCGTACTGGAAGAGATCGCCGCAGTCAGCGCGGCCATGCAGAATATTTTGCTGGGTGCCGCATCACTGGGCATTGCCGCTTTATGGAGTACCGGTGGTATGACACATGACCCTTCCCTGAAAACATACCTGGGCCTTGGCGATGAGGATATTGTCATGGGACTGCTCTTCCTGGGTTATACCGATGCCCCCGCCAAAGATGGCCAACGCAGAATACCACTGGAGGAAAAAGTGAGCTGGCAATCGTGAATCGTCAGTCGTGAGTGGTGAGTGGTGAATAGGAAGAAGGCTAGGGAGGCTAAGCGGGCTCCTCCAGTATGCACCATCGTCCACTTCCTACTCACGACTGACGACTCACGACTCACGAATGCCAATTGTCCATTCACCATAATATTGTTTCTTTGCGCAAACGAATCGCATGTCTGCAACACACGGTAAACTGATCATACTCACCGCCCCTTCCGGTTCCGGGAAAACATCCATTACCCGATACCTGATCAGTAAATACCCCCGTTTGTGCTTTTCGATCTCTGCCACCACCCGCGCTCCGCGCGGTACCGAAAAAGATGGGGTGGAATATCACTTTCTGAGTGTGCCGGATTTTAAAGCCAAAATAGATGCCAACGAGTTCATTGAATGGGAAATGGTATACGAAGGCAAATACTATGGCACACTGAAGACCGAACTGGGGCGTATCTGGAAAGAGAACAAAGTTCCTATGCTGGATATAGACGTTAAAGGCGCCATACATGTGCAGCAGCAGTTTGCCGGCGATTGCCTGTCTATCTTCATACAGCCCCCATCAGTGGCCGAACTCAGGCGCAGGCTGGAAGCCCGGGGTACCGAAACCCCCGAAAGCCTGGAAACAAGGGTGAACAAAGCCAGCTACGAAATGTCTTTCAACCATCATTTTACCAAAACCATCCTGAATGAGGATCTTGACAAAGCCTGCGCAGAAACTGAGCAGGTGATCAAAGATTTCTTAGGTTGGTAAGCCGGTTTTGCTGAAATTGGGTGTCTAACCAATTGCATATGTCATTCCAGAACAGAACCGTATTCATTACCGGTGCCAGTCGCGGTATCGGTAAAGCCATGGCTTTACGTTTGGCCAGGGAAGGCGCCAATATTGTGATCGCCGCCAAAAGTGTGGAAGAAGATCCCCGCCTGGGTGGTACCATTTTTTCTGCAGCAGCAGAGGTAGAAGCTGCAGGCGGGAAAGCGCTGGCGGTACAACTCGATATACGCCATGAAGAACAGGTACAGGCCGCTGTACAAAAAGCAGTGGAGCATTTTGGCGGCATCGACGTGCTCATCAATAACGCTTCGGCAATTCAGCTTACCCCGACCGAACAGACAGAAACCAAACGTTTCGACCTGATGCAGAGCATCAACGTGCGCGGTACTTTCTTAATGGGTAAGTACTGCATCCCGCATCTGCGCAAAGGGAAGAACCCGCATATCATCACTTTATCACCCCCTGTTAATCTGGATCCCAAATGGATGGGGGGTCATATTGCCTACACCATTACCAAATACAGTATGAGTATGCTGGCCCTGGGCTGGGCTGCTGAATTAAAAGGCGCGGGTATCGCTTCCAATGCGTTATGGCCCAGGACCACGATCGATACGGCAGCCGTAAGAAACCTGCTGGGTGGCGAGGCACTGGCCAAAATGAGCCGTACTCCCGATATACTGGCCGACTGTGTATACTATATCCTCAGCAAACCTGCTGCCCAATGCACCGGCAACACCTTTATTGACGAAGAAGTGATGGCAGCCGAAGGCATTACTGACCTGAGTAAATATTCTGTGGTACCCGGAGCCGAGCTCTATCGCGACCTGTTTGTTTAATTTTTGAAATTACTTGCATGAAAAAGATCTTATCTACTGCTGTCATTTGCGCAGTCTCTCTGCTATCATATGCCCAGAAAGGAACCAATACAACTGCATTGTTGAAACAGAACGCCATTACGAACATAGACGCCAGGTATGACGATTATAAAAACATTGCGTTACAGATCTGGAACTATGCCGAAGTAGGTTATAAGGAACAGAAAAGTTCGGCCCTGCTGCAGCAAACCTTACAGGCCAATGGCTTTACCGTACAGGCGGGTGTTGCCGATATCCCCACTTCTTTTGTGGCCAGTTATGGCAGTGGCCAGCCCGTGATCGCCATCCTGGCGGAATACGATGCTTTACCCGGCCTGTCGCAGGAAGCGGTTCCCGGCAAACAACCGATCAAAGGAGTGGATGCAGGACATGGCTGCGGCCATAACCTGTTCGGCACAGCTTCTGTTGCTGCCGGTATCGAGATCAAAAAACTGATCGAAAGCAAAAAACTGAGCGGCACCATCCGTGTGTATGGTTGTCCCGCGGAAGAAGGTGGCAGTGGTAAGGTATACATGGTCCGCGCCGGATTGTTCAACGATGTGGATGTGGCCGTACACTGGCATCCCTCAGATGTGAATGCTGTTACCATGACAAGCGCACTGGCCAATACATCAGCCAAGTTCCGGTTTTACGGTCTATCTGCCCACGCATCCATGGCACCCGAAAAGGGTCGTTCTGCACTGGATGGCGTGGAAGCCATGGATCATATGGTGAACATGATGCGTGAACACGTACCCCAGGAAACCCGTATCCATTACGTGATCACGCAAGGTGGTAAAGCTCCGAACGTAGTACCCGATTTTGCAGAAGTGTTCTATTATGTGCGTCACCCGAAAAGAGACTGGGTGGTCAGCGTGTTCGACAGGCTCACCAAGGCTGCGAAAGGGGCAGCCATGGGTACAGACACCAAAGTGGAATACGAGATCATTGGCGGCACACACGATCTGCTGATCAACCGCACCCTCGCCGAAGCCATGCAGCAGAACCTGCAGAAAGTTGGCGGGGTGAACTATACCGCTTCTGAGATCGAGTTCGGCAAGAAAATACAGTCTTCTTTCTCTTACCAGTCACCCGCCATTGATAGGGCAGCAACCATTGCTCCCCTAAAACCCGTGATCGATGCCGGAGGCGGTTCTACGGATGTAGGGGATGTAAGTTATGCCGTACCCACCGTTGGGCTGGAAGCAGCCACCTGGATACCCGGCACCGCCGCACATAGCTGGCAGGCCGTAGCCTGTAACGGCACAGATATCGGCGCCAAAGGAATGATGGTAGCCGCCAAAACCATGGCACTAACGGCCATCGACCTGTTCACAGATGCCGCGTTGATCACAAAAGCCAAAGAAGAATTCAAACAATCCAGAGGAGATTACCAATACAAAGCCCTCCTGGGCGACAGAAAACCCGCATTGAATTATAGGGATTGAATAAGCAGACGTGAGTCGTGAATCGTCATTGGTGAATGGCAAGTATCTTGCATCATCAGATATTTCACGATTCACCTTCCTTCCACCACCCGTTTATACCTGGTCATATCGATCGCTTTTTCGCTTTTGGCAATGATCACCGTGGCAATGGTATTGCCGATCATATTGGTCAGGGCCCTTCCTTCACTCATGAAGCGGTCCACCCCGATCAGCAGGGCCAAACCCTCCATCGGGATCACTTTTAAGATCGTGAGTGTGGATGTGAGCACGATGAACCCACTACCGGTTACCCCGGCCGCCCCTTTACTGGTAACCAGCAATACCCCGATAATGGTCAGCTGCTGTGCCAGGGTAAGATTGATATCGAATACCTGCGCCAGGAAGATGGTGGCCATACTCAGGTAGATCGTGGTTCCATCGAGGTTAAAACTGTAGCCGGTGGGAATGATCAGCCCCACTACAGACCTTTCGCAACCTGCAGCTTCCAGCTTTTCCATCAGGTTTGGCAGGACCGCTTCGCTGCTGCTGGCTCCCAGCACAATCAGAAGTTCTTCCTTGATGTATACCAACAGTTTCCACACATTGAAGCCATAATAACGGCCAATCAGGTTCAGCACCACAAAAATGAACAGCAGTGAGGTTATATAATAGGACAAGAGCAGGTTACCCAACAATACCAGGCTGCCGAAACCGAATTTGCCAATGGTATAGGCCATACCGCCGAAAGCGCCGACAGGACTGAACTTCATCACAATATGGATCACATTGAAAAAAGCCTTGTTCAGGTTCTCGAATACAGATATCAGTTTGGCACCGCCGCTTCCCATCTTGGTGATGGCCACACTGAACAATACGCCGAAGAACAACACCTGCAGCAGATCTCCCTTGGCAAAAGAGTCCACGATATTGGTGGGAATGATATGCGAAAAAAACTCACCCCAGTTCATCTCCTTGGCAGCAGAAGTATACTTATCGAGGTTTTCTTTGGGAAGATGATTAGTGGCAATACCCACTCCCGGTTTCAACATATTGGCCACTACCAGTCCAATGATGAGTGCGAAAGTGGTGACCACTTCAAAATAGAGCAATCCCTTACCACCTACCCTGCCCACTTTTTTCAGGTTACCGGCTCCGGCAATACCGAGTACGATGGTCAGGAAGATCACCGGGGTGATCACCATCTTGATCATATTGATGAAGGACTCGCTGATCAGTTTTGCGGTAGGTGCGAATGCAGGGAAAAGCCAACCGGTAAGAACTCCCAACACAATTCCAATGATAACCTGTACATAGAGGACCTTTAGATATTTCATCGGCAACGGGGAGTTTTGGTGTGGCAATCTACAAAAAAAGTCCATAGAGGCTGACCCTTACATCAAGGGGCTTCTATGGACTTCTGTCAGGTGTGGTTATGATCAATCCAGCTTCTCCGGGCGCATCTGCGGGAAGAGCAGTACATCCTGGATAGATACCTGGTTGGTCATCATCATACATAACCTGTCGATACCGATACCGATACCGGAAGTTGGCGGCATACCATATTCCAGTGCACGCAGGAAATCATGGTCAATGAACATGGCTTCATCATCACCCCTTTCCATCAGCCTGGCCTGTTCTTCAAAACGTTCACGCTGGTCTATCGGATCGTTCAGCTCGGTATAGGCATTGGCGATCTCTTTTCCGTTCACCATCAGTTCAAAGCGCTCTACCAGTCCGGGTTTACTGCGGTGTTTTTTGGTGAGCGGGCTCATCTCAACAGGATAGTCGATGATGAACGTAGGCTGCACATAGGTATGTTCGCTGGTAGCGCCAAAGATCTCATCGATCAGTTTGCCCTTGCCGATATTGCCGGGCACATCTATTTTGAGTTGCTTGCAAACTTCGCGCAGGCCGGCCTCATCCATCCCGCTGACATCAATACCTGTATTCTCCTTAATAGCGTCATGAATACTGATACGTTTGAACGGCGCTTTAAAGTTGATGACCTTATCCCCCAGTGGTACATCTGTGGTCCCATGCAGGGCAATGGCAATTTTCTCGAACAACTGCTCGGTGGTCTCCATCATCCAGAAATAATCCTTGTATGCTGTATACCATTCCAGTACGGTGAATTCGGGGTTATGGGTTCTGTCCATACCCTCGTTGCGGAAATTGCGGCTGAACTCATATACCCAGTCAAAACCACCCACGATCAGGCGTTTCAGGTACAGTTCATTGGCAATACGCAGGTAAAAAGGAACATCCAATGCATTGTGGTGCGTAATGAACGGACGGGCAGCGGCACCTCCAGGGATGGCCTGCAATACAGGCGTATCCACTTCCAGGGCACCCTGGCTGTTCAAAAATTCGCGGATGGTATTGATGAGTTTGGTCCGCTTTACAAAAGTGTCCTTTACATCCGGGTTAATGATCAGGTCGGCATACCGCTGGCGGTAGCGGAACTCGGGATCGGTCACCGCATCAAAAACATTGCCCTCCTCATCTCTCTTGGTAACCGGTAATGGCTTCAGTGATTTGGTAAGCAAGGTCAGGGTTTGCGCATGAATAGAGGTTTCACCCGTTTTGGTAATGAACGCAAAACCGGTAACCCCGATGATATCTCCGAGGTCAAGCCCGTGTTTCACCACGGTATCCCAGAAGGATTTATCTTCTCCGGGGCAGAGATCGTCCCGTTTCACATACAGCTGAATAATGCCCTTGCTATCCTGTATCTTGATAAAGAACACTTTACCCTTATCATTGATACTCATGATACGGCCCGCCACACAAACAGCAGCGAACTGTTCCTTGGTTTCCTCAGAATACTGGTCCTTGATATCGGTTGAAAAATGGCTTACAGGATACAAAGGGGCCGGAAATGGGTCGATGCCCGCTTCCTGCAGCTTAACCAGTTTCTCACGGCGGATCACCTCCTGTTCAGACAAATGTGCTTGACTCATACTTGCTTTTTGAAAGCAGCAAAGATACGGGCAGGAGGGGAATATAGAACAGGGGGATGAGGAACTGGGGAACAGATGAACAGACGAACAAGGAACAGAGGAATGATGAATGAGGGAGCAATTCGCCCATTGAAGAGAAGAGTGGGGACAGGCGAGCTCATTACGGCCTGCCGTTTATCCGTTCCGCTTTCTGTAGACTTCCGGGTTATGCAGTTGCATCATCCTGGGTACCATCTCCTCCGGTATGGGTGTCCAGCCGAACTGCGCGTACAAGCCGTGGGCATCGCGCGTAAAGAGCACCCAGCGGCGAAGCTGTTGGAGATCGGGATGTTCGTGAATGGCCTGCATGAGTTGTTTGGACAAACCTTTGCCCCTGTGGCCGGGCAGAATGAACACATCTGCCAGGTAGGCGAATGTGGCCCTGTCGGTGATCACACGGGCAAAACCAACCTGTCCGTCCGGACCATAGACACCGAAACATAGTGAATGTTGCAACGAACGCTGCACAACCGCCAGCGGGATATCCTGAGCCCAATAGGAATCCTGTGAAAGATATTGGTGAATCAGGTCGACCTGCAACCTGTTTTGGTCGGTACTGATTTCGTAAGCAGAACTGTGGTGGTGGTTATTTTCTGTCATGGAACAGTTGTTGGTAAACTTCTTCCCGGCTGAGTTCAAGCATATCACCCGGCTGCAGGGTACCCAGTGAAAGACCCTCTATTCGGTAACGGATCAGGCGCAAAGTAGGGAATCCTGCTTTTGCCGTCATCTTTCTCACCTGCCTGTTTTTACCTTCTGTCAAAATCATCCGGATCCAGGGTGCCGGGATCTCTTTACGGAAGCGGATGGGCGGATGACGGTCGGGCACTTTAGGGTCACTAGAAAATAAAGTTGCTTTGCAGGAAGCCGTTCGATACAATTTACCATCAACATTGATCGTAACCCCCTTCTCCATTTCCCTGAGGGCGGCATCGGTAATGGCACCATCTACCTGAACCCAATACTCTCTTTCGTGGGCAAACCTGGGATCAAGCAACCGATGATTAAGAGATCTGTCATTGGTCAGCAGCAACAAACCTTCACTGTCATGATCCAGTCTACCCACAGGATACACATCTTTGGGCACAGCAAAAAAATCGGCGAGTGTTTTCTTTCCATCTTCCGCAGAAAATTGTGACAGTACCAGGTAAGGTTTGTAGATGATAAAGTAGCGATTCATACAAAAACAAAAGTCCCGCAGAAGCGAGACTTTGTATATGGATGGGTTAGTAAGTACCGGGAAATAAATTTCCCTACACAATATTAAAAAGACTTTTAACGAAAGCAAAAAAATTTTTAAACAATTTTATTAACATTTTGGCAGGAAATGTGGATTGCATCAACGATTGATGTATATCACGAGCTGTTCTTTGAACAGTGTTATTGCACACACATATCATCTGTTAAAAAACAGGATCGTCTGAAACATTGATGAACAAAGCGTTTCAGAAGACAACAAAAAAATTCACAGGAACAGGCTGGTCATTTTTTCAGAAGATCATTGCCGGGAACACGCCTGAAAAACGGGGTTTTGCCACGAAAAAAAATTTCTGCTGAACCAGGAATATTACCTTTGATTCCTATCAAAAAACATCTTTATGAAGTTTCCCGCACCCGTTTCCGTAGCATGGCTCGCCGATCTCATCGGTGCAGAAGCAGCAGGCAATCTTGCTGCACAGGCATTGGGCATCAATGAAATTCACAAAGTAGAAGCGGGCGACCTGGTATTTGTTGACCATCCGAAATATTACGATACCTGTTTACAAAGTGCTGCAAGCTGTATCATCATCAACACCAAAGACGTACAGATACCCGATGGCAAAACCATTTTCGTGGTAAAGGACCCATTTGAAGCGTATCTAAAAATTGTCGATCATTTCCGTCCGTTCACTCCGGCGAAACAATCCATCAGTGATGATGTGGTCATCGGCAAGGGCACGGTGATCATGCCCAATGTTTTCATCGGCCGCCAGGTGGTCATAGGTGAGAACTGTGTGATACATCCCAATGTTTCTTTGCTTGACCATACCGTGATCGGAAATAATGTGGTGATACAGGCAGGCAGCGTTATCGGAAGTGATGCCTTTTACTACAATACCAAAAAAGATCGGGCCGTATGGTATAAACGCATGCAGAGCTGCGGCAACGTAGTGATCGAAGACCAGGTAGAGATCGGTGCCGGCTGCACCATCGACCGGGGTGTGACCGCCGAGACCCGTATCGGTGCCGGAACCAAAATGGACAATATGGTCCATATCGGACACGATACCACCGTAGGTAAGAACTGCCTGTTTGCCGCACAGGTAGGCATTGCCGGAGGAACCATTATTGAGGATGGGGTCACCCTCTGGGGGCAGGTAGGCGTAAGTAAGACCCTCACCATCGGCGCCAATGCCGTTGTGTTGGCCCAAAGTGGTGTTCCTTCTTCGCTGGAAGGTGGTAAGACCTATTTCGGTTATCCGGCAGAAGATGCATCACTTAAAAGAAGGGAACTGGTATGGATCAAACGGATCCCCGAGTTATGGAAAAAAGTGATGGAAAAATAAAAGGCCACTTATCCGCGTGTGGCCAGACTATAACTATACGCCATGTATCCGCTTCAACTCTCCGCAGATGCGTTTGATGGAGTCCGCAACAGGTGTATAAGCGAATTCAGGGAACTGCTGTAGTAATTTGCTGTTATTGAATTGAACTTTGGCAGCAGCCGTATGTGCCGTTTCTTTGGTAAGCAGCGGATCTTTACCGGTAAACTTTGCTTTGATGGCTTCCAGTCTCCATACAATCGCTGCCAGCAGTGGCGTTACTTTCCTGTGTGGCGGACGTTTCCCAAAATTTTGGGCGATCTGTGTAAACACTTCCCGGTAAGGCAGGTTATCGGCGCAAAGGATAAAACGTTCCGCCTGCACATCGCTCTGCATCAGCAGGATCATGGCTTTCACCACATCGGCCACATCCACAAAACCTCCGGTACCCTCTGTATACCAGGGAAACTCGTCATACGCCGATTTAAAGATCTCTGATGACCCCTTTTCCCAGTCGCCCGCACCCAGTATGATGACCGGGTTAACGATCACCGCATTCAGGCCTTCGCCAATACCCCGCCACACTTCCATTTCGGCCAGGTATTTGGTCTTGCCGTATTCGCTGTTGCTGGTCTCTTCAGACCAGTTCATGGTCTCATCAATGGGTTTATCCTGGCGTATCCGTCCCAGTGCGGCCACAGAGCTCACGAAGACCAGCTTGCGTATGCCGGCATCCAGGCAGGCATTTACCACATTGGCTGTGCCGTCTATATTGTTTTTGTGTAACAGGTGTTTTTTTGCGGGATTGAAGGAGACAACGGCAGCGCAGTGGTATACTTCGTCCACCCCTTGCATGGCTTCTTCCAGGGAGACCACATCCAGTATATCTCCCTGTACCCAATCAACTCCCTGGGCCCCTTCAATAAGGGGTATGGAACTGCGGTACATTGCCCTGATTTTTTTACCCTCGTTCACTAACTGCTTTACCAGGTGAGAACCTACCAAACCACTAGCGCCGGTGATAAAAATCATAGAAAGCTGTTTATGCGAAGATAAGGGGTGATTGGACAATGGCAATGGTGAGTCGTGGATCGTCATTCGTCAGTCGGGAGTGGTGAGTTGTCAGTAGGGAGAAGGTGGCATGGGTGGTGAACGCCTCAACAATCTTTACCATTACCTATTCACTACTCACCACTGACGATTCACGACTCACGAATGACATTTCCTGCATTTGCCGCTCACCACCACATCGGTCTGTGAAATGGTAAAGCCGTCGGGCAGGCTGAGTTTGGGTACGCTGATATTATCCAGGCAGTAGGTAGTACCGCAATCATCGCACATGAAGTGTACATGGTCATCGTGATGATGACCACCGGCGCAGGCATCTTTGCACAAAGCGTAACGAACAGAGTTGTCTGCGGTAGGAATGGTATGAATGATGCCTTTTTCCACAAAGGTCTGCAGGGTCCTGTAAATAGTAACCCGGTCGAATTCTGCACCACTCTCGTGTTCTATATCAGCATGCGCCAATGCGCCTTTTGACTTAACAAAAAGCTCCAGTATCTTTTTCCGGCTGTCTGTAATGCTCAGCTGGTTTTTCTTCAGGGTCTCAACAATACTGTACATCATTCAAATTATTTGGGGTTGGTATTGAACAACCCGTTCACGAAATTGGCAGTACCGGATTTCTCCTCCAGCAATGATCGGATGTCTTTGCTAAGCCGGTCCAGTTCGGGTTGCTTCAATCCATCATAGATCTGTCCACGAACTTTCCCGTCCCTGTCAACCAGTGCAAAGAACTGCGTATGGATGAACTGGTCCTCTATCTTCTCTACATTATTCTTCGGATCATCCAGCAGGTAAGAACTGCGGGCCTGTTGGTACAGGCTGTCTTTACGGCCGGTAAGCATCACCCATTTCCGGTTATCGATCTTCATCGAGTCTGCATATACTTTCAAGCGTTGGGCAGAATCACGGTCGGGATCACAGGTATGCGCAACGATCATGAAATCAGGTTCATTTTTGAACTGTTCAAATACCTTTTTCATATTGTTGTTCATCTTGGGACAAATGCCCTTGCAGTTGGTAAAGAAGTATTCCACCACGCTTACCTTACCCAGCATATCCTTGTCGGTGAACGGCAGACCGTCCTGGTTGGTAAAATGAAAAGGTTTTACGTAACTGATCACGGCCAGTTTGGTCTTCCACTTATCGGTGCCCTTGAAGAGGAAATAATAAAAACCCAATACCAATACCACAAAAAATAGGAGATAACCCAGGAGTTTCTTATTCATAATATACTAGATTGGCCGTAAAGTTACACCTCATTCTGCTTATGCCGGGGAGTGGCGGAAGAGTGTAACAAATATTTTGCAACACTGTTGCATTGTCATACCTTTGCAGTCATGCGATTAAAGATTGACTGGGATGCTATGGGGATCGTTACTTCACTGGCCTGCGCCATTCATTGTGCGCTGCTGCCCCTATTCCTGACCAGCTTACCGCTGTTTGGGATCAACATCATTGAAAATGTGTGGTTTGAATACCTGATGATCGGGATCGCTTTCCTGGTAGGAACCTACTCCTTATATCATGGGTTCAGAAAACACCACCATAGCTGGTTGCCCTTTATCCTTTTTTCGGTGGGAATTGCCTGTTTACTGGCTAAGATGACCTGGCATGAATGGCGTAACTGGTTCCTGGTGCCGGCTGTGATCTGCATTGTGGCAGCCCATATACAGAATCACCGGATGTGCCTGATACACAATCACGCGCATTCAGACGATTGCAATCATTGATGTTACGATCAAAGCCTTGCCGTCAGGCGATGGTATAACTTACGCCACCGTCTTTCTCATCTTTTAGTTGTACGCCGAGTGCGGCCAGTTCATTGCGGATCTTGTCACTGGTAACAAAGTCCTTACGGCTCTTGGCATCTTTGCGGATATCGATCAGGAGCTGCAACACCCCATCCAACTTGCCGTCATCACCAGCACGTTCCTGTTTCAGGCCAAAAATATCTTCTACGAACAGTTTCAGCTGTTGCTTCAGCGTATCCATGGTACCGACCGATAAGGCATTGGCCGGAATATGTTTGTCCTTGATGGAGTTGATCACCGATACCAGTTCGAACATATTGGCAAGCACTTTGGCCGTGTTCAGATCATCATCCATGAACTGTTCGAATTCACTTACCAGTTTTTGCACTTTCGCGTCCAGTGACTGATCGGCAGCCTGCTGGTTATTGGGTACCGGCCACTGGCTCAGCCATTCAAAAGATTCCATCAGACGTTTCAGCGCTTTTTCGGATGCCTGCAGGGCTTCATTACTGAAATCGAGTGTGCCCCGGTAATGGCTTTGCAGGATAAAGAAGCGGATGGTCATGGGATGATATGGCTGTTCCAGCAACGGGTGTCCGCCACTGAACAGCTCACTCAGCTTGATGACGTTGTTGTAGCTCTTCCCCATCTTCCTGCCATTGATGGTGATCATGTTATTGTGCATCCAGTAACGGGCAGGCATTTTATGATTGCATACGGTACTCTGTGCGATCTCACACTCATGATGTGGGAACTGCAGGTCCATGCCACCTCCATGGATATCGAACTCTTCGCCCAGGTATTTGGTGGCCATGGCTGAGCACTCGATATGCCAGCCCGGGAAACCTTCGCCCCAGGGGCTTTGCCAGCGCATGATGTGTTCCGGGGGCGCTTTTTTCCAGAGGGCAAAATCACTCTTGTTCCTTTTTTCGTCCTGATTATCCAGCTCACGGGTGCTTTCGATCTGTTCTTCCAATACGCGTCCGCTGAGGATGCCATAGGGCTGTCCTTTTTGGGAATAATCCGTATTGTATTTCTCCACATCAAAATAGACCGATCCGTTTACCTCATAGGCATACCCGTCTGCAATCAGTTTCTTGATCATTTCTATCTGTTCTATGATGTGGCCGGTAGCAGTAGGTTCGATACTGGGGGGCAGGTTATTCAGCCTGTCCATGGCCCAATGATACAGGTTGGTGTATTTCTGCACCAGCTCCATCGGCTCCAGTTTCTCGAGTATCGCTTTTTTGCTGATCTTATCTTCCGCTTCACGCCCCTCCTCTTCAAAATGCCCCGCATCGGTAAGGTTGCGTACGTAGCGAACCTTATACCCATTGTGCATGAGGTAGCGGTACAGTACATCGAATGTTACATAAGGTCTTGCATGCCCCAGGTGGCTCTCGCCGCTAACGGTCGGACCGCAGACATACATGCCAACATAAGGCGCATTGATGGGAACAAACTCTTCTTTCTGGCGGGTAAGCGAATTGTATACTTTAAGTGGCATCTTTTATGGCGGTTACTTTTACATCAATCAGTTGAAACAAACCGGTATCTTCCCGGCAAACAGGGAACACTGCATCAGCAGCAGCAGAAACAACAGCAATATCTGTGTGGGTAGTTCATTGCGTTGCGAAGATATTTCATTTTTTCAAAAGAAGGTCAGATACCAGCATAATATGGTCGCTCAGGTCCTCATCCACCATATCAAACTGTTTTACTTCAAAATTCCGGTCGGGCAGAATATAGTCGATCCGCAGGGTAGGTGCCAGCGAAATGAACGTACGGCCTACCGCAAAACCCCTTTTCAGAAATGCATCCTGCCTCTCTCCCCTGATCCGGAAATAGGCGTATGAATTGGGTACATCGTTGAAATCGCCGCAGATAACGGAAGGATACGGTGACTGGTCAATGGCTTCCCTGACAATATTGGCCTGTACGGCCCGGCGGTTGAATGCCAGTTTCATTTTCCGGATAATACTTTTAGATGCTGAAAGGCTCTCTGCATCCTGCTCGCGTATCTTCTCGATATCGGAGTAATCCGCTTTTTTGAACTTGAACGATTGCAGGTGCGTCGTGTACACCCGGATGGTATCATCACCTTTTTTGATATCGGCATAGATCAGGCTCTCCGCAACCGGGTACGGGATCCGGCCCGAATCAACGATCGGGTAACGGGAGAAGATGATACAGCCCGATTGATAGCCGCTGTTGCTGCGTTGGTAATCCCTCGAAAAATAATGATACCGGTATTCCTGCGAAAACAGCGCGATATTGTCCGCATTGGCCGCATTGTTGAACTCCTGCAGGCAGATCACATCCGGATTCACCTTATGGATGCTTCCGGCCACTTCCGAAGGGACCAGTTTCCTGATCTCCTTATTGGCAGAAAGGCCATTGAAACTTTGTATGTTCCAGTCAACAATACGCATGGTATTGGCGGGCTTCCGCTTACTGAAGCCGGAACCGGGATGCCAGGCAAAGACCACACTGATCTGTTGCCAGCCCACAGCCAATGTGATCAGTGGCAACCAGACCATGGCGGGTTTTGCCAACAACCAGAAGATCACAAAAAACACCAATGCCAGTAACAGGTAGGGAACGGTCAGGCCCGTAAAACCGCTGAGCCACCAGCGGGCCGGGTTGATGTAAGGCAACAGGCAGGCCACCGCGAACAGTAATGAGATCACCACATTGACTGCGATAAACACTGTTTTGGTTGCACGGCGAAAAACGCTTTTTGCCATGCCCGAATTTACTAAAAATCAATTGCGAAGTTGCATATCCCTGATAAGCGGGACCTTGGCATGCCCCCTACTCTTCGGAGCTGGCCCGTTTCAGGAACTCTTTTTCCTCATCGGTGAGCAGCTGGTAACCCTCCTGGTTGATCTTGTCGAGGATCTCATCCAGTCTTTGCTGGGTGATATTGGAAATTTTCTCATAGGGTTTTCTGTCAGACCGGTAATACAGTTTCTCCCGGTTCGATCTGCTGTTATGCTTTTTATCGGGGCTGAACAGATCGTCCAGCCAGTTCATCAGCCGGATCATCCAGGCACCCCAATCATGCCCGCGGCGAAGCTGGCGTATGTAGAGATATCCCACCACACCGGCTGCCAGGTGGCCGGCACCGACAGCGGCATTTCCGGTGGCCAGCGAGGCAAAATCAATGGCCACAAAAACCAGGGTAAGCACCCATAAAGGAATGCCGCCATTGATCAGGGGGAAAATGCGGTAATCAGGTGCCAAAGTGGTGGTTGCAACAGCGAGGGCCATAATAGGAGCCCCGGCGCCTATCATGGGTGCGGTTACGGCAAGATTTCGTTCCAGCACCGGTACCAGGTTGTTACCCAGCAGGAATACCAATCCGCCCACAAAACCGCCATAGAGGTATACCGGTATCAGTTTGTTATTACTGGTAAGGTCCTGCATGATGTAGCCAAAACACCAGAGCCATAAACAGTTACTGATCAGGTGCCATACTCCCTGGTGTGTGAACATATGGGTGATCAGTGTCCAGGGCCTGGTGAGGAATGTATCCGGCAGGGCAGGTAAGGTGAACCAGTTCAGGATCTGTTTATAGAAGAACTCTTCAGGAATATCGGAAAGGTAATAGACCGTTTTGATAAACGTGATGATCACGAACAGGATCATATTCACCGCAAACAGGAACACAAGTGCATTGTTATCCTGTCCTAACAAGATGTTCCGGCTGGTTTTAAAAGGTTGAGGCGACATACACACGATTTATCTCTGAAAAGGAACCTGTATCCTAATAGAACGTTTTTTTATTGTTTTTGTTCCAGGTCATCACAATTAGCAAACCTACAATGGCCCCACCGATATGCGCCCAGCGGGCCACGTTATCACCGGCTGAGTTCCTTAAGGCAAAGAACACTTCATATCCAAAATACAATAACCCGATCCATTTGGCCTTAACGGGCACCAGGAAATAGATATAGAGATAGGTGTTGGGGAACAGGTACACAAAAGCTGCAAGCACCCCGAACACGGCACCGCTGGCACCAATGGTACTGGTATTGATCCGGCTCTGGTAGAAAACGGTCAGCTGCTCAAACAGCTTGTTCATCAGCCCCGCATCGTTCGGGTTCTCCCTGATCAGGCTGATCAGCTGGTCGCGATAGCCGGGTTCGCCCAGTTTGTTCTTGCTGATAAAATTGATCATGGCATCTGCCTGGTACGACCCGCCATCAGCATGCTGCTGGAAAATAGCGGCATAATCTTTCATCAGCGGCATCAGTTCGTAACTCAGGAACAGCAGGTGTATCAGTGCGGCTCCCAATCCGCAGATCAGGTAAAAAGTAAGGAACCGTTTGGAGCCCCAGAGATTTTCGAGCACGGAACCGAACATCCACAGTGCGAACATGTTTCCGAAAATATGCCCCAGATCTCCATGCAGGAACATATGCGTGACCAGTTGCCAGGGTTTGAACAGATCGCTCTGCCAGGCATGTAATGCCAGCACATCTTCTATGGAGAAGTTGACAGCAGGGCCCTTGAATGTGTTCTGCGCCAAAAAGAACAACCCGTTAATGATCAACAGGTTCTTTACGATCGTAGGCAAGATCTCAAAACGCGAGGGTCGAAATTCTGTCATAACGTATCCCCCTGCCCGCCGAGGTACGGACGATTACAATAGTTACAAAAATGGGTGCCCATATACAATTCGTTCATCTATGCTTTTTTCAGTTTCAGCTGTACTACGTTCTCTATATGCAGTGTGTGCGGGAACATATCCACCGGCTGGATCTTCTCAACCGAATATTTTTCGTCCAGCAATGCAAGATCACGCGCCTGTGTGGCCGGGTTGCAACTTACATAAACCACGGTAGGCGCGGCGATATCCAGCAGTTTTTTAACCAATTTTTCGTGCATGCCCGCTCTTGGCGGGTCAGTGATCACCACATCGGGACGGCCATGCGTGGCAAAAAATGCATCGTCACAGATATTGATCACATCTCCTGCAAAGAAATCAGCATGGGTAATCTGGTTCAATGCCGCATTTTCCTTTGCATCCGCTATGGCATCTTCGATCACTTCCACGCCGATCACTTTTTTGGCCAGCTTGCTTACAAAAATACCGATACTGCCCGTACCGCAATACAGATCATACACGATCTGACTCCCATCCAGTTCGGCATAGTCACGGGTTACCTGGTACAGTTTTTCCGCCTGCCGGGTATTGGTCTGGAAAAATGATTTGGGACTGATCATGAAAGAATACCCTTCCAGCTTCTCAATGATATACCCCTTTCCAAAATAGGTCTGCGGCTCCAGGTCAAACAGGCTGTCGTTCTTTTTGGTATTGATGGTATACAATAAAGTGGTGATCTGCGGGAACTGTTGCAACAGCTGATCCAGCAGTTGTTTGCGCAGGTTTTCCTCTTCGTAACCCAGCACTACGTTGATCATGAGCTCGCCGGTAGTGGTATTACGCACAAACATGTTACGCAACCAACCGGTATGTGAACGGTTATTGTAAAACGCCAGGCCATTGTCAATGGCGAACTGTGCCACTGCTTTCCTGATCTGGTTGGTGGGCTCTTCCTGCAGATGACAGGTATCGATCTCTACCACTTTATCGAAAAAACCACGTGCATGAAACCCTGCGGCGCCGGAATGGTTGTTCGGATCAATGCCTTCGGCTTTCATCCGCCTGAATTCTTCGGTAGGTATGTATTTACCTGTGGCGAATGTATATTCCAGTTTATTCCGGTACCGGCTGGTGACATCAGCCCCGATAATGGGTGCCATTGGCGGCAAAGCCACTTTGGCAATACGTCCCAGGTTATCGCTCACCTGCTTCTGTTTGTAGAAAAGCTGCTTCTCGTAGGGAAGCATCTGCCACTGGCAGCCCCCGCATACACCAAAATGCTGGCAGAACGGGGTTACCCTGTCGGGGGAAAGTGTATGGATCTTGATGGTATGGCCTTCTGCCCAGTCGGTCTTGTTCTTCGACAACTGCACATCCACCACATCACCTGGCACCGCCCCTTCAATGAATACCACTTTGCCATCGACCCTTGCCAACGACTTGCCCTCAGCAGCATAATCCTGCACAAGGATATTTTCTAGAACAACTGGTTTTTTTTGCTTTCTCACGGGTGCAAATGTAACTAGGATTGGGGATGAATACGTGACCAGCCGGATGAAACACCCGCTTCCCTAGTTTTTTGACAGTAGTTTAACCCCGGTTTAGCTATTTTTACCCATCATTCAACAGCTATGAGGCGATTATTACTTACTGCAGTCAGTTTTGCGCTGGTAATGGGAGTATGGGCCCAAAAAAAGGCGGCTCCACAAAAAACCTCCATCACCAAAGCCCCGGTAACCAAGGGGCGGAATATCAACATCACCCTTACCCCACTGAAAAACTGTAAAGTATACCTGGCCAGTTATTATGGGCAAGGCCGGGCCCTGGTTGATTCAGCTTATCTGAACGAAAAAAGCCAGGGAGTTTTTAAAGGCCCCAATAAGTTGACCGGGGGGATCTATTTTGTGGTATCACCCCAATACACCATCCAGTTCGACCTGCTGATGGATGACCAGCAGCAATTCACTATTACAGGTGATACAGCTTTAAAAGAGAATGCCGTGATCACCGGCTCCGCCGAAAATGATCTCTATAAAAAATATGCAGCGTATACCGGTAGTAAGGGCGCCAGCCTGGCACAACTGGAAAATGCGTACAAAGCAGCTACCACCAGTGCCGATTCTGCACGCCTGCGCGATGAGATCATTAAAACAGATAAGGAACTGCAGGACTACCGGGAAGATATCATCCGGAACAATCCAAACAGCCTGCTGGCCATGCTGCTCACTGCCATGAAGCGGCCTACCGTACCTGCCATACCCATAGTGAACGGAAAGGCAGACTCTACGTATCCTTACCGGTTCGTAAAAGAGCATTTCTGGGATGATGTATTGTTCAACGACGACCGCTTACTGCGTACACCTTTCTTTGAAAAGAAGCTGGATGATTATTTCAAGACCATGGTATCGCCGGAACCGGATTCGGTGATCAAAGAAGTGAATTACATGTTACTGATGGCCAGAACCGGTAAAGAGATCTACCCTTACCTGCTTACCAAGTTCACCAACAAATACATGAACCCCGAATTCATGGGGCAGGACAAAGTGTTTGTATTCCTCTTCGAGAATTTTTATGCCAAGGGTGATACCATGCTGCTGAACCCGGCCTCGCGTAAAGTGATCACCGAAAGGGCTTATAGCCTGATGGCCAACCAGCTGGGACAACCGGCGCCTTTTCTTGACCTGACCGACACCACAGGCAAAACGGTTCCGCTCTATGGTATCAAAGCCCCGTTCACGGTGGTTGCTTTCTGGGACCCCAACTGTGGCCATTGCAAGGAAGAGATCCCGAAAATGGATTCCTTATACAGATCCAAATGGAAAAAATACGGAGTGGCGGTCTATTCTGTCAATATCTATGAAAACGAGATAGCTTCCTGGAAACATTTCATACAGGAGAAAAAACTGTCGCCCGAGTGGACACATGCCTATGAGACCAAAGCGGCCAAACAGGCGGTGGAAAAAGCAGGCAAAGCCAATTTCAGGCAGTTATATGATATTTATAAAACACCCACCATTTACCTGCTGGATAAAGATAAACGCATCATTGCCAAACAGCTCAGTCTGGAACAGTTCGATGAATTGATTGAAACCAAACGAAAAACAGTACAAAAGGAACCCTGATAAAAAACCTGGGACCGTTGAAACAGCATCATTTCAACAGTCCCAGATCAAATGTTATGTAGCAGGTGATATAAGCTTTTAGGCTGGAAGCCTGGGGATAGGCGTCACTCGGCGGAGCCGAGCGACTGCTCCGAAAACCTGAAAAAAACCGGGGACTGTTGAAACAGCATCATTTCAACAGTCCCCGGTCCAATATCGTACCCGCTTTTACCGGATCTCTTTCACTACATTCCAGATCACTTTAGGTTTGCCCAAAGTATAGTAATGCAATACCGGCACACCGAACTTTTTCAGCTCTTTACTCTGCTGCACCAGCCATTCCGTACCTACCTGCTCGCATTCCTGGTCGGTCTTACATTTCATGATGGCATTAGAAAGGTCGGTAGGAATGTCCACATGGAAGATCCTCGGCAGAACCGATAATTGTTTTTTGCTGGTAATGGGTTTCAGTCCCGGAATGATCGGCACCTGTATACCCATATCACGACAGGCTTTCACGAAGTCGAAGAATTTCTGATTATCGAAGAACATCTGTGTCATGATATATTCTGCGCCAGCGTCTACTTTCTCTTTCAGTTTTGCCAGGTCTATCTCCAGGTTCGGCGCCTCGAAATGTTTTTCAGGATACCCTGCAACACCCATACAGAAGCTGGTTTTGCCGCCATTCTTGATGTCTTCATCCAGGTAAATCCCGTTATTCATATTATTCACCTGCTGCAGCAGTTCAATGGCATAATGGTTACCGTCTTTCTCGGGTTCAAAAGCGGCCTCGTTTTTGGCAGCATCGCCTCTAAGCACCAGCACATTATCGATCCCTAAAAAGTCAAGATCGATCAATGCATCTTCCGTTTCACGACGGGTGAATCCCCCGCAGATGATATGAGGGACCGCATCAACACGGTAATGGTTCATAATGGCTGCACAGATCCCTACCGTACCGGGACGTTTCCGAACATCCACTTTCTCAAACGTACCATCCGCTTTTTTCTTGAACATGGTCTCACTGCGGTGATAGGTAACATTGATCCAGGACGGCTTGAAATCCATCAGCGGGTCCAGGTGATCGTACAGGCTATGGATGGTCTTGCCTTTTAATGGTGGTAATACTTCGAATGATACCAGCGTGTCCGTAGACTGTTTAATGTGTTCTGTTATTTTCATTGCTATGCTGTCTTTACCATATGGGTTGCCCCATAAAATTGGTGCAATATACACTCTCCGCCATAGAAAAACATCTGTTAAGATGCCCCACAGCCTCCTGATTACCCCCGATAACCGCTATTTTTGTCAAAACACAACGCATTGAGTCTTACCATACATACCAAAGACCTGTTCAAAAGTTATAAGGGCCGCACAGTAGTCAACAGCGTTTCTGTAACCGTGAAACAAGGGGAGATCGTAGGTCTGCTGGGACCAAACGGCGCCGGCAAGACCACTACTTTTTATATGGTGGTGGGCCTGATCAAACCAGATGAGGGCCGGGTATTCCTGAACGACATGGAGATCACCAAACTGCCTATGTATAAAAGGGCGCAGATGGGCATTGGTTACCTGCCTCAGGAAGCCAGCGTTTTCCGGAAACTGAGCGTGGAAGACAATATCATGTCTGTTCTGGAAATGACCAGACTTACCCCGGGTGAGCGACAGCACAAACTGGAATCCTTGCTGGATGAGTTCAACCTGCACCATGTACGTAAGAACAATGGCGACAGCCTGAGTGGCGGAGAAAGAAGAAGGACTGAAATTGCCCGGGCCCTGGCCGTTGACCCCAAATTCATCCTGCTGGATGAACCTTTTGCCGGTGTGGACCCTATTGCGGTGGAAGATATCCAGAGTGTAGTTGCCAAACTCAAATACAAGAATATCGGTATCCTGATCACTGACCACAACGTGAACGAGACCTTGTCCATCTGCGACAGGGCCTATCTCCTGATCGAGGGCAAGATCTTCAAACACGGGTCGGCCGAAGAGCTGGCCGATGACCCACAGGTACGCAGGTTGTATTTAGGTACCAACTTTGAGCTGAAACGGAAAGACTGGATCATTGAAATGGGCAAAGAAGGATCGGCAGGGGCTTAATCAGGCCGGTTTTCTTGTCGCAGGCTTTCGCATTCTCGTTCCCATTGCTTATTTTGCTATTGAACCCACATGAAACTGTTTAGCCCCGCTATATCACGTTTGGCCAGATTCCGGCACTGGCGCATTGAACAATGGATCAATGACCCCATCGGCTCGCAGCGGGAAGTGCTGCAGGATCTCGTTACCCACGGCCAGTACACGGATTTCGGACGTAAATATGGGTTCAAGGAACTCTTCAATATCCGCACATTCAAGGAAAGGGTACCCATACAGGAGTACAACGACCTGAAACCCCTGATCGAACGGCTGATGGCAGGAGAAGAGAACACGCTCTGGAACACCCCTGTTAACTGGTTCGCCAAAAGCAGCGGAACCACCAGCGATAAAAGCAAATTCATCCCCATCACACAGGAGAGCCTGGAGGACAACCATTTCCAGGCATCCAAGGATGTATTGACGCTGTATTACAACTACAACAATGAAAGTAACCTGCTCACCGGCAAAGGACTGGTGATCGGGGGATCGCACCAGATCAGCAAACTGAACGAGGACATACAATATGGCGACCTGAGTGCCGTACTGCTGCAAAATACACCCATGTGGGCCAACTGGATCCGCACACCGGAGTTATCGATCGCACTGATGGATGAATGGGAAAGCAAGATCGAGAGACTGGCCCAGTCCACCATACAGGAAGATGTGACCTCTATTTCGGGGGTTCCCACCTGGACGTTGATCCTGATCAAACGCATCTTGGAGATCACCGGCAAGGCCACCCTGAAGGAAGTATGGCCCAACCTGGAACTGTATATACATGGCGGGGTTTCTTTTGTTCCCTACCGCGAGCAGTTTGAAAAGGTCATCGGCGAAGGCTGCACGTATCTTGAAATGTACAATGCCAGCGAGGGCTTTTTTGCCGGCCAGGATAATCCCAATGAGGATGGGATGCTGTTATTCCTGAATCATGGCATCTTTTACGAATTCATGCCGGTGGAAGAATATGGCAAACCAGAGCCCAGGACCATCGGGCTGAGAGAAGTGGAGATCGGCAAAAATTATGCACTCGTCATCAGCACCAACGGAGGCCTTTGGCGCTACCTGGTAGGAGATACGGTTCAGTTCACCTCTACCTTCCCCTTCCGCATCAAGGTAAGCGGCAGGTTAAAGCAATACATCAATGCCTTTGGCGAAGAAGTGATCGCAGACAATACCGATAAGGCCATCGCTATGGCATCGCAGAAAACAGGATTGGTGGTGAATGATTATACCGCCGCACCCGTATATTTTGGCGACAACCAGAAAGGAGCCCATGAATGGCTGATCGAGTTTGAGGAAAAACCTGCCAGCACCGAACAGTTCGCCTATGAACTGGACTGCGCCTTAAAATCACTCAATAGCGATTACGAAGCCAAGCGGTATAAGGACATTGCGCTTACCCTGCCCATCGTGCATGCATTGAACAAAACGGTTTTCCGTGAATGGCTGAAAAGCAAGGGCAAACTCGGCGGCCAGCACAAAGTGCCCAGACTGAGCAATGACAGGCGTTTTGTGGATGAGATCCTATCGTTCCTGTAGGATCCGGAACACCATGTATCCTGATTGCCTATTGCAGCCCAAAACAATTCTTTTACATTTGTTCCTCATAACAAACTGTTTCTTATGAAATTATTGGAAGGAAAAGTATCGATCGTCACCGGGGCTGCCCGTGGCATTGGCGCAGCCATTGCATTGACCCTGGCCGAACATGGCAGTGATGTGGCATTCACCTATGTGAGTGACAGCAGCGCAGAAAAAGCTTCCGCACTGGAAGCACAGCTGACCGCATTGGGTGTAAAAGCCAAAGCCTACAAAAGCAATGCAGGTGTGTACGAAGAGTGCGAAACACTGGTAAATGAAGTACTGAAAGAATTTGGCAAGATAGATGTATGCGTGAACAATGCGGGTATCTCCAAAGACAACCTGCTGTTGCGCATGACAGCAGAGCAATGGGATGAAGTGATGGACATCAACCTGAAAAGTGTGTTCAACATGACCAAACAGGTCATCAAACCCATGATGAAAGCCAAAAGCGGAAGCATCATCAACATGAGCTCCATAGTGGGTGTACGGGGTAATGCCGGGCAAAGCAGTTATGCAGCCAGCAAAGCGGGCATCATCGGCTTCTCCAAATCTGTAGCACTGGAACTGGGCAGCCGCAATATCCGCTGCAATGCCATTGCACCGGGTTTCATCGAGACCGATATGACCCATTACTTAAAAGATGGTGATGGCGCTGCGGAGTTCCTGAAAAAAATACCACTTGGCCGTTTCGGCAAAGCCGAAGAGATCGCCAATACCACTTTGTTCCTGGCAAGCGACATGAGTTCTTATGTGACCGGACAGGTATTAAGCGCCTGTGGCGGACTGAACATATAACAATCCGGATAATCATTATAACAAATTGTAACTGTGGCGGATAGGTTTATCCGCCACAGTTGGCATATACCCTTCCTTTAAAAAATTTAACAACCAGCTTATTGTAGTTTGTAGTTATTTTCGCGAGGCAATGAAGAAAAAATTCTGTACAATCTTTTTGCTGATGGTACTGGCGATCCAGATACTGCCTATCCGGCAGATGGGTAGCCTGCTGTTCAGTAACCGGTTCACAGAAGAGCTTCCGCATGCGACCAATGTTGACAAAAGCTGCCTGCAGAAAGTTGACCTGAAAAGCGACTATCTCTCAGCTTCTCCTGAAACAGGTGTTTCAGCCTATATCCACTCCTCTTCCCATCACCAGGGTTTTGCCGATGCCATTCCGCAGAATTTCACCGGTGATATACACGTACCTCCTCCCAACTGCTGATCGTTACCTGTTACAGCTATGCCTGTACACAACGCTTAGTTGCGTTCGTTTTTGCGTGTTTTATGTTACCCCCTATTCTCAGTAACGATGAAGAAGAGATTCTTTTCTGTATTCCTGTTGTTGGTATTGGCCATACAGATACTGCCCATACAGCAGATGGGAAGCCTGTTGTTCCGTAACCAGTTCACTGAAGAGCTCCCGCATTCCATACACATAGAGAAAAGCGGGTTTCAGAAAGCTTTTTTGAGAAACGACAATCTTTCCAATACCGTTTCCACTCACTCGCCGGATCCGGAGAATGAGGCTTCAAGGCATTGCCATTTTGCCGACGCCATCCCGCAGAACTTCACGGGCGATATCCATGTACCCCCTCCCAATTGCTGATCTGTAACAGTCAGCAAACCATTTTATTAACGTTAGTTCTAATTGTATCATGAAAAAATATTTTCAGAGTGCCGGCAGCGACCTGCCTGCCTCTATCGTAGTGTTATTGGTAGCCCTGCCACTTTGCCTTGGAATTGCACTCGGCTCAGGTGCGCCTCTTTTTTCCGGCATCATCGCCGGTGTGGTTGGAGGTGTAGTGATCGGCCTCCTCAGCGGCTCGCAACTCAGTGTCAGTGGCCCCGCCGCCGGATTAACCGTTATTGTGGCAAACGCCATTCTGAAACTGCAGGTCTACGAGGCTTTTCTGCTGGCAGTGGTCATTGCCGGCGTCATACAGCTGATCCTCGGTTTCATCAAAGCCGGTGTGATCGGCGATTATGTGCCCAATTCAGTGATCAAGGGAATGCTGGCAGCCATCGGCCTGATCCTGATCTTAAAACAATTCCCGCACCTGGTTGGGTATGATGCTGATTTCGTAGGCGATGAGAATTTCAGGCAGAATGATCAGCAAAACACGTTTACCGGTATGTTCCAGGCCATCAGTTACATCACACCAGCCGCTGTGATCATCGGAGCCGTATCTCTCGCCATACTGATGTTCTGGGAGAGAAAGTTCATCAAGAAGAACAAAGTGCTCAACCTGGTACCCGGTGCCCTGGTAGCGGTGATCGCAGGTGTACTGCTGAACCAGTATTTTGCCATCAGTCAACCGCAATATGTACTTGGAAGCAAACACCTGGTATCGTTACCGGTTGCCGGCGACCTGGACCAGTTTTTCTCGTTCTTCACTTTCCCGGATATCAAACACCTGAATAACCCGAACGTGTGGATTTCCGCAATCACCCTGGCCATAGTAGCCAGCCTGGAAACCCTGCTGGGAATCGAGGCCGTGGACAAACTGGATCCCCTGAAACGGGTCACCCCTCCTAATCGTGAATTAAAGGCGCAGGGAGTCGGGAACATTGTTTCCGGGCTGATCGGCGGTTTACCCCTCACTTCCGTGGTGGTACGCAGTTCTGCCAATGTATCGGCAGGTGCCAAGACCAAGGTCTCCTCCATCCTGCACGGAGTGTTGCTGCTGGTATGCGTAATGCTCATACCCACCCTGCTGAATAAAATACCTTTAAGCGCTTTGGCTGCTGTACTTATCTTTACAGGGTATAAACTGGCAAAAGTTTCCCTGTTCAAGGAGTTCTTTCAAAAAGGATGGGACCAGTTCATCCCCTTCATCGTTACCATTTCAGCCATTCTGTTCACAGACCTGCTGATCGGCATCCTCATAGGAATAGCGGTTGGACTGTTCTTCATGATGCGTAGCAATTTTCACTCAGCCGTAATCGTGGTAAATGACAGGAACCATTACCTGATCCGTTTGCGAAAAGACGTTTCCTTTCTGAACAAACCCATCATTAAAAAGAAACTGGAAGACGTACCCGAAAATGCCTCTGTACTGATCGACGCCACAAGGGCCGATTATATTGACAAGGATGTGATCGAAGAGATCAACAATTTCCTGCTGCACGCTCACCTGAAAAATATCAGTATCGATATCCGGAAAAGCGTACACAAACCCACACACTTTTTACTTAACGAACCTAAATTAGCTATCCAATGAAAGCATACGAAAAACTATTATTAGAGAACAAGGCCTGGGCAAAAGAAAAAGTGGAGGACGACCCGGGGTATTTCGACAGGTTATCACATATTCAAAAACCAGAGTTCCTGTGGATAGGCTGCAGCGACAGCCGCGTGCCTGCCAATGAGATCACCAACACCCAGCCTGGCGAGATCTTTGTACACCGCAATGTGGCCAACCTTGTCATTCATACCGATGTGAACCTGCTCAGCGTGCTGGAATACGCAGTGGTACACCTGAAAGTGAAACATGTGATCGTCTGCGGCCATTACGGTTGCGGAGGTGTAAAAGCTGCCATGACCAACCACGATTTCAAACAGGTGCTGAATATGTGGCTCAGGAATATCAAAGACGTATACCGGTTGCATACAGACGAGTTGAACAATATTGAAAATGAAGATCAACGGTTCGACAGACTGGTAGAGCTGAATGTAATTGAACAGGTGCAGCACCTCGCCAAAACATCCATCATCCAGAAAGCCTGGCAGAACGAGCAACGCCCGGACCTGCACGGATGGGTATATGGCTTAAAGAACGGGGTGATCAACCCCGTGTTTGAGATGAAAGCACAAACCCCGATCGACAGGTTATATCAATACGACGACCTGTAAATAAAAACATCACCCAACAAAGGCACATAGTTATTATGTGCCTTTGTTGTTAACGCTGTTACAGAATAAACTATCCTGAGTTCAGGCAGCAGCATCAGCCGGCCTGCGAGGGTTTGGGAGCCTTGAATTTTTGGATGAATCGTTTGCTATGGTCGCTCAGGATCAACCTTCCACTGATAGCAGCCCGCTCCTGCAGCAGTTCATCCCAATGTTCTGTTCCTTTCCACAATACCTGTTTGATCTCCTGCATGGCAGCGGGAGAGGAATGCGAGAGTGTGGTGGACAACCGGCCGATCGCGTCATCCACAGCGGCAATATCTGCATGCAGTTCTGCAAACAACCCTTTGCGGCGTGCCCAGTCGGCCGAGCGCCAGTTGGTAGCATCGATGGTAAGTTGTGAAAAAGCGGAGAGGCCCAACTTACGTTCTACAGCAGGTCCCACCACGAACGGACCGATACCCACTGCCAATTCGCTTAACTTGATATCCGCACCTTCCACAGCAATGGCATAATCGGCCGCAGCAGCCAAACCTACCCCGCCCCCGATGCACTTACCCTGGATACGCGCGATGATGAACTGTGGAACTTTACGCATGGCATTGATGACCTGTGCAAAACCTGAAAAAAAGTGATAACCTTCTTCTTCGTTGCTGATAGCCGCAAGCTCATCGAATGAAGCGCCGGCACAAAATACTTTTTCGCCTGCCGAACGCAGGATGATCACATGGGTCTCCGGGTTCAGTCCCTCACTATGGATATCTTTGGCCAGGGTTGCCAGCAGTTTACCCGGCAGGGAATTGCTCTGCGGATGAAAGAACTCGATCGTGGCAATACCATGCTCACGCCCCACTTTCACATAACCGTCTGTTACTTGCTCTATCATGATACTAAGTTATTAAATCGTCTGAAAAACCCTTCTTTTCTCCGTTTCTCTCTTATTGCCCCTTCCTTTCCACCATCGTCAATATCGTTGCCACACCCACTATCTCATCAGTATCATCGATGATCTCTACGAGCCACTTCACAATACCCCGCGGAATATCACCGGGTTCCTTCTGCTCCTGTGCTATTTTTTCCTTACAGGTAAAACGAACCTGGATCTCGGCACCGGGATATACAGGTTTGGTGAACCTGAGTTCATCAATACCGTAATTCAGCAATACCGGATTTTTCGCATAACTATCCACAAACAGACCCGCAGCTGCGCTCATGATCAAATAACCATGGGCTACCTGCCTGTCGAACATGGTCCCCGCAAAATCGGTCTCTTTCAGGTGTGCATAAAAATGGTCCCCGCTCAGGTCTGCAAAGCGGTCGATATCTTCTGCCGTGATCTCTCTCTTTGCTGTCAGCAACTGGTCGCCGATGACCAGTTCCTCAAAATATTTTTTGAACGGATGTTTCCCCGCTCGGTTGCCCGTAGCTCCTGGCTGGTACACCTGAGTTATTGCAGTGATCATATCAGGCGAACCCTGTATGGCCACACGTTGCATATAATGTTTTACACCGCGCATACCTCCCATTTCTTCACCACCGCCAGCCCGGCCAGGACCACCATGAACCAGCAAAGGCAATGGCGAACCATGTCCCGTACTTTCTTTGGCACAGGCTTCGTTCAGAACAAGGATGCGACCATGATACATGCCGGCACCCAGCACATACTGGCTGGCAATTTTTGTATCGGCCGTTACAATGGAACTTACCAGGGAGCCCTTACCCATTTTGGCAAGTGTTATGGCTTCTTCGGTTGTTCGGTAAGGCATCAGGGTCGATACCGGGCCGAAGGCTTCCACTTCATGTACCTCAGGGCTGGTGAGCGGCTGGCTGTTGAGCAACAGGATCGGGCTCATGAAAGCCCCTTTCTGCGCATCGGCATCTATTACTTCCACACTATCCAGTGAACCATAAATGATCCGGGAGGAAGCCAATAGTTTCTGCACCTGTTCTTTCACTTCCTTCCGCTGCGTATCACCAGCCAGCGAACCCATTCTCACTTTTTCATTAAGCGGGTTCCCGATAGTAGTTTGCGACAATGCCTTAGCCAAAGCCAGTTGCACATCTTCCAGTTTGTTCTCGGGAACAAATATGCGGCGGATAGCTGTGCATTTCTGTCCACATTTGGTGGTCATCTCTTTTCTCACTTCTTTGAGGAAGATGTCCCATTCAGGCATACCCGGCGTCACATCCTCGCCAAGCACGATACAGTTGAGTGAGTCTGCCTCCATGGTAAACGGAACATTCTCCTGCAGGATGCGCTTGCCCGATTTCAGCATCAGCCCGGTTGATGCGGAACCGGTGAACGTGATCACGTCCTGCGAGGTCACATGTTCCAGCATATCGCCAGCACTTCCGCAGATCAGTTGTAAAGCTCCATCGGGTAAGATGCCGGATGCCACGATCCGTTTTACCACAGCTTCTGTCAGGTAGGAAGTAACGGTTGCAGGTTTCACCACCGCGGGCACGCCTGCCAGCAGGTTCACCGCAATCTTTTCCAGCATACCCCATACCGGGAAATTAAACGCATTGATATGTACGGCCACTCCTTCTTTGGGCACCAGCAGGTGATGGCCCATGAATGTATTCGCTTTACCCAGTGGATGATTCTCTCCGTCCAGGCAATATGGCGTATCCGGGAATTTCCTGCGGAGGGATGCGTAGGAAAAAAGGTTACCGATACCTCCTTCAATATCTACCCAGCTATCGGCTTTGGTGGCGCCTGTCTGGTAACTGATGCGGTAAAACTCATCCAGGTGTTCGCGCAGGTGAAGTGCCAATGCGCGCAGTAACCTGCCCCGCTCATGAAAACTCAACTTGCGGAGTGATGGGTTGCCCTGGGTTCGGGCATAAGTAAGGATAGAGGCAAAATCAAGGCCTTTGGTAGAAGCCCTTGCAAGCGGCTCACCGGTTACGGCATGATACAGCAATTGTCCATCGCCATCTCCTTTGATCCAGTTTCCCAAAACATAATTTTCCAATGCGACCATAGCAATCATTTATAAAGTAACAAAGCTAACGATTGGTAGGTTTTGGCAATGCGCAGGGTGAATTTTAATCTACCAGTCCGAACTGCCGCAAATGGTGGTATACGTGTTTATAGAGGTAACGGATCTGCAGATCTTCGTGTAAAGCACCGAATATGGGATGCATCAACTCCAATGAGGGGTCTGCCGCATACACAGCAAACACACCGAAGAGTTCCCGCTCAACCCGGGCAATCGCTTCTTCCAGGGTGGCATATTTGTGTGGGCGTGGTTCTTCCGGCATCACCGGGACCTTTGTATTTTCACGGAAAGGCAGTTCTGTAAGCAGGAACTCTCTCGCTGCGGCCAGTCCATCCGGATCGGTGTTCAGCAGTTGCATATCTATCTTCCCGTTGGCCACTTTGCAAACATCCTCCAGGTGTTCCACCATCTGTTGTGCGTCCATTTTGCCCCAGTTCCCTTTCTGGCGGGGGCTCAATTTGTGCAGTAAGGGAATAACATCCTGTTTCAGGAATATGATCTTCTTCTCCAGCATAACAATCGATTGACTTTAAAGATAGGGAATGAAGAAGACGGAGGCCGCAAAAAAAATCCCGCCATTAAAATGACGGGATTGCAGTTGGTTGTTGGTTGTAAAACTTTTTACAAGATATATATTTAAGACATCCGTTTGTCAATTTCGCTGCAAAGAGCCGCAAAAATTTCTTCTACGGATCCCTCACCCTTCACATTGACCACTTTATCGAACTGGCTGTAATAATCGGCCACTACGGATGTTTTGTCCTGGTATTCCTTGATACGGGCCCTGATCACCGATTCGTTGGTATCATCGCTGCGGCCACTGGTCAAACCCCTGTTCAGCAGGCGCTGTACCAGCTCTTCTTCGGTCACCTGCAGTGCCAGCACCACACCGATGGAAGTGTTTTTCAGGTTCAGCAGTTTATCCAGCGCTTCGCTCTGGGCCACCGTGCGGGGGAATCCATCAAACAGGAAACCTTTCGCTTGTGGATTGGCTTCCAGCGCAGAACTGATCATGCCCACCACCACTTCATCCGGCACCAGCTGGCCACGGTCCATGATACTTTTGGCTTCCAGTCCGAGAGGTGTCTGGCGCGCAATTTCACTACGTAACAGGTCCCCGGTTGATAAATGTTTTAACCCATACGCTGCAATCAGTTTCTCGCTTTGCGTACCTTTCCCGCTTCCGGGAGGTCCAAACAGGATAATATTAAACATGTGGTTGCTTACCTTAAGTGAAGAACAAAGATAAGGCCTTGATTTTAAAAAACATTTAACAGTATTTGAAAACCTTTGAAAGCGATCGATCGTAAGGTTTATGACGCGTTTCCGTCAGATAAAAACAAGAAGATCCCGACAGGTTACGTTATTTTTATCACATAAAATTTAATTGAATATGAAGCCGCTCATTCTGCTACTGCTCTCAACCATCGTATGGCAGGGCTGTCATAGTCAATCCAATCAAAAGAACCCGATCAAAATGGATACAGAAAACAAAAAGAATAATCCCGTTTATTCGCGGACCGATTCGTCCAAGGTGGTTTTAAAGGAAGAGGAGTGGAAGAAGTTCCTGAGCCCGGAAGTATATTATATCGCCCGCCAAAAAGGAACCGAACGGCCGTTCACCAGTCCATTCGAAACTTCCAAAGAGATCGGCACCTATTACTGTGCTGTTTGTGGCAATGCCCTCTTTAAAAGCGACACCAAATTCGAGAGTGGTTGCGGATGGCCCAGCTTTTATGAGCCCATCACCAAGGGTTCCATCATTTATCTGCCCGATAACAGTCATGGTATGCAACGAACCGAGGTACAGTGCGGCCGCTGTAAATCGCATTTAGGCCATGTATTTGACGATGGCCCTCCTCCAACCGGCCTGCGCTACTGCATCAACGGTGTGGTACTCGATTTTGAAAAAGCGAAAGATGCAGAGAGAAAATTTGAGGAGAAGAAAAAAGGATGAGGAGAGTGAATCGTGAGTCGTCAGTGGTGAGTAGGGAGTGGTGGCGGCCTATGCGGCCCCATTGCCCATTGCCAACTCACGATTGACGACTCATGACTCACGATTCACCACCTGCTTTTTCCTTGCAAAATAATACGCAGAAAAAATTGTGATCAGTACGCCCACCACAGAGAGGATCATGACACTGTTAGAGAAGAAATCCACCCAGTTCAGTTTTACTTTAAAGATCTCTTTACTCAGCAACACACCCACACTGCCCAGGTAACCGAAGGAATCTGCCAGGTAGATCAGGAAACCTACATTGCCCGTAAAGCGGAATGCGGCGATCAGCCGTTCGAAGAAAACGGAATTGAAGGGGATATAGACCATGTACAGGCCCAGCCCCACGGCCGTCATCCACCAGACAGGATCCAGTTGTTTCTGCACGAAGAACAAAGTAGAGATCCCCGCCAGCGCAAAACCGATACCGATGAACACATGGGCCAGCATCAGGGCTTTGTAACTGTTCCGGATCAGTACCATACTTCCAATGAGCACCAATACGATCAGCGTAATCGGTGTTTCTGTCTTGGAGAAGATGGCTGGCTGGTTCAGGTAGCCCATCTCCTTCCACATATCGGCGCTGAAATTATCGCGGATATCCCGGAAGATGGTGGCAAAACCATAGATCACGATACAGGCCACCAGGCCCGGCAGAAAGGTTTTGACGAATTGTTTCCGGTCTTCTGCCGACATGGGCGTCCGGTTCATCCTTGCAGCCATATCCGCTTCATCCGGCGGCGGTATTTTTTCGATGAGATAAATGAACAGGAGCAAGGGCAGGGCAAATACCAGCCCGGTGGCAAAAGGCACCCAGAATTCAGATAAATGAAACTCCAGCAGCAGCCATCCGCCCACCGTTTTAACGAAACCCGATGAAAAGATAAAACTCACAGCCAGCGAGGCACCGATAAAATCGGTACTGCGCCTTCCCTCCACATAAGAGAACACCACGCCCCATAACATGCCCAGCGGAAAACCATTGATAAACAGGAACACGGCGTTATACGGTGCGGGAACCACCGCAAAGAGTAACCAGGCGGCCCAGGCAATCCCCACCAGTAACAGGATGATCTTATACCGGCCCAGCCGCTGCAGTTCCGAAATGAACTTGATACCGTAGAACTTGGCCATCAGGTAACCGATCATCTGGCTCAATACCAGGATGGTCTTATAATGGATCCCCGCAAAACGCATCCCATCGAACGTGCACACCGTGTAGGATTTACGGAAACCAAAGATCATGGTATAGGTAAGAAAAGCAACAATGGCGGCATATATGCCGGTTCGCAGGGTATTCCCCTGCAGGTAGGTTCGGATCAGGTTAGGCAAGTGATTCGTTTGAGAACTAAATATAATCCCTCCAGCAGCTACCTGATACGACTGCCGGGTTTTTTTGTTGTTTTTTTTCACCCACCGATTCATTCTGGCCGCTCAGCGGAAATACCTGAACCACAGGTCAATATCATTTGGCAGTTGCGGGTTTATTTCAGAATTTCCGAGACTGAAACTTTCACGTTATGAGAAAAATCCTCCTGGTCACATCGCTGATCATGGCTTCTGTTGGGCTATTTGCGCAGCAGGCCGACCTGTCCAAACATTTCAAGAACCTGAAACCCCGCAATATCGGCCCGGCCGGTATGAGTGGCCGTGTTACATCCATTGATGCTGTCTGGACCAATCCCAATATCATTTTCCTCGGAACCGCCAGTGGTGGTGTATGGAAAACCGAGAACGGCGGTGGCAGCTGGACACCCGTATTTGACGAGCAGCCGATCCAGAACATCGGTTCTGTTGCCATTACCCAGTCTAACCCCAGCGTGGTATGGGCAGGTACCGGAGAAGGTAACCCGCGTAACTCCATCAGCCTGGGCGAGGGCATCTATAAAAGCCTGGATGGCGGTAAAACCTGGAAATGCATGGGCCTGCAGAAGACCCGCAATATCCACCGCATCATCATCGACCCCAATAACCCGGATGTGGTGTATGCCGGTGTGATGGGCAACCCTTTTGCCGAACACGCCGAAAGAGGATTGTACAAAACCACCGATGGCGGCGAAACCTGGAAGCTGATCCTTCACACCAACGATACCAGCGGTGTGGGTGATATGGTGATGGACCCGTCCAACCCCAACAAATTACTGGTGAACATGTACCAGCACAAACGTACTCCCTGGAGCCTGAAAGGTGGCGGCAGCGGCAGCGGCCTGTATGTGACCTATGATGCCGGTAAATCATTCAAAAAATTAGGCAAGGAAGAAGGTCTGCCTGCAGGCGAATATGGCCGCATCGGCATCACCATCAGCCGCAACGACCCCAACCGCATATACGCACTGGTGGAAGCCACCAAAAATGGCCTGTACCGTTCAGATGACGGTGGACAGAAATGGCAACTGGTGAACAGCGAGCCTTCTGTGGTGACCAACCGCGCTTTCTATTTCCAGGACATTGCAGTGGACCCGCAGAATGAGAACCGTCTGTTCAACATCAACCAGATGATCACCATGAGTGAAGATGGCGGTAAAACATTCCCTACCACCATCATCCCTTACTCCGGTATTCACCCGGATCACCATGCCTGGTGGATACATCCCACCAATTCTTCTTTCATCATTGACGGTAACGATGGCGGTATCGCCATTACCCGCGACCGGGGCAAGACCTGGCAGTTCGATGAGAAACTCCCGCTGGGACAGTTCTATCACATCAACGTAGACAACCGCATTCCTTACAATGTCATGGGAGGGTTACAGGATAACGGCAGCTGGCACGGCCCCGCCTATGTATGGGTACGCAGCGGCATCCGCAATGCTTACTGGCAGGGTGTGAACGGCGGTGATGGATTTGACGTGATGCCCGATCCGGAAGATCCTAACTGGGTATACTCGATGAGCCAGGGAGGAAATGTGAACCGTTACAACATAGCTACCGGTGAAGAGTGGAACATACGCCCGCCCAGACCCGATATGAAAACCAGGCAACGTTTTAACTGGAACTCAGCCATAGCACAGGATCCTTTTGATAAGGCCACCATCTACTACGGCAGCCAGTTTGTGAACAAAAGCACCAACCGCGGTGCTTCCTGGGAGCTGATCTCCCCGGATCTGACCACGAATGACAGCGCCAAAATTGACCAAAGTAATAATGGAGGTATCTCTATCGATATCACCGGTGCCGAAAACTATTGTACCATCCTGGCCATTGAACCATCTGCCAAACAGCAGGGTGTGATCTGGGTTGGAACCGATGACGGTAATGTGCAGCTCACTACCGATGGCGGTAAAAGCTGGACCAATTTCCGTGGTAAGATACCCGGCATGCCGCTGGGTGCGTGGGTACCGCAGATCCGCGCTTCACGCCACAATGCCGGTGAAGCATTCGTAGTGGCCAATGATTACCGCAGGGGCGATATGAAACCCTATATCTTCCGTACCACCGATTTTGGTAAGACCTGGACACGCATCGTTGATGAAAAGAAAGTGACCGGTTATGCTTTGTGCCTGATACAGGATCCCGTTGAGCCCAACCTGATCTTTGTGGGAACCGAACAGGGCTTATGGGTCAGCCTCGATAACGGCGTTACCTACCAGCAGTTCAAGAACGGTTACCCCTCTGTTTCAACCTACGACCTGGCTATCCAGGAAAGGGAAGCAGACCTTGTGATCGCTACTTTCGGAAGGGCATTGTGGATCCTGGATGATATCCGCCCGCTGAGAAAGCTGGCAGCCAGCAAAGGCATCTTCCCTGCCAAAAAACTGATCGCCTTCGAAGCCCCTCAGGCATACCAGGCCAATATTAAAAATGCCTCCGGTATAGAATACAGCATCTGGGGAAGTTATGAGGGAGAAAACAGAAGAAACGGGGCCGCACTCAGTTTCTTTGTGAACAAATCCGCCGCAGATACCGGCAAGAACAAACTGGCCGATACGGCCATGATCCGCATCTTTGATGCAGGTAATGTTCAGGTGCGTACCCTGCGCACCAAAGCCGACAGTGGCTTTAACCGCTTCTACTGGGGCATGGAAGGCAAGGGTGTTCGCCAGGCCGGTGGTGGCCGTAGTGGCCGCCGCGGCGGAGGTGGCGCCGGTGAAGCAGAACCAGGGGGCCTGCCCGTTGATCCCGGTACCTATAAAGTTGTGTTCAGCCTGGGTAAAGACCATACCGACAGCACGCTGGTAGTGGTGAATGATGATCCCAATGCGCCGGTAAGCAAAGAGATCCGCGATGCCATCCGCAAAGCCAATGCGAGACTGGACAAACAGACCCTGAAACTGGCCACCCTGAACGACCGTCTGACAGAAGCAGATGAGATCATCAAAAAGATCGAGGCCAATCTGAAAGACATGGATGCCAAACAGGCCGACACTTTGCGCAAACTGGGCAAAACGGTCCAGGAAGGTTTAAAAGCCATCCGTGAACAGCTGAATGGCAAACCCCAGGAAAAACAAGGTTATGGCAATGTACCACAGGTGACCGTGAACAGCATTTTCGGCGAAGCCCGCATGTATGTACTCGGTAAACGCGTTGCACCCGGCGCACAGGAAGAACGCCTGATGCAGGATGCCGAGAACATGGTCTCTGCAGTCATTACCAAAGCCAATGCATTCTTTGATGGAAAGTGGAAGGAATACAGATCACTGGCGGAGAACGCCCCTGTGAAAATGTTCAAAGACTATAAACCTATCGAGTAGGGTCAATGATTGAATGAGTGAATGAGTGGGTGAGTGAATGTTTTTATTGGATTTTGCAAAAGGCCCGGTGGGCCTTTTGTCTTTTATAGAGGTTCATTCGCAGAAAATAGAGGTTCGTTGGAAGACAGGTGTAAATGCGAACAAAACAAACAGGGGAACTTTACAGTGCTGACGAACACGAAAGAACAGCTTTTGGTGAAGACCCGGAAGTCTGAAACAATGATATCCCCCCTTTTCATAACCAGAATGGCGGGCCCCCTGCCGCCATTTTTGGCTTACTTCAATAAAGTTCCAATTACCGACTTATAGGTTTTACCGATAGAGATGGGTGTATTATTCTCCTGCAGGTAAATGATATCGTCCTGAACCTGTTTGATGTGACGGATACCTACCACATACGAACGGTGTACCTGCAAAAAACCAAAATTGGCCAGCCTGCGCGACAGTTCGGACAGGGAGAGATTCACCAGGTGCGTTTCCTGTCCGGTAAGTACCAGCTTGATATAATCACGCAGCGCTTCGGCATACAATAAACGATCGATCTCTATTTTGATGATCTTGACCCCCGTTTTGATGAACAGGAAGGGCTTTCCCTTTTCCACGGTTGCCGGCACCGGCGCAACTTGTGCTTCACGCTCAAAGATCTTATCGATACTTTTCTTGAAGCGGTTGGGCAGGATCGGTTTTTTCAGAAAATCGATGGCGCCTATCTCAAAAGCGGTGAATGCATAGTTCTCATTTCCTGTGATCACAACAATGGAAGGGTCGCCGGAAATAAAGGGAATGAGATCAAAACCATAACCGTCAGAAAGTTCGATATCGAGCAGTACGATATCCACTACTTCCCTTTCAAAAAACTGTTTGGCTTCCTGGAACGACTTGCAGGTACCCACCAACTCCAGCGCCGGATACAGGCTGATGAGTTTGGTGAGCATGGTGATGATCAGGATATCATCGTCGATGATCAGGATCTTTTTTTTCATCCGGTTAATTTCCTATTCCAAATTAAGGAAAAAACTCATACATACGTTCGGCCAGACTCATATGTTGTTGAGTACCAAATCATAAAGGAGATGGTGTTTGTCATACAAGTGACATAAATCCCCGCCGCGACCAATTATTTCACAGCTCCACCGGTCAATGGTGTAATTTTGCACTCGATTTTCAATCAATCTTTTATGAGCCAACCCCAACTAAGCCACCTGGCCGGAACCCTGATCGGCAGTGAGATCGTAAAACTTGGAAATGCCATCAGCGAACGCATCCGCAACGGTGAGAAAATATACAATTTCACCATCGGCGATTTCGACCCGCAGGTGTTCCCGATCCCGTCAGAACTGGAATCTCTGATCATCGAATCCTATCAGCAACGCAATACCAGTTATCCTGCAGCAGAAGGGGTGCTTGACCTGCGTAAAGCAGTGAGCAGTTTTATCAAAGAATGGGAAGGCATTGATTATTCACCCAGCGAAATACAGATCGCATCCGGTGGTCGCCCGCTGATCTATACCATTTTCAAAGCCATTGTTGACAAAGGCGATAAAGTGATCTATGGTGTTCCTTCCTGGAATAACAACCACTATGTTCATATGACAGATGGTGAACATTGTGTGATCGAATGTTTACCCGAGAATGACTTCATGCCCACTCCCGATGATATCCGTAAACATATCAAAGGCGCTACCCTGATCTGCATCTGCACACCGCAAAACCCTACCGGCACCACCTTATCCAAACAGGCGCTGGCAGAGATCTGCGACCTGATACTGGAAGAAAACAGGCAACGCGGTGAAGATGAAAAGAAATTATACCTGATGTTCGACCAGATGTACTGGACGCTCACTTATGGTACCACAGAACACCATAATCCTATTTCGCTCAGGCCAGACATGAAACCGTTTACCATTTTTGTGGATGGTATTTCCAAGGTCTTTGCCTCCACCGGTGTGCGGGTAGGGTGGGCATTGGGTCCAGAGACCGTGATCGCTAAAATGAAAGCGATCCTGAGTCACCTCGGTGCCTGGGCTCCCATGGCTGAGCAGAAAGCAGTAGCAAAATACCTGTTACAGAAAGATAATATCGCCCGCTACCTGGTTCATTTCAAAGCTGAGATCGAAGAAAGGTTGCGCAGCATCCATAACGGACTGATCGCTTTACAAAAGAAAGGATACCCCGTTGATTCTGTTTCACCCCAGGCGGCCATTTACCTTACCATCAAATTGGATCTGACAGGCAAGACCACTGCCGATGGTAAACCACTGGTTTCACAGTCAGACGTCACTTCCTATATTCTTGGAGAAGCCAAACTGGCGGTGGTTCCCTTCTCCGCGTTTGGTGGAGGAGCCAACAGTCCCTGGTACCGTTTAAGTGTAGGTACCAGCAAAAAAGAAGAGATCCCCGAAATGCTGGGTAAACTGGAAGCAGCGCTGGAGAAACTGAAGTAGCGCAGATATACAAATTATAGTGAGGGTCTCCGAACAAGAGACCCTCTTTTTTTCTTCTTCCCTCCGTTTTTCTTTTATTGAAATTGGCTCCACTTAATGCGGGAATTTCAATAAAAGCCATAAAAGAAAAGAAGGGAATCTGCTACGGGCGCAAAATCTTTTCCATCTTTTTGCCTTTGGCCAGTTCGTCTACCAGTTTGTCTAAATACCTGACCTTCTGTGTCAAAGGATTTTCGATCTCTTCTACCCGATAGCCGCATATCAGACCCGTGATACGATCTGCGTTGGCATGCAACGTTGCTTTCTGAAAGAATTCTTCAAAAGTCACTTTCTTATCGATCAGACCCTGAAGCTGTTTATGATTATAACCCGTAAGCCATTCGATCACCTGGTGCAGTTCCGCCTGGGTTCTTCCTTTCTTCTCAACCTTGTTGAGATAATGCGGATAGACCGAAGCAAAGGTCATTTTGGCTATACGTTCATCGTGATGGGCGGTGTTGCTCATGCCAACAGGTTAATAATGGTAAAGTTGGTGATCGTTACTGATAACAGTTCAATATACCTATATTCTTCCTTTTGCCAACAGGTTCTGAAAAGGGAACCCGGCAAGCCTTTCAATTCTTATTACAGGTAAACACAAAAGGTTTCTGCCTACGTTCCGTTAATATCTGCTGGATCAGGTGTGTTTTGCGTATGATCCTCCGACGGTTGATATCGATGATCTCGTTCGCGATGGAGAATGCCGTCCAGTTCTCGGTGTCGAACAAGAGTTGGTGCAACTGTACCATCTCCTGTTCCCTCAGCTGAGGGTTCAGTTGCGCAGAAGAAGACAAAACCAGAATATCCCTATTCATAGGCTGATCAAAGATTATCGGTGACTGGGCGGACAACCGCAGAGTTTCGAGTTTTTATTCCTGTTCAAAAGACCACAGGATCCACATACCAGTGATACCAACAACAACAGAACGATTATTTGGTTTATTTTCATCTTCATATTCGCGTTCTAAAATACTATTTTACGCCATACACTTACCAAACAAATCCTATTGGCCGATAATTTTAACATACAAACGGTACTGGTGGCTCCACTCGATTGGGGCTTGGGCCACGCCACACGCTGCATTCCCATTATCAGGGCGCTGGTAACCAAGGGTTTCAATGTCATCATTGCTGCCGATGGTGCTCAGGCCCACCTCTTGAACCAGGAATTCCCCATGCTTACCATACTGCCCATACCAGGTTACCGGGTTCGGTATGCGGGTACCCGTATTGGCCTGGCACTGGCATTGATGAAACAGTTACCGCGACTGAAAAAACTGATCATCGAAGAACACCAATGGCTGCAGCAGGTGATTGACCAACACCAGGTAGACCTGGTGATCTCCGATAACCGGTACGGTTTATATTCGGAAAAGGTTTCCTGCATTTTCATCACGCACCAGCTTACCATCAAAGCACCGTTTGGGTGGCTGCAAAGAATCCTGCAACGCATCAACTACCGGTATATCAACCGGTTTACTGCCTGCTGGGTACCGGATACAGACGGCGAACCCAATCTTGCCGGCATCTTATCTCACCCCAAACATTTGCCCGAAATACCTGTCAGGTACATGGGTGTCCTTTCCCGGTTCCAGGAAAAGAAGCTGGAAAAAAAATACGATTACTGCATCCTGCTTTCCGGACCTGAGCCACAAAGAAGCCTGCTTGAAGAAAAATTCATATTGGGATTACCCAAACTCAACAGCACCTGTTTACTGGTGCGGGGCAAGCCGGGAGAAGTGGAAAATATTTTCATTGGCGATAAGGTCACTGTAAAGAACCACCTGGGGGGTAACGACCTGGAGGATGCCATTAACCAGAGCGACTATATCGTCTGCCGCAGCGGGTATACCAGCGTAATGGAAATACTGTCACTTCATAAAAAAGCAATACTCATCCCCACCCCTGGCCAAACGGAACAGGAATACCTTGCCGATCGGTTACAGGAAAAGGGCTACTGTTTATCATTTTCGCAAGACCGGTTCGATTGCAGCAAACACCTGCCCATGGCCGGAACTTTTTCTTACCAGCAGGTCTCCTTAACTCCATTCAGGGAAACCGACCTGTCCAGTTTACTCAACAACACCCTTCATGAATAGGCCGAAACAAACGCCCCGCTCACCACTGCCCACTCACTCCCCTACATTATCCTACCTTTGCCTTCCATGACCCGTAACACCAAAGCACATGCCGCTGTACTGGGTGCCAATTTCATTTTTGGGGCCAATTATGCGATCGTAAAATATATCACACCCGCTTACCTGCACCCTTTTGCCTTAAACGTGGTACGGATACTGGTAAGCCTGTTCCTGTTCTGGACACTTTTCCTCTTCAAACCCGGCAAGACCAGGCTTGAACGCAAACATATTCCCCGTTTTCTTCTTTGTGCTTTAACAGGGGTAGTGATCAACCAGATCTTTTTTATCAAGGGGGTATCACTTACCACACCAATCCACAGTTCCTTACTGTCGTTGGCCACCCCCATTTTTATCACCCTGATCGCCGCATGGCTGTTACGCGAAGGATTTACCTTATTGAAATTCACCGGACTGGTACTGGGTATCGGCGGTGCCACTTTACTGATCTTACTGAAAGACCCCGGGCATAGTGGCAGCAACCTGTTACTTGGCGATATCATGGTACTCATCAATGCCGTTTCTTATGCATTCTACCTGGTACTGGTGCGTCCGCTCATGCAGACCTACAGCGGCATACAGGTGCTCAGATGGATCTTCACCTTTGGCGCGCTTGTGATCCTGCCCTTTGGCATGCAGGAGTTCCTCGGCACCAACTGGGCAGGGTTTGGATTGGCACAATGGCTGGCGCTGGCCGCTGTGGCCGTAGGCGCCACTTTTCTTGCTTACCTGCTGAATGTATATGGCATTTCCATCATCGGCGCTTCTGCAACCGGGGCCTATATCTATACGCAGCCCGTATTTGCAGCAGTGATCGCCATCGTATTTGCCGGAGAGCATTTCAGCCTGATCAAACTGACTGCCGCCATCCTCATCTTTACCGGGGTTTACCTCGCCAACTTTAAAAAGCAGACAGAGACCATACAACCTTCCTGATGCAGCGTTTATTCAGAGTTTGGGATAATCGAAAAACCAGAAGGATTTTTTAGCTGCTGCAAAATCTTTCCAGTGCAGGGTATCGGCTTTCACCGCAAACACCCCACAAGTGGGCATATTATCGATCTGGGTACTGGTCAACTCATTGACAAAAGCGGTGATGCCGGGATTATGTGAAAAGACCGCCGCGGTCCGGATCGAATCATCGATCTCACTGATCACCTCATAAAATACGGCAGGATACGCATGGTAGAGTTGTCTCACAGCAGCCAGCCGTTCTTTCCCCGTCTGGTATACTTCCACAAAATGTTTGGCCGTAGACAGGGCCCTTTTGGCAGGACTGGTGATGAACAGATCGATAGACACATGCCTGTCCAGCAGCCGTTGTGCCATCATGGGTGCATCGTGTTTGCCGCGGTCGTTCAGTGGCCGGTCAAAATCGTCCTGGCCAACCACGGCCCAGCTGCTTTTGGCGTGTCGTATGATCAATAACTGTTTCAGACCCAAAAGTTACAAAATTCTGCCCTTACATTTGCTGCATGGCCATTACCCGTATACAGGTGGAGGAATTCCTGGCACTTGCCCAACAACATCCCGTGCTGGACGTGCGCAGTCCGGGCGAGTTTGGTCATGCACATATTCCCGGAGCCCATAGCCTGCCGCTATTCTCCGACGACGAACGAAAAGTGGTGGGCACCGCTTATAAACAGGAAAGCCAGCAAAAAGCCATTAAACTGGGACTCGATTTTTTTGGCGTGAAAATGGTGAAGATGGTCGAGTCCGTTGAAGCGATCCTGGATATCAGGAACAAACGGCATCATTTCAGAAGGGACCAACATATCGTACTGGTTCACTGCTGGCGGGGCGGCATGCGCAGCGCTGGTGTTGCCTGGATGCTGGACCTCTATGGATTCAAAGTATACACATTGGCTGGTGGATACAAAGCTTACCGCAAATGGGTGCTGAATCAGTTCAACATCGCTTATCCCATCAATATCATCGGCGGTTTTACGGGCAGCGGCAAAACAGAGGCTTTGCAGGCCCTGGCCAAAAAGAAACAGTCGGTGATCGATCTGGAGGGATTGTCCAACCACAAGGGATCTGCGTTCGGAGCCCTCGGTCAACCGGCACAACCCACGCAGGAAATGTTTGAGAACCTGCTGGCTGCTGCTCTCAAGAAAACGGTCGACAGCTGGAACACAGGGTCAGATGATCATACCGCAGGTAAGCCACAACCACCGAAAATCATCTGGCTGGAAGATGAAAGCCAGCGCATCGGCGAAGTGAACCTGCCCGCTGCTTTTTTCCGGCAGATGCGTGATAAACAGATCTATTTCCTGGACATTCCCTTTGAGGAAAGATTGAATTTCATTGTGGAGCATTATGGCAAGTTCGATAAGGAAAAATTGATCAATGCCATCCTGCGGATCAAAAAAAGGCTGGGTGGACTGGAGACCAAAAATGCGGTAAGCCTGCTGATAGAAGACAATATCAAGGACTGTTTCGCCATTCTGCTTGCCTATTACGACAAATTTTACCTGAAGAGCCTGCAGAACCGGGAAAATTTTTCATCACTCTTCAACAAAGTGGTCTTGACCGGTGTTTCGGCTGAAACCACAGCCGAAGCGGTACTTGCATATTATTTACAGAAGAGTTCAACCAGCATCTCTGACAATTGACCCGTCAGTTAACAACATGTTTCTTAAAACTGCAGAAAAGAAAGTTCTGTTTGGTGTTGAAAGGTGTTACATGATCTTCCGTAACACAGCGGATCTTGTCGAACTTGTCAACCAGTTCCCTTTGCAACAATTCTTCCGTGTATTTACGTATGGGTAGTCCACTGCATTTATCAGGACCACAATCAGAAAACGTTCCGATGGTCATATAACCCTTTACATGCTGACCGGCAATATTGATGTACTTATGGATCTGTTCAGGCGTGGTCAAAAAATGAAAAGTGGCCCGGTCATGCCAGACATCGTATTGTATATCCGGCTCAAACGCTGTTACATCAGATATCACCCATTTGATCTTTCCTGCTTTGTCACCCAACCTTTTTTGGGCACGGACAAGCGCTTCCTGTGAGATATCGAGTACCGTGATGTTCTGGAAACCCTCATCCAGCAGGTAGTCCACCAACCGGCTGTCGCCTCCGCCTACATCAATGATGGCGGCATCCCTGGATATGTGAAAACTATGTATGAAATCCAGCGATGTGGCTGGCTTTTCCTGCGTCCAGCTTACTTCATGGGGTTGTTTGGTCCGGTAAATAGCGTCCCAATAATGTTGCTTGTCTTCCATCACAGTTTTTTTTTAAAGTTACAAAACAGGCTTGCATGTTACAACCCCAGCCAGCGGGTAATTGTCAGGTAACTCATCCAGCTCATCACCACTACCACTATCCAGCCAGCTACCTGCAAGATCATTGGATGGCGATAAGTACCTACCAGACGGGTATTGCTTGCCGCCAGCAGCATTACAGCGAGTGTAACGGGTAAGACCAGGCCATTCAAAGCCGCTACCGTTACAAGGATCTTGACCGGCTGACCAACCCATGCAAAAACGATCGTGGAAAAAACAATGATGCAACTGATCAGCCAACGGTCGTTGCGGTTGATCCATGGATGGAAGGTCCTGAGAAAAGAAACGGAAGTATAAGAGGCGCCCACCACCGAAGTAATGGAAGCTGCCCACATGACCACACCGAAAAATCGGTAGCCCAGTTCTCCGGCAGCAAGCCTGAATACCGATGCCGGAGGATTGGCAGTATCCAGCACACCCGCATGCATAACTACCCCCAATGCCGCCAGGAACAACACCACGCGCATGGTGGCCGTAACCAGAATGCCGGTCACGGAACTTCTGGTAACTTCCGGCAAAGCTTCCTGCCCCTTGATGCCTGCATCAAGCAGGCGATGGCCGCCGGCAAAACAGATATAACCACCCACCGTGCCACCCACCAATGTAACAATAGCCACTGCGCTGATCTTTTCCGGAACAAATGACCGGTACAGCGCATCGCCCACAGGGGGATGCGAACTGAATGCCACATACAGCGTCAGCAGGAATATCAGCACACCCAATACTTTCGCAAAAAGATCCATGGCTTTGCCGGCCTCTTTCATCCAGAAAAGGAACAAAGCCATGATACAACTAATGATGGAACCATATACGGTATCTATCCCGGTAAGTACATTCAGCCCAAGACCACAGCCGGCCATGTTGCCCACATTGAAAGCGAGCCCGCCCAACACGATCAGTGCCGCCACAAAATATCCCAGGCCCGGCAACAGTTCGTTGGCAATATCCTGCGCATGTTTCTCTGTTACTGCCAGCACCCGCCAGATATTCATTTGCGCACCGATATCGAGCAACACGGAGATCAGGATCACAAAACCAAAACTGGCCAGTAGCTGCTGGGTGAACACAGTGGTCTGTGTTAAAAAACCCGGGCCAATGGCAGATGTGGCCATCAGGAAAGCCGCGCCGGAAACGGCAGACGAGCGTGCAACTTTTTTCAATGTGCGAGGGGTTGAATTTGAATATGGTGTTGTTGTAGCTTATAAAAAATAGCCCTGGCAAAATCCAGTGCATGCTCCCCATCACCATGCAGGCAAACCGTGTCTGCTATTATGGGAACCGCCTGTTTGTTGGTTGCGGTCACTGTTTTTTGCTCTATCATCTGTAATACCTGTTGCAGGCACTCCTCTTCCGAACCAATAAGGGCATTGGCTGCCGAGCGGGGTGTGAGACTCCCATTGGGCTGATAGGTCCGGTCGGCAAAAACCTCACTGGCGGTTCGTAACCCGATCTTTTCTGCTTCACTGATGGAATGACTGCCACTAAGCCCGAACAGCACCAGTTCGCTGTCTACCGTGTACACTGCTTTGGCAATGGTATTGGCAAGAAGTGCATCCCTTGCCGACATATTATACAATGCCCCATGCGGTTTCACATGATTAAGCCTGGCTCCCATTTCTACAGCCATCAGCTGTAACAATTGTACCTGTGTTATCACCAGGTCAAAAACCTCATTAAGGGGAAGTAATACCTCAGTACGGCCGAAATTGGCTTTATCCGCAAAACCAGGATGGGCGCCGATCGCCAGCTGGTGTTCAATGGCCAGTGCCAGCGTACGCTGCATGCTATCTGCATCTCCGGCATGATAACCGCAGGCAATATTCACGCTGCTGATCCAGGGCATCAGTTGGGCATCGTGGGCAAAGCCCTCTCCCATATCGCAATTCAGATCGATGGTTTGCATGCACGGGCTCCCCGGCAATCGGGGGGAGTTATGATTTAGGTTTTGATGAACGATCAGCTTCCGAAATACTGATCTAAACGGAAGTTACAGGCATTTTGCAGTTGCTGCAAATTCATTTCCTGTTCCCGGAGAATTTTTTCTGCCACGGTCATACTCACCAGTTGCAGGCTGAATTCCTCACCTGCCTGTTTCTGGGCCAAAACAGGCAGATCGGCACTGGTCACATGCGCCAAACGGGGGTAACCGCCTGTTGTCTGGTGGTCTGCCATCAGAACGATCAGTTGTCCGCTGGGCAATAGCTGCATAGTGCCCCTGGTCACGGCCGTTGATACCAGTTCATCCCTCAGGTTCGTAGGCAGTGGAGGTCCCTGCAAACGGTATCCCATCCGGTTACTGTCCCGGGATATCTGAAAAACGGAATCTGTCAGCAATTGCCGGGAATCGTCGTCCAGCTCATTTCCGGCAATACAGCGGATGGGGCCATCATGATATACTCCATCAATATCTGCGCGCCAGGGCAGGGTTTCAAAGACCTGCAGAGGTTCTGGTAAAGAATACCGGTTCGCGTGTTTTAGCAATAAGCTATCCTGCTTCTGCAAAGCTCTTCCGGCAAAACCACCGGCTTTTACCTGCAGTTGTGTGCTGGCACTATGCAACCATTGCTCTGCTACAAAACCACCGGCTACTGCCAGGTACATCCTGGCGCCTTTTCTTTGTTTTTTACATTGCAGCACTGCTCCTTTTTTTACCAGCACCGGCTGATGCAGGGGAACTTCCCTGCCTTCCACCTCAGGAGAAAAATCTGCACCACTCAAGGCGATCAGGGTGGTGGTCTCAAACAATAAAACGGCCGCCGGAAAATGCATCTCAAGTACAGCTGTTGCCGGGTCATTTCCCACCAGCATGTTGGCGATACGCATAGCAGACAGGTCCATAACACCGCCGGGGTTGATGCCGGATTGCTGGTAACCGTAACGGCCCCTGTCCTGCAGCGTATCCAGCAGTCCTGGTTTTTGTACCCGTATACTCATGGCCGTTTCAGTTTTTGAAATTCAGCAAGAGATATGGGATAGAACCGCACTTCATCGCCAGGTTGCAGCAAACAGGGGTTTGCCTGTTGCACATCGAAAAGTTGCAATGGTGTCTGACCGATCAACTGCCAGCCACCGGGCGAATCCAACGGGTAGATACCGGTCTGTTCCCCGGCAATGCCCACACTGCCTGCAGGCACGCGGGTTCTGGGTGTCGTCTTCCGGGCTGTGATGAGTTGCTCATGCACCGAGCCCATATAAGCAAAGCCCGGCAGGAACCCGATCATATATACACGATAGACAGTGGCCGTATGCAAGCGTATCACTTCTGCTGCAGACAATTGATGTAAGGCGGCAACTGCCTCCATATCCGGAGCGAGGGTCCTGTCGTAACAAACGGGGATCTCTATTTTTCGTGCTGGTTGCTCCTGTACATGATCCATCGCTGCGACCGATTGCTGCAGCCAGCTTTGTATGATCCCATAAGGTGAACGACCGGGATATTTCCTGATCAGCAACAGCGCATCATACACGACCGTGAGCGAGTTATATGCGGGAATGATATCCAGCACCGCTTCGGTTTCCTGCGCAACCAGGTATCGGTATAAACGCATCACCTGCTCATTGATGGCAACGGAGATCCCTTTGCCCAATGCAATGGTAACAGCATGGTCGCCGCAGGCATAGTACTGGTATTCGGGAAGATTTGCCACCGGCTACAAATTACATCATCGGCCAGAAACCACCAGCAGGAACTATGCCCTGGCCAACATGGCTTCTTTACGAAGCAACCACCATTGGCGCAGTGAAAAGATATGCAGGCCGAGTGCAATGGCCACCAATATCGCCCCCAGGTACACAAAAGGAAATTCCCCGATCAGCGTATTGGGTGGTTCATTGGTAAAATAGCGGAAACGCGTAGGCATGGAGAGTATGGCTATCAGGAGGATATTCAATAATAACAGCAAACCGGCAATATTAAAGAACAATGCCAGCTGTGGAATCCATTTACGCATCAGGAGCATGGCCACCGGAACGGCCAGCAAGCCACTGAGCCCATCAAAATTACTGCCCTCAAAAGTCATCTGGATCGGCAACAGGTTATCAAGAAAAGCCCGCCATAACAAGAGCTCCACCAGGATGCGGAACGATTGCATGCCCACCAACCAATGCGGCGGTATGGCTTTGATGATCTCAGTTCCTGTAGCAGAAAAGGCAATGGCAATAAAAACCAGCAGCGGAATAAGGATCATGAAAACAGGCCGCGGAGGGATCGTTGAAAAATCAGCAAAAAAACCTCTGATAGCGAGTACACCGATCAAAGTAACCCAGACTGTGATGAAGATCCACGTGGCAACCCAGATCCTGTTCCTTCGAACAGCCGTCAAGTCCGTCCTGCGTAATGCCAGCTGCAGGCCACGCATCACGATCGCGATACAGAACAGCGACAGGACTGAAAGCAGTATAGCAGGTACCAGTTTTGGATTCATTGGTTCAGTTCATCATAAGTAAGGAACCAAAACTATCTTACCTGTAAAAAGCGGACAACCTATTTTGGATAAATGGCATCAGTGCGCCTTAGCTGCGGTCGTAATTTCATGTTGCCGTAACCAGCCGAACAGCTTTGCGGTCACAGACTCAGTAGTATAAGGTGCGAACTGGATATGATCCAGCTGTCGTATCGGTATCACCCGTTTGGTGGAACTGCTGATGAATGCTTCGCGCGCAATACCGATCTCTTCCATTGAAATATCTTTCTGTATCACCCGCAGACCATTTGCAGCCGCAACCTGCAGTATCTGTTTCCGGGTAATGCCAGCCAGGATATTTTTCTCTGGGGTAACGATCGTATGGTCGTCTGTCACGAGAAAGAAATTAGACCTGGGAAATTCGGTGACGATCCCATTCTGATGGTACAACACATCATCCGCACCCTGTTGTTTTACCCAGGGTTGTAACCAGATGGCCATCAGGTAATCGGTGGTCTTCACATGCGGCATCTGGCGCTGGTGCGGGTAGCTGACCACTTTGTACCCAGGCAACATCACCTGATCTGGCGGAGGTGTCAGCGGTGTTTGCACGATCACCAGGTTAGGCTCCGTGATCTGGTACCCATCAGGTGAACTTCCTCCCGACAGCATGATACGTATTCCCGAAAAAGGCAGGGCATTCTCTTTGATCAGTTGCAGGATGATCTGCTGTAATGCATCACGCTGATATTTTACCGGCAAATGCATGGCCTGGGCCGAGAAGAAAAAACGATCCAGGTGGTCCTCCCAGTACAAAGGGGTATTGCCGGTTACGCGCAGAAAATCAAAAATACCATACCCGCGCTGGTAACCCAGGTCATTCACGGGTAAAGAAGCTTCGCTCAGCGGCATGAAACGGTCATCACAAAAACAGGTCAGGTTGCTCATTATCGGATACGGTTATATTTTTTCAGGATGTTCAATACTTTTTCTACCGGTAAGGCTTCCGCCACATGGTTACCAATACCCCTGGTGGTAGTGGCTGCGAAAAGTGAATTGATGATCGCTTCTTCTGTTGCTTCGATGGCGGCCATGAACAGAGGTGAGACCGTGTCATTGGTCAACAGGCTCACTGTTTGTGTTTTTCCTGAAGCATTATGATCGATCCGTAATAAGGGATCTGTTGAAAATGCGATCACATAATCACCACTGCCATTATGCGCAATACCACCGGTTTTGGCCAGTCCCATAAAAGCGCGTTTGGCCAGGCGGCTGAGGTTGCGACTGTCAAGCGGCGCATCGGTTGCCACTACGATCATACAGGAACCATCCTCTTTTTTATTCAGCTGATCGCTCAGGTAATATTTGTTCAATTCTTCTCCTATCGGCACGCCATCGATCTGCAATACCCCGCCAAAATTCGTCTGCACCAGTACACCCACTGTATATCCGCCCATCGAAACCGGCAGTTTGCGCGAAGCCGTACCGATTCCTCCTTTGAACTGGAAACAGACCGTTCCGGTACCGGCACCTACTGCGCCCTCTGCAACAGGACCGCTTGCTGCCTCCTGTATGGCTTTCAGCACATCTGTTTGTTGCACATGCTGGCCTCTGATATCGTTCAGGTAACTGTCGTTGGTCTCACCCACCACCGCATTCACGGAAAACACCTTCTCATTACCTGCCTGTTGTAACGTATGCCCGATCACCGCATTCATGGCAGTGGCCACACTCAGGGTATTGGTGAGGATGACGGGACTTTCCAGGTTGCCCAGTTCGGTCAATTGTGTGCTGCCCGCCAGTTTGCCAAAACCATTGCCCACGAACACACCTGCGGGGACCTTGTGCTGAAAAATATTCCCGTCGAACGGCAGGATGGCCGTTACGCCTGTACGAACCGAATCGCCCTTGATCAAAGTGGTATGGCCTACTTTAACGCCCGCTACATCCGTAATGGCATTGTACGTTCCTGTTGGCAATACACCGATACCGATTCCCAGTTCTCGCGGTCTTTTGGACTGAGACAAGGCAAACAAGGCAACTGACATGCCACAACAAAAGAGAAGAGATCTTTTCATAAAAGGAGATGGGGTTAAAATTACGGTTTCTTTGACATTGTTCTCAGTTGTTTGCCGATCATGGATTTTCGAACAGATCAGACCCTCACACATGATTTTACAATAGTTCTTTCCTAACTTTCTGGTTCATTATACTGCTATGAAAAAAATCACCTGTTTACTGCTGGCAGCCTGCTGCAGCTTCAGCAGTTTTGCCCAGACCGATCCGGGATGGATCCGTTATGCGGCCATCTCACCCGACGGCAGCACCATTGTATTCACCTACAAAGGAGATCTTTACCGCGTTGCCGCCAGCGGAGGCAATGCCACTGCGCTTACCGTACATGAAGCACACGATTTCATGCCCGTATGGAGCCACGACGGCAAACAGATCGCATTTGCCAGTGACCGTTACGGCAACTTCGACATATTCGTCATCCCGGCAGAAGGCGGTGAAGCCAGGCGGATCACCTGGCATTCCGCACAGGAATATCCCTATGAATTCTCCGCAGACAACCGGTCAGTGTTGTTTGGCGCCACACGCATGGACCTGGCCAGCAACCGGACCTATCCCACAGGATCACAACCGGAATTGTACAAAGTGCCTGTTGGTGGTGGAAGAGTGGAACAGGTATTGAGCACACCGGCGGAAGAAGTAAAACTGAGCCGGAATGGCCAATACCTGATCTACCAGGATAAAAAGGGCGGTGAAAACACCTGGCGCAAACACCATCACTCTGCCATCACCAGGGATATCTGGGTTTACGACAGTAAAAATGGTTCGCATAAAAAGATCACTTCCTTTGCCGGCGAAGACCGTAACCCGGTATTCACCGATAACGATCAGGCCTTTTATTACCTGAGCGAAGAAAGCGGCTCTTTCAATGTGCAGAAGATGTCGCTCACAGGTGGAAAACCACAGACCTTGACCTCTTTTACAAAACACCCCGTACGCTTTTTAAGCGCCGCCAATGATGGCACGCTTTGTTATACCTATGATGGCCACCTGTATACACAGAAAGCCAATGGCAAAAGCAATCAGGTCCATATCAGCATTGCCACAGATGCCAAGAGCAATAACGAGAAAGTGGTTCCGGTAACCGGCGGAGCAAGGGATATGGCCGTATCGCCTAATGGTAAAGAAGTTGCCTTCATCTTCCGTGGCGAAGTTTTTGTGACCAGTGTGGAGGGTGGTGTCACCAAACGCATCACCAATACACCCGAGCAGGAGCGACTGGTGAGTTTCTCGCCCGATGGCAAAACACTGCTGTACGCTTCTGAGCGGGGCAACAGCTGGAAGATCTTCGAGACCAGGAAAACACGCGATGAAGAACCTTATTTCTATGCATCCACCGTATTAAAAGAAACACCGGTGATCGTGAACGGGAATGAGAATTATCAACCCGTATACTCCCCGGACGGTAAAGAGATCGCTTACATAGAGAACCGGATGACGCTGAAGGTATACAACATTGCCAGCAAACAATCCCGCACCCTGCTGACCGATAAGGAGCTGTTTTCGATGGGCGACAATGACCAGTATTTCCAATGGAGTCCTGACAGCAAATGGATCCTCTTTGATTATTCCGTTCCGGGAGTGGCTTCCGGCGAAGTGGGTATCATTGCTGCCGATGGCAAGGGAAAAGTGAGCAATCTCACCGAAAGCGGCTTCAACGATAGCCACGCCAAATGGATCATGGGCGGCAAAGCCATGCTCTGGTTCAGCAACCGTGATGGTCTGAAAGGTGTTGCCCAGAGCGGCGGTGCGCAAACGGATGTGTATGCGATGTTCTTCACACAGGAAGCATATGACAAGTTCAAACTCAGCAAAGAAGATGCCGCATTGCTGAAAGAGGCCGAAGAGAACAAAGCCAAAGCAGATACCACAAAGAAGAAGGAAAACAAAAAAGACAGTGTAGTGATCGACTGGGACGGGCTCAGCATCCGCAAGGCCAAACTCACCATTCACTCTTCTTCACTGAGTGATGCACTGGTTAGTAAGGATGGGGAAACACTCTATTACCTGGCCCGTTTTGAAAAAGGAAGCAATCTCTGGAGCACCAACCTGCGCACCAAAGAAACCAAAATGCTTATTCCACTAAATGCGGGTGGTGGCAGCCTTGTCTGGGACAAGGACCAGAAGACCATCTTCCTCTCTGCGGATGGAAGTATTTCTAAAATCGACCCTGCCACCGGTAAACGCGACATGGTGAGCATCAATGGTGAAATGGTGCTGAACGTAGATGCCGAAAGACGTTTTATGTTCGAACATGTATGGCGCCGTACCAAGGAAACTTTTTATACTGCCAGTTTTCATAGTGTGAACTGGGACAGCTACAAACCCGACTACGAAAAATACCTGCCGCATATCGGTAATAACTATGAGTTTGCAGAAATGCTGAGTGAGCTACTGGGCGAGCTGAATGTGAGCCATAGCGGCGCCAGCTACAATAATTTTTCCGCCAATGGCGATGCAACCGCCTCGCTGGGCATTTTCTATGACCAGCAATACAAAGGCAATGGCGTACGGATAGAAGAACTGATTAAGGACGGTCCTCTAGATAAAGCAGGATTAAACATCAAAGCGGGTATGATCATAGAATCGATCGATGGTGAGCTCATCACGCCCGATAAGGACCCTGCACAGTTCCTGAACCGCAAAGCCGGCAAAAACACCCTGTTAGTGGTACTGGATGGTTCTGCCAGAAAAGAATTCATCGTAAAACCCATCAGCATGGGTGAGGAGAACGGCCTGCTGTACAAACGCTGGGTAAGAAAGAACCAGGAAGAAGTGGACCGCTTAAGCAATGGTCAACTGGGTTATGTACACATACCCGGCATGAACGATGGCGCCTACCGCACCACTTATGAAGAAGTGATGGGCAAATATGCCAGCCGGAAAGGGATCGTGGTGGATACCCGTTTTAATAGCGGCGGCGACCTGGTGGCCGACCTGGCCATGTTCCTCAGCGGAAAAAAATTCATGGATTACACCACCGACACACGCAGTAATGGATATGAGCCCAATTTCCGCTGGACCAAACCCAGCATCTCCATCGCTAATGAGGCCAATTACAGCGATGGACATTGTTATGCATATACCTACCAGGAACTGAAACTGGGTAAACTGGTGGGCATGCCCGTACCCGGCACCTGTACATTTGCGGGATGGGAAGCCTTGCAGGATAACAGTATCCGCTGGGGTGTTCCGCCATTGGGTTGTAAAGACATGAAAGGACAATACCTCGAGAATGCACAGACCGAACCCGATATCAAACTCATGAACGAGTACGAAACTGTGATCAAAGGCCGCGACCAGCAACTGGAAGCAGCGGTAAATGCATTGTTGAAAGAATTGAAATAGAAATGAACAAATAAAAATTAATAGTTAATAGTTAATAGTTAATAGTTAAAAGTGAATAGTTGAAATGGGGATTCTGTAACACTATTCACTTTTAACTATTAACTTTTAACTACTAACTGTCTGCAGATTTCCTGCTATTCCTCCCCACCGCATAATGCGGCTTCAATTCCCTGTAGATCCTGGTCAACTGCTCGTTACCCGATTCGGAAGCATTCTTGGAATTCTGGAAATACGCCCGGGTCTGTTTCATGATCTCGTTGCCGATCACCAGTTTGGCATCTTCCAGTTTGGTTTTAACAGCATCGAGTTCTTCGATCAGTTCTGTATACTGGGCATAGAGATGAACATAGTTGTTGCACTCCATCACGTCCACAAAAGAAGGAACCGTGTTGGGGTTCTTGCGCATGAACTGAACGGCTTTTTCTACAAACGCATGGCGTTTGGTGTTCAGCTTGAACATACTTCGTCTTTCGCTGGGCTTTAGTTTGATGTTGTTGGGGACCATGTTGCGTACAGCAGCGATATTCTGTTTGATCGACATCAGCTCGCTGGCAACAAAGCTTCTGAAGGAGGCCATAGGTTGGATATTTATGTTATAACGCTGTTTGCAATTAGAAAATTGCTTATTGCAACTGTTTTCGGAGGGGTTCTTGAGGCGGCAGACGTGAATCGTCAATCGTGAGGCGCGAGTGGTAGGCTGGTAATAGAGAATGGCAATAGCCGACGATTCACGATTGACGACTCACGATTCACGCCTCCCCTTCCTTCCTATCTTTTTTCTTATTATCTTGTAAATCAGAACAATTGCTGCTGCCACATGAGACTATTATGGAGCTTCTATCTCCGTGCCATGGGATGGACCCAGAAGGGTTCTTTTCCCTATCAGCTTAAAAAAGCCGTGCTGATCGTGGGTCCGCATACCAGCGCCTGGGATTTTGTGATGGGCCTGGCATTCCGCAGCAAACTTCGCCTGCACCATGTCAAATTCCTCGGCAAGGATTCCCTGTTCAAAGGCAGGTTCGGGTTTTTCTTCCGGAAACTGGGCGGTTTCCCGGTAAACCGGTCCAGCAGCAACAAACTGGTGGACCAGGTAGTGGACCTGTTCAACAGTCACGAAGAGTTCATACTGGCACTTTCTCCCGAAGGCACCAGAAAAAAAGTGGACCGGCTCCGTACCGGTTTTTACCATATCGCCAAAAAAGCCGGTGTGCCGATTATCATGGTCGGGCTGGACTTTGCCCATAAACAGGGTGTGTTTTCAGAACCGTTCTGGCCCACGGACGATGAGGCCGCCGATTTTACAAAGATCTACGAATTCTATGCGCCCCTGCAGGGAAAGATCCCCGAACAGGGCATGGCGCATTTTTTATTATCTCCCCAACCTTAATACGATACTGCTGTATGCTTCGACCGCTCCCCACCATGCTTGATAAGTTCTGCGAATTTGAGCAGACCCGTGCCAACAAACTTTTTCTGGCAGAACCAGTGAAAGGGGTTTACCAGACATTCACCTGGCAGGAAGCCGGAAGTCAGGTTCGCAGAATGGCCGCCGCCTTGCGAGGCATGGGCCTGGGCAAGGATGATAAAGTGGCCATCCTCAGCAAGAACTGTGCACACTGGATCATGGCCGACCTGGCCATATCCATGGCAGGCTGCATTTCGGTACCCCTGTACCCCAATATCACCCCCGATGCCCTTCGCGAGATCATTGACCACAGTGAGAGCAAGGCCATTTTCATCGGCAAACTGGACAATCCCGAAGAATTGCGTACCGGTGTTCCGGATAAGCTGCTGCAGATCAGTTTCCCTTTTTATCCCAACGCGGGCTGTTTGAACTGGGATGAGCTCATCAAACAGCAGGAGGGTATCACAGGCAAACCCGACATTGACCCGCAGGCGCTGGCCTGCATCGTGTATACATCCGGTACAACCGGTCAGCCCAAGGGGGTGATGCACACTTTCTATGCCGTTGCTTATGCCGTAGATGCCTTCCTGATAAGTTATCCGGAGATTAAAGAGGAGATCTTTTTCTCCTACCTGCCGCTCTGCCATGTGGCCGAACGTATGCTGGTAGAATGTGGTGCCATCTTCACAGGCAGTACGGTATATTTTGTTGAGTCGATGGATACGTTTGCCTCCAACCTGGCCCATACCAAGCCCACCATTTTCCTGGCCGTGCCCCGTATCTGGGAAAAACTGCAGGAAGGCATCCTCAAAAAGATACCGCAACAGAAACTTGACAGGTTATTGTCCATCCCGCTCGTATCAACAGTGATCAAAAAAGCCATCAAGAAAAAACTGGGCCTGACCAATGCCCGGTTCCTGTTCACCGGGGCCTCTCCCATCAACCCAGCCCTGCTCCGCTGGTTTGCCCGGCTGGATATTCTGATACAGGAAGCCTATGGCATGACCGAGAACCTGGCACTCTCCCACTCCAACCGCAGGGGAGCCGTTAAATTCGGCACGGTTGGACAATCCTATACAGGAGTAGAAGTACGCCTGGGCAAGGATAATGAAGTGCAGGTAAAAAGCCCGGCCAACATGCTGGGTTATTACAAAGAACCCGGTCTTACCGCCGAATGTTTTGAAGAGGGTTTCCTGCGTACAGGTGATGAGGGTTCTATAGACAGTGAAGGTTACCTCACCATAACAGGCCGCATCAAGGATCAGTTCAAGACCAGCAAAGGCAAATACATCATGCCGGCACCGGTAGAAAGCAAACTGCTGCAAACACCCGAGCTGGCACAGGTTTGCGTGGTAGGATCCGGCATGCCCAACGCCATGGCACTTTGCACCCTTTCCGAATCGGCCCGCAAACACGCCCTGGAACAACTACAGGAGATCCTGCACCATGCCCTGGCGGCTGTCAATAAAAGCCTGGAGCACCACGAACAGTTGACCAAACTCATCGTATTGCGCGAAGAATGGACCATCCAGAACGGCCTGCTCACGCCGACACTGAAGATCAAACGGAAGATGATCGACGCCTGTTTTGGGGAACTGTATCCCGAATGGAGCAAGACCACACACAAAGTGATCTTTGCCTGAACCCTACCCCAACAACAGCATTTTTGTTGAAAACTAGCCCCGGGTTAGCGGTTTTTTAGTGATTAATTTTGCGATAAGTACCTTAAGCACAATTTAATGTCCAGATAAGACGTTACATAAGGGCAATTTTTATCACCACCAATTAATGAACATGAAATCAAGAATTCTCTTACTGATCGCCATGGGTTCAATGGCCGTCTTTTCCTGTGTGAGTCCGAAAAAACTCGAAGAAGAAAAGGCAAAGTACACACAACTTAGCGGCAACTACCTGGATATGCAGGCCAAATACCGCGAACTGCAGGATGAACTGAAACGCTGCCAGAACGAATCAAGCGCCAAGATCTCCGACCTGAATACCCGCAAAGCGGCCCTGGAATCTCAGATCGCCGATATGGGCAAACAGATCGACTACCTGAAACAGAACAACAATACCGTACTGAACCAGCTGAAAGACCTGTCTGTGGTTACCGGTGCACAAGCAGAAAGCATCAAGAAATCACTGGAGAATATCGGTGCCAAAGACCTCTATATCCGCGACCTGCAGGGTTCAATCGCCCGCAAGGATTCGCTGAACATGGCCCTGGTGATGAACCTGAAAGGTGCCATCGGCAACCTGGATGACAAAGACATCAACATCAAAGTGGACAAAGGCGTGGTATATGTAGACATCTCCGACAAACTGCTGTTCAAGAGCGGCAGCTACGAGATCACCGACCGTGCCAAGGAAGTACTGGGCAAAGTGGCCAAAGTGCTGAACAACCAGCCTGAGATCGAATTCATGGTGGAAGGCCATACCGATTCCCTGCCGATCAGCATTCCTGGCATCCAGGACAACTGGGACCTGAGCGTAAAACGCGCCACTACCGTAGTTCGTGTATTACAGAACACGTATGGCCTGGATCCTAAACGCATGACCGCCGCCGGCCGCAGCCAGTACCTGCCTCTGGCTACCAACACCACACCGGAAGGCCGTTCCGTGAACCGCAGAACACGTATCGTGATCCTTCCACAACTGGACCAGTTCTTCAAATTGCTGGAGACCAAAAAATAGAAGATCGTTCTACCATAAAAAAAGAAGCTGTCCTAAAAGGACAGCTTCTTTTTTTATGTCATCAACAGAACAGGTATTATTTACCGGCCGCTTTCCAGGCTTCCAGGATCTCTTCTGTATGGTTCTTGCTATCGGGTTTATCGATGATCTTGACGATCTTCCCTTCCTCGTCTATCAGGAATGTGGTACGGGTGGTACCCATATAAGTCCGGCCCATGAATTTCTTCTCGCCCCACAAATTGTATTTGTCCACGATCTTTTTATCCTCATCTGATACCAGCGGAAAGGGCAGTTCATGTTTCTGCTCGAATTTCTTGTGGCTTTTCACGTCGTCCACACTTACTCCAACCACCTGGTAACCCTTTTTCTTCAGCAAGGCGTAGTTATCACGCAGGTTACAGGCCTGTATGGTACAAGTGGGGGTATCGTCTTTCGGATAGAAATAGAGAACCAGCTTCTTTCCTTTGAAATCGGCCAGCGAAATGGCATTCCCGTTCTGGTCCAATGCCTTGAATGCGGGCGCTTTGCTGCCTTCTTTTAGTACTGCCATATTATTATTTTACGTAATCAATTTGTAATAATAACGCTATTTGGCCTGTTTTGTTCCCTTTTGGCCGTACCGGAGCAAAAAATAACACGGTCTTTGCCCTTGCGGCCTTACATTTGCACAATTTATTTTTTTGCAACCATGCCCAAAGACAATTCCATCAAATCCGTTCTGATCATCGGTTCCGGCCCCATCATCATCGGCCAGGCCTGTGAGTTCGACTATTCCGGTTCCCAGGCTGCCCGCAGTCTGCGCGAAGAGGGTATCAAAGTGATCCTGATCAACAGTAACCCGGCCACCATCATGACCGACCCCATGATGGCCGATAAAGTGTACCTGTTGCCACTGACCGTAGAAAGTATTGAACAGATCCTGGAAGAGAACCAGATCGACGCCGTTCTGCCCACCATGGGTGGACAAACAGCCCTGAACCTCTGTAAAGAGGCAGAGGAACTGGGTATCTGGGAAAAATACCATTGCCGCCTGATCGGTGTAGACGTTGCCGCCATTGATACGGCTGAAGACCGCGAGAAATTCAGGCAGTTGATGGTCAAGATCGGAGTAGCGGTAGCCCCCAGTAAGGTGGCCAACAGTTTTCTGGAAGGCAAGGAGTTTGCACAGGAGATCGGGTTCCCGCTGGTGATCCGCCCTTCCTTCACGCTGGGAGGTACCGGCGGTGGTTTTGTACATAGTAAAGACGACCTGGATGCTGCCCTCGAAAGAGGTCTGAAAGCCTCTCCCATACACGAAGTACTGGTAGAGAAAGCAGTTCTGGGATGGAAAGAATATGAACTGGAGCTGCTGCGTGATCAAAACGACAATGTGGTGATCATCTGTACAGTAGAGAACCTTGACCCGATGGGCGTGCATACCGGAGACTCCATTACCGTGGCCCCGGCCATGACCCTGAGCGACACTTCGTTCCAGGATATGCGTAACAAAGCCATCCTGATGATGCGTTCACTGGGCAATTTTGCCGGTGGATGTAACGTACAGTTTGCCCAGAACCCGGAAACAGAAGAACTGATCGCCGTAGAGATCAACCCGCGTGTGAGCCGCTCCTCTGCCCTGGCTTCCAAAGCAACCGGTTACCCCATTGCCAAGATAGCAGCCAAACTGGCCATCGGTTATTCGCTGGATGAACTGAAGAACCAGATCACCAAAACCACATCGGCCTATTTTGAGCCTGCGCTTGACTATGTGATCGTGAAAGTACCCCGCTGGAACTTCGACAAGTTCAAAGGCGCCAACGATACACTTGGTTTACAGATGAAGAGTGTAGGTGAGGTAATGGCCATCGGAAGAAGTTTCACCGAAGCCATCCAGAAAGCCTGCCAGAGCCTGGAGAACGAAGCCATTGGACTGGGCTACTACGGAAAAAGCCTGATGAAAAGCGAGGAACTGGTAGAATATATCAAGACCCCGAAATGGGACCGCATCTTCCGTATCAAGGATGCACTGATGCAGGGTTCCACCATCAAATCTATAGCACAGGCCACCCGCATCGACCGCTGGTTCCTGTACCAGATACAGAAACTCTGTAATATCGAAAAAGAGATCGCCCAATACACCATCGACACCATTCCGGAAGAACTGCTCAAAGAAGCCAAGAAGAACGGCTTTGGCGATGCCCAGATCGCCCGGATCCTGCATGGTGATTGCAGCGACGAACAGGTGTACCAAAAAAGAAAGTCGCTCGGCATTACCCGCGTATACAAAATGGTGGATACCTGCAGCGCCGAATTCGAAGCCAAGACCCCTTATTTCTACAGCACATTCGAAGGATAGGATGTTTTTTGTGAATGGGCAATTGTGACTGGTGAATCCCCCCGTCGCAATTGCCCATTTCCCATCCGCTCATTCACTCATTCACTCATTCACACATTCATCTATTCCTCCTGACTTTTCCTTTACTTTGCACCATCAATAAAATCACTGTATGAAACTGAAAGACATCCAGGTACTGAACGAAAAAGAGACCCGCGGCGGATTTGGCGAGGGTATGTATGAGATCGGGAAAGAGAATGAGAACGTAGTGGTACTCACTGCCGACCTTGCCGGTTCTTTGAAACTCGGTCCTTTTATCAAAGATTTCCCTAACCGTTTTGTACAGGTAGGTATTGCTGAAGCCAATATGATCGGTATTGCAGCCGGTATGACCATTGGCGGAAAGATCCCCTATACCACCACTTTCGCCAACTTCAGTACCGGCCGTGTATACGACCAGATACGCCAGAGTGTGGCATACAGCGACAAGAATGTAAAGATCTGTGCCTCTCACGCCGGTCTGACACTGGGCGAAGATGGCGCTACCCACCAGATACTGGAAGATATCGGCCTGATGAAAATGCTGCCGGGCATGACCGTGATCGTTCCCTGCGATTTTAACCAGACCAAAGCGGCCACCAAAGCCATTGCCGCTCACCATGGCCCGGTATACCTCCGCTTCGGACGTCCGAAATGGCCCAACTTTACCAAAGAGGACGGAAGCGATTTCGTGATCGGTAAGGCCCAACAGCTGAGCGAAGGGACCGATGTCACCATTTTTGCCTGCGGACACATGGTATGGAAAGCCATTGAGGCCGGAAGGATCTTGGAAGACAAAGGCATCAGCGTAGAACTGATCAACCTGCACACCATCAAACCATTGGATGAAGCTGCGATCATCGCCTCTCTCTCCAAGACCAAATGTGCGGTAACGGTGGAAGAACATAATATCATCGGCGGTATGGGCGATGCTGTGGCACAGGTTGCCGCCCGCAATATTCCCGTACCCATCGAATACATTGGCACCAACGATACTTTCGGCGAAAGCGGCAAACCCAACGAACTGCTGACCAAGTACGGCCTGGATACTCCATTTATCGTAGCTGCTGCTGAAAAAGTGATGGCTAGGAAAAAATAACCAGGGTCAACATACTACTTTAAGAACCGCAGCCTTTCAGTTGCGGTTTTTTATTGAATCACCAGCAAGTCTAATATGCATACCGAATAATCAGATGCGGCTTTTCAATAAGCCTGTTTCGTATATTTATTCTCCCACCGCTTCTTAATGAGATAAAGACCCCCTTGAAAAAAACAGTTTCTATACTACTCATTATTTTGACCGCATTCAATGTATCTGGTCAAACCGTTTATTCCGGGTTCATTGATAAATATCCAATTGAATTAGTTGCAGACCTTTCAAATGGCGGTCCGTTAAAGGCAATATATGGTGTATACATTTACTCGGATCAGGATGATCCAATTATCATTGATGGGATTCTGCAGAAGGGCAAAGCACTTTTTTACGAAAAAGACAAGAATCATAAAAACAAAGCGTCCCTTAGCTTTGAATCTTTTGATTCTAATAGCAAAAGTTTAGAAGGAATCTGGACAGACCTGCGTACAAACCAGAAACTGAAAATAAGCCTCGTAAAATCATTCGATATTAATTATGGCGATAGTGTTGAATGGGCAGACAAGGAAGTACTCCAGGCAGCTGCATTGGATAACCAATATTTCAAACTCATCGTATCCAAAGTAAAAGGTCGATTTTATCCAAGCGTTACAGGCGTAAAAATATTTGAAAAGAAAACAGATAAGCTGATTCAGAAGATCGTCGTTTCAAGTGAAAGCCTGAGTTTAAACACCATTAGCATAGGCGATTATAATTTTGATGGCATTAAAGAGTTTTCTGTTTTTGAAAATTTCTATGCCGGACCAAATACATCAAGCATCTATTTTCTGTTTGATACTGCAGCAAATACCTATCTCAAAAGTGATTTTTCCGGGGTTTCATTAACATTCGATGATAAACAAAAAAGAATCTATGAACTTAACCAATGTTGTAACGGACGACAATATACTACCGCCACATACAAAGTTGTACACAACAAGATGATTCTCATAGAACAGCATTGTTATATATGGGATAAGGAGAAGAAGAAAATGGTCGAGCGAAAAATGAAAGACTGTGAATAAAAATGAGCTAACCGGTGCGCTTGTACTTGTATGTTTCCTCTGTTTAGTTCTAGATCACCTGTTGTTGAACTTTTTTTGTAACCTAATGTTGCAGAGAAATATGGTTTATGATTAGATAATCATATATTCAGGCTGAAACTTTATTCATGATCCTAACTGAAAGACTCCGCCTGATCCCCCTGACCCATGAACAGTTGCAGAAATACCTGCTTGCCGATCATTCGCTGGAGGATGACCTACAGCTGAACCAGATAGACCTGACGATCGCTCCTGAACTGAAAGAAGCCATCGAACAGGTCTTTCTTCCGAATACGGCCAACCCGCAAAAGAATCACCTGTTCTGCACACTCTGGACCATCGTACTGCGATCCGCCAATAAGATGGTGGCCGATCTTTGCATTGTTGACGAACCAAATGAGCGTGGTGAGATAGAGATCGGTTACGGCACTCATGCAGCGGAACAGGGCAAAGGCTATATGACAGAAGCCGTTGGTGGCCTCATTCAATGGGCTCAACAACAAGCTTCTGTAAAAGCCATCGTGGCAGGTACGGACAAAACCAATATAGCTTCTTATACCATCCTCCAGAAAAATGGTTTCATCCGATCAGGAGAAACTGAAACTGGCTTCACCTGGCGGCTGGAGCTTCGCTGATCAGCTCCATCCAACATCTCAGTCATCTGCGATCTCACAAAGAATATCCGACAGTTCCTCCGGCTTGCTGAAGAAGGGTGAGTGACTGGTTGCCATACTGTATATTTTTTTACAGGGTGTTTCCGTATACATTTTCCGCTGAATGAAGGGTGTAACGGCCCTGTCCTCTGTGCACTCGATATAATACCGGGGCACGCTTCCGAAATGTTCATCCGTCAACTGCAGTGGTGTAATGCCTGATATCACTGGCTCATGGCTCAATAACAACCTGGCCAGCTCTGTAATATACGCGTCACAATCGTGGTATAAACCTTCCTTGTAGATCTCGGGCTGTAATGTGGAGGAACCGGTTGCTTCGTGCAGGGTAACATACGGTTTCAACACGCCTTCCGTATCCTGCAGGGAATATTCACGCTGGGTCTTGCCGTCAGGTATCAGGTAGGCTGCCAGGTAGATCAGTTTTTCGATCCTGTGCGGCCGGTATTCTGCCGCCTGCGAGATCATGATCCCGTTCTTGCTGTGCCCTACCAGGATGATCTCCGTTTCTATGCTATCGATCAGGTTGCATAATTTCTCTACACCTGTTTGCAGCGTCACTTCCTGTATCGGTGTTTTATCCCTGCCCATACCCGGCAGGTCTATCGCAATTACCCTATGTCCTTTTTTTTCGAGGATAGGACTTACCCTGTGCCAGTTCCAGGCACTATGCCATGAACCGTGAACTAAGATGAATGTTTTCATATCGATTGGTTTATGCTGCAAAACTGCAACAACCGATACCCGCCTGCAACCCGATACTTGCTTTCTTGCAGGGAGGGTCCGGCAAACCAACTCAATCATGATTGACCCTGGCAGCTTCCCAGCCAATCATAGCCGCCTTGCGCCGGGAGCCCCACATATATCCCCCCAATGTGCCATTCGACTGGATCACACGATGACAGGGGATCAGGAACGCGACAGGATTACTGCCAATAGCGGTGCCTACTGCACGCGAAGCATTGGGCTTCTGTATCTTTTCTGCAACAGTGCCGTAAGTGGCCAACTGGCCTTCGGGGATCTTCAGTAAGGTCTCCCAAACCTTTAACTGGAAGTCGGTTCCTTTCAGGTGCAGTTTGATCTGGTTCAGTTTTTTCCAGTCCTGGGTGAATATGTACAACGCATTCTGTTGACAGATATCCGTCATTTGCCTGAATGCTGCCCTGGGAAAATGTGCCTGCATTGTTGCAAAAGAGTCCCCTTCCTCCTCTGCAAAAGCCATATAACAGATGCCTCTTTGCGTAGAAGCTACGATGATGTTCCCGAACGGGGTTTCTGCGTAACTGTAATTGATCGAAAGGTTCTCCCCTCCGTTCTTGTATTCACCCGGCGTCATGCCTTCAATGGTCACAAACAGGTCGTGCAACCGGCCGGTACCGGATAAACCGGTATCATAGGCCGCATCGAACAAAGTAGCTTCCTGTTTCCTGAGGATCTCTTTGGCGTAAGCCACACTGGTGTACTGCAAGAATTTTTTCGGACTCACGCCCGCCCATTCTTTGAACAGCCGTTGAAAGTGGAAGGGACTCAGATGCACTTTAGCCGCCACTTCATCCAGGTCGGGCTGCGAACGGAAATTGAGCCGGATATATTCTATGGCTTCCGCGATCCTGTTAAAGTTCAGCTGTTGCTGGGTATCCATATCTTTTGTTTGTACTGTAAAATTATCCGGCAACCTCCTCTCCGCAAACCCGGAACTTGCGCTCTTGTCCTGCTCACTGGTCAGGAGGTCACAATCCTGCCCATGTCTTCCTGAAATAACGGTACAAGTTTTACATTTAATCCCAGAAACCAAAGCCATGCTGAAAAAATTCTTGCCCATCCTGGGTATTCTTGTCTGCCAGTCGCTGACCGCACAGCAACAAAACCTGTACAATCCCTCCATCGATGTACAGCAGTATACCTTCCAACTGGAAGTTTCAGACAGGAACGATAGTCTTACAGGTACCGCCCTGATCACGGTACGGTTTACCAAAAAACTGACTGCGGTATCCTTCGACCTCTCCAATATCAATGATACAGGCAGAGGCATGTTGGTGACATCGGTGATGGAAGACGGCAAAAAACTTGCTTTTACACATAAACTTGACCGCTTGACCATTCAGCTGCCTGCTGCCGGTGAAGCAGGCTCCTTACACAGATTCGCCATTCACTATAAAGGCATTCCGGCAGATGGGCTCATCATTAGCCGTAACCAATTCGGACGCCGGACCTTTTTCAGCGATAACTGGCCAAACCGGGCACATCACTGGATCCCCTGTAAGGATCATCTGTCCGATAAGGCTTCCGTAACATTTGTGGTCACTTCACCGGATCATTACAAAGTAGTGTCCAACGGTGTAAAGACAAAAGAGATCCTGCTACCCGAAAAAAAACGACGTACCCATTGGACCGAAACGGTTCCATTACCTGTAAAAGTCATGGCCGTTGGCATTGCTGATTTCGCTGTTGAACAGGCGGGTGAAGTGAACGGCATCCCTGTTGCCAGCTGGGTGTTCCCTGAAAATAAACAAGCCGGATTCTACGATTATGCCCAGGCCACGGAGATCCTGCCTTTTTTCATGGATAAACTGGGGGCCTATCCCTATCACAAACTGGCCAATGTGCAGTCGAAAACCATTTTCGGTGGTATGGAAAACGCCGGCGCCATTTTTTATACCGAGACCAGCATCACCGGCAAACGCCAAATGGAGGAACTGCTGACACATGAAATTGCCCACCAGTGGTTCGGCAACCATGCTACTGAAACCGACTGGCCGCATCTCTGGTTAAGCGAAGGTTTTGCCACCGCCATGACCCACCTGTACATGGAGCACCGACATGGAAAAGATACCCTGACCAGCCGTTTACAAAAAGACAGGGAGACCGTACTGGCATTTACCAGGATCAAAAAAACACCGGTTGTGGACAGTACAGGGAGAACAAGACCCATGACCATGCTGAACGCACATTCTTACCAGAAAGGTGGATGGGTATTACTGATGCTTCGCAACCAGTTGGGTACAGATCTTTTCTGGAAGATCATCCGGACCTACTACCAGACCTATCGGAACAGGAATGCGTCAACAGAGGATTTCCAGAAAGTGGCAGAGACTGTTTCGGGAAAAGACCTGGGTAGTTTCTTCAGGCAATGGCTGTATACGGCCGAAAATCCCGATCTCGATATCAGCTGGAACTATGTTGCGGAAAGTAAAGAAGTACGGCTTGTGGTAACACAGAAGACCCCGACCCTGTTCTCAATGCCCATCGATATCGCGGTAACGGATGCTACAGGGAAGAAAGGAGTCACAACCCTAACGATCGGTCAGAAAACCACCGTTGCCAGTATTCCGGTAACCAGTAAGCCTGTAAAAGTGGAAGCCGATCCCGATTGCTGGTTACTGGCTCAATACCAGGTGAAAGAGATCAAGTAGCAAACAGAGGTCAGGATGCAGATTTAAGGTGCTAGTCTTTGCATATGCCATTTACTGCCGAGCTGGTGTACATACCTGACACGATCGTGCAGGCGGCTGCTGCGGCCCTGCCAGAATTCGATATTGGTGGGTTTAACCACATAACCTCCCCAATGTTCCGGGCGGGGTATATGACCATCGCTGAATTTTTTCTCCAGTTCCTTCACATTGCTCTCGATCACTTCCCGGTTATCGATCACGCTGCTTTGGGGTGAGGCCCAGGCACCAATGCGGCTGCCGGCCGGGCGCGACTGGAAATAATCGTCACTCTCTTTTTCAGGAACTTTTTCTACGATGCCCTCAATGCGTACCTGCCGCTCCAGCTCTTTCCAGAAAAAGATCAGTGATGCGCGCGGGTTCTGCTCCAGTTCCCTTCCTTTATGGCTGTGATAATTGGTGAAGAAGATAAAACCCCGCTCATCAAATCCCTTCAGTAATACCACCCTGGCAGACGGTAAGCCACCCAAAGTGGCCGTGGCCAGTGTCATGGCATTCACTTCATCTATCTCACTTTTGATGGCATCATCCCACCAGCGGGCAAATTGCTCCATAGGATTCTCGGCCATATCAGCCTCATTCAGGGCATGCATCATATAATCTCTCCGGATATCGGCAATGGTCTGGCTCATAATCATTGATTAAGACAACAAAGGTAATATGCTTACCGGGGAGTTCATATGATAAAAATCAGAGGTAGCCCTCTAAATAAAAAAGCCAATACCCCTTGCAGGAATATTGGCTTTACAAAAGATCATGGGTTGCTTAATCTGATAGATGAATATGTTTTGCCTTGTGTTTACCTGAGATAAAGCTGTACACAGCAGGGATCACCAGCAGGGTAAGTACCAGCGAAAAGAGGATACCACCCACTACTACGATACCCAATGGCATACGACTGGTGGCAGCAGCACCCAGGCTCAGGGCAATGGGCAGGGCCCCCAGTGATGTGGCCAGGCTGGTCATCAGGATCGGGCGTAGCCTCTGCGTGGCCGCTTCTATCACCGCCTGGCGTTTGGGCATACCGAAATTCCGTTTCTGGTTGGCGAACTCCACGATCAGGATACCATTTTTCGTCACCAACCCGATCAGCATGATCATACCGATCTCGGAAAAGATGTTCAGCGTCTGATCGAACAGGTACAGGCTCAACAAGGCACCGGCCAAAGCCAGTGGCACCGTGATCATGATGATCAGCGGATCCAGGAAACTCTCGAACTGTGCAGCCAGTACCAGGTAGATCAGCAATAAGGCCAGGATAAAGGCGAATACGATATTGGAGGAGCTTTCCGAATAGTCCCTGGAAGGACCGTTGAGCGATGTCTGGAAAGATTCATCCAGCAGTTTATTGCCAATCGCATTCATGGCTTTGATACCATCGCCGATGGTCTTTCCTTCTGCCAGTGAAGCGGAAATGGTGGCTGCTTTGTATCGGTTAAAGTGATACAGGGTGGCCGGGTTACTGCTTTCTTCCATTTTCACCACCGCATCCAGTGGAATATAATCACCTCTGTTGTTTCTCACATACAGGTTACTGATGTCATTCGGCGAGTTCCGGTTATCACGTTCCACCTGCGCCACCACGGAATACTGGAAGCCGTTCATGATGAAATAGGCCATCCGGCCGCCACTGAATGCCGATTGCATAGTGGCCACCACATCTGCAGTAGACAGTCCCAGGTCCTTGGCCTTCATCCTGTCGATGGTCAACTGCACTTCCGGTTTGTTGAACTTGATGTTCACATCCACGTTGGCAAAGGTCTTATCCTTACGGGCTTCTTCGAGGAATTTGGGGATGACCGCTTTCAGTTTGGCCAGGTCCTGGTTCTGCAGGATGAACTGTACCGGCAGTGAACCCCTCGAAGCAAAACCCACTGCAATGGTCTGTTCCTGTATGGCAAACACCCTCACTTCATTGAATCTGCCCAGTTTTTTCTGCAGGTCGTTGGCGATCTCATTCTGGCTTCGCTTACGCTGATCAGGTGGCACCAGTGCTACCCTTGGCGCTGCAGAGTTGGCCGCTCCGCCCGGACCAAATCCACCGGGGGTACGTGCCTGCACAAAATCATTCTCAGGTACCGAATCGATCAGGAAATTGGAGATGTTATCCGAGATCTTTTGCATGGCGTTATAACTGGTTCCCTCGGGTGCCGTTACCGTAAAACGGATACTGCTCCTGTCTTCCAGCGGTGCGATCTCGCTCTGCAACGTACTCATCACACCAACAATGATACCCATACAGATCAATACGATCACCCAGGCCATCCAGCGCACATTCATGAAGGCAGAGAGTAAACGTTTATAGCCTTCCTCCATACCCGTAAAGAAAGGTTCCGTCTTTTTATAGAACCAGCCTTCATGGGCCTTTTCAGAACTGAGGTATACGTTCAGTACCGGAGTGATGGTGAGTGATACGAATGCCGAGATCAATACCGCCACGGCCAGGGTCACACCGAATTCGCGGAACAACCTACCCACAAAACCTTCCAGGAAGATCACGGGCAGGAATACCACCGCCAGGGTGATGGAGGTAGAGATGACCGCAAAAAAGATCTCCTTACTTCCTTCCAGCGCCGCTTTGCGGATCGGCAGGCCCTCTTCCAATTTCCGGAAAATATTTTCCGTTACCACAATTCCGTCATCCACCACCAGACCGGTTGCCAGTACGATCCCCAACAGGGTAAGTATATTGATAGAGAAACCGGCAATGTACATGATGAAGAAAGTGGCCACCAGCGAGATCGGGATATCGATCAACGGTCGCAGTGCAATGAGCCAGTTACGGAAGAACAGGAAGATCACCAGTACCACCAGGCTGAACGAGATGATCATGGTCTCTTTTACTTCCTCCAGCGACTTACGGATATTGATGGTATTATCCAGTATCACTGTCATTTCAATATCCGACTTATTGGCTTTTTTGATCTGCTCCAGTCGTTTATTGAACTCGTCGGCGATCTGTACGTTATTGGCGCCCGGTTGCGGCACAATGGCCAGGCCCACCGCATTCACGCCATTCAGTTTCCAGGACTGTTCCAGCTGTTCAGGACCTAACTCCACTTTGGCCACATCGCCCAGGCGAACGATACCGCTGGCATCTTCGCGGATGATGAGGTCGCGGAACTGTTGTTCGTTGCGCAGTCTTCCCAAGGGGCGGATGATGAGTTCCGTAGTGTTACCATAGATCTTACCCGGTGGCAATTCAATGTTTTCTGTGTTGATCGCCGTCCTGATATCTGTGAAAGCTACATTGTGGGCCCGCATCCTGTCGGGATTCAGCCAGATACGCATGGCATACCGCTTCTGTCCGAAGATGTTCACCGCACTCACATCCTTGATGGTCTGTAACTGTTGTTGTAATACGTTCTCCGCATAATCGCTCAGCTCCATCAGGCTCTTGGTACGGCTTTGTACCGCCAGTACCAGGATGAAATCGCCACTGGCATCGGCTTTGGAAACGATCGGTGGGGCATCAATATCCTGGGGCAGGCTTCTCTGGGCCTGTCCTACCTTATCGCGCACGTCGCTGGCAGCAGCTTCCAGGTCTACCCCCAGGTTGAACTCAACTGTGATATTACTGCTACCCAGCGAACTGGATGATGAAATGGAACGGATACCGGGAATACCATTCACCTGTTTCTCCAATGGTTCCGTGATCTGGCTTTCAATGATATCTGCATTGGCACCCACATAACTGGTACTGATGGAAATAATGGGCGGGTCAATGGCAGGATAATCCCGCACAGCCAGGAAACTGAAACCCACCAATCCAAACAGGATGATCAGCAGGTTCATTACGGTGGCCAATACCGGCCGCTTCAACGATAGTTCAGAAATATTCATAGCTGTGGGGCTGTTCTGTTTTGGAAATCAAAAAAATCAGGATACCGGAACGGGGTCGCGTTAGTTCGCCAACTGTTCCAGTTTCTTTACACTCTTCACTTTCAGTGTTGATTTGGGTCTTGCAAACAACAAGCCGGTCACAACAACCGAATCGCCCGGCTCAAGTCCTTTCAGCACTTCCACCGTGTATGCCTGCCTGCTGCCGGTCTCAATAGTTGCAAAAGAGGCTTTGCCGTTCTTCACGAGCACCACCTGCTTGTTCTTATCATCGGGAATGATGGCATTGGACGGGATCAGGATGGTTTTCTTATCGCGGCTGGCGGACAGGAATACTTTTACATAAGCACCCGGGTTCACATCACTGCCCTGCAGCAGCGCCCGCACTTTCAGGTTACGGGTTGCCTGATTCACCTGCGGTTCAATGGCCGATACCACTGCTTTCCGGATCGTTTTATTGGTAGCGTCTATCTGTACATCCACCACATTGCCCTTACGGATCATTTTACCATATTCTTCCGGAAGGGTAAAGTCGATCTTGATCTTATCCACCTGCTGTATGGTAGCGATGATGGTGGAGGGAGACACATAAGCACCCGGGCTCACCTGGCGCAGACCCACCACACCGCTGAACGGCGCTTTGATCACCGTTTTATCAATGAGTGACTGGGTATAGGCCATATCGGCCTTATAGCTGTTCACGGCGTTCAGGGCCACATCATAATCGGCCTGGTTAACCCCATTGATGGCCAGCAGCTTTCGCAGACGGTCTTCCGTTTTCACGGCCATTTCCAGCAATACTTTGGTCTTGTTCAGCTGCGCCTGCAGGTCCGCATCGTTCACACGGGCTACCAGTGCGCCCTGCTGAATACGGGCTCCTTCCGGAACATTCAGGTAAGTAAGCCTGCCGCTTACTTCGGGATGCAGTTCTACATACTCATTGGCCACCACGGTACCGTTGGCTTCAACAGCGTTGGAAACAGTTTGCGGCGTGGCAATGATCACATCTACCGTTACGGGCTGGTTGGCATTGTTCTGTTTGGGTGCATTCTCTTTTTTGCTCTTACAGGCAGTTGCCAGGAACAGTCCGAGCGACAGGATATAAAAATGTTTCAAAGTCGTATAATTTAGGGCCGTTAAAGATAAAAACTATTTATATCTGACTGCAGTTTATCGATGAATGGTTAAGCTGCCAAAATAATTCGGCTGAATCTTAAAAATGATCGGTTTGCGGTGTAAATTCATTAGCAGAACCCGAACGGTCCATTTTGTAGACGTTTATCTACCCGCCATGTACCAGCTTAGCCATACACATCCCTCCAAAAGGGCATTTATTACCGGGGCCGCCTCCGGATTGGGCAAAGCTTTCTGTGCAGAGCTGGCCAAAGACGGCTGGACCATCGGCATGGCCGATATCAACGTAAAAGAACTGGAAACCGTTTCGGAAGAGATCACTGCCCTCGGCGCCAAAACGCTGCTATACCCGCTCGATGTATCCGACAAGGACCAATACGGAAAAGTAGCTACGGCTTTCCTGGCCGAAGCAGGGGGTATTGACCTGCTCTTCAACAATGCCGGTGTGGGAGATGGCTCCCCTTTTGAGGAATACGGCCTGGAGAACTACGAGTGGATGGTGGGCATTAACCAGATGGGGGTGGTATACGGTTGTCATTATTTTATTCCCGCCATGAAAAAACAGCGGTCGGGACATATTCTGAACACCGCCAGTGCCGCAGCCATCAGCTGTGCCCCAACCATGGGCGCCTACAACATGACCAAAGCCGCCGTAGTGGCCATCAGCGAAACCCTGTATGGAGAACTGATGGATCATAACATACAGGTGTCCTGTATCCAACCCACTTATTTCCGGACCAATGTGGTACAATATGCGCGTGGCGGCGATACCGTGAAGAAAGCCACACAGATGTTCATCGAAAGATCGGGCCTCGAAGCCGATACGATAGCGCAGGAGATCCTGACAAGGGCGGGCAACAGGGAACTCTACATCATACTTCCGAAAAACGCCAGGCAGATGTGGCTTTTCAAACGCCTGGCGCCTACCCGGTTCCGGAAAAAAGTAAAAGAACAGTTCCTGGCAGCCATGAGCAAGGCCCTGCGCAGGAAATAACCAATAGCAGCTTGCGGAACCCGCACAAAAATCATACTGTATGACAGCCAACCAGCTATTCAGTCTCGAAGGAAAAGTGGCCCTCATCACCGGCGCCAGCAAGGGCATCGGTGAAGCGATTGCGCGCATCTATGCAGCCAACGGCGCCCGCGTGATCATCAATTCAAGGAAACAGGAAGAGCTCGACAAAGTAGCCGCTTCCATCACTGCGTCAGGTGGTACCTGCACCGGTATTGCCGCAAATGCGGGTGAGTTAACGGCCTGTAAGGAACTGGTCGAAAGAACCATATCGGTATACGGCGGTATCGATATACTGGTGAACAATGCCGCCACCAACCCGGTATACGGGCCTGTTGTGGACTGCGAAGAATGGGCTTTCGACAAGATCATGAACGTAAATGTGAAAGCCCCTTTTGAACTGGGCAAACTGGTCTATCCCATCATGAAACAGAGAGGCGGGGGCAGTGTCATCAATATCAGCTCCATTGCCGGACTCACACCCGATCCCGGACTGGGCATGTATTCCGTTTCAAAAGCGGCGTTGAATATGCTGACCAAAGTAACCGCCAGGGAATGGGGTGCAGACGGCATACGTGTAAATGCCATCTGCCCGGGACTGATCAAGACCAAATTCTCAGAAGCCCTCTGGCAGAACGAGAAATGGCTCAACCATTTTGTCAAACAATTGCCCATTGCACGTATGGGCACCGTGGAGGAAATTGCAGGACTGGCGCTCTTCCTCGCATCCAGTGCCTCAGGCTACTGTACAGGTACGCTGTTTACCGCAGATGGCGGGGTTACCATTTAACAAAACACTGCCGTTTACGGCCAACTCATTTTTATGGAATCTGTATTTGCTACCGAACGATTACAACAACTGCTTCCCAAAGTGAGAAGCTTTGTTGAAGAAGAACTGGTGCCGCTGGAGAAGGACCATAGCACCCGACCCTTCAAACAAACTGAAAGGATCCTTGCCGAGAAACGCGAAAAAGTAAAAGCACTGGGATTATGGAACCTGCATTTGTCCAAGGAAGAAGGCGGACAGGGATTGACACTCTGCGAGTTTGGCCAGGTAAGTGAAGTGCTTTCACTGGCGCCGTATTACGGACAGTACACATTCAACTGCCAGGCCCCTGATATCGGCAACACCGAACTCATCAGCAGGTTCGCTTCGGATGCGATCAAACAGCAATTCCTGCATCCTTTGCTGGAAGGAAAGATCCGCAGTTGCTTTTCTATGACGGAGCCGGAATTTGCCGGTTCGAATCCAACGAGACTTGCCACCACCGCTGTTCGCGATGGTGATGCATATGTGATCAATGGACACAAATGGTTCACTTCTTCTGCCGATGGCGCTGCTTTTGCCATAGTGATGGCCGTTACCAACCCGGAAGCCAAACCCCATGAACGTGCCAGCATGATCATTGTGCCTACTGATACACCCGGTTTTCAGTTCGTGCGCAACATCCCCATTTTTGGTGAAACAGGAGAAGGCTGGGCCAGTCATGCAGAGATCAATTATGTGAACTGCCGTGTTCCCGTAACCAACCTCATCGGCCAGGAGGGAATGGGCTTCCGCCTGGCACAGGAACGCCTGGGTCCGGGACGTATCCATCACTGCATGCGCTGGATCGGCATTGCAGAAAAAGCTTTCGACCTGATGTGCCGCCGCGCAGCCAGCCGTGAAATGGAAGAAGGCGTGATGCTGGGCGAAAAACAATTTATCCAGGGATTCATTGCAGAAAGCCGCGTTGAGATCGATGCCGCCCGTTTACTGGTGCTGCGCACCGCATACAATATTGACCAGGTAGGCGCCAAAGCCGTGCGTGACCAGGTATCGGGTATCAAATTCTATGTGGCCAATATGGTGCTGAAAGTGTTGGACAGGTCCATACAGGTACATGGCGGCATGGGACTTACCGATGAGACCCTGCTGGCCAACCTGTACCAGCATGAGCGCGGAGCCCGTATCTGGGATGGTGCTGATGAAGTGCACAAACAAAGTATGGCCATGAACATCCTGAAGAATTACGGACTAGATATCAAGAAAAAACGCTGATCCCCTTCATGCAAAATGGCAACGACCCGATGCTGCCAGATCCATGCTAACCCAACAAATTCAGACCCTGATGCAGGATGAACAAAATAGCCTTATCGCCCTGAACCATTATCTGCAGGAACAGGGAAATCCCATTGCGGCGGTGAATACCATCACCCGTTTTACGGGTGGCTACTCCAATCTTACTTACCTGCTGCAAACGAACAATGCAGCCTATGTGCTGCGTATGCCGCCCCATGGTGCCCAGATCAAATCGGCACATGATATGGGTCGCGAATTCCGTGTATTGCAATTATTGAAACCGCATTATAACAAAGTTCCTACCCCCATTCTCTACTGCGAATCGGCAGAGATCATCGGCGCCCCATTCTATATCATGGAAAAACTCGAAGGCATCATTTTACGGGCACAGAACGCTCCGAAAATGCACATACCTGCAGCTACCTTCGAGCAATTATCCGGCGCACTGGTGGATAACCTGGCAGCACTACATGCATTGGACATACAAACAACAGGACTGGCACAACTGGGCAAACCGGAAGGGTATGTACAACGCCAGGTAGAAGGATGGGTGAAACGATACTATGCCGCCGAGACCGACAAGATCGATACCATGGATGCCGCAGCCCAATGGTTACAGCAACACATGCCGCCTGCGCAGGCAGCGGCATTTTTACACAACGATTATAAATACGATAACCTGTTACTGGACCCTGACGATCTCACCCGGATCACGGGTGTACTAGATTGGGAAATGTCTACGGTAGGCGATCCCCTGATGGACCTCGGCGCCAGCCTTGCCTATTGGTTCGAAGCGGGCGAAGAAGAAGTGTTCCAAAACTATAACCTCACCTGGCTTCCCGGTAATTATACCCGCAGGCAGGTGATCGACCGGTATGCGGCAAAGACCGGCAGGGACCTTTCGAACATATCTTTCTACTATGCATTCGGCCTCTTCAAGAATGCGGTGATCGCACAACAGATCTACCACCGCTGGAAACAGGGACACAGCAACGACCCCCGTTTCGGTGCCCTACTCCCCATGATCCATCTATTAGGAAAAAAAGCAGCTGACACCATAGAAAGAGAAAACTTGTAACCCATTATTTCAATATTCCCTTCACCGCAGAGACGCAAAGAGCGGGGAGTTCCCGCAGAGGTATCACCCTCAACACCTGCCTGCCGTCAGGCAGGTTCATCATTCCTTGCTCAATATTCAATATTCCCTATTCTTCTCTCCTCCGCAACGATCCTCTGGGCGCGTTCTTCGAAGCCTTGTACTGCTCAAAACTTTGCTGGATATAGTATCCCAGTTCCAGGTCGTTCAACAGTTGTACCACTTCGTAGTCGGGGCGATAGCGGGCCATGAAGGTATCCAGTTCGGGAGATTGCAGTTTGGTGATCTTTCTCACGAACTGTTTGCTGTAGCGGTTGTTCACGTATTTCTCCTGTTCCTGATCCAGCAAACGTTTCTGTAAGCTCAGGATACTGCGGTTCCTTTTTACACGGAACATGTTGATGATCTCATCCAGGTCAAAACCTACGGTCAGGCCGCCAGGGTTATACGTGGGGCTATTGCTCAACCGAAGACCCGGTTTTCTGAAATCAAAGACCTTGGCATAATCTTTCCGGTTCTGGATGGAATCGAATTTGTAATAACTGTTACGAACTTTTACCTCCGGCAGTTCAAAACTGCGGATATGGATCATCACGTTGAAATTATCCAGATTGGAAATGGTATCCACCGGGTATTTCATGGTGGTCTTACCGATCAGTGAGAACCAGATCGAATCTTTGGCAGGCACCGTAATGCTGTATTTACCGAGCGAATCCGTAATGGTACCGCGCCCCGAAGTGCTCAATACGCCCACTGCCTCCAGTGGCCGCCTGGCAGAAATATCATATACCGTTCCGCTAATGGTCACTACCTGGGCATGCGCTTCATGAAACATACAGGCAACCAATACCAGCAGCAGAATGGGTAAAGTTTTTCTCAAGTCATTAATTTAGGCTGTAATATTAAATCAGCAGCGGCATAGTACAAGAAATGTACCCCGAATTAACTCGGCTTTTACAGAATAGGCCTGCGGGTAATAACCTCAAAAGAGGTACTGACGCAATAAAATAAGAGCGCCATGTGCGATCACATCATAGCTGCAGGGGGTCCTCAGAATTTTGTATCGATGATATAAGGTAACATGGTCCGCCAGGTGGGCCAGTCGTGGGTGATATCGGGTCCCCATACATCCAGGTCGTACCAGATGCCCTTGCTGTACAGGATCCCGGCAAACCGCCGCGAAGCTTCCGGGTCTTCATAAGCGCCGCTGCCGGTGTAAATATGTATGTGATGGCTGGCTTTGATCTTCTCGAGGTACCAGTTATCGGTAAGGTTGGGCAGATAGTGTTCCGGGCTGTTATAGTACACCTGTTCGTCAAAAAATCCCCTGGTGTATTCCGTAAGATTGTACACACCGCTCATGCTGATGACGCCGTTGATGATATCGGGCCTTTTCAGGAACAGGTTCATGGCATGCAGTGCACCAAAAGATGCCCCGCAGGTATAGATCATGGTGTCCTGGCTCGTGGCATTCCGGATAAAAGGAACCACTTCATTGAACACATATTCATTGAACTGGTTATGGCGGATGGCTTTGTGTTCAGGCACCATCTCATAATTCATCCAGCTTTCCTTGTTCATGCTGTCAATGCTGAATACCCGAAGTTTACCCGCGTCGATGAACGGGGCCAGCGCATCGATGAGCTGGAACCTTTCGTATTCCAGGTAATCTGCTGCAGCGGTGGGTATCAGTAATAAGGCAAATCCATAATGTCCGTAAGAGGCGATGGGCATATCTTTTCCCAACGCAGGACTATACCAGGAATCCAGTTCTCTGTTCATACGCAGACGTTTGGTGAAAAGCAAATGGCAGTTTCAAAAACTACTCGATACAGTTCTTCTTGATCTCTTTCCATAGGTCGCGGTAACACTGTGCCGCATAACTGCTGGCGGCAAAGGTCTCCAGGGGGGCTTCATTGATCCCCATCTTCTCAACATCGCTGAGATAAGGGATATAACTTTTCAGGAACACTTTGTCCTTGTAAAAACTATTCATCACTTCATGATGCAGGTTCTTACGGTGGTCCACCATACTGAAGAAACATTTCAGCTTGGAGAGGTCCAGCTCATTCTCCTTGAAATAAGCCGCCACTGTTTCATAAGAGCGGATCGACAAAGTGGTGGGGATATTGGGCATCAGTATCCAGTCAACACCGGCAAAAACGGCATCGTGCAGGATAGAGATCCCGGGCGGACAGTCCAGGATCACGATATCATACTCTTTCTTCAGGCCCGACAACAGGGAAGAGATCTTCTTCTTTGAATGTTTCATTTCGCTGAGCAGTACATCCGCATGGCGGGCAGACAGGTCGGCGGGAATGATGTCGAGGTTCTCGTATGCAGAGGTCTGCACGGCATCCAGCAATTCCATTTCGTTGTTCAGCAACTTACGCGACTCGTTCTTGGTAGTTGCTTCGGCACCCAGATAAAAGGAGGAGGAACCTTGCGGGTCCATATCCCAGATCAGGGTCTTATAGCCTTCTTTGGCAGCTAAATACGCCAGGTTGATCGTGGCAGCGGTTTTACCAACCCCGCCTTTCAGGTTATACAGCGCTAGTGTGACCATACTCTAATATACGAAATTCCTTTATGTAAGAGGTTGTTTGGTGATTCTGGTATTACGGGAGTTTGGGGGAAATTGCCCGCAGAGGCGCAAAGGCGCGGTTTTGGGTTGGTCAGATGAACCAGCCCAGTACCAGGCAGCCCGCTACAATAAGGGGGGCGGGTATCTTATGGCTGTTGAGCAGCAGGAATGTAATGATCACGATCATCAGGTCCCAGATGCCGATGGCTTCGGCCTGGATCAGTGAGCTGAGGAAAGTGTCTTTGATGAGGTAACAGGTGGCCCCCGCCATGATACCCACTACAGCGGCATTGATCCCCTCCAGCGAGCGGTAGATCACCGCATATTTTTTCAGGTTATGCCATACCGGGAAAAAGAACAGTACCAGCAGGGCACTGGGCAAAAAGATGCCTATGGCACCGATCACACAGCCCAGTAACTGCATCAACGTACCCTGGTCGCGCAGTACCATACCGCCGGTAAAAGCACCGATAGAGAACACGGGGCCAGGTATGGCCCGCACCATTCCCGACCCGGTCAAAAAGTCTTCCCGGCTCATTTTCAGTACATCCCTCTTGGTGGTCTGTATCCTTTTGGTTTCGGGGCGGATCACATACTGCTCATACATCAGCGGTATCAGCACATCGCCGCCGCCAAATACCAGGCTGCCGAAACGGTACGTGTTCTCGAACAGGTTGATCGGTTTTCGGTATTCCCAGTTTTGGCGGCTGGCTGTTTCAGAAAAATAACCCGCCAGTCCGAACAGGGCAAAAAAGATGAGGATATTGCCCCAGCCTACCTTTTTATGCGGAATCTCTGTCTGCGGTATCCTCCTGTCGCTGAAATTGGTGGCAATACCCGCCGCCACGATCAGTGCCGGAAAGATCCAGGGTGTTTTGAATGAGATGAATGTGGCCAGGGTGGCCACTACCATGATCACTTTTGTAATGGTGTTATTAACAGCCACACCGAAAATGCGGAAAGTGGAATAAGCGATGAACCCGATGGCCATGGGGCGCACAAATTTGAACACCCCCACTTTCAGGCCCATGTCCTCAAAATAATCCAGCAGGAAAGAGATGCCGCCCATCAATGCACAGGCGGGTAGTATCCAGATGAGCAAGGTAAGTATGGCAAGGGGTAGCCCCCCTCTTTTGTAGCCGATCAGCGTCAGGGTCTGCGTGGAAGAGGCCCCGGGCAACAACTGGCAAAAACCATTGTATTCGATCAGTTCCGCTTCGGTCACATCTTTTCTTTGCTGCACAAAGGTCTTCAACATCATACCCATATGTCCCTGTGGCCCCCCTACTGCGGTAATGCTGTGCCAGAACACAGCCCGCAAAAAAGGTATATGGCGCATCACGACCATCAGTAGTACTTTATTGAGAGCGGAATTTAATTAAAATTTCAGGCTTGGGGTAAATAAATACCTGTTGCCCTCCAAAAACACCGCGCCTTTGCGCCTTTGCGAGCGAATATTTTCTCGCAAGGGCGCAAGGGCGCGGTATGGAGCAGTTATTTATTTCTTCAATCCGATTTCCCGGAGGCGCTCATCAAGGTATTCGCCTGCAGTTGCATCCGGATAGGCTTTGGGGTGTTCAGCGTCGATACAACTTTCCAGGCAGGCAAGGCTCATCTCGCTCCTGGGGTGCAAGAAGAAGGGCATGGAAAAACGGCTGGTATGCCAGAGTTCTCTTGGCGGATTCACCACTCGGTGTGTGGTACTGCGCAGTTTGTTGTTGGTGAGCCGCTGCAGCATATCGCCCACATTCACCACGATCTGCTCGGGCAGTGAGGTAACGCCTACCCAATCACCCTGCTTGGTGAGAATCTGCAAGCCATCAGCAGAAGCGCCTACCAGTAAAGTGATCAGGTTGATATCCTCATGCTGTTCCGCGCGGATCGCAGACCTGGGCTCCTGGGTGATCGGTGGATAATGGATACAACGCAGGATGGAATTACCATTGTGAATATGCGCATCGAAATAATGTTCATCCAGTCCGAGGTACAAAGCAATGGCCTGCAACAGGGCTTTCCCGCTTTTTTCAAAATTGCGGTAAGCATTGAACAGGGTCTGGTTGAACGCAGTTATTTCCGGTACGGATACATTATCGGGGTATTCTGACTTTATGGGATCATTGTCTTCCACCGTTTGGCCATACTGGAAAAATTCTTTCAGGTCCGGTGCTTCGCTGCCCTTGGCATGCTCGCGGCCAAAACTGGTATACCCACGCTGGCCCGCCAGTCCGGGGATCTCATAGGCCAGTTTCTTTTCCAACGGAAGGGAAAAGAACTGCTGTACATATTCATATTGCTGTGCGATCAGTTCATCAGGCACCCCGTGGTTCTTTACTGCTACAAAACCCACTTCTTCATAGGCCTTACCCAGTGATTGCACAAATGCTGCTTTACGACCCGCATCTCCACTCAGGAAATCCGCCAGGTCAACGACAGGAATAGACATAATTCGTTAGATAGTTTAGTGAGTAAAATAGATCGGATACGGCGCGAAAAGTACAAAATAGGTATCATACCGGGTAATGTGTAGATAATATGCAGTTCTGGGGAATTTTTATCAACTTTAAGTCATGATCCGGAAATGGCCTTTCATCGTCTGTGTAGTCCTGTTTTTTGCTGCGGGATGCAGCAATGGGTATCATCGTTTCGTATCCAAGTATACGTTTACCAATCCCAACGGGGTGCCCGACTACAGTAACCCGGATCATTGGGCCGCATTACCTTCCAAATGGGACCCTTCCGATAGTGTGCCTGCCCCTTTACGGAAATCATACCAACCCGATACCAGCGCCGATGTCTTTTTCATCTATCCTACCACTTATACCGACAAGAAGAAAACCCTTGGATGGAATGCACCGATCGATGATGCCGAACTGAATGCCAAAACCGATTACACCAGTATCCTATTACAGGCCAGCGTATTCAACGAGGCCGGCAGGATCTACGCACCCCGTTACCGGCAGGCCAACTACTATGCCTATTTCCCGGTAAACGCCCAGGATACCCTGCAGGCCCTGGCTGCTTTTGAGTTGGCATACCAGGATGTGAGAACCGCATTTCAGTATTATCTCTCGCATTACAACCAAGGCCGCCCGTTGATCATTGCATCGCATAGCCAGGGAACACAGCATGCCAAACGTTTATTAAAGGAATTGTTTGATGGTGCCGAACTGGGTAAACAGCTGATCGCTGCTTACCTTGTAGGCATGCCACTGGAGCCTGACTGGTTCTCTTCCATACAACCCTGCATCACACCCATGCAGACCGGCTGCGCCATCAGCTGGCGCACCATGCGCGAAGGGTATAAGCCAGATTATATTGCCAAAGAACCCTTTGTTGCCACTGTTACCAACCCACTTACCTGGGATGCCGGTAAACCCCTGGCAGACAGGGTGGAGAACAAAGGCGGACTATTGCTCAACTTCAACCGGCTGATCCCAAAGATCATCAATGCCAAAGCTGTACAGGGCGTACTTTGGACAAGCAAACCCCGTTTCTTCGGCAACCTGTTCCTTACCTCCCGGAACTACCATGTAGCGGACCTGAACTTTTTTTACCTGAATGTGCGGGAGAATGCAAAACAACGGGTGTTATCGTATCAAGAAGCGCAGAAAAGCAAATAACATCTCAGTGATGTTCTTTGTAAATGATCACACACTTACCTCAAAAAGAAGGTCCCGCCAGTGTTTCGGCGAGACCCATATAGATACCCCCAATTGAACCCTTGTTCATTGCTTTTCGAAGCGCATGGACTTGATAAATATGTCCCCGCTGAAAGCATTCAGTACATAACGCCCGCTATTCAGATCGCCCATGTTCAGCTCCAGTTGCTGACGCCCTTCATTGATCTGGGCCACCATGGTCTTGGCAATACGTCCATCCATATCCAGTACTTTCAGTACCAGCCTGCCCACTTTGTCGGCCATTACGGTCACATAACTGTGTTCCTCCACCAGCCCCGGTTGTAAATTCTGGATATGCATAACGGATGTATAAAATTTCTGAAAAATAGCGGGGGGTACTATATTTTAGACAATACAGTTACTTGCATCGCTGCTTATGGGTTGCAAGTATGGTGCCAGAAAACCGGGTTTCAGGCCAAAAACGGGAAAAATCCCGTAGGAAAAAGGACTTTTCTACTGGATCTATATAATTCGGCGAGGAGATGCCGCTAAATGAGCCGGGTGTTGTGGTTGCAGGAACCTTATTTTCCCTTTCTAGCTGCTGCTTTTGGCACGGTAGTTAATGGTTCCTTCAATTGCTCCAGGTCGCGGCCCAGCTGTTTTACCAGTTGGGTTAATTGAACCAGGAATACAGGAAGTAAAAAATGATTGGTTATAAGATTTGCTCTATTACATCCAAACCTTGCCCCGGACTTCAGGCCGGGGATACAGGAAGTAAAAATGATTGACTTAGGCGCTTTAGCGCCGGGTTTTTAATTGATAATGCGCAATACTGTTATCTAAATCCTTTGTTATAAGGTACAATTTCTTCCATTCTTCATATTCGTCTGTAAATGTTCTTTTCTGATGATGTTGCTCCTGGTTATCAATATAAGCTCTCACCTTCTCAATCATCGACAGACAAACAGATGCGGCAAAATAACTTTTCTGCCATTTCAACTTGAGGTTACCAAAATCTGCATGGTTATTAAACCAATATGCCGATTCACCTTTCAGCAATTGAGCCACTGCATCCATCGTTTGTGTCGGCCTTAGCCAAACCAAACAATGTACATGATCCGTAAAACCATTCACCCGATCAAGATAGATGCCCTTTCGTAAGGCATTCTGATACATATGATCAAATAACGCTCGGCGACATGGCATCTGTAGCAGGGGTTGGCGGTTACGGGTAGCCCATACATAATGGATATAAACATTGGTATATGACATGTATACAAGAAAATAAGAAACCGGCTATTCCCATACCGTATTAATACGCAAAGCTGCCGTTTATGTAACCCACCCCGGGCTAAAGCCCGGAACCCATATCAAAAATACCTGATCATTCCACGGCCTGAAGGCCGCGGCAAAGGGGGAAATACAATACCAATAGGACGCACTGTTCACCTGCCTGCAAAAAACACCTGATCATCCCACGGGCTGAAGGCCGCGGCAAGGGGGAAACCACTGTTGGTCAAAGGTCGCAACAACCCAGCTCTACCAGCGATACCCGCCAATAGAAAAGCCCGTCCTAACAGAACGGGCTCTCCAAAAAAACATACTCATCATACTAAAAATCAGCGCTCTCAGCGATCAGTTCCCGTACACACTCAGGAATTTGATCCGCATGATCTTCAGCTGTTCCCAATTATAGTTGTTCTCGCTCAGTTCCTCCTGTGCCACCTGGAGCGAAGAGGTCTCGCAGCTTTTGAAATAATCGATGATCTCTTCCTGGTCGTAAGTATCCAGCCATTCATCAATGGCATAATCCAGGTTCAGTTTGGTGCCGCTGGCCGCAATGGTTTCCATCTCTTCCAGTAATTCATCCAGCCGCAGGCTCTTGTTCTTGGCGATGGTCTCCAGCGGTATCTTCTTATCTACGTTCTGGATGATATAGATCTTGTTATTGGCTTTGTTGGCCACACTTTTCATCACAAAATCATCCGGTTTCTCAATATCATTCTCCTCAACATATTGGGCGATCAGTTCCACGAACGGTTTCCCGTATTTAAGGGCTTTCCCCTTGCTCACACCCTGGCATTTCTCCATCTCTTCCAGTGTGGTGGGATAAATGGTGGCCATATCCTGCAAGGAACTTTCAAGAAAGATCACAAAAGGCGGCAGGCTTTTCCGCTTGGCCTCTTTCTGGCGAAGTTCTTTCAGCATCTCGAACAGTTTCTCATCCGCTGCAGCGCTGCCCTGTGAGGCATTTTCATTCTCATCCTCATCAAACTGCGCATCTTCGAACAGGTTGTTCAGTACGATCTTGAATGAAGTTGGTTTTTTGAGGAACTTCTCCCCTTTTTCGGTCATCTTCAGCAAACCGTATTCTTCAATATCCTTTTTGATCAGGTTCTCCAGCAGCATCTGTCGCACCAGGCTGTTCCATAAATGCGCTTCCTTGTCCTTGCCGATGCCGAATACGGGCAGGGAATCATGCCGGTACAGGTTGATCTGCGGAGTAAGTTTGCCCATCACCACGTTCACCACGTAGTCGGTGGTAAACCGTTCATCCAGTGCCTTGATGGTTTTCAGCATCTTCACCACATCTTCTTTGGCTTCGATCTTTTCTTTGGGATGCAGGCAGTTATCGCAGTTACCGCAGTTGGGGGTGTCCCAGTTCTCACCGAAATAATGCAGCAGTATCTTTCTGCGGCAGACCGCACTTTCTGCATACGCCACCGTTTCATCGATCAGCTGTGCCCCCACTTCGCGTTCACTCAAAGGTTTATCACGCATCAGGTGCTCCAGTTTGGAAACATCCTTGTGCGAATAGTACAGTACACAGATCCCTTCCATACCATCCCTTCCTGCGCGACCGGTTTCCTGGTAATAATTCTCAATGGATTTGGGGATGTTGAAATGGATCACATAACGGATATCCGGTTTATCGATCCCCATACCGAAAGCGATCGTAGCTACGATCACCTGTACATCTTCGTTCAGGAACTGGTCCTGTCTTTCAGCACGCAGTTTCTGGTCGAGACCGGCATGGTAGGCCACCGCTTTGATCTGGTTGGCCACCAGTATCTCAGCCAGCTCTTCAGTTGTTTTCCGGTTCAGGGTATAAATGATACCACTTTTCCCCTTGTGGCCTGTAATGAATTTAACGATGCTCTTGATGGTCTGGTCTTTCGCTATCTTGGGCTGGATCTCGTAATACAGGTTGGAGCGGTTGAAGGAAGACAACAAGATCTCCGGATCGCGCAGGCCCAGGTTCTTTACAATATCGCTTTTTACTTTGGGGGTGGCGGTTGCCGTCAATGCCACTACGGGTATATCGGGGTTGATGATATCCATCATCTCGCGCAGTCTCCGGTACTCTGGCCTGAAATCATGACCCCATTCAGAGATACAGTGTGCTTCATCCACCGCAAAAAAGGAGATGTTGAGGTCGCTGAAATATTCCAGGTTCTCCTGTTTGGTCAGTGTTTCGGGTGCTACATACAGCAGTTTGGTCTTACCGCTGTCCAGGTCATCCTTCACCTCTTTGATCTGGCTCTTATTCAGTGAAGAATTGAGAAAATGCGCCACTTCATCCTTCTCGCTGTAACCGCGGACCAGGTCCACCTGGTTTTTCATCAGGGCGATCAGGGGCGATACAATGATGGCGCAGCCCGGCAGCATCATGGCCGGTAGCTGGTAACAAAGACTTTTACCGCCACCCGTAGGCATGATCACAAATGTATCTTTCCCGTTGAGAATGCTGTTGATCGCTTTTTCCTGGGTGCCTTTGAACTCGCGAAAGCCGAAATACTGCTCCAGGGCCCCATAAATATCATAGGAATGGGAAGTGGTGCTTTTTTTAGCTGCCGCTTTGGGGGTGGCCGCTTTTTTAGGCTTGGGGGATGCTGCCTTGGTAGCGGATTTCTTTGTACTTGTAGCCATGTATCAAAATCAGTTTTCTGCCCGTTCTACGGGCCACTTTTCTAACGATTGTATAATATACTTCTTTTTGCCGGAAACCGTTGTGTAAAATATTTTAACGGCAGGGGTTACAGCGTGTCCGGCAGTTATTTTGCCTTTTTCCAGGAACCAGGGAAGGTTTTTTTAAAAGGGTAGCGAAGTTAGTAAAGTATGCGGGCAATATCGTCACATTGCTGTTAAAGTTTACCTTTGTCGCACATGAGTCTATCTATCCGGCAAACCGCCCTACATACCATCGAACTGGAAGCCCAATCCGTAGCTGGTTTGGCATCCTCCATCAACGAATCTTTTGAGAAAGCCGTACACACCATTCACCAGGCAAAAGGCCGTCTGGTGATCAGTGGCATCGGCAAAAGTGCCATTGTGGGCCAGAAGATCGTTTCTACCCTGAACTCAACCGGTACTCCGGCCCTGTTCATGCATGCTGCCGACGCCATCCATGGCGACCTGGGCATGGTTCAGCAAGGCGATGTGGTGATGATCATCAGTAAAAGCGGGGAGAGTCCCGAGATCAAAGTACTGGTTCCCCTGATCCGGAATTTTGGCAATACCCTTATCAGTATGGTGGGCAATACCAACAGTTTCCTGGCGCAACAGGGCGACCTGGTACTGGATACCACCGTGAGCAAGGAAGCCTGTCCCAATAACCTGGCCCCCACCAGCAGTACCACCGCACAAATGGTGATGGGTGATGTGCTGGCGGTCTGTTTGATGGAACTGAACGGTTTCACCGGGCAGGATTTTGCCAAATACCATCCCGGCGGCAACTTGGGAAAACGACTGTACCTGCGGGTGGCCGACCTGATACAGGCCAACGAAAAACCTTCGGTGCGGCCTACGGCCAGTTTAAAAGAAGTGATCGTTGAGATCACCGAGAAACGCCTGGGAGTGACCGCTGTGACCAACAGCGAGAACCAGGTGGTAGGCATCATCACCGATGGCGACCTCAGACGTATGCTGGAACGAAGCAACGACATCAGCCAGATCACCGCAAAAGATATCTTATCCCCCCATCCCAAGACCGTTGTCGCCTCCTTGCTGGCGGTTGAGGCGCTCGATACATTAAGAAAAAACGATATTAGTCAATTGATCGTGGAAGAAGAAGGGAAGTACCTGGGTATCTTACACCTGCACGACCTTGTCCGCGAGGGAATTGTTTAACCATTATTTACGGGTATTCGGCAAATAAGCCTGTAATATTGCATCGCAAAATTGCCGTTATTAATTAGGAGCAGATGAACAAGCATCACTATGTTGCCATCATGGCCGGTGGAATCGGAAGCCGTTTCTGGCCCAGCAGCCGCAGCAGTTATCCCAAACAGTTTCTGGATATATTGAATACCGGCAAAACCCTTGTTCAATGGACCTACGAGCGTTTCGCTGCTTTTATCCCGGCAGAGAACATTTTTGTAGTCACATCAGAAGAATACAGCCAGATCGTTAAAGAGCAGTTGCCCGAACTGGCCCCCGAAAATATACTTTCAGAACCCAGCCGTAAGAATACCGCACCCTGTGTGGCATACATCTCTTTCAAGCTATTACAGAAAGATCCGGAAGCATCGCTGATCGTAGCTCCCAGCGACCACATCATTCTCGACAACGAGAATTTCCGGGCAACCACTTTACAGGCCCTGGACTTTGTATCACATATCAGATCACTGGTTACGCTGGGCATCAAACCCACACACCCCAATACCGGTTATGGCTATATTCAGCACGAAGCCCTTCCGGTAGCCGATGGTATCTATCAGGTAAAGACCTTCACCGAAAAACCCAACCTGGAACTGGCCAAGACTTTCCTGGCCAGTGGTGACTTCCTCTGGAATGCAGGTATTTTTGTATGGCAGGTAAAAAATGTGATCAAAGCATTTGAGACCTACCAGCCCGAAATGTTCGAACTCTTCGATTCAGAAAAAGAACATTTCAACACACCCGCCGAGCAGGAAGCCATCAACCGCATATATCCCCTGTGCACCAATGTATCCATCGATTTTGCCATCATGGAAAAAGCGGATAATGTGTACGTGATCCCTTCTTCTTTTGGCTGGAGCGACCTGGGTACCTGGAACAGTGCTTACGATAACCTCGAAAAAGATTACCTGGGTAACGCTGTGGCCGGAGAAAACGTGATCGTGATCGACGCCACCAAGTGTATGGTATCTGCTGCCAACGATAAATTGCTGGTACTGCAGGGGTTGGACGATTTCATTGTGGTAGACACCAAAGACGTATTGCTGATCTGCAAAAAGGACAAGGAACAGTCCATCAAGGATTATGTGGCTGAGGTTAAACGAAATAAGGGGGACAAATATCTCTGATTCCGCTGATGATTGTATGATTTCGTTGATCAGTGTATGATTTCGCGGATTGTTGAGAAATAAGAGAATGGTATTGACCTGAGCGACCGCAACTAACAAGCGGTCGCTTTTTTTCTGTTCAAAATACTGGTTCTCAACAGCATCCTGCGTGATTATTGATTACTTTTGGAGAGCTGCCTGTTCGCAGGCAGCCTACTTTCATTGCTATTGTAATTGTTACAAACATTAACCCTATTTTGCTCATGCCGCAAATAAGAACCGTCATCACCGGAACAGGGAGTTTCATTCCACCGAACATCAAGACCAACAGAGATTTTGCCCACCAGGATTTTTACAGTGAGGACCATGAACATATTGTTGCTGCCCCCAATGAGATCGTGGATAAATTCAGGGATATCACCGGTATCGAAGAGCGCCGTTATGCAGATGCCGATATGAACTCTTCCGATATGGCCGCCATCGCCGCCCGCAGAGCCATTGAAGATGCCGGCATAGATCCGGAAACACTTGACCAGATCATCGTAGCACATAATTTCGGGAACATCTTATCCGGAAGCATCCAGAGCGATGCATTACCGGCCCTATCATCCCGCGTAAAACAATCACTGGGCATCCACAACCCCAACTGCGTGGCCTATGATATCTTATTCGGCTGCCCCGGATGGATCCAGGGCGTGATACAGGCCGATGCCTACATCAAAGCCGGCATCGCCAAAAAATGCCTGGTCATCGGAACAGAAACGCTGAGCCGGGTGATCGACAAATACGACCGCGACAGCATGATCTTCAGCGACGGGGCTGGTGCCACCATCATCGAAGCTGTAGAAGGCAGCGAGCAAGACAGTGGCATACTCGCTACCAGCGTGCAAAGTCATTGCATAGATGAAGCCTATTACCTGAAATACGGACAGTCTTACAACCTGAAAGCCGACCAGAGCATCCGCTACATGAAAATGAAGGGAAGAAAAGTGTACGAGTATGCCATCAAGAACGTACCACTGGCCATGAAAGCCTGCCTGGAAAAATGCGGGTTGCAGGTTACAGATGTCAAAAAATTCTTCCTGCACCAGGCCAACGAAAAAATGGACGAAGGTTTTGTAAAAGCACTCTACAAACTCTACGGCCTGCGCGAAGTGCCCAATGGCATCATGCCCATGAGCATCCATAAATTCGGGAACAGCTCCGTAGCCACCATACCCACCCTGTACGACCTGGTAAAACACGAACAACTGGGCGCTCACGAACTGGAAAAAGGCGACATCATCCTGTTCGCCTCCGTAGGCGCAGGTATGAATATCAATGCGATCTGTTACAGGGTTTGAACAATGAGTGAATGATAGAATGATAGGATGAGTGAATGTTAAGGATGTCCATCCATTCTATCATTCACTCATCCTATCATTCTATCATTATCAATAGCCTCTTACGTTCTTTCCTTCCATAAAATTCAGGAAAGCTTTGTTCACCACTTTATTTCCACCGGGTGTGGGGTAGTTGCCGGTGAAGTACCAGTCGCCGGTGTTGGTGGGGCAGCTGTCGTGTAGGTCTTCGATGGTCTGGTAGATGACTTCTACCTGTACATCCACTTCCTGCGGGGTGATCAGTTGTGCGATCTTATCGGAGATCTCCTGTGTGGTGAAGGGTTTGTATACCTGCCGAACCACATTTTCGGTATGCAGCTGGTTGGTTCGTTGTAATTCTTTTACTTTTTCCAGCAGGTCGGTGAGTATATGCTCCATATTCCGCTCTTTCAGCAAGGCAATGGCGGCACGGAAAGCGATGAAATCGCCGAGTTTGCTCATGTCGATACCGTAACAATCGGGGTAACGGATCTGCGGGGCGGAAGACACCACCGTGATCTTTTTGGGTTGCAGGCGCGCCAGCATCCGCACAATACTTTCTTTCAAAGTGGTTCCGCGTACAATACTGTCGTCGATCACCACCAGTGTATCTTCTTTTTTGCGCACGGTACCATAGGTGATATCGTATACGTGCTGCACCATTTCATTACGGTTGGCATCTTCGGTAATGAAAGTGCGGAGTTTCACATCCTTGATCGCGATCTTTTCCTGCCGGATCTTCCGGTTCACCATCTCTTCCAGTTTCTCCGGGGTAAAGTCCTTACCCCAGCTGAGTATCCGTTCTACCTTGATCTTGTTCAGGTATTCCTCCATGCCTTTCACCAGACCGTAAAAAGCCACTTCAGCGGTGTTGGGTATGTAGGAGAAGATGGTATTCTTCAGGTCATAGTTGATGTTCTCGAGAACGGTCTTGCTGAGGTGGTGCCCCAACGCAATACGCTCCCTGTATATTTTCTCATCGCTTCCGCGTGAGAAATAGATGCGTTCAAAACTGCAGGCCCTTCTTTCTTTGGGCTCCAGTACCTGCACCATCTGATAATTGCCTTTGTCATCCACGATCAGAGCCATACCCGGCATCAGTTCCAGCACTTCATTCTCACCAACATTGAACGTGGTGCGGATGGCGGCACGTTCACTGGCTGCCACGATCACTTCATCGTTGATGTAATAATAGGCAGGACGAATGCCATGTGCATCGCGCATCACAAAACTGTAGCCGTTACCCAGCAAGCCGCCAATGGTATAACCGCCATCGAACAATGGCGTGGCTTTTTTCAGTACAGTGGCCACATCGGCCGCATTGGGGTGTTGGGCATCTTCTTTGGACAGGAAATGATGCAACACTTCCATCATCGCTGCCAGGTCGCTCTGTTTCTGGAACTCACCGGGGTCCATATTGATGAGATCAAATAACTCATCAGTATTCACCAGGTTAAAGTTTCCCGCAAGGGCCAGGTTCTTGCCCGGCATCAGGTCTCTTTTGATGAAGGGGTGACAGAACTCCACATTGTTCTTACCCTGTGTCCCGTAACGCAGATGGCCCAGCAACAGTTCTCCCAGAAAAGGAAGATGGCCCTTCATCAGGCCGGGATGCTGTTTGATATCGGGCTGGTATTTTTCCAGTTCAGAGATCTCCTGTCCAACCTTAAAGAAAATATCGGCAATGGGTTGCTGTGCGTTACTGCGCATGCGGTGTAAAAAAGGACTACCGGGTTCGGTATTCAGTTTTACGGCGGCGATACCTGCCCCATCCTGACCGCGGTTATGTTGTTTCTCCATCAGCAGGTACAGTTTGTTCAGACCGTACGTAACAGAGCCATGCTTTTGCAGGTAATAGGAAAAGGGCTTTCGTAACCGGATGTAGGCAAGGCCACATTCGTGTTTGATTTCGTCGCTCATGCGGAGTATTTAAAAGAAAGTGGCGAAGTTACAACTCCGCCACATTTTTTCAGGTTAATTATAGACCGTTTCCATCTCCGGGTGCAGGGTTTCTGCCAACCAGAGGAACTCATTAATAAAAATGTCTATGTTTTTCTGGAACGACGGATCAATGAGTCGGGCTTCCGCATCAAATTTCTTGTCTACAAAGGGTGTGACCAGCATATACGGTGATGCAATGCCGAATAAAGCGGGCACCAGCAGCAACAATTGCTGTGTGGCACGCATACCGCCCATAGCGCCAGGTGAAGCGGTCACCAGGCCAAAGGCCTTGTGCTGCTGCTTGGGAAAATGGTCCAGCAGGTTCTGTAAGGCAGGAGAATAACTGCCATTGTATTCCGGGGTCACCAGGATGAAGGCATCTGCTGCAAACATCCTCTCTGCCAATGGTTTATACGCAGCCGGGGTCTTCTCCACGCTGGTAAATACCTCCTGCAGCAGCGGCAGGTTCCAGTCGCGCACATCTATGATGTTCACCGTATGGTGCGTTTTCTCCGCCAGGCTCTTCTGCAGGTATACTGCCACTCTATGCGATACACTGTCTTTTCTGGGACTTCCAGATATGATCTCTATGTTCATATATAACTTATTTATCCCATGGACCTTCCATGGTGGTTCATTAATGATTGATCGGTACCTCTATAACAACAAAAGAAGCTTCCTGTTCGGTATGCAGGGTAAAAGCATCCGTATCCCAGATGCCGATGGCATCGCGGCGGGTGAGTGTTTGTCCGTTGACAGACAATACACCTTCCAGTACAAAAACGAATACGGCTTTGTTCTGCGGGTTCATCACATAGGGAATGTCCCTGTTCTGCTCAAACCAGCCCAGCTGCAAACGTGCATTCTGGTTGATCCAGCAATGTTCCGTTCCTTCTTCGTTGCTCACGATGGTCTTCAATTGGTTCTTTCGCTTCTCCTGCGGGAAATATCTTTTCTGGTACCGCGGACCAATGTTCTGCAACTTGGGTTCTATCCAGATCTGCAGAAATTGAACCTCTTCCTCGCCAACATTGTGCTCTTCATGCCGCAGGCCTGATCCGGCGCTCATCAACTGCACCCAGTCCTTCTCCACTACCTCGGAATAACCCATCGTATCCTTATGGTTCATTTTGCCCTGCAGCATCACACTGATGATCTCCATATTGGCATGTGCGTGCAGGCCAAAACCGCCACCGGGTTTCACTGTATCGTCGTTGAAAGTGTGCAGCAGTCCAAAACCTTTTTTAACCGGGTTCTGGTAAGATGAGAAGCTGAACGAGAACCGGCTCTGCAGCCATCCCAGGTCTTTCAAACCTCTTTCCGATTCCGGGTATAACACGTATTGCATATAAGGATATTAATAGGGCCAGGATCTGTTCAGGTCCCTTCTTATGAATGATTTGCCAAAGCCATACGAACTTTCAGCATGCCGAGGTACTGGCCCTTGTGCTGCAGAATGCCCAGGCCATTCAGTATCACCATCAGCACCGCAAGGCCTGGTTGGTTAGCGATCAGCAATTCAAACAACAGGATATTGATGGTGATCGGAGCGATCAGTACCAGGCCCAGCGCCCTTGTTTGGGGAACCAGCATCAGCACCGCAAACGCGATCTCCAGCAGTTTCACCACCAGCAAAAAGTTGGTGCTGAACAATACACCTACAAAACTGCCCGCATTACCGGCCATCGGAGGCATACTGATGAAATGGAAGAAATAATTGGACCCGAATACCAGGTAGATCAATGCCAGTACATACACCGGCAGGTGTTTTAATAGTTTCATGTGCATTATATAGATTGTTAGGAAAACCCAACCGATCATCTTCTCACGTACAATGGTTGGGGAAAATATACCGGCCCGCATTCACGGGACCGGTATACGTTATGATTTAAGCCTGTTTGATCATTTGAACAGCCAGGTGCAGTTTCACCTCGTCACTCACCACTACACCACCTGCTTCTGTGGTAGCGCTCCAGGTAAGGCCAAATTCTTTACGGCTGATCTTACCGCCGATCTCAAAACCGGCTTTTACCTGTCCGTAAGGATCGGTAACGGTTCCACCGTATTCAACGGCCAGTTCTACGGGTTTGCTGTTGCCACGGATGGTCAGGTTACCTTTCAGCAGGTAGGCGCTGTCGTTCAGTTTTTCGAAAGAGCTAGAGGTAAAGCTCAGTTTAGGGAAACTGGCAGCGGCAAAGAAGTCATCGCTTTTCAGGTGACCGTCACGCTGTTCGTTGTTGGTAGAAATACTGTCGATATCTGCCTCAAAGGAAATTTTGGCATCGCTGAAATCAGCGGCTGAACTTTCCATGGTAGCATCAAACTTGTTGAAGTTACCGGTTACATTGGTGATCATCAGGTGTTTTACCTTGAAACTGATCTCACTGTGTGCTGCGTCGATTTTGTAAGTTGACATTGTTTTTCGTTTTAATTGTTTGTATTTGTGATTGATATAAGGGATCGGTTCATTATTCGGTCTCGATGTTCATAGGCACATCGATCAGTAAAAATTCTGCGTCAGTATCTGCTTTGATGTCGATGGTATCTGTATCCCAGATGCCCAGTCCGTCGCGGTCAGATACGGTCTCACCATTCAGGGTCACAGTTCCGCTCAGGATGAAAGCATAAACGCCATTCCCTGTTTTGCGTACCTGGTAGCTGGTGCCCAGGCCCTTTGAGAATTTACCGAGCGAGAACCAGGCATCCTGGTTAATGAACACAGCGTTATCGTCATCAGGGGCCACCACTGTCAGTAACTGGTTGTTCCTGTCTTCGGGTTTAAAACTTTTCTGCGCATAACGCGGTTCAATATTGGGCAGTTTCGGAAATACCCAGATCTGCAGGAATTTAACTTCCTTGTCTTTGTTGGCATTCATCTCACTGTGTGCAATACCACTGCCCGCGCTCATGATCTGAACATCGTGCTGACGGATGATCTCATCACGTCCGGTGCTGTCCTTATGGTGCAGGTCGCCATGCAGGGGGATCGATACGATCTCCATGTTATCGTGCGGGTGTCTGGGGAAACCCATGCCCTTGGCAACGGTATCATCGTTCAAAACCCGTAAGGCACCAAAATGCACCCGCTCGGGATTGTAATAGCTACCAAAACTGAACGTATGGTAACTGTTGAGCCAGCCAAAATTGGCGTGACCCCTTGTGTTGGCTTTATGTATAATCGTTTTCATGTCTGTTCTATTTATTACGTGTATATACACGTATTTGTTCAAAAAAATTTATCTTTCTGCCAGCCTTACTTTTTCAAGCAGGTCATTCAAGGCAAGGGCATCCTGTTCGGTGATCACCAGTGATTCATCCAGGATCTTGTTAAGCACTACGGTACTGGCTTCCAGCAGGGTAATGCCGCCCTGGGTCAAGGTGATCACGGTCTCCCGTTTATCGATGGCCGAGGTGGCGCGTTTCACCAGCTTTTTAATTTCCAGCCTGTCAATGATCCTGGGTACGTTAGAGTTCTTTTCTATCATCCTGCAGGCAATGTCCCTTACACACATCTGGTCGGGGTATTTCCCTTTCAGGATCCGTAACACGTTGTACTGCTCATGCGTCAGTCCAAACTCCTTCAGTTCCTTGCTCATCTGTGTTTTCAGCCACCAGGCCGTATACAGAATATTCAATCCTGCCTTATGCACTTCGTTCTTGAATTTGGTACTTTGTATGGCCTGTTCTAATTTCACAACACAAATGTATGTACATACATGTAATTTACCAAATGTTTTTACAAGTTTTTTCTGGTTGATTGATTTTCAATGAGTTGGGGAAGTGAGTGGTGAGTGGTGAGTAGGTAGAGATGGGAATGGTGAATTGGCAATGGTGAATTGTGAATCGTCAATCGTGAGTCGTCAGACGTGAGTGGGTAGTGGGTAGGTGCAAACAAAAGGGTGAGCATGCTGCTCACCCTTTTGTTTATATCACTTCTTTCTGAACTCCCTACTCACCACTCACTACTCCCCCAACCCATTCACAATTCACCATTGCCAATTGACAATTGACGACTCACTACTGGTTGGTCCTCGCTTTCTCAGCATTTTCTGCTGATTTGCGCCATTCTTCCAGTCCCTGGCAGGAAGCGTATTCTTTATCGATAGATACAAAGTAGGTTGGAATATGGTCCTTGAACCATTTTTCCAGTGCACTGCTCTTCTTTTCTTCCAGTGCTCTTTTGGCAACGCGGTCGTAGTCTTCTTTCAGGTTCTCGCGGTGGGGTTCGGTGCGGTTACGCAGGTAGATCAGGCGTACCACCTGGCTGCCCCTTTCGTCCTTGTACAATTGCGGTTTGGAATATTCACCGGGTTTCAGGTCTTTCAGCAATACCACGATATCCTTGTCCAGCTGATCGATCGAGAGGAATGTGGTGGGTGCACCGGTGGCATCGCGGCCGGAAAGGGCGCCCGCACTGAACTTACTGTTCTCGTCGTCGCTGTATTTGTTCACAGCAGCGCCAAAAGTGAGTTCACCGGCTACCAGTTTGTTCCTGACAGAGTCCAGCAGTTTTTTGGTTTCGTTGATCTCATCTTCGGTCACCGGCGGAATACGCAGGATATGTTTTACTACGGCCTCATCACCCGAGCGGCTCACCATCTGGATGATGTGCAGACCGAATTTCGATTTGATCACCGGTGAGATCTGTCCTTCCTTCAAACGGAAACAGGCCGATAGAAAAGCAGGGTCCCAGGAGCCTTTGTCGTTACGGTTCAGGCTGTACTGACCGCCATTCTCTTTTACGGCAGGGTCCTCGCTGTAAAGTTTGGCCAGCTGGTCGAACTTTTTGGCGCCCTGTGTCTCTGCCTGGCGTTTGTAATCGTATAACTGCTTCGATACGTATTCTTCCACATCCTTATTGGCTTTGGGGTGGATCACGATCTGGCTCACTTCGATCTCGCTCTCATAAAAGGGCAGACTGTCTTTCGGGATCTTATTGTAATAGGCTTTTACTTCGGTAGGGGTGATCTTGATCGCATCTACGATCTTGCTCTGCATCTGCTCAGACATTTTCTGTTCGCGCAGGGCTTCCTTAAAATCTTCCTTGATCTGGTACACGGTCTTGCCCGCGATCTCTTCCAGGATATCTTTGGAACCGTACTGCATGATGAAACTGCGGATACGGTTGTCCAGTGCCGCGTCGATCTCTTCTTCACTCACGTTCAGGGAGTCTTTCTGCGCCTGCAATACCAACGCCTTTCGGATCAGCTGGCCTTCCATGATCTGGCATTCGGTTGGCAGGATCACGTTCTCCTGGCCCTGCGCCTGGCGTTTCATGTCGGCCATTGCATTCTGGATATCGGAACGGAGGATGATCCTGTCGCCCACCTGTCCCACAATTTTATCCGCCACTACTTTTTTGCTTTGTGCCGAAACGCTCATCGTTCCACAAACCAGAAAAGCCACTGCTGCTGAAAATAGGTACTTCATAAACTTCAATATCATTCAAATGTAATTATTCAACCCCGGTTTCGCTTGCGGGGTGCGGCTTTTAACAAAATATATATTTTAGCCATGAGCTGTGAGCCTTGAGCTATGAGCTTTTAAATGGAAAAGGTATAGAACAAATCATGTCGTCTATACCTTTCCTGCTCGCAGCTCAAAGCTCATGGCTCATAGCCCATCGCTCACAGCTGCTCCTATAAAGTCCTTTTCACTTCTTCTTCTTCGAACGCTTCCACGATATCCCCTACTTTCAGGTCGTTGAAGTTCTTGATGGTCAGACCGCATTCCATATTCGTGCCCACTTCCTTGGCATCGTCCTTGAAACGTTTCAGGCTGCCCAGCTCGGCGCTCTGTCCTTCTCCTTTGGGATATTCCACAATACCGTCGCGGATGATCCTGATCTTGCTGTTCCTGGCGATCTTTCCTTCCAGTACATAACAACCGGCCACAGTGGCTTTGTCGAACTTGTACACTTCGCGTACTTCCACGTTGGCAGTGATCTTTTCCTGGTACTTGGGTTCCAGCATACCCTCCATCGCGCTCTTGATCTCGTCGATGGCCTGGTAGATGATGGAGTAGAGTTTGATCTCCACACCTTCTGTTTCAGATAGTTTATTCGCCTGCATGGACGGACGCACGTTAAAGCCGATGATGATGGCATCGGATGCGGTCGCCAGCAGTACATCACTCTCAGAGATCTGGCCCACGCCTTTGTGTACCACGCGTACGGCGATCTCTTCGGTAGACAGTTTCTGTAAGGAGTCGCTGAGGGCTTCCACGGAACCGTCCACGTCACCTTTGATGATGATGTTGAGTTCCTTGAAGTTACCCAGTGCCAAACGACGGCCGATCTCATCCAGGGTAATATGTTTCCTGGCACGGAGTCCCTGCTCGCGCAGGATCTGGGCACGTTTGGTAGCGGTCTCTTTGGCTTCGGCCTCGTCTTCGAACACTTTGAACTTCTCACCGGCCTGAGGCGCACCGTTCAGACCCAATATCACTACCGGGGTGGATGGTGGCGCTTCGTCGATGCGCTGGTTACGCTCGTTGAACATGGCTTTCACACGTCCAAAATGCTGTCCCGAAACGATCAGGTCGCCCTGGCGCAGGGTACCGTTCTGTACCAGGATGGTGGCCACATAACCGCGGCCCTTATCCAGCGAAGCTTCGATGATGGTACCGGAAGCTTCCCTGTCGGGATTGGCTTTCAGGTCCAGTACTTCGGCTTCCAGCAATACTTTTTCCAGCAGCAGGTCCACATTCAGACCCTGTTTGGCAGAGAGTTCCTGGTTCTGGTATTTACCACCCCAGGCTTCCACCAGGATATTCATCTGTGATAACTGCTCGTATATCTTCTGCGGATTGGCTCCGTCCTTATCAATTTTGTTCACCGCAAAGATCATCGGAACACCGGCAGCCTGTGCGTGGCTGATGGCTTCCTTGGTCTGAGGCATCACCGCATCGTCGGCCGCAACCACGATGATGGCGATATCGGTTACTTTGGCACCACGGGCACGCATGGCGGTGAACGCTTCGTGACCCGGTGTATCCAGGAAGGTGATGGCCTTACCGTTGGGCAGGGTCACTTCATAGGCACCGATGTGCTGGGTAATACCCCCGGCCTCACCGGCCACCACATTGGCGCTTCGAATATAGTCGAGCAATGAGGTCTTACCATGGTCTACGTGACCCATGATCGTTACGATCGGAGCCCTGGGAACCAGGTCTTCCTCATCATCTTCGTAGTCCTCATCTTCCATTTCATCGGCATCTTCCAGTCCAATGAATTCCACTTCAAAGCCGAATTCACTGGCTACCAGTTCAATCACTTCCGCATCCAGGCGCTGGTTGATGGATACCATGATACCCAGGTTCATACATTTTCCGATCACATCGGCAAAACTTACGTCCATCAGGTTGGCCAGCTCACTTACGGTAACGAATTCCGTTACCTGCAGTTTGTTGTCAACGGTCTCCTCGCCCATGGCTTCAGCAGCCTCATCACGTTTGGCGCGGCGGTATTTGGCTTTCAGGCTCTTACCACGTCCACCCGTACCGGCCAGTTTGGCCTGGGTCTCGCGGATCTTCTCCTGAATGGCTTTCTGATCGATCTCTTTTTCCTCCCTGCGTACAGCCGGTCCACGGTTACCGCCACGGTTGCCACCCTGGCCTCCGCGGTTAAAGCCACCCTGTCCGCGGTCACGTCCACCGGTATTGTTGTTGGCGGGAACGATCGGACGGTTGGGGCCGGTCGTTGGGCGACCATTGGCATCACGCTGAACGGCGCCGGCTTGACCCGGACCACCCGCTTTGTCCACGGGAATACGTTTGCGTTTGCGTTTCTCATCCCTGGCCATGGGTTTGGGACGGGTATCGCTGTTAACGGGTAATTCGATCTTACCGAGGATCTTGGGTCCTTCCAGTTTCTCGGCCTTGATATTGGTGATGGTGGGTCCGGTCTCAGCTTCGGGCTGTGGCGCGGGCGCCGGGGCGGCGGCCACAACAGGCGCTGCAGGTGGTACCACCGGTGCTGCCGGTGTTTCTTCCTTGGCAACGGCTTTGGGTGCTTCTTCAACAGCAGGCGCTTCTTCCTTCTCTTCTTTTTTCTTAGCGGTCTTTTTCGGCCTGGTAGAGGAGTCGATCGCTGACAGATCGATCTTGGTGATCACTTTGGTGCCTTCCAGTTCGGGGGCCTCGATCTTGGCCACTTCTGCTTCTGCTGGCGCTGCCGGTGTTACCGGTTTTTCTACTACTGGCTCGGGTTTGGGAGCTTCCACCACCGGTTCGGCGGGTTTGGGCTCTTCTTTCGCCGGTTTTTTCTCTTCTTTCCTGAATGTGATCTCTTCCTCGTCCTTTTTCTTCTTGGGCTCACCCTGTGCCGCACCCTTGGGTATCTCTACCTGGTCGGCTTTGTTCTTCGCTACTTTATCGCTCTGGAACTCTGCCTGCAGTGCATAGTACTGGTCTTCCTGCAGCTTGGCGGTGGGCTTCAGGTCATCGCGGTTAAATCCTTTCTTCACCAGGAACTCGATCAGGGTATCCTGACCAATGTTGAATTCCTTGGCGGCTGCTAACAGTCTCGGTAATTTCAGTTCTGACATTCAGTAATTTTTAGTCCATAGTCAATGGTCGACGTCCCATGAACAATGGACTATGGTCCATGGGCTTTTTAAAGTATCGTTCAGACTATCTATTCGACAAAGATAGTTCCTTAATAGCTGCTTACTCTTCTCTATCGAACTCTTCCTGCAAGATTCTTCTCACTTCGTCAATGGTCTCTTTCTCCAGGTCGGTCCTTCTTTCCAGTTCCTCAGCGGTCAGTTTCAGGATGCTGCGGCCGGTATCGCAACCAATGCGCTTCAGTTCCTCGATCACCCATGGCTCGATCTCGTCTGAGAACTCATCCAGGTCAATATCGAACTCATCCACCACTTCCTCGTCCTCGCGGTATACATCGATCTCGTAGCCGGTCAGTTCGCAGGCCAGTTTGATGTTCACCCCGCGGCGGCCGATGGCCAGGGAAACCTGGTCGGCTTTGAGGTATACTTCGGCGTGTTTTTTCTCATTGTCCAGTTCCATATAACTGATCTTGGCCGGTGTTAAGGAACGCTGGATCAGCAGCTGGATATTGGTGGTAAAGTTGATCACGTCAATGTTCTCGTTCTTCAGTTCGCGTACGATACCGTGGATCCGGCTACCTTTCATACCCACGCAGGCACCCACGGGGTCAATACGGTCGTCGTATGATTCCACTGCCACTTTGGCCCTTTCTCCCGGATCGCGAACGATCTTTTTGATGGCGATGAGGCCGTCGAAGATCTCTGGCACTTCAATTTCGAGCAATTTGGCCAGGAACAGCGGGCTGGTCCTTGACAGGATGATCACCGGTGAGTTGTTCTTCAGGTCTACACGGGCCACCACTGCGCGGATATTCTCGCCTTTCTTGAAATAATCCTGCGGGATCTGCTCCGATTTGGGCAGGATCAGTTCATTGCCTTCCTCATCCAGCAGCAATACCTCTTTTTTCCATACCTGGTATACTTCTGCGCTGATGATATCGCCAATGCGGTCGCCATATTTCTTGATCAGAACATTCTTCTTCAGGTCGCTGATACGGCTGGCCAGGGTTTGTTTGGCCGCCAGGATGGCGCGACGTCCGAAATCGAGGATGTCCACTTCTTCGTACAGTTCTTCCCCAACTTCAAAGTCGGGTTCGATCTTGATGGCCTGGGTATAGGCCACTTCGGCCAGGGGGTCCATCACTTCACCATCTTCCACGATCATACGCCTGCGGATGATCTCAAGGTCACCCTTTTCGGCGTTTACGATCACGTCAAAATTATCATCACTGCCGAATTTCTTACGGAGCAGGGTCTTGAACACATCTTCTACCACTTTCATCATCGTTGGACGATCGATATTCTCTGCGTCTTTGAACTCCTGGAACGCCTCAATCAGGTTGATACTGGCCATAATTCAATTTTTTAGTACGGTGCCGTGCCGCGGGGCGGTACGGGTTTAGAATTTTATTTGAACGATTGTTGATTGTATGTTACTGAAAGGTACCACCAGTTGCTGGGTTACCGCTTTTTTTCCTTTGCCCTCTGTGTGTTCGATGATCAGGTCTGCCTCGGCCACCGACAGCAGTTTGCCCTCTTTTTTGGAGCCATCCGTAAAGCTGATCTCCACATCGCGCCCGATATTTTTGGTGTACTGGCGGTGCAGTTTCAGGGGTTCATCGATGCCCGGAGAGGAAACTTCCAGTGAAAATTCACCCTCGGGGTACATGCCGCTCTCTTCGATCAGTTTGTACAGGGCCCGGTTAAAACGAACACATTTTTCAATGGTGATGCCATTGTCCCCGTCAATGAACACTTTGATGTTATTGGTGGGTTTGATGCGGACGGATACCGGGAAATATTCCGGTTCCTCTGCCAGCACGCTGTTCAGCATCTGTTCGATGGCCTGTATTGCCGTTTCATTTGCCATATGTAAAAAGGAGAAGGGAACGGTAGCCGTTCCCTTCTGTTGATTCTTTGATAGTGCAAATGTAGTGTAAATGAGCCTATACCGCCAAATTTCTTTCTGTGCCGGCCCGGGTTTCGCCGTTTACCGGGCACCCCTTCGTCACCCGGAACGGTTTTAACAGTTCCTATAGTAAGATCGCCTGATACCGGTGCGAGATTCTTTACCTTTACGCCCTTATGTTCAAGATGATCCTATACGGCTTCCTGATCTACCTGGCTTACAAATTCATATTTGAGCTGGTGATCCCCGTGAGCAAAGCCACTTCGCAGGTTAAAGACAATCTCCGCAAGATGCAGGAAATGCAGCAGGCACAACAGCAACAGTACCGCCAGCAGCAACAGCAGGCCCAGGCCCAAGCCCAACAGGCCGCCGCCAAAGAAGCCGCCGCCAAAAGTGGTGATTACATTGATTTTGAGGAAGTTAAATAAACCCTACCCGGTTTCCCTACCAATAAATCACTTTTAACTTTTGACTTTTAACTTTTAACTCTACAACCCCAGATCCAACACCGTCCTCGGCCCCACCAAATGCAGGGTCTGCAACCCAGCCTCCCTCGCCCCCACCAGGTTCTTCGCGGTATCATCTATGAACAGGGTCTCTGCGGGGTCCAGTTGCTGTTCTGCGAGTATTTTCTGATACGATTCCACATAGGGTTTCCGCATGCCCAGGGTATGGGAATAATAGGCTTTGATGAAATAGCTGTCAAAGTCGGTACAGTTGTTCTCCCGGGCAAGGATCTCCGTGAAAGCGTCGTAATGGATGCTGTTGGTATTGGAGAACAGGTAGACCCGGTATTTGTTCCTGATCTGGTTCAGCCAGTCCAGCCGCTCCTGCGGAAAATCGAGCATCAAAGCGTTCCAGGCCTGCCTGATCTGATCATCGGTCAAAGCAAGGCCGGATTCCTGGCGAAATGCGTTGTAGAATTCCTGGTCGCTGATCTTGCCGGTTTCCAGTTGCTCGAACAGGTCGTTGGAATGGTGCTGGTTGAACATGCCGGGGAATGCCGTAACGCCAAGGTCGATGAATGCCCGTTCGGTCAGACCAAAGTCGAGGTTCATAAAAACCCCGCCAAGGTCGAATATGATGTTTTTGGTCAATTTGAAAATTTGAGAATGAGAAAATTTGAAAATGCTGATTTGCCATGGTCAAATGGTATTCAGCTACCAATATGCAGGCAAGTAATGGCTTGATTTTCAAATTTTCAAATTTTCAAATCAGATTTTACTGGTCTTTTCTCTATTTTTGCCGCCTTGAATAGCAGAAATGTTATTCGGGCCTATAGCTCAGTTGCCTGCCTGCCGGTAGGCAGGGTTAGAGCACCTGACTCATAATCAGGGGGGCCTAGGATCGACAATTTTTTTTACATATTTGAAAACAACCCAGTTGTTTTCGGGCCTATAGCTCAGTTGGTTAGAGCACCTGACTCATAATCAGGGGGTCCCAGGATCATGCCCTGGTGGGCCCACAGAGTTAACCACTCAAAATCAATCACTTACGTTCTTGAACTGTAGGTGATTTTTTATTTAAGGATGTCCCTGCCAGATTTTGATGATTCTCGAACCTGCCTCGTTAACAGTATTTAGAGCACTACCAATATGGAAGGAGGTCACAAATCTTTCGACTCAAGTTTTATATGTCTGCAGCTTGGGGGCACTTACAATTGCTCATAATCTAACCCCAATACATCATAATACTTAACCAGAAGATTTTTGTCAATTAGCCCAGCATTTGTTAAATAACCCTTTTGTTTTTTGCTGCTCGTAAAATAAGCATTCAAAAATCTTAAGGCTATACGAATCTGAGTTTTTATTACCTAAATTTAGTTATGGATGTTTTGACAAAAGAGCAACGAAGGAAAAACATGCAAGCCATCAAGAGTTCAGGTACAAAGGATGAAGTTCTTTTGGCAAAAGCTCTTTGGGGACTTGGATATCGTTATCGAAAAAATGACAAAACGATTTTTGGTAAGCCTGATCTTACATTTAAGAAATATAAGATAGCTGTTTTTGTAGACAGCGAGTACTTTCACGGTAAAGACTGGATTAAGGAAAAATATCGTATAAAAACCAACAGGCAATTTTGGTGGACAAAGATTGAGGGTAATATCCGGCGTGATTTAAGGGTTAATGAGCAGCTTACCAACAATGGATGGACGGTGTTAAGATTTTGGAGTAAGGAAATACGAAAAAATTTAGCATATTGCGTAAAGGAAGTTGAACAAAATCTAAAAGAAGCAGATGGCGGCATACAGCGACATAAAGAAAAAATTAGATATCAAGATTGACAAACACTTAAATGACGGTTTTGCGCACCTTACACACTATTGGCAAAACCATAAAAATGGTGTTTCCCAATATTTTAAACCTTTCGCAAAAGAATATTTACAGAAAGAAATTCTTTCAATAGCCGACGAGCCGGATCAACTTTACATTCCTTTAAAATTTGACGTTCCATTTCCACCGAAAGCTAATCCGAAATTCAAATTTATTGACTTGTTTGCGGGCATTGGCGGGATAAGACTGGCATATCAGAATTTAGGAGGCAAATGCGTTTTTACGAGTGAATGGAACAACTTTGCAAAGAAAACCTACGAAGCCAATTTTGGAGAAGTTCCGTTTGGTGACATTACAAAAATCAGCGAAAAGGCAATTCCCGACCACGATGTTCTATTAGCAGGATTTCCTTGTCAGCCTTTTTCAATAGCAGGAGTTTCGAAGAAAAATGCCTTAGGCCGAAAGCACGGTTTTTTGGATGAAACACAGGGAACATTGTTTTTTGACATTGCTAGAATTTTAGAGCATAAAAAGCCCAAAGCTTTTATGTTGGAAAATGTAAAAAATCTTGTTTCTCACGACAAAGGCAATACTTTTAAAGTTATCAAAAATACACTGACGGAGTTAGGGTATACAATTCATTATAAGGTTTTGGATGGGAAACATTTTGTGCCTCAGCATCGTGAAAGGATAATAGTCGTAGGCTTCAGAAATGATGTATTTAAGGGCAAAGAAAGGTTCCAGTTTCCAAAACTTCCTGATCCTTCTGCGAAAATCAAGGATATTCTTGAAGAAAAAATAGAAAATAAATATACCCTGTCCGATAAACTTTGGGACTATTTGCAAAACTATGCTGCAAAGCACAAAGCACAGGGAAATGGATTTGGTTTTGGGATGACAGACCCTAACGGAATTTCAAGAACTATTTCGGCACGTTACTATAAAGATGGTTCAGAAATTTTGATACCACAGGAGGGCATTAATCCAAGACGTCTGACGCCAAGAGAATGTGCGAGATTACAGGGCTTTCCTGATAACTTCGTTATTCCTGTTTCAGATAATCAGGCTTACAGACAATTTGGGAATTCTGTAACAGTCCCGCTTATTCAGGCTGTGGGAAAACAATTAGTAAAAGAATTGTTACAAGCAAATGAATAATATTTTAAATAACGCTATTCAGGCTGTTCAGCAATCTGATATTTCTTTTACAAAATTTATTACAGCAAATGACACAGGTGCCACAGGTGGGCATCAGGCCGGTTTTCATATTCATATAAATGCATGGCCGCTTTTCTTTGATACAGCTGGTATAAAAGGCTCAAATAAAGAAAAGTTCATTACAATAAAGTGGCAGGGTGATTTTGAAACTTCCAGCCGTTTTGTTTATTATGGCATAGGATCAAGGAACGAATATCGCCTGACTAGATTTGGTAGAGGATTCCCATATTTACAAGATGAAAACATCGGAGATTTAATTATTCTTGCTAAGAAATCGGATAATTATTATGAGGCTTTTGTGCTTCAGTCAGATGAAGAAATTGACGAGTTTTTAGCGGCATTAAATATTTCATCTGCTGATATCAACGGTATTATTCCTAAGCAGTTTGAACAACCCGCAGAAGACAAATTGTTAAAATGCTTCTTAGCTTTCATTAATTCTTTAAAAGTTGATTTTCCTGCTACGATTGAACTTGCCACTAATGCAAGAAATTGTTACAATGGAGCTTATAATATAACATCAAAGCTAATCCGGATGAATCCCGATAAAGAAATTTTGGGTTGGCTCAATGCCGAATTTCAGTTGTTCAAAGTACTTGAAAACAATAGATATTCTCAACGAATTAAAACACCATTTGTAACGGTTGAAGAACTTGTGGAAACGGCTAACACTATTCTAAACAGGCGAAAATCAAGGGCAGGAAAATCTTTAGAACATCATTTAGCAGAAATTTTTTCAGTGTTTGAACTTGCCTATACTACTCAAGTAGTAACAGAAGACAATAAAAAACCAGATTTTTTATTTCCGAATGCTGAAGCATATCTGAATCCAAAATATGATGACAAAAAATTAGTGGTGCTTGCATCAAAAACAACCTGCAAAGATCGTTGGCGACAGGTTTTAAATGAAGCAGATCGGGTAAAAACAAAACATCTTTTTACACTCCAGCAGGGCATTTCAAAAAATCAACTTGAGGAAATGTATAAATATAATGTTTGCCTTGTTGTACCAAAGCCTTACCTCAACAGCTTCCCCTCTGAATTTAGAAAACGCATTTTGACTTTAGATACATTTATTGAACATGTTCAGGCTATACAACAATAAGCAGGTACTGAACTACGACACCGAAAAAGGGTTATACAGTATGCCTTTTTAGCCAACAAATTGTCAGATCAACTCTTAACTTCTACAGCTCATTTTCCATTCAAACCATAACTCATACTTTTCCCCGCATCCTCTTCTTTACTAAGGGTCCTGCGGTCCATCAAATCCTACATCACGCAATCCCGAATCAGCAGAACAATGTCTTTTTACTTTTCTGTTTTCCTATTCACCGCAAAAATGCGCGAATAACCAACTTATTCTCCGCAAACTCAACCCTAAGGTGTTCACTACAACAAGCTCAACACCTCAGCGTCCCCTCCCGGAAGACGTTACAGGAACACAGAACTACCCACCGAACCCGAACTAAAAACGTCCCATTCATCCCCCCTCACCCCCTTTCTACCGCCACTTACGCACATCTGCAGGAGAAATTCTATATTTAAAACCAACCAGACCATTCATTCCTTTTACAACCGCTTTATGAGAACATTACTGGCCATCTGTTGTACAGCCATCATCTGTGCCTTTGGGGTTCCGGAGAGAACAGGAACAGGCTTAGCCGACAGCCCCGGCAAAGCATCCAGACCCAATATCATCCTGGTCATGAGCGATGACCAGGGCTGGGGACAAACCGGCTACTACCATCACCCCGTACTGGCCACACCCAACCTGGATGAGATGGCCAAAAGCGGGCTGCGTTTAGACCGGTTCTATGCCGGTGCCCCGGTATGTTCTCCCACTCGCGCCAGCGTGCTCACCGGCCGCAGCAACGACCGGACTGCGGTGTTCAGTGTGGGGTACCCCATCCGGCGGCAGGAACAGACCCTGGCCCAGGCCCTGCAGAACGCCGGGTACCATACGGCCCATTTTGGTAAATGGCATCTCGACGGACTGAAAGGCCCCGGCGTACCCATCCTGGAAAGCGACGACCGAAACCCCGGCCACCTGGGTTTTGAAGAATGGCTCTCCAGTTCCAACTATTTTGATATGAACCCGCTGCTCAGCAGAAATGGCAAATTCGAAGACCTGAAAGGTGGCTCCTCCGAGATCCTGGTATCGGAAGCACTCAAGTATATCCGCTCAGTGAAAGACGAGGCAAAACCTTTCTTCGTGGTCATCTGGCTGGGCAGTCCGCACGGACCCTGGCAGGCCAGTGATGCGGATAAAACAGCTTTTGCCGGCCTCGACAGTCTCTCACAGAACCATTACGGCGAACTGGTTGAGATGGACCGGAACATAGGGCTGCTCCGAAAATCATTACGTGCCATGGGTGTTGCCGATAATACGCTGCTCTGGTTCAACAGCGACAATGGCGGGTTGAAGAATTTTGGCCCGGAGACCGTTGGTGGTTTGCGCGGCTTCAAGGGAGATGTGTATGAGGGCGGACTAAGGGTTCCCTGTATCATCGAATGGCCCTCGGTCATCAAACCCCGCATCTCGCAGGTCCCTGCCGTTACCATGGATATCTTTCCTACCATAGCTGACCTGCTGTCGCTCCCCGCTTCTGCTACGCCCTACCCGATGGATGGCATCAGCCTGCGGGAATTGTTCACCAAAGAAACGGGCCCGCGCCAACAGGGCATTGGTTTCCGGTACATGGGCAAAGCAGCCTGGATCGACGACCGGTACAAACTGGTGAAACCAAAAGCAAAAACTGAGAACTGGGAATTGTACGACCTGCTGAATGATCCTTCTGAGAAGAACGACCTGATGGCATCCTCACCGGCCATCGCCAAAAGAATGACTGCCGCTTTCCAGGCATGGAGCGCATCGGTGGACAAAAGCATCGCAGGTTCAGATTATCCGGGCGGATTGTCTGAACAGGATCCCGCCCCCCGGTCCTGGTTTACGGCGCCGGAATACCGTCCCTTCCTGCAACTGTTCTATCAACGACCCGAATACAGGAACGCTAAAGCAACCGAGGATTGAACTGACCATACCATCACTTCTGTATCGTAATTCGCCAAAATAGCAGCTGCCGGTAAGTGCCCGAAGCTATCCATTGGCTTTTGTGGCAGAGAATAGAAGAATAAACAAACGTTTTCCTTGATGCCGTTATGGTTCAGCAATTCCCGTTGTATTTCACCTGGTCTGCCTGATCCAAAGGCAGTCTGTTCTCATAATAACTTTACAGAACTGCAGGCACCCTGGTTATTCTTCATAAAAAAGTTTGGGGTATACCGGGTTCCCATTATTCCACCCGCCAAGCGATTTCCAGTAAGCATTGTTTGTGCCGGCGTCAGTTATCCAACCTTCCGAGGCAGATGGCCAAGCCGTAGCACTGAATTTTTTCAGGTCTGTGCCAGCCGGCAATACGGCCTTCCAGTTTCCAACGCCATACAAAGCGTTATCACTGGCACTATCCAGCCAGTAGCATCTGAATACAGAAGTAACATACGGGTTGCCGTTGGCTGCAAAACCTGCCAACCCACCTACAGTACCGGCATTGGAATATACCGGGGCGGCGTTGAAACAATAGTCGATCGAGTGATTCCAGTATGCAGTACCGATCACACCTCCCACTGCTCTGTAGATACTGTTCCCGCTAACGGTTATGGTGCCTTTGTTGTAACAATAAGATATGGAAGCTGCAGCTGTTGTGGCGAAAGCACCGATCACTCCTCCTACCATATTATTGTTATCATACACACGGTTGATGTTAACCGTTATACTGCCTGTATTGTGATCCCCGATGGCGGAGCCACCGGTCACATTACCGGCAACGCCTCCTATGGCCGGGAAGTTGATGCCTTCGGGGATAACCGCTGTTATGGCCCCTTCGTTAAAAGAGTTGGCAACATAAGCACATCTTCCTGCAATACCTCCAACCTCATCGCTGTTACTACAGTTGATGGTTCCGGAATTGCGGCATTTGGAAATGCCTGCAGCTCCGTACCCCACAATTCCCCCGGCCTTAGCAGCAGCAATGATATTGCCTTTATTGACGCAATTGGAAACAGGAAAATAATTATTTGCGTTGGGCATTCCGCCTGCCATACCACCTGCACTTTGACCACCACGGATCATACCTGTGTTGGTGCAACTATCCATTACGCAACCCACAGTAAACAAAGCACCCCCGGCTATTCCGCCCGATACTCCACCCGAAGTTGTTATAGAGATGTCAGCATGGTTAGCTGAATTTTTAAAGTAAACCGTTCCACCACCATTCACACTACCGCCCATTTCTCCTACCATACCCCCCGCAAAAACGGCATCACCACCTGCCGTAACGGTTGCATAGTTATGGCATCCTGTAAAGGTTACGCCCCCGGTGGCCAGGCCTGCGAAACCACCTGCATATCTCCCGTTTGATGTAATACTTCCTGAACTGATGGTGAGATTCCTGATCTCAACGGGAAAACGATTCCCATTTAAATAGCCAAACAAGCCGCCGGAGCTGTTATTGGATGCTGTCTGTTTTAAATTTTTGAGTTTATGACCACTTCCTTCAAAAACACCATCGAAACCATCTGTTGAGGCATACCCTATACCATTCCATTCTTCATTCATCAGGTCCAGGTCATATGTCAACTCGTAACGGCGTTGCCCGGTAAGCGGCGGCTTTGTATGGATCAACTGAAACTCTGCATACGTGCCTATGGGAATATAATCACGAACAGCAGATCGGAAATTGAGTACCCCGTTATTGTAGTTAAGTATAATGCTATCGCCTTCGGTTCTTCCAATTAATAAAAGACCCTGGTTTTGAGGGGTCAGGCTTTTGATGGTTTTGTCTTTTGTGGTGCTCAACGGCAGTCGTAAGATCCCGTTTTGAAAATTGGCGCTTGTTGAAGAGCCGTCTGTATAAGCAACAACTGCAGTTCCACTGAAGTTGCTGTTCTCGAACAGGATGATCATAGCAGGCGTAGTGCTGCCGCCGCCATTATTATTGTTACCGCCACTGCTGGCTGTGCTTGTTACTTCATTTTTAGAACAGGCAGCTGCCACAAATGTTACCAGTACGATGAGAGATCTCTTTATCACTTTTATGCTATTTACAGGTCACATGATTGAATGTTAAAACTGGCAGTCGCCCATACAGTTGTTGCCGAACTCTGTATCCAGGATCGCCGAAAACCTGTAATCGCTCACGCTGCAGGCAGATTGTGTACCGGATTTACCGGCGGCAACGGTCAGTCCCCTGCAGTCAAAAGTCCCGTTCTTCTTTTTGAATAAGATCCGGATATAAAGGGTTTTATTACTGCTATTGGTAACTTTTACAGACAGGTCATTCTTTCCGCCGCTGCCACAGTCATTGATCCAGGTACCTGTTGCAGATACAAAAGCATTCATATTGGTACAACTGGGCGTATTACTACCGCCAGAACCGCCACCAGCACTTCCTCCTGAACTACCGCCACTGCCAGAACTGGTCAATTGCATTTTTGAACAACCACCCGCAGTTACGGTGATCGTATTACTCCATGTTTTGCCTGAGCATGAGGCAGAATACGTATAAGTACCGGGAGCAAGGGTAAAATTTGCACAGCCGCTTGTGCCGCAAGCGGGTGAAGTACCATAAAAGGAAGTGATGGTTTTGCTTTGCCCATTTACCGAAACAGTGATCGGGCCACATCCCAGGTCAGCAGCGATCCAGAACATAGCGTTGCCTGTGCCGTCGCTACCGCTGCCACCCCCATTTCCTGTTCCGCTATTGTTTGTAGTATCTGTTTGTTTTTCGCATCCTGTAAACCATAAAGATGTAAACAGGTAAAAGAGAAGAATGCCTGTTGGCCGCAAATGAAAATTTCTCATAGTATTATTGGAATGGGATCTGAACAAAAGGCTTTAACACTGTTAGCAAAAACATTGTCTATGCCCGTGCAAATTGCGGCATGGAGAAAAAAAAGCCACTACCTATTACTAGGTATTTTCAGGTGCATCAGGTTTTGAAACGTTCTCAACGAGATACTGCATGAGGAATATGCGATGATTGCCAAGGCCAATAACCTGGCGATCGGACAGTACGTAAAATGGCCGGAGTGACCATTTGGGTTGAAGCATTCAGGTCATTGATACAAACTCAACACACAACTGGAGCCATTTTTACCGCCGGGGTTGAAGTGCGATATGGTCAACGCCATTTTTACTGTTTTACCCGGCCAGATATACGTGTAATTGATCAGTGTGCCTCCAATAGACCGATCGTATTCCGTGGTCTTGATCTCGGGGGCCGGAACATACCCAAATGTATTTTTCAGATCCTCCAGGATCTTGACCTGCGCCTGTGCCGACTTGCTAAAATTGGCTGTTTCACTGTCTGGATAATTGTAGTGATAGCGCATATGATTTGAAATGCGGCCATCCTTGATGGTGACAATCTCAGACAGGTTTTGCAAATTCGGATTTTGGTAATGGTACAACAGTGACATGGACTGGTTCACCGCCATTTTGTACACATAATATTTCCCGGGCTGGTCAATGAACAGGTCGGGACGTAACTTTTGCAGGCTGTCTGCACGCATCCCGATGACCCAGCCGCTATTTGCCTGGTACGCCAGCAGCGCCTGCTCTAGCTGGTCACCCATATTCTTCTGCTGTTTTCTCTCCAATTTGATCTTGATGATCTCCAGTGTTTTCTCTTCGTTGAACCCGTCTATATCCGGTGCACGCTCAAATGCCGTGATCGCTGAATCCAGTTGTTTCTCAAATGCCGGGCTCTTCAGGGAAATTTCTTTCAATGCCATGATCTTCAGGTACAGGATCTTTGCATTGGCCGTTCCCAGTTTTGCTGCAGCTTCGTTCAGGTAGTCCAAAGCGGCACGCATATTGCCCTTGCCATAACTCTCTTCTGCCAACAGGTACGCGGCTTTGGCCTCCAAAGAATTGGTCTGCGCATAAGACACACGGTTCATACCCGTGAACACAACCAGCAGGGAAACAAGGATAACAGAACGGAATTTCATCACGATGGATACGATTGGTCGGGTACGAATATAACCGGTTTTTACTACGGATACTTCCCAGTGTAAAGCAGGGCTCACTTCATCTCTTTCCCGATCATTTCCCAACCCTTTCCCGACCGCTTCCCGGTCGCTTCCCGGTCACTACCCGGTGATAGTTCAGTATAAGTTGGGTTTATCCACATTTTCAGGGACCCAAAACAGCCCCTTTACCTGCGGTTTTTCCATTTTTTGACCTTTTTGGGTAATTGCCGTCTGGAAAAGAAATGGTTATCAATTCGTTATACGAGTTATACCAGTTAGATCTAACTGGTATAACTCGTAATGCTACAGCAGAAGGCAAGAACAATAGCCCCCGCAAAATCTTTGCATAAATGGAACGCAGGAATAGAGGATGATCAGGCTTGCTTTTCCTTATCGAAGAAGAAAAAAGCGATACCGAGTGCAATGAGCAGACTGCTTAAGCCAAACAGAACAGGAGCATCGATGGATTTGAGATTCAGCGTGATCACTTTATTGGCCAGCGCAATGGCAGCGATCTTCAGGATCGATTTTACGGGAATATCCTCATGCTTCAGTATCAGTATGATGGATTTGAACAGTTCATAGCCTACCACTAAGATCAGCAGTACGCTGAAAATGGAATACAGGTCCTCCACATTGACCAGGCCCAGGTACGGATCCGGAGATGCCACGATCTCATAGAACAAAACAACAAGGTGGGTGGTTCCCAAAAGCATACTGACCACAAGCAGCGTCATCAATACCAGGATAATGAAATTGGCTACGGGTTTCAACACTTTTAAAACTTGCTGCTGCATATTGGATTCGTTTATATTGATACTTATGAAAGGGCCAAGATAGTATTGATTAACAATAATTTAAAAAGAAATAACGCGTTTTACTGAAAGTTCATCAATTCAGTGGCACATCTGTCAGCAATGGCAGCCAGGCAACCTAATATTAGCCGGGTGAATGATTGGGGGGAATAATCCTATGTGAGCTTTGTTGCGCATGGGTGGTCTTGTTGTAAGGCTCCCCCTATAAGCCGGACAGCTGGGGGTCTTTGGCAAGTTTTGCTCAGTTATCGCATTATCAGTCAATGTTTTGAATAAACTTGCCATAAGCCATAGCTTTGCCTGACAATTCGAATCAAACGTGAGAAAACTCCTGCTCCTCTTTGCGGTTCTGGTCATTTCGTGCTGTACGGCTGTTAAAAGCTATTCGCAGTTCCTGATGGACATGGTGGATACCACCAAGGAAGTGGGTATGGGCCTGCTGAGCGTATATAAAAAATATGACCACCTGAAAATAGGCGGGTATCTGCAGCCCCAGTTCCAGGTAGCAGCCAACGAAGGCATCAAAAGTTTTGAAGGTGGTGATTTCGGCAGCAGGGTAAGTAACCGTTTCATGATCAGAAGAAGCCGTATACGGATCGATTATCTTCATTTCAATAAGATGCAGGGGCCCGGGGTGCAGATCGTATTTCAGTTCGATGCCAATGAACGTGGCTTTTCTATGCGTGATGTGTGGGGAAGGATCTTTGAGAACAAATACCAGCTGTTCTCTTTCACTTCCGGCATGTTTGCCCGCCCATTCGGGTATGAAGTGAACCTGAGCAGCAGCGACAGGGAATCGCCAGAAAGAGGACGTATGTCGCAGACCCTGATGAAAAGCGAAAGGGACCTGGGCGCCATGATCAGTTTTGAACCCAGAAAAAAGATCGGCAAACTGAGCAACCTGAAAATGGATCTGGGTCTCTTCAACGGTCAAGGCATCAACGCCAGCGGAGATTTTGACAACAGCAAGGACCTGATCGCACGTGTATCGCTGAAGCCCGTTGCCATATCTGCCCGAAGCCGGTTTTCGATGGGCGTGTCGATGCTGCAGGGTGGCCTGGTACAAAACACCAAATACGTATATACCACCGGAACCGTGAACGGCATTAAGACCATGGTGGTAGACTCTGCCGCCGGCAACCTGTTTACCGATGCACCCAGGAAATATTACGGCATTGATGCACAACTGAAGATCCGTAACGGGGTGGGCTTTTCCGAATTCAGGGCTGAATACCTGAGCGGACAGCAGACCGGTACCGCATTCAGCAGCGAAACACCTACCCAATTGCTCTCCGGCACCGATGGCTTTCATGTGCGCAGATTCAACGGTGCCTATTTTTATTACGTGCAAAACCTGTTCTCACTGAAACACCAGCTGGTGATCAAGTACGACTGGTACGATCCTAACACCCAGGTCCAGGGAAAAGAGATCGGCGCCCCCGGCTCCAATCTTTCTGCCGCCAATATCAAATACCAGACACTGGGAATCGGTTATCTCAACTACCTGAGTGAGAACATTAAACTGGTGGTGTACTATGCTTTCGTAAAAAATGAGGCCACTCTTTTGCCAGGTTATACCGAAGATGTGAAAGACAATGTGTTCACGTTACGGGTTCAGTACCGGTTCTGATACAGCTGGCAGCACCCTGCACGCCTGCAGTAAAATCAGATCGGCCATAACACTTTATCTCTCCTGCCGATGTTGGTCGACGACCAACATCCAACAAAATTCCCTTAAACAGTACTTCTTTTATAACTCCCCAGGAAATAAATCTCCACAGTCCATTTTACTACCAGGCTCCCTGTGCGTTCTTTCTTCCCTGCAAAAGACCGATCAGGGTTAATCCCAGTCCCGCCAAAATAAATAGGCCGCAAAACAGTAATGTCACATATACCGCAGCAGACATGCCATTGGGTGGCGGATTTGTGGCATCCAGGTTAGGCATCTGGCTGGATGATCGTCCCAATACAGCAGCCACCACCCCCGCTATTCCGTTGAGCCAGGTACCCGCCTGTATGGACAGGAACCAGAGCCGGAACTGCATTTGCGTTAACTGCAGATCGCGCACCAGTAGACCCAGTACGATGAGCAGTACACCATTTGCAGTGAACTGTATATGCGCCATCACCATACCACGGTACCAGGCCACCGCATCGGGCGGCACCAGGCCAACCACACATCCAGCAATGATCTGCGCCACACCCAGTAACAGGGCGAGAAAACGGAGTCGTTCTGTAAATACGGTTCGTTCCATAGAATTTTTTTATGCTGAGCCCCGGTAAAATACAATACGGTTTCAGTATTGTCAAGTACTGACATACAATCAGATAGTGCATCTGCCGCTTATCATTGTGTTTTCGATAGCGGGAATAACATTATCGCCATTAGTCTATCATTTTGGTGGGTTTGTAAAATTCCCCTACATTCGCATCTCCATTATCAAAACCTGTTACATGTACCACGATTTGTACCCACAGATACGATGTTGACGCTTTTCTGATTGCCACGTTACCACTATTCTCATTTAGTTTTTCATTCATTATTTACCGGAAGAGACTGCTTTGGCAGCACTCAACGGCAACAAAATCTATTGTTATGCAGCAACCAAACATTCTCAGAAATCTCACAACGCTCCTGTTCCTGTTTGTATCGGTACAGGTATTTGCCCAAAACGCTACCCTGAAAGGAACCGTACGATCGGGTAAGGATCCACTGGCCGATGCCACCGTTCGCGTGGGCAAGACCGGCACCACCACCAACGCACAGGGTGTATTCAATGTATCACTGAACCCCGGGAAGTATACCATCACGGTATCCTATACCGGTTTTGAACAGCAATCCAGAACGGTAACACTCACCGCAGGTGAAACCACCGTGATCGATTTCAGCCTGGAAGCAAGCACGGTACTGAACGAAGTGGTGGTGCTGGGCAGCCGCTCCACGCCCAGAACACAACTGGAGACCACGGTCCCGATCGATGTGCTGGATATCAAGAAACTGGCAGGCGTAGGGGCCCAGGTGAACCTGAACCAGATCCTGAATTTTGCAGCGCCTTCCTTCACTTCCAATACACAATCACTGGGCGATGGTACCGACCACGTGGACCCGGCCTCACTTCGCGGACTGGGACCTGACCAGGTACTGGTACTGGTGAACGGAAAAAGAAGGTACAACTCGGCACTCATCAACGTGAACGGTACGTTTGGCAGAGGCAGTGTAGGAACCGACCTGAACGCCATACCCGTTTCCTCCATCGAAAGGATCGAGATCCTGCGCGATGGCGCTTCTGCACAATATGGCAGCGACGCCATAGCCGGTGTGATCAACGTAGTGCTGAAGAAAAGCGTAGATAAATTTTCCGCCTCCGTTACTTCGGGTGAATACAATTCCAAAAGCAACGGCAAATCATACCACGACGGACAAAACACACAGGTTGCTTTGAACCTGGGCCTGGCCCTGGGCAGCAAGGGCGGTTACATCAATTTTTCCGGCTCATTTGATGACCGCAAACCCACCGACCGCGGTGGCGCAAGGAACGATGTGATCTACCGCCGTTACCCCGGTGGTGTTGACAGGACCGATTCCTTCCTGGTGGCCACCAATACCACCAGAAAAGATTATAGCCTGGTAGTGGGTCAATCGAAATATACCAGCGGTCAATTCTCTTTCAACACCGCCATCCCATTGAACAACGGTGCTGAATTCTATGCATTCGGTGGATTGGGTTACCGCAAGGGTAAATCCGGTGGTTTCTATCGTTTACCCAACGAGTCCAGGAATATCCTGGAGATCTACCCGCTGGGTTTCCTTCCCTATATTGGCTCTGATGCATACGACCGCTCTTTGGCTGCCGGTATCAGGGGTAAGATAGCCGAATGGAATGTGGATTTCAGCAACACTTACGGACAGAACCAGTTCGATTTCAGTGTACTGAATTCAGTGAACGCTTCCTTAGGCAAAGCATCGCCTACCAGTTTCAATGCAGGTGGTCCTAAGTTCACACAGAACACCACCAATGTTGACCTGAGCAGAAGTTTCGACTGGTTAAGCGGAACCAACCTGGCATTCGGTGGTGAGTTCCGTTTTGAGAACTACCAGTTAAAGGCCGGCGACCAGAATTCATACGCCAATTACGGCCTTGCACGCCAGGTAGGTATTGATGCCAATGGTAACCCGATACTGGTTCCGGATTTCACCGGTTCCGTGAACACCCTGTTCGGACCGGATGGTTCTGCCAGGCCCGGTGGTGCGCAGGTGTTCCCGGGCTTCCGGCCAGAGAATGCCGTTAATGCCAACCGGACCGCAGCCAGCATCTATGCCGATGCTGAACTGAATGTCACCAAAGCCTTTTTGGTAGATGCCGCCGTTCGCTACGAGAACTACAGTGATTTTGGTTCGACCACCAATGGTAAGATCGCGGCCCGTTATAAACTGAACAAGACCTTCAGCATACGCGCTTCTGCCAGCACCGGTTTCCGTGCGCCTTCTTTACAGCAGCGCTACTATGCCAATACCGCAACCGTATTCACCAGCGGTGTGGCCAACGAGATCGGCACTTTCCCCAACGACAGCAGGCCTGCACAGTTGCTGGGTATACCCAAACTGAGCCCTGAGAAATCGAAAAGCGTAAGCCTTGGTTTCACAGGCAGCTTTGGCAAACTGAAAGTGACCCTGGATGGATATTATACCCGCATCAACGACCGTGTGATCTATACCGGTCAGTTCACGGGAAGTAATGCTCCTTCCGCATCTCCTGTTGACAAAGAGATCTACCAGCTGTTATCGCTGGCCAACGCAACCGGCGCCGCATTTTTTGCCAATGCCATCAATACGGAGACCAGGGGTATTGACCTGATCGTTTCGTATAAGGCAAGGTTGGGCAAGGGCACGTTGAGTGCAGACTTTGCAGCCAACGCCTCACAGACCAACCAGGTAGGTCCCATCAATGTTTCCAGCAAACTGATCGGTAAGGAGAGCACTTACTTCAGCGCCTCCAGCAAAGTGTACCTGGAAAATGCGGTACCCAACACCAAAGCCAACCTGGCCCTGAATTACGGTATCGGCCAATTCAACTTCTTCCTCCGCAACAATTATTTTGGCGGGGTGATCGAAGCCACCAATACCCTTGCCAACCAGCAATACTATACACCCAAATGGGTGACCGATCTTTCCATCGGCTACAAACTCAGCAAGATCGCCAACCTGACCATCGGCGCCAACAACCTGCTGGACATCTATCCCGACAAGATCGCGATAGCCGCCAACAGCAACTCCGGACAGTTCGTGTACTCCAGAAGTGCCCTGCAGTTCGGCAGCAATGGCCGTTACCTGTTTGGCAGGATCGATATCAATTTTTAAAACAAACTGTTCCTGAAAAGCAAAGGCCGTCCTTAGGGACGGCCTTTTTGATCTGGCAGTGCCAGGTGCCGTTGCTACTACCCTGTTCAGGGTATTTTTACCTTACACACAAGACCTTGTTTTTCGATCCGTATATCGCATTGTTTTTTTTTATAGTTTTCCCTGCAGCAAATCTTACAAATCCGGAGAACCGATGCGAAATATCCTGCTATTGTCTTTTGTACTGGTAGTATTGTCAGGAACATTACGCGCCCAATCGAACAGTCACCTCATCACGCAACGCATCGAATCTGCCAATGCCATCAGGATCGACTCTGTGGCCATCGATTCGTTGCAACAGGTATTTCTGCAGCAGAGTCTGTCAATGCATGATCAATTGCTGGCAGCCACCAAACTGGTGTTCCGTATGGTGGCCGCGCGCCGGTATGAGGAAGCGCTGAAACTCTGCCACCAGCATATCACCGTAGCACGCAACGTACAGAACGACAGTGCGGAATGTGTGTACACCAAACTGCTGGGGGTTACCTATTATTATATGCAGCAACGGCAGGAGGCTTTGCTGTATTTTGAAAAAGCGTTGAAACAGGCCGAGTTACATGGTTATTACCCGATAGCCTACAGCTGCAGCAATAATATCGGCGGCATTCTGCTGGACCTGAAAGAATATACCAGGGCAGAAAGATCCTTACTGCAGGCGCTATCGCTCATGCGTACCTATGGCGCCAAACCGGAGGAGCTGGTGATCACCAAAAGACTGCTGGCCACCTTATACGATTACCAGGGCAAACCCGCTGCCGCCGAAAATATTTACAAGGAAACCATTGCCTACAGTTTACAAAACGGGGACAGTCTTTCCGCCGCTCATGCCATGACCTTTTATGCCGACCTGCTCTGGAAACAGAAGCAATACCAGAAAGCGGTATCGGTAGGTAAACAGGCCATTGAGCTGGAGCGCAGAGGTGCCAACCGGAATGCCCTGCTGGCAAGTTTGACCATGCAACGCAAATACCTGATAGGCCAGCACGCGTTCCGTGAACTGGTTTCGCTGGATTCGGAGATCATTGCTTTGCAGGCCGCCATTTTTTCCACGGACCTGAACAAAGAGATCAGTGAAACGGAAGTGAAGTACAAAATGAAAGAGCTGCTGTACCAGCAACAGCTGGGTGCGGCCAATGCCAACAAGAAACAGCAGTTGCTGATCGTGGCGTTCGTGGGAGCGTTACTGGTCACTTCCCTTGCTTTTGTGGTACTGTACCAACGCAACAAAGCCCGGCAGCACGAGCGGCTGGAAGCAGAAAAAACAGCGGCCATCATTTTGGGTGAGGAGCAGGAACGGGTAAGGATGGCTGCAGAACTGCACGACGGGGTCGGACAAATGATGAGCAGTGCCAAAATGAACCTGTCCGCACTTGAGCCGGAACTGGAAAAAGCAGATGCCGGGATCCGCGAAAAATACCAGGGCATCATGAAACTGGTAGATACCAGTTGTGCCGAGATACGCCAGGTGGCCCATGACCTGGCCCCTTTCTGGGTAATGGAACTGGGACTGGAAGACGCCCTGAAAAGATTGACACAAAAAGCCGGAGGTTCTCTGGCACAGATCAATCTTTACTGCGATCCCCTGCCGGATCCGCTGGATAAAGTGCTGACGACCACTTTGTTCCGCGTGATCCAGGAATGCATCAACAATGCTTTGAAACATGCGCATGCCAGCCATATTGATGTGGCCGTGAACCTGGAAAAAGAGGGTCTTTCGGTAACGGTGGAAGACGACGGCGTCGGTTTCTCTTTATCAGAGACTTCCAGCACAGCTTCCGGTATCGGTATGGAAAATATCCGCAGGCGGATCCATTACCTGAACGGTACGGTAGAGTGGGACAGCAGTCCCGGCAACGGAACCCTGGTAGCCATTTCCATTCCTCTGAAATAAAGTTATTTGTATATGATGCCCAAACGTAAAATAACCGTTGCGATCGTTGATGATCACCAGATCGTGATCGATGGGATCGTTGCCCTGCTGAACAACCACCCGGAAATTGAAGTGGTGGCAGCCACCACTTCATCGGCCCAGTTGCTGGAGCGGATGGAACTGTTGAAGCCGGATGTGCTGTTGACCGATATCTTCATGCCCGAAATGGATGGGCGTGACCTGTCGAGAAAGGTCAGTGAGGCCTATCCGCAAACACGCATCATCGTGCTGAGTATGCAGGGCTCGCCGGAATGGGTGAACCAGTTGATCGATGAATCGAATATTGCCGGTTATGTGATCAAAAACATCAGCCGCCAGGAACTGGTGAAAGCCATCGAGATCGTTCATAAGGGCGGCATCTATTTCAGCCATGATATCAGCGAAGCGTTGAAGCAGTGGAAGCAAAACACTAGGCAAAACAATGAAGGACATCTGACACGGAGGGAAATAGAGATCATTCGACTGATAGAAAAGGAAATGGGTACACGCGAGATCGCTGCAAGCCTGCACATCAGTGAGCGGACCGTGGAGACCCACCGAAAGAACATCTTCCGCAAGACCCAGACACATAGCGTATTGGGGTTGATCAAATATGCCTACCAGCACAAGCTGGTATCCTGACCACAGATGTTCGTAAGCAAATCCTGTATAACCAGCTTGCTGTTCCGAACAGCTATCGCCTCCTCACTGATCCATACATCGGTCATGTATATGAATACCCTTACCAGGGTATTGTTACAATGTTGTGCGCCCGCCAGTTTTGCAGAAGTACCTGTGGTACAGCAAGCCGGGTAGCTTACATCTTTTTAAAACCATACATATCATGATCAAACATCCATTTCGTTCACTGGTGCTGTTAGTACTGCTCACCAGTTATTTTTCCGTTACCCGCGTTGAGGCGCAACGCGAGGGACTGTCCGTAAAATTCAACACGGGATTCTCCTTTTCCAAACCTGGCGACGACCTGGCCAAAGTAAGTATTGAAGGCGGCAGCCGCTTTTTTGCCACTGCGGAACTGGGTTATGCTTTCAGCTTCAGTAAAAAGACCGATTTCGGCAGTAAACTCGCGTTGGTAACCGCTTACGACAAGGTGAATTTTATTGCTGCTGACCGGCAGACGCAATTACACATAACCATACCGGGGATCCGTGCAAGATTCTATCCCTTACACTATAGTGGTAAAATTTTTGATGGGATGGAAAAAATAATTCCGAAGAAGATCCCATTCATCTTAGACCTGCCCATGATCGCCGCCAGTTATGCCATCCTGAACAGCCTGCATTTCGATTATGGCGTAGGGTTTGGCAAGATCCTGGAAACAGAATATGCCTACTCCGGTTTCCAGGATGTGACCATTAACCGTACCATGCGATATTTTGGCTGGGGTTTTCATCCGCCCATTTTCCAGTCCAGATCAGGCAACTGGAGCGGGAATGCCGTATTTGATTTTGGCAGCTACTCATGGACCAATGCGGCAGGCGGCACTTCTTCCAGTAAGACCAACAACCTGGGTTTTGGCGTTCAGTATCATTTCTAAACAGTACGGGGGATCGGTTTACGGATCCCTGCTCAACAATGCCTGGTTCCTGTAAACCTACCCCCGTATTTTTCCTTGCAGCCCGAACTTACTGCTGCCCCACTCTCACCGATACATAATATTTGATCACCGGCGGTTTTGAAAGCTGGGTAATATCATAGGTAAGGTCTTCCTTCAGTTGAATATCGACCTGGATCTCTCTCATTTTCTCGCTCAGGTCCGGATCCATCCCGAGTGCTTTATAGGAAGCCATCTGCAGCACCTGCGATGGCAGCGTGGTTGTCATATCGTCTTCCACAAGATCCAGTTTGCCAAAATCGATCTTGTCGAACTGGTCTTTGATCTTATTATACAGTGCTATCACTTCCTGCTTACTGGACATCGGTACCGAATTGCTGATAAAAGTTTTGTTCTTCTTGATGTCAACCAGCTCCAGGTAACTGTTGGTACAACCGGGTATGCGTATGTCGGTATGATAGCGGACACCCGCATACCTTTCATACTGGCCTTTCTCCATCGCACCCAGGTTGATGGGTTTAAAGTCTGTCTCAAAAGATCTTACCAGCTCTTTGAAGGCAGCCTCAAAACCCAGGTTCCTGTATACCACATCCACCGGTTGGGATGCGGCATTCGTTATCAGCGATTGTTGCTGGTCCTTTATAACTACCCCTGGATCGTATACGGATCTTCGTTTATCAAAGTCCTGGTTTCTACCGGATCCCTTTTCCCGTTCATACATGTGATGTCCCATTCCTGCATAGGTTGGCCCGGCAGGATCGTTTGCCTGCACAGTGCTCCAGGTCATTGAACAGAAAGCCATCACGGATAATAAGCATCGTATCATAAGGTCTGATTTTATTTGTTATCGAACATCACAAAAAGCACATAGTACCTGCCGGGTACTTTCTCGTCTTCCCGTATCGATACCCGCAAGCGCAATGAGTACATATATTTATAGGCCAGTTCCTGGTCGTAAGCATATTGACTTTCGGAATTGGTACTTCCGGCAATGGCATACTCTGTAACGAACACGCCTAACTGTTTGGCCTCATTGCCTGTAAAACTTTTTTCGAAACTGTACTGCACTTTGGGCTTACGGACCGAACTGAAGCCATCCATACCCCAGAAGAAATCGGTATGGGTAAGCAGGTAATACATGTTGTTGCTGTATTCTTTGCATTGTTCATAGGTCCAGGCCTGCTCACCCTGCGGCGTGAGCGCAGCACTATAGATGATCTTTTTGGCGGGTTTGGTCGTGATCACATAGTCTTTCCCAAAATCACTCAGCTGGTCGAACCAGTATACCTCCCGCACAGAGGAAGTACCTGTTTCCACAGGTGCATTACCCCTACCGATATTCTTATAGCCATTCAGGTAATCGCGCAGCAGGTTAGCGATCTTGCCTTGCCGTGAAGGAGGCAGCAGGTATTCCGTGTAGTTATCGTTAAACCGTTTGAATTTGGTACTGTCAACCAGGTCTGCCCGCAAAAACGGATGCGAAGGCGGGTAATGGCCGGTGAACTTAAAAAAGACATCCCTAGCCGGTGCCCAGGCCACTTTATTGGCCAGGTGCTGGTTTTCACTGGCGGGGATCCGCACGTAAAAGGTCTTCATCACCTGAAACGCATCCTTATCGCGGGTGTAGGTATAGCCCTTCACCTCCGAACGGAGCACATAGGCTTTCAGGGTCTTTATTTCTGCTGGTGATAAATGGGTAAGCCCCGCCGGAAGGTTTTTAGCATAAGATGCCTGCTCCATCCATTTAGGGTTCACGCTGGTCTTTTTACAAAGCAGGGCCGCATCCAGGTAATCGATGGAACTGGCGTATACATACACTCCCGTATTATCCAATATATTAGAGTTGCCATAGGCGTCCAGAATATTGAACCTGTTATCCAGTACGATCGGTTTCACAAACGGTTTGGCATCCAGCTGTTTGATCCATCGGTTCACATTCTCCTGCAGCACACGTGTGCTGTCATCGCCCCGTGGATTGAACCGGTCATAATAATAATCGCTCGGTGCAAAAACATAAAACGGCTCTTTGAACTTATATGCTTCGGGTAGTTTGAAATTCAACTCCGGAACAAAAGCGATCAGGGTCGCATTATACAGATACACACCAGGTACCACCACCCCCACCAGACCGGTGAAATAGGATTCATCCTCCGGCTTCACCCCATTCCTGATCCATGCGGGCCAGTCGCTTCGTTTCATCAGGCTGCGCGCGATCTCCCTGGCCAGGCGGTCTGACCCGTGGTTGCTTACCGTGATCCGGTCGAGGAACTTCTCATTTTTCAGCAGATTCTCATACTGGTGATGCCTTTCGAGAAAAGAAGAGGTAGTGATATGACACATGTCCAGCTGTCTGAAATTGTTGAGCAGGTCCTGGATGGTCCTATGCTGTGCTGTGGCGGCTTGGAAACAAATAAGCCCGCAAAGGAACAGGCAGATCAATATAACACGTTTCATACACGGGATTTACAGACTGACTAATGCTGTAAAAGAAGCGAAAATGACAGCGGCAGAAAATACCGTGCGAAGGGTATTTTAGAATAGGTGCCTGGTACCTGTTGGAAAAAGAAAAGCACCATACAAACCGTATGGTGCTTTTTTATTGGGTACAGGCGATCCGTTCTATAGTACCAGGGTCTGGATAGCATGCGCCGGTATGGAAACAACGGCGGCATTTTTTTCAACACATACATTATAGTCCAGTTTTTTATCGCTCTGGTTCATCACGATCACTGCGATCTTACCATTCTTATTGATGAACGATGTGGTCAACAACTGGCTCCTGCTGGCCGCACTTCCAATGCGTTTGGCGCCCAGGCGGATGAATTTGGAGAAATGACCGATATAATAATACGAGTTGGTATAGATAAGGCTGCCATCCTGCGTATTGGCGTGTACCGGAGCAAAACAGAAATTACCTGCGTGGTTGGGACCCCCTTTTTCATCGAGCAGGATGTTCCAGTCTGTCCAGCCCACGGATCCATTGTTAAAGTCATTGATCATGGAGCGGCCATATTCCTCGCCCAGTCCCCAGAACTGGTAACGGGTGGGATCAAAACTTTCGGCACAGCCTTCTGTGAACAGCAGGTTCTTGTTGGGGAAGGCTTTCTGTACCAGGCCCACGTTCTCGTACATGGGCAATCCGCCACTCCAGTCCTCATACCAGTGAAAACCCATACCCCAGGCATATTTTGCCGCTTCGGGATCATCAAAGATCACGTTAGCGCGGTGAAACATCAGGTCGCGGTTATGGTCCCATACCACGATCTTCTTATCGGCCAGTCCTTCACGTGCCATGGTTGGGCCCAGGTATTGCTTCAGGAAATCCCTTTCTTCTTCGGCAGTAAAAATGCAGGACTCCCATTTCTGTGTGGCCATGGGTTCGTTCTGAACAGTGATACCCCAGATAGGGATGCCTTCTTTTTCGTAGGCCTTGATGAACTTGGTATAGTACCTGGCCCAGCTCTGCCTGTATTCCGGTAACAGTTTACCGCCATGCAACATGGTTTTATTCGACTTCATGAACGCAGGTGGGCTCCAGGGACTTGCATACGTGGTGATCTTTCCACCCGCGGCTGCGATCACCCTTTTAATGAAAGGGATCCGGTACTGGCGGTCGTGATCAATGCTGAAGGAAGTCAAGTCTGCATCGCCCTCTTTTACATAGGTATAACTGCCACTGCTGAAATCGCAACTGTGGATATTGGTGCGGGCCAGGGTATAACCTATGCCTTTGTTCACATCATAATAAGCGGTCAGGAACTCTTCCTGTTTTTCTTTGGAGAGTTTGGCAAAGGTCTCGGCACTGGCATCTGTCAGGGCCGCTCCGATACCCATGAAAGATTGGTATGTCCTGGTGGGATCCACAAACACGCTGATCTCTCCCTCGGTGGGTTGTGCCAGTTCTTTAAAGACCACTTTATCTGTCTGCGACAATCGCAGATCCGTATTAGCGGCGGTGGTGTATACCGTGACGGTTTTACCAAGATAACTGAGCGGTGGTGTAGGTGGCACTTTTTTGGACTGGCCAAAACATACGATGGCCCCCAGGAAAAGTGAGGTGGTAAGGATGGATTTCATAACATGGTTTTTAATGAACACAGCAGTATGTCTGCCTGCTGATCAATGCAGGCAAATGTATCGTATCAATTACAGCAGGCTTATGACTTTTGTCATTCCCCGGAACGGACCAGGTACTATGCCCGGTCATTTACGGGTATAGACCCTAACCCAGTCCACTTCCATCGTTGCCGGGAAAATGGAATCATCCACCCCGTATTTGCCACCCCAGTTACCACCGATGGCCAGGTTGAGGATCAGGTAAAAAGGCTGGTCGAAGGGCCATTCCCTGGTACTCTTATGTTCGTTGCGGATATGGTTGTACACCACACCGTCCATCAGGAAATCGATCTTCTCTTTGGTCCACTCAATGGCATATACATGAAAACGGTCATAAGGATCTGCCGTGTAGATGCTCCTGCCTTTCTGCGTTCCTTTCATGTGGTTATAGGCTTCGCTGTGGATGGTTCCAAAAATGCTGTCCTTTTGATATCCTACGTGTTCCATGATATCTATTTCACCACAAGTGGGCCAGCCTGCCTGTTGAATATTCTTACCCAGCATCCAGATAGCGGGCCAGGTGCCTTTGCCGGCAGGCAGTTTGGCGCGCACTTCTATGCGTCCATACGTGAACAAGGCGGTCTTGTCTGTTACCAGTTTGGCAGAAGTATAGGCTTTGTTCTCCTTGCTCTCTTTGCGGGCGGTGATCTTCAGTACGCCTTTCTCCACTTTGGCATTCAGGGTGTCCTTATCTGTATAGTACTGCAGTTCATTGTTGCCGCCGCCATGACCTCCCACATCAAAACCCCAGCGGGTACTGTCGGGCAGTCCTTTGTAGTCGAACTCATCGCTCCAGCTGAGTTTCCAGCCATTACGGGTGAGGGACTGTTTTACTCGCTCAGCCAGCAGTTCGGGCTCGTTGGTGGTGATGAAATCAAATTCATTGGCCAGCAGCCAGTCCATGGTCTCGGTATCGTTCACCGTCCAGGCGTTGAGTACGATCTGGTTCTGTTTTGCCTGTTGGATCCATTCGGGTTTGTTCCTGAATACGGAATAGTGATAATCGGCGCCGGCCACCCCATCTTTTTTTAACTGCTCCGGAGCAATATCGCCATTCAGGTATTGGGTGTTGGCTTTGGGGTTGACCACCAGTATCTTTTTAAGGATATCATAATCAAAACTGATATACACCACTTTCTTCTCTGCTCCCAGCTGGTTGATCAGCTGCACCGATCTTTCTGCTATGAGCTGTCCGCGTTCCTTGCTTTCAGGTGAGGGTTTGATCTCGCAAACCAGTCTTGTAGTGGTATTGTTGGTGATACCTGCCAGGATATACTCACGCAGGGTAGGCAGTTTCTCCCCATTAGCAAGGGGGAAAGCCGTCAGTTCCGCATAAGTATGTTTCTCGATCGGGAGTTTGTGGTACTCCGGGTCGTGGTTGATGACGAGCGAATCATCGGCGGTCATCCGTACATCGAATTCAGAACCGGCACATTGCAAACGGATCGCTTCCCGCAGGGAAGCAATGGAGTTTTCAGGGAAATGGTTCATTTTAAAAGCACCACGATGGGCCACTACCGGGCCAGGTGCAAAACCGTTATCATTTTTTGGGATACCGCCGGAAGCGATGGAGGCCAGGGAGGTAACCAAAACAAGGTTCAGGAAAACAAAACGCATAAAATCAATATTTCAGAGGTATGTAAATTAATCATGTCAAACTTATCAAATAAACCAATAGTTACAGGATGTGATCATGAAAACACCATCATCATTTAACAAATGAAGGGGCTTTTCAGCCCCTTCTCCTTCAATCGAATCCCAAACTGCCAAGTTAGAAACTGCTGTTCATCCTCAGACTTTGTCAAGAATCAGGGTTTCAGCAGCCACATTACTTTATTGATCTCATCGAAACCACCATATTGGCTATTCAATGCAGAAACCAGGTTATCGCGGTTATACAATGTTTCAGAACCGGGATACATCCAGCGTAACGGGATGCCCGATTTATTATTCTCATTTAAACTGGTAGCCGCATTGATGGGGAATACAGGATAGGCATTTCTCCTGTACTCGAAATAGCTGTACTGGCCATCCTGCATGAAGTTGAGCAGGTAACGCTGCATCCAGATCTGGTTCAGCTGTTCGTCTGTTGTTGTTTTAAAAGCAGCCTCACCGGTAAAATAGCCATCAATATATGCCTGGTCGATCGGCATACCGTGTGCAAAACTTGCATTGGTTGCCATAATATGGGCCAGCGCCGCTTTTACACCCGACTGATAATAGGTCTCTGCGGTTGAGGTACTGATCCATCCTTTGATACGGGCTTCGGCCAGCACAAGCTGCTGTTCTGCATAGGTCAGCAACATCCTGGGTTCGGTGGCCAGTTCGGTAAGGTACCGGAGATTGAGGATAGAGTATTTATTGGAACTCCAGCCTGCATTCATACCTGCGTAGTCCATAGACACATCTACCCCTACATAAGCAGCTGTATCCTTTTGGGTTTTCCCGGCCGTGATCTCTGCAGCCGCAGGCTCTGCCCAATAGAACAGGCGCCTGTCGTTCAGTTTTTTCAGGTTGTCGATGAGCAAGGTACTTAACAGGGTCCTGCTGGTGAACAGGTTACTGGTTCCCGACAGGGGATGTTTATTGACCGCTGAATACGCCAATCCAAAATACCCGGTGGCATTATCCATCAGGTTACCTGCAGCCACAATTTCTGCAAACCTGGTCTTTACGTTCAAAGAAGCAACCCCTTCTTTTTTACTCAGTGTCATCAGTATTTTCAAAGCCAAAGCGTTGGTGGCTTTGCGCCATTTAACGGGATCACCATTATAGGGTGTGGGGTCTCCGGAAAAAGTGACTCCGTTGGCAAAGAACTGGTCTGCTGCTTTCAGGTCGTCCAGTATGTTTTTAAAGATCGCTTCCTGTGTGTCATATTTGGGTTTAGCCAATCCGCTTGCGCCCAGACCCGCTTCGCTGTATGGGATATCGCCCATTTCCATGGTCATCCTGAAGAAGATCCATGATCTTACGAATTTGGCCACACCCTGGTAAGAGTTTTGCATGGCCGGGCTTACATTGGCGGCCGCATATTCCAGCATCTTATCAATATTGGGCAGCGTGGTCATTCCGCCAAAAGAACTGGCACCGAATTTATTGTACTGTGCATCCAGTTGTCCCTCATTGGCATACCCCACATACTTGGCTGTGGCATTGTTTGAAATAAAGGCTTTTGCATCGCCGCTCCACCGGGTAATGCTCAGGATATTATTGGTAGCCAGCAATGAGGCACTCACCTGTGTAGTGGCATTTGAGTTGGTATTGATTTCGGTGAACTTGCTGCAACCGGTGATCACCAGCATTGACAGGAAACTACCGACACCTATTTTATATATCTTTTTCATGAATTGATTTTTTGGGTAATTGATTGTCACTATTCCTTTCGGGTTGATCGTGATGGCAAGCTGCGTTGCTGCATCCTGCTCAACTATCAGAACGTCAGTTTTATGTTAACACCAATATATCTCTGTGATGGGTCACTGAAATTATCAGAACCGCTATCGGGGTCAGAGTACCTGAATTGTTTTGCTTTCAGGAACAGGTTCTGCCCTACAGCAGATATGGATGCTGCATTGATGCGCAGTTTACCCAACAGGCCCTGGGGCAGGTTGTAGGTAACCGACATTTCACGGATCTTAAAGAAAGTAGTGCTGTATACCTCTAGTGAAGAAGGTGCCCCACCCCATGCAGTTCCTTTGTGCAGGTTATTGGTATATGATTCATACGTAACCTTCACATCGTTCGGTGCAAATACACGGGTATCGGAGATGATATTACCGAAAGCATCGAATGAAGCTGCTCCTGATACCACTTTCACACCAGCACCTGTGTAGTTCTTGGTTCCTGGATTCGTAGCATCCAGCATCCTTTCAGGCACCAATGAGAGCGGATGTGAACCGGCGCGCCACATATACATTTCTGTAATGGTTTGCGTAAGTCCGCCTACGCGCCCGTCGATGGATATTCCAAACTGCCAGTTCTTGTACCGAAGGCTTGTGTTGGCACCCCAAACAAATTTAGGGTCGGCATATCCATACCTGGTATCAAATCCTGAATACAGCGGAAGGCCGTTGTTGTGGATGATATTGCCCTGAGGGTCTTTCAGATAATCACGGATCACATACGCATCAGCCCTTTCACCAACGGCTACCCAGGGTTTGTTGAGCGAATACAACGGGTCCAGTTTGGTATAATACCTTGCGTAAGCAGACCAGTTAACAGCCACATCCCACTGCCAGTCACCGTTTTTGATCGGTGTACCACCTGCCGATATCTCAACGCCCCTGCGGGTGATCTGTTCGCCGGTATTTACGTACGTATTGTTATAGCCCGAAGAAGGCGTACTTCCGGCATACACCAATCCATCATACATGCGCTTGCTGTAGTAAGTGATATCCAGGAAAGCACGGTTCCGCAGTACATTGATGGCCGTACCGATCTCATAGGTAGCGGATCCCTCTGAACGTACATCGGAAGAGCGGATCGTGGTTGACAGAGCAGCGGCAGATAAAGTACCCCAGGTATTGTTAGCGATATTATACACTGAGTTGATCTCAAACGGATCGGGGATCTTCCTGGCTGTTGTCCAGGAACCACGGAGTTTCCATAATGATAACCAGTTGTTCTTAGGCAACAGTTCCGATACAATGAAACTTCCTGATACGGATGGGTAAGAATAGGAACGTGTTGATTGAGGCAATGTAGAAGACCAGTCGTTACGGAATGTTCCGTCCACATACAATAATCTTTTCCAGCCTAACGACACCCGTGCATACAGGCTGTTGATCTGAAGCGTGTTCATGGTAGAATTCACATAGGCCGGAGTAGTAGAAGCTTTGAGTGAATAATAACCCGGTACCAGCAGACCGCCCTGTGTAAACGCTTCCAGGCCTTCATCCTTTTTATAGAAAATGGTACCGCCCGCCAAAGCATCTACGGTGAAGTTTCCAAAGGTCTTGTTACCGGTCAGGATAAAATCATTGTTCGTACTGTATCCTCTGCCGATACCTTCATTATAGGAGCCTTTTGCCGATTCGCCCCATACCTGTGAACCACCTTTCAATACCGTACTTACGCCACCGCTTTGCAGTGAACCTTTGGATATACGAACGGTCTGTCGATCGCTGTACGTATCATAACCTGTTCTGAAGGTCGCTTTCAGCCAAGGCGTAAAATTATAGCTCAGCGCCACGGTTCCGTTAAAGATATCCCGGTTCAGGCTATGCAGTCTTTCATACCGGTCGAAATAGGGATTATTATTGGTATTGGTATAACTGGTGTTCTGGGTCTCGTTTTTAATGATCCAGTAGTCGCGCATGTTTCTTACATCAAAATCGGGCGCCGACCATACCAGCAGGTTATACATGGGGTCATACGCCGTGTACCCATTAAATCCTGTTTGTGGCGATGATTGTTTGTTGTATGTGATAGAAGAGGACAGCGTGAATTTATTGAACTTCATATCTCCCCCGATACTATAGGTGAGTTTATCAAACATAGAGTTGGGATACTGCCCCCTGTTTTTAACCCATGTGACCGAACTTCTGAAACTTCCGAATTCACCCTGTTGAACCAGGCTGATATTATTATTGAGTATATAGCCCTGTTCTACAAAGTTTCTGAAATTGTCTTTACCGATCGGCAGGTAAGGTGCGGTTACCATTGTTTTGGTAATAGGGTCCCACTGTTTCACCATACGACCATCCAGGGGTACCCCCCATGAACCGTCTCCTGATGATGAGACCGTATTGGTTGCCGTATTGACCACACGACCGTAAGTTGACTGCAGCTCAGGTATGGCCAGGTAACCGGCGGTCAGCATGGTACCGCTGTTGAACGATACGCTCATGCCTTTTTTGGCGCTTCCCTTTTTAGTAGTGATCATTAAAGCGCCGCTTTGTCCGCGTACACCATATAAGGCAGAAGCCGTTGCGCCTTTCAGTATACTGATGCTTTCAATATCATCTGATGGGATATCGCGCAGGGTCATATTGCCGTAAGGAACCCCATCAATTACCAGCAGGGGATTCTCTCCGCGGATCTGAACATCGGGCGCTTCTGTAAACTCCGTACTGTTCTTTACCAGCAAACCGGAAACCTTGCCGGTCAAAGAGGTTCCTACATCAATGCCTTTTACTGTCTGTAAGGTATTGCCTGATACAGACTGTACTGCATAACCCAATGCCTTTTCTTCTCTTTTAATACCCAGTGCCGTAACCACTACTTCCTGCATCTGCATGACCGCTTCGGCCAGCGTGATCTTATATTCAACACTATTGTCTGTGAGTTTTACTGTCTGGGAAACTTTTCCTACGTACGAAATTTCCAACACATCATTCTTGGCGGCTTTGATGGTAAAATAACCCGCAGCATCGGTTTTGGTGCCGGTTCCGGTGGCTTTGACCACTACTGATGCCCCTTCCAGTGGCAGGCCCTTTTCGTCAGTGACCCTTCCCTTGAATTCTATGACCGCTGGTGGAGGGGTTACCACTACTGTTTCTGTACCTTTCCGTTTAATGATAATGGTCTTCTCCAGGATCGTATAGGCCAGTTGCTGGTTCTGAAAACACAAATTCAGAACCTCCTCGATCGTTCCCTTTTTAATATTGACCGAAACATTACCGGAAGCCTGCAGCACTTCGTCTGCATAAAAGAAGTCGTAACCGGTCTGTTTCCTGATCTCTTCAAAGATCTTCTGAAGCGGAACATTGTTCTTGCTAAGGGTGACTTTCTGCGAGTAACCCGCAGCCGATACCTGCAAAAAAGCCGCCAGTATGAAAATGGTGATAAGTTGCATAATCCTAACAGTTTTGGTAAAAACCCCTGATTTATTCAGGCAGGATTTACAAAGAGCAGATAAATACATAAGTTTGTCATGTTTGGGTGAATAATAAGCAGTCACGAAAGGATTGATCTATTACAAACTCAAATCTTCGCCGGGTTTCGCCGCAAACGAGGCCCGGTTTTTATTTGGCCTGTCACCAGTTATTTATCCATCGTTCCCGTATGGGTAAATAGCACAGTTCAGCAGTAACATATTTTGTTTGGTTTATGGTGATACAATGATCTTTTTCCCGTCTATCCGGAAGTTCACCTCACCGGTCAACGCCAGTTTTTCAAACACATTCGACACATTTGCGTTCCTGGCAAGTTGTCCCGTAAAATGCAGGTCTACTTTTCCCTGGTACACCACATCCACATCGTACCAGCGTGAGATCTGCCTGAGTATGCTCTGCAGGTCGGCACTTCGGAACTGGAAACGGCCATTTCGCCAGGCCATGGCTTCTTCTGTATCTGCATCAGTTTGTACGCTGATTATGCCAGCCTTACTAATGCTGGACTGTTGTCCTGGTTTCAGCAGCACCGGTACATGTTTAACTGAAGATGCAATGGCCGTAACTTTTACGGACCCTTCCAGCAAAGTGGTCTTGATAGAAGCTTCGTCTTCGTATGCATTCACATTAAAGTGGGTACCAAGAACTTCGATCTCCGAAGCAGCAGCTTTCACCTTAAAAGGCATGGCTGCGTTTTTGGCCACTTCAAAATAAGCCTCGCCCGTTATGGTAACTTTTCTTTCGGCACCGGTGAACACTACCGGGAACCGGATGGAGGAAGCGGCATTCAGCCAAACCAGGGTTCCGTCAGCTAACGTAACCTGGTATTGGCCGCCGCGAGGGGTTGTAATGGTATTATAAAAATTCTCGTCGTTTTCTGTAATGGTCCGGCCATTCACGGTATAGGCCAGCAACCCGTTGTCTAACTTCTGGATCTGAATATTTCCCTGCTGGCTGATAGTACCGTTGGAAGCGCTGTCCAGTACAATGGTTGAACCATCTGCCAGGGTAAGCACGGCTTTATTTCCTCCCGGAGCAATATCATTTACAGGTTGTTCTGCTATAGAGACCTGCTGCTGTTGCAGGGAACGATACGGTAAAAGAAAATACAGCGCAGCAGAAAGCAATACAAGCACGGCTGCCGCTACCGCAGGCATTCTCCACCTGAACCGGTTATCAGCCGGAGCTGATCGCTCCTGCAGTGTATGCAGTATCCGGTTTTTGATACGTTCTTCCAGCTGCGCTTCGGTATCACCTTCTGCCGCTGTAAAAGCTACATGACTGTCGTCGAACGAACGATACCAATCGTTCAGCGCCTGGACATCTTCCGGTGAAGCCTTACCTGATTGGTATCTTTCAATCAGTATCTGAATGTTCTCGGGTATATGCATATAGGTATAAGTGACCTGGAACAGGTTTTACACCTACGCTACCAAAAAATATTTTTTGAAAAAGATCAGAAGAGGCCCAGAAAAGTGCGGGTAACCAGTTTCAACTGCTTTAAAGCCTTACTCAATTGATTCTCAACTGTTTTAGGAGATATGTTCAGCGTTTCTGCGATCTGGCGGGTAGTTAATCCCTCGTAACGGCTGTATTTGAAGACCAGCTGGCATTTTTCAGGAAGCTGTTCCACTTCTGTTTTAATGAGCTCAAGGATCCTTTTACAATGGAGTGAATTCTCTATGGATGACTCCATCACCACTGCCGCATTAGAAGAGATGGCATAGATCCGTTCCCGCTCCATTTTTCTGATCCGCGCAAACACCATGTATTTAACCGCAGTTCCCAGGTAGTTCTCCAGTAACTGGATCTCACTGTTTTCGCGGTTTGTCCAAAGACTTACAAACACATCATGGACCACATCTTCCGCAGTTTCCGCATCTTTCAAACGGTTGTAGGCTATGGCAAATAGCTTTTTCCAGAATCGTGTATAGATCTCTGTAAACGCAGCCTCATCTCCCTGTGAAAGTTTTTCAAGGAGTTGGCGACAATCATATATGCTGTATCCGGTCATGTTGGCAAGCTGGGCTAAAAGTAAACAAATTTTTAAATCCGGGTCAACGCAAATGACCCGGACTGACACTCTTTCCTCTATCAATATCCATCTCAACTGCCTCTGCCTGTATGCGCTTCCTGGTTGCAGGTTTAGCTTTTCAGCAATAACGCAGCCCCCGCCATCCTGAAAATGTAACAAATGTTACTTCCATAGACAGGGGGGTTGTATAATTTAGCATAAAAAATAACCTATGTCCATCACACCGGTTTCAGCAGTTAACCCACTTGACCAGTTCACTTACCAGCTAAGAGGTTCAAAACCATTGAACAACGCAGTGACAGGTATTACCGCCGCTTGCGAACAGTTCAAATTCTCCGTACTGCACAGTTATGATTTCTTTGAGATCCTGCAGACCAAAGGTTTCCCTATTGAGCGGAAGGCTCATGTGTTCGAGATCTGCCGTGCCCCCATGGCATCCAGGATGCTGACCGCTTTCCCGGGTTTTGCTGCATTCATGCCCTGCAGGATCGCCGTGTATGAGGAGAATGGTGAAACCGTGGTATCTACCATGAATATGGAACCTCTGCTGAAAATGGTTGAGGGTGATCCGGAACTTTTTAAAGAAGCTACTGCCATGTACCAGTCCATCCAATCGGTCATGAAGGCGTTACTGGCATAATACATTTTCATACCCGGTCTTACCAGCCATTCACCCCTGGGCGAATGGCTTTTTCATGAGAAAGGGTTCTGAAATTTATGGAATGTTAAAGTGATGGTTCCACCGGTTCCGGCTGTTTTACCAGAAGTTTGTTCCGCTATCTTCGTGGCAAAGCAGGGATCCTATGACATTGAAAATAGCAACCGTTGTTGCGCTGGCAACTTTTGAAGTATACGCCGCCATTCCGGCCGGGTTCGCTTTTGAACTGCCCTCTTACGTGATCGGCCTGGCCAGTATCGTTGGCGGATTGATCGGCGTATTCGTGGCCGCCTACCTAGGCAAACAGGTGCGCAAGGTCCTGAACAAATACAGGAAACAACCGGCAGAAGAAAAACCAAAGACCGGAATGATCATCCGCATCTGGGAGAAATATGGTGTTGCCGGACTGGGATTCCTGGGCACCATGACAGTAGGCGCCCCCATCAGCATTGGTGTAGGGGTCGGGTTCAACGTTCCCGTTAATAAAATGGTACTATGGTGCAGCCTGGGTGTGATTGTACGATGCACCCTGTTTACCACACTTGGCCATTACGGAATGAAACTGCTGTAAGTTCCTTATTCTGTAAAATGGATCCTCGCTTTTTCTGCCAGTCTTGCTTTGAGTAATACGGCAAGCCCTTCCGCTTTCATTTTACCGGTGGTCTTCACTTCCATGGGTACCTGTGCAAATGAACGTTTCCGGCTGAACTCGCGGTGCAGGTCGTACTTGGCCTCTGCAGGTCCGGTCAGTAACACGAATGCGGCTGCTGGAGATACCCGGGCGATGATATTCTTACAGAACTGATGCATCTGCGCATGCTGCCGGTTCTGTTCCTTATCCTTTACATTCAGGGATGCGGTCAGGATACCGGTCTTATTGGTGGTCTCCCCGCGGAACCGCTGGTGACTGTCGAATGCAGAGATCAGGTCTTCCTCCTGCATCACGCCCTTGCTGTCGATATTGATGAGGATCGCTTTTTTATGATCTACCCAAATGGCGTAATGGATGGTATTTACTAATTTCTTTGCCATAGGATCAGGTTTTATTGATGAATGAAGTTAGCACGGTTCCGGGCCATTTTATATGACTTTTATCATCCCCAATCCCTTACTCCGTAAGTATTTCAGGGTTCCGGCCCGATCGGATAGCCGGCTATCCTGTCGCGTTCCGGAGCGTCTACATCTCATCTCACCAATGCCGGTAACCAGGGCAGTAGGATGTTCAATGACCGGCCATTTTGTAAAAACTACGGGGTTCTGCCAATAGTTTTTTTACCTTGCGGGCCAAATTCATACAAGATGAAACTTGACGCGACCCTACTTGACAGAAGTGAGAACAAATGTGAACTCTGCGGATCTACCGATGATATCCAGGTTTACGAAGTGCAGCCACAGGATCAACCTGGCACCGAAAACTGCATCATTGCCTGTAAAGTATGTCGCGACCAGGTCGATAAAAAAGCCGAACTGGACCAGGAGCACTGGAAATGCCTCACCAGTTCCATGTGGAGTGAAGTACCCGGTGTACAGGTGGTGGCCTGGCGTATGCTGAACCGCTTACGCACCGAAAGCTGGGCAGCCGACCAACTGGACATGTTATACCTTGACGATGAGCGGCTTGCCTGGGCCAAAGCCACCGGCGACCATGAGAGTGACGGCAGCGTAGACCTGCACAAAGACGTGAATGGCGCCATACTGCAGCAGGGAGATACCGTGGTACTGACCAAATCGCTGGATGTAAAAGGCTCTACCCTGAATGCCAAAATGGGAACCGTAGTAAAAAATATCCGCCTGGTTCCGGACAATACGGAACAGATCGAAGGAAAAATTGAAGGACAGACCATCGTGATCCTGACCAAATACGTAAGAAAACAAGGAAATAACGCATAACCGACCGGCAATTACGGATCGGCAACCAATAGTAAAGCCGGTAACTGATCAGTTGCCGGCTTTTATTTGGCAGACCATGGAACAGCGATCCCATAGCTGCCAATAAAAACTTCTGCCACTTCAGGCGATATCATTCCCCCAAACAATACACCCTCAGCGGCAGAAAATCTGTTCATGAACCGGGCACCAGGCCCTGATCAAGGATGCCCTGCAACACCCGTTTTACCGGAATCCCACAGGTTTTCATCATTTTGTATCAATTACACTGCAAATCTAACCAGGCGATGGTGCAGATAACCTGAATAGGTTAACTTACTGGTATCCTTACAGGTTATTTCCTGTTTTTTATGCCCCGGGAAAAACAACGATATAGGTTACTTTCTTTTACAGCCATCCCAAAAGAGCTTACTGTACGGCTATTCATCAGTATGGTACTGCTGTTGCTGGTTTACCCGAAAACGGGATTCAGCCATGAATTGGACAGTGTGCTGACCGTTAAAAGATCCCCTTTTTTTACGCAGTTGCTGTCAAAAAAAGGATACCTGGCGCCCATACAAACAGCTGCCAACAGCATTACCCTGCCTGGGTCGAAAAAATTACAGGCCAAGGGACAGATCCTGATCAGAACACCCAAACACCTATACCTCTATTTTGCGGGAACGGGTTGGCTTTACCAGCTGAAACAGGAAAAGGATTCCGTATTACTGTTCCAGCGTATCGACAGAACAGAGAATATCAACTATAATATTGATGCGGTGGTGTTTCCCAACGGAGAGAACCTGTATAACCTCGGGGGATATGGGTTCTGGAAATCGAATGGCACTTTACGCAGGTTCAATTTCACCGACCATGAATGGGATGTGGAACCAGTGGATACGGAAGTGCATCCTCCCGTGAACCCTTTTGTTTCCTGGTTTCACGCAGGCAGTTCCACGCTGGTAGTGCCATATGAGCAGGAGCTCAATTCAGGTGTCAAACAGGATGAGAACCCAATACCCATTACCCATAAGACCTACCGGCTTGACCTGAAGACACATAACTGGGAAGTACTGGGAGAACCCGGGTTGAAATTCAGGGATATAACAGCAGTGACACATGCCGGCAGGTTGACAACAGACAATGGATACCTGGTTCCGTTCAATGGCCGGGTCTACTGGGTCGATTTCATCCAGAACCAGATCCTTGTTTTCGACAACAGTTCACTGGCGCAGACATTGCTCAGGGTGGACAGCCATTACCTGCATTATTATTACCAGCAGAAACTATACCTGCTCAATACCCAGAACTGGCGGTATGATTCTGTCAGCATCAATCCGAAAGATTTTGTGGCTACCGGCCATGCCGTATGGGACAGATCCACCAGTTACCTTACCCTAAGCCTGGTCACCTTATTGCCGGCCATGGCTTTACTCTTGACCTGGTACCTGGTTTGGCGAAAAAAATCACCTACGCCTAAAACGGACCAGGTGGCCAAAAAATACCTGGTCAATTTCACAGAAACAGAACTGAGCCTGATCAATCTGTTGCTGGAGCGGAGCAAGAACAACAGGACCGCTGCCATTACAGATATCAATTATGTACTGGGCATCAAGGACAAGAACACGGGAATGCAGAAAAAAGTGAGGAGCGACATCATTAACAGTTGTAACGAGAAGTACAGTTACTTATCGCAACAGGACGGACCGCTGATTCAGAGTATCAGGAGTGAGACCGACAAACGGTATTTCGAGTACCTGATCAGTAAGGAAAAGGCCAGGGAGGCAGAGAAGTTCCTGTCTTGATCCCCCAATACCCTTAAATGAGGGGTTTCCAAAATCAGCATTTTGTCGAACTTTTACTACTCGTATTTAGTGGTAAACGATGTAATCATGTAAAAAAATGCATGACTATGTATCACTAAACCAAAAGCCCTGGCAGTTCATTGCATGAACTGCCACACAGAATTCAATGATCCCTTGTAGCCAATTGTTGATCACCCCCAACCCCAATTATTATCATGCTATTATTAGCGGCAGTGCTGGGAATGTTGATTTCTATGACCCTCTTTGCATTCAGCAGAGGAGGTAATAAAGTGAACCGCTACCTTGCTATCTACTTTTTTATTGTTTCACTGTATGTGCTGGTGCATTATACCGTTGTATTCAGTGGTAATGTGTTCTGGATCGCCATCGCATTCATCAACCCCAGTTTCCTGTTCCTGCTTCCCGGACCGATCCTCTATTTTTATGTACGTGGAACCCTGACCGGTAAAACAAAGCTCGATAAAAAGGATCTGCTTCATTTTATACCTGCTGTGATACATTTTTTGATGATCACCCCCTGGCTGTTCACAGATTTTAACACCAAACTGGCATTGGCCAGGAACATCGTGGAAGTGCCTGACAGCCTCTTCCAAACCGATTACTTTCAGTCGATAATATCTTTTTACAGCAGTTTCCTGTTCCGTTCCTTTATGGGTATCGGGTATGCATCTTATTGCATGATACTGATCTACAAACATCACCAGCACAAATTAAGCATCGCCAACAGGCATCAGCACCATGCTGTGATCTGGCTGAACCTATTCGTGTTTACCCAGGTGATGTTATTCATTGCGTACATGGCAAGTGTGATCATCTCCTATAATGACAGCACAGAATCCCTGCTTATCGGGCATGGTTCTTTGTTCCATATCTCTCAAGGGATGGTATTGGTGCTGCTGCAGATCATCCTGTTGATCTTTCCCTGGGCATTGTATCGTGTACCCAGGCGACTTACCAGTGCCGTTGCCACCGCATAGTACCGCTCAGCAAACACAATCGTAAAAGGCAATGGCCGGCAATTACTGCCAGCCACCACCTAATGCTTTGTACAGATTCACGGTTGTCAGGAATTGTTTTTTGCGCGTATCCACCAGTTCCAGTTTTGCCTGCAGGGCATTTTGCTGTGTCAGCAGAACTTCCAGGTAACTGGCCCGTCCGGCTTTGAACAGGGTCTCTGCGATATCGATAGACTGCGATAATGACGCAGCTTCTTTATTCTTCAGGTCGAACACCTGTTCCAGGTTCTTTACGCGCAGCAATTCATTATGCACTTCCACGTAACCGGTCAGGATGGCTTTCTGGTATTGGTAAAACGCCTCTATCTGCCCGGCATTGGCTCTCTGAAAATTTGCTTTCAGCGCTGTGCGGTTAATGATCGGCGTGGTCAGCCCGCCCAGCAGTCCGTAAGCAACGGACTCGGGTGTACGTATCAACAGGTCCGGTTTGAATGCCTGGAAACCCAGGGAACCGGTGATGTTGAATGAGGGATAGAACGCTGCGCGTGCCGCCTGCAGCTCTGCATTGCTGGCCAGCACATTCCATTCGGCCTGGCGTATATCGGGCCTGTTCTGCAGTAATGCGGAAGGAACGCCGGTCCTGAGCATTTCAGGGAACCTGGTTTCAAAGAACTGCTGTTGGCGTTGTACCGGCGCAGGCAGTTTACCTGTCAGGATATGAAGGGCACTTTCCACCTGTTTGGCCTGCTGCAACAGATCCAAACGGAATGCACGGAGGTTCAGCAAACGGGACTCGAACTGTTTCACCGCCAGTTCGGTGGAGACCGCAGACTCCTTCTGCACTTTTACCAGCTCGAACGCCCGTTCCTGGATGAGGATCGTTTCATCAATGATCCTCAGGGTATGATCGATGGCCATCAACTCATAATAACTGGCTGCAATGGCAGATACGATCTGCGTGGTGAGCAGGTTCTTACCCTCCACACTGGCCAGGTATCGGGCCAATGCTGCTTTCTTCTTGTTCTTAAGTTTCCCCCATACGTCCACCTCCCAACTGGTTTGCAAACCCAAAAAATAATCAGGCAGGTTGACCGGGATAAGTTTTCCGGGCGTCATCTCGGTAACAATATTACCGGCACCATCCATGGTATACAATCCGAATTTTTTCAGGCTGCTCACCACACCGGCACTTACCGTAGGCGCCAACAGGCCCTTCTGCAGCAACACTTCCGCCTGTGCCGACTGGATCCGCTGCATGGCAGCCTGCAGGTCGTGGTTGTATTCGAGCCCGGTACTGATCAGCGACAGCAGACTGGTATCTGTGAAGAAGGATCTCCAGTTTTGTAAGGTCAGGGTTGCGGTATCTGTTGATCCCGGGTAACCTGACGGCAAACTCAACCCGTTCTTCTGGGTCACCACTGCCGGTACACTGCAGGAGCTGACCCACAAACCGGTGAACAACACGAACATTCCTGCTAAATAATTTCTTTTCATGTTTGATTAGATTGTCTCTGTAAATGGTTTTTCCTCTTTGCTCTTCGATTTCCGCATGGAATCCGTGATCTTGGAGAAGATCACATAGATGCCGGGTATCACGATCACACCAAACAGGGTTCCGAACAACATACCTCCTGCCGCAGCGGTTCCAATGGTCTTATTACCGATGGCGCCCGCACCACTGGCGAAGATCAGGGGTATCAGTCCGGCAACGAATGCAAAAGAGGTCATCAGGATGGGACGCAACCTTGAGGCGGCCCCTTCTATGGCTGCCTGTAACGGTGTTTTACCTTCCCTGTGTTTCATGGAAGCGAATTCTACGATCAGGATCGCGTTCTTACCTAACAGACCGATCAGCATGATCATGGCTACCTGCGCATAGATATTGTTCTCCAGTCCCAATATCCACAACAGGAAAAATGCGCCGAACACTCCGGTTGGCAACGACAGGATCACCGGCATGGGCAACAGGAAACTTTCGTACTGCGCCGAGAGCAGCAGGTACACGAACAACAGGCTCAGTATAAAGATCAAGATCGCTTCGCCGCCCGTATTGGCCTGGTCACGTGAGGAGCCTGCCCAGTCGTACCCGAAACCAGCCGGCAGTTTGGTCTTGGCCACTTCGCGGATGGCTTCAATGGCCTGTCCACTGCTGTACCCCATTTTGGGTTCTCCGTTCACCATGGCCGAAGGATACATATTGTAACGGGTCACCTGTTCGGGACCATATACTTTTTCAATTTTCAGGAAAGCGGCCACCGGCACCATCTCACCCATCCTGTTCTTTACAAACAAACGCATCAGGTCTTCGGGTCGTGAGCGGAATTCGGGCGATGACTGGATCATTACGCGGTACAGCTGACCAAAGCGGATGAAGTTGGTGGCGTATTCACTACCAATGAATGCCTGCAGCGTATTGAGCACGTCCGCCAGAACCACCCCTTTCTGCGCAGCTTTGATATTATCAATGCTGACCAGGTACTGCGGGAAACTGGCATCGAAAGTGGTGAAAGCATTTCCGATGGCCGGGTGTTTTTTCAGTTCGCGTACAAAATCATTGGCAACGGATTCCAGTTTCTTCAGATCGCCCTTGCCGGTCTTATCCAGCAAACGCAGTTCAAAACCACTTGAATTACCATATCCCGGCACCGGTGGTGGTGTAAAGAATTCGATCCGGGCATCTTTGATGTGGCGGGTCTTGTCTTTCAGCAGTTCGATCACTTCCTTATCGGTCCTCTCTCGGTCTTCCCATTTTTTCAGTCCGATCAGGTTCATTCCGAATGTGGCACCCACACCTTCAGACAATACACTATACCCTGCCAGGGTCGATACCGATGCCACATCGGGCAATGCCTGCGCAGCTTTCTGGATCTCATCCACTACTTTTTCGGTACGCTCCAGCGTAGCGCCTGAAGGAGCCGTTACGTTAGCGTAGATGGTGGCCTGGTCTTCGTTGGGAATAAAACCACTGGGCAATACCCTGCCCACCATTCCGGTCAGTCCGCAGAACAATAGGATGATCAGCCAGGTAACCACCCTCCGGTTGGCAATGGCTTCGATCAGTTTCTTGTATCTATTGGCCAGGCCATTGTACCGGTTATTGAATGCATCGAAGAAGATCTGGAACAGGCTCCTTTTTGCATGGCCACCCGCATGGTGTTTATTTTTTAGCAGGGCGGCACAGAGTGCGGGCGTCAAGGTCAGGGCCACGATACCCGATAATACAATAGACACCGCCATGGTCAGCGAGAACTGGCGATAGAACACGCCCGTAGGACCTTCGAGGAAGGCCACCGGCAGGAACACCGCCGACATGACCAGAGTAATGGCAATGATGGCGCCACTGATCTCACGCATGGCTTTTTCAGTGGCTTTTCGCGGGCTGAGGTTGGTTTCTTCCATGATGGAGTGCACCGCTTCTATCACCACAATGGCATCATCCACCACGATACCGATGGACAATACCAACGCGAACAGGGTGATCATATTGATGGAGAAGCCGAACAGCTTGATGAAAAAGAAGGTTCCCACCAATGAGACCGGTACCGCAATGGCCGGTATGATGGTTGACCGGAAATCCTGCAAGAACACAAATACCACCAATGCCACAAGCAGGAAGGCTTCGATCAGGGTCTTGATCACTTCATGGATCGAAGCATCCAGGAAAGCGGATACGTCGTAACTGATCGTATACGTCATACCGGAAGGGAACCCGGCAGACAGGTCTTCCATCCTGCTTTTGATATTGGCGATCACCTGGCTGGCGTTACTGCCCGGCCTTTGTTTCAGCAGGATGGCCGCAGAAGGTTTGCCGTTCTCTTTGGAGATCACATCGTATTCCTGTGAGCCGAATTCCACATTGGCCACATCTTTCAACATAATGATCTGTCCGTCTACCGTACTCTTCAATACAATGTTCTCATATTGTTCCTCTGTGTTGAACTTACCCGTGTACTTCAACACGTACTGCAGGGCCTCGGGTCTTTTGCCGGAACTTTCACCGATCTTACCCGGTGCGGCTTCCACATTCTGCTCTTTCAGTGCCCTGATCACATCATCGGTAGAGATATCGTACGTGGTCATCTTATCCGGGTTCATCCAGATACGCATGGAATATTCCCTGGAACCCATGATATCGGCAAAACCCACACCCTCGATCCTTTTTAACTCGGGTAACAGGTTGATGTCGGTAAAGTTGTAGAGGAACTTTTCATCCATGGTACTGTCCTCACTGAGAATGTTCAGGTACAGCAGCATACTGTTCTGCACTTTCTCCACGATCACACCTGCTTTGATCACTTCTTCCGGCAATTCATCCACTACGGACGATACCCGGTTCTGCACATTCACCGATGCCACTTCGGGGTCTACGCCCGATTTGAATATGATGGAGATGACGCTGGATCCGTCGTTTCCGGAAACAGACGACATATAAGACATACCCGGCACACCATTGATGGCGCGTTCCAGCGGGGTCACTACGGCTTTTACACAGGTCTCTGCATTGGCACCAGTATACTTGGTGGTCACGGTCACTTCGGGCGGCGCAATATCCGGGAACTGTGTCACCGGCAGTTGCGTGAGTGAGATCAGCCCGATGAGCATGATCAGTAACGAAATAACGATCGATAAGATCGGTCGGCGTATAAAATTAGATGTCATGGGTTGGATTAATGGGTTGATAAGAGTTGTGGAAGCAGGCTGTGCAGATCAACAGGTTTGGCATTGATGCTGTCTCCCTCCTTCACCAGCTGCACCCCTTCGTAGATCACTTTGTCGCCAGTGGCAAGTCCGGCACCCACCACGTACAGGTGTGGTAATCTCCACAGGATCTCCACCGGTCTGGTTCTTACTATGTTTTTGCTGTCGACCACGAACACATTCACCCTGTCCTGCACTTCGAATGTTGATTTCTGCGGGATCACGAGGGCGTTGTCCAATACCCCATTGAGTATGATCTTACCGGTAGCCCCATGTTTGAGCAGGTATTCCGGGTTGGCGAAACGTGCACGGATGGCAATGTTCCCCGTATTCTTATCAATTTCTGTTTCGGCTGTTTCTATGCGGCCTTTGTATTTGAAACGAGTATTATCGGCCAGCAGCAGTGAAATGGAATTCTGTTTGGTGAGCTCATTCGACTTGGAGAAGCGGAGATATTCTTTCTCTGAGATATTGAAATAGACAAACATCTCCTTGTTATTAGAAAGGGTGGTGAGCAGGGTACCCTCATCCACCAGGCTCCCTACTTTATAAGGGATCCGGTTGATCACCCCGTCAAAAGGGGCTTTGATCTGCGAATAGGAGATATGCAGTTCTGCAATGGACACAGCGGCTTTGGCTTCCAGGATCTTTGCTTCGATCGCTTCTTTTTTTGCCTTGGCCATTTCCAGTTCCGTTTCTGAAACCACTTTTTTCTCTACCAGGTTCCTCACATTCTTCAGCTCTACTTCTGCCACTTTCAATTCGGCTACGGCATTTTTCAGGTGCGCATTGGCCTTCAGTAGTTCTTCTTTCAGCATGAGGTTGTTAAAGACGAACAAGGTCTGGCCCGCTTTTACGGGTTTACCTTCATCTACCAGGATCTTCTCGATAAATCCTTTTACACGGGCCCGTATCTCTACGTTCTGCATAGAATGGATATCTGCCACATACGATTTCTCATACGATGTGTCAATGACAATGGGTTGAAATACCTGGAAAGTTTCCGGGGTTGACTGGCTGGTCTCTTTTTTGGTGCCACAGGAAATAAAGAATACACCCGTACAAATGAGGATCCATACATACAGTACACGACTATGCATAACTAGAATTGTTTTTGCCCATGCGGGCCGATAAGGAATAAGACTTAGTAAACAGAAAAATCAGCGAAGGTTTTCCTTAGCACTCAGGAGGAGGCGTATTAACAGAAAAGTTCTGTTGTGCCACTTGTGCCAACAGGTACTGTCCAGACAGGTTCTTGGTGTTCTTTTGATAAGGGAGCATCAGTCCGATACGGCAAACCGGCAATTTGAAATCGTCCGATTCATCATTGTCGAAATGACCGGGCTGGTCGGGGTCCTGATCTGCATCCTGCTGTCCACTGCCGGTATCGGCAAATAACAGGGCAGTCTGATCCACCTTTACCTGCAGGGCGCAGGCAAACACAGGAGACTGGATGACAAACATCAACAGCAATAAAAAAGCAGCTATTTTCCCCATTGCGCGCGAAATTATATTAAAAAACACTGAAAATGGGGGCTTTGTTTGATTATTGACCACTAAATGACAGAAGCTCGTATCCCGTTCACGAACAGGCGAGGTCAAAAACAGGTTTACTGCCCATAAATTAACGTTTCGCTAAGGGAACCTGGATATTGAGGGTAGTACCCTGACCCGGAACAGATGAAATGGTAAAGGTTCCATTCATGGCGTACACCCTTTCCCGTATTTCCAGGATGCCGTAATGCTCTTTGGTATCTACAGCCGGGGGAGCAAAGCCAACGCCATCATCTTCTATCTGCAGTTCCAGGGTGCCATCCTGCCTGATCAGGCTAACGGTGGCTGAGCTGGCTTTGGCGTGTTGTTTTACATTGGCCAGTGCTTCCTGCACAATACGGTACAGGGCCAGGCTCTGGTTCGGGTGAAGCTTTTCGTTCTCCGTATTGGAGACCAGTTTTACAGGTATACCGCTTGATTTGGTAAAGGAATGTACCAGGTACTCAACAGAAGCATGCAGACCCAGCTCATTCAGCATGGAGGGGTTCATGGCACTGTAAATACGGGAGAAGGAATCCAGGTTGGCAGAGATCGCATCCAGCAGGTTATCTATTTTTTTCGATACCAGTTCTGTATCATCCCCCAGGTGTTTCTTGATCCAGGATACATCGATCATCAAAGCGGCCAGACCCTGGCCCAATTCATCGTGCACTTCGCCCAGGATCTTACTCTTCTCCACTTCGCGCACAGACTGCAGGTGTCTTGAAAATTCTCGCAGTTCCTGGTTCAGGCGCACCAGGTCCTTTTCGGTCTCTTTCACACGTGTAAGGTCAATGGCCGTGGTAGAAAGCTGTACGTTCTGGCCATTCTCATCCTTATGCAACACGATCACCTGCATAACAGGGATATTCTTGCCCGATTTGGACTTATAGTTATTCTCTCCGATCCATTTGCCGGTTTCCTTCAGTGCCTTTTCAGAATCCACCATCACCTGCAAAGCACCATCACCCCTGAAACGGCTCACATTGTATTGGGTAATGTCTTCATCGTCACCGATCTCCAATACCTGCCGCATAGCACGGTTGATGTATAGGAAATCCTTGTTCATGTTACTGGTAGCAACATACGCATTGGTGTTCTCAAATATGTCGATCAGCTGTTTCTGCTTCTGTTCTATCTGTTTTCTTTCTGTGATGTTCTCTTTTACTGCCACAAAATGTGTGATCTCGTTGTTCTCATCCAGTATCGGCGAGATGATGGCATGTTCCCAATAGGTTTCCCCGTTTTTCTTCTTGTTGAGGAACTCACCCTGCCACTCCCTGAAATGGGTGATATCATGCCAAAGATTCTCATATTCACCCTGAGTGGTATAGCCGGTCTTCAATACCCGTGGGTTCTGGCCGATCACTTCCGCCTGGGTATACCCTGTAAGCCGGGTGAAAGCAGGGTTCACGTATTCGATATCCCCCTTGATATTGGTGATCACCACCGAAGCGGAACTTTGTTCAATGGCCCTGGTCACTTTCAGCAATTCCTTCTCTACCTCCCTCCGTTTATTGCTGCTGGCAATGGCTGTAAGTGCATAACTGATATTATCGGTCACCCTCACCAGTAATTCGATCTCTTCCTCTGTAAAAAAGAAAGGCCGTGGCGCATACATGGTGAACAGGCTGACAACTTTGCCTTCTACGATCACGGGTAAGGCTATGGAAGACTGGAACCCTTTCGACAATGCCCTGGGTGCCCAAACCTTCATGACAGGATCATTGGAAATGTCATTACAGTAATAATACCTGCCGGCCCGGTAAGCCCTTCCGGTGGGCCCCTGTCCGTAGGCATCGTCCAGGACAGATACTTTGAGGCCACGCACATAATCTTCCTCTTCGCGGTACTGGTAACGCGCTTCTATCATGCCGGTCTCTTCATTGGGTATACCTATCCAGGCAAAGAGGAAGTCGCCCGAATTCACAGCTATTTTACATATCTCGCGGTAGATCTCATCGTCATCCTTAGCGTGCAGGATGAGGTCGTTACAATCGCCAATGAATGCGTACAGCCTCCTGGACTTATGGATCTCCAGTTCTGCCTGCTTGATGGCTGAAATGTCTTTGAGGAAGAAAGTGAAACTGGCGGCAGAGGGCAAAATATTTACACGGAACCACCTGTCCACAGTCGAATGGTGAAAATCGAATGAGTTGGCTCCATTGTGGTTGATATCCTTCTCTAATCTTTGCCGCAGTGAAATATTGTGGGGCACCGTATCATCACTGATAAAATCAAAAATCTTGCTGCCGATGATTGGCTGTCCGTGCAGGTCCAGCAGTTTGTCTATCGCCTTATTGGTATAGGTGATCACAAAACTGGGATCGGTCACCAGCATGCCGTCGCTGGACTCTTCAAACAACCTGTGCCTTCGGATCTCTTTGTCCTTGACCGACAATTGAACCACAAATCGCCAGATAATGAAGCCCAGAATGAGCAAGGTGGTGAAGACCACCATCCCAAGTAAACTGTACCGATCGGTTGATTCCTTGTCGTAAGCATCATGCGTTTTTTCCAAAACGATATTGGCCTGCTTCATCATCCGGTCATATTCCCTGATGATCCGCAGCCGCAGAAGGCTGTACTGTACATTGTTCGCAAGCAGTTCAGGGTCTCGCATTTTTTCATTCAGCAGCAGCTCTATGGTAGATGTCAGGTGCAACTGGCTCCCCTGGAACAGGGAATCAAGGCGGGCTATCTCGGAGCAGTCAACAAGCCCATTGCTGCAGAGTTCTTTGAGTGAGTTGATATTGGCCTCTGCCTGATTTTGCAGGTCCCTGATATCTTTCAGCTTTCCGCTATCGTGCGAGATCAGGAAAGAATTGACATGGTATTCTATCTCGTTGAGGGCGGTTCTGAAAAGGTTCAGATGGTCAACGAGTTCCATTGCTTTCTTCTGTTCACCATTGGCCCCTTTGTTCCTCGAAAGCCGCTGATACTCCACTCCATAGAGTGCCAGCAATGCAATGATGCAAAAGATGATGAAAGTATAAAGGAATAACTGTAGACGACGATTTTTCATACGCAATAAATGTCTGCTCATACCAGACCATAGCCTACAGGAAGCCAGGTCGCAGCATGCTGCAATAATGGATATCAGACATAATCAGGGGTGCGCAGTTCGGATCTGGATATGGTATTTTAAACCAGGAACCGCAAGATCGAACAGAATCAGGGCCAGCGTTCCTGCAAATAGCCTCTTACTATCTGGTTTTCAGGCTGCAATCTATTCTTTATTCAAGCAGTCTTCAATGATTTTTATCATAGAGTACCTGAATTTTCCATCGATCGGGATCCTGTTTCACCGGATCAGCGTAAAATGCTAGTTTAAATATAATACAGATACAGCTATCAATATCATACAAATCGTCAAGTTATATAACATAAAAAGTATCTATATAGGCGAAAGCTGCGGAAAAACCATCAAAAAAGACAGGTAGGTCTGGCCCTTCATGATCAACGACTGATGGCTCTCTTCCCGGGCTTTAGAACAGTTATCGGGTCCACAGCTCATCATTATACTTGCTATCTCCAACGCAGTCTTATGTAGCCATCAGCATTTTAACACTAACGACACCCTTGAAGTTTTTCTGACCCATTCCTGACCCAATTTGAATGTAAACGGCTGTTTTGGGCATATCAGGAATGAATAGGCATAAAAAAAGCCATTGATAATCAATGACTTTTCAGTCGGGATGACTGGACTCGAACCAGCGACCTCTTCGTCCCGAACGAAGCGCGCTACCGGGCTGCGCTACATCCCGAATGGGGATGCAAAAATAAATAAGTTCCGCAATTACTGTGATCGCTCCCGTCTGTACGGCTGAAAAAGGCATTTCACAGGAGTACTCTGCCGGGGTAAATACCTTGTAAAGGTTTTTTCAAATAACAGAAAACATATATATTTAGCACACCAATCTCCCCAAACGTTCATCCACCCTTAAAATCATTGTATGAGATCTATTTTGATGCTCGTTTTCTTTGTGTGTGCCTGCAGCCTGAACACCCATGCCCAGAATAATTATGTGGAAGTATCTGTAACGGATACCGTACAGGTAAAAGCGGATTATTTCGTATTCCGGATCAATGCAAGCCCCGAATACGATGCCTATGCTGCAGCAGATACCACAGGTATGCGCGCCGATCCGGCGGGCTATTACCGGAGAAATGCAGAACGACAAAAACAGCGTCAGCAGGAAGCCTACAAAGCCCTTGAGCAAAAACTGAGAGACGCCGGTTTCGCATTAGAGCCGCAAACACTTGCCGACTGGAGCTACCGGAACAGTAATATGCTCAATATCGCCCTCGCCACACATGATGTCAATACCCTGGCCATACTCGATAAGATGATCCGCAGCGAAAAAAACATGACCTGCAACCTGACACAGATAAGCAGTTCCAAAGAAAGTGTGGAAACAGAACGGCTTCTGCAAAAACTGATGACCAAAGCCCGGGAAAGGGCCACGCAACTGGCTAACAAAGCCGGAAAAAAACTCCTGTCGGTGATCTCTGTTTCAGACAAAAGGGGAGAGTTCCCTGGTTATACGCAAACCAGCAATATGAACCTGCTGAATACGCTGGGCATAGACAGAACAGTCTCCAGTGAAAACACGGGTGTAAACACGAGATACCCTATACAGAATTCGCTGGTGGTCCGTTTTGCCTGGCAGTGATCCCGTTACCGGATAATGGTCACACTGCCCCCGATGGGTTTGATGGCGGTACTTAAGGTGATCACATAATAATAGGTGCCCTGTGGCAGGTCACGGCCCCTGGCATCTTTCCCATCCCAGTCACGCGTATACCCACTGGAGCGGAATACGGCCCGTCCATACCTGTCGAACACTTCTACCAGGCAGGCAGGATACTGCTGCAGCGTAGGGATGCGCCACACATCGTACACACCATCCTGGTTGGGTGAGAACACATTGGGCGGATTGATCGGCGGGTTAACGATGACCTGCACGGGTAATACCTGCGAGCACCCTTCGGCCGAAGTGCCTTTGATATAATACACACCGCTCGAGTCTGCCACGGAGCCCTGCAACGGACTCGTAAGCAGGGCATCGCGCCAGAAACTGTACTGGTAATCGGTGGACGCCTGTATGGTATTACGCAGGTCTACCTTTGTGGGCCTGATCACAGCCGGCGGATCTGTTACCGTAAATGCAGGTGCCGGATCGATCCGTACGTTCACTTTTTCCATGCTGTAGCAGCCTGTCGGGTTGAATCCCTGCACATAATAGGTTCCCTGCTCTGTGATGGCCTGTGGCGAGGAGGCGCTGATGGTGGCTTCTGCATTTTTCCAGTAACGGAAATACAGGCCGGGATCACTTCCGGCGGTAACCAGGCTGCCGGTAATATCGGTAGGGCCAGGATAACAGACCGCGGGCGGATCGGTGATCACCAGTTTTACCTTATCGGCCATCACCTGCACCGGTTTGCTATCTGTACAGCCTGAGGCATTCTCTCCTTTGATATAATACAATCCCGTTGCCGTCTGTTTGGGCACCGGCACGAACTGCTGTAACGTACTGTCCGTATAATAGGAAAGGAACAGTCCGCTGCTGCTACCGGCTGTTACCGATGCTGCCGTCAGGTCCACGCCGGGCGTAGCGCAACCCGTAACGGAATCCTTCACCTGCAGCCGAAATGGTTCACCGGCCAGTTCAATGGTGGTTCGCAGTGTATCCAGGCAACCCAGTCCCGGGTAGGGAACGATCTCCACAGCATATCCTGTTCCCGGTACGGCAGGAAATATCTTCAACAGGTTACCCGTTCCCAGTTTCTGTGAGAAATCTGCGTTGTACCAGTGATATTCTTTGAATCCATAGGGTGCAGTCAGTGTCACCACATCGCGGTTCTCACAAACCACACTGCCTGATAAGGGTGTGGTGCAGTTCTCGTTCACGTCCAGGTAAGCATACCCGAAATGCGCACCGGCCGCACAATCGTTGGTGGTGAATTCCAGGCGCAGTGTTTTACCCGCATACCCGAACAGGTTGATGGTGATAGGCGACCAGCTTTTATAAAATACATTTTCTCCCTGCTTCGATAACTGGAAATCCGGCAGCTCACCCGATGCCGTAAAATCAAAACCTGCACAATCCACATAATGGTTATCGGTAACATTGAAGATCCGGGAGGTGAACCTGGGCTGCTGAAAATCCTGGTGCTCGGGATTCTGCAGCACTACCGCGTAATGGTATACGATGCTGTAATTATTCCTGGCGGCAGGAATGGAAAAAGTATAACTCAGCCTTTCGGCCTGCGCATCAATGGAGTCGTTTCCCAAACGCATGGAATAACCACTGCCGTTAGGGCAATTGACAGGGAACCCGCCATAAAAATCCTTGACCTGTTGGTTACTGTTCTGAAGCAGCTTATGGCGTGAGGCAACGGGATTGGATTTGTTCATCCCCAGTTTACCATCGGTAAAGATCCTGCCCGTCCAGGTTTCCCAATAACTGAGATTGCCCATTTCAAATCCGATATTGGGCGGACAGTTGCCTTGTGCTTTTGCAGTAGGGGGTACCAGCAAAAAGAACAGGACTGCAAAAACAGATATGATATGCAGTTGTTTCTTCAGATGCCTTACCTGTTTAGTCGTTGTTAACAGACAGGATGTTATAAGCCCACAAATTATGTACCACAGAAGGCAATATTACTGACGGGGTTTTCTTGCCCCGGAATGTCCGCTATGGCCGTTGCGGCCTCCTCCTGCTTGCCTTGCGCCCGGTCTTCCGCCAGAAGGACGTCCACCCTGTCTTCTGGACCCTCCTCCGGAAGGTCTGCTTTTACGGGGATTGTATTCAGGTGTGGGGCCGAATTGCTCCGGCACGGCAGCTTTGGTAACCGGGGCGCCCAACAGCTGCTCTATCTGGGCAAACTTATGCTGCTCGGCTTCCGTTACAAAAGTATAGGCAGTACCGGTACTGGCGGCACGGGCTGTACGTCCGATACGGTGTACGTAATCCTCACCATCATTGGGTACATCGTAATTGATGACCAGGTCGATCTCTTCGATATCGATACCACGGCTCAGGATATCGGTAGCTACGAGGATCTTAAGTTTCTTGTTCCTGAAATCCTGTAATACCTGTTCACGGGCATCCTGTTCCAGGTCGGAATGTATCTCGCCGATGGAGAATTTAGAACGTCTTAATTCGCCCGACAGCTGTTTTACATTGGATTTGCGGGAACAGAAAATGATCACACTCTGAAAATCCTTTCTGCGCAGGATATCTTTCACCAAGGGTATCTTCTGTGGTTCATACAGGATGAACGCTTCCTGTACGATCTGCTCCGGTGGTTTGGAGATCGCGATATTGATCTCCAGCGGGTGATGCAGGATCTTTCTTGCCAGTTCGCGCATCTTCATAGGCATGGTGGCGGAGAACAGCAGGTTCTGCCGCTGTTTGGGCAGGAAGGAGATGATCTTCATGATATCATCATGAAAACCCATGTCCAGCATGCGGTCTGCCTCATCCAGGATCAGGTATTTCACCGCTTCCATCCTTACATATCCCATGTTCAGGTGTGCGATCATGCGGCCGGGGGTACAGATCACCATATCCACGCCACTTGACAATGCTTTCTTTTCCGTGGTAAAGCTGGTGCCATCGCTACCACCATATACGGCAATGGAACTTACATCGGTGAAATAAGAAAGTCCCTCCATGGTCTGTGCGATCTGTACAGCCAGCTCCCGGGTGGGCACAATGACAACGGCATTGATCAGGTGCGCTTCGTGCGGTTCTGTAATGATCTTATTGATGACGGGCAGCAGGAAAGCAGCGGTTTTACCCGTACCGGTCTGCGCTGAGGCAATAATGTCTTTCCCCTGTAAAATAGGAACGATCACCTGCTCCTGAACCGGAGTAGCGTTTTCGTAACCCATTGAGTCGATCCCTTCCAGTAATCTTTCGTCGAGGCCAAATTCTGTGAACTTCAAAGCGGATACAAATATTTAAGTGATGATTTTTGTAAAGATAGGCTGTTACAAAGGATATCGGGCCTGCTGTTTGCTGTAAGCAGGCCATTCTGCTGTCCATAGCCCGTATTTTACGCACGGATAGCCCTAATTTTAGCTGAAAATCGGTATGTCTGCTGCCGGCAAACGGGTTTTGACTAATTTTTAACCACTGGTATGCAGCCAATTCTGTTATTTTTGCGCCCTACCAGCAATTATTTGCAATTAACTATCTGAAATGAAAAAAACACTACTCGTCCTGTTAAGCCTTTCCGCTTCCTTACTGGCTTTGTCACAATCTACCGATATCAAGAAAAAACTGGATCTCAGCAACCGTGCCGCCGACCATTTTATGATCCAGTACGGGGCAGATAGCTGGACCAACCGTCCGGACAGTGTTCGTACCAGCGGTTTCAGCAGGCATTTCAATATCTATTTCATGATCGACAAACCCTTCAAGAACAATCCTAAGTTCAGCATCGCTTACGGTATCGGGATCGGAAGCAGCAATATGTTCTTCAAGAACACCAAGGTGGATGTGAAAGCCAACTCTACAAAATTGCCATTCACCAATGTGGACAGTGCCAATCATTTCAGCAAATTCAAAGTGACCAATATTTACGCCGAACTGCCCGTGGAACTGCGTTATTTCTCCAATCCCGAGAACCCCGGCAAGTCATGGAAAGCAGCGCTGGGTGTAAAAGTGGGAACCCTGTTAAAGACATACAGCAAGGGTAAGAACCTGGTGACCAAAAGCGGTGCCTCTGTATATGGAAACGGTTATATAGAAAAAGAAAGCAGCAAACGTTTCTTCAACGGAACCATGCTGGCTGTGACCGGCCGTATCGGTTATGGCATCATTTCACTGGATGCAGGTTATCAGTTCAACGGCGTATTGAAAGATGGAGCAGGACCCAGCATGAATAAATTCTCACTGGGCATTACGTTCAGCGGACTGTAGTCCGTGAGGTGTGAGTGGGAAGTAGTGAGTGGGAAGTAATATCTGAAAAATCGTGAATAGGGCAGCCCTATTCACGATTTTTTATTTCCCCCACCCCACTCACTACTGACCACTCACGATTCACGCCATCATTGATTACCTTCGCCTAAATTATCACCCCTTGATCGAGAAAAAGAAAGCGATACAGAATGAAGAGAAGACCGTGTTGGTGGGCTTGATCCAGAAAGACCAGACGGAAGAACAGGTAACCGAATACCTGGATGAACTGGCATTTTTGTCGGAAACAGCCGGTGCCATAGCCGTAAAACGCTTTACCCAGAAACTGCCTCACCCCGACAGCCGCACATTTGTGGGAAAGGGTAAACTGGAAGAGATCAAGGATTATGTACGGGGCAGGGATATTCATCTCGTGATCTTTGACGATGAGCTCACCGGCTCCCAGATCTCCAATATTGAAAAGGAGCTGGGGGTGAAGACCATTGACCGAAGTGACCTGATCCTCGATATTTTTGCCAGTCGCGCCCGCACTGCCCAGGCAAAAGTGCAGGTAGAACTGGCTCAGTATCAATATCTTTTACCCCGTTTAAAAGGTATGTGGAAACACCTGGAAAGACAGGGAGGCGGTATCGGTACCCGGGGTCCGGGCGAAACGGAGATCGAGACCGACCGTCGTATCGTAAAGGATAAGATCGCGTTATTGCGCAAACGCCTGGCCGAAATAGACAAACAGGCATTCACCCAGCGCAAAGAACGTGGCGAACTGATCCGTGTGGCCCTGGTGGGATATACCAATGTAGGCAAAAGCACGCTGATGAACCTGTTGAGCAAGAGCGAGGTATTTGCCGAGAACAAACTGTTTGCCACCCTGGATACCACTACCCGGAAAGTGGTATTCGAGAACACACCCTTCCTGCTGAGCGATACGGTAGGTTTTATCCGCAAACTTCCGCACCACCTGGTAGAGAGTTTCAAAAGCACGCTGGATGAAGTGCGCGAGGCAGATATATTACTGCACGTGGTAGACATTTCGCACCCGCAGTACGAAGAACAGATCGGCGTGGTGAACAAGACCCTGCAGGAGCTGAAAGCATTTGAAAAGCCCATCCTCACCATCTTCAACAAAATGGACCTCTACACCAAAAACAATTTCGACGAGTGGCTGGATGAAAGCGTACAACAGGAGATCCTCCGCGAATTGAAAGAAAAATGGGACGAGGCCACCGATAACAACTGCGTATTCGTATCGGCCCAGGAAAGAAACAATATTGACGCGCTGAGGGAGATGATATTGAATAAAGTGAGGGATATGTATCAGGTTCGATACCCTTATAGAACAGTACATTACTAAATTTCAATTTGAAAATTTGAAAATGGGCTAATTGGCTAATGAAGCAGGATATCCTGTACATCCGTTCTCTCATTTTCAAATTCTCAAATTACCCAATTCTCAAATTAACCCATGGTCTGGCACAAAATAGCAGAAAGCGAAGCGGAACTACCCTGGCAGGATAACCAGTTATGCCTGGTAGAGGCCGGGGGTAAAACAGTGACGCTGGCCAAATACAACAGACAGCTGTTCAGTTGTGCCCATAAATGCCCACACGCCAGCGGGATCATGGCCGATGGCTATATCAATGCCACCGGGCAGATCACCTGCCCTCTGCACCGCTACCGGTTTGACCTGAAAAACGGTCGGAATACCAGCGGCGAGGGTTATTTCTTAAAGACCTACCCCGTAGAGATCCGCCCCGACGGCATCTATATAGGGTTGGAAGACAAGGGATTTTGGAGTTTATTGTAAATTTTCAGCCACAGATTTTGCCGGAATACATTTTTCCCTATTTTTGCAACCCCATAGCGGGAAATTCCTCCTTAGCTCAGTTGGTTAGAGCATCTGACTGTTAATCAGAGGGTCTCTGGTTCAAGTCCAGAAGGGGGAGCTTATAAAAGTAAAAGGGTTATACTTTGATAGTATGACCCTTTTTATTTTGTTTGATAAAACCGGTTCGTTCAAATTTGGACGATTTCCTAATAGTAAATGCTATCTAACCTAAAATTCAACCGTACACTGTCTGTGCTTTAGGGATACTTACAGCACCATTGCCGCAACTTTGGTCGATACGCATTATACTCTGTACTAAAGTGTGAAATGTTTTTTATATTAGCGGTAGTACGTCAGCCCCCCCGCTCTCAGTTTTAATGGTAAATTATGACAAAAGATGCCACATCCACTTCTGGCTCAGTTATAGCTACGTCGGGGACAATCTCAGCCACAATCAATGTAACATTTAGTCCTCAGTTTCTTGCCTTATTAAGCGAACACCTTTACTCGTCTCCCAATAAGGCGTTTGAAGAATTAGTTTCTAATTCATGGGATGCTGGTGCAAGTTCTGTGCATATTAACATCCCCGAAAATTTAAAAACGGATAAAGCGGCTATTTGGATTCTTGATAATGGGTCTTCTATGGACCTTGCTGGTTTGGAACAACTTTGGTCTATTGCTTCATCAAACAAAAGAGGAACAACATCTGCCAATAGAAAGCAAATTGGAAAGTTTGGCATTGGTAAATTAGCCACATATGTTTTGTGTAACGAGATCACATATATCTGTAAGGCTACTGACGGAATTACTCGAATTGTGACAATGGATTACAGAAGGTTAGAAGATGCTGGCACGAAACATTTAGAATCGCTACCACTAAATGTTAGAGAGATCAAAACCAATGCAGAACTGAAAGAGGTATTAAGTGCCTACGAAGCAGGAAATGAAATACTCGATCTGATAACTACCGGCGTTCCAGTATCGTCAAGCGACGCTTATTACGATGAATTTGGCGGGCCCAGTGCACCACCCGCAGCTACATCAAATACTTGGACTCTGGCTGTATTAACTGCTCTAAAAGAGCCTGGTCAAGGATTGCAATCAGGTTGGATTAATTGGCTTTTAAGAACAGCTCTGCCTCTTGGTAATAGCATACAAATTTGCTTAAATAAAACTCCAATACTTCCTTCAAAAACAACCATCCCTATTCAGAAGACATGGAAGATCGGAAGTGATTTAGAATTTGATAAACTCGAGTTAGAGGATGGCGTAGTATTAGATGTCGAGAAAGCAAGTACTCCCTATCCTCATGTAAAAATCAAAGGTATTGGTGAGATAACTGGAGAAGCAACACTATTTGAAGATAATATCCGAGGTGGAAAAAGCGATAAGATTAGGGAATCAAATGGCTTCTTCGTTAATGTTCTCGGTCGAGTTATTAATCCGGAAGATAATTTATTCAAACTAGGCGATCTTAATCTGTCCGTATTAGCACAGTTCCGCGCAGCAATTCGCGTAGATGGTTTGGATAGTCAAATTTCGGCCAACCGTGAAGCCATTGCAGAAAGCCTTGAATTAAAAATTGTCAAAGCCTTCCTTAAAAAGCTGTTTAACATGGCGCGGCGCAAATTTATTAAACGCGAAGAGACTTTATTTAGTGACGCAAGCAAATCAAAGCGTGATGAAATTAGTAGCGTTCCTGCAATTCCTCTAAATAATTTGATCAAGAAAGTTATAGAAGATGAAGAGAGTCTTCCTTTATTTGTATCTGTCAAAAACAAATCAGACTTTGCGAGTGAAAAGCAGGCTTGGATTGAAGCGACCAAAGGCAACATTAGTGCTGTTTTGGAGGATATACAATTTGGTGATAGTGAGCCTAAAGATTTTATTGCTAAGTATGATTTGAAAAGCAGGCATATTTTAATTAATAGAAATCATCCGTTCGTTAAAGAAAACTCACAAACTGCTGAGCAGCGTAATACGCTTGCCGATACTGCTGTTGCCGATCTTTTAACCGATGCCTATATATTAAATTGTGGAGTTTCACCTGAAATCTATCATGACATAGTTCAGCATAGAGATCGAGTGTTACGGGCGTTGGCGCAAATCAGAAGGAGTTCAGCGGCCCAGATAATTAGTAGCCTTACTGATTGGACAAACGCAGTTAAGCCGTTTGAAGAAATAGTAGGTGATGCATTAGAATACATAGGACTTAGCGTCCAGCGTTATGGAGGAACAGGTGAGCCAGAAGGTGTTGCAACAGCGTATATTAGCCCGCTAAAGGACGAAGAAAAAAATGTTTATTCGCTCACGTATGATGCCAAATCTACAAAACACAAAAAGGCTCAAACAGGGAATCTACATATTGCTGGCTTAGCGCGTCATCGTGAAGAATATAGCGCCAATTATGCAGTTGTAGTGGCTCCAGATTTCCAAAATGGAGCGTTAGATACCGAAGCAACATCAAATAAAGTGACGCCAATTAAGGCTAGTAGTTTGGGGAAACTTGTTGCGTTGACGGTCGGTTATGGGCCTATTAGTTTGAATAAACTGAAAGAGCTATTTTTGTTATATACACCTACGGGAGTTGATGCCTGGATATCGTCGCTTGAAGAAGAAATGAAGCAATCATTTTCTGTCGATCTTAAAGTATTCGTAAAAACTTTGGAGCAGTTGGTAACGGCTAATCGTATCGATATTTTAGGCTGTGATTCAATCGCCCAAAAATATCGGGAGCTCGCAGGAATTGAAGGTAAGCCATCGAGAAATGATATTGCTCAAGTTTGTAGGGGATTGTCTTTAATCGCCCCGAGTGCGATTTTCATTGATCCTAGTCAAGGCTTCGATGTGTTCGTTTTGGCGAAGCCTTCTATGTTAATTCAAGAAATACAAAGGCAAACGCAAAGCTTGCCGGAGAACTATAAAGTAGGAGTTTTAGATGAAATCAACACAAAGTAAACCTCGATACATTCATCCATTTCCAGCTCGCATGGCACCCGATATCGCCTTACAAGCGATAAAGGATTTGCGTCCAGGTGACATTGTATTAGACCCAATGGCGGGTTCTGGCACCGTTTTGCATCAAGCTGCAATGAACGGTTTCACCGCAGTCGGATATGACCTTGATCCTCTCGCTGTATTGATGACCAGAGTTGCAACTAGAAAAATTAATATAGAAAAAGTTAAAAAGCTATATCAAGAGGTTATTGAACTATCTGCCCAATTAAACACAAAAGATTTGATCTTACCGTGGATTGATAACGACAAGGACACTAAGGATTTTATTAAATATTGGTTTGCAAGGAAACAAATTAATCAACTTAGAAAACTTGCTTTCGCACTTGCGGAAATGAAGTCAAAGCACAATAAATCTATTGAGGTTGATGTTTTGCGTGTCGCATTAAGCCGTATTATAATTACAAAGAAAATCGGAGCATCGTTGGCGTGGGATATTTCACATAGCAGACCTCATAAAATGCGCGACACTAACGACTATGATGTTTTTAAAGGGTTTGATACGTCTGTTAACGCTGTTATCAAAAATTTAGAAGCCCAGAAAAAAATAAAAATATCCGGAAAAGTTTCTTTAAGCGACGCTCGTTCTTTAAAAACTATACCGAATAATTTTGCAGACAAAGTTATTACTTCTCCTCCTTATTTAAATGCGATTGATTATATGAGAGGTCATAAGTTTTCTCTTGTGTGGCTTGGTTTCTCGATACCTCAATTAAGGAATATTAGATCGACTGCTGTCGGCGTGGAAAAGAAAATATCTGACAAAATAGAAGCCCCTATAATAGATAAAATCTATAGCGTTGTTCTCAAAAATGCCGACTTAAGCGGTAAGCAGAAAAGCATGATCATGAGATATATTTATGATTCATTACTTCTAATGCATGAAATCTCAAGAGTTTTAAAGAAGAATAAAAAGGCAACTCTTGTCGTAGGAAATTCTACTTTAAATAATTGCTATATCAGAAATTCACAAATTTTCAGCGAAGCCGGTAAAGTATTTGGATTAGCCCTTAAACATACTCGAAAACGTGAAATTCCTGGGACAAGTAGGTATTTGCCCGTTCCTAGTCAAGGTGAAAATTCCCTCTCCAAACGAATGAGGCATGAAATGGTAATGACCTTTTTGAACACTAAAACAGTATAGCCTACTTAGACAGTTTGCAATAAATGGTTGAGTATTTTGTCTGGGCAGGAATTTAGCCCGACTTTATATTTAAGGCTACCATTAGACGCTGACACGGTGTACATTTCGTTCTTCATTCGGGAAATACTAATCCATTCATTTTCATAATGTATTTCGTCTAAAATTTGCTTCAATTCGCTAAAAGACAAAATCGCTACACCATCTAAATGGCATACTAAAGCGACAAAGACTTCACCAAAACTTTGATATAGAGATAAAATTTCTTCTTGATGTGCCTTAGCCATAGTGAATCGCCACGGCGTCAACCGACGACCGGAGTATTTAATATATAACCCGGCACTATTATTAAGTACAAACGATGAATACCCCTTATTGAAAGGTCTAATTGAAATGGGATGCCGTGATTGACAACAAAGCCTAGTCAAAACAACACCATGCAAATATTCATACTCTTTGATCATTTATTCTCTATTGAAGTTTTGAGGTTTTTTATAAATTGAATAGAGCCATCAAATTTATAGTATAAGCGCCCTTTTCCTTTTGCGTTAAAAAACACTTTAAAGTGATGTGTTGCATCCGGGAACTTATTTTTTTGCATTTGCGGACGACCAAAAAATCCTTGTACACGCTCAATCTTATCCTTATTAATTCCTGAATCATCCTTGTAGCCGGCTATTGATGTTGCAGGATGAATAGCAATTGATTTATCGCCCTTAAAAGATGTTTTACTGATATACTGTTGTAGATATTCTGGTAGTGACCCTTCGCCAAAAAGTGCTTTGAGCTGCTTTAATTTAGAAAAATTATCCGCAGGAGATTCTACGATGTTCTTGTACAATTCAGCAATTCCTTCGTCAAAGACAAAGATTGAAAAGGCCATTTCACCTCTATCAAAGGAGACTGTTCCTCTATCAATGCTTGTCAATGCTGTCGGGGCAATCCTTGAATCACTCAACCAAACTGGCGCGCCCTTTCCTTCTCGTATAGCAGTTATAGCCAAACGATGAAATACAAAGCACCTATGCCAATCTGTATATAAAGTTTCGGGAATGGTAAGTTCAAAGTACTTTAAATAATCGCCCCTCGAACCAAACATCCGGGCACGCTGTATGTATGTGTCTTGTTGAATTTTTTGCCGGACATCGCGAGTGAAAAACATCGAAAGAAGATTATTGAATGTTACCCCTCTCGATACAATATTACCGCCTATTACAATAGTAAAAAGAGATATAGGATTTGCTGCGTCTTCCAAGTTATCATTTGATCTATCACTATTGAGCATTACGATACTTGCTTTGCTCCTATTATTTACGATATAAGTTGTAATGTCATCTTGCTGGCCTGGATAAATCTTGCCTGCTAACGTATGTATGAGTTTAACATGACTCTCAAATTTCTTTCCATCTTGATCGGCCAACTCACTAAGAATAATTTCGACAACCCTTTTGTCGCTTTTATGATCAATTTTCTTGCCACTCGTATGTATTAAAATGCTATAATTCTGCTCTTGCGCATTTTCATTTGTGTTTAAATGGGCGACATTGATAAAGAATCTAAATAAGGCCTCTTTGATATATTTAGGGCTGTCTTCCGAATCAGATAAAAAATTTAGACGGTAGTTAAAACCGGGATCGTCGGAATCAATCGGGAAAAATACATCTTGTCCCGTGTATTTTTTGTGTGGTGGAAAATCAACCCATTTTTCGTGATCGTTCTCGAAAGTATTATTTAAGTCCAATCGAGCCGGTGTTGCAGTAACTCCTATGTAAACACCGTCATCGCCAAGAAGTTTTTCGATTAGACTATTTATTCTCGTTTTTTCTCCTTTATTAATCTTGGAGTTTGGCGATGCATAGTCCGCCTCATCATCGATTATAATTCTACCTTTGATATTTCCTAGTTTACTTATAACCTTCTGTAGATCGCTAAAGTTCTTCTTGCAAAAAATTATGAACTCCCCCTCCTTAAGTTTCACTTCCGGGTCGATAACTTCTTTAAAGTGTTTTGGTGAGGGTGATAATCCGGATTTCTTGAATCGTCTTAAATTCTGATTCAATAAATCAACACTGTCGTTCAGTAAGTGGATCACTATTTTATACCCATTATCTAACAGGCGTGCAGTTAAGCCTATCATCATTTCGGTTTTACCACTTTGCGGCTCGCCGTATATAACGAATGAGCGAGTATTTCCTTTTTCGATGTTCTTAATAGCGTCGCTTACTGCTCGTTCTATACAATCGCTTTGTTTCTTATCTTTCTTTAGCCCAGCAATATGTTTCTCATAGCGATCATTCTTTTCGCCTTTGAATTTCGAAATATCAAAATCAGTCATGTATGCCCGTTTGGTTGCTTTGAATTTAATAATTAAAACAAATATTAAAGAAAATAATTGTACAATTCAATGCGACTCAAATAGCTATACTTCGCAAACAGGGTTTTATGATATTAAATCGTTGATTTTGTTTGCAATAGTTAAGGCGGCATTGGTCTTTATGTAGACATCGGTACCGTCGGCTATTTCAGAGACCTGAAAGTGACCAAGCGGTCCTTGAAAGCTAAAAAGGAGTCCGGCGAAAAAATTGATGACATTTAAACCAGCAGACTTACAGCCGTTGTGGATAAACCACCAACGGCTGTAAGTAAAACCGATCAGTTTCTTTACCCCCCGGAACTTTTTTTATTTTTTAATAATGCTGATCGCATAACCACCGCCCGGTGCAGAGAACAGGTCCAACTGGGTATTGCTGTTCACCATCATTTTCCGGATGGTGTATGCCTGCGGGTTGGTTTTATAATGGGCATCTTTGGCATCTGCATAAATAGTGGCTTCGTAAGTTGCTCCTTTATCCAGGAAACCCAGCGATATCTTTGCCGTACGGGGACTTGTGCCATTCACGTTTCCAACAAACCAGTTGTTGTTGCCTTTTGCTTTCCTGGCCACGGTAATGTATTCACCGGGTTCCGCCTCCAGGTATTTGCTATCACTCCAGTCCACTGCCACATCTTTTATGAACTGGAATGCATCCGGAAAACGATCATAATTCTCAGGCAGGTCGGCCGCCATTTGCAGGGGGCTATACATGGTCACATATAATGCCAGCTGGTTGGCCAGTGTGCTGTTGACATGTGAATGGTTGTTGGGGCTGATCTTGCTCACATCCATCTCGAATATGCCCGGGGTGTAATCCATGGGGCCGCCGATCAGTCTTGTAAATGGCAGGATCGTGACATGATTCGGTTTGGAGCCGCCAAATGCCTGGTATTCGGTTCCTCTTGCAGATTCATTGCCGATCAGATTGGGATAGGTTCTGCAAATACCGGTCGGACGAACCGCTTCATGTGCATTCACCATGATCTGATAGTCGGCTGCTTTCTCTACCGCATACTGGTAATGATTTACCATCCACTGAGAATAATGGTAATCACCCCTGGGAAGAATATTACCTACATAACCGCTTTTTACGGCATCGTACCCATTGTCTTTCATGAACCGGTATGCCTGATCCATATGGCGTTCATAATTTCTTACTGCGCCCGATGTTTCGTGGTGCATGATCATCTTAACGCCTTTTGACCTGGCATAGTCATGTATGCCTTTCACATCAAAATCAGGATAAGGGGTCAGGAAATCGAATACATAATCCTTGCCATTACCGAACCAGTCTTCCCACCCGATATTCCAGCCTTCTACCAAAACACCATCAAAACCATGTTTGGCGGCAAAATCAATGTATTTTTTCACATTCGCCGTTGTTGCACCATGTGTTCCGTTGGGTTTGGCCCGGCTATAATCAGTTACACCCAGCTGCACCGAAGGGAATTCATTGGTATACGACCAGCTGCTTTTTCCTGCGATCATCTCCCACCATACCCCAACGTATTTAACCGGTTTGATCCAGGAAGGGTCCTTGATCTTGCTGGGTTCATTCAAATTCAAGGTCATTTTGGAAGCCAGGATCTCCCTTGCATCGTTGCTCACCATGATGGTTCTCCAGGGCGTCTGGCAGGGTGCCTGCATATTACCCTTATCGCCATTGGCGTTGGGGGTTAACCAGGATTCAAATACCATGTTCTTATCGTCCAGGTTCAGGTGCATACAGGCATAATTGATCAGCGCCGCTTCGTGCAGGTTGATGTACAAGCCATCAGCCGTTTTCAGCATGAGCGCCGTTTGCACCCCTGTTGGGGAAAAAGAAGTCTGTGATGCATTACCGGTCACAGCCCCTTTGAACAGGCTCCGTATCTCTGACAGTTTTGATGTTGTATAATCATACTCCTGTGTATCATAATCGCCAGGGATCCAGAATGCCGTATGATCGCCTGTCATTGCAAACTGCGTTCTCTCTTCCTTGATCGTAAAGTAGATCAGGTTCTTTTGTGTGGGGAACTCATAACGGAAAGCCAGTCCCTCATCAAACAGACGGAACCGGATCACCATCTGCCGGTTCGTTTTTGTTTGCAGCAGGGAAACCGCCAGCTCATTATAATGATTGCGGATAGACGACAGTTCACCCCAAACCGGTTTCCAGGTCTCGTCGAAGGAACGGGTTTTCACCTCCGTTACCTGAAAACCATTCAACAATGAAACAGAATCTTTTTCCAGTTCAAACCCTAAATGACTGGGTTTGATCACCATTTTGTTTTGATAGGTCAGCCCATAGGTAGGTGTTCCATCTTTTTGCAGGGAAAAAACAAAGGTCAATTTCCCGTTGGGCGATTGCAGTTCCTGGGCCGCGGCGTTTGCAAAACAGACAACACATGCCAGGAGGGCGTAGAAAGTGTATTTCATCATCTTGGAGTTAAGCGTACATCGACAAAGATGTCATGGAAGAATGCTGATTAGCATGCTAAAATTAATGCATTTTGAAAGATAGCCGGGATCATTCCGCTTGCTGACAAAGAGGCTGGCTAATAAATGCATCCGGCCAAACATTGCACTGATCGGCCAGTTCTCTTTATCAGTAACAAGCCGTCGAACCAGAGCGCACGATCGATCAACGCATCGCTATAAGTGGCTCTGTGTTCCGCCTTTTCTCCGGTATTGATGGCCTGGCCATTTTGTTACCTGGCAACATCCCTCTGAATTTCACAGGATATCAATGAACTGGTTCGGAATCACAGCCCGGCAGCAGCGGCCCGATCTGTTAAAACCATAATAAATATGAGAATCTGTTTGGAGAATTGGTTTTTTCTATTAACTTTGAAATTCAAAGTACTTTTAAAAAACAAATGGACAATAGATCTACCCTACTAAAGCTGCTCGGCTGGTTATGCGGCATCGTATTTTCTGCGATCGGCATAGTGAACATGTTCTGGGGAAATGACCCGGTATTTGGGGTGTTCCTGTTCTTATTGTCACTGGTGTATTACCCACCAGTACATGAACTGTTCAGTAAACTGACCAGCTACCGGATCCACGCTGTTCTAAAAATTGTGCTGGCTCTGTTCCTGCTTTGGGCGAGCCTGGGCGTGGGTGAACTGTTTAACAAGATAGGCCTGCTATTACAGTCCTTTTAAAACCTGAACGATAACTATCTATCATACCTGAACTGCAAAACATCTTAAAAGAATCTACATGAACCAACAACAGGAACAGTTAGAAGCCATACGAGATATCCGGAACCTGATGGAACGTTCTTCGCGTTTTTTATCGCTCAGCGGTCTTGCCGGAGTGATCGTTGGCATATTCGCCATTGCCTGTATTGTTGCCGTATACCTGTTCCTGGGGCTTTCGCCATTGGCTACGGGTTACTACGAGCTGCTGCAGGACGGAAATGGCGGATTACAACTGTCCACCTGCAGTTTCCTCGCCGCCGATTTCGGCCTGGTATTACTGCTTTCCCTGTTCACCGGCATTTTGATGGCGGTCAGGAAAGCCAGGAAACAAAACCTGCCCGTTTGGGATGCCACTGCCAGGCGTATGCTGTTAAACATGGCCATTCCGCTGGCAGCAGGTGGTATCTATTGCCTGGTATTACTGTACCACGGACAGGTTGCCCTGGTAGCCCCGGCCACTTTGCTTTTTTATGGTATGGCGCTTTTGAATGCCAGTAAATATACAATCAACGATATCCGCTACCTGGGTGTGCTGGAACTGGTGCTTGGGTTGCTGGCTTCCTTTTTTATCGATTACGGCCTGCTGTTCTGGGCTTTTGGATTCGGCATACTGCACATAGTATATGGTATCACAATCTATTTTACCTACGAGAAGTGAAAAACTACATCACAGAATTGAATAAAGCCTTTGAGAGCAGGGTGCGCCTGGGTATCATGTCGATCCTCATGGTGAACGACTTTGTAGATTTCGGCACGCTCAAAGAACAGTTGCAGATCACAGATGGCAATATGGCCAGCCATCTGAGTGCTCTTGAAAAACTCCAATACATCGATGTGAAAAAACAATTCATCGGTAAAAGACCCAACACCTCTTATACAGCAACACCCGCCGGAAAAAAAGCCTTTATCGAACACCTGGCCGGTCTGGAAAAACTAATCAACAGTCAATTTGATACAGCTTCACAGCCTTTGCAAAAGCATACCTAAACCTTCATAACATGGAAACAAGCAGTGCCGAAATAAAAACGAACGCCGAATTTGACAGCGTTAAAGAAAACATACTCCATAACATGGACCGCCCTCTGGAACTTGAAAAATTGTACCGGAAGAACAAGTCGGCCTTTCAAAGGGTATTCAATACATTGTATACCGACCTGCGTGACAACACCATTGCACAGGTGTGGAACGAACGGCTGAACTACCAGCAGGACGAATTTAACGCGGGCTCCAGAAAGGACCTTCTGTTTGTGGTACTGGCTTCCTTTATGGCCGGACTAATTGCTAATATTCCGGACCTGTCCGGTATGAACAAGGAGTTCTTCTTTTCGCGTAATATCGGATTCATCGTGTTCCCTGTTCTTATCGGATATTTTTCATGGAAACAGAAAACAGCTCTCCGCAGATCAGTACTGCCACTGGTGCTTATACTGGCATCCGTATGTTATATCAATCTCCTGCCCGATCATCCCCAAAGCGATACGCTGATACTGGCCTGTATCCATCTACCCGTTTTTTTGTGGACACTGCTCGGATACAGTTTTGTAGGCGGTAACCTTTCCGACAATCAGAAAAAGATCGATTTCCTCCGCTTCAACGGCGATTTCGCGGTCATGACCGGCATCCTGGTGCTTTCGGGTATACTGTTCACCGGTATCACATTCGGCCTGTTTGAAATGATCGGACTGCACATACAGGAATTTTATGCGCAGCATATATTGGCCTGGGGACTGGCCGCTATTCCCGTGCTGTCTGCCTTCCTGGTTCAGACCAACCCGCAACTGGTCAACAAAATCTCACCCCTGATCGCCAGGATCTTCACTCCCGTTGTATTTGTAACACTGTTCATCTTCCTGTGTACCATTATCTACACAGGTAAGAATGTGTACCATGACAGGAATTTCCTGTTGATGTTCAACGGCCTGCTGATCGCAGTGATGGCCATCATTCTGTTTTCGGTGTCAGAAGCCACCAAGAATACAGGCAACAGGATCAACCTGTTCTTTTTATTCGGGTTATCCTTATTGAGCATTGTGGTGAACAGTATTGCGTTATCTGCCATCGCATTCCGTCTTGTTGAATTCGGCATTTCGCCCAACAGGCTGGCCGTATCAGGTGCCAACCTGCTGATCTTTATCAACCTTTTATGGGTCACCTATCAGTTATTGCGCGCCTTACAGAATAAGGCCGATGTACAAAAAATAGAAAACATCATCGCACGCTTCCTCCCTTTGTATGGGATCTGGGCCGCTTTGATCACATTTTTACTGCCACTTATTTTTGGATTTAAGTAACCCTACTTATCTGAACCGACTGCATATATACAAGAACAGGGCTCACCGAAAAGTGAGCCCTGTTCTTGTATCCCATTGATCAAATACCTCTTCTACTTTCCGCCGCTAATGGCATATACGGCAAAACTGGCCAGCCAGTGTTCGCCACCATAATGACCCGAAGCAACCGTTGCCAGGCTCTGGTTCAGGTGTTTTACCGCGGAATGTATCAGGATCTTCCGGCGGCCATCATTCTTCGGAAGCTGTTGTGCAATACCCGACATACACCAGCTTCTGCTGAAACACAGACCATCCAGGTGTACGATCTGCAGGTCCGTTCTGTCGGACACCTGCGGCAAACGGGTAAGGTGAAGCAGTGACTGATTGTTCAACCATTTCCCCAACCAGTCGGTAAAGCTCTTTTTAGTAAGCACTTTCCGCATCAGGTCGGCCTCCATCAGGGATGGCGAAAAAAAGTCAGCACCGTCCGGCTCCCACACGGTGGGTGCATTCTTATCTTTTCCAAACAATTGTGTGGCAGCTACGATGATCTTGTTCTCGAACACATGATTTTTTGTAGCCCGTGCATAATCCAAAGCAAAACTCAAACCAAAAGCCGTGTTACCATGCATACCTGATCTGTTGGCATAGGTTTGTTTGGGAAGATAAACCTCCCATAATTTAATGATCGTATCGCATAATGGCTGCAGTGCATTCCGCCATTGGCCTGCTTCAGGATCGCTCCAGTTCAACAGTTCCTGCTGCAGTTTCAGCACCCAGACCCATCCATAGGTCCGTTCAAAACTCCTGCTCAGTGGCGCTTTGAAATATTCTGTCTCGACCCGGATATTTTTAGCGGTAAGTGTCGTATTCAATACTTTCCGGATAGCTTCCTGTTCTTTGAGATCAGGGAATTGTTTTAACAGGCGTACCAGCATCCAATGCCCGTGAACACTGCTATGCCAGTCGAAACAACCATAAAAACTGGGATGCTGCTGTATGGGCGTCAGCACCTGGTCGCTATCCGAAACCGCCGTGTGATTGATCTTATTGGGATACTGCTGCAGGATACATTTCATGGGCAACATGGCCAGCTGCGAAGCGCCTTCTTTGGTGAGGCTGAACTGCGTACTGTCTGAATTGATGGTATAGAATCTCGTTTGCTGGGCTCTGCTGCCGGCTGCTACGAATAATGCAAGCAATATGAACAGTTTTTTCATCGAAAATTATTTGTGCTGAAGGTACAGATATAATGAATGCGTGTTGTTGTGATAAAGTAAGAGGCTCTGCTCTTTGAATATGATCGTAAGATCTTCTCCGCTCTTTTGCATAAATCACGGGAAATAGTATCTTGTTGGCAATTCAGTGTATGGCATTATTGACCGCTACCCCTATTCTCGCTTATCTTGACCAGCAGGAGACCGTTGCTTTTTACAAAAAGCTTGGCTTTACCTGCAATGCCGAATGGCCTGGCTATCTCATGTTTGAAAGGGACCAGATCAGTATTCATCTGTGGTTATGCAATGATGCGAACATACCCAAGAACACGGGATGTTATATATATGTGGATCAGATCGAGACCCTTTACCAGGAATGTATTGCACTGGATATCATTCACCCGGAAGGCAAACTGGAGAACAAAGCCTGGGACATGCGCCAGTTCAGCATCCTGGATAACAGTGGCAATATCATCCATTTTGGTCAGAGGATCCGTTAGACGATACCTGGCATTAACAGAAGCATCCTACCTTTGATCGATGACACCCAAGGTTAAGATATGCTGTATCAGTTCTGTTGAGGAAGCCCGGCTGGCGATACAATATGGCGCCGCTGCGTTAGGACTGGTAGCCAAAATGCCCAGTGGTCCCGGCCCCATATCGGATGAGCTGATCCTGGAAATAGCCAGAACCGTTCCTCCGCCGATCGCCACTTTTATGCTGACGAGTGAAACAGATGCGCAAGCGATCATAGCACACCACACAAGAACACTTACCAACACCATACAGATCGTTGATGAACTGACAGCGGGCTCTTATGATGAGATCAGAACAGCGATACCCTCCGTTAAACTGGTACAGGTGATACACGTGATAGATGAAGGTTCTGTTGAAGAAGCCATCCGCATATCGGCGCAGGTAGATGCCTTGTTACTCGATAGTGGCAACCCAAAAGCAGCCATCAAAGAACTGGGTGGAACAGGGCGTACCCATAACTGGCAATTGAGCAGAAAGATCGTGGAACAAACCCGGGTACCTGTATTCCTTGCCGGTGGCATCCATGCCGGAAATGTTCAACAGGCCATCAGCGAAGTGGGTCCTTTCGGTATAGACCTTTGCAGCAGTGTCAGAACAGACGGCAAGTTGGACCCCGTAAAACTGGAGTCATTTTTTGCTGCACTGTAATGGCATTGTTTGCCGTTTTACCCGACCAGATCAGGATTTGAAATCAGCCCCTTCCGTTACGGAAGCCCATGTATCGAAATCTTTTTTCAGTTCCTCCAGTTTGGCGCGGGCACCTTTCAAGGCTGCTACCCCTAATAAAAGACGCATGGGTGGATTTTCCGTTTCGGTCACCTGTATCATGGCCTTGGCCGCTTTTACCGGATCACCCGGTTGGTTGCCGCTGTAGCCCCTGATATCGCCCATGTTTTTCCAGGCGGTGGTAGCATAATCCTCTATTTTGATGCTGGTGTTCTTAGCTGAACGGCCGGCCCAGTCGGTACGGAAACCACTGGGTGCGATCACGGTCACTTTGATACCCAGCGGTGCCACTTCCTTGGCAAGCGATTCGCTTAAACCATCTACCGCATATTTGGTGGCATTATAGAAACCAACGCCCGGGAAAGAACGCAGTCCGCCGATAGAAGCAACATTCAGGATATGACCGCTTTTTTGCTTACGCATCTGCGGCAACACTTCCTGTGTCATCCTGGCCAGTCCAAACACATTGATCTCGAACATCCTTCTCACTTCCGCCTCTTCACTTTCTTCAATGGCGCCGAAATAACCGATACCTGCATTGTTCACCAACACATCGATCCTTCCAAAACGGTCGATCGTGGCTTTTACCACCTGTTCGATCTGCTGCGCGTCGGTAACATCCAGCCGGAGACTGATGGCCGTATCCGGATAAGCAGCAACGATATCGGCGATGTCCGCCACATTCCTTGCTGTCACTGCAACCTGGTATCCATTGGTAAGTAGTTCTTTTGCCAGCTCTCTTCCAAAACCGGTGGAGCAACCGGTGATCAACCATACATTTTTCATAGTACCTGTTTTATACGTGTGCCGGTTGCATTCTTTCTATTCTGCACTACAACCTGCGTACAAAGTTATTTCAAAATAAATGCCTCGTACAAACTGTTGACCGTTTTCCTGATCACCGTATTGAAGCCGTCCGTATAACCCGGGTGACAACCGTTGCTGATGACCACGATCCCGAATTTTTCATCCGGCTGAAAGAACATGGCGCTGTACAGACCGTAGGCAGAGCCCGTATGACCTGTCAGGATTTTGCCAGCGATCAGTTTATCTGTTTTCAAGAGGGCCAGCCCGTAGTTCTCTTTGTCTGAAAGCGGCGTCTGCATGTCACGCGCATGTTTTTTGGAAATGATCCGTTTGCCTTTGTACTTCCCCAGCTTGCTGTGCATGATCATATAACGGGCAAGATCGCCGGCAGAGATCTTCATACCACCGGTTGGAGAAAAAACAGGTGTGCTGTAGCCCATTTCATACGCGGCGATCTCTTTGCTCCTGGGGGCATAGGCTGCCGGCGAAGCCATGAATTTTGCTGAATCCACATTGTATTCGTAGATCGTGGCAAAACGGGCTTTATCCAATGAGTCCACACAATAACCACCGTATAAGCCAAGCGGGTCCAGGATATGGTGTTTGATGTATTGATCGAACCTTTCACCGGACAGTTTTTCGATCAGGGTTCCTGCCATATTATAATTCAGGTTACAGTATTGGTAACCGGTTCCGGGAGCATAGTCGTTGTAACATTTTTCCCAGTTGGGATTCTTGTCGGGGTTAATGGCATCCAGCGTAAAATACCCCTGGCTGTCATTGATGGAAGAGCGATGTGAGAGCACCATCCTGAGTGTGATGACCTGGTCCGGGAACTTCGGGTTGCGTACCCTGAAACCCACCAGTTTCCCCATATCCTCCTCCAGTGAAACCTTACCGGTCTCTGCCAGCTGCATCATGGCTGTGGCGGTGAATGATTTGGAGATGGAAGCGATACGGAAGATACAGTCGTCCGTGAGTGGCTCGTTGTTCTCGATATTTTTAAGACCAAAGGAATGTGTGTAGATCACCTGGTTATTCCTGACCACCGCCACAGATAACCCCGCTACTTTCTGTTGTTCCATAATGGTACGGATAGCGGCTTCTGCTTTTTCCGGTTGCGCATAGACTGATGGGGTAACACATATGCCTAAAAACAGCATCGAAAAGAACAGGTAAAAGACAGATCTGGATCTCATAAAAACTAAGAATTTGATGGGTAAGCTATGCAAAAGATGGGATTTCATAAGATACCCATCCGTTACTCAGCGTCTGAACAGCATCAGCACACAACCGATCAGCGTTAATACCATGACCATTTTGCGGTAACTGGTATCCTTGATCCTGGCTACCAGCCAGAGACCGGTATAAAAACCCAGTGCCAGCATGGGCAAGAGTAGCGCATCTACCTGTAAACTCTGGGCATTGATGTTTTTCCAGTAATAGACCTGGAAAGGAAGTTTGAACAGGTTCATGAAGAGAAAGACCCAGGCAGCTGTGCCGATAAAATCGTTCTTCTGCATGCGCATGGCCAGGAAATACAGGTTGGCGAACGCACCGGCAAGGTTGCCGATCATGGTGGTGAACCCTGCCGACACTCCTGTTGCCACAGCAAACAAAGGGTGTGTGGGCACCCGTTTTGATTTACGCAATTCCTGCACCAACACGATCACAATGGTCAGTACAATGATCAGTGCCATCAGTTTACGGAAGACCAGTTCATTCATGTCCTTACCAAAATACACACCCAGTAAAACCCCCACCACCATCCAGGGTGTCAGTTTCCAGAAATGTTGCCATTGTGCGTGGCGATGGTAATACCATACAGCGGCAATATCTGCTGCACACAATAAGGGCAATACAATACCCGTAGAAGATTTACCTCCGAACACAAATGCCATCAGGGTCACACTGAGCATGTCTACCCCCTTCAGACCGGCTTTACCCAGTCCAATGATAAAAGCCGACAGCAGGATCATGACCCATTCGGAAACAGGAAATAAGGAAAAGATGCTCATGCGCTTATAAAACAACAATTTATTAAATAGTTCCCGTAACGGGTGACCATCAACCAGGCTGAAAAATATTTTTTATGGATTTTTCTTGCTTGTTTCGGTCAGGATGTTATCTTTGTTAACCAAATGGTTAAACTAAATGGTTAATGAAGAACAAACAACGGAACAATTGATCCTGGCAGCGGCCAAAAAGATCTTCTCCACCCAGGGTAAAGATGGCACATCCATGCAGGAGATCGCCGATGAAGCGGGCATCAATAAAGCATTGTTGCACTATTATTTCAGAAGCAAGGACCTGTTATTCGAGAAGGTGTTTTTTGATGAGCTGCAGAAATTCTCTCCCATCCTGAAAACGGCGATCGCCTCGGAGGCCCCGTTGTTCGAAAAAATAGAAAAGCTCTGCGAAACCTATATCCGGATGGCGATCGACAACCCCTACCTACCGGTATTTGTGATCAGTGAGATCAACAAACAACCCGTTGTCTTCATTCACCGCATGTTCGAGAACGACCTGCCCGACTTCTATAAATTCAGCATGCAGATAAACCGGGAAGTGGAACTGGGAAACATCAAACCCATTTTACCGCCACACCTGATCATGAATATTCTGTCCATGTGCGTGTTCCCCTTCCTGATGAAGCCCATGTTCGTTCATGGTATGAAGATCGACAAAGACCTCTATGACGAGCTGATGCAGCAAAGGATCAAGGAAGTACCCGCATTCATCATCCAATCAATCAAAAAATAAACCAGTCATGCGTTATATCCTACTTCTTTTTCTGCTGGTTTCAAAAACAGGTTTTTCGCAGACCTATACGCTGGAAAAGATCCAGGAATTGAGTCTCAGCAATTACCCGCTCATCCACCAGAACCAGTTATTGAAACGTACAGAGGCCCTGAATGTGGAGAATATCAAAACACTGTTATTGCCACAGGTGACCATCAACGGACAGGCTACCTACCAGTCTGATGTAACGGGCATTAGTGTTCCGAACAACCTGTTCAAGATAGACCCGCTCTCCAAAGACCAGTACAAAGCCACTGCAGAGATCCAGCAGACCCTCTACGATGGCGGACTGAACAAAAAAACACGTGAGCTCTCACAGCTATCACTCCAGGTAGACCTGTTGAAGAACGAAGTGGAGCTGTACAAACTCAGGAAACGCGTGACACAGATCTATTGCAGTATGCTGTATACCGATGCCTTATTGAAACAGCTGAACTATGTAGCTGCTGACCTGAACAATGGGTTACAGAAAGCAGAGGCCCTGTATAAGAACGGGGTTGTCTTTAAGAACAATGTACTGCAGGTAAAAGCGCAGATCCTAAAAAACAACCAGCGCTCCGAAGAGATCCTCTCGGCAAAACGATCGCTGCACCACGCACTGGAACTGCTGAGCGGACAAAAACTTGGCGACGCTGCCATATTCCTCTTACCGGAGCCACAGCAAACAGTGGATGACAATCAAGAAGTGACAAGACCGGAGATCTCTTTGTTTGATGCGCAGATGAACAGTATTGACAAACAGTCTGGGCTGATAGATGCCAGAACAAAACCCAAGATGGGCGCATTTGTGCAGGGTGGTTACGGAAAACCCGGGCTGAACATGCTGAAAAATGAATTCACCTGGTTCTCACTCACGGGTATCAAACTGCAATGGTCGCTGGGCGGCTTCTATACAGCGAAAAAAGAGAAAAGCATATTACAGCAACAGACCGGCCTCATCAAAAACCAAAAAGAGACCTATCTGCTCAACACCAATATCCAGCTACAACAACAATTGGATGAGATCGGCAAACTGGAAAAACTGATCGTGTCGGACAAGGAAATGCTTTCGCTCAGGGAGCAGATCAAAAATACTTCGCTGGCACAGCTCACCAATGGTGTCATCAGCACCAACGATTACCTGAAAGAGGTAAATGAATCTGACCTCGCCGGGCAAACACTGATACAACACCAGATACAACTGGTGCAGGCCAAACTGGTATACCAATTATTAAAAGGGAAAATATAAATACATGAAAAAGTACCTACTTGCGGCAATACTGCCAGCACTGTTCAGCTGCGGCAAATCCGATTCTGCATTCGATGCACAGGGCGTGTTCGAGTCGGAAGAAGTCATTGTTTCTGCTGAAGTTCCCGGCAAACTGCTGGCGTTTTCAGTGAATGAAGGCGACAGTCTCTCAAAGGACCAGGTAGTGGCCTATCTTGATTCTGCCGCTTATATCCTTCAGCGTGCACAACTGAATGCCACGCTTTCATCCATCAAAGAAAAAACGACAGATGTATCGCCACAGGTGGCATTGCTGAACAACCAGATACAGGTGCAACAGGCGCAGTTAAAGAACCTGTTGTTTGAAAAAGAACGGATAGAGAACCTGTTGAAAAGCGATGCGGCCACCAGGAAACAACTGGACGATATCAATTTCCAGATAGAATCGGTGAACAAACAGATCAAAGTGACACAACAACAGGTGAATGTGCAGGTTGCCAATGTAAACAACCAGAACAAAGCCGTATTAAGTGAACTGGATCCCGTACAAAAGAAAATAGACCAGGTAGCAGATCTTATTGGCAAGACCCGCGTTCACAATCCGGTAAACGGGACCGTGCTCACCACTTATGCCAGGGAAGGCGAAATGACCGCTGCCGGGAAACCCCTGTACAAGATCGCCAATGTACAGGAGCTGACCTTACGCATGTACATCACCGGAGACCAGTTACCGATAGTGCGGATCGGGCAGCAACTGAAAGTATTCATTGACCAGGGCAAGCGCTCTTACAAGGAATATGCGGGCACCGTATCGGCGATCGCTTCGAAAGCAGAATTCACACCCAAGACCATCCAGACAAAAGAGGAAAGGGCCAACCTGGTATATGCAGTAAAAGTGCTGGTAAAAAATGATGGTGACATCAAAATAGGCATGTATGGAGAAGTTCGTTTCTGAGCAACCGGCCATTGTTGTTTCATCGGTAAGCAAATCCTATACAACGGGTAAGACCGTGGTAAAGGCGCTGGACAATATCAGTTTCGAAGTGGAGAGAGGATCATTGTTCGGTCTGATCGGCCCTGACGGAGCCGGTAAAACAACCTTATTCAGGATACTGACCTCACTCCTGTTGTTTGATCAAGGACAGGCAATGGTAGATGGGTTTGATGTAACAACCGGTTATAAGGCCATCCGGAAAAGGATCGGGTATATGCCGGGACGTTTCTCGCTATACACGGACCTGACCGTTCAGGAAAACCTGAATTTTTTCGCCAGCATCTTTGAAACAACGATCGAAGAGAACTATGACCTTATTAAAGCCATTTATGCGCAGATAGAACCTTTTAAAGACAGGAGGGCCGGGAAATTATCGGGGGGTATGAAACAGAAACTGGCTTTAAGTTGTGCATTGATCCATCGGCCTTCTGTATTGTTCCTGGACGAGCCCACTACGGGAGTGGATGCGGTATCGAGAAAAGAGTTCTGGGACATGTTGCAGGCATTGAAACAGGAAGGCATCACCATCCTGGTATCCACGCCCTATATGGATGAAGCGAACCTCTGTGATAAAGTGGCGCTGATACAGGCGGGAAAAATACTGGGCATCAATACCCCGGCAAATATCACACAACAGTTCCCGAAAACCATTTACCAGGTACGGAACAGCAATATGCATGCACTGCTGCAGGAGGCAAAACAGTGGGCTTTTACAGAACAGGTATATCCCTTTGGCGAATACCACCACGTGGTGATCAGGCCAGGAGCAGCAGAACCGGTGTTCCCGCCGGGAATTGAAGCCGGAAGGATCCATCCAGGTATTGAGGACGTTTTCATAGACCTAATGCGAGACCATGAACAGTAAAGCGATCATAGTAGAGAAACTCACCAAAACCTTCAACGGCTTCACCGCCGTTGACGGCATCAGTTTTGAGGTGGAGAAAGGTGAGATCTTCGGTTTTCTCGGAGCCAATGGGGCCGGGAAAACAACAGCTATGAAAATGTTGTGCGGCCTCTCGATGCCCACCAGTGGCAATGCCATGGTTGCCGGGTTCGATGTATACAAAGAGAACGAATCCATTAAAAAGAATATTGGCTACATGAGCCAGAAATTCTCGTTGTATGAAGACCTGACCATTAAAGAGAATATCAGGTTTTACGCAGGTATTTATGGGATCAAACCAGACCTGATCACCAGCAAGACCGGCCTCTTATTGGAACAGCTTACCCTGGAAAAAGAAGCCAACCTGCTGGTGAAACAATTGCCGCTGGGCTGGAAACAGAAACTGGCTTTTTCTGTGGCCATCTTTCATGAACCGCAAATCGTTTTTTTAGACGAACCCACCGGCGGTGTAGACCCCATTACCCGGCGGGATTTCTGGAACATGATCTACGATGCTGCAGCCAGGGGTATTACCGTATTTGTGACCACGCACTATATGGACGAAGCAGAATATTGCGACAGGGTATCGATCATGGTGGACGGCCAGATAGATGCGCTTGATACACCGGGAAATTTAAAACGCTCTTTCCAGGCAGGCAGTATGGATGAGGTCTTTTTACAGATAGCGAGAAAAGCCAAAAGATCTGAATAACATGAAGCAGTTCTATCATTTTATCATCAAAGAGTTCTATCACATTTTCCGTGACAGGAAAACGCTGCTGATCCTATTGGGCATGCCCATGGCGCAGATCGTGATCTTTGGTTTTGCCCTTTCGAATGAGGTAAAAAATGCACATATCACCATCGTTAACCAATCGAATGGTGCGGCTTCCATCAAGCTGGTGCAGAAAATCGAGTCCAGTAAATATTTCGAGACCTACAACCAGACCACCCAGACATCGGATATTGAAAAGATGTTCCGGAAAGGCACTATCAAAGTGGCATTGGTGATACCCCCTGATTTCGACAACGCCATACTTGCCCAGAACAGCTCAAGGTTACAGATCATTTCAGATGCCACAGATCCCAATGTGGCCACCACGCTTACCGCTTATTTATCCATTATCGTAGCCGATTTTCAAAAAGAGCTGAACCAGCCCAACAGCATCCCTTACACCATCGATGTTGAGACCCGTATGATGTACAACCCGCAACTAAAGGGCGCTTATAATTTTGTACCAGGAGTAATGGCCATGGTGCTGCTGCTGGTCTGTACCCTGATGACTTCCTTGACGGTTGTAAGGGAAAAGGAACTGGGCAATATGGAGATCCTGCTGGCATCACCGGTAAATCCCCTGATCATCATCCTGGCCAAAGCGGTGCCTTACCTGCTATTATCCATCATCAACATCATCACCATTTTACTGCTGAGTTATTTTGTGCTGGACGTTCCCATAAACGGAAGCCTGGTACTCTTGTTTGCGGTCAGCATCCTGTTCATCCTGGTATCGCTGGCGCTGGGTCTGCTGATCTCGTCGGTAACGGCATCGCAGAAAGCGGCCATGTTCATTTCACTGATCGCCATGTTCCTGCCAACGGTGATGTTCAGTGGTTTTATTTTCCCTATTGAGAACATGCCTTTACCGCTTCGGACCATTTCCAATATCATTCCTGCCAAATGGTATTTCATCATTGTAAAATCGGTGATGATCAAAGGGCTGGGCTTTAAGCTGATCTGGAAAGAAGTGCTGATCCTGACCGGTATGATGCTGTTCTTTTTCACCATGGCCATCAAAAAATTCAAAATCAGGTTGTCATGAGTCCTCTGAAATATATCTTGCAGAAAGAGTTCAAGCAGATCTTCCGCGATCCGGCCATCATCCGTGTCATCTTCATCCTGCCCATCATTCAGCTCATTATATTACCCCTGGCAGCGGATTATGAGATCAAGAACATCAACATCGCCATTGTGGACCGGGATCACAGCCCCAGTTCCAACAGGCTCATCCATACCATCACCTCTTCCAACTATTTCAGGCTGGTAGAATACAGCAGTCATTTCGGTCAGGCCATGCAGGGCATTGATAACGATAAGGCCGACCTGATCCTTGAACTGCCCAGTGGTTTTGAATCTGAATTATACGCACAGAAGGAAACCAAGGTATTTCTTGCCGTGAACGCCATCAATGGGGTGAAAGCCAACCTGGGCGCCACTTACCTGAGAAGTATCGTTCAGAATTTCAACAATGATTTCAGGATATCGGTACTCACACCCGGCCGGTTCAATGACCTGCCCGTAATAGAGACCACTTCCTCCAACTGGTACAATCCCAGGATGAACTATACTTTCTTCATGGTACCCGGCATACTGGTGTTACTGATCACCATGATCGGATTGAACCTTTCTGCCATCAATATCGTACGGGAAAAAGAGATCGGGACCATTGAGCAGATCAATGTGACCCCTATCAGAAAGACACATTTCATCCTTGGCAAACTCATCCCTTTCTGGATACTCGGACTCCTGGTCATTACGATCGGTTTCCTGATTGCCTGGCTGGTATACGGCATCATTCCTTTGGGATCCTACCTTACCATTTACCTGTTTGCGGCAGTATACCTGCTGGCCATCCTTGGCCTGGGGCTGCTGATCTCCACTTATGCGGAAAACCAGCAGCAGGCCATGCTGATCTCTTTTTTCCTGCTCATGATCTTCATCCTGATGGGAGGCCTCTATACCAGTATTGATAGCATGCCCGAGTGGGCACAATGGATCACCCGGTTCAATCCTGTTGCCTATTTTATTGAAGTGATGCGGAGGGTGGTATTAAAAGGCAGCGGACTGGCAGACATCAGGCAACCCATACTGATCATGCTGTGTTTTGCCATCGTCATCAATTACTGGGCGGTGTTGAGTTACCGGAAAAGGTCATAAGAAGAGGGTAAGCCATACGCACACTCACCCCCTTTTACACGTGGTTTGTTGTTGCATCAGCCTGCTTTTGCCTACATTTAAGCAATAAACCAACTGCACTATGCCATCAACGCTTCCGGCAACCAAGCCTCATTACCTGATTCTCGATGGATTACGCGGCGTAGCCGCTATCCTGGTGGTGATCTTTCATTTGTTTGAAGCGTATTACCCGGTACCTGCCAACCATCCCATGCACCATGGTTACCTGGCAGTAGACTTCTTCTTTTTATTATCCGGGTTCGTGATCGGTTATGCCTATGATGACCGTTGGGGCAAGATGAGTACCTGGGAGTTCTTCAAGATCCGGCTGGTACGTCTGCATCCCATGGTGGTGATGGGGGCCTTGATCGGTGCCATTGGTTTCTGGTTCGATCCCTTTACTACCGGTCACCAGCAACTGAACCTGCTGCAGCTGGCAGGTATCATGCTGATGGGCATGACCCTATTACCCGGTCCCGATATCCGCGGCTGGGGCGAAACACATCCGCTGAACGGTCCTTTCTGGTCTTTACTGCAGGAATACATCGGCAATATTCTCTACGCTACGCTGGTTCGAAAAGCAGGAAGGTTTCTGTTGTGGACACTCGTCATCATCAGTGCCGCCGTTCTGATCTATGTGGCCACCTGGCGCGGAGACCTGGCCACCGGCTGGGGATACGATACTTTCTGGATCGCGTTGGTAAGAATGATGTTCCCCTTTTTTGCAGGATTGCTGCTGTTCCGCTCGCGGAAAATATTCCGGCTGCCCATGGCATTCCCGATCTGTTCCCTGTTACTGATCATTGTATTCTTTTTGCCTACTTTCCGGCACAACGGCCTCTATGAATCTTTGAGCATCATCCTGGTCTTCCCGTTTATCGTTGCCATTGGCGCAGGAGGCAGTGTCAGTGGTTACTGGGCAAAACTGTGCAGGTTTTCCGGCGATATCTCATACCCGATCTACATTACCCACTACCCTTTCATCTATATCTATACCCTTTGGGTCGCAGAAAAAAAACCGGCACCGGCACTGATCGTGCCTGTAGCCATTGGGTTATTTGTTCTGTTTGTTCTGCTGGCCTGGCTCTCCCTAAAACTATACGACGAACCGGTGCGGGCCTGGCTGAAAAAGAAATTCCTGCTGAAAAAATAAAGTACCCGTTACTTTGTGTTTTCCTGAACCCTCGTTGCCAGCAACGGAACTCTTTATTCATGTCAGCCAAACCAGTCATTCTTTTTACCTGCCTGTTGTTCTGCTGTTTTTCTACCCTCACTGCACAGGTAAACGATAGTATACCCAAACACAAGAAAAATATCTTTACACTTGCTTTTTACAAACAGCCCGGCAAGGATTCGATGGTAGATTTTGTGGATGGCATCTACCGGATCTTCATGCCCCGTAAAACAAGGGGCTACAGTGAGGACCAGGCAGTCACACATTTTTCTTTTGTACCTGCCGTAGAATACAGTCTTGCAACCGGGTTGGCCATTTCTGCCAATGCCAGCCTGGTATTACCAGGCAAAACCGGTTTCACCAATGCATCTACTATTTCAGGAGAACTGAAGTACACCCAAAACAAACAGATCATCGGGCAGCTGGTATCGAATATCTGGTTTCGGAACAATGATTACATACTGAATACGAACTGGTCATACGCCAAATATCCGCAGAAGGATTTTGGACTGGGGTCCAACAGCGACCTCGCGCGTTTTGACCTGCTGGATTATTCCTATCTGAAAATGCACCAGTCTCTCGTAAGACGGATCTTTCCTAACTTTTATGCGGGACCGGGCATCGTCATAGATCATCACTGGAACATCACGGATACCACCACGCTTAACAAACCTCTCACGGGCTTCACCCAATATGGTTTTACCAGCTCGGCCACTTCAGTAGGGCTCTCCCTGAACCTGCTGTACGACACACGAAAAAGCATTGTGAACCCTGTGGCCGGCAGTTCCTATCTCAATGTCATTTACCGGAACAACCTCTCTGGCCTGGGAAACAGCCAACATTGGCAAAACCTGGTCATCGATGCCAGGAAATACATCGGTTTCCCGAAGAGCAGTAAAAACATCCTGGCTTTCTGGACCTATGGCGTACTTACGTTGCAGGGAAGACCACCGTACCTGCACTTGCCGGCAACCGCATCAGACGTTTTCAGTAATACAGGCCGTGGTTATATACAGGGCCGGTTCCGTGGCGACAAATGGTTGTTTGCTGAATCGGAATACCGTTTTGGCATTACCGAGAACGGCTTCCTCGGCGCAGTGGTGTTTGCCAATGTACAGACGGTTTCTGAACAACCCGGCAAAAACATACAGGGACTAAGACCCGGTTATGGTGCAGGTATCCGCATCAAGCTGAACAAACATTCCAATACCAATATTGCCCTTGATTATGGGTTCGGACAAGGTGGCTCACATGGCCTGTTCATGAATTTGGGAGAAGTATTTTAGCAGGCTTCACTGCTAAATAATGATAACTTTAGGTGCATGAAAAAGATCTCACGCACCGTCTGGATATTATCGTTCGTGAGCCTGTTCACAGATGTGGCCAGTGAAATGTTGTATCCCATCATGCCCATCTACCTTACCTCCATCGGTTTTTCAGTTATATTGATCGGTCTCCTGGAAGGGATCGCTGAAGCCACCACAGGTTTAAGCAAAGGGTATTTCGGGCAGCTGTCAGACCAGTCGCACAAAAGAACCCCCTTTATACAAATCGGTTACGCGTTCAGTGCCATATCCAAACCCATGATGGCCATGTTCGTATTTCCGCTCTGGGTATTTTTTGCCAGGGCCACAGACCGCCTGGGCAAAGGCATCAGGACCGGTGCCAGGGATGCCATGCTCTCAGACGAATCCACTCCTGCCACAAAAGGGCAGGTCTTTGGTTTTCACCGTGCGCTCGACACTTTAGGTGCGGCCATTGGTCCATCCATGGCGCTGCTGTACCTGTATTTCTATCCTGGCAATTACCGGATGTTGTTCCTGGTAGCTTTCATACCCGGACTGCTGGCGCTGGGCACATCCCTGTTCTTAAAAGATAAAAAAAGAACAGCTGAAAAAACAGTGACCAAACCCGTCAGGTTTTTTTCCTTCTTCACTTACTGGAAACAGAGTCCGGCCGGTTACAAAAAAGCGGTGATCGGGTTGCTGTTCTTTTCACTGTTCAACAGCTCTGATGTTTTTTTATTGCTCAAGGTAAAAGAATCGGTGAATGATGATGCCCTGGTCATCGGTGTCTATATATTTTATAACCTGATCTATGCTTTGTTCGCTTATCCTTTGGGGGTCATTGCCGATAAGATCGGACTGAAAACCATACTGCTGACAGGGTTTACGCTGTTTGCCCTCATGTATGCCGGCATGTCTGTAACAAACGACCTCTACCTGTTTTTCGGCCTGTTTGTTCTATATGGGATCTACGCTGCCGCTACAGAAGGTGTGGCAAAAGCCTGGATCTCCAACATGGTAAGCAGCAGGGATACCGCTACCGCCATTGGTACGTTTGCCGGTTTCCAGAGTATCTGCATGATGTTGTCCAGTTCATTGGCGGGTATCATCTGGTATCGTTTTGGTTCTTCGGTAGCGTTGCTCGTGCCTGCGGTGGCTGCGATGATCGTAGTTATCTATTTCCTGCTCATCGGCAGGATCAAAACACATGAAACAGCGCCGATCCCTGTACCCGATCCCAAGTCGGGCATGTAATTCATTCACTGTTAAGGAATTTTATCACAGATATGACCCTGGTCATATTATCTGCCATGTCATGTTTTACCTTTGTATCTGAAATCAGCCCGGTATTTTGAAACAGTTTGCTGTTATATGGATCCTTCTTTCACTGCTGGCCAGCAACTATTCCAGGGTGCTGTACTATGCCGACTACCAGTTTAACCGGGAAGTATACCTGAAGAACTGTATCAACAAGGCAAAACCCAAACTGAAATGTAACGGTCATTGCCAGTTACAGAAGAAACTGGATCAGGACAGCAGCACGCAAGACAAACAAGCCCCTGAAAGAAAATCAGGTTTCACTGAAGAAGTGATCAGTTCAAAAAGTTTTTTTGCCACAGTTTGTTTACCAACGGCCTCCCATTCAACAACATTCACCCACAGGAACATCAATACCACCATTGATGTATCGTTGAACCTGTTTCACCCCCCACAGGCAGCCTGATCATAGCTGCCCATTTCTGTTCTCTGCTCTGCAGATCTGTTATCTATTAAACAAACATTATGAAAACGAATTTCACAAGCCTCTTTGTGGGGGTGCTTGCACTGTTATTGTATACCCAAACAGCTCCCGCACAAAAAAATAATTTCAATGATTCAACAGCTGAAACCCTAAGTCCCGTAAGTGTGTATGCCCTGAAAGGCAAACCCACACACAAGTCCCTGAAACTGACGCATGCCGACTGGGTAAAACATGATGCCGGCGAAGTGCTGTTACAGATCCCGGGGTTTTCTTCGATCCGGAAAAGTGGCGATTTTGGATTCGATCCCGTATTCCGTGGTTTCAAGTGGGAGCAGGTAAGCATCCTCAACGATGGCGGACTGACCGCACATGCCGCCTGTCCCAACCGCATGGACCCGCCCAGCAGCCAGGTCATGATCAACCAGGTAGAGAAGATCGAAGTGATTAAGGGACCACATAATTTCCGTTTTGGACCTGCAACAGGCGCGGTGGTAAATTTTAAAACGGCAGACCCCATATTCAGTTCGCAAAAAGAGATCTTCGGCAGGATCAATATCGGAGGCGAATCCAACGGAGATATTTTCAGAACAGAGGGACAGCTAGGCATGAGAGGCAAACGTACACAGGTATTACTGGCTGGTTCTTATTCCAACGGACGGGATTATACTGATGGCAGTGGAACGATCATTCCGGCCGTATTCAATCGGGGTGCCATCAACCTGAATGCAGCTTATCAGGTAAAACAAAACCAGGTAGCTTCTGTTAACATCACCCGGAATTTTGCACGCAACACTTCTTTCCCCACATTGATGATGGACCTGTTAAGCGATGACACCTGGATGATACAGGGTAAATACCAGGTAAGCTCTGCCAACAGGTGGTACAGCCAGTGGAACACACAGGTATTCACTTCCTTTGTTGACCACCAGATGGGTAATGGTCTACGACCGGCTTCTGCCACCATGTTAAGTCATGTATTCTCCAATACCCAAACCTCAGGTGGCCGTACAGAGTTCCAGATCAAAAGGAACAACCAGACGATCTACCTGGGTGCCGACCTGAAATATGAATATGCCAATGGCAACCGTACCCGGACCATGATCACCGGTATGATGGCAGGCAAAACATTTACAGATACTTTATGGCAAAAAGCATCCCTGCTGCATACCGGTTTCTTTGGTCATTTTGATAAAACCATCGGAAAATATGAATTCACCCTTTCTTCCAGGTTAGACATGGTTCATGCAAAACCCAATGCAGTGAGTGCCAAATACGCCGGCACCAATACCAACCTGGAAACGGTTGATCTGAATCCCAGCATCAGTGCCGGTATCAACCGGATCTTCTCCAGGTCCTTCCAGGCCGGATTATGGCTGGGCCGGGGCGTGAGAAGTGCCAGTATCACAGAAAAGTTCATCAATTTCATTCCTGTAGGGCTGGATGCCTATGAAGTAGTGGGCAATGCACAACTGAAACCTGAGGTCAATACACAACTGGATCTGATACTGGCTTATAAAAACCGATCTACCAGTCTGCAGGTGAACCTGTTCGCTTCATCTGTGCAGAACTTCATCAGTTCGGTGGTCGATCCTACCTTAAAACCGGTGGTGTCAACAGCACCCGGAGTAAGAAAATTCATCAATATCAGTCATGCAAGACTGACCGGTTTTGAATTTCACTGGGGACAGCAGGCTGGCAGCCGTATCCGCAATGAATTCAGTGCTACTTACACCAGAGCTCAAAACAGGGACCTGGATCAGCCCCTGCCCGAGATCAATCCTTTTGAGATCAGGAACAAACTACAGGCCGATCTGTATAAAAACAAGGTCAACGGTTATATCAGCCTTCGTCATTCGTTTGAACAAAACCGGGTTTCCCCCGCCTTCAGTGAAAAGACCACCGCATCGTTTACCGTTACCGACCTGGGACTGAACATCAGACCAACAGCAAAACTGCAGTTCACGTTGGCTGTTCAGAACCTCTTCAACCAGACATACAAAGAACACCTGAGCCGCTATATCAATTCCAGTCTGCCACTGAACTCACCCGGCAGAAGTTGGGTGATGATGGCTTCTTACCAATTTTGAGTTGTCTTTTCCTGTTATCCGGAAACAGGCCTTATGGGCCTGTTTTCTTTTATGGGTACAGGGAACCCCTTCAGATGCTAATAGGTTAAAGTCACGTTTATCGCTTATCTGTTGAAAAAGCAGTAACTTTTACTGTCGGTTCAATATGCGAAGCAAAACAGAACGATATTATCTTCAAAGAGAAAAAAACATTCTCCGGCATCTGCACGAATTTCAGACTTCATTCAGTGAAACAGGTTTACACAATTTCCGGGTAGAATTGAAAAAGTTGCGGGCCCTTCTCCGGTTTTTACAGGAGATTCACGGAAAACAGCCAGTGAAAAAGATCAGGAAAGCGGTTGATACTGTTTTCCAGGAAGCCGGCATACTGCGCGAGCAACAGTTGTTTGTACTATGGCTGCATAAAAACAAGTTGAGCAAATTGAAGAAATCATATGCAGACGAACACCTATTACCTGAAATCTCCGGGGCACTGCAAAAGATCCTGAAAGCGATACGAAAGAAACTTTCTGCAGTACTGGAACAGAACAGGAAACTGGCAGCAGCAACAGCTCAAGGCATTACGGAGGAGTATACAGCCAAACTCAAACACAGGATCGAGAAAAGTCTGTCGCAAAAACCTGCGGAAGCCGAATGGCATGAACTACGCAAACTGCTGAAGCAGTGGCTCTATTCGGTGAACTGGATCGAAAAGCAGAGATCCACCAGTCTCAGCCAGCTCTACCGATTCAGCGATCTGTTGCAGGAAGCCATTGGCAACTGGCATGATGCCATACACATACATATTACCCTGCTGACCATGAAAGGCCATTTGCCCAAAGACCCGAAAATTCAGAAAGACCATGCTGCCGCCTTACAAAAGATAGCAGCCGCTATCAAACAAACAGCGGCTGCGGTACAACAGCTTCTCGAACATCCGGGCCCTGCAGGCAAACGATCGCTGCCAGTGGTCCATTCATAACTTTTCAAATCTCGCCTGGAAGAAACGCAGGTATTTGGGCTCATAGATCATCTTAAGTCCTTTGATCTTATTTCTCCGTTCATATACCCTTGCAGCAGATTCCGCTATCACATCCATGTGTGCCTGGGTATATACACGGCGGGGGATGGTGAACCTTACCAGTTCCAGTTTGGGATAATAATTCTCTCCATTGGCTTTTCTGCCGGCCGATACAACACCTCTCTCCATTGTCCTCACACCGGAATCGAGGTACATTTCTGCGGCCAGCGTCTGTGCGGGAAAATGATCCTGCGGAATATGCGGCAGGAATTTTTTTGCGTCCACAAATATGCCATGTCCGCCGATCGGTCTAACGATCGGCACATCGTATTCGATCATCTTTTCACCCAGGTAGATCACCTGGCCGATACGGGCTTTGATATGTTCATCACTCACGCTCTCGCGGATACCGATAGCCATCGCTTCCATATCCCTGCCAGCCAGTCCGCCATACGTGTGCAGGCCCTCATATACCACCACCATATTGCGGGCTTCCTCAAAAACATCCCAATCATTCACCGCCAGGAAACCGCCGATATTCACCAGCGCGTCTTTTTTGGCACTCATGGTGGCGCCGTCGGTATACGAACAGATCTCTTTTACAATGGATTTGATGGACCGGTCTGCATAGCCTTTCTCTTTCTGCTGGATGAAATAGGCGTTCTCTGCCACACGTGTCATATCATGGATCACTTTGATGCCATGTTTTTTGGTGAGCGCCCTGAGTTCCTTCAGGTTCTTCATGCTGATGGGCTGTCCACCTGCCATATTCACGCTGGTGGCCATGCTTACATACGGGATCTTTTTGGCTCCGTATTTTTTGATCAGCAGTTTCAGTTTATCAAGGTCAATATTGCCTTTGAAAGGGAATTCATTTTCCGGGTCGTGTGCCTCATCGATGATCACGTCCTCAAACTTGCCACCTGCCAGTTCCTGATGCAGGCGCGTGGTGGTGAAATACATGTTTCCCGGAACGATATCCCCTTTTTTGATCAGGATCTTCGACAGAATATTTTCCGCACCGCGGCCCTGGTGTGTGGGGACCAGGTATTTATAACCATACACATCCCGCACCACTTCTTCCAGGTGATAAAAATTGCTGCTGCCGGCATAGGCTTCGTCGCCCAGCATCATACCTGCCCATTGGCGGTCGCTCATGGCAGAAGTGCCGCTGTCTGTCAGCAGGTCGATATACACATCTTCAGAACGGAGTAAAAATGTATTGTAACCGGCCTCTTTCATGGCTTTTTTCCACTGGTCGGCTGTTGTCATCTTCAACAGCTCCACCATTTTTATCTTATAGGGTTCCGCCCAGCTTTGTTTGATCTTTTTCATATAACAGCGTTTTAATTATTGAATGGGTTTGAGTTTGGCCGTAAAGTGGCGCAGCATCGGTGCTTCCTCCACTATGGAAAGTCCTTTGATCCTGTCCCTGTCGCGGAACACTTCGATGATCACTTCGGCCACATAATCTATATGGCTTTGTGTATAGACCCTTCTGGGTATGGCCAGCCTGACCAGCTCCAGTTGTGCGGGTACCAGTTTCTTATCAGCATCGTATTTACCGAACATCAGGGAGCCTATCTCTACGCTACGGATACCACCATGCACGTACAAAGCCCCTACCAATGCCTGGCCGGGATACTGATCGACCGGGATATGTGGCAGAAATTCTTTGGCATCCAGGTAAATGGCATGTCCGCCGGCCGGCTGCATCACGGGTACGCCTGCGGCGATGAGTTTGTTGCAGAGGTATTCGGTACTACGGATACGGTATTGCAGGTAGTGTTCCTCCATTACTTCGGTTAGTCCTATGGCAATGGCTTCCAGGTCGCGGCCGGCCAGCCCGCCATAGGTAGGAAAACCTTCTGTCATGATCAGCATATTGCGGCATTGCTGTGCCAGCGCTTCATTGTGCATGGCCAGGAAACCGCCAATATTGGCGAATGCATCTTTTTTGGCGCTCATGGTACAGCCGTCCGCATAAGAGAACATTTCACGTACAATTGCAGGAATGGTCTTGTCGGAATAACCGGTCTCCCGCTGTTTGATGAAATAGGCGTTCTCCGCAAAACGGCAGGCGTCGATGAAAAGCGGGATACCATGTGCCTGGCAGATGCTCCGCACTTCCCGGATATTCTGCATACTCACAGGCTGACCACCGCCCGAGTTATTGGTCACGGTGATCACACACAGCGGGATCTGGGCAGCGCCTTTCTCCTGTATGAACTTTTGCAGGGCAACCGTATCCATATTGCCTTTGAATGGCGCCGGTATGGATGGATGTTTGCCTTCTTCACAAACCAGGTCTATACCTTCAGCCCCCGAGTATTCGATGTTGGCACGGGTAGTATCGAACAGGGTGTTACTGACAATATATTTTCCTTTACCACCGAGCAGGCTGAAGAGGATCTTTTCGGCGGCTCTTCCCTGGTGGGTGGGAATGACCAGTGGCAGGCCCGTGATGTCCTGTATCGTTTTTTCAAAATGAAAGAAACTGGTACTGCCGGCATAGGACTCATCGCCCTGCATCATACCGGCCCACTGGTTACTGCTCATGGCACTGGTGCCGCTGTCTGTAAGCAGGTCTATCAGCACCTGGTCGGCATGGATCAGAAAAGGATTGTAAAAAGCCTGCTCCAGAATGGTCACCCGTTCTTCGCGGGTGGTAAAATAGATCGGCTCTACGGATTTGATCCGAAAAGGTTCAATGATCGTTTTCATATGTATCGTTTAGGTGGTATACCTGCGGGAATAACCAGACAGGTATCAATTACCCGCTACAACAAACAGAAGCTGTAAGGCAATAGCGGTGATCCATCAATATTCAGAGAAAGACAGTGAGATATTTGCGGATGCGATTCACTGCAAAAAGGAGGTGCATTCAGGAAGGACGGCTGATGATATTTTTCCAGAGTTGCATAGTGTAAAGTTCCGCAATTTTTGATAATAAAAAATTTTATCTGGCGGTATGGAAGGGTATTGCAGGCTTACGATCTTTCGGCTGGAAGCCGGGGGATAGACGTCACTCGGCAGAGCCGAGCGACTGATCTGAGAGCCGAGCGACTGATCTGAGATGCGTTTGATCTGGGCTGTATAGACGACGGTACAAAAAAGCCCGCAAAATATATTTCTGCGGGCTCTATACAGCAAACAAAGATCAGTGTGAATCCCGGGTGACCTGGCTGCCCGAACCTCCTTTCAGGAAATCCATATCGGCCCCCAGGTGCGCCTGCTCCACATGTGTCTGGTAAAGATGTACGTATCCGCGGGTCTCCATTTTTTCTTTCAGTTGCCAGCTGGCCCTGCGTTTGGCCAGTTCTTCTTCAGGAACCAGCAGTTCCAGTTTGCGGTTTGTCACATCCAGCCGGATGGTATCCCCGTTCTGCACCAGCGCCAGCGGGCCACCCACGGCTGCTTCGGGAGATACGTGCAGGACCACGGTTCCGAAACCGGTCCCGCTCATTCTTCCATCGGAGATACGGACCAGGTCCGTAACCCCTTTCTCCAGTAATTTTTTGGGCAGGGCCATATTGCCCACTTCGGCCATACCGGGGTAACCTTTGGGTCCCACGTTCTTTAATACCATGATACTGCTGGCATCTATCTCCAATTCCGGATCATCGATCCGTGCATGGTAGTCTTCGATGTTTTCAAAGACCACCGCTTTACCGGAATGTTGCAGCAGGTTGGCGCTGGCAGCAGAAGGTTTGATGACGGCCCCATCCGGTGCCAGGTTACCTTTGACCACGATGATGCCTGATTCGGGTTTGAACGGGGCAGACAGGGTGCTGATGATCGTCCTGTCGTACACTTCGGCCTTGCTGCAGTTCTCACCCATGGTTTTGCCATTCACAGTAATGGCATCGGTATGTATGATCGAAGACATTTCCCTGATCACAGCGGGCAAACCTCCCGAGTAGTAGAGGTCTTCCATATAATTCTCTCCGGAAGGTTGTATGTTGGCTAGTAAAGGGATGCCCTGTGAGTGTTTGTCAAAATCATCCAGGCAAAGGTCTACCCCGATCCTTCCCGCAATGGCCAGTAAGTGGATCACAAAATTGGTGGAGCCGCCGATGGCCGCATTCACCTTGATGGCATTTTCAAAGGCTTTGCGGGTAAGTATCTTAGAAAGCGTAAGGTCTTCTTTCACCATCTCCACAATTCTGCGGCCCGATAACTGGGAGAGCACTTTTCGGCGGGCATCAGCTGCCGGGATAGAAGCATTGTTGGGTAAGGATAATCCGAGTGCTTCTACCATCACCGCCATGGTGGACGCTGTACCCATTACTGCGCAATGACCCTGGGTACGGGCCATGCAGGCTTCTGCCTCTACGAATTCCTCCTGGGTGATCTGGCCCAGTTTATGGGCCACATCAAAACGCCATACGTCCGATGTGCCGATATCTTTTCCTTTCCAGTGGCCTTTTAACATCGGCCCTCCGGAGATCACCAACGTGGGAATATCCACGCTGCAGGCTCCCATTACCAGTGAAGGGGTGGTTTTATCGCAGCCGCAAAGCAATACCACAGCATCCACCGGGTTGGCCCGGATGGATTCTTCCACATCCATGCTTACGAGGTTACGGTATAACATGGCCGTGGGTTTTACCAGGGTCTCACCCAACGACATCACCGGGAATTCTACCGGGAAACCACCGGCTTCCAGCACTCCTTTTTTAACGGCTTCGGCCAGGTCGCGGAAATGCGCATTGCAGGGGGTGAGCTCGCTCCAGGTATTACAGATACCGATCACGGGTTTACCTTCAAACATATCCTGGGGTATACCCTGGTTCTTCATCCAGGCACGGTAGATAAAGCCGTCTTTACCCTTACGGCCAAACCAGTTACGGCTTCTGAGTTGCTGCTCTTTCATGATCGGTATTTCGGAATAGATGGATATGGGAGTATGCTACTATTCTCCACAGGTTTTCATCCCGAAAATACTTGTTATTTTCCGGAACCAGGGTCATGGGCAGACTTAAAACAGGTATCAGTTGGGTTCCTGCATATGTGTGGGATCTCTCCTGATCACACTACAGGCGTAGTTACCGGCGGCAGAGAGGTTAAGGGTAACCGTATAAAATCCATCTATACTGATGTCGAAATCTTCCCCGTTGTAATCAGGTTCTACATATCCCTTGTTGTGGATATGACCAAAACTGATCGTATTACCATCATTGGCCCTGATCCGGAACGTACCTTTTTTCAGCGGCAGGGTGACCGTCCAGGAAAGGGTGGCAGGGTTGAACTTCATCACATGGTCCACAGAAGCGCTGTCGGGTAATGCCGATCCGAAAATTTCCCAATTCGAGATCTTGGTGTACTGCCAGGTATTGTTATCCGCGTTCATCTTGATCCGGTAAACGCCCGGGCCTTCCCGAAGGGTGAACATAGCACCCCCGAAACCTACTTTATCGTTACCGATATAATAATAGGTCTTCAGCGGATCCCATTCCTCTGATTTCACCATCAGGAACTGAGGGGTAGGATAGGCGAAGTTCACATACCCCTCATACATGCCACTGCTGGCTTTTGCTACGATATGCGGCGCCGTGTTCACTTTCCAGTTCTCAAAGTTGCCCGGTAAATGGATCACATTGGGGTAGCTGTAATCCTGGAACCTCAGGTAAGTGGTCACTTTCAGCGCGATGGCGTTAGAATAAACGGGGAATTTTGAATTGGGTATGTCTGCACGGACCCGCAGTTTGATCATATCGGAAAAACCGGCCTCGATCAGTTCTGTCATGTGCTGGTTCAGGTGCTCTACCGTAATATTCAGGCTCCTTTCCCAGGTAGAATCAATGATGGCAGACGCCATAAAATCGAATTCCACGAGCGAGTATTCCACAGAATACAGGGTTCCGGGGGTAGCTGCCACACCCGTAGGCTCCCAGCTGAGCTGTAAGATACTGTTGTTGGCATTGTTCTACAAAAGGGTCACCTGCGATTGAGAAACATGAAACTCAATGGCATTGGTGTTGGGGGCAGCCACACTTACTTCAGGCTCGGGTCGGGAGATCGTTTTCCCGCAGGAAAAAAACAATAGGAAAAGAGGTAACAGATAACCAGGTGTAATTGCTTTTTTCAGTAATGCGCCTGCCATAGTAGAGCCCTTGGTTTACGGTATTGTAACTAAATGATTTTGAAATAGTGTTCCTATAACAGCGTTTGCCCTGTTTTGTTTATCCGGGGAACAGTTCCGAGGAAGATCGTCGGGTATTGGACAAAAAAACCACTTTGAAGAATCAGGCATATCCCCCAATAGTACCTGCTCTTCTCAGTGGCTCTGTCTTCTGCCACCTGACGGTGGCCAATGAATTTCGGGTAAATCTAAGGCCGGTTTGGTATTCCTGCGAATAACAGTCGTTATGTTTGTAATTAAAATACAAACGATGACCCAGCTGGAACGTATCCATTTCATCTACACCTTACTGGAAGAAGCGCCACAGACCATTAACCAGATCCATGAGCAACTGGCACAGCAGAACGTAGACCTGGGTGCACGCCAGTTATACCTGGATCTCTCCCAGATAGAGAAATACTATTTGCGTAAGGGTGAACAACTCCTGTGCAGCAGCGGCCAATTCAACCGAAAGACCTACCGGCTGGTAAAACCATCTGACGAGATCAGGCTCACCGCCAGGGACATCACTACCTTTCAACTGGCCAGGTCGGGTTCACCCAGGCTGCTGCAACAGAACCGGAAAGAATCCATGAGCAAATTCAGGAGTGTGTATAAGGAGTTCATCAAGATCAACAGCACTTTCTACTCTTTCATGTCCGATGAACAGAATACCCGTTCCTTTTTTTACGAATCGGCCTATGATAGCGCTTACGACGATAAACTGGATGACATCATCTGGTCAATCGCCAATTATACCCTTCTTACGATCAAACAGATCAGCGGCGACGCTACATCCCTCCCCAAAAAACTCAGGTTCCCGATCGCATTCAAACCCCTGTTACTGATATTTCACCGGGGCAATCATTTTGTGGCAGGTTATGAGAGCGAACAGTCCATTTTTCTGGCGATCGATATCTCCAAGATCAGGGACTATTCTCTCACCAAAAAGACCTTCGCTTTCAAGAAACTGGTAGCTTCCTCCAAAGCCGATATACAGAAACGTTTTGGCGTTACACAGAACATCGATGAGAAGATATATAAGATCGAACTTGAGTTCACCTCACAGACAGGAGAATTCGTCTCTCATTATTTCTGGCACAGCAGCCAGCAGTTCAGGATACTGGACAACGGCAACTGGCTCATGAGCATGGAATGCGGCATCAACCGCGAATTGCTGGGTTGGATCTTTCAGTGGATGAGCAATGTGCGCATCCGGAAACCCAGGATACTGAACAATATGTACATGGAACAGTTAGCAAAGATCAATGCCAGCTATGATGAAAGCAGGGTCTTCAGCTATCACAATGTGTTTACAGAACCGTCATAAAAAAGTCATGGATCGGTTTTCCTGTTTTCGTAAAGTGTTTTTCCCGATTGCGGTAGACAGCGGCAGGGTGCGAAAATACCTTCGCAGCCTAAAACCAACCTATGTGTATAAGATTTGTCACTGCATCACTGCTTAGTTTCCTGATCTCCAACATTCAAGCCCAATCTTCGCATACATCCAATGATAGTTTTTCCCTGAAAGTCAACAACCTGCCCGATATCACCGTGGTAGGCCGTAACAGCAAAAGCGATATTCAGCAGATGCCTGAGATCGTGGGCACCTCTATCTACGCGGGAAAAAAGAACTCGCTGGTTGTATTGGATAATGTACAGGGTAATGTTGTCACCAACAATATGCGCCAGGTGCTGGCCAAAGTACCCGGCATCCATATCTGGGAAAGCGATCCCAGTGGTATCCAGATCGGTATCGCCGCCCGCGGACTGAGTCCCAACCGCAGCTGGGAGTTCAATGTGCGCCAGAATGGTTATGATATTGCTGCCGATCCGTTCGGTTATCCGGAAGCCTATTATAATCCGCAGTTACAGGGTGTACAAAGAGTAGAGATCATTCGTGGACAGGGATCGCTGCAATATGGTCCCCAGTTCGGCGGCATGGTGAACTATATCCTCCGTAACGGCAGTGAGATCAACAAGCCCTTTGAATTTGAAACACAGCAGACCGTAGGAAGCAATGGCCTGTTCAACTCTTACAATGCCATTGGCGGCAAAAAAGGCAAGATCCATTATTATGGTTTCTTTGATCACCGCAACGGCGACGGGTGGAGAGAGAACAGCCGGTATTACACCAATGCGGGGTTTGGCACAGTGACCTATTACCTCACGCCCAGATTCTCCTTGACCGCCGAGATCATGCGCTCGCATATCCGCAGTCAGCAGGCAGGCGGACTAACAGACGTGCAGTTCAGCCAAAACGCACAACAAAGCCTGCGCGCCCGTAACTGGTTCGATATCCTGTGGACCACTCCTGCCCTGATCGCCAATTACCAGATCAATGAAACCACCCGCTGGAACACCAAACTTTTTGCCACCATTGGCGACAGGAACAGCGTAGGTTTTACGCCGGCCATCACGGTGAAAGACAGTATCAATGCTGCAACACAGAATTACAATAACCGCGTACTGAATGCAGACAGATACCGGAACTATGCACTGGAGAGCAGGATCATCACCGATTACCTGTTGGGCAACAGTAAGAACACGCTCTCTGCCGGGATCCGTTTATATACTGGAAGTACTTTCCGTCAGTCGAATGGCAAAGGAAGTACCGGCAGCAATTACGATATGCGACCGGTAGATACTTATCCTACAGATATCCGTTTCGACTCCCGCAATGCAGCGGCATTCGTGGAAAATATTTTCCGCATCACTGATAAACTGTTGCTGATACCAGGCATCCGTTACGAATGGCTGGAAGGTACTGCAGCAGGACGCAATGGTTTCACCAGCACCGGAGCACCCATAGAATTACAGAACATCAAAAGAAGCCGCAGCTTTTTGCTGGCAGGGATCGGCAGTGAATTCCATATTGGCAAGGGCACAGAACTGTACGCCAACTATTCACAGGCATACAGGCCCATCCAGTTTGCCAACCTGCAGGCACCACCCTCAACCGATGTGGTGGACCCGAACCTCAGCGATGCCAAAGGATATAATATAGACCTGGGATACCGGGGTAAAGTAAAAAGTTTCCTGCAGTTCGATGTGAGCGTCTATTATCTCTCTTACCAGAACCGGATCGGAACCGTTACGCCCGCAGGCGCCACTTATCGTCTGATCACCAATGTAGGTAACAGCATCAGCAAAGGTTTCGAAGGTTTTGTGGAATTCAACCCGATCAAAGCATTTACACCCAGCAATACAACGGATATCCTGGTGTTTGCTTCGTACAGTTATACCGATGCCCGTTACAGCAACGACCATAAAGATGCGGCCACCAAGGGCAAACAGGTGGAGAACGCCCCAAAAAACATACTTCGTTTCGGTATCTCGGCAGGTTACAAATCGTTCCTGCTGACAGGGCAGTTAAGTTACAGCGACAAAACATTCAGTGACGCGAACAATACGGTTACCCCAACCGCTAACGCACAGAATGGTTTGATCCCCTCTTATACCATTACCGATATCACCGCCACCTATAAATTATCGAAGGACCTTTCTATCAAATCAGGCATCAATAACCTGTTCGATACCAGGTATTTTACCCGGAGAGCGGGTGGCTACCCCGGGCCCGGTGTGTTGCCGGGAGATGGGAGGACCTTTTTTATCTCTGTTGGAGCTAAACTCTAGATTTGCAAAAAAAGAGGCCTTCGGGCCTCTTTTAATTTTCTACCTCTACCACCATTTCAATTTCCACCGCCATATTAAAGGGTAAGGATGCCATGCCTACAGCACTGCGTGCGTGTTTTCCCGCATCGCCAAATACGGCTACCATCAGGTCAGAGAAACCATTGATCACTTTGGGCTGATCGGTAAAACTTTCCGTGCCATTTACCATACCCAATACTTTTACGATACGTTTTACTTTGCCCAGGTCGCCCACTGCGGCTTTTAAGGTAGCCAGCAATGAAATACCAGTGAGTTTGGCTGCAGCATACCCTTCCTCTATACCCAGGTCCTTTCCTAACTTCCCGGTAATATAACCTCCCTTGGTTTTGTCTTCCGGACCGTGTCCCGACAGAAAAACCAGGTTACCCGAACGAACAAATTTCACATAGTTGGCTACAGGGGTACCAACAGCCGGCAAAACGATACCCATTTCCTTCAGCCTGGCTTCAGGAGTTTGGGCTTTGGATACCTGTGCTGTCAACAGCAGCAAAATGATCGTCAGTGTATGTTTCATATGAGGCGAATTGCGGGATAAGCGGGAATACCATCCGTGTACCATTCCAGTGCATTTACACATCTTTCTCATCAAACGACAACACCAGCGTGGAAAGAGAGGTCTGCACTTTACGGCAACGCACACCGGCCCTTTCCAGCATCAGCCGGGAAGCTTTTGCAGGGTCCGTACTTTCATATTTGTCCGACAGGTAGATCACTTCTGTGATACCCGCCTGGATGATGGCTTTGGTACATTCGTTACAGGGGAATAATGCTGTATAGATCTTGCAACCGCGGAGGTCCATTCCGATATTGTTGAGAATGGCATTCAGTTCTGCGTGGCAGACATACGGATATTTGGTGTCCAGGAATTCACCCTGTTTTGACCAGGGGAACTCGTCATCGCTGCATCCCAGCGGCAGGCCATTGTAACCGGCACCAACGATCTTGTTCTTATCGTTCACGATACAGGCGCCCACCTGTGTACTCGGATCCTTGCTTCTGCGGGCCGACAACAGGGCCACACCCATAAAATACTCATCCCAGCTGATATAGTCTTGTCTCTTTTCCAAAATGACAGGTATTGATAACGATGATCACGAATGTAGCATAAAATATCGCTCCTGAAATTGCCGGCTGATCACAGGATGCCTTTTTTGAAAAGCCCGGCAGCATGATCGGCCGCCCTTGCAGTTAATGCCATGTATAGGATGGATGGACTCTGGTTACCGGTGCTGGTCATGCAGGCCCCATCGGTCACAAATACATTCTGGCAATGGTGTAACTGGTTCCACTCGTTCAGCAGTGAAGTGGCGGGATCCTTGCCCATGCGGCAACCACCCATTTCATGTATGTCAAGTCCTGGGGGCTGATGATTGTCGTTAGCCACAATATCATACACACCCGCCTTTGTGAACATGGCAGTGGTCTGTTCTATGAAATCTTTTACCATCTTATCATCATTCTCATCATATCCGACCGATACCACCAGCTGCGGGATCCCGTAGGGGTCGGTTTTGTCTTTACTCAACCGAACATGGTTCTCTGCCTTCGGAATGGTCTCTCCCTGCATATAGGCATATACATGCCAGCCGCCGGGTTCCTGCATGGCTTCTTTAAAATCAGCCCCAATGGTCTCGGAACTGGTAGTGACATCGAACCGTTCCCGGTAAGCACCTGCAAACGTGGTGTACCCACCCACAAAATCCGTATCCTTTTTATCCAGGTTACGGTAGTTGGCAATAATGGTTTCTGTGGGGTTGCGCCCATAAAAATACCGGTCAAGATAACCGTCAATACGCCCGTTCAGATAGGCACGATAGTTATGGTGGCAGATATACTTGCCCAGTAAACCGGAATCATTACCCAATCCATTAGGGAAACGACCGGAGACCGAGTTCAGCAGGATCAGGTTCGTGTTCAGGGCTGAGGCATTCACAAAAATGATGCGGGCACTGTATTCGGTCACAGCTTTGGTATGTGCATCGATCACGCGGACCGACCTGGCTTTCTGCAGGGTCTCATCGTAGATGATGGAATGCACCACGGCATCGGTCAGTATGGTCAGGTTACCTGTTTTGGCGGCCCAGGGTATGGTAGATGATACGGAACTGAAATAGCCACCCAGCGGGCATCCCCGCATGCAAAGGTTCCGCGACATACATTGCGCCCGTCCCTGCTCCAGGTGTATGGGTTGCGGTTCTGTGATATGCGCCCAACGGGCATGCACCAGGTGCCTGCCGAATTCCTTGTGCAATACTTCTTTCAGGTGTGTTTCCACACAGTTCAGTTCAAATGGTGGCAGAAACTCACCGTCTGGCATGGAGGCAATACCATCCCTGTTACCGCACACACCAATGAAGCGCTCCACGTGCGAGTACCATTCGGCCACATCCTTGTACCGTATGGGCCAGTCAAAACCATACCCGAAACGTTGCGGGCCGGTGAATTCATACTCGCTCCAGCGCTGGCAAGCCCTTCCCCAGGTCAGTGATTTACCGCCGAGTTGGTAACCGCGTATCCAGTCGAACGGTTTTTCCTGTACATAGGGTTGGATCGCATCCTCAATGAAAAAATGAGCATTGTCTTCCCCAAAACCTGCCGAACGTGTGATCAGCGGATTCTTTTCCCGGAATGCCTGCGTGATGTTTCCACGGTGTGGCAGTTCCCAGGAAGCTTTATTGGCAGTGGGATAGTCTTTGATATGCTCCACTTTTCTGCCCCGCTCTATCAACAAGGTCCGTAGACCTTTTTCACACAATTCTTTGGCAGCCCAGCCGCCGCTGATACCTGAACCGATCACGATCGCATCGTAGGTGTTCTGATTGTCTGGCATACCCTGAAAGAAGTGGTTAACGCTTCCTGCCAACAAGGTAAAAAAAAAACAGGCAAAAAGGATTTTCTGCCTGTCTTATCAAACCGGAAGCCAACTGTTATTTATTCTCCGTCGACCTGATCATCGTTTTTTTCTGGCTGTAATGATCTGCCCGCTGTTCGGCCGCATCGTCCATGTCCGGACCTTTCAGGATCTTTCGCCAGTCAATGGTACGCTGGTATTTCTTCATCGCTTTCTCTGTATCGAAGATCCTATCATCGTGTTTCTCCAATGTATAGGGAGTATAGTCGGGTTTGCCGGTAAAGAAATCCTGCAGCAGTGATGCTGTTGCATCGTACTGGTTCACATAGGGAACTCCCAGGATATTATAGATCGTTTTCAGGATGGAACCGAAATTGGCATGCGTGTTACTTACGTAACCGCGTTTTACATATGGACCAGCCATCATCAGCAAGGAACGGTGCGCATCTATATGATCCACCCCACCCTGCGGATCATCTTCGGTGATGATCACCAGCATGTTCTTCCAGTAGCGGGTTCTGGAAAGAAAATGCAGGATACGGCCTACAGCCAGGTCATTGTCTGCAATAAAGGAGTGACGGGAACTATAGCCATCTTCCGGTCTTGCCCCTGCGGTATGATCATTCGGCACCTGCATGGTGATCAGCGAGGGTAGTTTTTCTTTCCCTTTGATCCAGCGGCGGGTGAACTCGTTCTCAAACTGATCCATCCGGTATTGATCGGGAATATTGGTATTATAACCTGGGTAGCTGGTGCTGGTTCTTGTATACAACGCCTTCTGCATGGGCACCATCACACCATGTGCAGCGCCGGTGGCGGTATCATACCATTCTTCCCGCACATGAGCGGTCTCGTTGGCTTCACCGAAATTGTAGAATGAGATCTTTTTTCTTTCCAATGCTTCCCACAATCCGCCGATCTCTGCATAGTCCTCCGGATCAATGCTTCCCGTACTTCCGGGGAACCGGCGGCCTGGTGCTTTGGAGAAAATACGGGAAGATTTGCTCACACTCGAATTGGTCTCCACCCATTCATTAGGTATCACCCCCATCATCCAGTGATGACCATGAATGGAAGCGTCGCTATCGCAATAAAAATTATCGCTGAACGCGAATTGTTTGGCCGCTTTGTGGTGATTGGGCGATACACGCAGGTTTTTGAACCTGGACCTCAGGCTGTCGGGCAGGGTATATTCGCAGTTCACACCAAACCTGGCCAGCGTAGAATCGCCTTTCGCATTGGCAAGCTGGCCAAACATTTCATCGTAGGTCCTGTTCTCTTTGGTAATGTATACGATGTATTTGATGGGACTTTCCTTTTCTCCGGGCAGAAACGGCAGCGGATTCCCGGCGTCTTTTGGCAATGTGACCTCTTCAAAAGTATTCTGAACAGCTTGCCGGGTATAAGCAGCCAGTGCCTCTTTGCCCGGTATGGGTATCTTCTGGAAACTGCCCAGCTGTATATCGCCAATATAGGTTCCCTGTGAGGGTGCTGTAAAACCGGCACCGCCATTGGGTCCGGCACCCAGGCCGCGACAGGTGATCACATACAGTTCTTTTTCATCTTCCGACAAACGGACACGGGTGGGACCCCAGGCAGTAGGTATCAGACCTTTGGTCTTCCTGGTCTCTGCATCGATCACCGCAATGGCATTAAAACCCAGCAAAGCAACATATAATGTCTTTTCATCTTTGCTGAGTGTAATGCCGAAAGGTAACAGGCCTCTGAAGCGATCGATCCTTGTATCGGTAGTGATGGGTATATGACCCAGTATCTTATGATTTTTGTAATCAATCACAGAGATGTTATCATTCGTGGCGTTGGTCACGTAAGCAAAACGTTTGCCTACGGCAATGGAGTTAGGACTGGCGCCACCAACCACTTCCGCGTCTTCGATCATTTCTCCCACCTGGTGGCCCGTTTTGAATTTATCGATCACTTGGTTGGTAGCAAGATCGATGGTGAACACACTCATGGCTTCCGGGGAAGAGGGGCTTCCTACACCGGGGATCTTTTTACCCTCCCTCACGGTGCCGTTGATGGACTCGGGTGTATTATCGCCATAAGGATGTCTTGATATCAGCATCGAATCATAATTCTCCTTGGTGGCCCCTGTGATCAGCGGGTAACTATACATACCTACATTGGCCACGAATGCCATTTTTTTATCCGCGCTGAGTGAAAGTCCAAAAGGCTGACGGCCAACCGGAATGGAAGCGGTGATCTTTTTATCCTTTACATGATACCGCACCATCCTGAAATGTGCCCGGTCGAGGATCAGCAGTTCGTCGCCATTCAATAACAGGTCGGATGTAAAGCTGTCCTCAAAATCCTCAGCCCCTACTTTCCCGTTCAGTGAGATGGAATCCAGCCGCTGCAGTCCTTCAATATCATATACGATCACTGCACCATTATCGCCCCCACTCAGGTAAACCGTTCTGGAATCCGGTGCAAAAGCCACGCCCAGGAAGGACCCGTGTGACAGCGGCGACAGGATCTTTTTATCATAACTGGGAACGCGTGTGTCCGTCAGACTGGCAATATCGATGATGGTGAACACGCCATCGTGCAATGTCACCGCTTTTTTGCCATCAGGAGAGATCGCCATACCAAAGGGATCATGGGTGATGCGGATCAGCTCACCGGCCGGTGTGAGCAAACGGCCGCTGGGTATTACTGATGCCCCTTTTTCATTGATCTTACTATACAGATCCCTTCCGGGAACCTGCAGGGTATGCACCGTTTTTTGTGCCTGTCCGTTGTAGGAAGCAAGCAGAAAAACAGAACACCATACAAAAGAGACGGATACAACAGAACTCAGTTTCATATTAATAGCGCATTAGTGACCAAATATATTCATCCGCATTGGTATCGTCGGGCGATTTGCTGCCGATCAAAAAGAAATAATGCAAAAACAACCATGCAGCAGGAGTATCCTTCACACTTAATTAATGGTAAGGTAACAGCAAGTTAATGTTCACACGTTAAGCCCTGGAGCACTTGCGCCCCGGATCTGTAAGGATCCACCTTCGATCGAACTTACAAGCGTTCGTAAAAAAACGCCGCCATTCCAACTCTTTACCCGGATTATTTGACCGGTCCGGGGTTACTTTTTGCCGAAACGGGTATTAAGGGGGAACACATCAAACAGACATGATACAGAAAACCTACTTCAAGACAAAAGACTATTGCAAAGTAAAATTTTCATTTGCCGTTGAGAATGCTGAAACCATAGAGATCCTTGGCCTGAACAGCGATTGGGAAAATGCCATCGTCATGAGCAAAAAGAAAGACGGTAGCTTCAGCACCGACGTTTCTCTTCCCAAGAACTCACAACATGAATTCAAATACCGCATCAATACCACTGAATGGGTAAACGACCCTGCTGCCGACAGCGAACAACCCAATGTATTTGGCGGGAGTAATAGTGTGATCACTTTATAGGAGGGACGTTAAATGGGGTTAAAATAGTTAAAAGGGTTAAAGCGGTTAAACAGGTTTGTACAAAGAGAACTGCTTTAACCCTTTTAACTATTTTAACCAGTTTAACCTCTTTAACTATAAGAATCCTAAAAAAAACACGGTATACCCTTTTTCCTGATTCCAGGGGTAAAGAAATACTGGAAACTCAACTCCAGGCTACCCGCGTATTTCTGCTGGCGTTTCAGGTCGGATGCGGTAATATCGTAACTCAGTCCCAGTTGAAAATCCGGTGTACGCAAACCTACGTAAGGATACCAGGCATCGGTTACACGCCACCAGGCACCTAGGTATAGATCATTATCGGTATCGCCGAGTGCAAAACCATATGCCGATCCCAGCACATATTCCGTAGCCCCTCCCTGGAACATGATATGGCTGCTGACAAAAAGATTGTCTGTTTCGTTCACAAACAGGTTGGCACTGGCATGTGCTGTATAACGACTGGCGATAGCTGTATTGGTATTACTGAAATAGGAAAGTTTTGGCTTCATGATATGATACATGGCCGTTCCAAATGAAAAACGATTGCCTCTCTCGTCCTTGAAATTGTATAATAAGCCCGCATTCAGGTCCATATAGGTAACTGAGCGGTTATTGATGTTCTCCCCGCTGGGTATGCTGATATCAAAACCGGTTCCCGCAAACTGGTTATTGTAATAGATGCGTCCGAAATCGATGCTGTTACGGGCCATCGTGGCCTGTATGCCGATCCCGATCGACTGGTCGCCTTCCGCATCCAGTCCTTTATTGAACCCGGTTGACAAGGACAGGTACTGATTCTGAAAAATACCTCCTGCGGATTTATCGTACAGGGCATGCACCCCCAAACCCCACCGGTCGTTACTGCCGATATGGTTCTGTAATATTTTGGTGTCGAAAGAAGCGGTACCGGTCGTAAACGGATCACCGGTATTGGCCCACTGGTTCCGGTAGGTAAGGGCAAGCCGCTGTTTGCCGTCAAAATACCCGGTGAATGCCGGGTTGAAAGTAAGCGGCGAGCTGAAGTACTGGGAGAAATGAGGATCCTGCGCCATGCTCTTCGCCGGAAGGACCTGACCGATGATCAGTAAACACCCAATGATATATGCTCTCCCTTTGTTCATGCCTTTAGTTGATCAGTAAAACATTTCCGCTCCGTTTAACGGATACACCTCTCCCATCCACCGCTTCTGCCACCCAGATATAAGTTCCCGACGGTTGCATGCGGCCATTGTATGTGCCATTCCAACCGTTTTGCGGAGAAGCATCATTGGTCTGGAATACCAGGTTGCCCCACCGGTTGTAGATCTTGAAATAGACCAGGGTCCTTATGCCGGATAAGATGGGATAACACCTGTCGTTCACCCCATCCCCATTGGGCGTGAAACCATTCCCCACAAATATATCCCCGTCAAACACCAGCTTCACAGCAACCGTATCGGTGGTGGTACAGGAAGCGCTGTTGGTGATGGTGACCGTATATTCCTGGTCCTGGTTTAGCACTGCCGTAGGATATTGTACGGTAGTACTGTTCAGTCCGGTTGCGGGTTGCCAGCGATACAAGGCACCGAGCGATCGTGCAGCTAACACAAAAGCTTTACCCGCTACGGCATTTATGGTTGGGTAACGTACCGGTACACGGGCAGAATCGATATAATAGGTGGTGGTAAGGCTTTCTGTAAGTGTTGGGCAGGACAGATTGTTTGCCGTAAGCGTTACCGAATAATTACCCCCACTCGAGTAAGTATGAACCGGTGAAAAAGCAGCAGACTGTGAGCCATCCCCGAAATCCCACGACCAGTTGATGCCGCCGGAGTTGGCGTATGCAGAATAATTGCTGAAGCTCGCAGGCGATCCGGCACAACGGCTGTCTGGCTGAAAACGCAGGACAGGTTTTACCAGTACCTCCAAACGAACGGGATTGGAAGCTTCTTTTACACAACCTTCGTTTGAAATGAACTTGACTGAATAAACACCCGCAGTTGTGGCCGCAAAACCCGCCGCAGTGGCTCCGCTAACCGGCTGTTGGTTCAGCAGCCATTGATACGCATCTGCACCGGATGCCCGCAGCTCCAGCGAAGAACCACTGCAGACATAATTGACAGATGGCGTTTGCAAAACCCCTGTTGGCTGAGGATTGATCACCACCGAAACCGGCATTGCAGCCGAACAACTGGTGCCGGGAACAGAACCTTTTATATAATACGTACCCGAAGTATTGATAGCGGCAGGATTGCTTACTGCAGAAGTTAGCAATGCATCTGTGAAATACGCATATTGTAAACCGGCTGTGCTGCCCTGTGTTACGGCAGGTGCTGTGAGGTCAACCGTGGCCGGAGCACAGACCGCCGCAGGACCCTGTATAGTGATCACGGGAGGGTCTGCAATGACCACGGACACCGCCTTAGAACTGCTGCAGCCCGTTGGTAATGTTCCCTTGATGTAATAGGTACCTGCCACACCCACAGCAGCGGGTGTGGTAAAGGGTTTTGTTGTGGCTGCATCTGTAAAATAGGTGAATACGGTTCCGGCGGTACTGCCAGCAGTGACCGCCCCTAAAGTAAGATCAACTGTAGCAGGCGCACATACCGCCGCAGGATCGGTGATAACCATCACAGGCAAGGGATTCACCGTTACCCGCGTTTCGGCAGAAGTAGCGGAACAGCCGTTGGCATCCGTTACCCTGACCGAAGCATTGAGCGATGTACTGGTGCTGATCGATCGCGTAGTGGCGCCGGTACTCCATACATAACTACTGGCTGCACCGGCGGTCAAGGTTACCGAGGATCCGGCGCAAATGGAAGTTGAACCGGCGGGACTGATGGTTGCCACAGGCAATGGGTTCACCACCACATCGGTAGCAACAGAGCTGGCACTGCATCCATTGGCATCCGTTACCCT
>CAYWPM010000003.1:0-358432 GCA_964460235.1 uncultured Sediminibacterium sp. | reverse complement strand
AAATTAACTCCTTCGAGTCTAATTCTTATCCGTCCTAAAATCAAGTAAGGCTACATCTTGACTTCTCACCGGGGATATACTGCCTTTTTACAATGAACACACCATTTGAAATCAGGTATTCAAGGTATTGTTTGTAATTCCGGACTTTCTTTTGCAATGCATTTGCACTAATTGGCACAAACCCATCCTGTAAAACCAGTTTTTTATTATTTGCCGGGATAGATGTGATCAAATCTAATATATAAAGTAAATGTTGCTTTTTAAACGGCTTGATTGAATCAGGTGACATTGCATTGATAAAAGAATCAACATCGAATGTATCGGGAATATAGTAGTTCATAATATTTTAAAAGGTGTCAACAATATGAATCGTTGACACCTTAGTTTTGAGGTTATGCAATTTTTAAAACATCAAATGAATGATTTAAGATATCCCAAGAGATATTATTTTGGTCTTCGATTGATAGCGACCGAAGTATACCATGTGGAAATTTCTGATAGTGCTTATTTATTGAAGTAACCCCTTCGACTTTTAAAATATCCTCAAGCTGCAGTTTATTGATATTTGCAACAGAGATTTCGATAGAGGGGTCCCCTAGCATCCCACTATTTATTGTTTCGTCTCTATCAATTCTAAATTGCAACCAATTTGTATTAAATCGAACCCACTCCAGTCCATTATCACTATCAGCATCCACATCCAAATCAATCGCATCGAAGAATTGGATATAGTTATCAATGGATCCTCCTTTAAACCTAAATGTCTCAATTGCTGTCTTTTCAAAAATTGGTTCATTGATATTATTCTGGTTATTAAGCAATGACAGGTTTTCTGATATAAAATCATTCTGTTGGCTCCACCGATCTAGACTCTTAAGGTCTATTAAAGGACGCGTTTCCAAATAAAACTCTGAAAATGCAGGATTTTTAAATAAAATTGAAGATGGAACATCCATATTTAACCGTGATCTGGCTTCGTCCAAACTTTCGGTATACAAGCCCTTGTAATCAAGAATACGGATTGTATCTGATAATTGGCATAATAGGGATTGTACTCCAATCTGAATTGGTGTATTGATAGCTGCCACTGGATCGTCAGTCACAATGAGTTCAAATCCATTGTAATCTTCAGAATTAGCCATCAAATGAAGCGATTGAACGCCATTATGCTTTGATATTGGCTTCTTAATCCTTAAACCTAAAACGAAACTGAGAAAACTTGCTGTTGAAGCAAAATGTTTACTGTTTATTGTCACGGATGAAAATTTAAATGATCCGTTGATGTTAATACTCATGATTTTGTATTTTGTACTGTTTATAAATATTTTTTGAAATATAATATTGTAACCAGGTAATGATTACTAAGAGAACAGGAGTTACAATCGTCTCTGTAAACAGAGATAAATAATCCTTTAGCTTGATTAAGATTAGATATGTTATGGCTTTTACATCTCAAGAATTGTCCAGTTGACACCATCATTATCAACTAATTCAGCATGATTAGCTATTACATTACCATTATCATCGAACACTTTGTTCAAAAATTCATAGCCTATATCATTAAGATCACTAAAGGTGCCTCCTTTACTCGCGTTGTAAGTGGTAGTAGCAATTACAAAAGAGACTTGGCTATTTATATCAACTCGCTGCATTTTTTCGGTAGCCTCTATAAATCGGATGCTGATATCGCAATGCTTATTCATAAGAACCTGTATATTCCTCTTACCTGAAAAACCGTATTCGATTTTAGAAATACTGAATCCAAGCCGTTTAAATATACTTTCATATGATTCGATGCTATCAACTTTGATTTGTATTTCCTTTAAGTAAGAAGTACAATGTGAGGGATATTCCCTTTCTGAAAAAGAGTACTCATCATCGTAACTATCTATTAAAGGGTAATGATGAGCCAATTCAGTCAGATGTGAAAACAACACTTCTTCACGTGAAATATTTTCCACAACAAAATTGTTTAGCTCTAAATCAACAAATTCGCTAAGATCAGCTCTAAATCTAATCTCATCTCCATCTAGTCTTTTTTCAAAACCCTTCATATTGAAGCCTACATCGTGTAATGCAGTTAACCAATAAGAATAGGTTTCTCTCATTGGCCTAAGACCAAAAATTAATGATTCATCATTGCTAGGATAGAATTCCTGCCTCACACAGAATTGTATTGATTTTTCAGCATCAAACCCATTGCTTAGCAGAAATGCTTGCATCCCATATTCATCCACTTCAGTCCTAATGTATTTGAACCCTAGGACATGATCCATGAAGTATATGGTTTGGGCTATGTCATTTACTCTGATTTTAATTGTTGCCAATTGAAAGGCATTTGGGGTTAAGCTACTAGTTGTCATTGTTTCTATTTTTAGGATTTTATTATTTCATTTTATTTATTATTATACACATTATACCGTCTGCCCTTAATGCACATATATTGTCCCTTGCACAGCGAATACGATTGGTTATAGATTTATGATTGGTGTTGATTAGTGTTAAATGTCTCATGATATCTTATTTAAGATTTTTTGATTTGCTTTTCGGTTACTTATTTTAGAACTGTCAATACCATTGTTGGTCAGAAAATCAATCACTTCTTCTTTATGGAAGTAGATCTTTTTTCCAAATGGCCGTGAAAAGGGAATTTTTCGGGCTGCTGTCAAATGGTATGCTTGATTTTTAGAAATACCTGCATAGGTGCAGAACTCTTCAAGTGTGAGAACTTCTTTTCTTTCAAAAAGAAGCTTTTTAATTTCCTGTAACTCTTTAAGTATTTGTATCGATGTCATTTTTCAAGATTTAGCGAAATGATTATAATGTAAAGGTGAGTAGCATCACTTAACCTTAAGTGATGCGTTAAAAGACATATATGTCCTATTAGATGCTATATCTTTACAGATATGAAATCAGATATATTAAAGCGAAGAACGCCCGAAGAAATAGAGTTAAGCTTAAGGTTAACCGACAGAATAATTGACCTTTTAAGAAAAGACAGAGCTAGACAGGGTCGATGTCACAAAAGGTTCGGAGCTCGGCAATGGCAGAGATTCTTCGAATATGGAAATAATCCCACATTTTATACTATATGCCAATTGGCAGAATGCTTAGGTGTTCAACCTTCAGAAATATTGAAATTTGATATGACTAAAAAAATTACACAAGTTTCCGAGTTTGAGTGGCTAATAGATGGGCGGTTTAGACTTAACAAGACAGAATATGTTCCAGCCGTACGACCAACGAAGCAAAATAGCAAAGAGAAATCAGACCGCTAAAATAAACGAGATGCGTACTGAGTGATGCTGGATTCCCCTTAGAAACTACTGTGTTTTGATAACAATATCTGGGATACGGCTGGCAGCTTCAATCTTTTTCCTATCAATCACTTTAGTATAGATTTCCGTAGTTTTCAGATGCTTGTGACCTAACAACTTACTAACAGTATAAATATCAGTATCCATTGAAAGTTGCAAAGTCGCGAACGTATGTCTGGCACAGTGAAATGTTATCTTCTTTTTGATCCTAGCAGCATCAACCCAATCTTGTAGCTGTTTATTCATGTGTATGTGATAGCACAGTCTTTTGAATATGGGTGTTTTATCATCTTGCTTTTCTCCCAATACTTTTACTGCTTGATCTGATAATGGTAATATTTCTGCTGCCCTTGTCTTTTTCTGAATGTATTCAAGGCTCCAGCCTGACTTTTCTGAATACTGGATCTTTGTCCAGTCTACTCCTTTTACATCACTCCACCGCAATCCCGTCAATGCGCTGAATAAAAATGCTTTTTTTAATAATCCGTTATTGCATTCAGTATTAGCCAATGCCTGTAGCTCCTCAATGGTCAAATACTGTCTATGGGTGTCCCCTGCTTTTAATCCCTTCACCCTGTTACTTGGGTTTTCCTTAATCATTTTGTTTACATATGCCTCCCGAAGGGCTGCTTTCACCTTATTATAATAAGACAATGCGGAGTTGGCTTCCAGTTTCTGTTTCTTTCCACGTCTCGTAATACTTCCCTGCAAATACTGTTTAAATCCTTCCAAAAAGTCTTCGTCTATCTGATCTAAGGTGTATTCCTTTTTCCCAATAAATACCTTAAGATGTTCGTATACGCTCAACCAGTTGCCATAATTCCCATCTGAATCCTCCCTCTTCCTCTCTGCCAGCTTTCTAAAATAATCTAGGAAACTTATTTTACCCTTTACTGTACTGGCGAAACCATGTGTGCTAGTTTGCATATCCAGTAACCTTTTAGCCCGTATTGATTCAGCCAATAACATAGTTTCCTTGTTGTGATCCTTTTCCGTATTTGTTTTAGGATTTTCGAAAATGCGAAGGTTTAGCCATTCATACTGAACTTTGGCTCCTGGGCGAGGGATATACGACAGATAAAGGGTAGACATTTGCTTTTTCCCCCTTTGTTTTGCTTTTTCAGATAATCTGCCAACCCGTTTTCTAAGATGAACTTGCATGTTTTTTACAGTTTTTAGTTACTAAATCATGCACTAACCTTCCGCATAGTAACTGAAACTGCCAACAGAACCCTGTATTTCCGGGGGTGGTTATTTTCTGTACCCTGTTAGGTTACTTTCTAACCAAGAAAGTAACCGGATTTTTACGTATTTTATATAATATGTCAGGATTGAAGTTAAAAAACTGTATTTAAATCAGTTTTTTATGCGTTTAAATCGATTCAAATTATATGTAGAGGTAGATATAAGCAACCAGTAATAGAAACGTATTAAAACAGTTTTATGTGCCTTAAAACTAAAATGTGATCATCATATTTTTTGCCGATATTGCATTTCTTCAATTTTGCAATATAAAAGCAGATTTGCAATAATGTAAGATTGCAGAATTCTTTTAAAAATGCGTTTTAGTACCCCTCTTGATAGGCAGATAATTATCCTGTGGTTCTGACAGGGTTAGGCTTTTTTATACCATGTAGAAAGTCAAACAAAAACCTAATCATTTATTATTTGATCAGAACTAAACAGATTTCACGCCAAAAACGAGAAAATCACTGTTGAGAAAGACATGTCCTGATATAGCAGGTAACTTATTGATAATTATTGTGTTGAGATATGTTTCAGACCTCTTAATCCCGCATTAGTTTCAATAATATTTCCTTTTTGTTGTTATTGGATTAACCCATCTAAATATTCTCTCTTTATAAGGTGTTTCTTTCCAATTCGTGAAGATTGTATACGCTTCTCTTTAATCCACCTCCGCAAGGTTACATGGGTAATATTCAGGTAAGCACTGGCTTCTGTTATGGTAAGCAGTTGTTTACCATCTAGGTCAGGGAATTTTACCTTGGTTCTGATTTTACCCATGTAAGAAGCTTCAACCTTGGCGATCTCCAATTTTTCCAGCCTTGCTGCCTGCTTATAGGCCCTGCTACTGCATTTATTGGAACAATACTGAGTCTTGGTTGTCCTTGCTATGAATTTGCTATTACAGAACTTGCAAACTCTTTCGATATAGATGTTGCTGCTCATTGGGTTTGGGTGTTTTTATGCACACCTTCGTACATTTTCTTGCTAGTCAGCAACTTTATTTGGAGTAGTTAAACCATATTCCTGATAAATTACCCTTCGCGATATTTTTGAATTTTTATCTTATTATAAGACTGTTCTGCCAATCCTTCTGTTATAAACTTTTGAAAATCCGGTTCATTCATAAACCTTGCGAAAAACTCTTCGTTTTGATCCATCCTCTCAATGAATAAACTTTCTAATATATTTTTGAATACTAACTTGAATTTCTCAACAGGATTAACTTCAGCAGCTTTGATTAATGAATCCTCTATACTTGCCGTTTCTACAATCTGATCTAAAAAATACTGGTCAGCCTGGTTAAACTCTGTACCAAAACGATCATTGACCAAGTCAACTAATCTCGACAACGGAACTGGGTCTTCCCTTAATATTCCGGTACCTACTTCATCAGGACCATCTAGCCGATATTTTTTTTCACTCTGCAAACTGATCGAACCTTCGCTAATTTTTTGCAGTCTGTAATACTCAAGTCGAACAGTATCATCAAAGCTGTATTCGGGACCTGATTTTCTCTTAGGTAGCTTAGGTGATAGATGGCGGATAAAAACAAACAACTTTTCTAAATCAGAATCTTGGTAAGGTATTATCTGGCTTAGAAATGCATACAAATTGCGGAAAGCATTTAGTTTTCTCCGCATTAATTCAGCTTCCTCCTCTTTTTCCTTCATTAATACTTTAAACCTTGAAACAGCGGGGTCTAATGCAGCGTTCATTGCTTCATGATCCGCAGCACTTTGCTTTTGCTTCGGTTTAAAATAAACGTTACAAAATCGATCTACATCTTCCTGCATAAAAATACCCGATAACTCAAGCTCACCCTGAATTTTATAAAGGTGTGCCGGGTCTACTTCCTCACCTATCTCTGCTCCATCATAATAAGTCTTAAAGGCTTCCTGGATTTCTTCCCGGGCATTTACAAAATCGAGAATAAATGTGTCTTCTTTTAGCGGATGTGTTCTATTTAAACGGGACAATGTTTGTACAGCCTGAATACCTGCCAATCTTTTATCTACATACATGGTATGTAACAAAGGCTGGTCAAAACCAGTTTGATATTTTTCTGCAACTAACAAGACATGATATTCCGGTGTTCCAAATTTTTCAGGTAATTCCTTTTCCTTAATACCATTATTCATTGCCACTTCTGTGTACTTAATATCTTTCAGCTTGTCGTCAATAACCTCTCCTGAAAAGGCAACCAATGATTTTATAGGATAGCCTTTGCTTTTTATATAATGATCAAAACTTTGCTTATACCTCACAGCTTCTAATCTTGAACCAGTAACTACCATTGCTTTTGCATGACCACCGATTTTGTGCCTGGTAACCATATTAAAATGCTCAATCATGATCTCTGTTTTCTGAGCAATGTTGTGAGGATGCAGTTTTAAAAACCTTGCTAAAGCTTTTGCTGCTTTCTTTCGTTCAACCTGCGGATCATCTTCACTTTCTTTAATTAGCTTGTAGTAGGTTGCGTATGTGGTATAATTCAATAATACATCCATGATAAAGCCTTCTTCAATTGCCTGGCGCATGGTGTATTTGTGGAAAGGTTCATTGTTTGTACCAAATATTTTCAACGTCTTATGCTTAGGCGTAGCAGTGAAAGCAAAAAAACTGATGTTAGATTGGTTTCCTCTTTTTGCCATACTTCTATACAATGCTTCCAAATTTTCAGCACCGTCTTCCTGGGCTTTCAATTTTGCTTCTTCAGCCAATTTTTCGCCCCCTAATACTTCTTTTAAATCGGTTGCTGATTCGCCACTTTGGGAGCTGTGAGCTTCATCTATAATCACAGCAAATTTTTTAGTCGGTAATAATCCTTTTGCTTCTTCACCTCTTTCTTCAGCCATTTTTTGTAACTGCTTTGAAACAAATGGAAATTTTTGCAGTGTGGTTATGATTATCGGAATACCGCTCTCCAGGGCTTCGGCTAATTGCCTCGAATTTTCGTCAATTTTTTCAACAACACCTTTCTTATGTTCAAACTGGTAAATTGTATCCTGTAATTGTTTGTCTAATACCAGACGATCAGTAATCACTATCACAGAATCAAATACCTTTTCATTCTCTCTGTTATGAAGTGATGCTATCCTATGAGCCAGCCAGCCAATTGTATTACTCTTACCACTACCGGCTGAATGTTCAACTAAATAGTTATTTCCTACACCATCTTTTTCCGAAGCATCCACCAATTTTCTAACTGCCTTCAATTGATGATAGCGGGGAAAGATCATTGTTTCTTTTTTGATTTTTCTGCCTTCGTCCGTCAGCCTTTCTTCTATTTGCAGGTGAATGAACCTTGCCATCAAATCAAGAAAGCTATTGCGTTCCAAAACCTCTTCCCATAGATAAGCCGTTCTGTAAGACCTATGGTGTTTATCCTCAGGGTTACCTGCACCACCCTCGAAGCCTTTGTTTAATGGAAGAAAATAAGTAGCACCACCGGCAAGGCGGGTTGTCATGTAAACCTGTTCCGTGTCTGCTACAAAGTGAACAAGCGTTCTTTTTTTAAACTCAAATAACAACTCTCTTGGATCACGGTCAATTCTGTATTGCTTTTTACCATCTTCAACGGTTTGATTGGTCATAGGATTTTTCAATTCTATGGTAGCAACCGGAATGCCGTTGAGGCTTAGTGTAACATCAATTATGCCTGTACGTTTGGCTTCATTGTTTCTTAGTGAGTAATTAAGCTGTCGGGTAATGCCTAAAATATTTGCCTCACATTTGTCTTCTAGTTGCGGATTTAGTGTATGTGAAGCTTTAAAGTAGGCAACCTGAAGCGTTCTGCCATAGCATTTGAAACCGTGACGCAAGGTGCTTAAAGAGCCGTTGGTGTCCATCCATTTACTAAGGTCGTTAATCAACTGCTGTTCGGTTTGACTGCCTAATAATTTTTCTAACCTTGCCCATTCCTTAGGCTGCGTAGCCTTTATGAATTGAATAGTTATGTCAGGAAAAAAAGCTCTATCCTTGTTGTAGCTTTCTTTAGCTACAGATTGATATCCGTGACTAAGCATAAATTGCTCAATTACGGTTTCAAATGCGGCTTCGGAATGTACTTTCATAACTATTTTTTATTTTTTTTGTTCTGGGCAACATATTTCTTTTTTTGTGCCGCCTTTTCACGAATATTAATATAATTCTGTAAAGCCTTTTTAATTGCAATACAGAAAACATAGAAGGACCCATCATGATTTCTTTCCATGATCGAACCTTTAGCCTGCGTTGCCTTGTTTGCACTTATTGGTGAATCTCCTTTTGCACCGTAGATAAATTCAACAATAGCTCTTCTTCTATCTTCTGTTAGTGCTTTATGATCTAACCCAAGAACTTCAATTGTTTTCTTAGCTTCATTTGTCAACGGTATTATTTCCCCTTTAAGATTAAAATCAAATCTTAATTCGCAATGAGGATTTAAAGGAGAAATAAATTCCTTTCCCTCATCATCCCACCAGTTGTCTTTATAAATCGCACCATATAAAAACTCAGTTTTATTTTTCTCAGTCTTCTTTGGGTGACATGCAATTAAATTGTCATAGTCAAGATCAGAGCCTCTTTCTTGTTCTCTGCAAATACTTTCCGGCTTGATATGCTCAACATGGCTTGTTTCCGTACTTATCTTTCGCATTGTATACCCACATAAATAGCCCTGCTCTTCGTTCAACGCCTGTAATAACACGCCCCTGATGTCACCTGGCATATTCCGATAATCTTCATTTTCCTTTCCCTTCATTTCATTACGCCAGTCTGTGTATTGCTGTGGTTGACCTGCTTTATTTATCTTCTTCATCGTCCTCTTCAATTATTTCAAGTCTTGCAATACGTGCTTCCAATGATGCCCATTCAGGTAAATCAACTTCCCTGTTCTTATATTCAGTCATAAGCTTTCGAGCCTCTTCAAAATCGCCTTCATTTATTAAATCTTCAATCTTTGTTATTGCCTCATCTGCCCAGCCTGGTCTATCATTGGTATCCATCAAGTATTTCAATATCCAATTAGTGTCAACCCCTAAACTTCTTTCAGGATTAAACACTCTATCATTATCGATAAACTGAATCTTTTCCGGTGCAAGAGATGGAATAATTTGAGGCGAATGTGTTGTTGCTATAAACTGACAATTTGGAAATATTCTTACAAGATTATAGGCAATTGACCTTTGCCATTTTGGATGCAAATGCAAATCCAATTCATCAATTAAAATAACGCCATCGCCTGATTTAACCGGGTCTTCTGAAACAGGGTTTGCCAGAACAAGCCTTCTTGCAATGTCTATCGCAACCGCTAACATGCCTCGTTCTCCATCTGAGAGTTGATAGACGGTGAGTGGCATATCGTTTTTATCAATCCATAATTCAAACTTGCCATCATTTTCCTCTGCTCTTAGATTATGAAAGCCTGGCAAGAACGATTCAACAACAGATTGAATAGCGGTAAGATTATTGCCAATTTGTACATCCTCAGTTGATAGAGCCTTTTGTGCTCTATACCAATCAGTAAATAACCTTAAATTAAAAACCCTGTTTTCGCTAAGGGCTTCAGCATGTGCCGCAGCCTGACCAGCTTGGGCTACAGTCTTACTAACCTTAGTATCTTCTACTAAAGAACGTTTTGTAGAAAAGAAAATTCCGACAGGATCATTTCCTGCATTAGAAAAGTTCTTATCGCCTATATCAATTTTTGGAGTTATTATTTCCTGATCAGGAACATCAATAACTTGCTCTCTTATGTTAGTTGTTTTGTTTTCAACAATATTTTTCTTCCGTTTTACTATCAATAAATTGTAGTCAATCCCTAAATGGCTAAAGTCGCAAGACACCTGCAACGATGTTGCTCCAATTTTAATATCAGTTTCATTAAAACTCTCTTTCCTTTGCTTTGTTTCGCTGATCTCCGGGTATATAACAGAAAGGCAAACTCTTAATGCATCTAAAACGCTTGTTTTTCCAACTCCGTTGATGCCCACCAATAAGTTAAGCCCTTGCTTAAACTCAAACTCTGCCTGAGTGTAAGCTCTGAAATTGGTTAGTGTTAGTTTTTTTATAAGCATTACTATTGAATTTGTATTTGACCAGTTACGGCACCCGTTATCAAAGCAGAGCGCCTTTCCTTTAAAAGATTGATAGATCTTTTTGTTGATTCTTCCAATAAATGAATTTCATCATTCAATTCTTTGACATGGAGTAAAATTTCCTTTTGCTCTGGAATATTTGGCAAAGGGAAAACAAAGGATTTTAAACTTTCAAAAGTTAATCCTTCCCGTCCTCCTCCAACTTGATGAAGTTCAACCTGGCTTTGTCCGATGTTAGAGGATAATAATAAATACAAATACTCTGTAAGTATTTCTTCATTCGGTCGCAAAATGCAAACGTGCTGATTAACGTTTGCTTCACCGTATTCACCAGAGTAAAAATAGCAACGACCAATTGATGCTCCTGTAATATTAACTAATACATCGCCAGCATATACTTTACTACCTGCCATTGATTCGTGTGTTTCCTCAGTTATAAAAGCCACGTCTTCTAAATCAAGCCCTTCAAAACGAATATTTTGACTCCTCAATAGTGGCACTCCAGTTTTTTGATAAACCGTTGCACCGCCTTTTGGTGTAACCCCGCTTCCAACTTTTGAGGTAAGATATTTTACCTTTTTCAAATTCCAGTTATTAGGTATTTCACCTAACAAATCAATTCCTGAATTTTTGAGCTTTGCTTTCGTGTTTATTCCCTTCGTGACTGCGTGAGTAATTAGTGACTTGTGTTTTTCGGCTAAAATTTCTAACTGCTTTTGCTTTTGTTTAATTAAATGATCTATAAATGCTATTTCAGTATCAAGATATTTTACAATTTTACCTTGTTCTATTAATGCAGGCAGTTCAACTATATTGTCAAAATAATCGCTGATATCGAGATTCTGTAACCCTGTGGTTTGCTTTATTGACGCTGTAACTATTCTTCTATTCCACAAAGAATATAGCAGATATGAAAGGTATGAACACTGTACTAAGTCCTGATTTGGTCGAAGCAATTCAAGAAAATTGGAACAAAGTGCAGTTTCATTTAAATTAAAACGTACAACTCTTCCTACCGGTTGATTATCTCCACCACCAGATTTTTCAATTATTAAATCTCCTTCTAATAGTTGTTTTTTTTCAATTTCATCTGCCTCAAAACTTCGCTTTGTCAAATCAGTTTTACTATGCGTCATTGAGTCTGTATCAAAGTCAGCAGCTCTAATGCAAACTGTTGAATTGTCTGCATCCGGCTCATTACCCCAAGCTCCACCAATTCTTTTAGAGAAGAGATACTTTAATCTTATGTTAGTCCTTGTGTTCATTATTCAACAACTTCTCTTAATAGTTTTAAAATTTCATCTTCAACAATTTTTAAATCTCTATCTATCTCGGTTAAATCTCTTGTTTTTACCGGCACATAAAAGTGCCTATTGAAGTTTATTTCATAACCTACCTTGTCTTTTGTTCTATCCATCCAGGCATCATGTACATGCGGCAAAACTTCCGTTTTAAAATACTCATCAATATCTCTTTCCAATGGAATGTTTTCATAATCTCTTAAATCGCTATCAGGCTCATACTCATTTTTCCCTTTCTTAACCTTTTCTGCTTCGGAATTTGTTTTAGTAAACACATCTCTGAACAATTTGTACTCTGCCATTTTCCATTTCGATTCATTCTTCTTCAAAATGTCCTTAATTGCTTTATCTACCTTGTTCCAATCCAGTATAACTTCTCTGCCCAATGTTGTGTCTATTGCCTGAATATCATCCAACAAAGACGGATAAGCATTTAAAAAACCGGCTTTACCTTCTAAGGTCATTTGGTATTGTAATCGCAATGGTCTTTCTATGGTAACACGGGTATAGCCAAATTCTTCATTACGAAATACTTTAGATACTTTCTCATCCTGAGTGCTATTAAACCTTCCGAATATCTTTACAATCTCACCTATCTGATCTTGTTCACCTTCATCTGCATCACCTATTTTTCTTCTTTTATCACCCATACTCTTACGCATCGGTATGTAGTATTCCCTGGCATCTACTAATTGAATTTTGCCTTTTCGTCTTTTCTCTTTTCGGTTTGTAACAATCCATATATAAGTAGTAATACCTGTGTTGTAAAACATTTGCTCCGGCAATGCAATAACAGCCTCGAGCCAGTCATTTTCAATAATCCATCGCCTAATATTGCTTTCGCCTGAACCTGCACCACCCGAAAAAAGTGGAGAGCCACTAAACACAACTGCTAAACGGGAACCATATTTTTTATTTGCTTCGTCTACCTTTTCAAATTTGCTGATCATGTGTTGCAGGAAGAGCAAAGCACCATCATTCACTCTTGGCAAGCCTGCACCGAACCGTCCGGAAAAACCTTGTTTTTCATGTTCCCGAACTATTTGCGATTGCTGCTTTTTCCAGTCAACGCCGAACGGCGGATTAGCTATCAGGTAATCAAAAGTTTCACCTTCAAACTGGTCCTCAATTAAACTATCACCAAAGCGTATGTTCTCTCCGGTTCCATTGTGTGCCACCTCCTTAATCAACATGTCGGAAGCTGCGGTAGCAAAAGCTCTTTCATTGTAATCCTGACCATAGGCATAAAGGCGTGCTTCAGGATGGTGTTTGTTCAAATAATCCTGTGCTTCTGCTAACATGCCGCCTGTGCCACAAGTTGGGTCAAGCATTTTTCTTACTGTACCTGGTTTAGATAAAAGGTCATCATCATTAATAAACAAAAGGTTGACCATTAATTTAATTACTTCCCGTGGTGTGAAGTGATCACCCGCAGTTTCATTTGCCAATTCATTGAAACGCCTGATCAGGTTTTCAAACAGCAAACCCATTTCAATATTATCAACCGTATTGGGATGCAGATCAACTGTGCTAAATTTTGAAACAATCAGATAAAGAATATTTGCACGGTGCATTTTCTCTATCTCTTTCTCAAATTCAAAGTATTCAAATATCCTTTTTACATTTTCAGAAAAACCTTGTATATAGCTTGTAAGGTCATGTAATATTGAATCGGGTGCTCCTTTCATCTTTTCAAAATCAAGCGGCGAATGATTGTGAAATTTTTGCTTTGCAACCTGATCAAGTTTTGAATCTAATGCTTTACCCGTAAGCTTTCCTTCATACTTCTTGTACGCTTTAATTACATCATCTTTTGTATCTGCTAAAACACAATCAAACCGGCGTAGCACCGTCATTGGCAACATTACTCTTTCGTATTGCGGTGGACGATATGGACCTCTTAATAAATCTGCTATTTGCCAAATAAGTTGTGTATGATCCTGATGGTTTGACATTTTACTTAATCAGTTATGTATTTCTTAAAAATCTCTTCTACTTTTTTTTCTTAATATTTTTTGAAACAGTCTTCAAGGCTTCATCTGCCATCTTTTCGTCTTTCAACACATTCATTACCTGATCAGCCAACCAGAGTGTGATTAATTCTTCTTTGTCGGCTTTTAAAACAGCGGCTATCGAGGGAATTTGTTCTTTCTTGATAACCCTGCTGCCTCTTTCTATTTTACTCAATAAAGCAGTGTCAATATCTAATGCTGACGCAACATGACGGAGCAGCATTTTCTGATTTGTTCTTATTAACCTGATTTTGTCCCCAAACTGCGTTGCCATTGTTATTATTTGACTTGACAAGTATTGACAAATATAGTACTACATTTTTAACCTAACTTATTCGTTTACAATAGTTGATTACTGCCTCATTTAAACTCGTCAAAGAAATTTGAATCTATTTCGTAAATAGTCTTGGGAATAAGACCTAACTCAAACTTCTCAAATAGATTCACCAATTTTTCGCCATCCACTAGTTCAATCGGTGGAACGCCGTCACGTATTGCTTCGCTTTTAGCCTCTTTTGTAAATCTTCCAGTAGTTAAAATTATGCCCTTATCAGCTCGTCCCTGCATGGCTCCTCTGAAATCTCGTATTTGTGAAGGGCTAACCGTCTCCTTATAGCGTTTACATTGAAATATAACTTTGAAGCTTACCAAATCGTTTATTTCAAGTAGCCCAATCCCATCTATTCCATTGTCTCCAGTCTTACCTGTAACTTGAACATTTTGAAATCCGCATTCTGTCAGTAGTCTTTTACAAAGCCGTTCGAAACCCGCCGGACTAAGGTTTTGAATTACATTTAAAAGCAACTGCGTATGTTCTTCCTCCTCAGTGCTATACTCCTCTTCTGAAATTCCTTTCTTAGTCAACGCAGGTTTCATTTCTTGTTTCGAATATTTGATTGACTGCTGGACTGATTTAAAAATCTGTTCAATGTCGAATTCAGTAAGATTCGCGTTCCATCCTTTATCGGTCAACTTCCATGTTCCCCTCTCCTTGGATTCTAAAAAGCCTGATTTAGTCAAATAAAGTCTTGCCCACTGGATGCGATTACGTACAGTTGACTGTCCACTTTGGTTTGTTTTTTCAATTTCTTCATCAGGAATTTTCAGCTTTTCTATCACATTGTCAATAACCTCGGAGGTTATCCCTGCACCACCCATTTCCTTCAATGTAGCGAGGATTGGATTTATGTAACTCAAAAATTGAGATCCTTTCATAGCTCATCCGTATTTACTTAGCTTACAACAAATTGCAAACAAAATTCGACTTATCCAAACTTGTTTTACTATAAGAGAATCAATTGCAACATTGCACCCTACACCTGTTAACTAACGTATCATTATGTATCATACTGTATCATTGTTACCCATAATTAATCCCTCACTTCCCAAATCAGGTACAATAAAAAAGTAGTAACAGAATAGTCACTAATATCTGGCTACTAAAGGCAGGAAAAGGCTAAGAAAGGCAAATGAAATCTACTGATAATCAATATAAATCGAGTAGAATGCGTATAGATCGTATGCTGCTTATTTCCCGATACAGAACTTCGAAAAGATATAATCCAGTTGATCCTCATTGGTGATCTGACCGGTGATGGTGCCCAGGTAATGCAGGCACTGGCGGATATCGATGGCCAGCAGGTCGCCGGGCACTTTCTCTTCCAGTCCGCGCTGCACATCGGCCAGGGCTTTGGCCAGGTGCTGCAAAGCCTCGTAGTGGCGGGCATTGGTAACGATGGTGGACTCGGCATAGATATCGCCATCAATGGCTTTGCTGACCAGGGCCTCTTTCAGGTGTTCGATATGCGTATGTTCTTTGGCAGAGATGAATACCGTGTCTGTAAAAGCCGCAAAACGCTGTTGCGCCGCTGTGTTTTGTCCGTCCACCTTATTGCCCACCAGCAGGTAACGGATCTGTTCTTTCTCAAATGTATTCACCACCTGCTGCAGGTCTGCTTCGGTGATCTCATTCACGTCGAACAGGTACAGTACGATATTGGCTGAGCGCATTTTTTCGAGGCTCTTTTCCACGCCGATGCTTTCGATCACATCGTGGGTATGTTCGCGTATGCCGGCCGTATCGATGAGCCGGAACAGGATGCCCTTGATGTTGAGTACTTCTTCAATGGTATCGCGAGTGGTGCCGGCGATATCGCTCACAATGGCGCGGTTCTCGTTCAGTAAGGTATTGAGTAAGGTGGATTTACCGGCATTGGGTTTACCGATGATGGCCACCTGCACCCCGTTCTTGATCACATTACCCAACTGGAAGGAACCGATGAGCTGGTGTGTGGACAGGGCCAGCTGGTTCACCAGGGTCTGCAGAGCGGCCCTGTCGGCAAACTCCACATCTTCCTGCGAAAAATCGAGTTCCAGTTCTATCATGGCCGAAAAGCGGATCAGCTGTTCACGCAGTTGCTGCAGGTCTGAGGAAAAACCTCCGCGCATACTGTGCAAAGCGGCCCTGCGACTGGCTTCGGTATTACTCGCGATCAGGTCGGCAACGGCTTCGGCCTGGGTCAGGTCCAGTTTACCGTTGAGGAAGGCCCGCTGGGTGAACTCACCCGGTTTGGCCAGGCGCACGCCCTTACTGGTAATGGCACGAATGATGTTCTCCTGTATAAAAGGCGAACCATGACAACTGATCTCGATCACGTCTTCGCCCGTATACGACCTGGGACCTTTGAACAAAGACAGCACCACTTCATCCAGCAATTGTCCCTGGTACTGCAGCAGCCCCACATGAATGGTATGCGACTGCTGTTTGAACAGGTCTTTCGAGGGGAACATCTCATCCAGCACCCGGAAGGTCTCTTTACCGCTCACCCGTATCACCCCAATGGCCCCCACCCCCGGCGGCGTGGCCAACGCCACGATCGTATCATCCCAACCTCGCAAGTGCGTGCTCATAGTGTCTGCTTTACAGGCAAAAATAGAACAATGAGCGGGATTTGAGAATGATAGCATGATAGAATGAGTGAATGATAGAATGTGAAACAGAATCAAAACATTCTATCATTCACTCATTCTATCATTCACTCATTCTATCATTCACTCATTCTATCATTGCTCCTCCACCCTGAACGTGATCTTCTGCCGTTGCCGGTAGATCACGTTGCGGCCGTTCTGCACTGCGGGCATCCAGCGGGGGCTTTTCTGGATGACGCGGATGGCTTCTGCTTTGGTTCCGTAGCCGGGATCGTTCTCGGCCCTTACATCGCTGATATTGCCTTCGCGGTCAACGATGAAGGATACGATCACCGAATAATCGGCCGGGGGAGCCCCATTCTGGGCGGCAATATCCTGGTCCAGGTTTCTCTCCAGGTATTTGCGCCAGGCGGCTATACCGCCCAGGAACTGGGCCTCTATCTGCACCGAAGCGAACACTTTGTCTATATCATCCTTTTCCAGAACATTGTCCACCACACCGGTGCTCTTTTCAACGGGAGGGGCCACAAAACCTTCATCTTTGGCGCCTTCCTGGTTGATGGTGCCGATGCGGGTATTCTCCAGCTGGTCGATCTCTTTTACTTCGTCTTCGGCTTTTACCTGGTCATCGGCCACGATCTTGGGAGGGGTTACTTTGGCCATTTCCACTTTGGGTGGTTCCTGTTTGGGGAGGGGTTTGGGCTGTTCGGGTTTGTGTTCTTCCTGTTTGAAATTCTCCAGTTCCACCACGGTCACCAGTTCTGCGGTTGCCCTGTTCTTCTTGCCGTTGGCCAGTAAGCTGCCGGCCACGGCAAGCAGACAAAGCAACAGCATAACCGACAAGGCAAAGAGGATCCGTTTCTGGTAGGTCTTGCGCAATTCATAGGCCCCATAAAGTTTATTCCGTCCATCGAACAGGATGTCCAGCATATCTGCTGATAGGATCTGTGACTTTTCCATAGTAGTGAGTTTCTACTATGATTCCGCCACAACCATAAATCCACACCGCAAAACGATGAGTAAATTTTGCAGAAATTCCATAAGGAAGCGTGAGGCGGCAGACGTGAGTGGTGAGTGGTGAGTAGGGAGTGTTTGTGAATGGGCAATTGTCAATTGTGAATGGACAATTCACTCCCTACTCACCACTCACTACTCACGACTGACGATTCACGCCTCACAAAAAAGCCCCGCAAAAAATTGCAGGGCTTTTATAATTTCAGTCGTACAGAATTATTCTTCTGATACCACGAAAGTGATGCTTTGTTTGTGACGGTAGATTACGTTACGTCCGTTCTGCACCGCGGGTTTCCATTTAGGTCCTTTGGTGATTACGCGCATCGCTTCTGCTTTGGTTCCGTAGCCGGGATCGTTCTCCGCTGCTACATCACTGATGCTTCCGTCTTTGGCCACGATAAAGGATACCACTACGGTATATTTTCCCGGAGGTGCACCGTTCTCAACAGGGAGGTCCCTGTTCAGGTTACGCTCCAGGTATTTGGTCCACTGTGGCAGACCACCGGGGAATTCCGCGGGGATCTGTACTACGGTGAATACCTTATCGTAGTCTTCTTCAACTTTAGGGGCTTCCACCACACCGGTTCCTTTTTCAACGGGAGGAGCTACAACACCTTCGTCTTTCGCACCTTCCTGGTTAATGGTACCGATCTTGGTATCTTCCAGTTTTTCCACTTCCTTGATTTCCTCATCAGGTTTCACTTCTTCATCTTTCACGATCTTGGGAGGGGTGAATTTGGTGATCTCCACTTTGGGTGGCTCCTGTTTTGGCGGAGGTGGCGGAGGTGGTGGCTCCGGCTTTTTCTCCTCCTTGTTTACGTTCTCCAGCGACATATCGGCCACAATGATCTCCGCCTGCTTTTTCTTGGTCGAGTTCGCTACCAGCGAGCCCACCAGTAAAAGTGCGCAGATCAGTACCATTCCGCCTATAGAGATCTTGATACGCTTGTTATACGTTTTGCGGAGTTCATAAGCACCGTAGTCCTTATTCCTTCCGTCAAAAAGGATATCAAGAATATCAGCGGATAAAATTTTGTTTATCTCCATGATCTGGTTCTTTTGTAATTAGTTTCTTTGATGAAATTTCACGATTAGTTCGCCGGTGCGGCCGCAGCCATCGCCTCTGATTTCATCACCAGCTGTGATTCAATGTCGGTGATGTCAACCAGCGCGTAACGCGTACACACGTTGATCGTCATTTCATCTAAAATATCTACCACGTTCTTGTAAGTGCACTCATCAGAAGGTTTCAGTATCACTACGAAATCTTTGACGTCCCTTACGCTGTTCTTTTTATTGATTAGCACTTCACGGATATCATGAAAATTAGATGACTTGAAGTTGGATGCTGAATTATCCAGTTCTCCCTCATAGTAGAAGACGTTATTGTCTTTTCCCAGGAGGATGGTAATTACACCCGACTGTTTGGCCTTATTCTGATCTTCCGGTTTATCCGCGTCCTTGGGCAGGATCAGCTTCATAGCTGTAGCCTGGCTCATGGTTGTGGTGAAGATAAAAAAAGTGATGAGTAGGAAGCCCAGGTCCACCATGGGCGTCAGGTCAACTCGGGTCGACAGCTTCTTCCCTTTCTTGACCCCGGGGCCTTTTTTATGACCACCACCACTCGAGGTATCCATTTCTGCCATGTCGGTAGAATTTAGTTTTCGTTAGCAATTAATTTACTCTTCCCGCTTCTCTCCTGACTGGGCTTTCTTCCACAGTTCGGTTCCTACCGGAACAGCTTCCGGATTGGTCACCATCTGGAATTTCAGGAAGTCGTTCTTTTTGAAAGCGGTGATTACGCTTTTAAAAGCAGGGAACTTGGCCAGGTTATCTCCTTTTAAGAGAAGGTTAGGTTTTTTTCCCTGGTACGCGTCCCTTACCAGTGTCATCCATTCGGTCAGCTCGTTGTTCGCTGTATCCTTTACAGGAATACCGGGCAGCAGGTTACCCTTGCGCTGGTCTTCCGGAAGGGCCAGGAAAGCTTTGAGGCCGCCGAAGGAAGCACCGAAGAATGGGCTCTTTTTGAATGCTTTCACATCCAGTCCCAGGTTCTTGGTGGTATTCAGCGTATTGGCCATGGTTTCCTTCACTTCTTCGTCATCCATTTCCAGAAACACTTTTCCGTCCTTGTCAATGATTACCTGAACAATATCCTTGGTCGGGGCCACTTTGGCGGCTACCGATTTCGGGATCGTAACAGCGATGGCCTCGGAGGGCTTGAACTTCGTTGTTAAGATAAAAAATGACAACAACAGAAAGGCCACGTCACACATCGCCGTCATATCGATGCTGGTACTCTTACGAGGTAATTTGGCTCTACCCATTGTTTATTATTTAATATTTCACATTAATGATTCAAAACTTTGTCAATTCCACAAAAAATCTGAAAGATTATTTGTAGTTGGCAGCAAAGCTCTGTGTTAAAGTGAAACCTGATTCATCGATACCGTAAGTGATACCATCGATACGGGTTGTGAAGATGTTGTACATGATGATCGCGATAGCTGAAGTACCGATACCCAGGGCAGTGTTGAACAGGGCCTCAGAGATACCTTTTGACAGTTCGCGGGCAGCATCACCACCACCTTCATCACCGAGGGCAGAGAATGATTTGATCATACCCATTACCGTACCCAACAGACCCAACAGGGTAGCTACTGATGCGATGGTAGACAGGAACACCAGGTTCTTCTCCAGCATAGGCAGTTCCAGTGCGGTAGCTTCTTCTACTTCTTTCTGGATATTCAATACTTTCTGCTCGGTAGTGAGTTCGGTATTGGTGATCATTTCTTTGTATTTGTGCAGACCAGACTTCATCACATTACCTACAGAACCTTTCTGTTTGTCGCAGGCAGCGATCGCTTTGTCTACTTCTTTGTTAGCCAGGTGGAACTGTACAGTACGCACGAATTCAGCGATACTTCCGTTACCGGCAGCTTTAGAAACGGTCAGGAACCTTTCGATCACGAAAGTCAGAACGGTCAGGAAACAGGCGATCAGGATCGGTACGATGATACCACCTTCATACATCTTAGGCCATGTTCCTTTAGGTCCTTTGTGATTAGGCCAAAAACCACCAGCGGGGTCAGGATTGGTAAAGTTACTTGGGCTACCCAACACGAAGCGCCAGATAATGAAACCGATGATCACACATAACAGTGGCGCCAGCCATGAAATCGAGTTACTGCTCTTCTTAGGTTGTGCAGAAGATGGGCTTTTTGCAGCAGCACCTGCAGTTGGTTTTGTCTCAGCCATGATTCAATTGATTTTTGGTTTTTTAAAAATTACAGTTGATTTAAAAAATGTTTCCGCAATTCTACTGAAAAATGTTTTGAATTAACAAAACATTCTTGGAATCAGTATAAAAAGGGAGTACAAATTAGGTATTATTTCGAAAGCGGCAAATTAAGATTTCGGCAAATAATATGGCCTTCCCGGAGGTTTTTCATGGGGCTGTAAGATACGGCATAACCCCTTATCCCCCTAAGTTTTTCACCGACAAAAAACCGCCTTCCACCATTCATATATCAACCGATATAATTTGTTCTGTTTTTACCCGAGACGCTTATCTTTAAGGATTCATCTTAAACTATTTCTTACTGCTTATGAAACAACAACTGTTAGTTGTGGCATTGCTGGCCGGAACCCTGGCCACTGCCCAACAGAGAGATTCGATCCCCAATGGTGGTGGAGCCAGAGGGGCACTGGGCGCGGCTTTTGGCCAGGCTGCCGGTGCCGCCAGACAAACGCCCCGTCCTTACCGTGAGGTAATCACCGATAAAGCCGTATCCAAAAAAGGGATGTTCACCGTACACAAGGTGGAGGACAAGTACTATTTCGAGATCAGCAATGCCATGCTGGGCCGCGAGATCCTGGCGGTGACCCGTTACATCAAAGTGCCTGCCAATGGCGGCGGACGCGGTGTATACGGTGGTGAGATCGCCAACCAGCAAACACTGGCTTTCGAAAAAGGACCCAGCAACAATATCTTTCTCCGCGTGATCACGCTGGTGAATGCCGCTGACCCCAAAGACGATATCTACAAAGCCGTTTCCAATTCCAACCTGAATGCCATCACGGCCGCTTTCCCCATAGCTGCTTTCTCTAAAGACAGTTCCGCTGTGGTGATCGAAGTGACCGATTTCTTCAAGGGTGACAACCAGGTGGTAAGCATCAACAGTGGTGTGAAAAGGAGCCTGGGACTGGCACAGATCGCCCCCGACAGGTCCTATATCCAGAAACTGGCCCCCTACCCGATCAATGTGGAGGTACGTACAGTGAAGACCTTTACCGCCACTCCGGGCGGTACCAGCTTCGGCGCCATCAGCATACCCGGTGGTACCAGCGTTCCTGCTGCCAATGCAGCCGGTGCCGTTACCCTGGAACTGAATACCTCCCTGCTGTTATTGCCTGAGAAACCCATGACACCGCGCATTGCCGACAAAAGGGTAGGTTTCTTTACTGACGATTATGTTCTGTTCAGCGATGACCAGCAGAAAGTGGAGAACAAGGAATTTGCCGTTCGCTGGAGACTGGAACCCAAAGACGAAGATGTGGAGAAATGGAAAAGAGGTGAACTGGTGGAACCCAAGAAACCCATCATTTACTATATCGATCCCGCTACACCCAAACAGTGGAGAAAACACCTGATCCTGGGTGTGAACGACTGGCAGAAAGCTTTTGAGAAAGCCGGTTTCAAGAACGCCATCATGGGTAAGGAATGGCCCGAGAACGATACCACCATGAGCATGGAAGATGCCCGTTATTCCGTGATCCGTTACTTTGCTTCCAGCACTGAGAACGCTTACGGTCCCAACGTACACGACCCCAGAAGCGGTGAGATCCTGGAAAGCCATATTGGCTGGTACCACAATGTGATGAAACTGGTGCACGACTGGTACATGGTACAGACCGCTGCCGTAGACCCACGCGCCCGCAAAATGAAATTTGACGACGATCTGATGGGCGACCTGATCCGTTTCGTTTCTTCTCACGAAGTAGGCCATACACTGGGTCTGCGCCATAACATGGGAAGCAGCAGCAAGACCCCGGTAGCCAAACTGCGCGACAAAGCCTGGGTGGAAGCCAACGGTCACACTGCTTCTATCATGGACTATGCCCGTTTCAACTACGTGGCACAGCCGGAAGACAATATCAGCAAGGAAGGCCTGTACCCCCGCATCGGCGACTACGACCAGTGGGCCATGAAATGGGGTTATGGATACATTCCCGGCAACTCTGAGGAAGAAGTGAAAAAGAACAGCAACAAGCTGATCACCGAGACCCTGAAAGCCAATCCGCGTACCTGGTTCGGTACTTACGAATCAGGCAACCAGTCGGATCCCAGAAGCCAGAGCGAAGACCTGAGTGATAACGCTGTAGTAGCCAGTGATTATGGCGTGAAGAACCTGCAGCGCATCCTGGTAAAACTGCCTGAGTGGACCAAGGAAGAAGGTGACCTGAACGAGAATATTGAAGTGATGTACGGCCAGTTACTGGGCCAGTTCCGCAGGTATGTGGGTCATGTTTCCCGTAACATCGGTGGCGTATACGAGACCTTCAAAACTGCCGAGCAGGATGAACCCGTATATGAGATCACACCCAAGACCATGCAGCGCGATGCATTGGGCTTCCTGAACAGGCAGCTGTTCCAGACCCCAAAATGGCTGATCGACAAAAAGATCTGGGATAAGATCAATCCTCCCGGTACCGTTGACCCGATCGCGAGTGCACAGGAATCTGCTCTGGCCGGTATTCTTTCCGGCGACAGGCTGAACCGTATGCAGTATTGCGTAGAGCGTTTTGGTGCCGATAAGGCCTACAGTGCCCTGGATATGCTTAGCGAATTACAGTCTGACCTGTTCAGTGAACTGAAGTCCAACAAAGCCATTGATGGTTACCGCAGGATGTTGCAGAAGAGTTATGTAGACAAACTGGATAACCTGATCAATCCACCGGCAGCCACTGCTACCATGACCATCAGCTTCCCTGGTGGACGTCCTAATCCATACGCCACCGGTTTGACCAACCGTAGCGATGTGTACAGCATTGCCCGTGCGCAGTTGGTGCAGTTACGTTCACAGGTATCAGCCGCAGCCGGTACTGCTACCGACCGCATGAGCAAGATCCACCTGCAGGACCTGTCTGAAAAGATCAAAAAAGCACTGGATCCCAAATAATACCGGACCAGCTGTTTCATCTGATAGATTGTGAAAAAGTCCTGCCCAATGGCGGGACTTTTTCATATTACCCAAACAGCAGCAATGTTGACGTACCTTTGCACAAACGCTGTTTATGAAACATTATATAGGGATATTGTTACTGCTGACCGGATTGATGGCCAACGCACAGAAAAAGAATGAACGCTGGGGTTACCTCAGGGACAGCATCACCCGTGAACCGATCGTACTGGCCAGTGTGACCAACCTGAACACACAGAACACAGTGATGACCAGCGCTAGCGGTCGTTTTAAGATAGAACTGTCAGAGAACCAGGTGTTGTCCTTTGCCGCCGTAGGTTATCATTTTGATACGATCCATTACGACAACCAGCTGCTGTTGCAGGATACCCTGAGCCTGTTGCTGAGTCCACTGGCGCATAACCTCGGTAATGTGACCGTTACCGCAAAAGGTATGAGCCGCTACCAGCTGGACAGCATTGAAAGAAGAAAGGACTTTCTGCAGGACATCGTCAACTATACCATCCCCACCGTATCAAAGGCCAATTCCGGTGCCGGCATCGCGCTGAACCTGGACCGTTTCTCGAAACACGAGAAGAACAAACGCAAAGCCTTTACTTTTTTTGAGACCAATGAGAAGGAAGCCTATATCAACTATCGTTTCCCCGCTTCCCTGGTCGCACAATACAGTGGCTTGAAGAATGAAGAGCTCCAGCAGTTCATGCAACAATACCGCCCCACCAGCGAATGGCTCCGCAAGAACAGATCCGAAGAAGACCTGAAATATTATATCAACGAGAAACTGAAGTTGTTCTTTAAGAAATAACGGGCGGTTGAGAAGCGTGAATCGTCAATCGTGAGTGGTGAGTGGTGAGTGGTGAGTGGGTAGTTATGACGTGCGGGCTCTCATGGTGAATGGGGAATTGTGAATGGGCAATAGCTCCGCAATACATGAATCCCTGACCACTCCCTACTGACCACTCCCTACTCACCACTCACTACTCACACCTCACTACTCATATCGCAATGCCACGATCGGGTTCAGGCGGGCGGCCTTCATGGCGGGGTAGATACCGGCGGCCAGACCTACTACGGAACAGATGATGATACCGATGAGCACCCACATCCAGGGTACCACGAAACCTGTCTTCAATACGATGGAGAACAGGTTACCTACCAGCACGCCCAGGAGGATCCCGAACAATGCGCCCAGCAGGCTGATGATCATACTTTCGAACAGGAATTGCTGACGTACGTTCTTGCTCTTGCCGCCGATGGCTTTGATGAGTCCTACTTCCTTGGTACGTTCATTCACCGCAACCAGCATGATATTCATGAGGCCAATGGCTGCACCGATCAAGGTGATCAGGCCAATGGCGCCGGCAGATCCGGTGATGCTGCTGAGGAAGCCGATGAACATTTCCGCGAACTTATCACTGCGCTCAATGACGAAATTCACTTCTTCCACCGGTTCCAGTTTACGAACGGCGCGGAAAACAGAAGTGGCTTCATCCGATGCCACATCGAGTTCCTTCACATTGCTCACCATCACGCCTACCAGGTAAGAAGGGTTGGCATTCTCGAAACGGCGGACATTGGTGTAGGAAGTGAGGATCATATCATCCTGCCGCATCATGGCACTGGAGCCCTTACTTTTCAGGAGACCGATGACACGGTATGGCAGACTGCCCACACGGATCACTTTATCGATACATTTCTCGGGTTTGTCGCCAAACAGTTTCGTGGCCACATTGCTGCCCAGCAAACACACGCTGCGACCGCTTTCAATATCGAGGCTGTTCAGGTTACGTCCCAACTGGACTGAATAACCGTTCACGGCAAGATAGTTCTCATCCCCACCCCACAAAGTGATCTGCGGGTTGGTCTTCTTATCGCCATAATGCACTTCCTGTGCACCAGGGCCACGACGGTAGATGCTGACCTGCGCGCCGGGATAATTAAAGTTCTTCTTAAAAAATTCAGCCTCTTCCTTACGGATGGGTTTATCGAGATTGGATTTCTTTTCGCGCCTGCCCCGTTTGGTCTTGGTGAAGGCCTGGTTATTACCTCCGCCCATCCTGACCCTCGAGTCTTTATAACGGATATTGAAGGCGTTGGCACCCATGGAGGTGAAACTCTCCCGCAGGCTCTGGTTCATGGCTTCAATGGCCGTGATGATGCCGATCAGGGCCATGATACCAAAAGCAATAATGGCCACGGTGATGCCGGTACGCAATTTATTGCTGCGAACGGTGCGCCATGCCAGCGTAAGGGAATCCAGGGTAGTCATGCCATTCATAAGGGTTCCTCCAATGATCAACCTTATAAAGATAATTGAGATTGCCGAACATGGCCATCCCCAGGCTAGAAATGTGAAGAGCGGTTAAAAATAGAACCAGTTCAGGACCAATGAAGGGAATATGCCGACCAGGATCACCAGTGCGGCCAGTACCAGCAGGCCCAGTTTGAATGGTCCGGTGATCTCTTCGGTCTCAGGTTCGCCCTCTTTGAAGTACATGGCCTGGATCACGCGGAAATAGTAGTACACGCTTACCGCAGCAAACAATACGGCGATCACCACCAGCCACAAGGAGCCTCCGGCCTTTACGGCAGAAGCCAGCATATAATATTTGGCAAAGAATCCGGCGGTCAGCGGGATACCGGCCAATGACAAAAGGCAGATGGTCGTAGACAAGGCCAGTACCGGCTGTGTTTTGGCCAGGCCGTTGAACCCTTCAAAAGTGTAATCCTTCATCTTGATGAGCACAGCAAAAATGCCGATCGTGGCCAGGCTGTAGGCTACTGAATACAGAAGGATCCCTTCACGGGCTAGGTCATTGGCTCCGTATAAGGAGAACAGCATGAAACCTGCCTGCGCAATGGACGAATAGGCCAGCATGCGTTTCACACTCTGCTGGAACACCGCTGTGATGTTTCCGACAAGCAGTGTGGCGATGATCACGAACGACAGCAGGATCTTCCAGCTGGGGCCCAGTAATTCTGTATGCTGGTCGAACAGGCGCACGAATGCAATGAATCCGGCCGCTTTTACAATGGTGGCCATGAATGATGTGAATACGCCGGGTGCACCATCATACACATCAGGTGTCCAGAAATGGAAGGGCGCCGCGGATACTTTGAAAGACATGGAGACGAACAGCAGGATCATACCCGCGATCTCCAGGAATGAGGTTTTGGGCATCAGTGCGCTTTCAGGCACTTTGCTCTCTCCCAGTATGAAACTTCCGGTACCGCCATAGATCAGGGTAACCCCCATCAGCATGATCCCTGTAGAGAAACATCCCATCAGGAAATATTTGAGAGAAGCTTCGTTGCTTTTCAGGTTGCGCTTATCGGCACCGGTGAGTATGTACAAAGGAATGGTCAGGATCTCGATACCCAGGAACAGGATCAGCAGACTGTTAAAGGCCGACAGAATGGAAACACCACACAACACAAAAAAGATGAGGGCATAATAGTCCGCGCTGTACGAGCTGATCTTCTCAACCGCTTTGCCGCTCAGTAACACATATATCAAAGTGGCAGCAATGGCAATGGTATTGAAGTACATGCCGAATTGCTCAAAGTTGAACATGTTATGGGTATCCACTTTGATCACCCATATGCCATAACTGTTCAGCAGGTTGGCTAACAGCAACAGCAACAGGCCACCGGCTGCTATCACCGTATGGTAAGAGCGGTTCTTTACAATGATGCCACTGAACATCATGACCACACCCAATAAAGCAGAAACTATGATTGCATTCATAAAACAAACTTATCTTGAACCCGCAGGATCAGCTGCGGATCGATTTCATTATTAACGATTAGCCTGTATGGCGTGAACGGTATCTTTTGTCAGATCGATCATCGGTTGCGGATACACACCCAGCGCAATGATGATGATCACCAGTATCGCCAGCATCCACTGCACATTACCTCCGATCTCCCTGGCATTCTCTGTAACTGCCGTAGTGCTGCCATACAATACTTTCTGCACCATATTCAATGTATACACTGCCGCCAGTATGATGCTGATACAGGCGATAGCAGCGATCCATATATTATAGCGGAACAGTCCGTTGAACATCAGGAATTCTCCCACAAAAGCATTGGTCAGCGGCAGGGCGATGTTCGCAAACGCCATCACCACCAGCAGGATGGCCATGGCCGGGGCTTTCTGTGCCAGTCCGCCCAGGTCGCTGAACTTACGGGTTCCCAATTGTTGTTCGATCACATCGGCCACGATCCAGAGGCCGATCACATTGATACCGTGATTGAACATCTGTATCATCACTCCCTCCAGGCCGGTCTGCTCATGTGCAAATATTGCAGCACTCATCAGCCCGATATGCGCAATGGAAGAGTAGGCGATCAAACGCTTGATATCATCCTGGCGGATGGCGATCAATGATGCATACAGCATGCCGATCACAGAAAGGATGATGATGAGATGTGCATATTGTGCGGAAGCATGCGGGAATACCGGCAGCAACCAGCGCAGCAGCGCAAAAATGCCCATCTTAACCATGACGCCGCTCAGGATCATGGTAACAGCCGTAGGTGATTGCTCATACGCATCCGGCTGCCAGGTATGGAAAGGGAACACCGGCATCTTGATCGCGAAAGCGATGAAGAACAACCAGAAGATCAATGCTTCCTGGCCCGTGCTCAGTTTGATATGGTAGAACGATTGTAAAGCGAAAGAATGGTCGGCCGACTGGAAATACAGGTACAGGATACCCGCCAGCATCAGCAGTGACCCCAGGAATGTGTACACGAAGAACTTGAATGTGACAGCGATCCTTTTTTCACCTCCCCAGATGGAACAGAGGAAATAGACCGGCACCAGCGCCAGCTCCCAGAAGAAATAGAACACCAGCGCATCTGCAGCCAGGAACACACCCAGCAGACCTGTTTGTGACAATAGCAGTAAACCGTAGAAACTACCCGGGTTCTGATACTGGTTCTTAGCGGTTGCGATAATGATCACCGGGAACGAGAGGGTGGTGAGTAACACCAGCATCTTGCCCATGCCATCGGTCATCAGGCTGAAACGGCTGCCCAGTTGGGGTAACCAGGCCGCATCATAAGAAAGGTTCTGCTCTGGCAGGTAAAAGATACCGGCAACTGCAACGGCCAGCGTGATCGCCGAAGACAGCAGCGCCCAGTTTTTGGCAGCATTTTCTCCCTTCAGGAAAAAAGCGGCCAGTCCGGTAATCAATGGGATCAATATGAGTGAAACAGGGATCATATGCTTTCTTTAACGCAACAAGCTGTTTAAAATAATTTACTGATAAAGCGAACTATGGTGGCATCGTTGAACCAGATCAGGAAGAACACCACCATGCACAACACCATGATGAGGATATAATTACCCACCTGTCCGCTCTGCACCAGGCGCAACTGGCGTGAACCATAGCCCACCAGTTTGCCCACTCCGTTCACCAGTCCGTCGATACCGCTCTTCTCTATGATGTTCTTGAAGAATCCGGCAATGCTGTGCAATGGATTCACCACCACGGCATCGTAGAGTTCATCGATATACCATTTGTTCTCGAGTACCTTACCCAGACCGGTAGCAGCTGCATCATCGCTGGCCTGGTATTTTTTATAACTGTTGATCGCGAGCAGGATCACCACAACGATCGCTGCGGTGGAAACCCCCATCATCAGGTATTCCTGTGAAGCTGATAGATGATGCTGCTCAGCCAGCTTGGCTGATTCTGCAAAGATCGGCGCCAGGAAATGTTCCAGGCTATGTGCATGCTCGGCAAACACTTCAGGTATGCCCACCCATCCGCCAACTACAGACAGGATTGCGAGTACGATCAGTGGCAATGTCATCTGCCAGGGACTCTCATGCAGGTGGTGCTCCTGTTCGTGTGTACCCCGGAACTGTCCGAGGAAAGTGAGGGTATACAAACGGAACATATAAAAGGCGGTCATCAGAGCGCCTGCCACCCCGATAAAGTAATAGAGCGGATTCTGTGCAAAAGCCGCGGTCAGGATCTCATCTTTCGAGAAGAAACCCGAGAATGGAGGGATACCGGCAATGGCCAGGCAACCCAGCAGGAAAGTGATATGTGTGATGGGCAGGTGTTTTTTCAGTCCGCCCATTTTGCGGATATCCTGTTCATGGTGCATGGCATGTATCACAGAACCGGCTGCCAGGAACAACAGGGCCTTGAAGAAAGCATGCGTCATTACATGGAACACGGCGCCGGTATAAGCACCTACGCCCAGGCCCAGGAACATATAGCCCAGCTGACTAACGGTAGAGTAAGCCAGCACTTTTTTAATGTCGTTCTGTTTCAGTGCGATGGTCGCAGCGAAAATGGCCGTAGCCAGTCCGATCACCGCCACCAGCGTTTGGGTTGCCGGTGCCAGCGTATATAAGATATTGCTGCGGGCGATCATGTAAATACCGGCGGTTACCATGGTAGCGGCGTGGATCAGTGCCGATACCGGTGTAGGACCGGCCATCGCATCGGGCAACCAGGTATACAGCGGGATCTGTGCACTCTTACCCATGGCTCCTACGAACAATAATAGGGTGATCGCAGTGATATCGAAACTGCTGAGTTTGGAAACATTGGCAAATACATCCCCGTAACTGGCGGTACCCAGTTTCAGCAACAGCCAGAACAATGCGAGCAGGAAACCCAGGTCGCCGATCCGGTTCATCACGAATGCTTTTTTGGCTGCGTAGTTATAGTTGTCGTTCTTGAACCAGAACCCGATCAGCAGATAAGAGCAAAGACCCACACCTTCCCAACCAATGAACATGATCACGTAGTTGGCGCCCAATACCAGCAGCAACATGGAGAATACGAACAGGTTCAGGTATGCAAAATAGCGGCCGAAATGCTGTGGCTCCTCTTCGTGCATATATGCAGAAGAATACAGGTGTATCAGGAAACCGATACCGGTGATGATCAGCAGGAACAGGGACGATAACTGGTCTACCTGGAATGCGAACGGTATGGTGAAACTATCCACCTTGATGAAGTTGAACAGGGTAACCACGCTGCCGCCAGTGGCTTTCACATCAAAAAAGATCAGCAGGCTCACCACGAAGGAAGCCAGGATGGAACCGCTGCCCACGATACCGATCAATGATTTTGACATCGACTTCCTGCCAAGCCCGTTGATCAGGAAACCCAGCAGGGGAAACAATGGAACTAAATAAACAAGTTTGCTCATATCAATCAGTCTGAACGTTCAAAGCTGGCAGCGAAACACGGAACATTGCATGTATCCTGTGCCTGCATTCGGCATTGGGCGTTGTTTAGTTTTTTAATCTGTTCAAAAAGTTAATATCCACCGAATGCGTATTCCGGTACATCATGACGATGATGGCCAGTCCCACACTCACTTCTGCCGCAGCCACCACCATGATAAAGAATACGAATAACTGTCCTTCGATCCCGGTGGTGGTGGCAGTGTTTCCCACAGCTGCTGTGGCATGGTGCATTTTTGAGAAAGCCACCAGCAACAGGTTCACTGCATTCAGCATCAGCTCCACGCACATGAATACGATGATCGCATTACGCCTTGTCAGCACACCGATGATTCCGATGCTGAACAGGGTCAAACAGAGATAGATATAATATTGTATCGGCATTTTCTTCGCTTGGTGCGGAACGCTGTTGGCGCACCGCAGTTTTATAATCTTTATAAGTTGTTACCGCGTTCGGACCGGGCCTTTCGCGGCAGGTATCTCTTTAATTCTTCTTTCCGATAACGACCGCTCCCACCATTGCACTCAGGAACAGTACACTGGTGATCTCGAACGGCACCACATATTCACTGAACAGCACTTTACCCAGGTTTTTGATCAGGCCGATATCCCCTTCTGCCATCATGGTCTTGCGTCCGCCCATTTCAACGGCCTGGCGTACCAGCGAGATCAGCATCATCAGGAAACAACCTCCTGAGATCACACCTGCCAGTTTCATCCAGATATGTTTCTGGGGTTCGGTTTCCGAATTCAGGTTCATCAGCATGATCACAAAGAGGAACAGTACCATAATGGCTCCCGCATACACGATGAGGTTCACAATGGCCAGGAACTGCGCGTTGAGCAGCACATAGTGGCCGGATATGGCAAAAAATACAGCGATCAACCACAGCACACTATGCACCGGGTTCTTGCTCACCAGCACCATGATGGCACTGAAAACGGCAAGTGCGCTGAGGAAAAAGAATAATATTTCTATCGTACTCATAATTAATTAGTAGTTAGTAATTAATAATTAGTAATTATCATTGGTTTTCCAATTTCTCATTACCAATTAGTAATTATCAATTCGGTGATGCAGTTGTTTTTTCTCCTTTTCCCAATGCCTTAGCGTATGCTTCCGGTTCTGTTTTCGGATCCGGGATCAGCAGGTCGCTCTTGCCATAGATGAATCCTTTGCGCGTAAAGTTGGCCGGTGCAAAGGTCTCACTCAGGTAAATGGCGTCTTTCGGACAGGCCTCCTCACACAGACCACAGAAAATGCAACGCAGCATATTGATCTCATAGCGTGCTGCATATTTCTCTTCGCGGTATTTGTTCTCTTCACCGGGTAAACGTTCTGCAGCTTCCATGGTAATGGCTTCGGCAGGACAAGCCACAGCGCACAGACCACAGGCGGTACATCTTTCACGGCCTTCCTCATCACGGTTCAGCACGTGCAGGCCACGGAATACGGGACTGAACGGGCGTTTCTGTTCAGGATACTGAATCGTAGGCTGTTTTTTGAACATATGGCTGAATGTGATGGCCATACCCTTAAAAATAGCCGGCAGGTACAAACTCTCCATGAAACTGATGGGTTTGCGACTTACCTCTTTTGATCTGTTCGTTAATGCTTGCATGTTTATCTTTCTTTTGGCAGGCCAGGCCTGCAAAATGATTTATCGTTTTCAGCCAACCCGGATCACTGATCTCGGATGGTGTATTCATTGATCCGGGATCCGTTCATCCGTTAATACCTATTTCCCCTGCAGCCACAGGATCACTGCACCCGTGATCAGCATATTCACCAAAGCCAGGGGGATCATTTTCTTCCATCCCAGGTTCATCAATTGGTCATAACGGAACCTCGGAACGGTCCAGCGAATCCACATGAACACGAATATGAAGATCACGATCTTGACCAGTAAAGCCAGAACACCCAGTCCTGCCGCCAGGTTGGGCGCCAGTGTGGATTCGTCCAGGAACGGAATATCAAAACCGCCGAAGAACAGGGAAGCCATGATGGCACTGCTCATGATCATATTCACATATTCTGAGAACAGGTAAAAACCCAGTTTCATGGATGAGTATTCCTGGTGGTAACCAAAATTCAGTTCATTCTCCGCCTCGGGCAGATCGAATGGTGTACGGTTACACTCTGCCAGTGCGCAGATGAAAAAGATCAGGAAGCCCAGTGGCTGGTAAGCTACGTTCCATAAATGGCCGGGAGCCATCTGCTGGTCCACAATGGTCTTCAGACTCAGGGATCCAGAAAGCATCAGAACCGCGATGAGGGATAGGCCCATGGCCAGCTCATAGCTGATGGCCTGTGATGCGCCACGTAATGCCGCCATCAATGAGAACTTATTGTTTGAGGCCCAGCCCCCGATCATGATACCATACACGCCCATGCTCACCACGCCAAACACGTACAGGATCCCGATATTGATATCGGCCACCTGCAGATCGATGGTCCTGTCGAACAGGTGTACCTGGCTGCTCCAGGGTATCACGGCACAGGTCATCAGGGCCGCCGTCATGGCCAGTCCCGGACCCAGTACAAACAAAAATTTATTCGCGGTATTCGGAATGATCTCTTCTTTCATGATCAGTTTCAGACCATCCGCAAAGGGTTGGAACAATCCGAACGGACCTGCACGGTTAGGGCCCGGCCTGTCCTGCAGGATCGCCGCCACTTTACGTTCTGCGAATGTGGTATACAGGGCAATGCCCAGGCTCGCAAACACGATGATCGCGATCAGGATCAGTTTTTCGATCAGTAATATCCAATCAATAGCAAGTAGTGTCATGTGTTATATAGCTATTAGTCCTTCTTCTTATTAAAATCAGCGGAATGCGCCGGACCGTTGATCAAACTCAGTTCGATATTCGGGCGGTTCACTTCACTCACCGAGTGTATGTCCATCAGCAGTTTGGGCTGTCGGCCATCATGTACAGCGGTAAACGTCTCTTTGGGTTGGGTAGTACCGATCTTACCGGCATAATGTCCCTGTGAGATCACGGAATGCCGGTTGATCTCGCGCGGTCCTTCTATCACCCAATCGCTGGTCTTCTTTTTATCAAAGCGGCAGGTATTACAGATCCAGGCGGTCTTGCCGTCCTCTGTATTTTCCACTTCACCCCATTCGTCCTTACGTGCAGTAACGCGGAACACTTCATCTCCCCGGTTCCATAAAGTAACTTTACCGGAACAGTTGGGGCAATCGCGGTGTGCATTCATCGGTTTCAGGAACCATACACGGTTCTTGAAACGGAAGGTCTTATCGGTCAAAGCGCCTACCGGACAAACATCGATCACGTTGCCGATAAAGTCATTATCCAGGTTCTTTTCAATGAAAGTGGCGATCTCTGCATGGTCTCCCCTGTCCAGTACACCATGTTCTCTTTTATTCGTAAGCTGGTCCGCCGTGAATACACAACGGTAGCAGAGTATACAGCGTGTCATGTGCAGCTGGATATACGGGCCCAGGTCATGTTTCTTGAATACCCTTTTCTGGAACTCGAAACGTGTACCTTCCGAACCGTGCTCATAACTCAGGTCCTGCAGGTGACATTCACCGGCCTGGTCGCAGATAGGGCAGTCCAGCGGGTGATTGATCAGCAGGAATTCCACCACACCCGCGCGTGCGTCCTGTACTTTCGGGCTGGTAATATTTTTCACCTCCATGCCATCCATTACTGTGGTACGGCAGGATGCCACCAGCTTGGGCATGGGGCGCGGATCTTTTTCAGAACCTTTGCTCACTTCTACCAGGCAGGTACGGCATTTACCACCACTGCCCTGCAATTTGCTGTAATAACACATGGCAGGCGGTGCCACATCGCCACCAATTTTACGGGCAGCATTCAGGATGGTGGTCCCGGCTGGCACCTCGATGGTGATGTTGTCGATGGTTACTTTCAATAAGGGTTGCTCCGACATACTTTTTTATTTCTCGCAAAGCCGCTAAGGCGCAACTGTTGCCATTCACTAAAACATTGTTTTCATCCCGGCACACTTAGCGCCTCTGCGCCTCTGCGTGCCTTGTTTTTTACGCTGTGGCAGGAACATGGATCGGATCCGCATAATGCGCCAATCCAAAATTCCTTTTCTGCGCTTCTTCCGGATGGGTCACATGCCATTCGAACTCATCACGGAAATGCCTGATGGCTGCTGCTACCGGCCAGGCCGCTGCATCACCCAGGGGGCAGATGGTATTTCCTTCTATCTTACGTTGTATATCCCACAACAGATCGATATCGCTCGACTTGCCCTGCCCCTTTTCCAGGCGCAGTAATAATTTTTCCATCCAGCCGGTACCTTCCCGACAGGGTGAACACTGTCCACAGCTTTCGTGGCGGTAGAAGCGTGCAAATGTGTAGGTGTTCTTCACCACACACTGGTCTTCATCGAGTACAATGAAACCTCCCGAACCCATCATGGTTCCGGTGGCAAAACCACCATCGCTCAGGCTCTCGTAGTTCATGTAACGGGTCTCCCCCTTGGCTGTTTTCAATAACAGGTTAGCCGGCAGGATCGGTACAGAAGAACCACCGGGAATACAGGCTTTCAGCCGTTTACCATTGGCAATACCGCCGCAATATTCATCGCTGTAGATGAACTCTTCCACAGAGATGGTCATATCGATCTCGTATACACCGGGTTTGTTGATGTTGCCGCAGGCAGAGATCAGCTTGGTGCCGGTCGATTTACCTACGCCGATCTTGGCATATTCCTCTCCACCCATGTTGATGATAGGCACCACGGCAGAAAGTGTTTCCACATTGTTCACCACCGTTGGACGCATCCACAATCCCTGTATGGCCGGGAACGGAGGTTTGATGCGCGGGTTACCCCGTTTACCTTCCAGTGATTCGATCAGTGCGGTCTCTTCTCCGCAGATATAGGCTCCGGCACCACGTTGTACATGTATCTCACAATCAAAACCGGTTCCCAGAATATTTTTTCCTAAGAATCCGTTGGCCTTGGCTTCGCCGATGGCCTGTTCCAGGATATCCACGATCCACGCATATTCACCGCGGATATAGATGTACGTATCATTACTGCCCAATGCAAACGAAGCCACGATCAAGCCTTCGATCAGCAGGTGCGGGATGTTCTCCATCAGGTACCTGTCCTTGAAGGTTCCGGGCTCACTCTCATCGGCGTTACATACCAGGTGACGGGGCACGCCTTCCGGTTTGGCAATAAAACTCCACTTCATACCGGCAGGGAAACCGGCACCGCCCCTTCCACGCAATCCACTCTTCTTCACTTCCTCCACAATGGTTTCGGGACTCATGGTCTTCAGGGCTTTCTCCACGCTGCGGTAACCACCTTCGCGGCGGTACACTTCGTAGGAGCGGATGCCTTCCACATGTGCTTTTTCTAATAATAATTTTACGCCCATATTGAAAAGTCAAAAGTCAAAAATCAAAAGTCAAACCACTGTTCTCGTCCTTGATCTTTTACTTTCTAATTTTTACTTTTTAATTAATTATTGGCTGCAGCGTTTTTGGTGCACTCTGCAATGATCGCGTCTACTTTTTCTTTTGTCAGGTGTTCGCGGTAATGTTTACCCAGCTGCATCATCGGTGCATAACCGCAGGCACCCAGGCACTCAACCGTTTTTAAGGTGAACAGACCGTCTGCGGTTGTCTCACCCGGTTTAATGCCCAGTTTCTCCCCGATATAGGCAACAATGTCATCACTGCCGCGCAGCATGCAGGGGCCCGTCTGGCAAACCTCGAACAGGTACTTGCCCACCGGTTTCAGGTTGTACATGCTGTAGAAAGTGGCCACTTCGTACACTTCAATAGGCGTGATGTTCAGCAGCTCTGCCACATAATCCAACGTCTCGGTACTCAGCCATCCGCCAAAAGTATCCTGCGCCAGGTGCAGTACCGGTAACAAAGCACTTTTCTGCTTGCCTTCCGGATAACGTGCCACGAGGCGTTTTACTTCAGCCAACTGTGTTTCTGAAAATTTCGACATACTATTTTTCAAATTTGAAAATTTGAAAATCTGAAAATTTGAAAACCGGCAGAACGACAGCCGCAATTTTCAAATTGCCACATTTTCAAATCATGTTTTATGCATCCATCTCACCTGCGATCAGGTTCAGACTACTCATTGTTACGATCGCATCACTCAGCATACCACCGGTCACCAGTTCCGGATAGGCCTGGTAATAGATAAAGCAGGGTCTGCGGAAATGCAGGCGGAACGGTGCGCGTCCTCCATCACTGATCAGGTAAAAACCCAGTTCACCGTTGGCACCTTCCACTGAATGATACACTTCCCCTTTGGGCATATCCACTTCGCCCATGATGATCTTGAAATGCCAGATCAGGGCTTCCATCTTGGTGTATACGTCCTCTTTTTTGGGCAGGTAGTATTCGGGAACATTGGCATGGTATACCTCTGCCTCCTCTCCTTTGAACGCCTGTATCTTCTGGTAAGCCTGCTGTATGATGCCCAGGCTCTGCCACATTTCCTCATTGCGCACCAGGAAACGGTCGTAGTTATCGCCCGTTTTACCAACAGGTATGCTGAAATCAAAATCTTCGTAACTGCTGTAAGGTGCATGCACACGTACATCATAGTCAACACCGGCCGCACGCAGGTTCGGTCCGGTAAATCCATAGTTCATGGCACGCTCGGCACTGATGGCCCCGGTACCCATGGTACGGTCCATGAAAATGCGGTTGCGGGTGAACAGGTTCTCGAACTCCTTCAGCACCGAAGGATATTCTTTTAAGAATTTCTCGAGTTTCGTAAACGCTGTATTTGAGAAATTCCTTTCAAAGCCGCCAATACGCCCAATATTAGTAGTAAGACGGGACCCACATACTTCTTCATATATCTCATAGATTAATTCGCGGTACTGCATCACATACAGGAAGCCGGTATAGGCACCGGTATCCACCCCTACGATGGAGTTACAGATCAGGTGGTCTGCGATCCTGGCCAGCTCCATGATGATCACCCGCAGGTAATCCACCCGCTTGGGTGTTTTCACGTTCAGCAGCTTCTCGCAGGTAAGATGCCATCCCATGTTGTTAATGGGACTGCTGCAATAATTCAAACGATCTGTCAGCGGTGTGATCTGGTACAAAGGTCTGCGCTCGGCGATCTTTTCAAAAGCACGGTGAATATACCCTACCGTAGACTCTGTAGATACGATACGCTCCCCATCCAGTTCCATGATATTCTGGAACACACCGTGTGTGGCCGGGTGAGTAGGACCCACGTTCAGCGTGGTGGTCTGTTTCTCTATCGAGCCTTCCGGCAGTTTGATATGTTGGTGATGCTCTGTCATTATATAATCAGCTATATATCTTTAATCAACTTCGTTGTGCCTGTCCCGACTTTGTCGGGGTCACTCACGGGTGCGTTCGGTTCGCTTTGCAGCTTTTCGTGAGTCGTGAATCGTCAGTCGTGAGCGAGGGGATACGAACGATCGGTTCCCGTCTCAACACTCCCGATCCCTAGCCACGGCCAAACATCTCATCGTCCTTGTCGATCCGCGTCTGGTCTTCCAGCGGAAACTCCTTGCGCATCGGGAAATAGTCCATCTCATCCACATTCAGGATCCGCTTCAGGTTCGGGTGCCCCACAAAATTCACCCCGAAGAAATCATAGGTCTCACGCTCCATCCAGTTGGCGCTGTTGAACAGTTTGGATGCGGTGAACACATCCGGTGTCTGGATATCGGTGAAGACTTTGAAACGCAGGCGCACATTCTCAGCCAGGTTGTGCAGGTGGTATACCACGGCCAGTTCACGACCGGCCTGGTCGGGATAGTTGACTGCACAGAGATCGGTCAGGAAACGGAAACCCAGTTCCTCGTCGTCATTCAGGAACTGGAGCACTTTCAGGTTATTCTCTTTGGCTGCTTCAAAACTGAGCAGGCCATACGACTCTTCAAAACCGAAGACAGCGTCTCCGAATTTTTCGGTCAGTCGTTGTTGAATTCTTTCGTTGGTTAAGGCCATTTCTATCAGATTCAAGTTAGCTGGCGTACCAGGCAACAAGGATTTACACTTATTATGAAGCGATGGGGCATTTCGTTCACCCGACCGCCGGCATACCTGTTATTCTATTCCGTATCCGTTCATCAGCGCCTTGTACCGCTCGCTGTTTCTGCGGCGGATACTTTCCTGTCCTACCAGCTCCTGCACTTTCATGAAACCATCCAGGATGGCTTCGGGGCGGGGCGGGCAACCGGGCACATATACATCCACAGGGATGATCTGGTCGATCCCCTGTAATACGCTGTAGCTATCAAAGATACCGCCACTGGAGGCGCAGGCACCCACGGCGATCACCCAGCGGGGTTCTGCCATCTGCAGGTATACCTGGCGCAGTACCGGTCCCATTTTTTTGGCAATGGTCCCCATCACCATGAGCAGGTCGCACTGGCGGGGAGAGAAACCCACCCTTTCGGAGCCAAAACGGGCCAGGTCATAGTGAGATGCCATGGTTGCCATGAATTCAATACCACAGCAGGAAGTGGCAAAAGGCAGGGGCCACATGGAATTCTTGCGGGCCAGGCCCACCACATCGCTCAGTTTGGTAGTAAAAAAACCTTCTCCTGAATAACCCTCGGGCGCATCTACCATAGAAACCGCCTCCCTGATCATGGGTTCTTTCGGGTGAATATTGAAACGTACAGGACGCATATGATAAATTGATGATTAGTAATTAATAATGGGTAATTGAGCAGATCCCGTTATTATAACCCCTAGGCGTTGCGTTGGTTCAGGCCTCAAGATTAATGGGCTGTTAATTACCTTCCCTACTAGTCTTCCCAGGTCAAAGCCCCTTTTTTGATGATATAGATGAAGCCTACCATGAAAAAAGCGACGAACATCAGTACGGCACTGAATCCACCCCAACCCAGTTCCCGGAAATTAACCGCGTAAGGATAGAAAAAGATCACTTCCACATCAAACAACACGAACAGGATCGCCACCAGGAAGTATTTGATGGCCATCGGCTGGCGGGCATTTCCATGGGTCTCGATACCGCTGGCAAAATTCTCCAGTTTATCGCTGGTCTGGCGTTTGGGTCCTACCCAGGCAGAAACCCCGAGCATAAGGGCCACAAAACCAGCCGCAAAGATCAATTGAACCCCTATCGGAAAATAATTCGCTGCAGACTGGGATGCACTGGCATCGGATAACAAGGAAAGCCAACTCATGTGAAATCTTTAAAGTGCTGCAAAAATACACTTGTGGGGCATATAAATAAAAGAAAAAACTCCCCGGTTACGGAGAGTTTTTTCTTCAGGTATCATGTATTATCCTTTGCCAGGAGTGCTGTTTCCGCCGGTATTGCCACCCTTTTTGGCGGGAACCGGAGGTTTGCTGTAGTAATCGATCCTTTTCTGGATCTCGGCTTTTGCACCCTGTGCGAATTTATTGTTGTCGTCATTCGGATCAGGATAGGCCCCGATCATGCTGTCGGTAACTTCCACCGCTTTCTGGCAAACGGCCAGGTACTCATCCACCACAGCTGTTTTACGGCCATCGGTAGTGATCTTGAAATCAGGATTGTTCTTTAATGTGGTGATCTTCTTGATGTAGTAATTCAGGATATAGTACTGATTCAGGAAGATATCTTTCTTATACTTCTCCTTATCCAGTGCCGTATAGATGGAATCGAGGTACATCAGGTGTGTGGCAGCCAGACCGCTGGTGGTATCCGGATCTGAAGCCAGCGCCGCCCTTTTGAAGAAAGTGTACGGCTGTGGTTTACCGGGGAAATCGATCATGTACTTCTTTGCCAGTTCAATGGTAAGCGGGTAGTTCTTGGCAGTAAAAGCAGTGCTGGTCAACTTGTAGTAGTCGAACTCACTCAAAGTACCGCCTTTCAGGGCTGCCTGCTTCTGTAACCATTCGATCTGCTTGTCGTACATCTTGGCCTTTCCGAACAGTTCTGCAGCCTGGCCCATATAGGCCAGTTTGTTCACTTTGGAGGTATCGTTGCTCAATGCCTTCTCCAGGTAACCTACGGCCTGCATTTCGCTGCCGGGGAATTTAGAGAAAACCTTAACGGCCAGCTCATAATCGCCGGGAGCTATCTTGCTAACAGGTGCTGTGCCGAAATACCGGGTCAGTGCATTCTTGGCCTGTACGGAATCACCGGTCCTGTCGTAGTTGAACGCATACAGCACATCCAGTTTAGGCAGTGCTTTGATACCTACGGCTGCTTCCAGCTCCTTTACTTTTGCAAGCGACTCGGCATTCTTACCTGAACGGAACAGGTAATCGGCCATCACCAGTTCCAGCATCGGGTCCTTATCGGCTGTGGCAATGTATTTATCCAGGTATTCTTTCGCGCGGTTCACATCGCGGGTAGCATAATAATCGTAGTAATTGAAGTATACCGGTGGGTAAGCGGGATCGGCCTCCATGGCGCTGGCAAAGTTCTGCTCGAACAGTTCTTTGTTGTTCTGGCTCTGGTAGATCTTACCGATACGGTAGAAGGCACGGGCATTCTTAGGGTCTCTGGCCAGGGCTTCCTGGTAGGCTTTTACCGCATCACCGCCATTTTCACCACCCATTTTCAGGTAGTTGATCCCCATGTTGATCAGGATATCCGGATCGGTCAGATCGATGGCTGCTGCCTGTTTCAGTTTTTCGATCGCATAATTATGGTCGCCCTGGTCGCTGCCCACTTCTGCATTGGCACGGCCAATGGCATTCAGGATGGCAGGATTGGGTTTGCCTTTGTTCTTACCTTTTGTTTCAATGGTAGAAGTGATCGCTTGTTCGAATTTCTGCTTTACAGCGTTGATGTCCTCTTTTTCCAGGATACCCACATGGCCCATTCCCACCAGCAACCAGGCATCGCTGCCCACTTCCTGTAATCCTTTCTGATACAGCGCTTTGACCTCTGCGATCTGTTCTTTTGAAGGTTCGCTTGCACCGTCTGTTGCCAGCATGGCCTGACCCAACCAGTAAATAGCCTGCGGATCTTTCGGATTGGCATCATAAGCTTTCTGAAATGCTTCTTTTGCACTCTTGTTCTTTTCGTAATTCAGAAATTTGATCCCAGCCGGTATCTGGGCCATCAAACACTGTGCAGCAAGCATCGCTGTCAACATTAAAGAAACGGTCTTCTTCATTTTTCTTTTTTTATTATTATAGTGTCAATCTGCCGACTCTTTTATTTTCCCAACCCGGTTATTGAATCCCATTTTGGCCGGTACCAGGAAAGATCTTCTGAATATCAGCTGTCCGCGTTCCAGGCTCATAAAATTCATGAAACCTGTGCCCAGCCCGGCCGAATTCTCTTTCAATATGTAATACAAGGGGCGTGCCAGCGGGTATTGACCATATGCCAATGATGCCTGCGAAGGCTTGGCAAACAGGTCCTTTTCCTCACATTTAACACATTCTACCAGCGCCGTCCTTATTTTTTTCAGTTGCGCCACCTGTTTGGGGTCGTAACTGTCTCCCACCCAGCTCAGTCCTACAAAACCGATCACATTCGGGTTATTCGATACCACTTCTATCACTTCATCGCTGTTTTGGGCCGCCACCACGTTCTTTCCCAACGGTTCACCCCGCAGTACGCTGTCCTGCAGATAACGGATGGTGCTGGTTGCATTCTTCCCATCCATCACAGCGGTGATATTGTTCCTTCCGCTGAGGATATCTTTCAGCTGGGCGATCGTGAACACACTGTCCTTTGCGGCCCTGTTCACAATAGCGGTCACGGCATCATAGGCCAGTATCCCGTATTGGGGTTTGAAAGACAGGCTGTTCTCAAAGATCTCCGCTTCCTTATCCGTCAGGCCCTTGGCCACAATGATCATGCGGGTACTGTCTGACTGCAGGTCCCTGAAACAGGCGGCTTCCGATTTGTAGCTGACCTCGATCCGGGTATTTGGAAAAGAGGAATGATGCACTTTCAGCTGCTCTTCGATCACCGGTTTGAAACTCTCGTCCACGCTGATCCGGATGAACCCCTTGGTAGGTGTATCTCGCGGGTCCTCTTTTTTCCCCGATCGGTTACAAGAAACAAAGAACAACAACATGCCCCCCAAAAAACCATATAACACACTCTTTTTCATCTTACATCATCTCGCTTGAACCCTCTGTATAATCGAAAACTTCCATATAAAAGACAAAGAATACCAAAAAAATACCTGAAAAATTCGTTGTCCTCGTCCAACAGCTGTTCGATGTTCAGTTTGTCTGCGAACAACATCACGACCGCCATTCCCAGCAGTAAAACTGCGATGGTGAAATCGTATGACATGCGCATCAAATTATAGCTTTTCTTCTGTTTAGCTCTGAAATCGTTTTCCATTTAACATTCAATTAAAACAGGGATGGGCAATTTAGGCAATAATTTTATTTGTCTCCAACAATTGTGGCCGACAATTTGAAACAATTCGCCGGTTATCTCTTTTATAGGATGCATACGCAGCAACAATTCCATAATATGAACCCTGCGCCGGCTAACGGCCATTAGCATGCGCAGCGAGGCACTGTGCAGACGATAATTGCAGCCACAACACTATCTTTGCGCACATGAGAATTTTGATGGTTTGCCTGGGGAATATCTGCAGGAGTCCATTGGCGGAAGGCATACTGACGCAAAAAGTAAATGAGGCCGGACTTGACTGGGAGATAGACAGCGCGGGCACCAACGGGTATCATATTGGGGAGCAGCCTCATGTGTTATCACAGCATGTGGCCCAACTTCACGGGATCGATATCAGCGGACAGCGATGCAGAAGACTGGTGAAAGAGGATATCCACCGGTTCGACAGGATCTTTGTGATGGACCGGGACAATTATGCAGCCGTAAAAAGGATCTTCGGCGAAAGCTGGCATGCAGAAAAAAATGACAGGAAAGTGACATTTCTCCTCGACCTGCTGTACCCCGGAGAACAACGGGAAGTGCCCGATCCCTGGTATGGAACCGAAAAAGATTATCATGCTGTATACGATATGCTGGAAAAAGCCTGCGACAGACTGATAGCAGCATACCGGCAGGAACCATAAACCCGAACACGGAAGGATGGCAACCGCCTCCCGACAGGAACTAACTACTTAATGAACGCCCACCCATGAGCAAACCCGGCTTACCACAAGGAACCAGAGATTTCAGCGCAGCTGTTGTGCACAAACGCAATTATATTTTTCAGACCATCCGTTCTGTATTCGAGCGTTATGGCTTTCAGCCGCTCGAAACGCCTGCCATGGAGAACCTGGATACCCTGATGGGCAAATATGGGGAAGAGGGCGACAAACTCATCTTCAAGATCCTGAACAATGGCCTCGATAATCCTGAAAAACACGAGCAGGCCAAAGCTGATTTTGAAAAAGTACTCTCGGGAAAGAACACTAAGGGCATCACGGAAAGGGCCTTACGTTATGACCTCACCATTCCCTTTGCCAGATATGTGGCCATGAATTACGGGCAACTCACCCTTCCGTTCAAACGTTACCAGGTGCAGCCCGTATGGCGCGCCGACAGGCCCCAGAAAGGCCGCTACCGCGAGTTCTACCAGTGCGACGCTGATGTGGTTGGCAGCAGATCGCTGTTGAATGAAGTGGAACTTGCCGGCATCTATGCCACCGTATTCGAAAAACTGGGCATCGAGGTGGAGATCAAGATCAACAGCCGGAAAATATTGGCCGCACTGGCAGAGTTATGCGGCGGCGCCGATAAGATGGTGGATATCACCGTTGCCATTGACAAACTGGATAAGATAGGATTGGACAAAGTGAAAGCAGAACTTACTGCCAGAGGATTGTCTGATGCACAGATCGCCACCATTGAGCGGTACCTCTCCATATCCGGAAGCAACGAAGAAAAAATAGCCGCACTCAAACAACTCATCGGAAACAACGAAACCGGCCTGAAAGGCATTGAAGAGATCGAATACGTACTCAACTACCCACTCACCACTCAGCACTCACCACTGACCACCGACTTCACCCTTGCCCGCGGACTGAACTATTACACGGGTATCATCTTTGAAGTGAAGGCAAAACAGGTGCAGATGGGAAGTATCGGTGGCGGCGGACGTTATGATGACCTGACCGGTCTATTCGGGGTGCCCAATGTACCCGGCGTGGGGATCAGTTTTGGTGTAGACAGGATCTATGATGTGATGGAAGAACTCAATTGTTTTCCTGATGAAGTGCAGGCCGGTACCAGGGTCCTGTTCTTTAACCTGGGCGAAGCGGAGAGCAAACAGGCATTTGGCCTGATGCAGCAATTGCGCAACCATGGCATTGCCTGCGAACTGTTTCATGAGAACACCAAATTCGACAAACAATTCAAATACGCGGAAAAGAAGCACATTCCCTATGTGGTCATCCTTGGCAGTGAAGAACTGACCAACGGAACCTGCCTGGTGAAAGACCTGCGCAAGGGTGAACAGCAAAGCCTGGCGCAGAACAAACTGGTCGACTTCAGTTTCACAGCCTGAGTCCTTTTGGGGCCAGGATCCTTTTTGGCATAGTTTTTTCATAACAGATACCAAACCGGTATCATGAAAAACCCATGGATCTTCCTGGCTGTATTGGTATTGGCAGCCTGCAGCAGAAAAACACAACCGGCGGCATCACCTGCAACCGCCAAGAACAGTGCCGTGATCACCCCCTGGAAAACCGTTCCCGAAACCAGGACCGAAGTGGCCCCGCCTGCTACCAATGCAACAACAGCACCCGACCCTTTTCCGGACCCGATGATCGTGATCGATGCCAATGGCAATGTCGTAACCTCACGCAGCCAGTTACCGCCAGCCATTGCTGAAAAGGCCAATTACCGGAGTATCACCCGTTCCTTTACACCTGCCCAGCGAAAAAACCTGATCTACCGGTTCCAGATGGTACCGCCGAGGGTATTGTATGTTCCCGAAAAACTGACGCAGAGATCTGCCCGTGGCGTATACGTGATCTTCAAAAAGAAGTTCTGGTACTGGCAAAAACAGGACGGACTGTTTTACCTGGATGAGACCTATTACCAATAAAAAAGCCGGGATCATGATCCCAGCCTTTTGTATGTACCGCAAGCAATCGGTCTCTTAACGGGTCATCGCAGTCAATAACTGCTGGTCCTGGTATTTTTGTATGCGAATCAAAGCAATTGTTTTGGCTTCTGCCTTGGTGCCTTCCAACTGGTAGCCCATGGCATTGATGCTGACGCCAATGATCTTTTTATTGGCATCCCTGTTGAACTTGGCGGTACCCTGGAACTGAACGATGGTATACAGGTCTTCCCCCTGTTTTTCCAATGACGAGTTCCCCTGTGAAGATGCCATCACCAGTGCACCGTCTTCGATCGTAACGGTCACATCCGGCACAACACTTCCCTCAGGAAATGTGTACTTGCCAACATACTGTTGTAAAGCAGCGGTATCCTTTGCAGGAGCCGGATTCTGCTGCGCCTGGGCCATTGTTACCAGGCCCATGGAAAGAACAAAAAACAGCAACATTCTCTTCATAGTATATTTTTAGTAGTTCAATTTAGTGTTATTTGCGATATCTCAAAATTTTCGCAACCTTAAATTTTCCTTAGTCATACGGTCACAGGCCCTCATAAATTACAGCGGCACCCTGTCCCACCCCAACGCACATCGTGGCCAATCCGTACCTGGATCTCCTGCGCGACATTTCGTGCAGTAAAGTGGCAGAGATACGGACGCCGCTGCATCCCAACGGATGACCGATGGCAATGGCGCCTCCATTCACATTCACTTTGTCCGGATCCAGCTCCAGCTCTTTCATGCAGGCCAGGCTCTGCGAAGCAAAGGCCTCATTCAGTTCCACCAGGTCAAGGTCTGCCGCGGAAAGTCCCCCGCGCTGCAGCGCTTTCTGCGATGCCGGAACCGGTCCCATGCCCATGATGGCAGGGTCCACACCCGCCACGCCCATACTGACCACACGTGCCATAGGCTGCAGGTTAAATAATTTCACCGCCTCTTCACTGGCCAGTAACATAGCGGCAGCGCCGTCATTGATGCCCGAAGAGTTACCGGCGGTCACAGTGCCGTCTTTGGCAAAGGCAGGCTTTAAACCGGCCAATTTCTCGAGCGAGGTCTGCCGCGGGTGTTCATCTTCATTGAACCAGGTGATGAGGCGGTCGTTGATCATTTCAATGGCTGTGATCTCCGCATCCCATTTACCCGCTTCTTTGGCCGCAAAATATTTCTGTTGGGAAGCCAGGGCAAAACGGTCCTGTTCCTCACGGCCGATATTCCACTCGCGTGCCACATTCTCGGCGGTCTCGCCCATACTGTACGGATGGTACATTTCTGCCAGCTTCTTATTGGTAAAACGCCAGCCGATGGTGGTATCGTAGGTTTCCACTTTCCGGTTCCACGCACCATCACTTTTAGCCGTCACAAAAGGGGCACGCGTCATACTTTCCACGCCACAGGCTATGTACAGCATTCCCTCTCCACACATGATGGCACGGGTGGCATCCATAACAGCCTGCAAACCACTGGCGCACAAACGGTTGACCGTATTACCCGCCACAGATACCGGCAGACCGGCCAGTAATGCCGCCATACGGGCCACATCGCGGTTATCTTCACCGGCCTGGTTGGCCGCGCCAGCGATCACATCTTCAATACGGGATACATCAATACCCTCATTGCGTTGCAGCAGTGACACAAGGGTATGCGCCAGCAGGTCGTCTGGACGGATAGAACTCAGTTTACCACCATACCTGCCAATGGGTGTTCTCACCGCATCGATCACATAACATGTTTTCATAGTTCGTAGGAATTCCGGTTGCGTATAATCGTTAAAATACCTGCGCAAGATAGAGTTTGTGGCACAAAAATTACCCCCTTCAGGGGCTTTGGCGGTATCTTTGCCGGATGAACGCTGAATTACCCAATATACGCCACCAGAGTATTGCCGACCTGGAGACCTATTTTACCTCCATCGGCGATAAGAAGTTCCGTGTAAAACAGGTATGGGAATGGATCTGGCAGAAACACGCACACAGTTTCGACGATATGACGAACCTGAGCAAGGACCTCCGTGCCAAACTGGCCACCGACTTCAGCCTGCCCGCCCTGCGGGTGGATGCTACCCAGTTCAGCGATGACGGCACCATCAAAAGCCGTTTTAAGACCTTCGACAACCACCTGATAGAAGGGGTTCTGATCCCTACCGATGAACGTAAGACCGCCTGCGTGTCCTCCCAGATCGGTTGCAGCCTGAGCTGTAAATTCTGTGCAACCGGTTATCTCGACCGCAAAAGAAACCTTACATACGATGAGATCTACGACCAGGTGGTACTGATCAACCAGCAAAGTGAGGCCACTTACGAAAAAAAATTGTCCAATATCGTTTTCATGGGCATGGGCGAGCCCTTGATGAATTACAGCAACGTACTCAAAGCCATTGAAAGGATCACTGCCGAAGACGGACTGTTCATGAGTCCCAAACGCATCACCGTATCCACTGCGGGTGTTGCCAAACAGATCAAAAAACTGGGCGACGACCAGGTACGCTTCAAACTGGCGCTCTCACTGCACGCGGCCAATGATGCCAAGCGCAACGAGATCATGCCCATCAATGAAAGCAATAACATCAAAGTACTGATAGAGGCACTGAACTATTTTTACAAACAGACCGGTAACGAGATCACACTGGAATACATCCTCTTCAAGAACCTGAATGATTCTGCAAAAGATGCGGAAGAGCTGACGCGCATTTACCGGCAGGTGCCCGCCGACCTGGTGAACATCATCGAATACAATCCCATCGATGCTTTCAAATTCACCAAACCTGATGAGGAAGGCATACAGCAGTTCATGGGTATCCTGGAATCCAACAAAGTGAACGCACGCTTACGCCGCAGCCGGGGCAAGGATATTGACGCAGCCTGCGGACAGCTGGCAAACAAAGGCAAGTAGAATATTGAATGTTGAACAAGGAATGATGAATGACGAAGTTGACTTCGATCAGCATTCATCATTCCTTGTTCAACATTCGATATTCACCCACCTGCTTTTGCGTATAACTAGCATTAATTCTTAATATGCTACATTTGCCTTTCCTGTTGAAAAACAGCATAAATCACACTTCATGAAAAAAAGAACAGACAACTTCGACAAGTTTGCCAATAAAACCAGGGGCAGCGCCATTAAAGAAGCTTTCCGCCAGGAAAAGAAAAAGATCAAACAGGAAGCCCGCGCCGCAGGTGAAGAAATGCGGAAAAAGAAGATCGACAAAATGCGTGGCATTGTGAGGGACGAAGAACCCAGATCACAAAAACCCGGAGCCCGGAAACAGGAGAAACCTGCTAAGAAGTGGGAAACACGTAACGATGCGCGACCTGCGCATAGTAAGACAGATCGGAAGCCTGCTCCCGGAAAAGAGAGAAGCGGCGGAAAACCTTACACTGAAAGATCCCAGAAGACCAATGAAGGAAGACCAGAGAACCAGAAGGTGGCTTCTGAGTTAATGCCGCTGAATAAGTTCATTGCTCATTCCGGTGTTTGCGGAAGGCGTGAGGCAGCCGAGCTGGTAAAAGAAGGCAAAGTGACCGTGAACGGCGACAAGGTCTTTGAACCCGGTTATAAAGTAAGCGGCAAGGACAAAGTAGTGGTAAAAGGCAAAGCTGTTTTCCTGCAGCGCAATTCCGTATACATCCTGCTTAACAAGCCCAAAGATTTCATTACCACCGCCAACGATCCGCAAGGCAGGAAAACCGTGATGGACCTGGTGAAACAGGCAACACCGGAGAGAGTTTACCCCGTAGGCCGTTTAGACCGGAATACCACCGGCGTATTGTTATTGACCAACGATGGGGAACTGGCACAGAAACTTACCCACCCTTCTTTCGAGATCAAAAAGATCTATGAAGTGACCCTCGACAAACCCGTTACCAAAAAAGACCTGGAGTCCATCCTAGAGGGTGTGACCCTGGAAGATGGTTTTGTGAAAGCAGATGCCGCAGGCTATGCCGATCCTAAGGACAAACATGTGATCGGCATCGAGATCCACAGCGGGCGTAACCGTATCGTGCGCCGCATATTTGAGCACCTGGGTTATGATGTGAAAGGACTTGACAGGGTAATGTTTGCCAACCTCACCAAGAAAAATGTGGAGCGCGGCAAATGGCGTTTCCTGCAGGAAAAGGAAGTAAGGTTGCTGAAATTCATGAACCAGTCGTTCCTGAGAAAAAACAAAGACACCAAACAACGGCATTCAGAAGAAGAGGAATAAACACTGAATGCACAGAATGCTGCTTTGTTATCACATTGTCAGAACCGACACACAACTTTACGATCATGCATCACGATATCATTTTTGAGAACGACCGGTTCATAGCGGTCAACAAACCTTCCGGCCTGCTTAGTATACCCGACAGGCTTGGACAGGAACCTTCGTTAAAAGACATCCTGAAAGAGAAGTTCGGGAATATCTATACGGTCCATCGCCTTGACCGTGATACCAGCGGTATCATCGTATTTGCCAAGACCGAGGAAGCGCACAAAGAATTATCCCAGTTGTTTGAAGGCAGGGATATGGAAAAGTATTATGTGGGATTGGTGTATGGGCAGATGGTGAATCCTACGGGCAGTATTGACGCACCCATCATGGAGCACCCCGGCAAGACATCCAAAATGATGACACATGCCAAAGGGAAGCCCTCTCTTACCGATTATGAAGTGCTGGAATCTTTCCGTCTCTACTCCTGGGTGCAGTTCCGGATCCATACCGGCCGTACGCACCAGATCAGGGTACACATGCAGCATATCGGGCATTCCATTGTATGCGATGAGATCTATGGTGATGCAAAACCCATCCTCCTGTCATCGCTCAAAAAGAATTTCAAACTATCCAAAACGGCTGAAGAAGAAAAACCTATCCTCGCACGCCTGGCCCTGCATTCACATCGCTTGAGTTTTAACCTGAACGGAGAAAAATTCGAACTCGAAGCCCCCCTGCCCAAAGACCTGAAAGCCGTGCTGCAGCAGCTGCGTAAATGGAAAGGTTGATCAATGATCAATGATAGAATGATAGTATGATAGAATGAGTGAATGATCCACATTCTATCATACTATCATTCTATCATTCACTCATTCTTATACACCGTCCCGTTCTTCATAACGAATGTCACACGACCCATGGCTTTCACATCTTTTACCGGGTCGCCGTCCACCGCAATGATATCGGCGAGTTTGTCTTTTTCGATCAGGCCCAGCCTGTCATCGCCCAGCAGGTCGGATGCAGACAAAGTAGCCGAACGGATGGCTTCAAGAATGGGCATCCCCGCTTCTGTCATGTACACAAATTCCATCCAGTTCTTACCATGTGCATACACACCGGCATCCGTTCCAAAAGCGATCTTCACGCCTGCTTTGTATGCTTTGGCGAATGTGGCCTGTATATAGTTGCCTACTACGCTTGCTTTGGCCCGAACGATCTCGGGATAGTAGCCGGGTTTCTTGGCGGAATCGGCCGATGATTTTCCGGCAATGATGGTAGGTACCAGGTACGTACCGCGTTCTTTCATCAGTTCCATCACTTCCTCGCTCATATAGGTTCCGTGTTCAATGGAATTGACACCACCCAATACGGCACGTTTCATACCTTCTGCACCATGTGCATGGGCCGCTACCTTGAAGCCATAATCTTTAGCGGTGGCAACAATGGCTTTCACCTCTTCCACGGTGAACTGGGCGCCACTGCCATCTTTGGCCATGCTCAGCACACCACCTGTTGCCGTTATCTTGATCACATCTGAACCCTCCTTATAACGCTGGCGCACTGCTTTGGCGCAATCATCCACACCGTTCACCACGCCTTCTTTCGGGCCTGGATCTCCCATCAGGTCCTTGCGGTAATTGTTGGTGGGATCTGCATGTCCGCCGGTGGTGGCAATGGATTTCCCTGCAGTGTATACCCGGGGCCCTTTGATCCATTCCTTGTTGATCGCATTACGCAGCGATATATTGGCACCACTTCCGCCCAGGTCGCGCACGGTGGTGAAACCGGCCATCAGGGTTCTTTCTGCGAATACAACGGATTGGAACGCATAATCAGGCCCGTTCCATGTAAAGCCATTGAGGTAGTTGGCGGGATTGGTCTCACTTTCCATATGCACATGCATATCGATCAGGCCGGGCATTACGGTGGCATTTTTCAGATCAACCAGTTTATCACCTGCAGTCGCTGTTATATATCCTTTCTGCACTTCGGCGATCCGGTTGCCCAGAATGACCACAGACATTTCTTTCTGTACCTGCAGGTTCCTGACATCGATCAGTTGTCCGCAATGCAGAATGGTTCGTTGGGCCATTAAAAGGTTCATCAACAGAACCGATGCCAGCAACAGGGATAATTTTCTCATGGGGTGTTATTTTACAGAAAGATAAAGATATCCGTCTGAAACCCCATAAAAAAGCCCCGATAGACATCGGGGCCGGAACAAGTACGAAAAATAAATAAACGATTGCCTGCTTATTTATTGGGCTGCGGCGTGTACCGCAGGTAAGGTTTCACCACTTTCACCCCTTTCGGGAATTTCTTCACTGCATCGTCAGTGCTCACATTCAGGCCAACGATCACATCCTCGCCTTCTTTCCAGTCGGCAGGTGTGGCCACACTGTATCCGGAGGTTAACTGCAGTGAATCGATCACACGTAAGACCTCTACAAAATTCCTTCCGGTAGAAGCGGGGTAAGTGATCATGAGTTTGATCTTTTTATCGGGACCAATGATGAACAGGGAACGCACCGTAAAGGTCTCTGATGCGTTGGGGTGGATCATATCGTAAGCATGGGCGATGGTTTTGTCTTCATCAGCAATGATGGGGAAACCCACAGACACATGCTGTGTTTCATTGATATCGTTGATCCAGCTCTTATGGCTCTCTACCGAGTCAACGCTCAGCGCCAGCACTTTCACGTTTCGCTTCTCAAATTCTGCCTGCAATGATGCAGTACGGCCCAGCTCCGTGGTACAGACCGGCGTATAATCGGCAGGGTGAGAGAAGAGTATGCCCCATCCGTTACCCAGGTATTCATGAAAATCGATCTCGCCGATAGTTGTCTTTGCCTTGAAGTTGGGAGCAATATCCCCTAAACGTAAACTCATGTTCTTTGATTTTGTGTGGCGAAAATAATAATTTCCTAGTAAAATGATAGACTAATTTTTCAGACAGAAAATAACAGCTGTTAGCATATGCCTGTTACGCCTTATTTATCAGCACGTTTTCCGGATCCGAGCGTCCTGGCTTTTTTGAGGGAGGTTTTGCCGAATGTGTTCTTCACATCATCGATGGCTTTATAGAGTTTGTTCTTCTTTTCCGCATCATCGAACAAACTGGCCTGCACCGCGTGCTGGGTGAGCTCGCTCAAACGCACACCCAGCAAACGGACAGGTTGTCCTTTGCGGTATAGTTTATGAAAGAGGTCGATGGCAACCGGGATCAGCTCATCATCACGCAAAGTATAGTCGATGGTTGTCTGGCGGGAAGTGGTCTCGAAATCAGGGTACCGGATCTTTACTGCGATACAACCCGTGAGTTTTTCATCCTGCCGGAGTTCAAAAGCTACTTTTTCGGTCATGCGGACCAACTCACTCAGTAAACGTTCCGCATCCGTAATATTTTCCTCGAACGTGTTTTCCGTTGAGATGGACTTGGCCTCATGGTATGCATGTACTTCGCCAAAATGCAGACCCTGTGATTTTTGCCACAGATCGGCACCGTATTTCCCGAGTTTTTTCTCCAGCACTGCCACCGGCGTATTGGCGATGTCGCGGATGGTATGGATCCCCATCGACTTCAACGTAAGAAAAGTATGTTCACCCACCCCCGGAAATTTATTGACAGGCAAGGGTGCCAGGAATTGTTTCTCCATACCGGGCTGCACAAACAGGTACCCATTGGGCTTGGCCTCATCGGTAGCGATCTTGGCGATCATCTTGTTGGTGGCAAGTCCGAAAGAGATCGGTAACTGTGTTTTCTCAATGATCTCGGCACGGAGGTCTATCGTCCATTGATAGGGATCGAAGAACTTATCCATTCCCGTAAGGTCCAGGTAGAACTCATCAATGGATGCTTTTTCGAACAAGGGCGCTTTGGCAGCAATGATATCGGTGACCCAGCGTGAATAGCGGCTATACTCCCCACGTGTACCTCGGACCACAATGGCATGCGGGCATAACTTCATTGCCCGGTTCATAGGCATGGCACTGTGTACACCGAATTTCCGGGCTTCATAACTGCAGCTGGTCACCACCCCACGCTCACGTGAGCCTCCCACGATCACCGCTTTGCCTTTCAGGGAAGGATCGTTCAATACCTCCACACTCACAAAAAATGAGTCCAGGTCAAAATGGGCAATATAACGTTGGGGACCGTTCATCCTGCGGGAAAGTTAACAAAGATCGCCGTTTTCGCCTTCTGTAAATCACCCTTTTATGTGAAAGGAAAATGCCGGGAAAGCCGCTATTTTAGTGACTTCAAGCATGACTTATGAAAACATTTTTCCTCGCTCTGATGGTCCTGTCGCTCGGTTCTCTCCGGGCGCAGAGAAGTGTCGTATACGCTAAGGAACCGGTACCCGGGGCCGCTTTCCGAAAAATAGCCAAAGAACAACTGGCAGAAGATATCCGTTTCTGGCACAAAGTGATGGAAGAATCGCATGTGAACCTCTACCATTCGATCAGCAGGGAAGCACTTGCAAAAATGGAAACAGATCTGCTGAACCGTTACCCGGACAGCATTTCACAAACGGATGCCATACTGGTTTTCGGTAAACTTTCGGCTGCACTGAATGAAGGGCATATTGGTATGCCATACAATGCCGTTACTGACAGTCTGTATACCTGCTCACTGCGTTTCCCATTTTTGCTGCAAAAAGCAGAAGATGATCAATGGATCGTAGACCGGGACCTCAGCACTGAACAAAGGCTGGGCATAAACGCAGCGATACTAGAAGTGAATGGCAAACCCGTTTCGGAACTCAACCAACAGTTCAGGGAATATTATGGCGGACTGGAAACCTGGCGTAAACAGCAGATCGCCAGTTATGTTCGAAAATTGTTATTCCTGCATGGCATCGGGAGCCCATACCGGATCAAAGCCCGCAAAGAAGACGGCACCCTTATCGACTATACGGTACAAGGATATTCCAGGCAACAGGCAGACAGCCTGAATAAAGTACTGGCGGCAAGCGTCAGCAACCCCGGTGATCCGTATACCTTCACAATGCTGCCCGGCAATATTGCCTATATCAATTACCGGCATATGGTATCGCCATCCACATTGCCTTTCTCCACATTCCTGCACAACAGTTTTACAAAGATCAAAGAAGCCAATGCCATCGGTCTGATCATTGACCTTCGTGAGAATGGCGGCGGCAATTCTGTGTTTGGTGATTCACTGATCGGCTATTTCTCTACTACACCCTATATGCTTTCCGGCGGAATGAAATGGAAAAGCAGTATCCACTACAAAGAATACCAACGGCTGCTGCAACAAAGCGGGATGAAGATGGATACGCGTTTCTATAACTCCATCAAAGATGGCGACACCTATTCTTACGTGAACAAACAAAAACGCAAGCCGCTCAACTCAGCATTGACATTCACAGGCAGAACCGCTGTGCTGATCGGTCCGAATACTTTTTCAAGCGCCAATATGTTGGCAGATGGCATCAGATCTTACCGGCTGGCCACCCTGTTCGGCGAACCCACCGGTGAACCGGGTAATGATTTCGGCGAGATGTACCAGTTCATGCTTCCGCATTCACATATCATTGCCAGGGCTTCTACCAAGATGTTCACCAGGGCCGATGGTGACGAAAAGAATTTTGACCCGATACTGCCAGATATACTGGTAAAACCAAGCCCCCGGGATCTGAAAGAAAAAAAGGACCCGGTTCTGGAAAGCGCCGTAAATTGGTTGAAGAAGCAATAGCCGAATCATGCCATCCGAGATCCGCCAATCCGTGAATACCACTGTCGCCATTGAACAGCTGAAACAGTTCATAGACAAGATCCATCCCTTAACGGAAGAGGAATGGGACGCATTTGCATCGATCTGGCAACCTTTCTCTGCCAAACGTAAGGAACTGCTGACAGCAGCCGGTGAAACGGAGAAATACCTCTATTTTGTTACAGAAGGCGTGCAGCGCGCTTTTTACCTGGCCGAGGATGATAAGGAAGCCACCATTGTTTTCACCTATCCCTTTTCTTTTTCGGGTGTGGCAGATTCATTCTTACTGCAGCAGCCTTCCAAATACCACCTGGAGACCCTTACCAAAAGCGAATTCATCCGGACCACTTACCAGCAGGTACAGGACCTGCTTGACCGCTACCACAATTTTGAACGGCTGATCCGGAAAGCCACCAGTTATACGATGGCAGGTGTGCTGGAACGCCAGATAGAACTACAGTGTTTTTCGGCAGAGCAAAAATTCAGGACCCTGCTGAAGAGAAGTCCGCATGTACTTACCCTCATCCCGCATAAATACCTGGCTTCCTACCTGGGTATCGATGCCACTACCTTCAGCAAACTGCTGGGAACGGTGCGGGTATAAGAAAATGGGGGTGAGTAACAGATACTATGTACAGCAGGACAATAAAATCTTAGTCTACACCAAGAATTATTCCCCGGGCCGATGCCAGTTTTGTGGTATCAAAAACAAAACAATATGCCACTTTACCTATCACAAACCTTGACCGATTCGCTGATCGACCAGACAGATGCTTTTCTGAACAAAGCCGTAAGCGAGTGGCAGATGCTGCCCCATCACCAGTTCGCATACAAGGTCTCGCCCGAAAAGTGGAGTGCCAACCAGTGTCTGATGCACCTGAACAGTTATGGCCGTTATTACCTGCCCAAAATGGAAAAAGCCATTGAGGATGCCATACAACAGCAACAGAAACCCGCTATCCGTTTCAGCGCCGGCTGGCTAGGCAATTATTTCACCCAGATGATGCTTCCGAAAGAGACCGGGGTTCCCGCCAAAAAAATGTCGGCACCCAAAGATCATACTCCCACAAGCAATGAGGACAGCTATGCAGTGATCGCCGAATTCATTGAGCAGCAGGAAAAACTGTTGCGCTTATTACGGAAAGCCAAACAGGTGGATCTTAACAAGGTCAGGATACCGATCTCCATCGCCACATTCATCAAACTGAAACTGGGAGACACCTTCCTTTTCCTGATCGCCCATAACTACCGGCATATCCTGCAGGCCGAGCGTGCCTTGCAAAATGCAGGCGTTCCATTAAAAAAACTGGATGGTTTTGCAGTAAGGGGTGAAATGATGAAATGATTGATGGATCAGCGGATCGTGGATTGGACGAATCAATGAAGAAGTGGTTAATGATCCGCAATCCGTCCATCAAGTCATAAAAATCGTCTGAGTATCGGCTCTTCTATACGCCTGGGGCGACCAGTGATCTTATCGAGCAGCACCCATACACTTTTTGCTGTGATGATCCTTTTCTGATCGGCAGGGCGGATGATCTCATAATGCCTGTCCCAGGTAACGGTACCATGTTCACCGGTCCAGGTACGGATCAAGAGTTCATCACCCAGTACGGCCGGGTGCAGGTAATCGATCTCATGGCGGCGTACCACCCAGACCACTTCTTTTTCCAGATCACTTAACTCTATACTATGCCAATGTTTATCAGCCACATCCTGCATGAACTGTACGTAGACCACATTGTTGACGTGCTCAAGTTCATCGATATGCTCCTGCATCACTTTGATGCGATACTCAAATACGGGACCTGGTTCCATGGAATGTTATGATCAAAAAGACTATCGGTAAATATCCAGCAAGCCATCGGGCAATATCACATGCACCTGCTTTTGCTTGTGATCGATCCTGTCGAGCGATTCTGCATGCAGGGGTATCAGGGCCTCTTTGCCATCGAGGCTGATGCGCAACAATACCTGGTGGGGTTGTTCTATCACTTCCTCTATCGGTCCCAGGTTCTCATCCTCATCCGTGATCACTTCGAATCCCAGTAAGGAGATCGGCGCCGTTTTGCCGGCCAGTTTCCGGAAGTCCGCATCCAGTAACCATACATTCTTTGAGGTCAGTCTCGCCGCTGTCTCACGCGTATGCACACCTTCCAGTTTCAGATAGGTCTCTTCGGTATCCTTTGCCTTCGACGACTCAACAAAATAGGGCAGATAAGACCCCTTGTGTTCCTCAATGAATATGGCTTCAATATCTTTCAGCACTGTTTTTTTACCCAATGCATGTTTCAGGATCACTTCTCCCTGCAAACCAAAGGCTGCTACAATGCGTCCTATGTTGATGTAATCTTTCATCGATATGCAATTTAATTGAATCCCAGTAAACCAGCCTTTGCGGCTTTGCGAGCGAATTTTCCACCAAGCCCGGTTTTACACACAAAAGCCCGAAACTTTCGAATCGGGCTTTTGGCTGGAATATCGTAAGTCGTACTTACTAAGCTTCAGCTGGTGCTTCAGCAGCTCCTTCAGAGGGGGCTTCTTCCTGCTTAACTTCCACTTTTTTTACAACGGGAACATAAGCTTTCTTAGCTCTCTGAGTGTTCTTGTGCTCGTTAGAACGACGTGTAACGTTAGCTTCATGCGCTTCGTGCCATGCCTGGAATTTGGTCATAGCCGCGGCCTGGTCGAACAATCCCAGGCTCACACCTCTCAGGAGGTGTTTCAGGTACAATACTCCCTTGAAAGAGAGAATTCGGCGTACAGTATCGGTGGGTTGAGCACCTTTGTTCAGCCACTCCAGGGCCTTCTGACGGTCCAATTGAATGGTTGCTGGTACTGTAAGCGGGTTGTAAGTTCCAACCTTCTGGATGAACTTACCATCTCTTGGTGCACGGGCATCGGCCACTACGATGAAGTAGAACGGACGCTTTTTGCTGCCGTGACGCTGTAGTCTGATTTTGACTGCCATGTTAAATAGAAATTTAAAGGCGTTAAGAAATTGGTTAATCCGGCTAAGAATAACCGGACGGCAAATGTAAAGGGAAAAGAGAATTATTCCAAGACCGTCTGTCAAGGAAATATTAAATTATTGTTATCCAGGCACTTGTACGGCATCTGGGCGTCCCTTGCGTCGCACACTTCAGCGGAAGGGCCTCATTCTGCAGGGAATTCAGGGGGTATTTTTTCACCGCAGAGCCGGGGAGAGCAGGGAGATGACGCAGAGGCCTATCCTTTCTCCTCCATTCAACATTCCCCTGCTCCTTGTTCATCTGTTCAATCTTCCCTATCGTTTCATCCCAGGGAACCTGCCGCCCATCGGAAGGTTGTTCATCATCTTCATCATCTGCTTCATCTGGTCGAACTGTTTCATAAATGCATTCACTTCGGCCATATCCTTGCCACTGCCTTTCGCGATCCGTTGCCTGCGTGAAGGGGTGAGGGAATCGGGGTTGGCCCTTTCAAAAGGCGTCATGGAACTGATCATCGCTTCGATCCCTTTGAAAGCGTCATCCTTGATATCAATATCTTTCATGGCTTTGCCCACACCGGGTATCATGCCCATCAGGTCTTTCAGGTTACCCATTTTTTTGATCTGCTGCAGCTGGTCCATGAAATCCTGGAAATCGAACTGGTTCTTCCGGATCTTCTTCTCCAGTTTTTTGGCTTCCGCCTCATCGTACTGGGCCTGCGCTTTCTCTACCAGGCTGGTGATATCTCCCATACCCAGGATACGCTGCGCCATACGGTCGGGATAGAACACATCCAGTGTATCCATCTTCTCGCCGCTGCTCACGAACTTGATCGGTTTGTTAACAGTATACTTGATCGAGAGCGCTGCACCACCGCGGGTGTCACCATCCAGTTTGGTCAGTACCACACCGGTGAAATCGAGCCGGTCGTTGAAGGCTTTGGCGGTGTTCACCGCATCCTGGCCCGTCATGGAATCCACTACGAACAGGATCTCTGCCGGGTTCACGGCAGATTTGATATTGGCCACTTCCGTCATCATCGCCTCATCAATGGCCAGGCGGCCGGCGGTATCGATGATGATCACATTCTTATTCTTCGCTTTTGCTTCCTTGATCGCGTTCTGTGCAATGGCAACCGCGTCTTTGTTTTCCCTTTCGCTGTACACATCCACCCCAACCTGTTCTGCCAGTACGGTCAGCTGGTCTATCGCCGCCGGGCGGTAGATATCTGCTGCCACCAGCAACACAGATTTACCTTTTTTGGTCTTCAGGTAATTGGCCAGTTTACCGGTGAATGTGGTCTTACCGCTACCCTGCAGCCCCGCAACCAGGATGATGGCCGGGTTACCCGACACATTGAACTGCGCCTCGGATCCACCCATCAGTTCGGTCAGTTCATCCTGAACGATCTTCACCATCAGTTGTCCGGGACTGATGGCATTGATCACTTTTTCACCGGTCGCTTTTTCTTTGACCTTATCAGTGAATTCCTTGGCTATCTTGAAATTCACGTCCGCATCGATCAGGGCACGGCGGATATCTTTTACCGTATTGGCAATATTGAGGTCATTGATCCTTGCTTCCCCTTTGAGGTTCTTAAAGGCCGATTCGAGCTTCTCACTGAGAGAGTTAAACATACATCACTGATTTTATGATTATTTGTATGATTTCGCAGATTGGATTACTTGCTGCTATAACTTACAAATGGTTATTTACAAAACGTTTTACCTGAAGACTTTCTGTTCCAAAGTTCACTAACAGCCCCACTTCCAGGCCGAATAGTTTGAGGTAGTTGATGATCTGGTTGAAATGGATATTCTCTAATTGATTCACAACTTTTAATTTCACCAACACTTTCTCATCAACCAACACATCTATTCTTTTCTTTCCGATCAGTTTTCCTTTGTAATGAACAGGCAGCTCTTTTTCACTTTCAAAAAACATCCCTCTATCGGATAATTCAAGTAACAATGCCCGGTGAAAGATATTTTCCGTAAAATTACCTCCACCAAGGTTTTTATGCACTGTCATCGCCGCCCCAATAATCTTCTCCGTTAAACTTGAATATTTATAGTTATCTACCATAACCGATAAATAAAAAAGTGAATACGACAAAGGTCATACCCACTTAACTGGATGCAAATATAAATTCTGGAAATGATTCAAGCGAAGATTTTCCCGGAAACAGTATTAATTCTGCGTATAAATACCTAATCCTCCGGTAACAATAGCTTTTCAAAAGCTGCCTTCATCATACAAATCATAGAAAATCATACTCCCTCTGAGTTATCCCAGGTAAAAACGAAGGTGTTTGGACCGGTTGGTACTTCTGAGCTTCGTGATCGCCTTATCCTTGATCTGCCTTACCCTTTCCCTGGTCAGGTGAAACCTTTCCCCGATATCTTCCAGGCTCAGTGGATGATCCACACCGATGCCGAAAAAATAACAGACCACATCTTTCTGCCGCTCGGTGAGTGTGCAGAGGCTGCGTTCTATTTCCATGCGGAGCGACTCATGATGCACCAGTTTCTCATCGGTCTTATCGGCATTGGGGTTTTCCATCAGGTCAAGCAGGGTACCGTCCTCTCCATCAGACAATGGGGTATCCATGCTTACATGCCGGAAACCCACACTCATGGTTGCGGTAACTTCCTCGATGCCGATCTCCAGCAGATCGGCCAGTTCTTCGGGTGTTGGCTCCCGTTCAAATTCCTGCTCCAGCTGCTGGTATGCTTTACTGATGCGGTTGGTAAGCCCTACTTTGTTCAGGGGTAAACGAACGATACGGCTCTGTTCTGCGAGGGATTGTAATATGCTCTGGCGGATCCACCATACGGCATAAGAAATGAATTTAAAACCACGGGTCTCATCAAAACGCAGGGCGGCCTTGATCAGGCCCAGGTTACCCTCGTTGATCAGGTCCGGCAAGGTAAGCCCCTGGTTCTGGTATTGTTTGGCCACGGATACCACGAAGCGGAGATTGGCTTTCACCAGCCTGTCGAGTGCCGCCTGGCTTCCTTCACGGATACGCATGGCCAGCTGTACTTCTTCCTCGGGACTGATCAGGTCCACTTTACCGATCTCCTGTAAATATTTCTCCAGACTTTGCGACTCACGATTGGTGATAGACTTGGTTATCTTGAGCTGGCGCATACTCATAATGATCGGATTTTAGATAGTGGTTATATAGGTGATAGGAACCGAGCTTACAAGGTCATAAGAACAAAACACTACGCCACAGGGTCTGTTGTTAAGCAATTTAACAAATTTTGAAAACTTTTCAAAAAATATATTTTCTATAAAATATTGATAACCAACACTTTAAACAATCTCTTTTTGATAGCGGTTTTCCTGAATAGCGGAATTCATCCGTGTGACCAAAAAAACATTTGGAAGCGAAGGATTATTTAATATTATTGCAGGCCTACGACGGACTGTAGGTTAAAGAGATTGTAATGAGTAAGAAGCAACTATTTACGTTGGAATTCCCGGTCAGATGTTCACCAACGATTTTATTTGAATTTTTAGCTACGCCTGCCGGTTTACAGGAGTGGTTTGCCGATAAAGTAGACGAATGGGAGAATGTGTACAGCTTTTCATGGAACGGTGGTACACCCGATAAAGCAGATGTGGTTGACAAGGAGGAAGACAAATTCATCCGTTTCCACTGGCAGCATAGCGATAAGAACGAATATTTTGAATTCCGCATCGAAAAGACCGAGATCTCCAACCAGACGATCCTGGTGATCAAGGATTTTGCGGAAAAGAACGAGGTCAAGGACCAGAGCCAGTTATGGGGTTACCAGATCAAAGATCTGTTTCACCGTTTAGGCAGCGCTTAATCGCAGCTGACCGCAAGCATGTGCAATAGCTCCTGGTAAGTGCCTTCAAAAAAATCAGTCAATCCATCCCATTCCTGTAATGGGATTTTTTTTGCCAGTTTCAGAAAGGGAAATCCGGTCCACACGATGTCCATCTGTTCGGAAAGCGGTGCATAGTTATCCGTTTCAAAATGGTGCCCCCAGGCATCATTCCCCACAGCCAGATACCAGCCAGCCTGCTTTTCGGGATGTGAGCGGAAATATTCCTGCAATCCTGCGGCATATTGGACCTGGTATTTCCCCGACAGCTGTAATGTGATGCTGCAAAAATTCCCCCACCAGAAAAAACTCCGGATCGCGAAACTTTCGGTTGCCGTAAAATGCCGTGGCTGGTCCAGCATCACCCAGGGCAAAGCCCTGTATTGTTCCCCCTTCGATATTTTGGGGGAATGAAAACCGGATTCCGTTCCAGTCAGCATGGGGTACTGTTGCCACAATACCCGGTATTGCTCGCTCAGGTGACCAAATAGCGTGTATACCTTACCGATGATCCGGTTCTTTGTTAAAATCCAACCGGCATCGGTTACCAGTTCCCGTTCCTTTGGTGAAAGCATTACTTTTGCAGGGCTCATAAAACAATATTAAGCAAGGACCCGTGATTAAAAAACTCGATATACTCGTTATCCGTTCCTTTATCGGTCCTTTTATCGCCGCATTCGCCATTTCCCTCTTCGTGCTCACCATGCAGTTCTTCTGGCTGTACATCGATGACCTGGTGGGAAAAGGGCTTGACCTCTTCACCATTCTGAAACTGGTTGGCCTGGTGACCCTGTTCTGGGTGCCTACCGCTTTGCCCCTGGCTTTACTGTTCTCTTCCATCATGACCTTCGGAAACCTTGGAGAGACCTTTGAACTGGTGGCCATCAAGGCATCCGGCATCCCATTGCTCCGGTTTATGCGGCCCCTGCTGATCATCACCATATTCATCAGCGGACTGGCATTCCTGTTCGCCAACAACATCATACCGGTGACCCAGCTGAAACTGTCGGCCCTGAAGTATGATATCATCGTTTCCAAACCGGCTTTCGACATCAAAGAAGGGATCTTTTATGACAAGATAGAAGGTTACGTGATCAAACTTGGTAAAAAAGAGAAGAACGACAGCGTGATACACAACGTGGTGATCTTTGAAAAGAAGAACGGCCTGCAGGACAATATGCTGATCGCTGAAAGCGGCGTGATGCGGATCACCCAGGACAAACGTTTTCTGGAATTCATCCTCAAGAAAGGCTGGCGCTACGAGGAAAAAGGGCAGCGCTCCACCACCAATACCGAATTCACCCGTATGGGGTTCCAGGAATACAAGAAAGTGTTCGACCTGAAAAGTTTCCAGATGAACAAATCGGGCGACAGCGCTTTTTACGATCCCAAAATGCTGAGTCTCCGACAGTTGAATGGCGCCATCGACTCATTACAAAGTCTCGACAGCTTTTATCTGAAACGCACCGAGCGGGAAGTATCGCCTTATCTGCGTTTTACACGTTTCCGCGATACCGGCTGGGCCCTGATTAAACCCGACTCGCTAAAAAAGATCAAACATTTTGATGAGCTGATCGCCGATTCGATCAAACAAAGCGTTACCGACGCAGCCATCAGCCAGTTACAAAGTGTCAAAGGAAATATTGCCGTATTGGAAGCCGATTACAAGGAACGCCAGAAATCACTCCGCCTGCATGAGATCGAGTGGCACAGGAAGCTGACCCTGTCAGCTGCCTGCATCGTGCTGTTCCTGATCGGCGCACCTCTGGGTTCCATTATCCGGAAAGGCGGACTGGGCACACCGCTGGTATTTGCGATCATTTTCTTTGTCATCTTCCACTTATTCAACACATTCGGTGAGAAATTCGTTAAGTCAGAGCAGACCAGCCCGCTGATGGGCATGTGGCTCTCCACCTTCATCCTCATCCCGATCGGCGCTTTCCTTACTTACAAAGCCATGCACGATTCACAACTCTTTAACCAGGAATTCTACTACCGTTCTTTCAGACAGTTGCGGAGATTTTTGGCTAATTTTAGTTTCTCTAAAAAATCCTAAACCCTATTTTATGACTACACATAACAAAAGCCGTCGTTCGTTCATCAAGACCACGGGTGCGGCAGGTATTGGACTTACCGTGCTGCCCGGTTTCTTGCAGGCAACACCTGTTGCAGCAGGCAACCCGTTTTCGCAACAGCCCCTGCCCTACGATTATAAAGCGTTGGAACCCGTGATCGATGCCATGACCATGGAGATCCACTACTCCAAACATGCGGCGGCTTATGCCAAGAACCTGGCAGAAGCCTGTGCCGCTGAAAAAGTGGATACCAACAGCGCCAAGCTGGAAGAGGTATTACGCAATGCATCCAAATACTCGGCCAAAATGCGCAACAATGGCGGTGGCCATTATAACCACGAACTTTTCTGGCAGTGCATGAAACCCGGAGCGGCCACCAAACCTGAAGGCAAACTGGCAACGGCCATTGACCAGGGTTTCGGATCCTTTGAAGCGTTTAAGACACAGTTCACCGATGCCGGCAAAAACCGTTTCGGAAGCGGATGGGCCTGGCTGGTACTGACCGCAGATAAAAAACTGGCCATCGGATCAACCCCGAACCAGGACAATCCATTGATGGATATCAGTGACCTGAAAGGAACACCCTTGCTGGGACTGGATGTGTGGGAACACGCCTATTACCTCAAATACCAGAACAAACGCCCCGACTACATCAATAACTGGTGGAATGTGGTGAACTGGGAATTTGTTCAGAAGAGATATGAACTGGGATGAAACAAATGCCAAAGTCAAAAGTAAAAAGTCAAAATTGCACTTATTACTTTTGACTTTTTACTTTTGAATTTTGACTTAAAAAAAAGCAGATGAAAACCGTAACCAAATGGGCAGGAGGAATGGCGTTTGATGCCACGGCCGATACCGGCCAGACCGTTAGAATAGATACTACCGTAGAAGGTGGAGGAACTGCGAGTGGCATGAATCCCAAAAAAATGTTACTGGGTGCATTGAACGGCTGCAGCGGCATGGACGTGGTAGAGATCCTGAAGAAGATGAAAGTGGCTTTCAGCAAGTTTGAGATAGTGGCAGAAGCCGAGCAGACAGAAGACCATCCCAAGACCTTCACGTTCATCAAAATGACATACCGCATTGATGCCAAACCGGAAGACCTGGATAAGATAAAAAGGGCCGTGGACCTTTCACAGGAAAAATATTGCGGCATCTCTGCCATGCTGGCCAAACATTGCGATATCAGTTATACCATTGAATTGATCTGATCACTGAAAAGGCTGTTATTGTATACCATGCCGAACAAACTGCTGTTACTCGCCGCTTTACTGACAATACAGGTATGGCTCCATGCCCAGGAAACACCACCTGCTGTAAAAACAAACAACCCGGTGTTCCCGGGCTGGTATGCGGACCCGGAAGGAACGATCTTTGGCAACCGCTACTGGATCTATCCTACGTACTCTGCTCCTTACGACAAACAGGTATTCCTGGATGCTTTCTCCTCTCCTGACCTGGTGAACTGGACAAAACACAGTCGTATACTGGACACAGCCAGCATCAAATGGGCCAGGCGTGCCATGTGGGCGCCGTCCATCATACAGCACAACAAAAAGTATTTCCTGTTCTTTGGCGCCAACGATATCCAGAGCAACCAGGAAAAAGGAGGTATTGGTGTGGCCGTAGCCGATGACCCGGCCGGGCCATTCAGGGATCACCTGGGCAAACCATTGGTGGACCAGTTTTACAACGGCGCCCAACCCATTGACCAATTCGTATTTGCGGATAAGGACGGGCAGCATTACCTTATCTATGGCGGATGGAGGCATTGCAATATCGGCAAGCTTAATGCTGATTTCACCGGTTTTGTTCCATTCAAGGACGGCAATACTTTCCAGGAGATCACACCGGAAGGGTATGTGGAAGGCCCATTCATGTTCATCCGGAATGGCAAATATTATTTCATGTGGTCGGAAGGTGGCTGGACCGGACCCAACTATACGGTAGCATACGCCATAGCCGATTCTCCGCTTGGTCCTTTTCAACGTATCGGAAAAATTCTGCAGCAGGATCCCACCATTGCTACCGGTGCAGGGCACCATTCAGTGATACGGGTACCGGGTACAGATCAATGGTACATAGTATACCATCGCCGTCCACAAGGAGAAAAAGATGCCAACGCAAGGGTTACCTGTATCGAGCAACTGTATTTCGACGAGAATGGTTTCATCAAACCTGTCATCATCACCCGGGAAGGTGTGGCTGCGCATAAGCTGAGATAAGCAGTTCTTTCTTCCCGATTTACAGATACCTTTGCAGAAACTCTTTTTCTGCAGTCAGCCAAACAGAATTTCCGCGTACAGCTCTGGATCACCGTCCTGAGCGTGGTATTGTTCCTCACCAAGATCATTGCCTATTATTTCACGCACTCCCTGGCCATACTTTCCGATGCACTGGAAAGCATTGTGAATGTGATCGCCGGTTTTATCGGACTCTATAGTCTCTATGTAGCGGCCAAACCCCGCGACAGGGAACATCCTTACGGCCATGGTAAAGCCGAGTTCGTTTCTGCAGCCATTGAAGGAGGCCTGATCGTTGCAGCGGGTATCATGATCATTTATGAGACCGTGATGAACTTCCTGCATGAAAGCCCTTTGCAGAAACTGGACACCGGCCTGATTCTCGTGGGTGCCACAGCAATCATCAATTATATTGCCGGCATGGTATGCATCAGGATCGGTCAAAAGAATTCATCACTGGCCTTACAGGCCAGCGGCAAACATTTACAAACGGATACATACTCCACCATCGGTATCATTGCCGGGCTTGTGATCATACTGGTCACCCGGCTGCTCTGGCTGGATAAAGTGATCGCGCTGGGCATGAGCGTGCTCGTGATCTATAACGGCTACCGCATCATCCGCACTTCGCTGGCAGGTATTATGGATGAGGCTGACCTGCAACTGCTCAATAATTTCATTGCTGTGCTGAACCGGAACCGGCGTGCCAACTGGATAGACCTGCATAACCTGCGGGTGATCAAGTATGGCGCTTTACTCCATATCGACTGTCATTTGACCGTACCCTGGTACCTGAACGTACACGAAGCACATAAAGAGATCGATGCCCTTGCGGACCTCATTAAACAAGAGTTCGGCGATGCCATTGAACTGTTTGTACATACCGATGGCTGTCTGCCTTTCAGTTGTACCATCTGCACCAGAACAGATTGCAGTGTGCGCCAGCAGCCTATGAAAGAAAGACTGACCTGGAGCCTGGAGAACATCCTGTCGAACCAGAAACACCAGTTATGACTGTATCGGATCAGTTGATGGGCAGGCATTTGTTGCGGCCATGAATCGCGAAAACCTGCTTACCTTTGCGGGGCAACAGTAAGATCAAACTATCCATCATATAAAATCAACGATCATGAAGGTTTGGAAAGAGTACCAGGAGCAGCACAAAGAGCGTTTCCTGAACGAATTGCTGGAATTATTGCGCATCCCCAGCGTTAGCGCCCGCAGCGAGCATAAAACAGATATGAACCATTGCGCCGAAGCTGTAAAGCAACGTTTGCTGGAAGCTGGTGCCGATACCGTGACCATCTATCCCACCGAAGGCCATCCCATCGTTTACGGTGAAAAGATCATTGACCCATCCAAACCCACCGTACTGGTATATGGTCACTACGACGTACAACCTGCCGATCCACTGGAACTCTGGAACAGCGGCCCATTTGAGCCGGTGATCAAAGACGGAAAAATATTTGCCCGCGGTTCTGCCGATGACAAGGGGCAGTTCTATATGCACGTGAAGGCACTCGAAACCATGGTAAAGACAAATACTTTACCCGGTAACGTGAAGTTCCTGATAGAAGGTGAAGAAGAAGTAGGAAGTCCGAACCTGGCCACCTTTGTGAAAGCCAATAAAAGTTTATTGCAGGCAGATGTGATCCTGATCAGCGATACTTCTATGCTGAGTATGGACACGCCTTCCATTGATATCGGCGTTCGCGGACTGAGTTACATTGAGCTGGAAGTGACCGGCCCGAACCGTGACCTACACAGTGGCGTATATGGTGGCGCTGTTGCCAACCCCATTACCATGCTGGCCAGGATGATCGCTTCCTGTCACGACGAGAATAACCACATCACCATTCCCGGTTTTTACGACGATGTGGTAGAATCTACCCCTGCCGAAAGAGAGAAAATGGCACAGGCCCCTTTCAACGAGGAAGAATACAAGACCGACCTGGGCGTTCAAGAGCTCTGGGGCGAAAAAGGCTATACCACCAATGAAAGGACCGGGATCCGTCCTACCCTGGAAGTGAACGGTATCTGGGGCGGATATACAGGTGAGGGCGCCAAGACCGTATTGCCATCGAAGGCTTTTGCCAAGATCTCCTGTCGCCTGGTGCCCAACCAGTCTTCGGTAAAAATGACCGAAAAGATCCTGAACTATTTTAAAAGTATTGCTCCCGCCGGTGTAACGGTGAAAGCAGAGGAACATCATGGTGGCGAACCCTATATGACGCCGATCGATTCAGATGCCTACAAAGCAGCGGCCAAAGCCATTCATGCCACATTCGGCAAAGAACCCATCCCGGTTCGGGGTGGTGGCAGCATTCCCATCTGTTCCCTGTTTGAAAAAGAACTGGGACTGAAGATCGTATTCATGGGCTTTGGCCTTGACAGCGACAACCTGCACAGTCCGAATGAAAAATACGACCTGGTGAACTTCTATAAGGGTATTGAAACCATCCCTTATTTCCACCAGTTCTATGCTGAGATGAAATAATCACAAACAACCTGCTTTGGGAAAGTGTACTGCTTTCCCAAAGTTTTTTTTATCATGAGCGAGCAAAAAGAAAAACTCCGCATCGACAAATACCTCTGGGCCATCCGGTTATTCAAAACCAGAAGCCAGGCCGGTGATGCCTGCGACAAAGGCAAGGTGAAGATGAACGGTATGGCCGTGAAAGCTTCGCGCGTTGTGGTCATCGGTGATGAATATGAGGTAAAAACGGAAGCCCGCAAATGGGTGGTAAAAGTTTCCGGCCTGCTGCACAGCCGCGTGCAGTATTCAGAAGCCATCAACTATTATATTGACCTGACCCCCGCCGAAGAGCTGGACCGCATACGTTTTGAAGCTGCCAGCTTCCACACCGGCAAACGCCTGAGTAAGATCGGCCGTCCTACCAAACGCGAACGGCGTGACCTGGAAGGATTCATGGACATCTGAACCCGCTCCCCGCACAGTCGGTTGCAGCCTCTGCAGGTATTCAGTATGTTTGCAGCATGAAGATCGATATACTCACCGTGGTTCCCGACCTGCTGGAAAGCCCTTTCAGTCACAGTATCCTGAAACGCGCCCGTGAAAAAGGCCTGCTGCAGGTGAATGTGCACAACCTCCGCAAATGGGCCATCAACAAACACATGCAGGTAGATGACTACCAGTTTGGCGGTGGTGCCGGTATGGTGATCATGCCCGAGCCCCTGGCCAATGCCATTGATGAACTGCAGCAGGATGGCAAATATGATGAGATCATTTTCATGACCCCCGACGGGAAACCCTTTACCCAAAAAACCGCGAACAACTTATCACTGAAAGGTAATATCCTGATCATCTGCGGTCATTACAAAGGCATTGACGAGCGCATTCGCCAACGTTATGTAACCATGGAGATCTCCATTGGTGATTATGTACTGAGTGGCGGTGAACTGGCCGCTGCCGTAGTGGTGGATGCCATTGGCCGGTTGATCCCCGGCGTATTGAATGACGAAACCTCGGCCCTGTTCGATTCCTTCCAGGACAATCTGCTCGCCCCTCCTGTGTATACCCGTCCAGCCGATTTCCGTGGCGATAAAGTGCCCGAGATCCTTACGCAGGGCGATCCTAAAAAAGTAGAAGAATGGCGGCATGAGCAATCGCTGCAGCGTACAAAAGAGAGAAGACCGGATATGTTGGAGGACTAGAGGATAATACAAAAAAAGCGGGTTAACAGATCTTTGTATCGATCCGCTAACCCGCCAAGCAGCAAATGCTTTGTTGTTTTATTTCTTCACCCCGATCACCGGCAGCTGTTTATCATTGATCATTTTGTTGAATGCTTTCAGGTCTGTGTCCATGATCTTTTTCAGTTTGGCCAGCTGTACATCAGATTGTGCACCCAGGTCGGCAAACACTTCACGGGCCTGTTTGCTGGGCGGGTTCTGACCGCTGGAAGCCACACCATACAGTCCGGCCAGCTTATCATTCAGGCGTATCGGGAAATTCAGCACATCCTGTCCGCTTTTGGATTTGGTCTGGTACAGGGCTTCTTCCACCGCTGTCATTTGCCTGTTGATGCTGTCGGCCATTTTCCTGATCTCCTTACTGCTTTCACCTGGTTCCAGTTTGGCAGTGAACTCGTTGATCTGGCTTCTCAATGAGCGGATATTCTTGATAGCCACCTGCACTTCACTGAACTTATCCCTGACCTGCAGCAGGAAGTTTACCTGTGCATCGTAATCCGCTTCTGTCATTTTATAGTTAGGATCGCCCTTGATCACAAAAGGAACATCCACCGAATCTTTACCGTAGCGGAAACGTGCACTGTACTTGCCGGGCGCCGCTTTGGCGGTACTGATCCTGCCATTCCATAAGATCAGTCCTTCAACGGTTTCTGCCGGAGGATAATTCATATCCCACACGAACTGGTTCATACCGCTGTTGAAATCGATCTTATCCGTAACAGCTTTTGCGTTTTTACTGAAGGTCTTGATGGGTTTGCCCTGTTTATCAAAAACAGTGATTGACACTTTAGAAGAATCATCGGCCCCTTTCAGGTAATAGTTGAATACCACACCGGAAGCAGGGTTCTCTCCCATATTGGGCTGTGTGCCTGCCTGTCCGCGCATCCTTCTGCCTCCGCCTCCTTCTGTTCGGTAAGCATCATTCACGGCAAATACATGAAGATTCTTATTGAGCAGTTCGGCATCTTTCTGCTGTATCACACTCAAGTCATCCAGCACCCAGAAAGAACGGCCCTGTGTAGCAACGATCAGGTCATTCTCTTTAATGGTGAGGTCGGTGATCGGAACAATGGGCAGGTTCAGCTGGAATTTTTTCCAGTTGGCGCCATCATCGTAACTGATGTACATACCATATTCCGTACCTGCATACAACAGGCCGGCACGTTTTTTATCCGCACGCAGTGCCCTGGTGAAATGCATGTTATCGATACCATTGGTGATGCGTTTCCAGGTCTTACCATAATCTTCTGTTTTGAAGATGTACGGTGCAAAATCATCCAGCTTGTATTTGGTTCCCACGAAATAAGCGGTGCCTTTTTTGAAAGGATCTGTTTCAATGCAGTTCCACATCATCCATTTGCCTGCTTCGGCCGGGGTTACATTTTCCCAGTTCTTTCCACCATCCTTACTCACGTGTATCAAACCATCATCACTGCCTGTCCACAACAGGTCTTTCTCAAGCACGGATTCCGCTGCGGTAAAAATGGTACAGTAATATTCAACCGAAGTATTGTCCTTGGTGATAGGGCCGCCGCTGGAAGCTTGTCTTGATTTATCGTTGGTAGTAAGGTCCGGACTGATGGTCTCCCAGCTCTGTCCTTCATTCTCGGTCACAAACAGGTGGTTACCGCCTGCATACAACCGTTTGGGGTTATGCGGTGAAAAGAAGAACGGGAAGTTCCACTGGAAGCGGTATTTCAGCACATCGGCACCGGCTCCCATGGGATTATCGGGCCATACGTTGATTGCGCGGTTCTCTCCGGTCCTGTGGTCCAGCCTTGACAGGTACCCGCCATAATTACCACCATACACAATATCCGGATTCAGCGGATCGGCCTGAACATAACCGCTTTCAGAACCTGCGGTGATATCCCAGTCCCTTTCCGTGATGCCAGCTCCTGAGGTACGGCTCTTGATGCGGACCGTTGAATTGTCCTGTTGTGCCCCCAATATGCGATAAGGGAATGCATTATCGGTGGATACCCGATAGAACTGGCCGGTTGGTTGGTTATTCATGGTGCTCCAGTTATTGGCACCATCAAAACTTACCTGTGCGCCACCATCGTCTGCCACGATCATTCGGTTACCATCTTCGGGATCGATCCAGAGATCATGGTGATCGCCATGTGGCGTATTCATTGCCTGGAAGGTCCTGCCACCGTCGCGACTGCGCATGAACTCAACATTGGGACAGTATACCAGGTTCTCATTTTTGGGATCCACAAACACTTTGCTGTAATACCAGGCACGCTGGCGGATGTTGTTATCGTTGCTGGTCAGTGTCCAGCTATCGCCACCATCGGCGCTCATGAACAGGCCGCCATTGGCGTTTTCGATAATGGTATAGATCTTATCTGTGTTGGACGGTGCTACGGCCACACCCACGATACCCCAGGTTCCTTTGGGCAATCCTTTTTTGGAGGAAAGGCTGGTCCAGGTTTCGCCGCCATCCACAGACTTGTACAGACCGCTTCCTTCACCGCCACTCTCCATGCTGTGCGGAGTACGGATCACACGCCACATACCGGCATACCATACGGAAGGATTACCAGGTTCCATTACCAGGTCTGAGCAACCTGTCTGGTTATTGACGAATAAGGTCTTTTTCCAGGTCTTACCACCATCGGTGGTTTTGTATACACCACGTTCTTCATTGGGTCCGAACAGATGCCCCATCACGGCCACCCAGACCGTATTCGGGTCTTTCGGGTGAACAACGATGCGGATGATATGACGGCCATCCTTCAATCCCAGGTTTCGCCAGTTCTTACCGCCATCATCGCTGCGCCAGATACCGCCCAGACCTTCGGCCACGTTTCCGCGCATGGTGTTCTCACCTTCGCCAACGTATACCACGGTCTCATCGCTCGGGGCCACTGCTACGGCACCAATGGTTCCTCCGAAATATTTATCAGTGATATTCTTCCAGTTACTGCCACCATCCTGTGTTTTCCACACACCGCCACCGGTACCGCCAAAATAGAACGTATTCCGGTTCTTGTAACTGCCGGCAACAGCTCCACTGCGGCCTCCGCGGAAGGGGCCCACCAAACGGTATCTTTGCCTGGCGTAAAAAACGGAATCACTGTTGTCCTGTTTGACCGTAACAGGTGATGTGTTCCTGGCTTTGTTCGCTTTCTGCGCAAACAAGCCCACAGACAGCAAAAGCACTGCCTGCAACAGAAGGATTGATTTTCTCATAATCGTTAGAATTGGGAGAGTAAGTTACTTTACTATTCCATCAGAAAAAAATCGGATTCACCCCCATAAACCAAAAGCGCCTTTGCGTCTTTACGGGCTAATTTTCCCGCAAAGACGCAAAGGCGCGATTCTTATCAGTGGTGTGTCTATTTCACATGGTACCACTTTTCTTCCAGCCCTTCGTTAATGTTCACTGTCATATTCTCCAGTTCCGATTCCACGGGTCCAAAACTCAGGACCGCCTTTACCGGGTACTGGATGCCTTTGAACTCTTTGTATTCCTTCACCAGCAGACTGGCTTTGGTGTCTTTTCCCAACCTGCTGCCAAAGGCTTTCATCATCGGGCCAAACCCCGTCAGGTTAAGCGCCATATCGCCCGTGGCTTCCACCTGTTTTACCAGGAAGGTCTGGGCATCGATATAATACATCACCGTTTGTCCTGTCTTCAAGGTCAGTTTCACTTTATAACAGCTTACCTTATTCACTTTGGCCGTGCCATTGAGTTCGGCCGTATGTCCTTTGGCAGCATAGTTCACCAGTTCGCCAAAAGCGCCTGCGCAGTCAAGTTCATACTGCTGGGCGTTCACTTCTGCCGTACTCATACGGGTGATATTGGGTTCGGAGCCGCTTGACATGCCGCCAAAGCCCCCTCCGGGCGGGCCACCAAACCCACGCATGGCAGGGATATAGATCACACCGGAGGTATCCGTTACCATCGTATAACTATCGCCCATACCCATAACACCCCCTATCTGCCTGCGGAAGAGTTTTCCTTTTTCTCTTACCAGCGTAAGCGGCAGTTCAATGTTCTGCCCCATGACGCCCAGTTTTACATTACCCAGCACTTCCAGGTAGCGGATAGCTTCCAGTTTTTCGCGGCCACCTGCGGCAGATTCATATTTGGCCAGGACCTCTTCCACGGTTTGCGCTTGTGCCTGCAGTGCCCCCAGCAGCAAAAACAAACCTGCGAATATTTTTTTCATATGGTCTAATTTCGTTTAGGTTTTCAAATGTACTTGCGAAACAATGGGCAGGAACAGGTGTAACCGAGTTTTATCGTTCATTTAAGATTTTCTTGTCATGCAACCCACTTCATTCACGATCACCGGCAACCTGGTAGACGTTTGGAAAAAAGCCATCTACCCTGCAGAAATAAAAGTAGAGAACGGCATCATCAGTGCCATTACGCAAATCGGCGAAGATGCGCCTGCGGTCGGTACATTTTTATTGCCGGGATTTGTAGACAGTCATGTACACATTGAAAGCAGCATGCTCATACCCAGCGAATTTGCCAGGCTGGCTGTAGTGCATGGCTCTGTGGGTACGGTGAGCGACCCCCACGAGATCGCCAACGTATGCGGAATGCCCGGCGTGGAATTCATGATCGAGAACGGAAAACAGACCCCTTTCAAATTCAATTTTGGCGCACCCAGCTGTGTTCCGGCCACCGTATTTGAAACAGCCGGTGCTGCCATTACCAGTGACGATGTTGTAAGACTGCTGGCCAAAGAAGAGATCCGGTACCTGAGCGAGATGATGAATTTTCCGGGAGTGCTGTTCAAAGACCCTGAAGTAATGAAAAAGATCGCAGCTGCACATGCAGCCGGTAAACCGGTGGACGGGCATGCACCCGGACTGAGAGGCGAACAGGCGAAACAATATATTGAAGCAGGTATTTCCACCGATCATGAATGTTTCACAGCGGAGGAAGCGGTGGACAAACTTTCGCATGGTATGCAGATACTGATCCGTGAAGGAAGTGCCGCTAAGAATTTCGAAGCCTTGATAGACCTGTTGGAAGATCATCCCAAAATGATCATGTTCTGCAGCGATGACAAACACCCCGACAGCCTGGTAGAAGGTCACCTGAACCAGCTCTGCGCCCGTGCCATTGCCAAGGGGCATGATATTTTCCATGTGGTGCGTGCGGCCTGTGTCAACCCCGTATTGCATTACCAGTTGCCTATCGGATTGCTTCGCGTAGGCGACCCGGCAGATTTCATTGTGGCAGAAGACTTGGTCAACTTCAAGGTGCTGAAGACCTTTATCGACGGCAGACTGGTGGCAGAAAACGGACGATCCTTTATCCCTTCCGTGGCAACCACTCCCATTAACCAGTTTCAGTGCGATCCTGTAACAGCTGAACAGCTGGTGATCAGAACAACTGAATATCCTTCCTCTAATGGTAATATACCGGTAATGGAAGCGTTGGACGGCCAGCTCATCACCAACCGGCTGGACCTTCCGGGCAAAGAGATCGATGGGGCCTGGGTAAGCGATGTGACCAACGATGTGTTGAAGATGGTGGTCGTTAACCGTTACCATAACGCGCCGGTGGCCAAATGTTTTATCCGGAATTTCGGATTCAGGGAGGGGGCTATCGCATCTTCCGTGGCGCACGACAGCCATAATATTGTAGCCGTAGGCACAGACGACGCAAGCATCGCCCGGGCCATTAACCTGGTGATCAGGGAAAGAGGGGGCGTAAGTTGTGTGAACAGCAGCACCGAAAAAGTACTGGGCCTGCCCGTAGCAGGATTAATGAGCGCCAACGATGGGTACCAGGTAGCAGCGGCATACACGGAGATCGACGCCATGGCCAAAGCCCTGGGATCATCACTGGGTGCGCCGTTCATGACCCTCAGTTTCATGGCTTTACTGGTGATACCGCACCTGAAATTAAGCGATAAAGGGCTTTTTGATGGTGACCGGTTCGCATTTGTGTCGTAAAAACATAAATTTCCCATTCCAGCCGATAGAATTTAGTTTTGGGGGATCAAATTACCCTGTAATTCCCTGGTGCCATGATAGTTAATTTAAGCGAACAACACAGCCTGGTCAGTAACTGGGTTTCTGAACTCAGAGATGTTAATGTGCAGGGCGACCGCATGCGTTTCCGCCACAACCTGGAACGCATTGGAGAAGTGGCTGCCTATGAGATCAGTAAACGTTTACCGCACAAAACAGTTGAGATACCTACCCCTTTGGGTACCCATGACAGTAAAATGCTGGAGTTCCAGCCGGTGCTGGCCACCATTCTGCGGGCAGGTTTGCCCATGCACAATGGCATGCTGAATTATTTCGATAAGGCCGATAACGCTTTCATCTCCGCCTACCGGAAACATCACCGCGACGGCAGTTTTGAGATCAGCCTGGAATATATGAGTTGCCCTTCTCTGGAGAACCGCATCGTGATCATCAGCGATCCCATGCTGGCCACAGGCGCATCCATCGTAAAGACCATCCAGTACATGAGGGATGAGGGAACACCGAAAGAAATTCACGTGGTGGTGGCCATTGCCTGTACCATGGGAATTGAGTACATCCAGCGCGAATGTGGGGATGATATCCATATCTGGTGTGGGGATATTGATGAAGAGCTGACGGCCAAAGGGTATATCGTTCCCGGCCTGGGCGATGCCGGCGACCTGGCTTTTGGCACCAAAATGCAGTCCTGATCCAGTTCTGTTTATTTCCCGAACCCGTAACGGGCAAATAGTTAAGACAGCTTTAATATTTGTTATGTGGATCGCCAACTTCAGCGGATTCACCTAAATTCGATGTTACGGATGCTGATACGAAAACTGTTCATTTGTTGCTGTGTATGTCTGGTATTGGCTTCTGCCAATGCACAGGACCCGCATTTCTCACAATTCTTCAGCTCACCGCTCACATTGAACCCTGCTTTAACGGGTAAATTCTTCGGCTCTTACCGTATTGCCGGGAATTACCGTAACCAGTGGCCTTCCATCAACAATGCATTCACCACGGCCACCGTTTCTGCCGACTTTCACATACTGCAAAACCGGATCGCCAGCAATGATACCTGGGGAGTTGGCGCTGTAGGATATAACGACAACAGTGCCAACGGGGCCGTTAAATTCAACTACGCTTCATTCTCTACTGCTTATCACAAAGGATTGGATGAAGATGGCATGCATACACTGGGAGGTGGTTTCCAGGTCACCTATGCCAATATGCTCATCAATACTGCCCAGCTGAAATTTGAGGACCAGCTCACCAGTTCGGGTTTTACGGGGGTTACCTCGGAGGTCTTTAACGGGGCCACGCTGAAGTCGAATTACATTGATGTAAATGCAGGTGTCCTCTATAACGGCAGCACTTCCGACCGGGATAATTTTTATTTCGGCGTGAGCATGTACCATATCAATCGTCCCCAGCAAAGTTTCACCGGTGCGCAATATGTACTGAACCCAAGGACCACGTTCCATGGCGGAGGTTATTTCCCCATCGGGCAAAACACCACCCTGCATGTAAGCGCCCAGCAGATGTTCCAGGGAGGCGCGTCTGCCACCATCCTGGGCGGCGCCATACAACTGACCGCTACACCGGATGTGCCCAAACCCACCAGTTTTTATTTTGGCAGCTGGGTCAGGTTCAAAGATGCCATCATCCCCTATTTCGGCCTTGAGTTTGATGATTTCCGGCTGGGGGTCACCTATGATTACAACTCTTCCTCTTTAAAGACCGCTTCGCAGAACCGTGGCGGCATAGAGTTATCGCTGATCTATATACGCCGGCCATCTACCGACAGGCCGGTGAACTGTCCCAAATTCTAATCGTTCCCACTGTTTTTCAGGAAACGTTCCCAGTTGCGGTTGTGGGTGATCACTTCGTTATGTTTTTTACTGCTGTAGATAAAGAGTTTGGCATTGCTGCGCAAAAGCTCATCTGTAAGGGCTTCTTCAGTAATGGCCAAAAAAGGAACAGGCAGGGAATCGGTCAGTTGTTTCATGATGAAGTGGCTGTTATCGAACGTGCCTCCTTCTTTTGTATAGATATTGATGAACCGGTGTTCCGGAACTGTTAGCCATTGCAGGTATTGCTCATTGCCCCCGTACAGGGCATCAAAGAGGATCACTTCCTTCACAGGCGTTTGATTGATGATACGGCTGATGACACGATAGGCCCCGCTATGACCGGCCAGGCTGATACGGTAATCGTCTTGCCTGAATTTTTTGGAAGGCCTGATCAGCCTGGCTGCCTGCAGTTTCTCAGCAACTTCTTTTACCAATGCCTGGAATACGGCTGGCTGCTCCAGTTTGCCGCCATAACTGTCGGGGGCATTCTTGGGCCCCTCCGGAAATACAAATACCGCATTCCGTCCGGATGCATAAAACTGTTCCAGCACCTGGTATTGTTTCAACGCCGTATCAATATTGTTTCCCCACCCATGAAACCAGAACACCAGGTCGATCTTCCCTTTGGGAGAAAAATGCGCCGGTACGTAGATGAATACGGAGCTATCGCTGTAATGCTCCGATGCAGGATAATGTTTGCCATTGTAAGTGTGTCCGTTAGCCCTTGCCGTATCAGGGAACATGGCATTGGCGGAACTGAACCGGATGATCTTACCTGGCTGTGTATAGGCAGCCAGGCTCATACAGCAGGAAAGTAAAATCAGAGCAACTGTTTTCATAAGCAGTTATATGAGGTAAATACTATTTGCCCGGTCAGGATCTCGGACCACTAACATACAGATTGTTTTTGAGTATGAAGCGGTAGGGCAGCCTTGCATCTTCACCCGCATAATCCACACCGACCCGTGGCGTGGCCAGTATCTGCGATGTTTTGACCGGATAACCATCCTCTGCAAGGAACAAATGATCTCCCAAAAGGCTGGTACCCGTATCGGCCGTGGTGATGCCCATGGCTTTCGAGACTTTGCCCGGCCCGCTGGTAAGGGAAGGGTCATGTTTGCGTTTGTTTGTCCGTGCCAGCATATACTCCACACCTGATACCGGCTCCACGGCACGCACCAGCACTGCATGGGGAACATCGGCCTCATTGGTCACCACATTGAACAGATGATGTATGCCATAACAGAGATACACATAAGACACACCACCTGCCGCATACATTACTTCCGTACGCTGTGTCCTGCGGTTTCCCCAGGCATGCGAGGCTTTGTCTGTAATGCCGTTATACGCTTCTGTTTCCACAATACGGCCAATGGTAAGCTGATCGTCCAAATAAGTGATCAATAGCTTACCCAGCAAAGCTTTTGCCACGGTACAGACATTCTTTTGCCGGTAAAAATCCAAGGGCAATTTATCATACTGTCCGGGCGTTATAGCTTTCATAGGCATAAAACTAAGGATTGTGCTAACTTTACGAACCTAAATCCCCCAGCTGTGCTGAAAGAAATGATCATTGGTATCCAGGCTTTTTTCCAGGCCCACCGGTTCATCCGGGAGCATAAGCTGTGGAAGTGGATCATCATACCAGGCATCATTTACGCTGTTTTATTCATGTTCGGCATGTATTTCTTCAGCCAGACATCCAGCGAATTCTTTGAATGGATGAGTCACCGCACCGGGCTGGCCAGCTGGCTGAACAAACTGGACAACGGTTTCCTGGGTTTCATCTTCATCATCGGCAACCTGCTGCTCTGGCTGATCCTGATGCTGTTCTATTTTTCGCTTTTCAAATATGTTTTTCTCATTGTAGGTTCACCCCTGTTCGCCTACCTGAGCGAAAAAACGGAATCGATCATCGAAGGAAAGGAATATCCCTTCAGTTTTCGGCAACTGCTGAAAGACATGAAAAGGGGGATCATCATAGCCGTAAGGAACAGTCTCTGGCAAACCGTATACACTTTATCCATCCTGCTGCTCAGTCTCATACCCCTGATCGGCTGGTTAACGCCTATCCTTGCCGTATTGGTGGAATGTTATTATTACGGGTTCTCCATGCTCGATTACAGCATGGAACGGCACAAACGCACGCCGGCACAAAGCATTTTCTTCATTGGTAACCACAAAGGACTGGCTGTAGGTAACGGACTCATCTTTTACATGATGCACCTGCTTCCCATTGTTGGATGGGTGCTGGCACCCGCTTATTCAGTGATCGCCGCCACACTAAGTATGTACCCGTTGAAAAAGGCCGAAAAATAAATGGCAGCCAAGTTATGAGCCAAGGCAAAGTTTACCTGATCCCTACCGTACTGCACGAAGAAGCGCTGGAAACCATTCCGGCCTACCTGCTGGATGCCGTGAAAGACTGTTCCGTATTTTTTACGGAGAATGAAAAGACCGCCCGCCGTTTCCTGAAAAAGCTCTGGCGCGAAATGGTGATCGACGATTACCAGTGGTTCACCATACACAAGGCAGAGGAAGAAGTGCGTTCACAGTTCCTGCAGTTGCTGAAAGCGGGGAAAAATATCGGTATCATCAGTGAAGCGGGCTGCCCGGGCGTGGCAGATCCCGGCCAGGTATTGACCGAAGCTGCCCAACAGGCAGGCATCACCATCAAACCGCTGGTTGGTCCGAGTTCCATCCTGCTGGCATTGATGGCCAGTGGCATGAACGGACAATGTTTCCAGTTTCATGGATACCTGCCCATTGATGCCCTAGAAAGAAAAAAGAAATTACGCGAACTGGAAACCGACTCGCACAAAAGAAACTGCACACAGATATTCATTGAAACTCCTTACCGCAACAATCCGCTGATCAAAGACATTGTAGACAGCTGTCGCGAAGAGACCCGTTTATGCATTGCGGTCGACATCACGGCACCCGCAGAATCCATCCGCACCAAGTCCATCAAAAAATGGAAACAGGAAATTCCGGATATCCATAAAAGGCTGGCAATCTTCCTGCTTCATGCATGAAGTGAGCGATCAGCCGTGAGTGGTCAGTGGTGAGTAGGTAGAAACGAAGGAGGTCTCACTCCACACTCACTACTCACCACTCACTACTCACCACTCACTACTCACCACTCCTCCGTTACCATCCAGCATATCTTCCTCATTATAACCCGTATTGATCAACCAGGTAGATCAGGCCTGCCATATTTACGGCACCCAGCAGCAGTTCTCTCTTGTTCACGTTCTCAAAAACATCGCTGCGGGCATGGTGCAGGTCAAAGTATCGTTGCGGATCGGGCAACAGCTCACCCACGGGTATGCCGAAGGTCCTGTTCAGCGGACCAATATCCGCACCACCGCCATCACCCGTGATCTCGAAAGAACCGTATGGAGAAAGCAGCGGGATCCAGCTTCTTAGTTTTTCCAGCTGCGCTTTACTGGCCTGGATAGAAAAACCCCTGGGTGTGAAACCTCCTGCATCGCTTTCCAGTGCAAACACATGTTTCTCGCCTTTGGCCTTGGCTTCTGCCGCATATTTGGTGCCGCCGCGTAAACCGTTCTCCTCATTGGCGAACAGCACAAAACGGATGGTATGTTTGGGTTGGTATCCGACCGCTTTCATGGCACGCATGATCTCGATGGTCTGTACTACACCGGTGCCATCATCATGTGCCCCTTCGTTCACATCCCAGCTGTCCAGGTGCCCTCCTACCGTAATGATCTGATCAGGGAATTCGGTACCCGTCAGTTCAGCGATCACATTATGACCGATGGTGTCCGGCAGGAAATGACCGTTGGTGGTCATGGACAGCTTCATGGTAGAAGCTTTACTCATGGCCCATACTTTATCTGCATCTCTGGGTCCCACGGCGATGGCCGGGATCTTGGGGAACGAATCGATATAGGCCATGCCACCTGTATGCGGATCGTTGGCCGTTGATTCGGTGAGTGAGCGGATCATCACGCCGATAGCCCCGTATTTGGCGGCACGGCTGGCGCCCCAGCGGCGATAGATACCCGATTCGCCATAGGAAACAAAAGGTTTGATATTGGTAGGATTGAACCCGCTATTGTAATACACGATCTTCCCTTTTACCTCGTCCTTTCTTTTTTCCAGTTCCGCAAAATCGGCCACGGCCAGCAGCTCACCGGTCACTGTTCCACTGCCAAGGGAGTTGCCCAATGCCAGTACATCCAGCTTCTGGCTGGTCTTCTTTTTATCGATCTCTACCAGGGAAGCCTTATCCTGGCCGCCCCTAACCCAATGTGGGATCATACACTCCTGCAGGTACACTTTATCGGCGCCATTCTGCTCCATGGAAAGTTTACCCCACTGCACTGCTTTGGCAAACTGGGGCGAACCGGACAACCTGCCGCCAATATCCTTGGTCAGCTGGCGAAGCAGTTCGTACGCTTTGCCGTTACGCATGATCTCGTCTGAAAGTTGTTTGATCCTGGCTTCATCGCCAGTCTGTGCCATACCTACCAGTGGTAAGAACAATAATGCCGTGAGTATTTTTTTCATAAGGCTAAAGTTAACCATTTGTGGTATTTCAGCAACCGGGATAAACGGAAAGGCCAAATGAAGAAATAATTGTTACTTGCAATACAATTGGCGCCCTATCTGAAGCAGGTGGCCGATCAAAACACCCTGCTTCCGGTACCGCGCCCAAAACTTCTGAAAGTCATGCGTATAGGGATTGTCTGTTATCCCACTTTTGGTGGAAGCGGTGTGCTGGCCACAGAACTGGGTAAAGCACTGGCCGATGAGGGTCACGAAGTGCATTTTATCACTTACCAGCAACCGGTAAGGCTCAATGTATTCAATGCCAATATATTTTACCACGAGGTGCGGGTTCCCACCTATCCGCTGTTCGACTATCCGCCTTATGAAGTAGCGCTGGCCAGTACCATGGTGGATGTGATCATCAACCACGATCTTGACCTGTTGCATGTGCACTACGCCATCCCACACGCTTCGGCTGCCTATATGGCCAAACAGATCGTAAAAAAGAAAAACGGAAGGGATGTTCCGGTGATCACCACCCTGCATGGTACCGATATCACGCTGGTGGGCAGGGACAAGACCTACGAACCCGTGGTCACTTTTTCCATCAATGAAAGTGATGCCATCACAGCGGTTTCGCAGAACCTGAAAGATGAGACCTACAAGTCTTTCGCCATCACCAAAGAGATCGACGTGATCCACAATTTCGTGGACGTGGCGAGGTTCAACAAAAAACCCATCGATGCTTTCCGGAAAGTGATCGCCCCTGCCGGCGAAAAGATCCTGGTGCACGCTTCCAATTTCCGAAAAGTGAAAAGGGTGGATGATGTGATCCATGTTTTTGATGCCGTTCGAAAAGAGATGCCCGCCAAATTACTGATGGTGGGAGACGGACCCGAAAGGCATACCGCCGAAGAAATGGCGCGTGCCCTGGGCCGCGAAGAAGACATCCGTTTCCTGGGCAAACAGGAACAGATGGAAGACATACTGGCGGTCAGTGATGTGTTCCTGCTTCCTTCCGAATACGAAAGTTTCGGTCTTGCCGCTCTCGAAGCCATGGCAGCAAGGGCCGTAGTCGTAAGTACCAATGCGGGAGGATTATCCGAGATCAATATCCAGGGGAAGACCGGTTATATGTCCGATGTGGGTGATGTGGCCAGCATGAGCCGTTATACCATTGAACTGCTGAAAGACGATAAAAAACTGGCAGCCATGAAAGAAGCCGCTTATGAACAGGCCTGCCGTTTCGATATCAAGAACATCATTCCCGTTTACGAGAAATTATACAGCCGCTTTTGCCGGATGGATACCTGTAAGGTTAATTAGTAATTAGAAATTAATAATTAGTAATTCAGCGTAGGGGTCCTTTGGGAGCTGGTCTAGTGGCCGTTTTTGATCACCTCATCGATACTTTGCAGGATGGTTGCGCAAACTTCGGCCAGTTCTGTTTCTGTTATGATCAGTGGCGGTGCGATACGCATGCGGTCGGGTGCGAACAGGAACCAGTCGGTGATCAGGCCGTTCCGAACGCATTGATGTACAACTGCCTGGGCGATCTTGTCTGAAGCGAACTGCAACGACATCCACAGACCGGCACTTCGCCTTGAAACGATAGCGGGATGCACCAGCTTTTCCCGCAACAACTGCTCCTTCGCTTTTACCGTTTCAATATAATGCCCCTCCAGCAATACTTCCAGCGCAGCTTTACCGGCAGCACAGGAAACAGGATGGCCGCCAAATGTGGTGATATGACCCAATACCGGATCCTTTGTCAGCATTTGCATGCGACTGTGACCGGCAATGAATGCACCCAGGGGCATACCGCCACCCAGGGCTTTCCCAAGCAGCAACACATCGGGCACCACCTGCATCTGTTCAAAGGCCCAGAGAGAACCTGTACGGCCAAAACCGGCCTGTATCTCGTCGAGGATCAGTAATGCACCCTGTTCATCGCATTTTTCCCGGATGGCCTGCAGCCATGCAGCAGAAGGCTGAATGATACCACTTTCTGCCTGTACGGTTTCCACTATCACACAGGCTGTTTGTGCATCAATGGCAGCGGGCAGACCCGGTTCATTGTACTCGTAATGATACACATCCGGCAGCAATGGCCGGAATGCATTACGCCAGTATTCATCACCCATCACACTCAAAGCGCCCTGCGTGCTGCCATGATAAGCTTTGTGGCAGGCAAGGATCTTTGTACGGCCCGTAACCCGTTTGGCCAGTTTCATGGCACCTTCAGTGGCTTCGGCACCGCTGTTGGTAAAGTAGACACAATCGAGCGAGGATGGCAACAGGTCTGCCAGTAGTTTGGCGTAGGATGTCTGCGGTGATTCTATGAACTCACCATACACGATCAGGTGCATGTATTCAGCGGCCTGGTCCTGCACGGCTTTCACCACTTTGGGATGTGAGTGACCGATATTACAGACACTGAAACCCGAAATCAGGTCCACATATTTTTTCCCTTCCGCATCCCACAGATGAATGCCGGCGGCTTTCACCATTTCAATACCAATAGGGGCAGATGAGGTCTGCGCCACATGTGCGAGAAATAATTGCCTATTTGAAATTCCACTCATCTTTTTTGGTATTCCTCAACTTTATACGCGAAATTTATTCCGTAAAAATCGCATAAATATGGCAACCATACTACCTGTTCTCGGAAAACATCCCCAATTCGGTCAAAATTGTTTTGTGGCACCCAATGCCACTATCGTGGGAGATGTGGTGATGGGTGATGATTGCAGCGTATGGTTCAATGCCGTGATCAGGGGCGATGTTCATTTCATCAAAATGGGCAACAAAGTGAACATACAGGATGGTGCTGTGATCCATTGCACCTACCAGAAGAACCCCACCGTGATCGGCAATAACGTATCCATCGGTCATAATGCGCTGGTACATGGCTGCACCATTCAGGACGACGTGCTGATCGGCATGGGTGCCATTGTGATGGACCGTTGCGTGGTTCACAGCAATGCCATCATTGCTGCCGGTGCCGTGGTACTGGAAGGTACCGTGGTGGAAGCTGGCAGCATATACGCGGGTGTTCCGGCTAAAAAAGTGAAAGACATCTCGCAGGACATGATCCATGGCGAGATCGACCGGATCGCCAATAATTACGTAAAATATGCTTCCTGGTTCAGCGAGTGCAACGAAGTGAACGGAACAAAATAAAGCAGCAACACCCCTTAATACAGGTTCTCTTCCATGGTATCCAGTATGGAAAGATAACTGGCATACCTGTCTACCGAAACCGTTCCGGCATTCACAGCCGCTTTTACAGCACAACCCGGCTCATTGATGTGCATACAGTTGTTGAACTGGCAGTCGTTGATGAGCACCCGCATCTCGGGAAAGAAATGCGATAATTCCTGTTTACTGATATCCACAAGGCCGAACTCGCGCACGCCCGGTGTGTCAATGATCTGTCCGCCATCCAGGTCGAACATCTCCGCAAAAGTGGTGGTATGCATTCCCTTGCCGCTCCAGCCGCTCACTTCCTGCGTGCGCAGGTTGAACTGCGGGAACACGGCATTGATGAAAGTGGATTTACCCACACCACTATGCCCACTGAGCAAAGTGGTCTTGTTGTGCAGCAATTGTTTCACTTCCTCAACCCCCTGCCCCGTGTGGACGCTGGCCAACACGACCTTATACCCGATAGATTCATAGATCTCCTTCAGCGTTTCGAATTTCTCCATCTCCTTTTTCTTGTAGAGATCGGCCTTGTTGAAAACGATGATGGCCGGGATATGATACGATTCACAGGAGATCAGGAACCTGTCGATGAAACCCTGCGAGGTCTTGGGTTCTTTCAGCGTGGCAAACAGGATACTTTGATCCAGGTTGGAGGCAATGATATGGTGTTGCCTTTTGTTGTGTGGTGATACCCGTGCCACGTAATTCTTACGGTCATAGATATGATCAATCATGGCCGATTCTTCCTGTACGTCCTCCACCACCATCTCAACTTCATCGCCCACAGCAATGGGGTTGGTAGAAGTGATCTCATCTATCTTGAAGATCCCTTTGATACGGGCATTGTACAGTTTCCCGTCTGACCCTTTGGCCACATACCAGGAACCGGTTGATTTATAGATGCGGGCTTTCATGAACAGCGAAGATACTGCCCTGAAAATCATCTGTTACAGAAAAGAAAGCCCGTTTATGGGCAAATTTTGCGAAATATTAACCCCTTGTCTCCCTGAAACACCTGAACACAAAGATACAGGCAGCAGAAAATCAATATCTTCGCTGTCTATGGCGAAATTTGCGCATGACGAGGTTGTTCCTTACCAAAACAGCCGGCAGGAAAAGAAAGAACAGGTGGCCGATATGTTCAACAGTATCGCTTACCGGTATGATTTCATGAACCGTTTTCTGAGTGTGGGTATTGATGTGTGGTGGCGGAAAAAAGCGATCAGCCAGTTAAAGAAACTGGCTCCCAAACAGATCCTGGACGTAGCCACCGGAACCGGCGATGTGGCCATCATGACCTGGCGCATGCTGCAACCGGAAAAGATCACCGGGATCGATATTTCGGCAGGCATGCTGGAACTGGGCAGGAAAAAAATCGAAAAACTGGGACTGACCGGTAAGATCGAACTGCAGGAAGGCGATAGTGAAGCACTCCCTTTTGCCGACAACAGTTTTGATGCCATTACCGTAGCTTTTGGCGTACGAAATTTCCAGAACCTGGAAAAAGGGCTGCAGGAAATGCGCCGGGTATTGCGTCCCGGCGGCAAACTGGTGGTACTGGAATTCTCAAAAGCCGATGCGGGTGTATTATCGGTATTGTTCAATTTCTATATGAACAAGGTAACACCGGCCATTGGAAAGTTTTTTGCAAGAAACAAAGACGCATATCAATATCTGAACGATAGTGTTCAGGCCTTCCCCGAAGGACAAACCTTTTTAAACATCATGAATGAAGCAGGATTTACCCAAACTTATCTGAAAAAACTTAGTTTAGGAATATGCACTATCTATTGCGGAAGCAAGTAGTCCTGTTTTTCTTTGTGCTGATTTGTTGTGCATCCCGCGTATCTGCGCAGCAGGAGATCTATCGCCGTAACCACGACGATATGCCTTATTATTTCGGCCTTACGCTGGGGTATAATTTCTCCTCGCTGCACATCAGCAAGTCACCGTATTTCCTGCAGAACGATTCCATCATGTCTGCCGAACCAGGCTCCAGCGGCGGCATTGCCATGGGATTATTGGCCACGGCCAGGCTCAGCGACCACTGGCAGGTGCGCGCCAACCCGCAACTGATCATCGGCGGTTCCAAATATATTGCCTATACACTCAGCAAGACCCAGCCCGGGGAAGCCAGTTTTCAGAACCAGACCTTACCCACCACATTGGTGAGTTTCCCCTTCCAGCTAAAATTCAACTCAGACCGTATCGGCAATTTCCGGACCTACCTGTTGGGAGGCATCAAGTTCGATACGGACCTCTCCAGTAATTCCACGGCCCGTAATGCAGACGATATCATCAAGATCAAACGAAACGACCTGGGCTTTGAACTCGGTATCGGCTTTAATTTTTACCTGCCATTCGTGACCATCTCACCGGAGATCAAGATCAGCAATGGCCTGAGCAACCTGCACAAAGTGGACCCCAACCTGAAATATTCACGCGCCCTCGACCAGATCCTCTCCCGAATGATCGTGTTTTCTATCCATTTTGAGGATTGACACTGGGTGAATCGGCAGTGGTGAGTAGTGAGTGGGTAGTAGGGGAAGTACCTTCAGGCCACCCCCCCATTGACCATTCACCATTCACAATTCCCCCCTCACCACTCACTACTCACCACTATTTAATAACTTGCAGTTATGAAAACATATCTCCTGAAAGATGCCTGTATCGTCAACGAAGGAAAACAGGTACATGCTGATGTATTGGTGAAGAACGGCAGGATCGAAAAGATCGCCGCGAATATTACCACCAAAGAAAACAGTACGGAACTGGTTGCCAGCGACCGGTATCTTTTGCCAGGTGTGATCGATGACCAGGTCCATTTTCGTGAGCCCGGGCTTACGCACAAAGCCACCATTTACACAGAAGCCAAAGCGGCCGTGGCGGGCGGTGTTACCAGTTTTATGGAAATGCCCAATACCAATCCTCCCGCTTTTACACATGCTTTACTGGAAGACAAATACGAAATAGGCCGAAACACTTCCCTTGCCAATTATTCATTCTTCATGGGCACTTCCAACGATAACCTGGAAGAAGTGTTAAGGACCAACGAAAGGAAACAGGATATCTGCGGCGTCAAGATCTTCATGGGCTCTTCTACCGGTAACCTGCTGGTAGATAACCCGCTGACCCTCGAAAAAATATTCGCCGGTTCCGAGCTGCTCATCGCCACACACTGTGAGGACGAAGCCATCATCAAGGCCAACCTGCAGGCGCTGAAAAGCCGGAAAGCAAAACTGGAACCTTCCGACCACCCGGTCATCCGCAATGAGGAAGGTTGTTTTGAATCCTCTTTCCGCGCTATCCAATATGCCAAAAAATATGATAGCCGCTTACACATACTCCATATCAGCACAGAAAAGGAATTACAGCTGTTCGGCAATATGCTGCCACTGGCTGAAAAAAGGATCACGGCCGAAGTATGTGTGCACCACCTGCATTTTACCAGCGAGGATTATGCAACACTGGGCAACCAGATCAAATGCAACCCCGCCATCAAAGCACCCCATAACCGCAAAGCACTGTGGGAGGCATTGCTCGACGACAGGCTGGATATCATCGCCACCGACCACGCACCGCATACCTGGGAGGAAAAACAGGAGGACTACGAACATGCACACGCCGGCCTGCCGCTGGTGCAGCATTCACTGCAACTCATGCTTCACTATGTGAAGGAAGGAAAGATCAGTATAGAGAAGGTAGTGGAGAAAATGAGTCATGCCGTAGCAACCTGTTTCCAGATCAGGGAACGCGGTTATATACGGGAGGGCTACCATGCCGACCTGGTACTGGTGAACATGAACCAGGGCAATACCGTGACCAAGGAAAATATCCTGTACAAATGCGGCTGGAGCCCGCTGGAGGGTTTCCATTTCCCGGCATCGGTCACACATACGTTCGTAAATGGTCACCTGGCTTATGGAAATGGGGTGTTCGATGAATCACAGAAGGGACAAAGAATGCAGTTTGAACGATAAAGAAGCCGACAGCTGGGGGCGGATGATTGCCAAACAACACCTAACTTCAGACCAGACTTCTAACTTCCAACCAACCTTATGCAGGTAGACAAAACCACTCTTGCCGATCTCTCCATCTTTCACAGTGAAGAAGAGCAATCTGTCTTTCATCACCTGAACCATACCCAGACCAATGGGGGAAGGGAATACCTCCGATACCTGTTGGCGCATCCCTTAGCTACCATAAACGAGATCAGGGATACGCAGCTTACCATACAACAGCTGATGACAGTAGCAGCGGAATGGCCTGTTACGGTCACCAATGGTACCATCATGGTGATTGAACGGTTCTATGACTCGCAGATCAATAGCTTTCCCGATCATCCTAACAAGGTGAACAGCCTTTTTTACAAGATCCTGAATGGCCCGGACTATTCGTTGATCCGATATACCGTAGAACATGCCATCGACTTTACGGCTGGTTTGCAGAAGATCGTGGACCTGCTGCAAAAACAACCCAACCTGAGCAAACAGCTCACATCCTGGATCACCCGGATGTCGATGCTGCTCGGTAAAAATGCGATACAGGAACTGATCAGGCTAGATAAAAAGAGTTTGCAGCCGGAACAGATTCTATACTACGGGGGTGTCATCCGCTTTCATTTCAAGAACCAGAGCGCAGAACTGGTAGATCTTTATAGCCGCCTGGATGGCTACCTCAGTATAGCATGGTCCTGCAGGAAATATGGCTTCTGTTTTCCGGAGATCACTGAGAGTAAAGAGCCTTTCATCAGATCAACAGGGCTGCACCATATGTTATTGCAGGTTCCTGTTTCGTATGACATTGAACTCACCAAGGATAGGAATTTCCTTTTTCTTACCGGCGCCAACATGGCCGGCAAAAGCACTTTCATCAAAGCCGTAGGGGTGGCCGTATACCTGGCACACCTGGGAATGGGCGTACCTGCGAAACAAATGCAGCTGAGCCTGTTCGATGGGTTACTGAGCAACATACAGGTGGTCGATAATATCATCAAAGGAGAAAGTTTCTTCTTTAACGAGGTACAACGCATCAAGAACACCATTGAAAAGATCAGCGATGGCAGGAACTGGCTCATCCTGATCGATGAGCTGTTCAAGGGCACCAACCAGCAGGATGCCGTCAAGTGCAGTACAACGGTGATCGAAGGCCTGCGTAAAATGCAGAACGCGCTGTTCGTATTATCCACGCACCTGTACGAGATCGGTGACGATCTCAGGAAATATGAGAATATCCAGTTCCATTATTTTGAGACCTCGGTACAGGACGACCAGCTCGTATTCAGCTACCAGTTGAAACAGGGGATCAGCAACGACAGGCTGGGTTATCTGATCCTGAAAAAAGAAGGCGTAGTGGATCTACTGGATAAATTATAAGTGTTGTTCTGAACACAAATACACGCAAAGGAAACAGACCGCTTTATTTTACCAGCCAGTATACTGATCGACCTACCTATCACAGATCAGGTATAAATACGCTATCACAGCTGAGGCAACCGGCTTATCTTGCCAGTTGAAAAGAGATCATCCATGCTGGTAAAAACATTTGGCAGTGCCGTATATGGCGTAGAAGCCATCAGCATCACCATTGAGGTGAATGTGAGCATGGGGCAGCATTACACCATTGTTGGCTTACCCGATAATGCCGTACGGGAGAGCCTGCAACGCACCGAAAGCGCAATCAAGACCAACAACTTCTTTATGCCACGCACCAAGATCGTGGTGAACCTGGCACCGGCAGATATCCGGAAAAGCGGCTCTGCTTTTGACCTGCCCATTGCCATTGGTATCCTGGGTGCCAGCGAACAGATAACAGCAACTGAACGTTTGCAACAATATGTGATCATGGGCGAACTGGGTCTCGATGGCAGCGTGCAACCCATCAAAGGTGCTTTACCCATCGCCATCCAGGCCCGTAAGGAAGGATTCACCGGCCTCATCGTACCCAAGGCCAATGAACGGGAAGCGGGCATGGTGAACAACCTGCAGGTCTATGGTGTGGAACACCTCACGGACGTGGTGCGATTCTTTGAGGATGAAAATTACCTGCAGCCCGTAGTTGTGAATACCCGCGAAGAATTCTTCAGCGACCAATACGATTTCGATATCGATTTCAGTGAAGTGAAAGGCCAGGAGAACATCAAACGGGCCATGGAGATAGCGGCAGCCGGCGGACATAATGCCATCCTGATAGGCCCACCGGGCGCCGGAAAAACGATGCTGGCCAAACGGTTACCCACTATCCTGCCGCCGCTGAGTCTGCAGGAAGCGCTGGAGACCACCAAAATACACAGTGTAGCCGGCAAACTTCCCGAAAACAGCGCGCTCATCAGCAAACGCCCCTTTCGCTCACCGCACCATACCATTTCCGATGTTGCCCTGGTAGGTGGTGGCGGCACACCCCAACCCGGCGAAATATCGCTGGCACATAACGGCGTCTTATTCCTGGACGAGCTGCCCGAATTCAAACGCACGGTGCTGGAAGTGATGCGTCAACCCATGGAAGAAAGAAGGGTCACCATTTCACGTGCCAAAATGGCCCTGGACTTTCCGGCCAATTTCATGCTGATCGCTTCCATGAATCCCTGCGCCTGCGGATACTATAATCACCCGGAAAAAGAATGCACCTGTCCGCCAGGAGCTGTACAGAAATACCTGAACAAAGTATCCGGCCCCCTGCTCGACCGCATTGACCTGCATGTGGAAGTGACGCCGGTAGCTTTCAGTGAACTCAGCAGCCAGCAAGCAGCAGAAAATTCAGCTACGATCCGGGAACGAGTGATCAGGGCCAGGGAAGTGCAGGCAGAAAGATACCTGGCACATACCGGCATTTACAATAACGCCCAGATGAGCAGCAAACTGTTACGCGAGATCTGCATCATCAGCACTGTGGGAGAGAACCTGTTAAAAAAAGCGATGGAACGTTTACACCTCAGTGCCCGCGCTTATGACCGCATCTTAAAAGTGAGCCGCACCATTGCAGATCTTGCTGGCAGTGCAGATATTAAACCGGAACACCTGGCGGAAGCGATACAGTTCAGGAGTTTGGATAGAGAGGGGTGGGCAGGGTAGCAATCAACGACCCATTCATAACCAACCTGATTTGCTTCTCAAAACGATTTAGCTCAACATTTGTGTTTTCCCGTTCCAACCGCAGAGTCCTCTGGCGAGAGGCATCTGCTGAAAACATTGAAAAAGTAGACTCTACGGAGAAGAAAGCATTACAGTTTGACCTCTATGAGCGGATGGAAAAGTTGGTGGAAGCGGCGCATCTGATGCGGGAGAGATAATACACCACCCATTACATAGGGAACCGGTGGTGATATACAAATCAGGGACTCATTACTAAAACAGCTTTTGCTCCAATTTCAACCGCAGTTATATTAACAACTTGGTTTATTGATTCTCTTTTTTTGAAATTTCTTTGATCATCCAGCCAGGACTCACTTTCACTTCAGCATTACTTGGAATTACTACGCTAGGAATTTTCCCATCTGTGTTGAGGTACGATTGATACAAGCTTGTCGAACCTAGCCAATAATATTTTGAGAAAATATCAGTCAGTGAACCGTCTGTTGTCGGATACGACTTTATTGTGCCATTTAGGGAGCTATTATTATTTTCTCGTAAGGTAACTTGGAGCGAAACATACCTAAATCAGAACCAATTGATCAACATGACTGGATTTTGCAACAAAGTCACCTCCTCCGTAGGGAGACATTTGTGCAGAACGGGCTGAAAACCATAGGAGGCATAATGGGCGAGAAGAAAAAATATTTTGAATTTCAATTTGACGTTTATACATTTGTATTCCTCCCAAAAAAGGCCTATCGCACCTTCGCGAGTGGCCAGTTACCAAAATATTGTATCGGCTTTTAAGTGATGGACGGCTATGCGATTCGATTACCCTGTCGTTGGTATATCTAAAATCCATATCGCAAAGTATTGTGAGACTTGCTCCAGAACAATTGCTCAAAAAGGGTGTTTTCACGGTAGTGAGCTATACCTGAATAAAGTAAATTTATCTGCATTTAGAGTCAGTTCGATGCTTTTACCTTATGAGGGCTCAAAAATCGCGTTTTAGTTTTATTCAATTACCAAAACAACTCATATATACCAATTCAATCCAAACGAAAGTTCTTCGAAAAAACTGAGGTGGTTACAGACATTTGTAATTATTACTGTACTTGTTACATCAGTATTCTTGTCTTGCCGCAAAACCGATCTTCCTGACAAATCTCAAATCGGAGAAGGTCTTTCCATTGAAACAAAATTTTTTAAAGGAACTTCAAATCCCGACCCAGCAATAGCTGCAATTATAAATTATCTTGAGCGCGGAAATCAGAAACGTGAGTTTGTAAAACCTACCGTTGACAGAATAGGCTATCCTCGATGGGATAAAGTGATTAAAGCGCCGAAAGAGAACCCAGTTACTATTAAGACTACCGACGGAAAAAAAACGAACGGTTCAGCCACCCAAACAACTGCCGAAACGTACTATGTGCCTTTTGTAAGAGATTCTAAGAACCATGTAAATGCAGCAATGGTTATTAAAGCAGGTCCAACAGACACCACCATTAGCTATATGTGTGATTGGCAGTACAGACAGCTCCCAAACAATAACAACCAGGTTAACGATGCTGCGGAGCGTTTCGCAATACATTTCATGATTTTGGATAATGCAGTGTTTGGACACACGGAATTCAGTATCACTGATCCCAACCTTTTCAGGAACGACAGCAAACTATCTCCCAAAGTGACTTTGGGCAAGAAGGTGGCAACCGGAAATGTCCAAACAAACCTGGCGGAGTTAGTGGAGACTTGCACTGACGTTACGGTGTCGTTTAGCATATGCGATTATATCGCCACGCAGGGATCCTGTTATGGCCCCGGGGGCTCGTGTGATCACTGTGGCAGCGACAGATGCCCTCCATCGGGTACTTTAACTTTCACATATTGCTGGCAGGAATGGGTTGACGGTGGTGGAGGTAGTGGTAGCGGCGGTAGCACAGGTGGCTCAGGTGGAGGTGGAGGAGGTGGCGGTTCAATTCCCCCTGACCCTTGCCAACCTACGGAGGGGAGCATTCGTACACCCCAAACTCAAGTTAATCCTGGGGTTAAAGTCAACATCGTAGACAACTGTAACAGTGACCCAGGCTGGACACCTACCGATCAGGACCAAGCAGATATGGAATGGTTTAATTCTACACCTGCCTATAATATAGATTTTAATGCCAGCGTACCCCCTTGTATTACAGAAATAATCAAAAAAGTTTTATCATCAGAGAATACCATCGCTTCATTTATTAAAGAAAAGTTTTCTGAATCTGCAAAATTCAATGTGAAATTTGTGATTGACAACAATATTAATGCAGCCGGAAGAACGGTTCCAACCCCATATTATGAAAAACGCGAAAATGGTTATGGAAAATTTGTAAAAATGGATCTTACAATTAAGATAAATACAACATATAACGGAACAAAATTGTCCATCGCCCAAACAATCATTCACGAACTGATTCATGCGTATTTTATGTATCGAATGGTCGATGCAAATGGTAATGCAGCAAAAGAAGAACAATTTGAGCGGGAACTAGGGTTTCTTAAACCTTATGATCCAAATGCGCCTGGATCAACATTTGACCCATATGGTCAGCATGAACAGATGGCAAACTCGTACGTCAATAAAATTATGAAGGGATTAAAAGCATATCAAGTAATTTCGCCATCTGATCTCGACAGTATGAAAGTGGTGTATCCGAATATAACAGTTGATGAATATTATGAAGGGATGGCTTGGGCAGGGTTAACTGAGGATTTTAGTGGAAACGCCATAACGAAAGCATGGAAATTGTTGAAAGATGCTGATCCGGCAAAAGCTGCTAAATATGCAACCATTATTGCTGCAGAACAATATGGCACTGAACTTTCTGCCGGTAAAACAAAATGCAACTGATGACTATGCGAATAATATTTAGCTACTGCTTAATACTGTTTTTCTTATCCCCATCGTGTTATTCACAAAAACCTGTAACAAACACCGATAAGATAAACCGTAACGCCGAGCGTGCTATAACATTATCAGGTTTCCCTTCCAGAGATACGGCAGCCATCACTTTTTATAAAAATGATGGCTGGATGGTATCTGTTAAAATGCGTAATCCCATGATAGTTAAGAAGCCGGAATCCTGCAAAAGTTGTCATCAGGTATTTACAGATGCATTCTTTGATTACCTTTTTTCGATACGGACAGAGACGGTGCAGGCTAATGATTGCAGAATTACAATTGATTCGGTTATTGACGGCAAAACGGTTAGAGGAATTCAAGATTTTTACATGAGTTCGGATTTACTAACTGAATCAATTACCATTAAACAAGATGAGAAACAAGCCACTGTCAGTTATCATGAACCGCGTACTGCACTCAAATACTGTAAAAACAATATAGACAGATTGGCATTTATTAGAGTCAGTGATAGACTTTTGAAGATAAAATAAGTTACCCCACAAATACTTTCTCGGCAATCGGAACGAAAAACACACTCCCTATACAGGGGTGTGTTTTTTACACTGTCTTGTCCTGAAATAGCTTTACCCTATAAGACCGCAATCCAATTTAGGATAGAGAAAGTAAAAAGCCGCTCAATAGGCGGCTTCTTTCCGTAATACAGACAAGACCTTTTTCATGCTCCGTCTCAGCGGTGTTGTTTCATTTCGTTCCCATTTCGCAACCGTCCCTGCATCCACGCCGCAGATTCCGCCAAATGCTCGATTGTTCATGCCCTGCATGCGTTTGTATCGGGTGATCTTGCCACCTAATGTCTCCGTTTCGTGCACCTGCGGATAGTATTCGAGGAATCGGATGATGGCGGGATACTGGTATAACCGGGGCTGATTTCGCTCATTTTCCCAGTAACAGAAGCAGTCTTCAGATACGCCGATCAGTTGCGCAGCCTCTGCTTGGTACAGCCCTAAGTCCATTCGTCTCTTCTTGAGGTGCTCACCAATGGTTTTTGGTTCTTGTGGATACCCTTGAGGATCAGGACGTTTGGCTTGTTTGTCATATCGGGAAAAAGGCAACGAATTAATGCGCCTGTGGGTATTATAATCACCCGGAAAAAGAATGTACCTGTCCGCCGGGTGCTGTGCAGAAATACCTCAACAAAGTATCCGGCCCATTGCTCGACCGAATTGATCTGCATGTAGAAGTGACACCGGTAGCTTTCAGCGAACTCAGCAGCCAGCAAACTGCTGAAAATTCAGCCATGATCCGGGAACGGGTGATCAGGGCCAGAGAGTTGCAGGCGGAAAGATACCTGGCACATACCGGCATTTACAATAACGCCCAGATGAGCAGCAAACTGTTACGCGAGATCTGTACGATCAGTACCGTGGGAGAGAACCTGTTAAAAAAAGCGATGGAACGTTTACACCTCAGCGCCCGTGCCTATGACCGCATCTTAAAAGTGAGCCGCACCATTGCAGACCTGGCCGGAAGTACCGACATCAAACCGGAACACCTGGCGGAAGCAATACAGTTCCGCAGCCTGGACAGAGAGGGATGGGCAGGATGAGGGAATATTGAATGATGAATGGTGAACAAGGAATGATGAAGTGGAGACGAAGAACGGAGTAATGGACCAAAACAATACCGACAGGTTATACTTCTGCCCTTGTTGCTCGCCTGACCACCCCCAATTATTCGCGGCAACCCTTTAGCTGGTCCATTGTTTTATCGATATTCATCTGCAAACTCATAGCTGCACGGGTTTCCTGTCCACTCACTTCCCGCAGTTGTTTGATGCGCTGGTAGCTTTGCCACCAGTCGGTTGCGTTGTAGATCATATCAGTGGCAAACTGGGCATAGGTAACATAGGGTATCTTATTGCTGAATCCTTTCAGGTTCTTCAGGAAATTGGAAGACAGGATCTTCTCCACTGTCTTTCCCGCAGCGAACTGCCCGGCATCCACTTCTACAAAACCACCATCATTCAGCATTTGTTTTACAGTTGTGTCCTGCAGGATCTGCTGATACTCCGCATCCGTTTCAGCAATGCGGGAAGCGCCTATCTGTACCGCATCCCGGAAAAAAGCGTCGTACTCCACAGCGTCCTTGAACTCAGACGCATCTTTTGCCAGGTTATTGGCCGTAAAGATCCGTTGGTTCAATACACCCAGGTACTTATCAAAGTCCACCCCTTTTGCCCGCAGTGCTTCTTCCTGCTTCAGCAGCCTGAGCCGGATATTCTCCGCCTGTATCCCCTTGAGAGATACATTGGCCAGGAATTTACTGAAAAGCAATTCAAAACCCGATGTGGCCGCATTCCAAAGGGCATCATTGTTCTTCTGTTTCCATTCTGACAGGTCCTTTTGCGTGGTGAGTATGGTCTTGTGGAACTTATCGCGCTGGTTCAGGTAGTTGTTCAACCTGGTCTGCAGTTTGTCGCATTCCGGGCTCTTTTTAAAACCTGCTTTGGTCGAATTCTTTGCAGCCGAATCGGCCGTACGGGCCAATTGTGCACTATCTTCTTTTTTACGCTCACGCAGAAAAAGATCTGCATTGTTAATATCCGCGATCACCGTATCCTTATCAGGATCTATCAGGGTGGTGATCTGCGCAGAGTCCATGCGGGTGCCGAAAAAATTGGTGCCACCTGATACGCCAACGGTATCTTTCACCCGTATGCCTCCATCGAACTGGCTGGCGGCGCCGGCACGCAAAGCTTCCATATCACCATCCAGCTTTTTCATCTGCAGTCCCACTGAACCGCCTTGCAGCAGCTTGTAAGATGACATCAATTTCAGGTAATTCAACTGATCGAGCGAATCTTTGATCTTTTTCTGCAATGCCGCTTCCGCCGCTGCTTTTATTTTCTGTTGTTCTGCCAGTAATTTCTGCTGCTGCTCTTTCTGTTGTTGTTGCTGGTTGGAACTGAACAGGCCGGAAAATATGCCCTGCAACAAAGTACTCGTGACCATCATCTGCATACTGGATGAATAGCTGGGTGAGATACCGGCGCCTGTTTTCTTAGGCGCCACATAATACGGGCAACTGGAAGCATGTCCCGAAGAAGCTATCTGCGACTCAGAACGGTTACAATAGGCACAGACCGGTTTGATCTGCTGTGCCATGGCTGTTACAGGCAGTAACAAAGAAAACCATACAATATACATGATGACTGAACGCATACAAGAACTGTTTCTACCCGCTGAACGGGTTATGACCTAATTTTTTACCCGCAATTCCCATTCATAGATCTTATCCTGTGCCGCACGTATGTCCGGTGCATCTGGTGCCAACCGCATATACGCATTCATTTGCAGGATGGCGCTCCTGAAATCGCGCATGGTAGCATGTAACATGGCCATATTGAACCTCGCCAACGGATAATAAGGACAGGCGGTTAATGCCCGTTGATAGTACTCAATGGCCTGGCTATAGTTTTTGTCTTCCACAAAACTGGTGGCCTGAACGGTCAGCTTGCGCACATATTCCGGAACAGGTGGTTTTACTTTCAGTTTCGGGTACACAAAAAAGATCTGGTTCATCACGGAATCCAATAACTGTTTGCTCTCCTTCTCAATACTGGTGGCATACCCCCATGCCACCTGCAACCTTTCAAAAGCAGTATTCAGGTTGATATCTGCCAGTGACCTGGATGCAGTGCTGATACCTTCCAGGCTGATCGCTACTTCATCCAGTTCACTCCTTACCTTTTTATCGCGCAATGGCAGGTCAAAAAAGTCCAATTGCTGTGCCCCGGCAAAATAAATGGGGATGGTCAGATCCGTTTCGGCCAGCTTGTTCAGAACACTCACAGCTTTGGCTTTCTCACCCATTTTGGTATAAGAAGCCCCCAGGTAAAAAGATTCACGATAACTTTTGGGATTCTTCTCCAGGTATGTCTCATAGTCTTTGGCCGCATCTGCATACCGGCCCAGTTGATAATAACAACTGGCACGCCAGGTAAACAGGTTCAGGTCGGTAGGTTTGAATTTGATGGACTGCGAAAAATCCTCTGCAGCCTGCAGCTGGTTGCCTGCATACAGGTTGCATTTACCCCGGCCCCAGTAACCCATATAATAATCAGCCAATTTTTTATCGGCCTTATCGATGTATTGCGTGTAATCGTTGATGGCCTGGTTATACTGTCCCTGTTTTTCCAGGATGCTGGCACGGGTATAATAATATTCCCAGGTCCGTTTGGATATGCCAATGGCTGTTTCAATATCGGCACCTGCTTCTGCATAGCGTCCCATTTTATTATATACGATGGCCCTTTTCTGGTACAGAGTACCATTCTTTGGTTCTTTCTGCAAAGCCTGGGTATAATAATACACGGCACTATCCAGCTTGCCCTGGTTTTCGGCAAGGGAAGCATAGTAAGCATTGTTAAAATAATTGGTATACTTGACAGGCACACAGGCCGTTTGATAGAATACCAGCAGGAACAATGTGACAACCAGATTAACGCTTTTCATACGAAGGAGATTTAAAAGTGAAAGCGATAATATGTGTACGCGATGGCAAAGAGGCTTTTGCTAAGGGTATCTATATTTTCTATACAAAGTTTACTGAAAAACAACCGCTTCGAAAATGACGGATGTCATTTTCCGGCCCTGTTTTTAGCGATTACTTTGTTGTTTTGAGAGGCTTCAAAAATATGCAGGCAGGCTTTTGCTTGCGCTGTCTGGCAGGTATTGATTTGCCCGCATACGGGCCTGTAGCAGGTCGAGATCGGGCTTCCCCTCACATCAATTGCTTACAATACAGGGTCAGGGACACCTCAGTTCGCAAACTGTTTCAGTATGCGCTGCATGGTTGTTTTATCGCCTAACTGTTGCGTAAACCTATGGTAATAATCCGGTGCAAGCGGGATATAATACTCCGCCTGTTTGGCTTCGCTCCAGCCATTTTTAACGGCTTCCAACGTAGCAGGTTCTGTGGTATGTAATGCCAGTAAAAGGCGGTTGATCTTTGCTTTGTTATCTGCAGAAAGCCGGTTATGCAGCAATACCGGTCCCAGCGGAATTTCAGGTGAACGCCAGAGCAATTTCACTTTAGCGGCTTTCAGCGGGTCTTTCATCACAGACAGGTATTCGGTACTGCCCATGGCGGCGATCCTATTGTCATGGCCGGGTGCCAGCACAGAGTCCATAGTGGACCTGTGGTTGCCACCATATCCCACTGAAGCGAAATCCTTCTCCGGGTCCTTTATGCCAGCAGCGCTCAGCCCCAACCGGGGCACCAGGTTACCCGAAGTAGAACCCACTGCCACCAGCATGAGTTGGGTGGTATGTGCTACCGATGCTATTTTACTGAGTGTATCCACCGGAAAACCGACCGGCGCCACAACAGAAGTTGTATAATTATCCTGCGCACCTTCCTTCACCTTCAGCACCACACTGGGTCTCATATCATAGGGAGCCGATTCCAGTAACAGGTAACCGAAAGTGTTGATCAGGGCAATATCCACTTCATTCTTCCGGATCCCTTCAATGAACGCATGTACGGTTGGATAACTTTTTACCTGTACCGTTACACCCAGTTCTTTACTTACATGTGTGGCAAGTGGCTGTATATTGGCCAGCCGGTCATTGGTGGCATATTGATAGGTAGCCAGTACCAGCGATTGGGCGTGTGACACCACAACAGCCAGCAGGAATAACAGGAAGAAGGTCTTTTTCATGGGTTTGAACAGAGGATCTATGAATGAAGCTGCAAAACTAACCGTTCCCTTCTCCCTTATTCAAGCGATTTCCATAAACGGGCATCCCCTTCTCTCAGCGGCAGACCTCCGGTCGTTTACCTGGTAACCCATACCCCCGTTCTATCCAGTTTGCCTTTTCTTTCCTGTCCCTGGTATGACCAGGTGACCGTTGTGCCGGGTCTCCCCTTTACTTCCAGGTAGGTCAGTTTCCCATCTGCCCATCGCATCCCCACTTCCCAACCACCTCGTGCTTTTAGACCACGTACTTCACCTGTTGACCAGGCAGCAGGCAAAGCGGGTAATATTTCGATCCTATCGGGTGTTGACTGCAGCAGCATTTCTGCCACTGCAGCGGCCCCACCAAAATTACCATCGATCTGGAAAGGAGGATGTGCATCAAAGAGATTCGGATAAGTACCGCCCCCACGTCGATAATTCACTTTCACATTATCAGGTTCCACATATTTCAGCAGTTCGCGGTACATCTTGTAAGCATGGTCACCATCTTTCAGTCTTGCCCATAAATTGATGCGCCAGCCCTTTGACCAACCGGTGGTCTCATCACCCTTGATCTCGAGTGTACGTTTGGCTGCGTTTGCGAATGCGGGTGTCTGATCTGTGGTAATATGCGTGCCGGGATATAATCCAAACAAATGACTCTGGTGACGGTGTTTGGGATCCGCATCTTCCCAATCGTGGTACCACTCCTGCAGGTTCCCATGTTTGCCTACCTGGTACGGATACAGTTTTGCCAGCGCCTGTTGCAGCCGTTGCTGAAAAGCAGGGTCTGTTTTCAGTATGTTTTGCGCAGCGATCAGATCGATGAACAATTCCCGGATCATACCCAGGTCTGCTGTACCACCGTACAAAGTGGCTCCCTGGAACCCATCCGGTGTTTTGTAATGGTTCTCGGGCGATGTGGAAGGCGATGTGATGTAATTTCCTTTGCCATCGTCTACCAGCATGGCAAGAGAGAATTCGGCGGCGCCTTTCATCAAGGGATAGGCTTTCTCTTCAAGAAATTTTTTGTCCTGCGTAAAGGCATAATGCTCCCACAAATGCGTGGCTGCCCATACACCGCCCATGTTCCAGTTGGCCCATTCGGGACTGCCGTTACCAAAATCACCCACGGGATTGGTCATGGCCCAGATATCCGAGTTATGGTGACAGGTCCAGCCCGGTGCATTGTAAAAGGTCCGGGCAGTGATGCGGCCTGTTTTCTCCAGGTTCTCTACGAAACTGAGAAAGGGCTGGTGCATTTCCGAGAGGTTGGTATTCTCGGCCAGCCAGTAATTTTCTTCCGCATTGATGTTCATGGTGTAGTTACTGCTCCAGGGTGGTTGTATATGCGGGTTCCACAATCCCTGCAGGTTGGCCGGAACCCCTTTGGTGCGCGAGCTGCTGATGAGCAGGTAACGGCCAAACTGGAAATACAGGGTTTCCAGGTAAGGGTCCGCAGCGCCTTTACTGTAACGTCGCAAGCGTTCATCCGTAGGAAGGTTTACCGGATCCGTATCCGCAAGTTTCAGGGATACCCTGTTAAAAAAACGCTGGTAATCTGCCAGGTGTCGCTGCAGTAACTGCTGGTAGGTATTACGGCTGGCCGCCAGTAACTGCCGGGCTGCTATCTCTGCATCGGGCAAACCTTGCGTGACCGGGTTCTTATCAAAGCCATTGAAACTGGTAGCCAGGGAAACATAGATGGTTGCTTCTGTTGCGGCGTCAACAGATACAGTGGAATCGGTACGGGTTATTTGTCCATCAGCGGTCTTTACCAGCACGGTAGCAGAAAAACGGGTACCCCTGTCCTCCATGTATAAGATCGGGTTCCCTTTCTTACGCACATAATTGGGCTCTGCCCGCACAGGGGCACTTCCACGGAAAAACAGGTACGGTTTTCCCGCTACCGCCTTGTACTTCAGTTGAGAATCAAAACGGATCCTGAATGACAACGCTTTTGCCTTTGTACCGCTTACCCGGATCACCATCACTTTATCGGGATGCGATACAAAGTATTCACGTTTGATGCGGTTGCCCGCCACTTCATACTGTACGGAAGCCACGGCTTTGTCAAGGTCAAGATCGCGATAATAACGCGTCACATCGGATACAGGAAAATCAAGATAGAGGTTACCCAACGGTGCATAGGATTCCGAAAATTTTCCCTGGAGTTTTTTGATCAGTGTATCGGCCGCCGCATAATCATTCCGCTGCAACGCCTCACGCACCGCAGGTAAATGTTGATAGGCATCTTTGTTCTGGTAAGGGTCTACCGGTTCACCGGACCAAAGGGTGATATCATTCAAATGTATCAGGTCTGTTGCCGCACCACCATACACTGTGGCGCCCATTTGTCCATTGCCCAACACCAACGCCTCTTCAAAAGCTGTGGATGCCTTGTTGTACCAGAGCTTCATGGGAAGCTGCGGGACCGAAGGTTTTTTGTTCTGTGCAAAAGAAGCAGGTGTAGCAGCCAGTAGCAACAGGCTGTTCAGGAGCAGGAAATATTTTCTCATATGCGGCCACTGTTTACAAGCAGTGTAGCGGAAGTTACAGATAAATGAGAAACGAAACCCAGCTATAGTCGTTACCGGAGAATGTTTACGATAAGGAACAGAACATCACCCGTAAGCAGTTCCATTAGATTGAATGAACCCCATAACAGCTACGGTCATCAATACTGTCCGGTACCCAGTAATACCAGCGTGCAGGCTTCCAGCGGCTCAATGCCATTGGCCCTGGCGAGGCTGGAAAGTTCCGTATTTTCCGTACCGGGATTAAAGACGATCCGTTTGGGATGCAGCGACAGGATATAATCGTAATACTGCTTCTGCAACTGCGGGTTCAGGTACAGGGTCACTGTATCTACTTCTTTCTCTGCAGGGTGTGCTGTAATGATCGGTGTATCGCCGATCTTTCCTTCCTGCCGGCCGATGGCCACCACCGGGTGCCCGTAACGTTTCAGTTTTTCAACGGCGAGGTAACTATATCTTTCGGGGTTCTCAGATGCCCCGAGCACCACTGTCTTTTTCATACAGGAAAGTTACGAAACAAAATCACGGAGATATAACGCATTCCGGAATAGTTCATTCATCAATACTGCTTATCTTTCTTGCATGAAAAGATCCCTCCTTTTATGCTGTTTCCTGTTCGTGGTCTCCCTTTCTTTTTCACAATGGAAACCCTTCCGTTTTGCCTTCATTTCTGATACCCATATCGGTTCGCCCAATGGCGGGGCAGAAGAAGACCTGCGCCGTACCGTGGCCGATATCAACCAGATGACCGATATCGCTTTCGTAGTGATCACAGGTGATATCACCGAACTGGGCACCAATGCCGAGATCAGACTGGCCAAAGAGATCCTAGACGGATTAAAGGTTCCCTACTATATCATTCCGGGCAACCACGACAGCGGCTGGAGCGAAAGCGGCGGCGTCACATTCGGACAGGTATTCGGGTACGACAAATTCATCTTCGATCACAACGGCATCACTTTTCTGGGCTGTGCTTCGGGTCCCTATGTACGGATGAGCGATGGGCATATCCCACGCGATGCCGTGAACTGGATGGACCAGGAACTGAAAAAGATCGATCCCAAGAAACCGGTCATCTTCCTCAACCATTACCCATTGGATAAGGACCTCGACAACTGGTACGAAGCCATCGACCGTTTAAAGCAACACAACACTTTAGCTGCGCTCTGCGGACATGGCCACAGCAACCGCAAACTCAATTTCGAAGGTATCCCTGCCGTAATGGGTCGCTCCAACCTCAGGGCCAAAGCGGCTTATGGCGGCTATAACCTGGTGGATGTACGGACCGATTCCATGATCTTTACCGAAAGAACACCGGGCGTGCTCACCAAAAACTCCTGGGCCGCTGTACCGCTGGGTGAACGTATTTGGGATGCATCCAAGACCTACTACCGGCCCTCCTATGCTGTCAACGACAGTTTCCCCCAGGTAAAAGCCCGCTGGACCTATGCGTCCGATGCCAATGTGATCTCTACCCCGGCCCTTGCGGGCAAACGGGTGGTGTTCGGCAACAGTCTCGGAAGGGTGGATGCACTGGATAGTAAAACAGGAAAGAAACAATGGTCGTACCAGACCGGCGGTGCCATCTATTCCTCTCCGGCAGTGAGCGGTAACCGCGTGGTATTGGGATCAGGCGATGGAGCCGTATACTGTTTCTCTGTTGATAAAGGAGCACTGCTCTGGAAATACCCAACCGGCGCAGCAGTACTGGGCAGCCCGCTGATCAGCGGGAACACCGTTTATATCGGTGGCAGCGATCATCATTTCAGGGCATTGGACCTGGCCACGGGTGAACAGCTATGGCAGTTTGCGGGATTGGACGGTCCTGTGGTAAGTACCCCCGTATTGCACAAGGGCAAACTGATCTTTGGGGCCTGGGACCGCAATCTCTATGCACTGGATGCTGCTACCGGCAGCCTGGCCTGGCAATGGAACAATGGCTCAGCCATCCGTAATTTCTCACCGGCAGCCTGTATACCGGTGATCCATGATGACGTGGTATACGTAGCAGCGCCCGACCGTTACCTGACCGCCATCGACTTCTTTACCGGAGCCACCCTATGGCGCAGCAACGAAGCAACCGTGCGTGAATCGATCGGAATCTCTGCCGACGGACAATACATCTACGGCAAAACCATGAACGACCTGGTAGTGGCATTCCGCACCGGGCGTGAAAAGCAACAGGTGAACTGGAAAATAGATTGTGGTTTTGGCTATGAACATGTACCTTCTATGCTGGTAGAGAAAGAGGGCGTGGTATTCTTCGGCACCAAGAACGGGAAAGTGTATGCCATTGATCCGAAGACCCGTCAACATCTCTGGACAAACCGTATCGACAATTCCATGGTAAATACTGTGAACGCCATCAGTGGTAAACAGCTCATCGTTTCCACCATGGACGGAAAAGTAGCTTTTCTGGAAACCAAATAAGACATCCATGTACCGATCCATTATTGCACTATTGCTTATGTGTGCCCAACTATCTGCCAATTCGCAGCAACGCATTTATCTCTACCCTTCAGAAGAAGGTATCGTGATCAGGGGGTTTGATACAACAGCTCCTTATATCGACTACTACCCTTCTAAAAATCCGTCTGCCGGCAAGACCGCTGTACTCATCTGTCCGGGTGGTGCCTACCAGCACCTGGCCTGGGAAAAAGAAGGCGTATTGCCTGCCCGTCTGTTCAATGAGAACGGTATGGACGCTTTTGTGTTACGGTACCGCCTGAACAATCCAAAACAGGAAGGGCACCGTTACCCGGCCCAGTACAACGATGTTACAACGGCCATCCGCATCATCCGGTCAAGGGCTGCAGCATGGGGCATCGATCCGGATAAAACGGGGGTAATGGGTTTTTCTGCCGGAGGACACCTGGCTTCTACCGCGGCCACCATTCACCAGAAAGGAGACCCTTCGGCCAAAGACCCCTTATTCCGGATAGATACCAGGCCCTCATTTGCCATACTCATCTACCCGGTGATCACCATGGATACCAGCTTCGGCCATCGCGGCAGCCGCAATAACCTGCTGGGACCCAAACCCGATGAGGCACTGGTACAGGCGCTCTCCACCGAAAACAGGGTGAACACCGCCACCCCTCCCGTGTTCCTGGTGCATGCCGATGACGACAAGGGCGTACCCCCGATGAACAGCATCGTGTTTTACGAAGCCCTGAAAAAAAACAATGTAAAAGCCAGCATGCTCATCTACGACCACGGTGGCCATGGTTTTGGTATGGCTCCCACCGATCCGCTGCTGAACCAATGGCCTATGCAGGTAGTGCAATGGCTGCAAAGACAGGGCTTCCGCTAAACGGATCAAAATTTAACTTCTGGGAAATGCTGCGATTTACAGAAATATTTTTTTAACTTCCCTCTATCATCATTACCAAAACACAAATCCATACCATCATGGCAAAAGCAAGTAAAAAAAAGGCCGCTAAAAAACCCGCCAAAAAAGCTGCCCCTAAAAAGGCAGTGAAAAAAGCCGCTAAGAAGGTTGCAAAAAAAGCACCTGCTAAAAAGAAAGCACCCGCTAAGAAAAAAGTCGCTGCTAAAAAAACGGTAAAAAAGGCCGCTAAGAAAGTGGCAAAGAAAGCGCCTGCTAAAAAGAAAGCTGCCGTAAAAAAAGCAGTGAAGAAAGCTGCGGCCAAGAAACCCGCTAAAAAAGCTGCTCCCAAAAAAGCAGTAAAAAAAGCTGCCCCTAAAAAAGCAGTGAAAAAAGCCGCTAAACCTGTTGCCAAAAAAGCAGCGCCCAAGAAAAAGCCAGCAGCCAAGAAGCCAGCACCTGCACCCATTGCAGCACCAGTGGCACCAGTGGCCCCAGCGCCAGCTCCCGTAGTGGAAACACCGGCTCCTGAAACACCTTCTTCAGAAGGCACACTGTTTGGATAAACAAACGGATCTCACGAAAGCATTCACTCCCGTCCGTAACTGACGGGAGTTTTTTATGCCGGTTCCCTTCCCCTTCTTATCTTCAAAGCTGATTACAGGATCCCTTTTTTTACCAAAACTATTTACGATGCGCAGTTTCCTCTTTGCCCTGGTATGTATGTGCTTCCTGACAGGTATGGCACAGAGCCCTTCCAAGATCTCCGAGAAGACCAAGAACATGAAACGTTACGACGGGTATTTCACTTTCTGGTGGGATGCTTCCAGCGGTAAACTATGGTTGCTGGTCGATAAACTGGATAAAGAATTCCTGTATGTGAATTCACTTCCTGCCGGACTGGGTTCCAACGATATCGGTCTCGACCGCGGGCTGATCGGTGGTTCCCGGGTAGTGGCTTTTCACAAAGTGGGCAAAAAACTTTTCCTGGTTCAGCCTAACTACAGCTACCGGGCCACTTCGCAGGATATCAATGAACAGAAAGCGGTGAAAGAATCCTTTGCCCAGTCCACCATTGCCGCCTTCACTGTTGAGGAGGAAGAGGCTGACAAATTATTGGTGGATGCCACTTCTTTTTTGGTACGTGATGCACAAAATGTTGCCGACCGCATCCGCACCATGCGCCAGGGAACCTATACATTCAGTGAACCCCGTTCTGCCATCTACCTGCCTAATACAAGAAATTTCCCGTTGAACAGCGAGTTTGAAGCAAGTATCACCTTTACCGGCGGCAGCGATGCAGGGCGTAATGTCACCAGCGTTACCCCTTCAGCCGAAGCCATTACGGTACGGATGCACCATTCGTTCGTACAGCTGCCTGATAACCATTACCAGCCACGCCGTTATGATATCCGCAGCGGTTATTTCGGGATCTCTTATTTCGATTACAGCAGTCCGTTCACAGAGCCCATTGAACAAATGTTCATTGCCAGGCACAGGCTGGAGAAAAAAGACCCATCCGCCGCCGTGAGCGAACCCGTAAAACCGATCGTGTATTACCTTGATAATGGTACTCCCGAACCCATCCGGTCGGCCTTGCTGGATGGTGCACGCTGGTGGAACCAGGCTTACGAAGCCGCCGGTTTTAAAAATGCATTCATCGTAAAAATATTGCCCGATACGGCCGACCCCATGGATATCCGGTACAACATGATCAATTGGGTACATCGTTCCACACGCGGCTGGAGTTATGGAGCCACCGTAACGGACCCACGCACCGGCGAGATCATTAAAGGACAGGTGACATTGGGTTCATTACGTGTACGGCAGGATTACCTCATTTTCACAGGCCTGCTATCTCCTTACGAGAACGGCAAGCCCGTACCCGAGACCATGAAGAATGCGGCCTTACAACGTTTGCGCCAACTGGCCGCCCACGAAGTGGGTCATACGCTGGGCCTGCAGCACAACTATGCCTCCAGCTTCAACAACCGTGCTTCGGTGATGGATTACCCGCATCCGAATGTGGTATTGAACAGCAAAGGACAGATCGATTTCAGCCAGGTATATACCAACGAGATCGGCGAATGGGACAAACGCGCCATCACCTACGGTTATGCCCATTTTGCACCCGGTACCGATGAGAACAAAGCCCTGAACGCATTACTGGAAGAGAACACCCAAAATGGGTTGCTCTTCATTGCCGATGCGGATGCACGCGCCGCTGGCGGTTTTCATCCGAAAGCGCATTTATGGGACAATGGCTCCGATGCAACAGATGAGTTGAAAAATGTGTTACAGGTCCGGCAGAAAGCGCTGGACCAGTTTTCAGAACAGGCCATCCGGATGAACACACCCCTGTCGAAACTGGAAGATGTACTGGTTCCTGTCTATAATTACCATCGTTACCAATTGGAGGCAACCATCAAACTCATTGGTGGCATGAATTACAGCTACAGTGTACGTGGCGACAAACAACCCACTCCACAGGTATTGCCCAATGCACAGCAGCAGAAAGCCTTACAGGCTGCATTGGATTGCTTATCACCCGAACAGTTGACCATGCCCGATAGGATCATGCAGCTGATACCACCCCGTCCGCCATTGTACTATGGTGTAGGTGAATTGTTTGCCAAAAGGACCGGTATGAGTTTTGACCCTGTTGCCGCTGCAGAAGCCCTGGCAGATTTCGAACTCTCGTTTCTATTCCATCCGGAAAGGGCCAACCGCCTTGCCCAGTTCAAAGCGCAGGCAGGCACCATCGGCTGGGACGATGTGCTGGATGCCATCATCGCCAAAACCTGGAAAATGCCTTTACAAAAAGGATTGAAGGGGGAGATACAATTGCAAACGCAGCAGATGGTACTTACCTGGTTGCTTGGCCTGAGCCAGAGTATCCTTGCCAACTATACTGTGAAAGCCATCTGTTTCGACAGGTTGCAGTCTTTGAAACAATATGCCGCCCAGATGAAAAATACTCCCGGGCTGAAAGCGCATTACAGTTATGCCATAGAACGGATCACTCATCCAAAAGAGATCACATTACCACAACCCAAAGAGATCGCCCCCGGAGCACCCATCGGCTGTGATCTTGATTGATGGAAATGGTGAGTAGTGAGTGGTGAGTAGGAAGTGAATGGGCAATGGTGAATTGTGAATCACTCCCCACTCACGACTCACTATTAACGGGTCAATGGGCAATAGCGAATGTTGTATATAAGAGAAAGGCCTTCCCGATCAGGAAGGCCTTTCTCTTATATACAACCTATTATTTCCATTCACTCATCCACTCATTCACTCATTAAAACTACACCAACATCCTCAACGGCTCTTCCAGCAGGCTTTTCAGCGTTTTCAGGAAAGCGGCGCCGGTTGCGCCATCTACCGAGCGGTGATCACAGCTCATGGTCACTTTCATGATATTACCCGGAACCACCTGTCCGTTCTTCACCACTGGCACCTGTGAGATACCACCTACTGCCAGGATGCAGGAATCCGGCGGATTGATGATGGCCGTGAACTGATCGATACCGAACATACCCAGGTTAGAGATCGTGAATGTGCTTCCCTCCCAATCGGCGGGTTGTAATTTTTTATCTTTTGCTTTCTGTGCGTATTCCTTTACTTCTGCTCCGATCTGGCTCAGCGATTTGGTATCCGCAAAACGAACCACCGGAACCAGCAGGCCATCTTCTACCGCTACCGCAACACCAATATTGATGTGGTGGTTGTAACGGATCTTATCGCCCAGCCAGCTGCTGTTCACTTTCGGGTGTTGTTTCAGGGCAAGTGCCGTTGCTTTCAACACCATATCGTTAAAGCTGATCTTAACAGGGGCCACTTCATTGATCCTGGCGCGGGCGGCTACGGCTGCGTCCATATCAATGGTCATGGTGAGGTAGAAATGCGGTGCGGTGAACAGGCTCTCGCTCAAACGGCGGGCAATGGTCTTGCGCATCTGCGATACGGGCACTTCATCAAAACTTACCACACCCGCTGGTGCTGCCGCTACAGCTGAACTGCCTGGGGCCGAAGGGGCCGCGCTGGCTGCAGGGGTATAGGCGTTCACGTCTGTTTTGGTGATCCTTCCATTATCGCCGCTTCCTTTTACGTAACGCAGGTCGATCCCTTTTTCGTTGGCGATCTTCTTAGCCAGAGGCGAAGCAAAGATCCTTCCTTCGTTCACTACGGCAGCAGGTGCTGCAGCCGGTGCGGGGGCCGGAGAAGCTGCTGGTGCAGAAGCAGTTGCAGCCGGTGCCGGTGCAGCTTCCGTTGTTTGGCTGCCGCCGGCTTTCACCGCGGCCACAATGCCATTTACATCCAGGCCTTGTTTACCGATGATACAGAGCAGGTCGTTCACCTGTATCTTTTCACCGGGTTGTGCGCCCTGGTACAACAGCACACCATCTTTATAACTTTCCAGTTCCATAGTGGCTTTATCGGTTTCGATATCAGCCAGTACTTCTCCTTTTTTTACGGTATCGCCCACATTCTTGTGCCAGCCTGCAATGACCCCTTCGGTCATGGTATCACTCAAACGGGGCATCAGTACCACTTCTTCCATAGCAGACACATCCAATGCTGCTGACGCGGCTGCAGGAGCAGCGGCTGGTGCGGCAGGGGCGGCTTGTGGAGCTGCTTCAGCAGCTTTGGCACCACCGGCATGTTTTGCCAGCAGGGCTGAAATATCTTCTCCGGGTTTACCAAAAATGGCCAACAGGTCGTTCACCTGTAATTTACCGCCGGTAGGGGTTCCTATATGTAATAAAACGCCATCCTGGTAGCTTTCCAGCTCCATCGTGGCTTTGTCCGTTTCTACTTCTGCCAGCAGGTCACCTTTCTTCACGGTATCCCCGATATTTTTATGCCAGGCGGCAATAACACCTTCGGTCATGGTGTCGCTCAGGCGGGGCATTAAGATCGCTTCAGCCATAGTTCGATTGCTCTTTTAAAATGAGCCGTGAAATTACGGTAAAAAAGAGAACTACGCTAAACCGGCTAAAAAAAGGATAACCGGGGCAGAAGCGCGTTCTACCCCGGTTATCCGGAAAAAAACGTGATAATTCTGTGGTTATTGACCCTGTGCCAGGCTGTAAGCCTTTTTATCTCCCCACATATTCAGCAGTTCAGTTGAGCAGACCTTGAAATCCTGCAGCAGCCGCTTGTACAGCTCCAATATATCCACCTGTGTCAACGCCACTTCGCCCAGGCTCTCAAAACGGCAGGTATATTGGTTCACGAGGTTGGTATAAGAGGATCCTTTGGGCCATACCTGGGTACCCCGGTTACTGATGGTCACCAGTTTGAACAGGTCTGAAGTATGTGCCAAACATTTTTCGGCAATGGCACTTGGCTGGAGATTGCTTTCGATGAACATATCCACCCCAACGATCACTTCCTCACGCAGTTCCTCACTTTCCAGCATGGGATTCTTTTCCAGCTTGAAATGGGTAGGCGTAGGGGGCTGGTTAGCAATGGATGCTTTGGGATTATGCGCCGGCAGTTTTCCAAAATTGGCAATGATGGCCGCAGCGAACTCAGTAGTACTCAGTGATTTGGTGGAACGATCGCCAAAATCACCCGTATGTACGCCACTTTCCAGTGTATACAGCAACGCATTTTCCATCATGATGGCCGCTTCCATCAGTCCCAGGTGGTGCAGCATGCCAAAACCGCTGAGCAGGAGCGCCGTCGGATTGGCGATATTCTTACCGGCAATATCCGGCGCAGTGCCGTGTACGGCCTCAAAAATTGAGATATGGTCGCCGATATTGGCAGAAGGGGCAAAACCCAGTCCGCCCACCAGTCCGGCACAAAGATCACTTACGATATCACCCTGCAGGTTGGTCAGCACCACCACATCGAACAGATCGGGGCGGCTTACCAGTTTCATACAGAGGTCATCCACGATCACATCGTCGGCTTTCAGTTCGGGATAGTCTTTGGCCACTTCATAGAATACCTCCAGGAACAGGCCGTCGGTCAGTTTCATGATATTGGCCTTATGACCACAGGTGATCCGGCGGGCGCCTTTTTTCTTGGCCATCTCGAATGCATACCTGATCACCTGCATACTGCCCGGCCGGGTAATGAAACGGCGGCTCAGGGCCACATCGTGGGTAAGCAGGTGCTCCACACCACCATATGTATCTTCAATGTTCTCCCGAACGATCGTGATATCGATCGGGATACCGGCTTTACTGAAAACGGTATCCACCCCGTGCAGGGTCTGGAACGTCCTTTTATTGGCGTAGGTGTTCCAGGTCTTTCTTGCCGTAACATTCACACTTTTTACGCCTTTGCCTTTCGGGGTTTCCATCGGGCCCTTGAACAGGATACCCAATGATTCGATGGCCTGTTGCGCCTCCGGGGTCATTCCATTACTGTACCCTTTGTCGAACACCCATTTTCCCATATCCACGAACTCATATTCCAGGGGTACTTTGGCTGCTTTAAAGATAGAAAGGACGGCGTCCATGATCTCTGGACCGATCCCATCCCCATTTGCTACGGCAATCTTGGTCATAATTGGTTTTTTCGTGGTGCAAAATTACGGCCAAAACCGGACACGGGAGTGTTAAATCAAGGGAGAATTTCCTGCCGGGCGCAGGCTTCGGGAACCGGGAACTGAAAGCCTTACCGCTGCTGTAATTTTAGGCAGCAAACATTACCCCAATTCCTTATTTTTACTGAAAGCAATCCGATCTTACAACATGGTATCCAAAATCTCAGAGGGTGTTGAAATAACCGTAGAGACCTTTTACCAGGCCGATTACAGCAACCCGCTGAATCATGAATACATGTTTGCCTACCGGATCACCATCGAGAACCACAATCCCTTCACCATTCAACTGTTGCGGCGCCAATGGTTCATTTTCGACAGTAACGGGGAACGCCGTGAAGTGGAGGGCGAAGGAGTGGTAGGGGTACAGCCGGTGTTGAAACCCGGCGAAAATTACCAATATGTAAGTGGTTGCAACCTCCGTACCGAAATGGGTAAGATGCATGGCACTTACCAGATGCTGAACGAGAACAGTAAACAACTCTTCTCCGTCAATATCCCTTCTTTTGAGATGATCGTACCCAATAAAATGAACTGACCGGGTGTTATCCCGGCCAGGTTCATAGTGCTGCTTCTATGCTCAACTGTAATACTCAGGGTTGATTGCTCCGGAAAAATAGCAACGGTTGATTGTTTCTTGCCATCACCAGTGTTTGTGTACCACCCGCGGTCCTGATCCAGCGCGCATTTCTGAGTTCTCCGCTGATAGCCGGCAGTGAAAACCGGGTCCTGAATTCCTTAGCGGCTATATCAAAAGAGACAGCGGTGGGATTCATGGCATCATATCTTCCTTCATAAGGTACTACCCCATACAGGTTTCCGCCAGCCAGGAAGCCATGCGAGGGTCGTTGTTCATCCAGTGGTGTAAAGCTGAACAGGGGTGCCGCTTGCAGGTCCCGCGGCAGGGCCATGGCCGTAAAACCTCCTTTGCCATCGCCCAGGAAACAGGTAGACGCCAGTGTTTCCGCTTTCAGTTCAATATACTCTTTGAACAGATCGTCGAACATGAAGTTGACCGTTTTGCCTGCCACTTCTCCGTAAGTGAGATAAGCTTTTTTCAACATGGGCAGTGGTCTTTCCAATTCATCTTTGGCGAGGAAAGTATAGTCTTTCCCATTCACTGAATAGGTCATGATCTGCTCCAGGGTGCCATTCCGGTCAAAATCCTTTACAAACAATTTCAGTGGCCCGTTCTTACCCGCATATAATTTGGAATTATAGCCCCAGTTACCTGCCAGGATATCCGCATAGCCATCCCCGTTCACATCGGCTGTTTGCAGGGTTTGCCAAAGTCCTGTGGATGCAGGTATTGCGGCCTCTTTAAAGATCCCTTTCCGGTTGATGAACACCTGTACCGGCGTCCACTCCCCTGCGATCACCAGGTCGGGCCAGCTGTCCCGGTTCATATCGGCGAACGAAGCAGAGAGGATCATCCCTGCTTTTTCCAGGCCGATCTGCGAGGCGGGTGCCTGTGTAAACACCCCTTTCCCGTCATTCAGCAACAGGTAAGAAGGTTGTGCTATCCCATAATGGGTGGCATCTGCCATACCTCCCACAAACAGGTCGTTATCACCATCCTGGTCAATGTCTGCTGCAGCCACACAGGTTTTATTGACCAGTAATGCGGGCAGTGCTTTTTCTGCTTCTGTAAAATGCCCCTTGCCGTCATTCAGGAAAAGATGGTCTGCAAGATTGGGATTGCCATCCTCTGTTTCATTGCCGCCGCTTACCACATAGAGGTCGGGATGTTTATCGCCATTGGCATCAAAGAAAACAGCGGCTACGCCTTCCGAATTCCGGTACCTGGCAAACAATGCCGTGTCTGATGACAGGAATTTCCCGGTAGCTGTTTGCAGCAGCAAGGTGCCGGGTTGGCCTTTGCCGCCACTGACATAGATATCATCAAGCCCATCTTTGTTCACATCGGCCACGGCCAGTGCGGGACCGCGTGTAGACATTTCGTGAGGGATGAGGTATTGTTTGTTGAAATCGATAAAATCATTCTCCTGGTGTTTCCAGCCCAAGCCCGTTTCCTGTGTCACATCCTTTAATGCCAACGGTTTCCCGGGGAAAAATGCCGCATAATCGAACTGACCGGATGCCGTTGACTGCTTCATCAGGACATGATTGCCGGGCACCACATTACGCATGATCTCGTAGCGCTGATCGGGCCAGATCACCAGCATACTGTCGATGATATTGGTGGTACCCAAACCAAAGGACAGTACTGGGGAAACGGAGGATTGAAAACCCCGTGTCAGCATCAGTTGCTGGTACTGCATACCTGTTTTCTGGAACAGGTATACCTTACAACCGATCCCGAATGTATTCTGACCTTCTCCTTTGAATGAGATGGAAAGCTGGTTCTGTTTGGGACTGTTGTTTTTCAGCAATACGGCTTTACTGCCGATACAGTTCATCACAACATCGAGATCACCGTCGTTATCCAGGTCTGCGTAAGACGCTCCGGTATAATAACCTTTCATGCCGGCGGTTCCCCAGGTTTTGCTCACATCGGAGAATCCGTTTGCCAGGCTGCCTTTAAAGAAAAAAGGATGCGAAGCCCCATCGGGCATTTTATCGATGGCTTCCTGGTCGTAGATGTCGGTGTTGTCTACAGAATGCTTTGCATAGAGCGACGATACAAAACGAACATAATCCAGGTCCACCGGTCTTTTTACGATACCGCTTGATACGAAGAGGTCTTTCACCCCATCATTATCAAAATCAGCGAACAGCGGTGCCCAGCTCCAGTCCGTGGCCGATACCTGGTTCATGATACCCACTTCGCTGAAGCTGGTACCGTTGCCGTTATTATGTTGCAGGCTGTTATGCGAGAACTGGTGCTGGTAACCGTTGCTCTCGATCTTTACCTTATAGATATCCAGGTTCTCATCACTGCCATAGGTCTTAAGTACTTTTTCATCATAAGGCAGCATGTCAACAGTGATCACATCGGGCTGGCCATCGTTATCATAATCGGCCACATCATTCCCCATGCTGAAGCGGCTGTAATGCCTGAAATGGGCCGCGCCGCTTTCCGTGAAAGTGCCGTTGCCATTGTTGATATAGTAGTAATCGTTCTCATGAAAATCGTTGCCGATATAAATATCTTCCCAGCCATCATTGTTGATATCGCTGGTATTGATGCCCAGTCCGTAGCCCTGGCTGCTCTGGAAAATTCCGACAGCCGCTGACACATCGGTGAACTTTCCGGTGGTGGTTATATCATTCCGCAATAAACGGTCGCCCGCATCTTTACTATATATCCGGCGCGCACTGGTATCGGCAATGTTCTGATGCGGTTTTTGCGAATGGTTCAAAATATAACAATCGAGGTCGCCGTCATGATCATAATCGAAGAAAGCGGCCTGTGTGGCAAAACTGGCATTATCCAGTCCGTATTCCGCAGCAGCTTCTTTAAAAGTACCATCACCTTTGTTGATGAACAGTTCGTTCCTGCCCTGCAAGCCCCTGATACCATTCACGGCAGAAACATAGATATCCAGAAAACCATCAGCATTGATATCAACCATGGTGGCGCCGGTACACCAGTCGGAACCGCCGGCCACACCTGCTTTTTCGGTGATGTCTTCAAATTCAAACCCTGCCCCTTCTGAAGAGGCTCTTCCTTTGTTGAGGTATAATTTATTGATGCCCTTGTTGTTTCCGGTGAAATAGATATCGATATACCCGTCATTGTTGATATCGCCCGTGGCCACCCCACCCCCGTTATAATAATAGAGGTAATAGAGAATGTTGAAAGTGTCTTTCTGGAAAGGTGTGTTCACGAAATCGATATTGCTCCTGGAAGCAGGCACGCTCTCGAAAAGCTGTTCTGCTCTCTTACAGGAGAACAACAAAGCAGTTGCACAGGCAACCAGGAACAGCAAGGGGTAGGTACGCATAAATAAAAATTCAATAGAGTTAAAAAGGGGTGTACATCTGCTGATGATACACCCCCTTAATCAAAACAACCAACTGCCTGCTATAATTTGCTATTATACAAGGCTGAAACTTCTGCTGCGCTAAGCGCTTTTCCATATAATCTGAACTGATCCAGTGTACCGGAATAGGATTTGATCCAGTCATCCGTAGGACCTGCTGCATTGGCATGTTTGTTCCAACCGCCAACGATCCACTGGGCGGCTTTGGAGAAATCAACCGCGCCACGGGCAGCACCATTGTTCTTCACATCGGTCTGCGTGGGCGTCATTCCTGTTACCAGGGCTCCATCAAAATAATAGGTCATTTTAGAAGTGGCCTGATCATAGGAATACACGATATGGTGCCAGTTACCATCAAACACTGGTTTCTGGAAATCGCCTTCCAGCCACTGGTCCATCAGGCCCAGCTTCATGGTGGCTTTGGTGGCGGTCTGGTTCTCCATCAGCAGGAACAGCGCGCTGTTACTCCAGCCGTAGGTCTGATCCACCAGTGAGAACAGGAACTCTGTTCTGCCCACCTGAGCCGTATTCTTGAGCCAGAAGGAAACAGAGAAACTGGTAACGGTCTTGAAATCGTTGGCCGAAGGATACACGATCGCTTTGCCATCCACCGCTTTCACCGCTTTACCGGATACCCCTGCAACGAATGAATAGGGATTATCCGTTGCAAAATTGGCGCGGATACTATCTACATCACTGCCATCGTATGCAGCATAGAATTTCAGCGGGCCACCCGGAGGGTTGGCATCTTTGAGATAATTACTCAATGCGGGTTTGTCCATTTTCTGACAGGCGGTCACAGCCAGCATCGCCAGAACGGCAAACAATAAATATGATCTATTTTTCATTTTATCTGATTTGAATGTAAAGTAGTTGTAACGGATGTTTATGGCCATTCAGGATTCTGTACCAGCACACCTCCTGCAAAATCAATAGCAGGTTGCGGTATCGGATAGTACCTGTGTTTGTTCTGGTAGCCCTGGCCACCCAATACGGCCTGTGCCAGTCCCCATCTTACCAGGTCATAAAACCTCTCACCTTCCATTGCCAGTTCAAATCTTCTTTCGTTCTGGATAGCAGTACGCATCTGTGCCTGGTCAACAAAAGCGATCGGAGGCAATACGCCTGCCGCGCCTTTCCTGGCCCTGGCCCTGATCTGCTCCAGGTAATTGGCGGCTAATGCTGCATTGGCAGCACCACCTACTTCATTGGCCGCTTCTGCTGCCATCAGCAATACATCTGCATAACGTATCTCACGCTGGTTGATCCATCCTCCTTGGCGGTTACCGGTAGCTGCCTGCATGGCAGGATCCGGATATACTTTCTTGTTCCAGTATTTGCGTGGTATACCCGGGAAGCTCGGCAACACTTTTCCATACACGCCATCGGCCTGCCCTGAGTAAAGGATGGTGGCATTCTTTCTTGGGTCATTGCCATCAAATGCGCTCACCAGTTCTTCGGTAGGCGTATTCCATCCCCAGCCCAGATCCCATTCGCCTGCACCACGCACACCCTGTGCAATGGCATACCAGGAGAAATAGTTATCCGATCCGTTTGCACCCACATGTGCCTGTATCTCCCAGATGGATTCGGAGCTGTTCTCTCCGGCATCGGTAAAGATCTTGGCGTAATCAGACTGTAAAGAATACAGACCGGAATTGATCACCTGCTGGCACAAGGTCAGTGCACCTGACCAGTTCTGCCTGTACAGCATGGTTTTCGCATGCAGGCTCTTGGCAGCGCCATTGGTCAAACGGCCAATGTATTTGGCGGCCCAGGTAGCAGGCAGGTTGGCTTCTGCATAAGCAAGGTCAGCATCGATCAGTGCATAGATCTCGCTCACTTTTGCTTTGGGTTTCTTACTGTCTGAAGGATTGTATACACGGAAATCGATCTTGGGAACCTCACCAAAAGCACGCACCAGGTCAAAGTAGGCAAAAGCACGGAAGAACCTGGCTTCTGCAATATTCACCAGCGAAGCGGCATCGGTCAGTTTCAGTGAATCTGCCAGCTGCAGGGCTGTGTTCGCCTGGCCGATCAGCACATAGTGCTGGTCCCAGTAGGTGTTGGAAGACCAGTGGTCCTTTACGTACTGGAACTGATCGTAGATCACACCCCAGTCGGCACCATCGGAAGGACTGCTTCCTTTCTCAGAATCATCCGAACGGAAATTGTTCATGGCCAGCCAGGGAATTCCTCCAAAACCCTGACCTGCTACGTCGCCATTACGGATAGCGCCATAGAGACCATAGATCTGTCCTTCCAGACCACCCTGGTTCAGGTCGTCCAGTGTTGCGGAAAGCGGTTTCCTGTCGAGATATTTTGTACAACCGGGGATGATCATCGCCAACACTACTGCGAAGAAGGCACCGGTCATTATTTTTTTCATCTTATTCATAGTATGCTCTTTTAAATTTTTAGAAGGTTACATTGATACCACCGGTGAATACAAGTGGAACCGGTCCATTACCATTATCGATACCGAATGAAGTGGCCGTTCCGCCAAATTCAGGTGTATAACCGGAATTGCGTTTGAACGTCTTCAGGTTCTGCACGTTGGCGAACACCCGGATGCTCTTGATGCTCACTTTCTTCAGCAGTTCAGGTTTGAAATTGTAACCCAGCTGGATGTTGCGGATCCTGAAATAACTTCCATCTTCGATACCATAGGTTGAAGGAAGACGGTTGATGGTATGGTTCGCTCCTAAGATCGGATCCCAGTTGGAAGTACCTTCTCCTGTCCAGCGGTTCAGTTTGAATGCAGGATAGTTGAAAGTGGTGAATGGCAGTTCTGAACTACCCCAGTAGCGGTAGATCTCGTTACCATATACACCGTTGAAATCGATACCGAAATCAAATCCTTTGTAATTGGCCTGTAATGAGATACCATACATGAAGTCCGGTGTTGGATTACCGATCATGGTCCTGTCCTTGGTATCGATCACACCATCACCATTGATGTCTTTGTATTTGAAATCTCCGGGACCGTAATCATAACCGATCACTTTGGGCGAAGCCAGTTTGTCGGCATATGACTGGTACAGACCTTCTACTACATACCCATAGAAGTAACCGATAGGATAACCGGCTTCTGTCTGGTTAGGACGTTCTTCACTGGCTGGTAAACGGTTACCTCCCAGGTCAACCACTTTGTTGTTGAAAGTGGTGATATTGGCGTTCACAGCGAATGACCAGTCTTTGGTGAGTTTCTGGTTCCATCCGGCAGAGAATTCAAAACCTTTGTTGCGCAGATCGCCCACGTTATCCAGCCTGTAACGGCCTGATCCGGTTGGAACGATGGTCATGATATCCTTGGTGGTCTTATCATAGTAAGCCGCTTCTGCATGCAAACGGTTGTTCAGCGCATAGAATTCGAATCCGATCTCTTTTGCATTCACGGTTTCCCATGTCAGGTCACGCTGTGGTTCATATGACAGTGAATAGGCGGGAACGATATTGCTTCCGAATACCGCTGTATTACCTGACTGTAACGCAGGGTAGAACGGATAATCATATCCATAGGTATTCTGTACACCCAGGATACCCCATGATGCTTTCAGCTTGAAGAAGTTGAATACGTTCTGTTTTTCCATGAACTTCTCTTTGGTCAGTTCCCATGCGGCACCCACTGAATAGAAGTTCTTGAAACGGTTGAACGGAGAGATCTGTGAAGAACCGTCGCGACGGAATGAACCGTTCAGCAGGTATTTGCCCTTGTAATTATACAATACGCGGAACAGGCTGGATACAGTTGCCCGCTCCCACTGTGCAGAAGAAGAACGTTTGGTGGTTGGATCACCAAATCCGTTGTCTACATACCAGAAACGTTTGTCGTTCGGGATCGCATCACCGTTCACACGCTGGCTAACATTTCCGAACAGGCCATTGTAGCTGCTGAAATAAGTGGTGAAACCGGCAATGGCGGTAAGACCATGGTCGCCAAAACTTTTCTTGAAAGTAAGGATATGGTCCTGCTGGAATTTCTTCCAGTTGCCCTGTCCCTGGTTCACAGATGTGGTCCTGTTATTGGGTTCAACAAATACAGAACCTGAAGCACCTACAGTAGGGTTATATACATTGATGATGGGGTTGTACCTTCTTTCATCCAGGGTAGAGATGTCGGCAAAGAAAGTTGAACGCAGGGTAAAGTTGCGCAGGAAATTCACTTCTGCATACACACTACCCACTGTACGGAATTCGGTGCGGATCTCTTTGTCCCATTTGTTCTCCAGGTTCATCAGGGGGTTACCGATCTGTGCGGCCTGGATGGCCAGCTGGGTATAAACGCCATTGGCTGCATTAAAGGGTTCTGTGATCGGCAATACACGGCGTGCATCGTACAGCAGTCCGTCGGCCTGGCTGAACGGAAGTTTCTGGCGGAAAGCATTCAGGTTAAACCCGAACCTGATGCTCTTGCTCACGCGCAGTTCATCGTTCACATTGAAGATGAGCTTATCCAGTTTCTCGTGTTTCACCACACCTTCGTCGGTGATATAACCCACACCCATGTAGAATTTATTCTTTTCGGTGCTGGAGGTAAGGCTGATATTGTTGCTGTTGAAGATGGCAGTACGTGTCATGGCTTTCACCCAATCCGTATTACCTGTCCATTTGCTGTAATCAAAACGCTGCGCTACCGGAACACCGATATTGGTCTGCTCCTCATCGAACAGCAGTTTAAAACCTGCCGCGTCTACCATCTTGATCTTATCGACCAGCTGTTTGGTACCGAAGCTGCTGTTGAAGTTCACCACCAGCTGGCCTGCTTTCGCTTTTTTGGTGGTCAGTGCGATCACACCCGAAGCACCACGCACCCCGAAGATGGCGAGTGAAGAAGGGTCTTTCAACACTTCAATGGACTCGATATCGTTGGGGTTGATATAATCGATATTATCGTTGAAGATCCCATCCACCACATACAGGGGTTTTACCGCACCGATACTCACGGTACCACGGATACGGATATCCGGTTCTGCACCAGGGGTACCGGAAGCCACCACTGACAGACCGGCTACTTTACCTTGCAGGGAAGATACCGGGTTAACGTTGGGCTTATCGGCGATCTCCTTACCATCTACTTTTACGATAGAACCGGTAAGGTCTCTTTTGCTGGCAGTACCATAACCGATCACCACCACTTCGTTCAGGTTATTGGCAACGGCCTGTAAGGTCAGGTTGAGCTCAGACCTTCCGCCTACAGCCACTTCCTGTGTAACATAACCGATGGCTGAAACCACCAGTACCGCATCATCGGCAACGGTCAGTGTGAAACGGCCGTCGGCATCTGCCGCGGTTCCGTTTTTGCTGCCTTTCACCACAACGCTGGCTCCCGCAACTGGGGCACCATCGGCACCCACAATCCTACCGGTCACCTTCACCGGTGGAGGGGTAGGTTTGCCGGAAGCTGTTTGTGTATTCAATACAACCAGATCATTACCAAGCAGTTGGTAACTGATCCCGGTGCCATCCAGCAATTTGATCATGGTCTCTGCCAGGCTGGCGTTGGTCAATTGTAGGGATACTTTTCCTGCCTTTTTCAGGGTTTCCTGGTTGTACAGGAACCTGAACTGGCTCTTCTTCTCAATCTGCTTCAGCGCATCTTTCAGATTAGACGACTGCAGCGTAAGGGTGATCTTGGTCTGTGAAAACCCGTTACCATACACGTGCATGCTAACAAACAAAAGAAGAGCGATCGTTAGTTTCATAATTTTAAAAATTATTGGTGTAACGGGATTTCTTCGTGGTTTCAAAAGTCTTTTTTGTACTTTCATCTTGAAAAATTAAAGGGTTGGTGTAATGGCGGATTCCTTAGCGGGGATCGCTGATTACGGCTTTACTATCTGTGATTTTTCCATCTAACAGGGGGGTAAGGTGTGAGAGCCGCCCCCTTGGTTTTATCCGGAATCTTCACGCAGATTCTTTCTCATATGCAGCTGGTTATTTGATATCTGGTTTCGAAATAAATACGGTATTGTCCTGTATCACAAAACGGAAAGACGTCGACAGCTTCAACGCAGTCAACGCTTCGGTCAGTGATTCATTTTTAAAACTTCCGGTAAAGCGCCAGCCCTCCATATCCGATTGCATGAAACGGATACTGACCCCATACCATTTTTCCATCTTATTGGCCACCTGCCGGAACGATTCATCCGAAAAAGAAAGCAGGCTGTAAACCCATGCTGTTTCCACCACCTGGTTATCGGGCAGCGGTTTGGCAAGGCTTTGCAGACTTGCCGTATAGGCCGGGATGGTTTTGGCAGGTACAAAGGATTTTCCTTTCGTCACTGTGCTGTTGTCGGCAGAGATGCCGTTATCATCCACCACCAGTTTCTGGTGCGGGCGCAGGTGGTATTTCCATTCTTTTTCGCCGGGAAGCGCCACTTCTACCGCCCCTTCTATCAGCGCCGTTTCTGAAGTGGCTTCCTGCGGATAGGCACGAACGTTGAATATGGTACCGGTCACGCGGATATTCATGCGCGACGTATGGATGATGAAGGGAAGTGATTTGTTTTTGTATACTTCAAAGAAACCTTCCCCTTCCAGCCACACGTTTCGGTTATCTTCCCCAAAACCGTTACCATAGGAAAGTTTACTGCTGGCATTCAACCATACCTTACTGCCATCGGGCAGCGTAAGTTGTGAACGGGAAGCCGGCCGGGTAACCACTTCATTGCGTTTGTTGCGCGCCAGCGATCCCGCATCTGCAGAAGCAGGGGCCGACAGGTACAAAGCCAACCATCCCACACCCAGACTGATCAGTATTACAGCGGCTGCTGCCATCCACCACCTGTTTCGTGTACGGGGAGTACCGATCACAGGAATTGATTCCGGAATGATCTCCACTTCAGAGAAACCCGGTTCATTCCATTCAACGCCGGAAGCTTTCAGCCGCTCTACATGCTGTAACCAGCTGGACGTGGGAGATAAAGTTGGGGGAACTTTTGGTTGGAGCCAATAACGGGTAATGTGCTGAACCGCTTCTTCCCATTCGGGCTGCTCGTCCAGCAATGTATGAAACTCATCCAGCTCCGCCTGGGTGGCTTCACCGGATAATTTAACGCTTAATAAATACCATATCCTATCTGGCATAACAATCTGTTCTGGAACAAGGACAAGATTTCACGCCAAATCCCCCAAACAGGATCAATTATTTTTCAGGAATTTCCGTCCGGTAACCGAGCGGATGGTCTCTGCCAGTTTGCGCAAAGCTATAGCGAGTTGATTTTCAACGGTTTTTGGACTAAGATGGAGCAGTTCTGCCACTTCTTTCTGTTGCAGGCCGTCTTCTTTTACCAGTTTGAAGATCATTTTACAACGACCGGGGAGGTCGTTCACAGCCCCATGCAGTTTTTCCTGGATCTCGGCCATCACGGCCTGCTCATGGGGATCATCGGAAAAACAGGGGAGATCCACCGACAGCTCTTCTACCTGCAGGGAAAGCCGGTGATTCTTGCTCCGCAGTTTGTTCACCGCGTAATTCCTGGCAGAAACGTAGAGGTACATACGCAGGTTCTGTACCTGGTCCAATGTTTTCCTTTTCTCCCAGATCCGGATGAACACATCTGAAACGATCTCTTCCGCTTCTTCTTTGCGGTGAACGATCGATAAGGTGAAACGCAGTAACGGCGGGCTAAAACGTGCAAACAACTCCGCATACGCCACCTGGTCGTCATCCGTGGCGATCGCATGCTGAAGCTCGGGAAGATGCATACGTTTATATGGCATAGCAAGGGTTACAGAAATAAAAGTAGAGTTTTTCCCTGTAATCTTTTACCTACATTTTTGTAGAAAAAATAAAAATTGACGAGAAATCAACATTTTCATTTTGCTGAAACCCAGTACCGGCAATGGTTTCCGGATATTTAAAAAAAGGGATATCAGGAAAAAAATTATATGCAACCGGATGGCAGATAAAGCCAACAAAAATTATTCAACGGGGTTTGTATTTCGCTTCATCGAAGATCTTTTTCGCGGGCGTATGCAGTAAGGCTTCCAGACTCAGGTCTTTTTGTTTTTCCATCCACTTGTTCACGATCTGCGTTCCTACGAACTGCCCGATATTCCCGGGCGAAGCCTCACCCAGCGCCTGCGTATTAGGGCCATCGTTCATATAATCCCTGCTAAGGTTGGGATCTGTACTGTACAACATATCGTTCTGCAGAAAAAAACTCCAGATATTCTTTTCACTGGCATAACAACCGTCCAGTTGTTGTTTTGTGTATCCGGTCTTCAATGTATCCGCTGTTTCAGGTAACAGCTTGTCGAGCACATACTGCCGCTTACCTGCTTCCACCATCTGTTCTACCAGTGGTTTACCCATGGTCTGGTCGGGATACATATCGTCGATGATGTTCTTCATACAGTTCACAGGAATATATTCCGGTTCAAACCTGCGCGAAATAAAAGTTGGATACATCTGTTGTCCCTGGCTGCTCAGGTACAGCGGATAGTCTTTCCCCAGGTACACCTGCAAACCCACAGCCAGCGCATTGGGTGTAATGATATTGCCGTAGCTGTTGATGGGGCCGATGAACGTGATCAATCTCTCCGGCAGTTTATATCCGGGGAAATAATATTTCACGAACTGTAATCCCTTTTTAACGGCGGCTTCCACCACGGCAAAATCTTTCAGCTTTTGCTGTGACGCCAGGTACATGTTGTGGTAACTGCGGATGAACAAACGGCTATCTTTCGTTGCACTGTCGGGTGAAGTTGCCAATATATTGAACAGGAAATCCTCCGTGAAGCCCGGGTGCAGCTTTCGCAGCTGTTGCAAAGCCGTATCCATATGCAGGGTATCGATCGAAAAAAAATCTTTCTCGAACCGTTCTGTCTGCAGTTTCACCACAATACCCGAAACATCGGGAATCCTTTTTTTTGACTGGCATGCCAGCAGCAATGCCATGACCATCATGCATCCGATCCTGTACTTCATATCCTGTATTGTAATGGCAAAAATAGTGGCCCACGGTCAACAAAAGATTTTCTTTTGCCACAGAAGACAAGCATACGGATAAGGTTATGGCCTGAAAAATGAAAAACTCCCAAAAAGTTACGCAACTTTACGGCATGAAGGTATTTTTAGCACAGCAGAATTATCATATCGGCAATTTTGAAAGCAACACCCGGAAGATCATCAGCGCCATCAGGGAAGCGAAAGCACAGGGCGGCGACCTGATCCTTTTCAGCGAAATGTGTGTAAGCGGTTATCCGGCAAGGGATTTTGTAGAGTTCGACGATTTCATTCATAAATGTTATGCAGCTGTTGACCAGATCAGGCAGGAGGCCGACACGATCGGTGTGCTGATCGGCAGTCCGGCCAGGAATACAAAACAGCGGGGAAAAAGCCTGTTCAACGCCGCGTTTTTCCTGTACGAGAAAGAGATCAAGGCCGAGATCCACAAAACCCTGTTACCTACCTATGATGTGTTCGATGAATACCGCTATTTTGAACCCGCATTCGACTGGCAGGTAGTTCCTTTCAAAGGGAAAAAACTGGCGATCACGATCTGTGAGGATATCTGGAACCTAGGCGACAATCCGCTGTACCGGATCTGCCCCATGGACAAACTGATGGAGCAGCAACCTGATATCATGCTGAACCTGAGTGCTTCGCCATTCGATTATACCCACGACGAGGACCGCAAATCGGTGATCAAGGCCAATGTGCTCAAATACAGGTTACCGATGTTCTACTGCAACGCCATTGGCAGCCAGACAGAAGTGGTATTCGATGGTGCTTCACTCATATTTGACAAAGACGCCAATCTCTGCAAAGCCTTCCCTATGTTCGAGGAAGCCATGGACAGTGTGGTATTGCTGGACGATGGCCGTATCGATGCCCCCATTATTGAGCCCGCCAGCCGTGTACCCGATAAGGAACTGAACCCTGCTACACTGGAACCCGAACTCAACATCCAACAGGTATACGATGCCCTGATCATGGGCATACGGGATTATTTTGGCAAAATGGGTTTCACCAAAGCCATTCTTGGATCTTCCGGCGGGATCGATTCGGCCGTAACCCTGGCCATTGCCTGCGATGCTTTGGGAAAGGAGCATGTACGTGCCATCCTGATGCCTTCGCCCTACTCTACGGAGCATTCAGTGGATGATGCTGTGCAACTGAGTAAAAACCTCGGCAACCCGTACGATATTATCCGCATCAATGATGTTTACGATGCTTTCCTGAAAACGCTGAAACCTGTTTTTGGCGACCTGCCTTTTTCACTGGCAGAAGAAAATATCCAGAGCCGCAGCCGGGGTAACCTGCTGATGGGCATTTCCAATAAGTTCGGTTATATATTGCTCAACACTTCCAACAAAAGTGAACTGGCCACCGGTTACGGCACTTTGTATGGCGATATGGCCGGCGGACTGGGTGTACTGGGCGATTGTTACAAACTACAGGTGTATGCACTGGCACGGTACATCAACCGCAACAAAGAGATCATACCGGAGAACATCATCACCAAAGCACCCAGTGCAGAACTGAGGCCTAACCAGAAGGACAGCGATAGTTTACCTGACTATTCGGTGTTGGACCAGATCCTGTACCAATATATCGAAAAACGCCTCGGACCTGCAGAGATCAAGGCGCAGGGGTTTGATGCGACACTGGTAGACCGGACGCTGAAAATGGTGAATACCAACGAATACAAGCGTAACCAGTTCTGTCCCATCATCCGCGTATCGCCCAAAGCATTTGGTGTGGGCAGAAGGGTACCGATCGTGGGGAAATACCTTTCTTAACAGCGTTTCATGATGAATAATATATTCGAGTAGCTGCTTTGCTGGTACAAAGTCATATCTATACATGAAATATAAAAATCCTACAGGTCCTCCCCTTACCAAAATTTCCAGGTTTGAATACCCGCCGGTATTGTTTCGATTCCCGGGATTGATCCATGCCATTTACCAATTCAATTTTATTTTACAGCTCCGCAAATGGTATGTGTTTCCTGCGATCAAACATATGCTGCGGTCTGCCACCAACCCCGGCACCTGGATCGATATTGGATGTGGCGAAGGACAGTACCTGATCCCTATCAGCAAAGCGTTCCCGGCATGGAAAACGATCGGTATAGATAACAATACATCCAATATCGAATTCTTAAGAAAAGTGGCTCCTGCCAACACATCCCTGATTCTTTCAGATATCGGGACCTCGGCCGATCAAAACAAAGCAGACATCATCACTTGTGTCGGTGTTTTACAATACATAGCCGAAGATGATGCAGCGTTACAGAACATAGCCAGCATGCTACAACCGAACGGAAAATTTCTATTGTATTCACCCGTTAATGGCAGGTTGCACCTTTCGCTTTACAAATATCTGCTTAACCGTTACGAACATTACGAAACGATCAACGACCGAAAAAGGATCTACCAGGAAGAAGAGCTCACGAACAAACTGGTCCGGGCTGGCTTCCGTATCGAGAACATTCGCTTCACTTACGGTTATTGCGGAAGGATCAGTCACGAGATCCAAGGGATTTTTATATTATCGATCACTTCTGCTTCCGTACCAATCAGATTAATGGCAAGTATTCTTTTTGCACCTGTAATGCCGCTTACCCTTCTTTTAATGTTGATCGATTATTGCATAAAACACAGATCAGGAAACGGGGTCTTACTAACAGCCACGATAAACGGCTGATTGCTGCAGAGGGGAAAATAAGAAAGCCTGAACTAAGTATTCAGGCTTTCCGTAGGACCAGATTGCTTAATAAGTAAACTATTATCCATGCACCACCATCAGCGGCACATGGGTATGAAAGGCCAATTGTGTGGTATGACTCGTACTGAACAGGCTCTCAAAGAAACTGTGCTTTTTCGGGATCGTAATGATCAGGTCGACCTGGAATTCCAGTGCGAAATTGTTCACGGCTTCTACATAGTTTTTGTTCGGCGAGAAATGATATTCCGGGTTCAGGTCCTGCAGCAGTGTGTGCACTGCATAGCTTTCACCCATCATTTTAGAGGGATACATAAACGCATCTTCGTGTGGTGGTTCTTCCATATTGAACACCAATAGTTTTGCCTTGGTTTCTTCGATGATCCTTTTCACAGGCTTTACCGGTATGGTCTTATCGGCCTTATCAAAATCACTCAGCAGCATCACAGACTTGATCGGAGAAAACGTAGTGTTCCTCGGAACAATGATCACAGGTGTGTTGGAATGCTGCGCCACTGAAACGGTATTGCTGCCGATCAGCTTTTCTTCCAGGATACCTCCGCCGGTGATACCCATAACGATCAGTCCTGCATCGTTGGTCACGCAGGCCGTATCCAGCCCATTATTCAGCAAAGCATATTCGCAGAACGTCTCCAGTTTGCAGTTGGGTGGGCAGAACGGGGTTAACAGCAGTTTGAATTTGTCCAGGGCTTCCTGGCTGCTTTTACGCAGCTGCTCTTCGTCCAGCAACTGAACAGCGGGCACCATAGGATCGATCATCAGCGGCGCCTGGTAGGCATTGTAGAGGATCACTTTGGGAGTGCCCAGCTGTCCTGCCAGTTGCAATGCATACTTCGCTGCATTTTGCGCAGTGGCAGAAAAATCGGTGGGAACCAAAATGTTTTTCATGGCAGTTATTTATGACCTAAAGTTACAGCAAATACCAGCCCGGATAAATGACATTCATCATGCTTTATCCTGACGATCTTATGCTAACAGGAAATGTCCTGTAAAACATAGCCCCCGCTGTACAGCGGGGGCTATTCTCCTATACGATTGAATTACTTCAGGTTATAAGTTTTCTATGATCCCTGCAATACCCTGTCCGCCACCTACGCAGGCCGATACCATACCATATTTTTTATTCAGCCTTTTCATATCATTCAACACCTGAACGGTGAGTTTGCAGCCGGTGCAACCCAGGGGGTGCCCCAAGGCAATGGCGCCGCCATTGATGTTAACGATATCAGGATTCAGGCCCAATTCACGGATCACTGCCAACGATTGGGAAGCGAAAGCCTCATTCAGTTCTATCAGGTCAATATCGGCCAGGCTCATATTGGCCTGCTTCAATACTTTGGGAATGGCAGCCACAGGACCGATTCCCATGATGCGCGGATGTACACCGGCAGAAGCACAGTTCACCAGGCGGCCGATCGGTTTCAGTCCCAGTTCCACCACCATACGCTCACTCATGACCAACGCAAAAGCCGCACCATCACTGGTTTGTGAAGAGTTACCCGCTGTGACCGAACCGCCCATGGCAAATGCCGGCTTCAATTTTGCCAGCGCCTCCACAGTAGTATCGGCCCTTACCCCTTCATCGGTATCTACGATATAGGAACGGGTGGCTTTTTTGCCCTTTTCATTCACGTAGGTCTCTTCTACGTTGATGGGTAAAATGCCGCTCTTGAAATAACCGTTCTCGATCGCCTTCATCGCCTTCTGGTGCGACTGGTAGGCGAACAGGTCCTGGTCTTCGCGGCTTACCTGGTATTCTTTGGCCACCGCTTCTGCAGTGAGGCCCATGCTCAGGTAGTAATCGGGCTCATCTTTGGCAATGGAATAGGAAGGAACGGTTTTCCAGCCAGTAGTAGGTACCAGGCTCATGCTTTCCGTACCACCTGCAATGATACACTCAGCCATACCCGTACGTATCTTGGCCGTAGCCATGGCGATACTTTCGAGCCCGCTGGCGCAATACCGGTTGATGGTGATGCCGGCTGCATCAATACCCAGTGCCCGCGCAGAAATGATACGCCCGAACTGCAAGCCCTGCTCCGCTTCCGGAACGGCATTACCTACGATCACATCATCCACACGTTTGGCATCCAGTTGCGGCACGGAAGCCATCAGACCTTTGATCACTTCCACCGCCAGGTCATCCGGGCGAAAAAAGCGGAAACCGCCTCTTTTACTCTTTGCTACCGCTGTACGGTAACCGGCTACAATGTATGCTTCCTGCATAAGAAAGGATTTTACTGAATCAAATGTAGGGAAAAAACCGATAAAAGGTTGTTTATGCAACCAAATTGGAGGAATTTTACCCGTCGGTCCCGAATCGGTATCGGCAGACCATGAAAACCGGCTTACCCGGTATGCCAGGACTGATTTCCAGGCCAACAATCCCCGAACGCCTTCCGTATCTTCGCAGCATGATCTACCCTCTAATCCGGCAAATGCTATTCTGTTTTCCACCGGAGGAAGCCCATTATCTATCGATGAACCTGTTAAGAGCAGGATGCAGCATTGGCCCGATCCGCTCATTGATCCACAAGGGTTTCTCGTTCAAGGGAGAAGTTTTACGGAAAGAGGTCTTCGGGCTTCCCTTCGCTAACCCGGTAGGACTGGGCGCCGGTTTCGATAAAAATGCGCTTTACCTGCGTGAGCTGGAAACACTGGGGTTCGGATTCATAGAAATAGGTACGGTAACCCCGAAAGCGCAGCCAGGTAACGACAAACCCCGTTTGTTCCGTTTACCGGCCGACAAGGCCCTGATCAACCGTATGGGTTTTAACAACGATGGTCTCAACAGCATCCGGGAGCGGTTGGTGCGATGGAATAACAGGAAATCGCAACAGCAGCAGCTCATCATCGGTGGTAATATTGGTAAAAACAAGGTAACCCCCAATGAAGATGCCTGGAAGGATTATAGTACCTGTTTTGACGGACTGTTTAACGAGGTGGACTATTTTGTTGTGAACGTAAGCTCACCCAACACGCCCGGTTTACGCGAACTGCAGGAAAAGGAATCCCTGAAAAAGATCCTCTCGCAGCTGCAGGACCAGAACCAGGGTAAGAACAGCCCCAAGCCCCTGTTGCTGAAAATTGCCCCGGACCTGACAAAGGAACAGCTGGATGATATCGTCTCTCTCTCCTTCGAAGTGCAACTGAGTGGCCTGGTAGCCACCAATACCACGATCAGCCGCAGCCACTTGCTCACACCCGATGCAAAACTGCAACACATCGGTGCCGGTGGCCTGAGTGGCAGACCCGTTCGGGAACGTGCTACAGAAGTGGTGCAATACCTGTCGAAACAAACACAAAATAAAATACCCATCATTGCCAGCGGCGGTATTTTTACCGGCGCGGATGCCAAGGAGAAACTGGATGCCGGCGCATCGTTGGTGCAGGTCTGGACCGGATTCATTTATGAAGGCCCCTGCATCGTAAAAAATATTTGTCAATATCTTGCTGCTAACCCTTAAACCCAAAAATCTTCATGGAAGCATTGTTTACTTCTGAAAACCTGATCAGTTTCCTCGTACTGGTGATCCTGGAAATCGTGCTGGGTATCGATAATGTGATCTTCGTCAGCATCATCATGAACCGGTTGCACAAGGCCCTTCAATCCAAAGCCAGGTTCATCTGGATGGTCACCGGTATGATCACCCGCACCATTTTATTATTCGGCTTAAGCTGGTTACTGGCGCAAAAAGGCAAACCTTTATTCAATGCATTCGGAAAAGAATTTGACCTGGCCAGCCTGGTAATGCTGGCGGGTGGTCTGTTCCTGATCTATAAGACCGTAAAAGAGATCCACCACAAACTGGAAGGCGAGGCGGATGTGGCTGCAGGTATTTCGACCAAACCCCTCGGTTTTGGTAATGCAGTGGCACAGATCATGCTGATCGATATGGTATTCAGTTTCGACAGCATCATCACCGCCGGTGGTACTGCCAAACGCGTGGAAGTGATGATCGCGGCAGTTGTCATTGCCATGATCGTGATGTTCCTGTTCAGTCCCAGGATCTCTGCATTCATCCACAAACATCCTACGCTGAAAATGTTGGCATTGTCATTCCTGGTGATGATCGGATTTGTGCTGCTGGTGGAAGGCTGGGACAGCCAGGGCACACACGACCTGCATCTGAAGAACTATGTATACTTTGCCATGGCGTTCTCCTTCATCGTGGAACTGCTGAACATGCAGATGCGGAAGAAATACGTGGCACCCGTACAGTTACGCGAACCGCATTTAAGCGACGACACAACGCACAATGGTTCAGATATGGCTCATTAAAAAGGTTCGTATGAAAAACAATCGCCTGCTCCGTTCCTTTCAACACGCTTTCAGCGGGCTGTTCCATTTTATCCGGAACGACAGGAACGGCAGGATACATTTCGGCATCATCCTGCTGGTGATCGCCACCGGATGGTATTATCAGGTATCCGCTACAGAGTGGATGGCATTGCTCTTATGCTGTTCCATCGTACCCTCGCTGGAAATGTTGAACCATGCGCTGGAAGAACTCTGCAACAAAATTCAGCCGGATATCGATCCCCGCATCCGGATCGTAAAGGATGTGGCAGCGGCAGCCGTTGTTTGGTCGGCCATCTTTTCTGTCACCATCGGCTCGATCATTTTTATACCGAGGATCTTCTAGCATACTTACTGCATAAAAAAAGAGCGTATGCAATCATGCGCTCTTTTTTTATACTATTATTTGATCTGTTAGAAATCGAACCCTAAAGAAAAATACCATACCGGTTTACCCAGGAACAATCCTTTCATGGGCCAGCCCGCATCCAGTTTAACAAAATAGCCCAGCGCCGTACTGCGTATACCAAAGCCATAACCACCGGCAAACGGTCCCAGGCCGCCTGCATCTATCCGCACCAAAATGGGCGTATTGGGTGCAGTGATCACTTCGCCCGGACGTTTGATACCGTTGTATTTACCATTCCAGGCTGTACCCAAGTCAAGGAACTGTACCAGCTGGAAATTACGCAGGAACGCATTGTTGATAGGCCGGTTGAGTAAGGTTGAGAACACAGGGAACCGGAATTCACTGTTGATCACCACCGCATTGTTTCCGTTGGCGATATTCTGGTTATAACCACGCATATTCAAAGTAAGCGACTGGAACGCATAGGTCTGATCGGCTGCCGGCTGGTTATTATTGAACTTAGGACTGATCCAGCCATCTACCCCACCCAGGTAATAGAGGATCTTTTGTCCGCCCCAGGAGAAATCACCGGCGGCACGGCCGGCCCAGATAAAGTTCCGGTAGATCTTATGGTAATACCTGGCATCAAAACCGAGATTGAGCGTGGATTTGCCATTATTCATCGCTGTTTTGAAAGTAGGCATGTTCACATCAAAATAGATCTTGTAACGGAGTCCGTTCCAGATATTCTGTGTCGGGTTGATGGTATTGTCATGCACATACTCGAATCGCGATACGATGTACCGGGTAACCGTGTCATTGAATTTCAGTGCATTCGGATCCGGGTACCCTGAGTTGTTGTTGTACGAACGGAGTACGCCCCTATCGCTTCGTAAACCTACCGTTGCCCGGAAGCTCTTTACCTCGTTGAAAGGATAAGAGATGTTAAACTGGTACAGATTCGTATACAACATGGTATTGAAACTGGTGCTGTAAAAATTGCTCACGTTACTGCGGTAATAAGTGAGGCCCCAATCAAAACGCCTGCGCAGGTTCTGGTAGGAGAAGAACACATCTTTATCGCTCAGGTTGGTACCAAAACGGATACCCCCTACAAATTTCTGATCCTCCATCAGGTCGCTGGCACCCACCCGGAATGTGAAATTGAAATCATTCCCATTGTTCAGCCGGATTGGTCCTGAACCTCCGCCATAAGGCTGGTACCTGTTGATGAGTATATTATTGGTAAAACCTACTAACGCATAATCGGAACTGAACTTGAGACGGTAATCGAACAAACGGGAGCGGCTCAATACAGAAGCCTTTGGCTGTGCAGCCAGCAATTGATTCTGGATCGCATAACTGGCACTGTCAGGTTTTTCATCAGCAAACTCGTTCTGAAAAAAGTCTTTTACTTTTTTCGTAGTATCTGCCACCGGTTTCTTGCTGTAGATGATCGCTTTGCCTTCGCTGGCTTTTTTCTCTGCGGTCAGCTTGCGTACATATTCCGTGGGCCTTGCATTCACATTGCGTTTGGCAAGCGCCTGCTCATCCACTTTCAGCTTGTACAGGAATTTGAAGTCACCCTCTCTTCTCACTTCGCTCACCAATCCATTATTACCGGCGATCCTGGTCTCGAGCAGGGTGCTTTGGTAATTCGTGATGGGGAAGGTATAGGTAGAGTCTTTGTACACCTGGAAATAACTTACACTGTCCGGCTCCTGTTTTTGCCATGCCACCAGCGTGGAATCGAATTCTTTGGGCGAAGGATTACGCAGCAACTCATCACCGATATAATACAGGGTATCCAGCCCGTTCCGCTGGGTGGCAAAGAAACCTGCCCAACGGTTGCCGATACCATTTTCATCGGATACAAAAGTGAAATGGTTGGTATTGTATTGCATGGGATAACGGGCATTCCCCATTTTCACATCGGTGAGTTTGGCCAGCTGTTTCTGTTTGCTGTCGTTCAGGATATCCACCATGTAAATATTGAAAGGGTATTTACTGGGCAACACCGTATCCTGGCTCGGTGCATCAGGACTGGGGCGGTTGGACGCATAAATGATCCCCGAACGGTTGGGGAAAGAGACAAAACTGGGATCCAGGTCATCATACACATCATTGGTGATCTGGGTGGCTTTATCTGTATCTATCTTATAGGTATAGATATCCGAATGACCATTCTTCACGGCACTCATCACCAGTGTATTGGCATCCAGCATGAACGAAGCATCGAGCACCTGGTCGAAACCGGTGATCTCCTGTTTGTACCGTTTGATCTTGGCGATGATATCGTACACGAACATTTTTACTTTTCCGCTCTCCCAGTATACCACCAGTAAGCGGGTGCCTTTCCCATCCCAGGCAAGAATGGGGTAATTGGGATTGATATCGCCCTGGTTGGTGCGTACGCCGATGCTCAACAAAGTGCGTGCATCATAAAAATTCTCCATCAGCTTTACCCGGTACTGACCTTTCTTGAATTCCACCACACCATAGGTGCTGCTTTTGGGATTGGGGTTGGCCTGGAACCGGAAATAATCATTCTTGGAAACATCTTCTGATACATTCAACTGCCCCTTGGGCTGGTTGCGGCGCTGGCGGATATCTTTGGCATACAGTTCCTGCTGGTACTGCATGAAATCGGACAGTACCTCTTTGAATTTTCTTTTACAAACCCGCAGGCAGGCATTGTTGAGGTTCTTATAAATGCGTGCCAGGTATAAGAGATACGTGATATTTTCCTTACGGTATTTTTCACCGATATAGTACCAGAAAGCATGGCCTGCCAGTACCGGTTTCTCAAAAGCGAACTGGTAAAAGGAATTGTAACGGCCGCCCAGTATCGCACTTTTCAATTCGTCATCTTTAGCAGTGCTCCAGGGTTCAGCTGCATACGACACATACCCGTCAACCAGCCATTTGGGCAGGTCCAGCAAAGCCTGGTTACTGGCGAACTCGCCGATATCGTCTCCAAAAAGCAGGTTATCCGTCAGCACCCTTGCAATACCCTCGCGTATCTGTCGTTTCAGGTGTTCGTGATTACCGTCGAAATACACCACCAGTTTATTGTTGACCAGCTTGGTCAGTCCACCGGAGTTCTGCCAATCACTTCCCAATCCGATATTGCTGCTTTTAAAATCGTTATAGCTATTGTACACCACGATATTGGCTCGGCGCTGCAATGAATATTCAATGAAATTCTCGATCGGTCTCAGTTCTTCCTCTGCAACCTGCGCCACAAATTTTCCCAGTTCCACGCCACCCTGTGCCACATAGGTATTGAAGTTGGGCGACTGGTAAAATTTCCAGGTGAATTTCTTATGCTGAACCCGGTTCTTGCCAAACTCCACAGAGTTCACCTGTGCGTTTAGCATGGCGGGAAAAAGAAAACCGGTAAAAAAAACAAATAGAGCGATTCGATTCACTTGCATATCCGAACTTTAGTGTTTTAAAATTAGTCATTTACCATTAAAAGCAGGTAAAATACACTATGATCAAGGTCAGGTTTTTTACGTTCAGCCCTGTTCAGGAAAATACCTATGTGCTGTATAATGAGCAGAACAAAGCTATTATAATTGATCCCGGATGTTACTTCACTGCTGAACAGGAAACGTTAAAAAAGTTTATAGAAGATACGCAGCTGGAACCGGTTAGGTTGCTGAACACCCATTGCCACCTGGACCATGTTTTCGGGAACAAATGGGTCTCCGAAACCTGGAACCTGGAACTGCACCTGCATGCCGGCGAGGAACAAATGTTAAAACTTGCTCCCTTATCCGGCGAAAAATGGGGGTTACCCTTCCAGAACTATAGCGGTCCGCTGCATTTTCTGGAAGAAGGAGATACGATCCAATTGGGTAACGATACCTTGAAAGTGATATTGGCCCCCGGACACTCTCCCGCCAGCATCTGTTTCTATTGCGAGGAGCAGGGATTCCTGGTAGGTGGCGATGTACTGTTCCGCGAAAGTATCGGCCGCACCGACCTGCCGGGCGGGAACCATGAGACCCTGCTCAAAAATATCCGCGAAAAACTCTTTGTATTGCCCGATGAAGTGGTGGTGTACCCCGGGCATGGACCATCCACTACCATTGGTTACGAGAAAACACATAACCCGTTCCTGTAATCACTACATGTTTGCCGCCTTATCATAGGCCATGATGAAAATGGCTCCAAGGTTCCGGTGCGGGGGAATGTAGTCATCGAATTTCTCGCGGTAACCTGCTCCTACCCTTCCTTTCACCGTTTTCCAGAGTTCCTCCCAATTCAAATCCTTACCCAGCCGTAACCTGTCGGTGATGGCATCTATCAGGCTCTGGTTCAGCACGCCTGCTGCCACCTGTTTGGAAGAGATGATTTGGGCCTGCGGACAGATCTTCAGGATATCATTCAGTTTCTGGTAACCTCCGCAACTGCCCAGTAATACGATCTTGGCGCTGGAGGGTAACCTTTTAATGGTCTCACCAACATAATAACTATGTCCACGGTGTATCACAATACTGGGCGCCAGGTTCTTCTGTTCAAAATAACTGATCAGGCTGTCCTGCGCCTGCAGGTCCAGTTCCCTGGTTTCATCCAGCGGCAGGTTGGCGTAAATGGTGATGGGGGTACCTTTTACCGAACTGATCTCCACCCACTGTGGTTTACGTACAATGCGCCAGTTGGCATTGCTGAAACGGCTCATGAAAGCACCGAAATAATTGCGTGCATCCTTATCGCCATACGAGAACTGCTGTACAATGATCCGGCCCGTGGCATCCTGCAATGATTTTCTGGGCATGATGTATACAGGATCGATCCCCAGGCGCTCGGCGATATTCACTTTACTGGTCGAGTCCATCGACAGGAAAATGGTATTCAGCAGTTCATATATCAGTGCTCCTCTTTTATTCCGGTTTTCGCTACTGGCTGCAAGGTTCACCTGAACCTGTGCCAGGATCAGCTTACGCAGGTCTTTCTGATAGATGCTGGCATACGAATCGGCCACATCCACCGCATCTTCCAGTGTTGGCGAAACATCCAGTCCATTCACGAACCTGCGCATCAGGTTCTCAGCAGTATACCGGTCCATCCGTCCCAGGAAATTGTCCAGCGTGTTGTAGGCCGCACAGATCTTGATGAACTTCTTATAATAATCGCCATGCACCAGCCGTAACAGGCTATCAGCCCTCGGCACCCGCATGCGCTGGAAGATCCTTGGATAGACACCCACCACAAAACTGGAAGTATAGATCTCTTCCTCGCCCATCACTGCCAGGTAATACAGTTCCTCCGGGCCCAGGTGCTCCAGTTTACGGAAACGTACCTGTTCATTCGAAACATCGTGCAGGGCATTGATCTCGTTGATGAAAAGTTCTACCGCCTTGCTGCGCAGTTTATTGGTCAATATCTCTGCGGCCATGGGCGTATCGCCCCGCTGCATGCGCATGGCATAATCGATCCTCGTTTTTACCAGTAACTGGTAATAACCCATGGAGGAGTCATTGACCACATACGGTGTGATGGAATCCATCGTGATCTTGTTGCGGTAAAGGTTATCAAGGAAAGGAAAATACATGCGGCCCGTTTTGGTGAGGGCCAGGCGACCGATGATCTTTACCAGGGGGTGGCCGGACGATTGTATCCTTCTACCCAAAGCATTGGGCACCGCTGCATAGGTATACAGTTCTTCCTGGTTGCGCAAAGCAGCCTGCACAATGAGGCTGTCGGCAAACCGGTTATCGGGGTAACGGGTCAGTATCTTCAGGATATCGTCGGGATTGCGCTGGCAGCTTTTCAAGACCAGGTACTCGCCGGCAGCCGCCACACCTTCGTTGTTCTTCAAAGCAAAATTATTGAGCAGGATGTCGCCGACCTCGATACTGTTCTCAACGATCACCGGCAGGATGGAATTGCCCGAGAGGTCGGCCAGCATCGCATCTTCATAGGCTTTTGCCAGTACCGGCAGCATGGCGGGGGTCATGGACCTGGAACGGTAGGCGGATAAAAAACCGGTCAGCATTTCATTCACCCCACGCAGCCATTTGAATTTGGCATTATCGTTGAGGTCCTTGTTCATTTCGATCCTGGCACGCAGGTTATGGATACGCAAACGGAGATTGCGGTCGATAGGCCTGTCGAGCTGCACATTGCCCGTAAACGGGATCAGGCTGTCCGATTTGCTTTTCAGGTGCGTGATCTGGTTCAGGGTGATCAGTATGGTCTCATGATGGAACTCTCTGGCGGCCGGTATCTCAGGCATGGGCAGCTCTTCCTGCGCCATCACAACAATTGCGAGGAATACGGCGGATATTGTACCGAAAATCTTTTTTCTATCCATATACGGGGTCAAAAATAGGTTCATTTGTAAGAAGACCCATATTTCGGGCCAAATGCAGTTAACAATAACATAATAAAGCCAAAACCTGCAATTGCGGTTCTTTAAAATTAATTTTGTGTAAACATTAGGTTAACTCATGGAAGCAAAGCCCAAACAGATACTGATCGCCGATGATGAGCCCGATATTCTGGAGATAGTCAGTTACAACCTAGGTAAAGAAGGCTATGAGGTATATACCGCCAAAGATGGCAACGAAGCCATTGAACGGGCCAAACAGCTTCACCCCGACCTCATCATCCTGGATGTGATGATGCCCAGGAAAACAGGGGTGGAAGTTTGCCAGATCCTCCGGTCACAACCCATGTTCCAGGATACGCTCATCATATTCCTGACCGCCATGAGTGATGAAGCCTCCCAGATCAAAGGACTGGAGACCGGAGCCGACGATTATGTGAACAAACCCATCAGCCCCAAAGTGCTGATCAGCCGCGTAAACGCATTGTTCAGAAGATTGAACAAAGACGATAACAATACAGGAAAGAGCATCGTACTGGGCAATATCACCATCGACCCGGTCAAATTCCTGGTCACCATCAACAACCAGGAAGTGGTCCTGGCCAAAAAAGAGTTCGAACTGCTGTACCTGCTGGCCTCACGCCCCGGCAGAGTATTCCTCCGCAACGAGATCCTGTCCCAGGTATGGGGCAACGATGTGATCGTGGGCGACCGCACCATCGACGTACACATCCGCAAAGTGCGCCAGAAACTGGGAGTAGACTGCATCACCACCGTGAAAGGTGTGGGGTATAAGTTTGAATTATAGTTAAACATGCTGGATACTGGATACTAGATATTGGTTTCTGGATACTAGATACCAGCATCTGACATCCAGCATCCAGCATCCAGCATCCAGAAACCAGAATCCAGTAACTTTGAATAGATGTTCAAGACCAAGAACCTATCCCCGCAACAGTTATCGGCTTTCACAGCGTTGATCCTATCGATCCCTATCTCGGTGGGTATCTGGATATTACGGCCAGATTGGGTCATTGCAGTGACTTCGCTGGGCATCACTTTTGTAGGCAGTTACCTGTTGATCCGTTTTGTGTTGGAGTCTTTCATCTACCGTAAGATCAAACTCATTTACAAGTTCATTTACCAGACCAAGGCCAGCAAACGGGAAGAGACCTATTATAAATATATCCTTCCCCAGAAAGGTATTGATGAAGTGAGGCAGGATGTGGAGCAATGGGCCGAGCAGCGGAGTGCTGAGATAGAACTGCTGAAGACCAATGAAGCCTACCGCAAAGAATTCCTGCAAAACCTGGCACACGAATTCAAAACACCCATTTTCGCCATACAGGGATACGTGGATACTTTGCTGGGCGGGGCCATGGAGAACCCTGAACTAAGCAAACGTTTCCTGGAAAATACGGCGCGTAATGTGGAGCGGATGGTGAACCTGGTAGAGGACCTGGACGAGATATCGAAGCTGGAAAGCGGGCAGCAGCCACTGTACAAGGTGAATTTTGTGATCCAGGACCTGATACGCGAAACCTTTGAAGCGCTTTCCATCAAGACCCATGCAAAAAATATCCGCTGCAGTATCAAAAAAGGCTGCGAATCGCCCATCACGGTCTTTGCAGACAAGGAAAAGATCCGGCAGGTGTTGAATAACCTGGTAGAGAATGCCACCAAATACGGGAAACAGGATGGCAGCATCGTAGCCAGCATCTATAAGACCGATGGCCGGCATGTGCTTATCGAACTCAGCGATGATGGTATCGGTATCTCGGAGGAACATTTACCCCGCATTTTTGAACGTTTTTACCGGACCGACCGGGGCAGAAGCCGCGACGTAGGCGGCACCGGCCTGGGACTGGCCATCTGCAAACATATCATCGAAGCACATGGCCAGACCATGCACGTACGCAGTAAACTGGACGTGGGTACCACCATCGGATTTACCCTTGAAGCGAGAAAAGACTAGGGAATAATGAATGTTGAACAAGGAATGATGAATGTTGAATGGGAAAGACGGTTCATCATTCATCATTCCTTGTTCAGTGTTCAACATTCAAAAAGCCCCGATAGACATCGGGGCCGAACATGAGAAAATGCTATTGCCATTGCTTACTGTGTTGCAAAATTGCGATTGGTACATTACCGGAAAATGAACAAAAAGAGACCAAATCATTACCAAAAAGGCTCAAAATGGTCATTTTGATACGAAAAAACGGGAAAATCCAATGTTACCAAATCATTAATTGATTGAATGGAGTCAACTTTGCGGTCCATAATGTTACTTTTGCCTAAATTTTGAATGTATGGGTATCAACAACTTCGGTCGCTTTTTCATGCCAAAGAACAAGGTCTTCTATGAACTGTTTGAAGACGTTGCCGAGAAAGTGCATGAGATGGGTATCAAACTCAAAGAAATGGTGAGTGAACCCGATGCCAACAAACGCGTGTCGGTATTGTCGCAGATAGAGGACCTGGAGCATAAGAACGACGATAATACCCACCGTATCTTCACGGAACTGGGCCGCAATTTCATCACTCCTTTTGACCGTGAAGACATCCACTACCTGGCCAGTGCGCTTGATGATATCGCAGATTATATCTATGCCTGTGCCAAGAAGATCAATTTCTATAATGTAAACCCGAACGATACCGGTATCCAGAAGATGGCCGACCTGATCCTGCAGGGTTCTATCGAGATCAAAAAAGCCGTTTTTGGTCTGCGTGACATGAAGAACCTGCGCGAGATGACAGAAGCCATGGTAAAAGTGAACAGTATCGAGAACCAGGCGGATGATGTGTTTGACATGAGTATTGAAATGCTGTTCCAGCAGGAGAACGATTTCAAGGAAGTGATCAAGAAAAGAGAGATCTACCAGGTAATGGAGATCGTTACCGACAAATGTGAGGACGCGGCCAACGTGATCGAATCCATTATCATCAAATACGCATAATTTAATGGGTAATTGGTAATTAATAATTAGTAATAAGGCCTCTTTCATTCCTTATTACCATCAACAGCAGCACAATAATTATTCATTACTGACTACTGATTACTAATTAAACAATATGTTTACGATCCTTATCATCATTATTGCGCTCGCTTTCATCTTCGATTATATCAATGGATTTCATGATGCGGCCAATTCGATCGCCACAGTAGTCTCTACCAAGGTACTGACCCCTTTCCAGGCAGTGGTTTGGGCTGCTTTTTTCAACTTCGCTGCTTTTTTCATTTCAAAATATATCTTCAAGGAATTTGGTATCGGTAATACGGTGGCCAAATGGGTTCATGGAGAATTCATCACCCTGGAAGTGATCCTGGCGGGTATCATTGCCGCCATCATCTGGAACCTGGTTACCTGGTGGTTCGGCATCCCTTCCAGTTCTTCGCATACTTTGATGGGCGGATTCGTTGGCGCTGCGCTGGCACATGCCGGCGGTTTCAGTGAGAATGGAGTGGATGTGATCAATTACGTAAAAGTGGTACCCACTTTCCTCTTCATTTTCATGGCCCCGCTGATCGGTATGTTCATCGCCTTCATGATCACGATCCTGATCGTACACTTATGCAAACGATCGAACCCGTATAAGGCAGAGAACTGGTTCAAGAAACTACAGCTGGTATCTTCGGCTGCGTTCAGTCTTGGCCACGGTGGCAATGACGCCCAGAAAGTGATGGGTATCATCGGTGCCGCCATGATCTATTACGAAAAGACGGTCAAGGGCAATGTCATGGACTTTAACCAGTTCGTGAATGAATACAGCTGGGTGCCTTTCTGCAGCTTCCTGGCCATTGGTCTGGGAACCATGAGCGGTGGTTGGAAGATCGTGAAAACCATGGGTACGCGCATCACCAAAGTGACCCCGCTGGAAGGTGTGGCCGCTGAAACCGCAGGTGCCATTACCCTGTTCATGACAGAACATTTCAAGATCCCGGTATCTACCACCCATACCATAACCGGTTCCATCATCGGCGTTGGCGCCACCAAACGTTTGAGTGCCGTACGCTGGGGAGTGACCGTAAACCTGTTATGGGCCTGGATCATGACCATCCCCATTTCCGCAGCCATTGCGGCATTGGTATACTACCTGCTGAAACTATTTATCTAAGCCCCACGGTAAAATGAATTTTATTCTGCATATCAAATTATCTTGCAGGATAACTTATCAGTATGTCTAAGATCCTCGTTACCGGCGGATGCGGTTTTATTGGTTCACACACCATTGTAGATCTGTTAGAAAACGGTTTTGCTGTTGTTTCCGTGGATGATAATTCCAGGTCAACCAGTTATGCCCTGAACGGTATTGAACAGATCACCGGTAAAAAGGTCAAGAATTATACGGTGGACCTCAAGAATTTCGACGAAACACGTGCCGTATTCCAGGAGAACCCTGACATCAGCGGTATCATCCATTTTGCTGCTTACAAAGCCGTTGGCGAATCGGTTGAGGAACCCATACGGTATTACGAGAACAATATTTTCGGATTGATCAACCTGCTCAAATGTGTGCAGGAGTTCAATATCCCGAATTTCGTTTTCTCCTCTTCCTGTACGGTCTATGGCAACCCTGATGAGATACCGGTAACAGAAGCATCCCCCATCAAAAAAGCAGAATCGCCCTATGGCGCCACCAAACAGATGGGAGAACAGATATTGCAGGATTTCACCAAAGCCTTACCTGGTCTGTCTACCATCCTGCTGCGTTATTTCAACCCGGTAGGTGCACATCCTTCCACGCTGATCGGAGAGATCCCGGTTGGCAAACCCCAGAACCTGGTACCTGTGATCACACAGACCGCTATCGGTAAACTTCCCAAAATGTGGGTACATGGAAATGATTATGATACCCGTGACGGCAGCTGTGTCCGCGATTATATCCATGTCTGTGACATTGCCCATGCACACACACTCGCGATCCAGTACCTGGCGTCCAGAAAGAACAAGATCCGCTGCGATGTCTTTAACCTGGGCACCGGCGACGGTGTGACCGTACTGGAAGCCATTCATATGTTTGAAGAAGTGAGCGGCGTGAAACTGAATTACGAGATCGGTCCGCGCCGTTCGGGCGATGTGATCGCCATCTACGCCAACAATAACCTGGCCGTTACAGAACTGGGCTGGAAGATCCGTTACAACCTGCGGGACATGATGCAGACCGCCTGGGCATGGGAGCGTAAGATCAGGGAAACAGAAGAACAGGTAAAGAACAACTGATCACTGAACTCAACGCGCCAACCCATTGTAATAACGAACCAGTTTCAGCAGGTCTTCCTCTTTTTTACATCGCAGGTCATTGGATGAAACATAGGCGGCCAGTTCCTGTTTATGATCGCCCAGCAAAGCGATCACCGAGTTGTTGTCTTTCACAGCTATTTTCCGCATACCTTTCTCAGGACTGTACACATAATAGGTTTCCTTTTGCGTGAATACGCGGGTGGTCTGGTTACTGCCATAATACTTGATATCCTTATAGTTGATCCCGATATGTTTCAGCAATTGCAGCCTGCCTGAGTCCAGCAACTGGTAAAAACTGTTGGCGGTCTGTGCATCCACTGCGGGAAAACCGCTTTGTAGTATCGTGTTTTTGGATACATCGTTGCAATCTGTGAAGAGAATCCTTTCGATAGGGGTTACCGACACCATTTCCTTGCCGTCGCCCGCATCATAGATCACGAGGTTCTCCTGAAGGTTCAGTTTTACCTTGATCCCGCTGTAGGATCTTCCGTTACGCACTTTCAGCTCTGCCGTACAATATTCGCTATGGAAAAAAGGGCTGCCTTCAATGGCATACTCCGAGCGCAGCATCAGTGGATGGCCGTTCACATCCTGCAAAAAAGCATTGGATTCCTTCATGAACTGAAGGTTCTGTCCCTGGCCAATACCCAGCAAAGGCAACAGGAACCATAAGAAGCATACAGAAGGTTTCATTCAGCAGGTTTTTGGATACACTGCTAAAGTTACAGGAACCTTTTATTGGTTCACCATCTTGGCGGCATTCTCTGCCATCTGCAGGGCTTCGATGAACTCATCGATATCACCGTTGATCACGGCATCCAGGTTATAGGAAGTAAGCCCGATCCGGTGATCGGTAACGCGTCCCTGCGGCCAGTTATAAGTTCGGATCTTGGCGCTTCGATCGCCTGTGCTTACCAATGTTTTACGTTGCCGCGCGATCTCATCTTCCTGCTTACGCACCTGCTCTTCGTAGAGTTTGGTACGCAACATCGCCATGGCTTTTTCACGGTTACCCAGTTGTGAACGTTCGGTCTGGCAAACCACTACCACACCTGTGGGAATATGGGTAAGGAATACTTTGGTCTCTACTTTGTTTACGTTCTGTCCTCCCGCACCACCACTTCGGGCGGTCTCCATTTTTACGTCGCTCTCTTTCAGTTCAAAATCTACTTCTTCTGCTTCGGGCATCACCGCAACGGTTGCAGCGGAGGTATGCACGCGGCCCTGTGTTTCGGTATCCGGCACCCGCTGTACCCGGTGTACGCCCGATTCGAATTTCAGGGTTCCGTATACATCTTCTCCGGTCACTTCCACCACCACCTCCTTATAACCACCTACCGTTCCTTCACTTTCGCTTACGATCGCTGTTTTCCAGCCCTTACGTGAACAGTAACGGAGGTACATGCCCAGCAGGTCGCCGGCAAACAGGCTGGCTTCATCACCACCCGTTCCGGCACGGATCTCGAGAATCGCATTTTTATCGTCCTGGGGATCTTTGGGTATCAGCAGTTTGGTCAGTTCTTTTTCCAGTGTTTCCTTTCTCTGCTCCAGTTCGGGCAGCTCCATTTTGGCCAGTTCGCGCATCTCCTCATCGGTACCATTCTGGGCCTCTTTGGCAAAATCGTAGTCGGCCAGTACTTTCTTATATTCCTCGTAAGGTTTCACGATCTTCTCCAGGGAACGGTATTCTTTGCTGTAAGCACCGAATTCCTTCTGGTTATTAATCACTTCCGGGTTGGTGAGGGCAATACCCACCTGTTCAAATCTCGCTTTTATCGCATCAAGCTTATTCAGCATATCCTTCTATTAAAGTTGGCAAAATTACAGTTTTACCGGGGAAGCGCGCAGACTATTCAGAGATTACTTAATTTCATGACCCTCAACGATTGATTATGCGATTGCTTCTGTTTTGCACCTGTTTGCTGCTGACGGCCCTGGGATATGGCCAGCAGGCCGATATCCTGATCAAAAACGGCAAGATCATGGACGGTACCGGCAACAGCTGGTTCTATGGCGATATTGCCATACAGAAAGGCCGGATCGCAGCCGTAGGCAAGCTTAGCCGCTGGTCGGCACCCAGGACCATCGACGCCAGTGGACTGGTGGTTGCCCCGGGATTCATCGATGTACACACCCATATTGAAGGGGAAGAAAAAAGGCAACCCACAGCCGATAATTTCATTTACGATGGCGTGACCTCTGTGGTCACCGGTAACTGTGGCGGCTCCAGCGTGAACATTGGACGGTATTTCTCCATGCTGGACAGTTTACAACTCTCCATCAATGTAGCTACCCTGATCGGTCATAATGATGTGCGCAAAGCCGCCATGGGTTCGGCCAACCGGGACCCCAACGAAGCGGAGATGCAGCAGATGGAATCGATCGTGGAACAGGCCATGAAAGACGGTGCCGTAGGGTTGTCTACCGGCCTCATTTATATTCCCGGAACCTATTCCAAGACCGAAGAAGTGGTTCGCCTGGCCAAAGCGGCCGCCAAATACCATGGCGTATATGCCAGTCATATGCGCGATGAGGGTGACAGCGTTACCCAGGCCATTGAGGAAGCCCTGCATATTGGCAGGGAAGCCAGGATACCGGTAGAGATCTCACATTTCAAATTGAGCGGCCAGCAGAACTGGGGACGCAGCAGGGAAACCCTACCCATGATCATCAAAGCCCGGGAAGAAGGGCTGGATGTCACCATCGACCAGTATCCCTATACTGCCAGCAGCACTTCGCTGAGTACCTTATTACCGGACTGGGTGCTGGCCGATGGGCAGGACTCCATCAAAGCCAGACTGGCCCGCCCCGATATCAGGAAACAGGTTGCAGAACATATGCTGAAACGGTTGAAGAAACGCAAACTCAAACATTTCAGTTACCCGGTAGTGGCTTCTTTCCGGGCAGACAGCTCTTTTAACGGAAAAAGCATTGAGGAAGTGAACCTGATGAAAGGCAGAAAACACAAAGCCAAAGAAGAGACCGAAACCATTATGGAAATGATGGAGCAGGGAGGCGCAGGCATGGTGTTCCATGGCATGGGCAACGAAGATGTGAAAGCCATCATGCAATATCCCTTCAACATGTTTGCCAGCGATGCCAGCATCCGTGTATATGCTTCGGGTAACCCGCATCCCAGGGGTTATGGAACCAATGCCAGGGTATTGGGCAAATATGTGCGCGAAGAAAAAGTGATCTCACTGGAAGAAGCCATCCGTAGAATGACATCTCTGCCCGCACAGAAGTTCCAGCTGTACGACCGGGGACTGCTTCGCGAAGGATTTGCTGCAGATATTGTGTTGTTCGATGAGCAGAAAGTGCAGGACCTCTCCACCTACGACAAACCACACCAGTACAGCACCGGTTTTCAATACGTACTGGTGAACGGGCAGGTAACGGTGGACCAGGGCAAACACAATGGTACCCGGGCCGGCACTACTTTACATCTGAAAAACTGACCATGAGAAAATACTTTTTGGCAACACTGCTATTTGCCTGTACAATGGGATATGCCCAGAAACAGGAATACAGGGGCATTGACTCTATTTTACTTCCCGTAGCCGGTAAGCAACCTATCAATGCCGTGGTATTGATAGCAGATAAAGGAAAGGTCGTGTACGAAAAAGCAATGGGGTACCGGAGATTCGCAGATAAGGAACCCCTGCAAAAAACCGATGTATTTGAACTGGCTTCGGTAAGTAAACAGTTCACCGCCATGGTGATCATGATGCTGCACGAGAAAGCCCTGCTGCAATACGATGACCCGGTGGAGAAATACCTTGATATCCCTTACAAAGGCATTACCATACGCCACCTGCTTACCCATACCAGCGGATTACCTGACTACCAGGAGATCATGGATACCCATTGGGATAAAAGCAAGGTAGCCGGGAACCCTGATATACTGGCTTACCTGAACCGGTATGCCCCGCCCAAACTATTTGAGCCGGGAGAGAAATACCAGTACAGCAACACCGGGTATGTATTACTGGCCAGCATCGCTGAAAAAGTAAGCGGTCGCGACTTCATAGAATTCTGCCAGGCAGAGATCTTCCGGAAACTCGGTATGAAACATACCGCCATCCGAACACTGGCGGAAAAAGCAGCGGTACAGAATTTCGCCATCGGGCATATCTATGTAAAAGAAAAAAATGATTTTATCCGCGCCGATTCTTTCCCATCCTCCGATTATACCATCTGGCTGGGTAACCGAAAAGGACCCGGGCGCATCAGTTCCACTGCGCAAGACCTGCTGAAATGGGACCAGGCTCTCTACACGGAAAAACTCGTCAAACAATCCACGCTGGCAGAAGCCTTCAGACCCATGGTATTGAACAACGGCAGCGTCTCCAACTATGGTTTTGGATGGATCCCCGTTACCAACGACCCATCCGGTCTGATCGTATGGCACAATGGAGACAATCCCGGTTACAAGACAGAGATCATGCGTTTCATCGGCAAACAGAAAACACTGATCATCCTCTGCAACAATGCATCCGACCAGTTCGAGAATACCATCCAACAGATCCGTAACCTGCTCACCCGTTAATTGCTTACCATGTTAAAAAAACTAGCACTCCTCCTCATCCCGTTCACCGTTCAGGCACAACAGTACCAGAAGATCCACAAGAATGCGATCGTGATCGATTCGCACAACGATATCCTGACTGCCTGTATGGAGAAAAAAGTAAGTATGGATGATAACCTGAAAGGCAGAACCCACTCGGACCTGAACCGTTTTAAAGAGGGAGGGGTGGATGTACAGATCTTTTCCGTGTGGTGCGATGGCAGCAAAGAGAACCCGTTTGCCTGGGCCAACCGCGAAATGGATACTCTGGATGCCGTAGTGGCCCGCAACCCTGATAAGATCGCCATCGTAAAGAATACAAAAGAGCTGAAACGCGCCATCAGGCAGGGGAAACTGGCCGCCATGTTCGGTGTGGAAGGCGGGCACATGATCGAAGACAAACTGGAGAACCTGGATAAACTCTATGCCCGTGGAACACGATATATGACCCTGACCTGGAACAATTCTCCCTCCTGGGCAACATCGGCCATGCTGGAAACAGGAAAAAAAGACAGCCTGGCCGCCACTGCCAAAGGACTTACCGATTTCGGCAAACAGGTGATCAAACGGATGAATGCATTAGGTATGATGGTGGATCTGTCACATGTGGGCGAACAGACTTTCTGGGATGCCATACAGACCACCACCAAACCCGTCATTGTTTCGCATAGCAATGCGTATGCACTTTGTCCCTCGTTCCGGAACCTGAAAGACGAACAGATCATTGCCGTAGGTAAGAACGGAGGTGTGATCGACCTGAATTTCTATTCCGGTTTTGTGGACAGCAGTTCTAAAAGAAAAGAAACGCTGTTTATCCGGTCGCACATAGCAGAACTCGATTCACTAGTAAAAACAGGCATGCAGCGGGAATATGCCATTACCCTGATCGCTGATAAATATGTGGAAGAGGCACAGGCTGCCAGGGCACCCTTATCGATGTTACTTGATCACCTGGATTATATCGTAAAACTGGCAGGGGTTGACCATGTAGGATTGGGTTCTGATTTCGATGGCATCAATTCCGCCCCGCAGCAGCTGGACGATGTAACTACCTATCCCATCATTACCAAGGCATTGCTGGAAAGAGGATACAGCAAAAAGGATATCACCAAAATCATGGGTGGCAATATCCTCAGGGTTTTACAGGCAAACGAAAAATAGAAGGAGCGAGTTATCTAACGCTCACAAGCCATATTATATTCTTCCAAAATAAACACACATGAGAAAAGCACTGCTGCTGTTATTGCTGCCCCTGCAGATATGGGCACAGGATATTCCTTTTCAGTCTTACAAGAACTATCCCTTCCCTACCGAATTACATGCTGCCGCTCAAGGTTCGCGGATAGCCTGGGCATTGGACGAACAGGGTGTTCGAAACGTGTATGTAGCAGAAGGCCCCGCGTTTACACCCAGGAAGCTGACCGCTTTCACCCGTAACGATGGACAGGAGATCACCAGTCTTACGCTTTCGGATGATGGTAAATGGGTCGTATTTGTTCGTGGCGGCGATCATGGTTCCAATTACGATGCAGGTCTGCCCATCAACGCCTCACACGATGTGAACCCATTTAAGGTGCAGATAGCCAGTGTGCCTTTTGCCGGTGGAGAGACCAAATACCTGTCAGAAGGCGATGCACCGGAAATTTCTCCCGACGGCAAAACAGTTGCCTTTATCAAAAACGGGCAGGTATGGGTGGCCCCGATTGATGGCGCTGCTGCTGCCAAAAATCTATTTACCACAAGGGGATCGGTAAGCTCACTGGAATGGAATCCGGACGGAACCGCACTCCTGTTCGTATCCAACCGGGGCGATCATTCCATTATCGGCATCTATACGGATGCGGCAAGTCCCATCAAATGGATCGCAGCATCTTTTTACCGCGACCTCAGTCCCCGCTGGTCACCGGATGGCAAACAGATCGTTTTTGTAAGAAGACCGGGAGCTGGTGGAGAGCCCGATTCTTTGATGGCTAAAAAACACCAGCCATGGAGCATCTATACTGCCAATGTACATACCGGTAAAGAAACGCTTTTGTGGAAAGCACCCACCACCCTGCGCGGCTCTGTGCCCACCACACATGGTGGTACCAACCTGCACTGGGCTGCCAATGGCCGCATCGTTTTTCTGTCTTACCAGGATGGCTGGCCGCATTTGTACTCTATCGCCGCTACCGGTGGGAAAGAGCTGTTGCTGTCACCCGGTAATTTCATGTGCGAACACATCACCTTGAGCCCTGACAGGAAAAAACTGACCTTCAGCGCCAATACCGGTAACGATCCGCTGGATATAGAAAGAAGGCATGCAGCCATGGTCAGTGTAGACAAAGCAGATATGCAGGTACTGACACCCGGCAGCGGACTTGAGTGGACCCCTGTGTTAACCGATGCGGGTAACAGCCTGGCTTTTATCAGTGCAACCGCACAGCAGAGTCCCTTACCAGCTGTTATGCCGCTGAACGGCGATAAAAAGATACGTCTACTCTGCGAAGACAGGGTTCCTGCAGATTTCCCACGTCACAAACTGGTGACACCCAAACAGGTGCTATTCAAAGCTGCCGATGGAGTAACGGTACATGCAGACCTGTTCATGCCTGAAGGAACAAGCCCATCAAAAAAACCCGCCATTGTATACGTACATGGAGGGCCTCCACGCCAAATGTTGCTGGGCTGGAATTATTCAGACTATTATTCCAATGCCTATGCGGCCAACCAATACCTGGCCAGCCAGGGTTTTGTGGTACTGGTAGTGAATTATCGCCTGGGCATCGGTTATGGGTATGAATTTCACCAGGCCAAAAACGGTGGTGCTTTCGGGGCTGCCGAATACCAGGACATACAGGCTGCCGGGAAATGGTTACAGGAACAATCCTTTGTGGATGCCAAACGTATTGGCATTTACGGAGGTTCCTACGGAGGATATCTTACCGCTATGGCATTGGCCAGAGATTCAAAAATATTTGCCGCCGGGGTAGATATTCATGGTGTGCACGATTGGGGAACACAGGCAGCCTTGATGACTGCAGGAGAGAAATATGAGAAGGCACCCGATTACGAAAAAGCCTTACAGACCGCCTGGGCCTCCTCTCCTGTGTCGTCTGTTAGAACATGGAAATCGCCGGTACTGATCATCCATGCAGACGATGACAGGAACGTTCGATTCAACCAGAGTGTAGACCTCATCAACCGCCTTGAAAAACACGGTGTACCTTTTGAGACCATGATGGTCGTAGACGATACCCATCACTGGATGAACTGGAACAACGCAGTTACCGTATACAATGCGGTAGCAGAATACTTTACGCGAAAACTCAAATAAGATTCACCAGAAAAGAAACCCAATATGCGAAAGCTATTCTTACTTCTGATTGCACCTATCCATTTGCTGGCACAGCCCTTCTCAAAAACGGAGATCAGCCAATGGGAGCAGCAGGCAAAAAAAGTGACCATCATCCGCGACAACTGGGGCATCCCGCATATCTACGGGAAAACCGATGCCGATGCCGTGTTTGGACTACTCTACGCACAATGCGAAGATGATTTCAAAAGAGTAGAGATGAACTACATTGAAAAACTGGGCAGACTGTCAGAAGTGAACGGGGAAAAAGACCTGTACAACGACCTGCAGATCCGGATGATCATCGATTCGGCCGATGCCGTAAAGGATTACCGGAACAGTCCCGCCTGGTTACAGAAACTACTCAATGCCTATGCGGATGGCATCAACTATTATCTCTACAAACACCCTTCAGTAAAACCTGCCCTGCTAAACCGGTTCCAGCCCTGGTATCCCATGTTATGGACCGATGGCAGCATTGGCGCCATTGACGTGGCAGACATCAGCGTGAGTGAACTGAAAAGTTTTTATTCCGGTGAACCGGCAGTAACCGTAGCCCTGATCACACCCGAAGTGGACCCCTTACCGAGTGGTTCCAATGGTTTTGCCATTGCACCCTCTAAGACCGCATCGGGTAATTCAATACTGTATATCAATCCGCACGTCACCTATTATTTCCGTCCCGAAGTGGCCGTTCAGAGTGAGGAGGGATTACATGCATACGGGGCAGTTACCTGGGGACAGTTCTTCATCTACCAGGGATTTAACCAGCACCTGGGATGGATGCACACCAGCAGTTACAGCGATGTGGCCGATGCTTATATAGAGAAAGTGAGCAAAAAAGGCAACCAATGGGTGTATGAATACAATGGTGCCACAAAACCTGCAGGCACAAAGAACATCACACTCAGGTACCTCAGTAACGGGCAGTTGCTAAGCAAGACCATCACCACCTACTATACGCATCATGGTCCTGTGATGGCCCAGCGAAACGGTAGCTGGATCAGCGTGAAAGCCAATAACCGTTCCGTAAAAGGCATCATCCAATCCTGGGAACGGACCAAAGCCAGGGATTATGTGGAATTCAAAAAAACCATGGAGCTGCTGGCCAACACTTCCAACAACACCGTGTATGCAGATGACAAGGGTAATATTGCTTACTGGCATGGTAATTTCATGCCAAAGCGCGATCCCAGATACAATTGGTCAAAACCCGTGGATGGCACCACACCGCTTACCGAGTGGAAAGGGTTACACACGCTGGATGAGCTTATACAGGTAAAAAATCCGGCCACGGGATGGATCCAGAACTGTAATTCCACCCCCTTCACCGTATCGGGGAGCAGCTCTCCTAAAAAAGAAAATTTCCCGGCCTACATGGCACCCATGGGTGAGAATTTCCGTGGCGTGAATGCTACCAAAATACTGGATGCCAATACTGCCTACACCCTCGACAAGACCATCGCGTCGGGTTATGATACACACCTCGCTGCTTTTGATGTGTTGATCCCGGCCCTTGTAAAAGCATATGAGGGTCATTCATCCGCAGATGCATCTTTGGCGGAACCGATCGCTTTGTTAAAAGCCTGGGACAGGAACTCATCCGAGCAATCCATTGCCACCACCGTTGCCATTGAATGGGCCCAGAAGATCTGGCCAATCATACAGAAACCCAACGGGCCCGACGACAAAGCAGACCAGGTAGAGAAAACACATCGATTTGCAGCAACAGCACCTGCCGAAGCCTTACTGGCACCGCTGGTAACCACCCTGAATGAGCTTACCCAGAAATTCGGCACCTGGCAAAAACCCTGGGGAGAAATCAACCGGTACCAACGCATCACAGCTGATATAACAGACAAACACGATGACACACAACCCAGCATTCCCTGCGGTTTTGCGGCATCCACATGGGGAGCGCTGCCCTCCTTTGTCAGCAGGACCTATCCCGGAACCAAGCTCCGGTATGGTTACAATGGCAACAGTTTTATCTGTGCCGTAGAGTTTGGCAAAAAGGTAACGGCCAAATCCTTGCTGGCAGGTGGTAACAGCGGCGATATGCAGTCAAAACATTTTGGCGACCAGGCGGTCATGTACACCAAGGGACAATTCAAAGACGTATTGTTTTACAAGGAAGATGTGGTAAAACATGCAGAAAGGACCTATCACCCCGGCGAATAGATGATCCATACGGTCACATAAAAAGGCTGCAGTGAAAATACTGCGGCCTTTTTTATACCCGATCGGTCACTACTGCGTTTTGAGAATTGTCCCTATCTTTAAGTATGAGAAAGAGTAAGCTGCTGTCCCTCGTTGTTCTACTGGTAACCGTTCATGCATCGGCACAAACAAACGCTGTCAATCCGGCGCATGGTTTACCGGGCCATCGTTGCGATATCGCTGTTGGCGCACCACTGAATTCAGCACCGGCAGTACCCAAGCCCGCTGTCGCTCCCATGAAACCCGGGCAGCCTTACCCAGGAATGATGATCAATCCTCCCAAAAACAATCCTTCCGGCACGGCCGTTGTGAATACGCAGGCACCGGCAACCCCGGCACCTAAAGCTGCCCCTGCCAAACCCATACAACCGGCAGCACCGGCTGTGAAAAGCACGGCAAAGTTGAATCCGGCACATGGACAACCCGGTCACCGCTGCGATATTGCCGTGGGTGCACCTCTGACTGCTGCACCAGCTGCTCCTGTTACCGCCCCGCAACCAGTGGCCCCCAATACTGCCGGCGTAAAATTGAATCCGCCGCATGGTCAGCCGGGACATGATTGCAGCGTGGAAGTAGGCAAGCCGCTGAAACAATGACCCACCCGTTCAAACATCATCAGCTTTTCTGTTCCAGTACCTGGTATTTGGGGTAACCCTGTAATGCAGCTCTAAGTGTTTCCACGGATAGATGTGTGTCCATAGTTACCGTTACGGTATCGCTGGTACGGTCAATGTTCACTTCCTTAACGGCGGGGATCTCTACCAATGCTTTTTTTACTTTTTTTTCGCAACCGGCGCAGGTGATGCCGGTCACATGATAACTGTGTGTCATTTGGTCTATGATTTGTTTTACACAAAACTAGACCTGCCTGATGCCAGCAGATTTATACAATAGCGGGTAAGATTTATATACTCCGATTTGTGCTATTATAAACCAAACACCCTGTAATTCGAAAACCCTTGTCGCTCTAGGCCGCTGGGCCCCGTCCCTGTTCCCGGGCTGCATTGGCCTCTGATCAGATCTGCTTCGCATGATCTGATCTGTCTTCGCTTCGCTTGACACCGAACCCAATGATGCCCGTCCACAGGGACTGATTAGAAATTTTTCATCGAACACCCTGAGATGGTATATGTATACTATTCCGCTATTACTAAGCAGTTTTATTCGAACAGAGGCTGGTGCATCTACATGAAAAATGCCACTGAACAACAGTTCTGATGGCAGTCTGTTGTTCAGTGGCAGCAAGAGTTATTTGCTGATTATTTTTCTATTACCCTGATATGATATTCCTGGATCAATGCGGGGTTCTCAGGCGTAAGCGTAAAACTCACCCAAACATTCGCCTTTTCTCCCTCCATGATAAAATAACCGCGCAACTGGTTTTCAGGAACCAGTTCGTGTACAGTCAGTATTTTACCGGCTTTGGCAAATGCCGCTTTGGCCTCTTTCTGTAAAGCATCTGTAAAATAATCAGCAAAGAAATTCTCTGCAAAAATGCCCGAGTTCTCTGCACCGGTAAAGTCAGGTAATAACTTCACCAATTGATCTCTCCGTTTGGTCAGTATGTCTGAAGGCGGTAATTGGCGGGCCTGTATCTTAGACAGACGCAGCAAGGTATCCATCACCATCACATTGGCAAAGGCAGTAGGTGCATAGGTCACGTTGGCAAAGAAGATAACCCCCAACCCATATTGTGGCGCAAAGGACCAGTTACTGCCAAAACCGGGTAGTCCACCGGTATGCCCCACGGTCTCACGTCCCTCGCAGTCCGCTGCCCAGCGTAACCCATAAGCATAGGCAGCTGCCTGTGCACAGGCGCGTCCGCTGGGATACCTGTATCCTGCATTCAGCGAGGCAAAACGCCAGGGCTGGTGCATTTCGCGAAGTGAACTTCTCTGTACGGGTCCGGCTTCCGCATCGTTCCGTACAGGCCATGCCTGCTGGTGCAGAGCCACATATTTACTGAACGATTCGATGGAAGTGATCATACCTCCCATGGCTCCGTAAATACCATCATGTAATAAAGCTTCTTCTCTCCAGTTGTCATTGATCCAGCGATAACCATGTGCCAGTTCGTTCGCAGGCACTTTGGTATATTCCCATTGTGCCTGGTTCATGCCCAATGGTTTCCAGATATTTTTCTCGATGTACTCGCTGTAAGGCATGCCTGTCACTTTTTTGATGATGTATCCCTGCATGGCGAAACCCATATTGCTGTATTCATAGGCAATACCGGGTGCATTGGAGAACGAGATCCCCTTTTTGATCATAGCTATCAGTTCTGCATCCGTATCTGCCAGCTGGCGGTCGCCCCAGGGATTGTCTTCCGGGAAACCTGCTGAATGGGTCAGCAAATGACGGATGGTGATCTCTGGTGCATCCTTTGTTATCTTCTGCCCTTTCATTTCAGGGATATAGAGATATACGGGGTCATCCAGTTTCAGTTTGCCCTCATCGCGAAGCTTCAGTATGGCCATGGAAGTAAAGCTCTTGCTCATAGAAGCGATCCGGAACATGGACCGGGTAGTGGCCGGTGTCTTCTTTTCAATGTCGGTATACCCCCCGCCACCCGAGAAGACCAGTTTACCATCGAGCATGATCCCGAATGCATAACCAGGGAAATGATTCTTCTCCGCATAGTCCTTGTACAGCTTTTCAACCAACGGAAAATAAGCTGAGATCTTCTCCAGCCTGTTTGCATCCTTGAATACCGGTGGACGATAGGACACATTGGGATCGCTGGCCACCCCTTTGTTCTGGGCCATCACCACAAAAGATAACAGAATCATGATCAGAGAGAATACGGATCTGAGGAGGCGGTAGAAATACATAGGTTTTGCTTTATCGGGTATTCAAGTTAGCCAAAAAAAGAGAAAACCCGTCAGCCAGTAATAATCAGATCAACTTCCCTGCCCAAATGCGCAACTACATACTAATATCACTAAGTAAGGGTAATACTTTATTGGGTTCCCTTACATACAACCGGAAGACAAAAAATTAGTAGTGACTCTTCAGAGAAGGGAACCGATATACTAAACACGATGCTCAAATAAGATCAGTATGGCTTTTCTATGCATAGCATTATCTCTCTGATGGATGATAAGAAATAGTTGGTTTATCTGTTGAGTTATAGAACATTGTTTTCAATACCATACCCCAGTAGGGAGCATGTATTTCTTCGATCAATAGACCATATCTCCCCTCCGTGAACAGGTAGCGGTTACCGGTTGCCTCTTTGAACACCATTGGTGTAGTAACAGGTTCGAGCAGAAAAGCCTGGCTATTTGATGTAACTATATCAGCCTGTTGGGCCATACGGGTGTTGTAGTATTTGGCAGCATCGGGCCCTGAAGTATTGTAATTGTACGAATCAGTCAATTCTGTGTACCCAATCACTTTGCCATCTTTTACATAGACGCCACAAATCCGTGAAACAAGGCTATATGCGTCCTTCATGGTTGGAAATGGGAACCACATCTCACCGTAGTAAAAGGCAGGATCGTGATAAAGATCCACGACAGAAGATACTTTATACACTACCCATTTTTTTACTTTCCATTTAGGATTGGCTTTATCCAACTCGTCTAGTGTAATATTCAGCGGTGCTTTGTTGTTTACTGTTTGAATAAAATAATCTTTATGCGACTGCGTTCTTACTTTGGCCATCGAATCAGTTCTTTTTTCCCTGGCAATCTTTTCTTCCGCCAGCTTGTCCATGACGGCCTTTTGGTCTGCTTTGATCAGCAGTTTCAGTTTGCTTATTTCGAGAGATTTCTCCTCGTTGAAGTTTGCGTAGTCTGGGTTTTTTTCAAATTCGGAGATCAGTGACAGCAAATTCCTGTTGCTGCCGGTGTCTTTTTTGTAAAGCTCACGGGTAGCCATAATCTGTAAATACAGTACTTTACAATTGGTGCCTCCAAGCGCCTCCCGCACCGCATGCAGGAATTCCAGTGTATTTTTATAGTCTCCTTTTCCATAACTTTCTTCCGCCAGCAGGTAGGCTGCCTTTGCTTCATTTGCGTTGGTTTGTGCAGATACAGAGCAAGCAAAGCATATAGAAACAGCCAACAATAAATTTTTCATACGTTTTCTAAGTTCAAGTAATAAGTGCAACTTTTTGTTGTAGCACCTGATTAGGGGTTAACGCGCTGTGCTATTAAAACTCATAGCATGTTTGATCTGAGCCGGTTTTCTTCCATTTGAATAATTTATCAAGCGTAAGATTAATATTGAAGATAGTTCCGATACTAATCTGTATTGATTTTAGATAAGTTACTTTACATACTATTGAATGACAAAAGATATTAGTGATCCTAAGCGAAGAGTCCCCGCCGGGAGACTCTTCGGAGAAGGGAAAATAATTGTTCTCTCATCCAGCTTTTGTAAATACAATTTTGCCTGCAGTGTTTCGACTTGGTGTCATTAGATCTTCTTTTGTAATTGCCAGTAGTGACCAAACGGGTCTTTAAACATCCCTTGCCTGTATCCGTAATCGTGGTCAGTTATAGGACTGATCTCAGTTGCCCCTGCTTCAATTGCGCGATTAAACATTTCATGAACATCATCCACAAACAAACCGATAATTGTTGTTACGTCTTTTGCACTTACAGGCTCGATAGCATCCAACCAGCGAACTATTTCATGCAAATGAAAAATAGCACCATTGATCTCTAATTCTGCAACGTGAATACTTCCATCTTCATTTCGAAAACAAAAACGCTCAGTCGCGCCGAATTTTATATAAAAGTCTATGTTATGCGTGCCGCACGGAATATGTAATTCTGGTGCAAAGAACGTAGCATTAGCTTTTGATGTCATAATAATAACTTCGTTTGTATAGTTTATGTTAGTTGTTCTTTGTGTTTGTTTAATATAAGTATACTACTTTATTGACAAAAAGAGTTAAGTGTCTTTTTTGACATCTCCTCCCAGAGAGGACTCCCTTACATAAAACCGTAAGACAAAAGATATTTGTGATCCTTTACCGGTTATCCATTACAGGGATAGGCTTTCTGCTATTCTTTGAGTACATTAGACAGACTAAAACTCACTGTTATGAAATACCGTTCAGCCTTTGGCAGAGGATTTCTCTCTTGTTTTGCCCTTTTGCTTGCAACCAATATGGTCATGGCACAGGGCACCATGCTGCTCCGACAACCGGATGTCAGCAAGGACCAGATCGTGTTTGTGCATGGCGATGACCTGTGGATCGTGGGGCGTGAGGGTGGAGATGCACGGAGACTGACCAGTGCATTGGGCACGGAAAGCAATCCCAAATTCAGCCCCGACGGCAAGTGGATCGCTTTCACCGGCCAGTACGATGGCAATACCGATGTGTACCTGATACCCTCGCAGGGTGGTGAACCCAAACGCCTTACCTGGCATCCTTCTGCCGACCTGGTACAGGGCTGGACACCGGATGGCAGATCCATCTATTTCACTTCAGGCAGGGAAGGTTTTCCAACGGCCACTACCCGGTTTTATACCATCAGTGTAACAGGCGGAATGGCGCAACCCATGATACTGCCTTTCGGTTATGCAGGAAGTCTCTCTGAAGACGGGCAACAGATGGCCTATCAACCCTCCCCTCTCTGGGATGTGGAATGGCGCAACTACCGTGGCGGGCAGGCCCAACCTATCTGGATCTTTGATATGAAAACAAAGGAGACCGTGAAGACCAAACAGGGCGATAAGGAACGACACAGCAGTCCCGTATGGGCAAACGGCATCCTGTATTTTTTGTCGGAACAGGATTACATCAACAACGTATGGTCTTATGACCCCAAGACCAAACAGCAGAAACAGCTGACCTTTCATAAGGACTTTGATATTAAAAATCTGGCTGCTCATGACCAGACACTGGTATACGAACAGGGCGGTTACCTGCACAGTTTCGACCTGACCACCAACAAAGGCAAACAGCTCGCCATACAGGCAGCGGGCGATCTGAACTGGGGCAGGCCCAGGTGGAACAACCTGGGAGCTGCCTCCTTTATCAATGCAAGCCTGTCACCCACCGGAAAACGCGCTTTGTTTGAGAGCAGGGGTGAAATTTTCACCGTACCCAAAGAGAATGGTGATTGGCGCAACATCACCCGTTCCACCGGCGCTGCAGACCGTTACCCGGCCTGGTCGCCCGACGGACAAAAGATCGCCTGGTTCTCTGATGCCAGTGGCGAATACCAGCTCATGGTAGGCGATCAATCGGGACTGCAGGCACCCAAAGCCTATCCGATACCCAACCATACTTTCTATTTCTTACCGGCCTGGTCGCCCGATGGTAAATACATCGCGTTCACCGATACCGATTATAATATCTGGTATGTAGACCTGGCCACCGGTGCGGTAAAGCTGGTGGATACAGACCGCCTGGCGCATCCCAACCGTACCATGAACCCCGTTTGGTCGCCCGACAGCAAATGGATCGCTTATGTGCAGATACAGGAGAACCAGTTCAAAGCGGTGAAACTGTACAACCTGGAAACAGCCAGAAGCACGCGTTTAACAGATGGCCTGTCCGATGCCATTGATCCGCAATGGGATGAGAGTGGTAAATACCTCTATTTCCTGGCGAGCACCGATTATGGTCTGAGTACCGGATGGCTGGATATGAGCAGCTACAATTATCCCGTTAACCGCGCTTTGTATGTAGCCGTATTGAGCAAGGATGCCCCCTCACCTTTTGAACCCAAAAGTGATGAAGAGCCTGCCAAAGAAGAGAAAAAACCAGGCGATACTTCCAAAGCTTCCGCCAGACCAACGGGAGGTGGTATAAAAGTGAAGATCGATTTTGATGGAATAGAACAGCGTATCCTTTCCACCAACCTCCCCGCCAGGAATTACCTTGAATTGATCGCCGGCCCTGAAGGAACCGTTTTCTATTCAGAAGCCATCCAGAATGAGCCGGGTGTGGTATTATCGCGTTACAGCCTGAAAGACAAAAAAGGAACTGAATTTGCGAGAACGGTTTTCAGCAGTTCTACCAGCTTCGACAGGAAAAGCCTGTTATTCCGGAACAATGCCGGCTGGTTCATCACCGGAACAATGGCCCCTCCCAGACCAGGTGAAGGGCGCCTGGCCGTTGAGGGCATGAAAGTATTGGTGGATCCGGGCAAGGAAGCTGAACAGATCTACCGGGAAGGCTGGCGTTTTCAGCGCGATTTTTTATACGTAGACAATGTGCATGGCGCACCTTGGGACCAGGTATACAACTGGTACAAACCCTGGGTAGCGCATGTAAAACATCGTTCAGACCTGAACTATATCATCGACATCCTGGGTGGCGAAGTATCTGTAGGACATTCCTTCACCCGCGGCGGCGATTTCCCCGATGTGCCTAATGTGCCCGTTGGTTTGCTGGGTGCTGATTACAGCATCGATAACGGATATTTCAGGATCAAAAAGATCTATACCGGTGAGAACTGGAACCCGGATCTGCGCGCCCCACTCAGCGGTCCGGGCATAGATGTGAAAGAAGGCGATTACCTGGTGGAAGTAGATGGCAAACCCCTTACTGCCTCCATGAACCTCTACAGTTTGTTCGAAGCAACCGCCAACAGGCAGATGAAGATCCGCGTGAACAGCAAACCAGGAATGGAAGGTGCCAGAACGGTAACCGTTGTACCCATTGCCAATGAAGGTGCTTTACGCTCACGCAACTGGGTAGAGAATAACCGGAAAAAAGTAGATGCCTTATCAGATGGCAAACTGGCTTACGTATATGTGCCCAACACCGGAAATCCGGGATACACTTATTTTAACCGGTACTATTTTTCGCAGCAGGATAAAAAAGGTGCCATCATTGATGAGAGGAACAACGGCGGTGGTTCTGCTGCCGATTATATGATCGATATCATGAGCCGTAAACTGCAGGGCTATTTTAACAACCGGGTAGCCGGCCATAAACTTTCCACCACACCCATGGCGGGGATCTGGGGACCCAAAGTGATGATCATTAATGAGAATGCAGGATCAGGCGGAGACCTGTTACCCTATATGTTCCATAAAATGAAAATAGGACCATTGGTAGGTACCCGAACCTGGGGTGGACTGGTAGGCACCTGGGATACACCTCCCTTCATTGATGGCGGAACCATGGTAGCACCAAGAGGTGGTTTTATTGACACAGACGGGCAATGGGCCGTAGAAGCTGTTGGCGTGTCACCTGACATAGAAGTATTACAGGATCCGAAAGCCATTATCGAAGGCCATGATCCGCAACTGGAAAAAGCGGTACAGGAAGCATTGAGGTTATTACCCACACAAGGTATCCAACTGAAAAAAGAGCCTGCACCACCGATCCGCTACCATCGGCCCACAGGAAAATAAAATAACAAAATACAAACTGCGCCTTTGCGCCTTGGCGGGAAAATTGTCTCGCCAAGGCGCAAAGGCGCAGTTATTATGGGTTTGCTATTAAGGATCTGCCGATTTTTTAATAGTCAACCTGGTCCTTAATACTTCAGCAATTTCTGTACATAGGTATCCAGCCTGCTTTTGGCCAGGAAATGTTTCTCCAGCTCCATATTGAACGGAATAGGCGTATCGAGTGATGCACAACGCAATACCGGCGCATCCAGCAGTTCAAAACAATGTTCGCTGATCCAGGCGCTGATCTCTCCGCCAATACCACCGGTCAGTGTGTCTTCATGCAGCAACAATACTTTACCTGTTTGCGCTACCGCCTGTTGTATGGCAGCATGATCCAGTGGCAGCAAAGTTCTGAGGTCCAATATATGTATAGAGATCTCCGGGTGCTGCTCCTGGTATTCCATAGCCCAGTGCACACCAGATCCATACGTGATCACAGTAATATCGTTTCCCTCCTGAACCAGTCTTGCTTTACCGATCTCCACTTCATAATAGGTTTCGGGTACGGGGCCGCTGACACTCCGGTACAAAGCCTTGTGCTCAAAGAACATCACCGGGTTAGGATCATTGATGGCTGCGATCAGCAAACCCTTGGCATCATGCGGCGTGGAAGGGTATACCACTTTTAAACCCGGAACATGCGTGAACCAGGCTTCATTGCTCTGCGAATGGAAAGGACCGGCACCTACGCCAGCGCCTGTTGGCATACGAATGACCACATCCGCATGTTGTCCCCAGCGGTAATGGATCTTGGCAAGGTTGTTCACGATCTGGTTAAAACCCACCGTCACAAAATCAGCGAACTGCATTTCCATCACCGACTTGAATCCCTCCAGGCTCAATCCCAGCGCACTGCCGACTATCGCGCTTTCGCAGAGAGGCGTGTTGCGCACCCTCGCTTTCCCAAACACATCCACAAAACCTTCGGTGATCTTGAATGCGCCGCCATATTCGGCAATATCCTGTCCCATCAGGATCAGGTTGGCATGTTTCTCCATGCTTTGACGGAGGGCGGACTGGACGGCATCAACGAATCGTAAATCCTGAGTCGTGAATCCTGAGTCGTGAGTGAGGAGTGGGGAGTGATGGTTGATGAGGGGTACCACTGACGTCTCACGATTCACAACTGACCTGTCAGCATACACATCCTGCAGTTCTTCTTTGGTATCAGGTTCTATGGCCGATACCTGGGCAGCCAGCTGCAATTCTGTTTCTATCTGGTGTTTGCATTCGTTCCTGATATCCGCCACCTGCATTTCAGAAAGTATCTGCTGTTCTATCAGGAACTGTTCATAGTTACTGATCGGATCCTTCCTGCCCCACTCTTCGAACAGTTCTTTCGGAACATATTTGGTGCCACTGGCTTCTTCGTGTCCGCGCATGCGGAAGGTCATACACTCCACCAGGTAAGGTTTCTGTTCGCGGATGCAATATTCGCGCACACCTTTAATGGTGTCATACACCGATAATATATTGTTGCCGTCTATCCTTATCCCTTCCATACCATAGCCACGGGCCTTGTCTACCAGGCTTTCGCAGCGGTATTGTTCATTCACAGGTGTACTGAGACCATAGCCATTGTTCTCTATGATGAAGATCACCGGCAAATTCCAAACGGCTGCCACATTCAGTGCCTCATGAAAGTCACCCTCACTGGTGCCGCCATCGCCACTGAAAGCAAGTGAAACTTTTTTCTCCTCGCGAAGCTGGTAGGCCAATGCCACACCATCTGCAATGGCCAGTTGCGGTCCCAGGTGTGAGATCATACCACAGATATGATGCTCGCGGGTCCCGAAATGAAAACTTCTTTCTCTTCCCTTACTGTAGCCTTCCTTATTGCCCTGCCACTGCATGAACAGTTTATGCAGCGGCATTCCGCGTGAGGTAAAGACCCCCAGGTTGCGGTGCAGGGGCATGATCCACTCATCCTGCTGCAAAGCCATGGTGGTGCCTACCGAGATCGCTTCCTGCCCGATACCACTGAACCACTTACTGATCTTTCCCTGCCGCAACAGCACCAGCATTTTTTCCTCTATCATACGCGGCAATAACAAGTTGCGGTAGATGCTGATCAGTTCTTCATTCGTGTAAGCTTGTCTGTTGAAATCCATGTCAGGAATTTTTATGCAATGGTCGATCGGCAGGCGTGAATCGTCAGGCGTCAGGCGTGAGTGGTGAGTAGGGAGTGGGTTGGAAACAGCCCATTCACCACTCACAACTCACGCCTGACGACTCACCACTCACGATTCACGCCTCCCGATCGCCCCCCAAGTTACTGCATTTCGCCTGCGCATAAAAAAAGCCACCCGGAAAGGATGGCTTTTGTATGTATGTCAATCTTGTTTAGTCGCGGCTGCCCAGTTTGCTCAGCAGTTTCAGCATCTCGATGTATAACCATACCAGGGTCACCATCAAGCCGAAAGCGCCGAACCATTCCATGAACTTGGGTGCACCTCTTTCGGCACCCTGTTCGATCATGTCAAAGTCGAGGATCAGGTTCAGAGCGGCGATGGCCACCACGAACAGGCTGATACCAATGCTCAGTGAGCTGCTGTCGTACATGAAGCTCACATTCACCCCGAACAGACGCAGGATCATGGTGAGCAGGTAGAACAGGGCAATACCCAGGGTAGCGGCGAAGATCACCGATTTGAATTTTTCCGTAGCGCGGATCACGCGGAAATTATACAGGAGGAATACCGCCATGGCCACACCGAAAGTGAGACCAACCGCCTGCATAACCAGGCCGGGGTATTTTTCAGCAAAAGCCGCATTAAGAATAGCAGAGATCCCACCTACGAACAGACCTTCCAGCAAACCGTACAGCGGCGCCAGGTAAGGTGCCCAGTTGGGTTTGAAAGAGATGGCCACAGCAGTGATCAACCCGCCAAAGATACCTACCATCATCAGCGTGTTCATCAGGCCATTCTGTGCCTGGTCGAACAGGTGCCAGCTATACGCCGCTCCCGCAATGATCATCAGTAAGAGGAAACCGAATTTATTAATGGTACCACGCACACTCATAGTGCCCTGCATATTGGATTCAATATGCAGACTCCTGTCGAACATTTTCTCCGTCAGCGTAGGATTACCTGATTTAAAAATTGCCATAGTTTGAATTTTAGTAAGTACAAATATACGGAATTAGCAGGGGCTTCTGAAGGCCGATTCTTTAAGGAAACTCTAAAATTCGGAGGTCGTGAATCGGCAGTCGTGAGTGGTGAGTGGTCAGTAGGGAGTGATTGGGCGATGGTGAAGGGATCACTACCCACTCACTGCTACCGTCTCACGGCCCCGGTTTCTTCATACCCCCGATCGGCAATGGGCGGATTACCCATTCACAATTGCCAATTGACAAGTCAATCGTGAGTCGTAAGTGGTGAGTGGTGAATCGTCAGTGATTGGGTGATGGTAAATTCATCACTCCCTACTCACCACTCACCACTGCCGATTCACGCCTACGGCCTCAGTTTCTTCAGCCCCGGGTAATGATCCACAGTTTCGAATACATACTCGGGGTTCTGTTTCAGGATGCGGATGAATTTTGCCAGCGAATCCGAATCGCCGGGACGGCGGAACATCCGGTCGTGGGTAAGAATGACCAGGTGATTGGGAACATGGGTGGTCTTCTTGATAAAAGCACTGTCAACCTCCCGGGCAAGCGTAACCGGCGATTGTACCGGTCGGGCCGATTTCCGGTTAAAATCCCATTCGAGGTCCCAGCCGATCACATTATAACCGGCACTGTCCAGCAGCCTGGCCAGGGGGCGGGCAAGGGAGGTTGCTTTTACCTCATCTTGCCTTACCCAGGAGCGGTTACCGGGCAAACGGGCGATCAGGTAGGGTACCTGCAAAGAGCGCTGCGCCTGGAACATATCGGCCGCTGCCTGCTCTGGATGGTGATAAAAATTCAGGTATTGGTTATTGGCATGGGAAAAACTATGGTTGGCCAGCGTTACCCGGGGGTAAGCCGAACGGATCATATTCACGATCTCATGCCCATCCGATTTAAGGTTGGCATGCAGTCCTACCATGAAAAAGCTGGCTTTCACCGCTTCTGCGCGGCAGAGGTTGAAACAGGTTACGGTACCCAGTTGCGGACCATCATCGAAGGTGAGATAGATATATTTTTTAGTACTGTCGTAGGTAAACACCTCGGCGGCTGCAGTTCCCGGAGATGTGGCGGGAGCCTGCGGTGCAGCATGGAAGCGGGCCTGGCTGTTGGTGACATACAGCAACCCGGCAGTTCCCAGTACCAACACCAGGAACACCCCTCCTATTAGGGTATTTTTTGATACGCGCGACAAAACCAGATCTTTCATTTGGCGGCGAAGGTAATTATTGTACCGATTCCACAAGAAACCGGCTTGTTATGTGCGAAAAAATAACGACCTTACAAGCCTTTAAAAATCATGTTTTTCATGCCCGGTTATCCAGTAACTTTGTGGGCACAATTTATTCCTCGATGGCTAATCAAGAAGAACTACTGCAAGATGTTGTGATTAAATTTGCAGGCGACAGTGGAGACGGTATGCAGCTTACCGGACAACAATTTACCAACAATACCGCGATGCTGGGGATAGACCTGGCCACTTTTCCGGACTTTCCGGCGGAGATCCGTGCCCCGATCGGCACATTACCGGGTGTGAGTGGTTTTCAGTTGCACTTTTCCTCCAACAAGGTATTTACACCGGGCGATATCGCCGATGTACTGGTTGCCATGAATGCAGCCGCCCTGAAAGTAAACCTGAAAGCGATCAAACCGGGAGGTAAGATCATTGTAAATACAGAAGGTTTTGACGTAAAGAACCTGCGCCTGGCCAATTATCCGGATGGTGTAAATCCGCTGGAAGACGATAGCCTCAGCAGTTATGACGTCATTAAGATCGATGTGACCAAACTTACCCGCGAAGCCCTGAAAGATTTTCCGGAACTGGGTAACAAGGAAAGGGACCGCGCCAAGAACATGTTCGTTCTCGGTTTCATCTACTGGATGTACAACCGCAGCCTGGATACCACCATCGCGTTCCTGAAAGAGAAATTCGGCAAAAAACCGGTTATCCTCAACAGTAATATCAAAGTATTGCAGGCGGGTTATAACTATGGCGATACCACTGAGACCTTCACTACCCGTTACAAGGTGGAAAAAGCCAAAATGGAACCCGGTCTGTACCGCAGCATCATGGGTAACGAATCCCTGGCGCTGGGCCTGATCGCCGCAGGAGAAAAAAGCGGACTGCCCATTTTCCTGGGTACCTACCCCATCACCCCTGCTTCCGATATCCTGCATGAACTGAGCAAGTATAAGAACTTCGGTATCCGTACTTTCCAGGCAGAAGATGAGATCGCCGGTATCGCATCGGCCATCGGAGCCAGTTACGGCGGATCACTGGGTATCACTTCCACTTCCGGACCAGGTATGGCGCTGAAAACAGAAGCCATGGGACTGGCCGTAATGCTGGAAATCCCGCTGGTGATCGTGAACATCCAGAGAGGTGGACCTTCTACCGGTTTGCCTACCAAGACCGAGCAGAGCGACCTGTTACAGGCCTACTACGGACGTAATGGTGAGTGCCCGATGCCGATCGTGGCCTCCTCTACCCCCAGCGACTGTTTTGAAGTAGCTTATGAAGCCGTACGTATTGCGGTACAACATATGACCCCTGTGATCATCCTGAGCGACGGATATATTGCAAACGGTGCAGAACCCTGGAAATTCCCGACCGCTGCAGAATTATCCGAGATCAAGGTAAGTTTCAAAAAAGGACTGGCTGATGACGAACCCAAGTTCCAGCCCTACAGAAGGGATGAGAAACTGGCACGTCCATGGGCCATCCCCGGAACACCCGGACTGGAACACAGGATCGGTGGTCTGGAGAAACAGGATGTTACCGGTAATATCAACTACGAACCCGAGAACCACCAGCACATGGTGAACACCCGTCAGGCCAAGGTTGATAAGATCGCAGACTATATTCCTTTACAGAAGATAGACAGCGGCGCTGAAAAAGGAAAAGTACTGGTACTCGGATGGGGATCTACCTATGGTTCCATCAAGAGCGCCGTACTGGAGCTGCAGGCCGAAGGACATTCCGTAAGCCATGCACATATCCGTTACATGCGTCCGTTCCCGAAAAATCTCGGAGAGATCATCGGTAACTTCGAAAAAGTGCTGATCCCTGAGATCAACAATGGCCAGATGGTCAAGATCATCCGCGATCAGTTCCTGGTGGATGCCAAAGCTTATAACAAAGTGATGGGTATCCCTATCACCAAGGGAGAACTGATCACTGCCATTAAAAAGATGCTGTAAGATCTTTTCAAAAAATATAAGCCCTGCGGATTTGTTTTACCCGCAGGGCTTTTTTATTTTAACTATATGGATATCGAACAACTCAGGGAATACTGTCTGCAGAAACCAGGCGTGGAAGAAGACCTTCCTTTCGGGCCCAACACACTCGTGTTCAGAGTGAACGGCAAAATTTTCCTGCTGGCCGGGCTTGACAACCACCCGCTACGATTCAATGTAAAATGCAACCCCGATCGGGCCATTGAGTTACGGGAAGAATATCCGGATCATGTGTTACCCGGCTTCCACATGAATAAAAAACATTGGAATACCGTTGTGGTGGATGGCTTTGTTCCCGGAAAAGAACTGAAAGCGTTTATCGATCACTCGTATGAACTTGTAAGGGGAAGAAGTGAGGCTTGAATCGTCAATCGTGAGTAGTGAGTGGTGAGTAGGGAGTAGGTAGTTAGGAAATTCGATACATATTCACCATTGCCAACTTCCCACTCACTACTCACTACTCACGGTTCTTCCGGTAATACGTACAGACCTCCGTAAACATACATTCGCCGCATTTAGGATTTCGGGCTAGGCAAACATAACGTCCATGCAGGATCAGCCAGTGATGGGCTTTGTGCACCATTTCTTTGGGTATATGTCTGATCAGTTCCTTCTCTACGGCCAGCGGCGTAGAGGCTTTCTGAGATACCAATCCCAATCGTTTACTTACACGGAACACATGTGTATCCACAGCCATATTGGGTTGTTCATCGATGACACTGGTGATCACGTTGGCCGTTTTTCTGCCTACACCGGGAAGTTTTACCAGTTCATCCACCGTCATGGGTACATTACCGTCGAATTGTTCCAGCAGCATGTTAGCCATGCCGATCAGGTGTTTGGTCTTGTTGTTCGGATAGGAGATACTCCGGATGAGCGGGAACAATTCGTCAAATGTGGCTTTGGCCATTTGTTCCGGATCGGGGTAGCGTTCAAAAATGGCGGGGGTAGTAAGATTCACACGTTTATCCGTACACTGTGCAGACAATATCACAGCCACCAGCAGCTGAAACGGATTATCGTAGATGAGTTCCGTTTCCGCATCAGGTACGTTCTTCTGGAAATGATCCAGTATTAACCGGTAACGTTCTTTTTTTGTCATTGAAACAGGTACTGCTAAACCGTGCTTTTGTGAACCGTTGCATCGATGCACAAAAGCACGGTTCGGTCAACTATTGGTGAAAACTTTCACCGATAAATTTCAGGGCATCGGTAATACCCGTACGCCAGTAGTTCCAGGTATGGGCACCATCGCGAACGCGGTATTCATGCGGTACACGTTTTTCAGTGAGCGCAATATGCAACAGGCAATTGCCCTTGGTAAGAAAATCATCATCGCCGCAATCGATCCAGTAACGCACCTTCTTCAGGTCATCTGCCGATTTGGTTTCAACGATCTTGAGAATGGAATTTTCATACCAGGCTTTGGTGAGCCGGTCTTTGCCTTTCAGGTCGCGGCCGTATAACTGTCCGAAAGTACGTGCCCAGCTGGCTTCCGGTGTACCGACGATCGCATCATCATCTATCACTGCCGCACTCAGGGGAGCTGCTGCTGCAAATAATTCAGGGTACTTCAGGGAGTAGATCAATGTACCATAACCACCCATCGATAATCCCGCAACACCACGGTATCTCTTTTCTGACTTGATGCGGTAGGTTTTTTCAATGGAAGGCATGAATTCTTTCACAAAAAAATCTTCATAGCGTTCCTTGCCATCATACGCATTGATGTACCAGGTAGAATCTGCATCGGGCATTACGATGATCATGGGCGGGATCGTGCCTTCTGCAATGGCCTTATCGGCATACCGGTTGACCTCTCCGAACTGCAGCCAACCCGTGTTATCATCTGTATACCCATGTAACAGGTACACTACGGGATAGGTGCGGCTGGAACTTTCGTAATCAGCAGGCAGGTACACGGTATAATGAACCTCTTTGCCCATGATGGCGCTTTTGACCGTTCTGGTCTCATATACTTTACCCTGGGGTTGTGCCATGGATGACACACTCAGGAACAAAGCCAGTAACAGCAAAGGGATCTTGCAAAAAACAGTTTTCATATCTCCTTTTTTAGTGAAGATAAATGTACTTCAAAACAGGGGCATACAAAACGACTGGATGCAATAATTGACAGGAATTTTCGCAAGCAGGCAACAGCATGCAGACAAATTCCCGGCAAGGAACTTACTGTTTCCGGTTGGCGTGCTGCAGAATGGTTTTGACAGACAGCTTTGAGGGTGATTTGAGTTTGAGCTTATCCAGCTGGCGTATGGTCCGGCGCAGTACCTGTAAACGATCGTACAGTTCCAGGTCTTCTTCCAGCGCCGCTTCTATGGTGGCACTCATTTTGGGTGAACAATCCTTGTACAAATACAGGATCAGATCCTCTTCCTTGATTTTTTTCATAACACGGAATAACACATCTTAAAATAAGAGGATACGGCGTGTATATAAAACGGGGAAGGGAAAAGAATATTGTTTGACCGGCGGGCCAACGTTTTTACGGGAAAATTATTTTTTCAGGTCGGCAGAATCTTCAATGATGTAGATATCCTCGCCATCGCGCTTCATCAGGTAACGCTCCCTGGCGAATTTTTCGAGGGCCGCGGGGTTATTCTGCAGGTCCTGCAGCTGTTTTTTGGTCTTTTCTATCTCCTGCACATAATAGCGCTTTTTGGCCTCCAGTTTATCGAGCTCGGCCTGCCTCTCGCGTTGCTGAAAATAATCGCGCTGGTCAAAGAACAGCATCCACACCACAAAGAACACAGATGCAACCAGGTATTTGTTGGTGAGTATGGCGGCCGTTTTTTTCATGACAGGTGAAAGGGTTGATGATTACTGCGATAAAAATAGAAAATTAGTATTCCGAACAAGCAATCAACTAATCAACAGGTGTGAAGAACTGGCTGTGAGCAAGCAGCTATGAGCTGTGAGTCAAAAAATCTTGCTCACAGCTCACAGCCAAAAGCCCATAGCTTATTTAGAACCGAACTTGATCTTTCCTTTGGGATAGAGGCCGGTGTTACCCAGCATCTCTTCAATACGGATCAGTTGGTTGTATTTGGCGATACGGTCGGTACGTGATGCAGAACCGGTCTTGATCTGTCCGCAATTCAACGCCACGGCCAGGTCAGCGATAGTGGTATCTTCCGTTTCACCGCTGCGGTGGCTCATGATGGTGTTGTAGCCATTATGCTGCGCCAGGCTTACTGCGTTGATGGTTTCGGTCAGGGTTCCGATCTGGTTCACTTTCACCAGCAATCCGTTGGCGATACCTTTATCGATACCGGTCTGTAAACGGTTCACATTGGTCACGAACAGGTCATCACCCACCAGCTGGCACTTGCTGCCTACGGCCTGTGTCAGGGCTTTCCAGCCATTCCAGTCGTCTTCGGCCATACCATCCTCGATAGAAACGATCGGGTATTGTTTCACCCATTTCTCCCAGAACTTCACCAGTTCATCGCTGCTCAGGGCTTTGCCGCTGCTCTTATGGAACACGTATTTTTTCTTCTTGGCATCCCATAATTCGCTGTTGGCCGCATCCATCGCGATCACAACCTGTGAACCGGTCTTGTAACCAGCCTGGGTAATGGCTTCCAGTACGGTTTCGATGGCTTCCTCGTTGCTCTGGATATTCGGGGCAAATCCACCCTCATCACCTACGTTGGTGCTGAATCCTTTTTTCTTCAGTACGCTTTTCAGCACGTGGAAGATCTCCACACCCCAGCGCAGTCCTTCACTGAATGAAGGGGCGCCAACCGGCATGATCATGAATTCCTGGAAATCGATCTTATTATCAGCGTGCGCACCACCGTTGAGGATGTTCATCATCGGGATGGGCAGGGTTTTTGCGTTGGTACCGCCGATGTAGCGGAACAGGGGCAGACCGGCTTCTTCTGCTGCAGCTTTGGCCACGGCCATACTTACGGCCAGGATGGCGTTGGCACCCAGTTTGGTCTTGTTGGGTGTACCATCCAGTGCGATCATCGCTTCATCAATAGCAGCCTGCTGGGCCACATCAAAACCTACAATGCCTTCAGAAATGATATCGTTCACATTCTTGACCGCTTTCAGAACGCCTTTTCCTGCATATTTCTTCTTGTCGTTATCACGCAGTTCCGCTGCTTCGTGAATACCGGTACTGGCACCACTGGGTACTGCCGCACGGCCAATGACACCGTCATCGGTCACTACATCTACTTCTACGGTGGGATTACCGCGACTGTCTAAGATCTGGCGGGCGTGTACTTCAATAATGTAACTCATGTTGGATTGCTTGTTGGTTTATAATTTGGGTTTGTCTGTGCGTTTCGGTGACGCAATGTACGCATTTACCTGCTTTTGTTTTTTGAAATCATTCCACGAACCACGGGTTTTACGCAGAAATAGTTCATCGTAACCCTTGCTGACATAGTCTTTCAGAATGCCCACCTGCTCATAACCCAGTCGCAGATAGAGCTCGCGGGCCCGGTGATTAAAGGAACTCACGCAGATAAAGGCGTTGGGACTGATCGCGAAGATCACTTCTTCCGCAAAACGGATCGCCGCTTCACCGATACCCTGGCCACGGGCCGCTTCGGAAATAACGATCGTTTGTATGTATCCGGTAAAACTGCCTTTCAACTTCAGCATCACAAAACCCAGGCGTTCCCCATCCCGGCTGAACAAAAAAACTTCGCTCAGCGGATCGGACAACAGTTCAACAGAATCTTCATAAGTACGCTGCAGAGTGATCCAGGGCTCATTGGCTGCCATCAGTCTTGCGCACCATTCCAGATCGGCCAGCTGGCTGGTTCGCTGTACAGTAACAAGGGGTTCTATGCCAGGTAAATGATCCATCTAATTCAGACTCGGGTAGTTAAGGTTCGGAATACCTGCTCCAGGCTTTGCCCCTCTGTTTGCAGGGAAACGATATTCAGGTTATTCTCCACCGCCAGTGTGAGCAATTGCTTTCGCACTGAGTCGGGGTCGGCGGTCTCCAGTTGCCAGTTTCCGGACACCGGCTCTGACACACGGATAACTTTTGGGAGTTGTTGCAGCAGCGACTGTGATACAGGTTCACTGAACTGTACCGATACAATATGTTTATCGCCCCCACTCTTCTGCAGGTTGGCCAGACGATCATCTGCCACAATATTTCCCTTGTTGATGATGATCACCCGGTCACAGATGGCTTCCACTTCCTGGAGAATATGCGAGGAGAAAAGAACGGTCTTGTCCTGCCCCTGCTGTTTGATCACATTCCTGATCTCGATGATCTGGTTCGGATCCAGTCCGCTGGTGGGCTCATCCAGGATCAATACCTCTGGTGTATGTATGAGTGCGGCTGCCAGGCCAACGCGCTGTTTGTATCCTTTGGACAACTGCCCGATCTTTTTCCGGGATTCAACCGTGAGACCGGTGAGTCCGATCACGTTTTCTATGGCAGCTTTACTGTCTTTGAGCTGGTGGATACCCGCTACAAATGCCAGGTATTCCCGCACATACATATCAGGGTACAATGGATTGGCTTCCGGCAGATACCCGATCTTTTTCTTCACTGCTATGGGCTGGGTTGCTGTATCCAGTCCACAGACCCTGGCTGTACCGGCATCGGCCTGCAGGTAACCGGTGATCATTTTCATGGTGGTGCTTTTACCGGCGCCATTGGGACCGAGAAAACCCACGATCTCACCTTTGTTCACAGTGAACGAAACGCCATTCACCGCTTTCTGTTCGCCATACTGTTTCAGTAACTGTGTAACTTCTATCGACATACCCGACGGGTTTCGGCCAAAATTAATTGAATAGGGCGACAATGGGGGTTAACGGATTGATAAGAAACCGGGATGCCGGTTTTATTGCTGTCACATCTGATTGATGGTAAGCTTCGTGAGTAGTGAGTAGTGAGTAGGGAGTAGGAACTGTGTTAGCAATAGCCCCTTCCTCTATTCACCATTGCCCATTCACGACTCACGACTGACAACTACCTGCCCCCTTAATCGATCAGTTCCTCCGACCGTTCCGGAAGATGATCGTACTCGCCCTTCAGTGCATACCAGCCAAAGATCACCATACCGATGGCAATAGGAATGAAGATGACCACAAACACGCCCCATTGTATCCGGGTATCCATCACCGGCTTTTTGGTGATCTCGGATGCAGCGGTCCTGATCAGATAATATACGGCCAACGGCCCCAGCAACAGCCAGATGATACCGGCCAGTCTTTTCAGTTGATTCATACAAAACAGTTTAAGGCGTTACTCAGGATAACGGGTTACTCATTGGGTACTTCTATCGGCGGATCGATGCGGTTGTTAATGTACAGGGTACCTATCACCAGACAAACCGCCGCTATGATGATGGGATACATCAATCCCACCAATGCATCATTCGTATAGATGGTAGTGAGCAGTGTGGCGATGAAAGGCGTTAGTCCGCCAAATACGCCGTTACCGATATGGTAGGGCAATGACATGGACGTATACCGGATCTTGGTAGGGAACAGCTCCACCAGGAAAGCCGCAATAGGTCCATACACCATTGTTACATACAGGATCATGATGAACACCAGTAATACCATTTGCCAGTAGCCGCCCGTACCCAGGGTTTTGGAGATCTTCACTTCGGGCTTCAGCGTCTGTTTACCGGCAGCGGCATATACGGTGTCTTTGGTGTTCTGCGTAAGCACCATGCCATCTTCATAATAGGTCAGGCGCGTTACAGTGCGCAACGTATCGGAAGTTCCCGCCAGCGGTACCCGGCTGGTCTTAATCTGTTTCAGATCGGCGAGCTCTGTTTTACCGGCAGGATCGGATAACACCAGCAACTGCCTGAACAGTGGTTTATAGGTAACAATGGCCAGGAACATACCACCCAGCATGATCCATTTACGGCCCACTTTATCGCTCCAGCTTCCGAACACCACAAAAAAAGGCGTGGCGAAGAGGATGGCCCAGATGAGGATGGTGCGCGACTGGTCAAAATCGATCTTACAGACATTCTCAATAAAAGATTGTGCATAAAACTGTCCGGTATACCAAACCACCCCCTGCCCCATGGCAGCACCGAACAAAGCCAGCAACACCATTTTCAGATTGGACTTATGCCCGAAGCTTTCCTTCAGCGGATTGACAGAACGGGTACCTGAGGTTTTCAGCTGCTCGAACAGCGGCGACTCCTTCATCTTTAACCGGATATAGATGGAAACCCCTACCAGTATGATGGAAACCAGAAAAGGAATACGCCAGCCCCAGTCGTTGAACTTGGCAATGGACCTGGCCTGGTCAATATCCAGGCTGTGGCGGGTCAACAGTATTACGCCGAGTGATACAAATAGACCCAATGTGGCCGTGGTCTGTATCCACGAAGTGAAATAACCGCGTTTATCATGGGGCGCATGTTCTGCCACATACGTAGCAGCACCGCCATATTCGCCGCCCAGTGCCAGTCCCTGCAACAAACGCAAGACCAATACCAGTATAGGAGCAGCAAACCCAATGGTCTCGTAAGAGGGTATCAGGCCGATGGCAAAGGTTGAACCGCCCATAATCACCAGCGTAAGCAGGAAAGTATGTTTACGCCCGATCAGATCGCCCAGGCGGCCAAATACCAAGGCACCAAATGGACGCACGATAAAACCCGCCGCAAAAGTGGCCAGCGTAGATAACAGGGCTGCGGTGGGATTGGTCTTGGGGAAGAACTGGTTGGCCAGCACCGTGGCCAGGCTTCCAAATATGTAAAAATCATACCATTCGATCAAAGTGCCCAGCGAAGAAGCGCCGATCACTTTCCAGATGCCGTTGTTTTTTCTCATATAGCAGATAAATCGTTTCAACTTACGCTATTCGTCCGATTTATCCAAGAAATGGGGCAGGCGTGAATCGTCAATCGTGAGTGGTGAGTGGGCAATGGTGAGTGATAATCACTTTTTACTTTTAACTTTTCACTTTTAACTTTTCACTTCCCGTATCTTTAATACCCCAAAATCATCCGACCGTATGTCATACCCCTACCAGATCAAATCCTTTGAAGAGTACAAAGAAGTCTACCAGAAAAGTATCGAAGACCCCTCCGCTTTCTGGGCATCCATTGCCGAACATTTTACCTGGCGCAAAAAATGGGACAGTGTGCTGGAATGGAATTTCAAAGAACCCAAAGTAGAATGGTTCAAAGGCGGCAAACTCAATATCACCGAGAACTGTTTGGACAGGCATATCGCCACAAAAGGCAACCAGCCCGCACTGATCTGGGAGCCCAATGCACCCGATGAACAGCACCGGACCCTTACGTATAAAAAACTGCTGGAGAAAGTTTGCCAGTTTGCGTATGTACTGAAGAACAACGGCGTAAAGAAAGGCGACCGTGTCTGTATTTATATGGGTATGATACCCGAACTGGCCATTGCAGTGCTGGCCTGTGCGCGTATCGGCGCCATCCACAGCGTGGTGTTCGGCGGGTTCTCTGCACAAAGCATTGCCGACAGACTGTATGATGCGCAGGCAGAATTCATTGTTACCTGCGACGGTGCTTTCCGTGGTGCCAAAGACATTCCCTTGAAAAGTGTGATCGACGATGCATTGATCGGTAACCGTACTGTAAAACGCGTGATCGTTTGTACCCGCACCCGCACACCCGTATCCATGATCAAGGGCAGGGACGTATGGTGGGAAGAAGAAATGAAACATGTGGAAGAGCAGGGCCTCAGTTTTATTGAAGCAGAAGAAATGGATGCGGAAGATCCGCTGTTCATCTTATACACTTCCGGTTCTACCGGCAAACCCAAAGGTGTGGTGCATACCTGCGGCGGTTATATGATCTGGGCCAATTACACGTTTGTGAACGTGTTCCAGTACAAAAATGAACAACTGCATTTCTGTACGGCAGATATCGGATGGATCACCGGCCACACCTACATCATTTACGGGCCCTTAAGTGCCGCTGCCACCACCCTGATGTTCGAGGGCGTACCTACGTTCCCCGATGCCGGCCGTTTCTGGAATATCGTGGACAAATTCAAGGTCAATATTTTATATACCGCCCCCACAGCTATCCGCAGCCTGATGGGTTTTGGCACCGGCCCCTTACATGGCAAAGACCTTTCCTCACTGGAAGTGCTTGGCACGGTGGGCGAGCCCATCAACGAAGAAGCCTGGCATTGGTATGATGAGAACGTGGGCAAAGGCAGATGCCCGATCGTTGATACCTGGTGGCAAACCGAGACCGGCGCCTGTCTCATCAGTAACCTGGCCGGTGTCACACCCGCAGTTCCCAGTTGGGCAACCTTACCCATGCCCGGATTACAGATGGTGCTGGTGGATGAGAACGGGAAGGAAGTGGTGGCAGAAGGCGATGAGATCGTTTCCGGAAACCTCTGCATCAAAGCACCCTGGCCCGGTATCCTGCGCACCACGTATGGCGATCATGAAAGATGCCGCACCAATTATTTTGCCACTTACGAGAACATGTATTTCACCGGCGACGGTGCCATGCGCGATAAGAATGGGTTCTACCGCATCACTGGCCGCGTAGACGATGTATTGAATGTGAGCGGTCACCGCATCGGTACCGCAGAAGTGGAGAACGCGATCAATATGCACGCCGGCGTGGTGGAAAGCGCCGTAGTGGGTTATCCGCACGATGTAAAAGGACAAGGTATTTACGCTTACGTGATCTACCAGGGTTCACACGGACAGGATACACACGGTACCGCAGAAATGATCCGGAAAGACATTACCCAGACCGTGACCCGTATCATCGGCCCCATTGCCAAACCCGATAAGATCCAGTTTGTCAGCGGTCTGCCCAAAACAAGAAGCGGTAAGATCATGCGTCGTATCCTCCGTAAAGTGGCCGAAGGCGAAACCCAGAACCTGGGCGATACCTCTACGCTGCTGGACCCGGCAGTGGTAGATGAGATCAAACACGGGAAGCTATAGAGTCAATGAGCGAATGAGTGAATGAATTTTTCCTTCCCATTCACTCATTCACTCATTAAATTCCTCACCGCTACCCTTGCCTTACGCAGTTCCCTCGTAGCCCGCAGGTGCAATTCACGGTGATACAATATCCATCCGCCTGCGGCTCCGATCAGGCTGCCCAGTACGATATCGGTGAGCCTGGCGGAGATCAATGCGGCCGGATCGGCAGACATCGCTTTACCAGCTTCGGCCAGCAGTAAGGTAAGCGGGGTGATAAAGATCACGGCAAGTCCATAATGCCTCACGATCAGCATTTCTACAATGAACTGCAGCAACAGGATACTCAGGCAAACCGCCAATGCGCCCGGATGAAAAGAGAGGATCAGCCAGGCAAAACCCAGCCCGATAAATGTTCCCAATATCCGTTGCAGACTTCTCTGAAAAACGTGGTGCTGATCGGCGCCCTGCATGACGGCGATGCAGGAAATAGGGACCCAGTAAGGGTTGTCCAGTTTCAGCAGGTACGCTATCAGCAGGGATGCTCCCATTACCAGGCCGATCACAGAGGAAGTGACGACCCCGGCAAAAGGTTGCTGTCTTACTGCATGAGAAGCTACCGCCTGTTGCGGAGGGTATTTCCTGATGGCCAGTAACGTATACAACAAGGCCAGTACACAGGCCAGTAAAGCGCCCAGGCCTACCATGGCTGTTTTAACAGCGATCGTTTCGGGTTGATAGGGCATACAGCTGGCCATGGACAGCAGCATGATGAAAAAGAAATTACCCGGAGGCCTTCTGTAAAAACGACGGGTGATCCAATGTACCCCAAAGGAAAGAACGCCCAGCATACAAGAGGATAACCAGGGATTGAAACTGAATAGCAGCCCCACCGAAAACGCGACCATAAAACCCAGCGAGCAGAGAAATAGGGTACGCATCCTGGCAGCAATATGGGTAGTCGGAATATACAATATCACCAGTCCGCCCGTACAGGCCAACAGGGCATCGTTCAGTCGTCCAAAGAACAGACCCACCAATAAGGGCAAACCCACACAAAGGCCTGCCAGCAAGGGAATATGCCAGAGTCGCTCTGTTTTTTTCAACTCAAGCAGAGAGCGTAATTCGCGGCGGATGATATAACGGGTGCGTCTGTTCAATTCAATGGACGGCAGGTCTGCCCATGGCAAAATTACCCGCAATCAAGCAGATACAACAGCTATTTACAGAAATGATGGTAACAGGTACGCGCAAGAAACCTTTGCAGCAGGTATATGAGCAGGCAGCAACTTACCCTTTCATCAATCCCAAAGCGTTTCCTTCCCAACCGGGGAATAAAGTCTGGTTGTTATTGATCTTCAGGTGAGCATTGGCCACGGAACTGAATACGGAACGGAAATCCGTACTCACCGGCAGGTCCCTGCCATCTTCCAGTTCTTCTTTGGCCAAAGACTTCATGTTGTTGTAAACTTTTCCGCCCTGCACATCATTGCCCAATACAAACAGGCAGCTGGCCCTTCCATGGTCGGTGCCGCCGGTTCCGTTCTGGTGTGCGGTGCGGCCGAACTCGGTCATGGTCATCACGGTAACATTGTCCTGGTAAGCCTCCATATCTTTCCAGAAAGCGGCAATGCTGTCGCTGAAATCTTTCAGGTTACGTGCCAACGCACCATTCACCGTACCTTGTCCAAAATGGGTATCCCATCCGCCACTTTCCGCAAAAGCCACTTCCATGCCCACATCCATCTTGATCAGTATGGCGATCTGCTTCAGTGAATTGCCAAGTGGTGAGTTGGGATATACTACACCATTGGCAGGCTGGTAGTTTTTGATGTTGTTCACATTCAGCATCCTGATCGCATCAAAACTTTCCTTTCCCGTTCTGTTCAGGATCTGGTTGGAAGTCTGGTCGTACAACTGTTCGAACGACTGGGATGCCAGGCTGGTGGCCAGCGGATTGCCCCGCATCTGAATGGCAAACTCCTGCAGGTTATTGATAGCAAGCGATTCCTGGTCGCCATACAGGCTTCTTGGCAGGGAGCTGGTAAGGCTTACGGCACGGAAAGGCGTGCCTTCATGTCCCAGCAAACCCACGGCCCTGTTCAACCAGCCGCTGCTGGTGCTTTTACTGAAAGGGGTGCCGCTTTCCATATAGTCCTGCGCATCAAAATGGCTGCGGGTGTTGTTCGGACTTCCCACACCATGTACAATGGCCATACGGCCCTCTGTAAAAAAAGGCTGGAAAGCTGCCAGCGAAGGGTGCAGGGCAAAACGGCCATCAAGGTCGAACATCCTGCCTTCGGTTTCTGCCGGACTCATATACAAAGTGGGACGCAATGCTTTCAGGTGTGCATCTGCATAAGGGCTCACTGCCATCAATCCGTCCATGGCGCCACGTTGAAAAATGCAGACCAGTATCTTATTCTTTTTATACGGCAACAGGATCTTACCACTATCGGCAGCCCTGGCTATAAAAGCGGGCACACCACCAAAACCTGCCGCAAACAGCGCCATGGCGCCTGATTTCATAAATGCTCTGCGATTGACCATACGATTCTTTTGTACGTCCTGACGCTTTTGCGAAAGGTTTTCCCGCAAAGGCGCAAAGGCCGCGGGTTATTTTCTTTGGAATTCAGGGGAGCCAATGATGATGCCTGTTACCTGCGATACCGTGTTGGTATTGCCTGCCACATACACTGTGGTCACCGGCAGGTTCTTTTTACCCAGTGCTTTCTTTTCATTGTTTCTTTCTGCGCGAGTCTTTTTGCCGGGTTGCACATCCATCATCTCTTTCTGCACCATGGCGCCGTCGGCAGACTTGACCGTATTCTTATCGGCGGCTTCACTGATCTTCTGTTCCAGGTTGGTATCGCGCACCATGGCTGTGAGGCGGCGGATATTATCATCCTGGTCGCGTTCAGGCAGTAAGATCTTACTGTAGGTGATCAGCGCCGCTTCTGCACTTTCCGGTTCATGGTTATCATTCAGTGCGGCCAGGTTCAGTTTAACACCGGGTATCTTTCCGGTAGCGAATGCCAGTCCAAAATTCATCCGGTTCAGCAATGAGCCCGTGTTGATCCAGTAGCTGGCCCTGTCGGGAAATCCTGTTGGTGCCTGGTAATAATAGAAACGCTGTCCCATCCGTGTGCACCAATTAAAGATCTGGAAGGGTTGCTGCACATCCGCATTGGTGGCGCGTATGGCACTGATCGCAAATTCAAAGGGCGACTTCACTTTTTCACGCAGCGCATTTTTATCCCAGAACTCTTTACTGTTCACCATGGTGATCAGTACGGTGCGGATATTGCCATTGCTTTTCAGGAATGCGTCCGCCATTCTGTTCACCAGGGCAGCAGAAGGTGTATCGCTCACAAAACGGGTGGCCAGTTTGGTGCTGATGAATTTGGCAGTGGATGGATGTGTGGCCAGCATCTGTAATACTTCTTTCCCTTCCGCATACCCGCCATTGGCCGGGAACCTGCGTCCCAGGATGGTTTTGGCACTCTCGTCATGTTTATCCGCCCGGAACATAAAATCACCTTCCGTTACAAAACCCCTCTGTGCCAGTACGGTCGGATTGGCTGCCTGCATCAGGCGCATTCCTGGTCCTTCCTTATACATCGGCCTGAGCCCCCAGCCGGTCAATGCCCTTGCTACAGCGGTCACATCCTGTTGTGTATACCCACCATCCACACCCAATGTGTGCAGCTCCATGATCTCGCGGGCATAGTTTTCATTCAGTCCCTGCGTTTTGCGCCCAGCAAGGGTTTGCTGCAGGATCTTAGCACCAGGTTTTGTACTATCCTCTGCCGCCTGCTGTAACCTTTGTTTGGCCAGCCTGGCCATTGCATTCTTTTCCTGCCTGCGGGCAAGGTCATTATCCATGCTTACGCTGGAAGCATTATCGAGGTATTCAAGCATGGCCGGATGTTTGGCCGTTGCTTCAAGCAGGGTGTTGAAATTGCCCAGCACATTCGGCCGGATGGCATCGCGCTCATACGTGAGTACATACTGTTGGCACTGTCCCTTGGTCAATGATACATTGAAATGATTGAACCAGAAATCAGTGAGCAGTTCCTGCAGCTGGTTCTGTCCGTATGCCGCACGGATCAGTTTCTGGTTCACCAACTGTCGATGCAGCTCCTGTGGCAGTTTATAACCCTGCTCATCCATCAGTTTCTTTAACTGCTCCCGGTATTCCGGCTTATCAAGGTTCCGCACCGAATCTTTATTGATCAGGTTATTTTTAGCCGCCACACGGATGATCTGTCCGGCATTCAGGTAACGGTTCACGATGTCTTCATTGTTCATCGTCAAAGCCTCATAATTGGCAGAAGGGAGCCGGCGGTTCACTTCATCATCCGGCAGTTTGCCATCCAGTTGCTGCAACAGCCAGTTATCCAATCCCATGTCCACCACCTCTTTCACCTGCCCGGGTTTGATACCAAAAGTGAATCGGTTCAACAGGTGTGCCGCTGCCTGCTCCGGGGTAAGCCCCATTTTCTTATACGGCATATTCAGCCTGGGTTCTGCGGTATCCTGATGACCCTGTACAAAGGCAGACAGTACCGTGATACCAACCCCCACCAGGAATATTTGATAGATGCGCCGGAAATGCATAGCGTAAATTTTATGTATGACCCAATACGTACCAGAAAGTTTAACCCTGCAAAACACCAGGCAAGCAAAAGCCCGCTGTAAAATACAGCGGGCTTTCAATAAAACCCAACTGTGCCTTTGCAAACAAAATGATCTTGCAAAGACGCAGTTCTATTTTAAGGCATCAGGTCGTTTTTTTACTGGCCACACGGTAGAGGATCATTCCCATGGTAGCAAAGAACAAAGCACCCAATATGAAGTAACCGCCCTGTGAAAGATTATGAACAATATTTTCTTCCATACTGATGGCTTTCAGGAATTTTTCACCACTGTCTGAACCCGCCAGGAATGCGATCACCACACCGGCTACGGCACCACCTGCTACCAGACCTGTGGCAAACAGGTTACCCTTGCCCAACTCTTCCTCTTCTGCATTCAGTTGTATGTTATCTTTCTTTTGCTTGGCTTCTACAATACCACGGATGGCACCACCGATGAAGATAGGCAATGTAGTGGCCAGCGGCAGGTATACCCCGATGGCGAAGCTGAGTGATTTGATACCACACAATTCCATGGTGATGGCCAGGAAAATCCCCACCACCACATATTGCCAGTCGAGGTTCTGCGACAGGATCCCTTTGATCAGCGTGGCCATCAGTGTGGCCTGTGGCGCAGGATATTTATCAGAACCGATCGCATGCTGCACACCCTGCTGTACCATTTCGGTAGTGGGCCTGTCGAGGAATTTTACGGTAAGACCGATCACGATCGAGGAAACAATGGCACCCACGAACAGAGCGATCTGCTGGTTACGTGGTGTGGCACCTACAATGAAACCGCTCTTCAGGTCCTGCGAAGTAGCACCGGCATTGGCGGCCGCAATACAGATCATACCACCTACCACCAGTACCAGGGGTTCAAAAGCTTTCCCTGTCCAGCCCACGCTCAGGAAGATCAGGCTGGTACCCATTACCGTGGCAATGGTCATACCACTGATGGGGTTATTGGAAGAGCCGATCAGACCCACAATGCGGGATGATACGGTCACGAACAAAGCACCGAACAGGATCACCAGTACGCCGATCAATAATTTCTGGATAAAACTATCGCCCGGAACCTGCGGCAGTACGGCGATCAGTACGATCAATGCAAGGCTTCCGATACCCACCACTTTCAGACTCAGGTCTTTTTCGGTACGCAGAACGCTGGCAGCACCCGGCTGGTTATTGGCTTTCAGGGAAGCCACACTTCCCTTGATGGATTTGATAATGGTAGGGATGGTCTTCAACAGGGTGATGACACCACCTGCAGTTACCGCTCCGGCACCTACCTGGCGGATATAGGCATAATAGATGGCAGCTGAATAATCGGAGAAACTATGTGTTACAGGGTCCCATCCGCCTTTGCCACCGGGTTTGGTGATATCGGCCAGGTAACCCAGTTTGGCGAGCTGCATCGCGATCACCTCACCGGGAACCAGTGTTGACAACAATGGGATAAAGACCATCCAGCTCAGTACACTACCGGCAACCAATACACCGGCGATCTTGGGACCGATGATATACCCCACACCCATATATTCCGGAGTGATCTCACCCGATACTTTGGCAGAGGGAAAGAATTTATTGATCTGCTTGGTGGCATAATACGGTGTTTCAGCGATCACATGCAGTACTTTCTGCAGGATGGCATAGGCAAAGGCCACACCCAGGCCCCAAAAAGCGGTCTTGGCAAAATCGCCGCCTTTCTCCCCCGCTTTCAACACATCCCCACAGGCCGTTCCTTCGGGATAAGGGAGGTTCTCATGTTCGTTCACGATGAGCGCCTTGCGTAAAGGCACCATGAGTAAGGTACCCAGCAAACCGCCCACGATCGCGAGGATCAGGATGGTGAGGTAATTAAAATATTCGGCACTGGTAGGTGAAGAAAGGAACAGGAAACCGGGCAGGGTGAACGCCACACCCGCGGCAATACTTTCACCCGCAGAACCGGTGGTCTGGATGATATTGTTCTCAAGGATGGTTGTCTTCAGGAATTTTCTTCCCAGTGTGATCGCGATCACTGCAATGGGAATGGAGGCAGAGACCGTTAAACCGGCTTTCAGCGCCAGGTATACCGTGGCGGCCCCAAAAATGACCCCGAACAAACTTCCTACCAGGATGGACTTCACGGTAAGTTCCTTCATATTCGTTTCGGGAGCAACGAAGGGTTTGAAGGATTTTTTCTCTTCAGACATAATAGCAGTTTTAGTTAGAGAAAGATGTTGGAAAGGGAGGGTTAAGGAGGTTAAAAGGGTTAAAGGGAGTTAAACCGGTTAAAGAGGTTAAACTGGTTAAAGTAGTTAAAAGAGTACAGAAGGGGCAATCGGGAAACGATCATAGATCCTTGATCCCAACAACCCTTTTAACTTCTTTAACCATTTTAACGAACTCACCTCCCCTCTTAACTACTTCAACCTCTTTAACCAAGTTTAACCGGTTTAACTCCTTTTAACCAGTTTAACCAGTTTCCAATATCTTTAAAAATCCAAAATACAACTTATGAGTGAATTACAAAGCGGCGTTCAGAAAACGGGCATGCCCAGATCGGTTCCTTATATCATTGGTAACGAGGCGGCAGAAAGGTTCAGTTTTTATGGCATCCGCTCTATCATGAGCACTTTCCTGGTGGCGCAGTTCTTTAATCCTACCATGAATCCGATGTTACAGGGTGTGGCAGAAGCCAGGTCTAACGAAATGGTACACCTGTTTGTAACGCTTGCCTACTTTATGCCACTGGTGGGCGGCATCATGGCCGACTGGTTCTTTGGCAAGTACAAGGTGATCCTGTATGTATCCATCATCTACGCTATCGGCAACCTGTTACTGGCGCTGAGTACGCATAACCTCACTTTCTTTACCATCGGCCTGGTGGTCATTGCCGCGGCGGCTGGTGGCATCAAATCATGTGTTTCGGCCAATGTTGGCGACCAATTCGACAAATCCAACGAACACCTGCTGTCTAAAATGTATGGCTGGTTCTACTTCACCATCAATACCGGTTCCATCGTTTCTACGCTGGTGATCCCGATCATTTACAATAAATACGGCCCGGAACTGGCATTTGGCATTCCGGGTGTACTCATGTGCCTGGCCACCCTTATTTTCTGGATGGGCAGAAAGAAATATGTGCGGGTGAAACCGTCGGGCATCAAGAAAGAGAATTTCATGGTGATCAGCTTTTATGCCATCATCCAGTTGTTCAAAAAGAAGAACGGGCAGGATTTCTGGGAGCGTTTACGTGCTGAGCGCGGTTTTTCGGCCAAATCCATCGACGGGGTACAGGCTGTGTACCGCATCCTGATGATCTTTGCCTTTACGCCCATATTCTGGGCGCTTTGGGACCAGAACCTGGCCGAATGGGTATTACAGGCCAAGAAACTGGACCTGAACCTGTTTGGTTACACCCTCTTCCCCGAACAGATCCAGACCTTCAACCCGATCTTCCTGGTGAGTATGATCCCCGTAATGACCTATGGTGTATTCCCTTTATTGGAAAAAATAGGATTGAAAGTGACCCCGCTCCGTAAGATCGGGGCCGGCCTCCTGCTTACCGCCCTCACATTCGTGATCATAGCCCTTGTACAGGAAAGCATTGACCATGGCGGAACGCCCAGTGTCTGGTGGCAGATCCTTGCCTACCTGTTGCTGGCCATTGCCGAGATCCTGGTGTCGGTCACCTGTCTGGAATATGCCTATACGCATTCACCCAAGTCCATGAAGAGCACCATGAGTGCCCTGTACCTGTTGGGTATTTCAGTGGGCAATCTCTTTACCAGCCTGGTGAACAACAGTATCGCCAATAACGGTTTTTTTGCCCAGTTCACCGGTGCCCGTTATTACTGGCTCTTTATCGGGATCATCACCGCCTTCTTTGTGCTCTACCTGTTCGTGGCCAAACGCCTGCCGGAAAAGAGTTATGTAGGTGTGGCGGAGATAGAGGATTAGCATCATGAATCGTGAGTAGCGAGTAGTGAATGGGGAGTGTGGGCAAAATTTCTGCACTCCCTACTGACCACTCACGACTCACGATTCACACCTCACGATCAACGCCCCCGCACAAAAAACACCAAAATTGCCCACTCCGTGCTACTTTCGCTTGGCAATTGAACCCTCATGAACATACTACTACTCGGCTCCGGCGGTCGTGAAAATGCGCTGGCCTGGAAAATGGTGAAAAGTCACCACTGCGACAACCTTTTTATTGCCCCCGGAAACGCCGGCACAGCTGAATACGGAACCAACCTGAACCTGTCGGTAACGGATTTCCCCGCCATCAAACAGACCTGCATCGAGCAAAAGATCAATATGCTGGTAGTAGGGCCGGAAGAGCCGCTGGTAAAGGGTATCTACGATTTTTTCCAGAGCGACCCGCAACTGCAGCATATCATCGTGGTGGGCCCATCGGCAGAAGCGGCGCAGCTGGAAGGCAGTAAGGCTTTCAGTAAAAAGTTCATGCAGCGGCACCAGATCCCCACGGCCGGATATGCAGAATTCACAGCAGACAATTTTGAGGAAGGAAAGAAATACATCGCACAACACAGTTTACCCGTTGTGTTGAAAGCCGATGGCCTGGCTGCCGGAAAAGGGGTGGTCATTGCCTCCTCACACGAAGAGGCTTTGCAGGTATTTGAAGAGATGATCCTGCACAAACAGTTCGGCGAAGCCAGCAGTAAAGTGGTGATCGAAGAATTTTTGCAGGGTATTGAAGTGAGCGTGTTCGCTTTAACAGATGGCGAAGTTTACCAGATCATTGGTCATGCAAAGGATTACAAACGCATCGGCGAAGGCGATACCGGTTTGAATACCGGCGGTATGGGCTGTGTCAGCCCTGTTCCTTTCATGGACGAAGCCTTCATGAGGAAAGTAGAGGAACGAATCATCAAACCCACTATTGACGGGCTTTCCAGGGAAAAACTGCAGTACCATGGATTCGTGTTTTTCGGGCTGATGAATGTAGACGGTGAACCCTATGTGATCGAATACAACTGCCGTATGGGCGACCCGGAAACGGAAGTGGTGATGCCTTTGTTGCAAACAGATATCGTAGGATTATTCGCCGCAATGGATAATGGCACGTTAGTTGATGCTAACATAGAATTCTATCCGCAACACTGCGCAACCGTGATGGCTGTGAGTGGCGGATACCCGGGCGATTACAAGAAGAACCTGCCGATCATGGGCCTGGACCATGCGCAGGCAGAAGATTCCATTGTTTTTCATGCGGGAACCAAACTGGTGAATGGGGAGGTATATACCAATGGAGGAAGGGTTTTGACCGTGACCTCTTACGGAAACAGCATTCCGGAAGCGGTGGCCAAATCAAAGAAGTTACTGGAAAAGATCTCTTTCGAAGGAATGTATTACCGGAAGGATATCGGCTATGAATTTGGTGAATAGTAAGTGGTGAGTAGTGAGAGGGCTTTACAGGTCATAGGCCCCCTACTTACTAACTACTCACTACTGACCACTCACTATTTCCGGCTGGCTACTTCAAAACCCCCGAAAATTCAGTATTTTGGCTTTGAGAATCCACTATTTTCAGTCACCTTTGCAAGCATTGGTCAACACATTCGAACTTTTTATATACAATGGGATTGTTTAACTTTTTCACACAGGAAATTGCCATGGATCTGGGTACTGCCAACACCCTGATCATTCACAACGATGAAGTGGTAGTAAATGAGCCTTCGATCATTGCGCTGAACCGCAATAACATGAAGGAAGTGCTGGCCGTGGGTAAGAAAGCATTGATGATGCACGAAAAGACCCATGAGAGCATCCGTACCGTGCGTCCGCTGAAAGACGGGGTAATTGCCGACTTTAACGCCGCCGAGCTGATGATCAGGGAGTTGATCAAGATGATCTACCCTAAAAAACCCCTGTTCCCACCCAGCTGGCGTATGGTGATCTGTATCCCATCCTCCATCACAGAAGTAGAGAAACGTGCCGTTCGCGACAGTGCTGAGCAGGCAGGTGCCAAAGAAGTATACATGATCCACGAGCCAATGGCCGCCGCCCTGGGTATCGGGATCGACGTGGAAGAACCCGTAGGTAATATGATCATTGATATTGGGGGTGGTACCACCGGTATTACCGTGATCGCCCTGGCGGGCATCGTGTGCGACCAGAGTATCCGTATCGCCGGTGACGAGTTCACTGCCGACATCATGGAAGCCCTGCGCCGCTACCACAGCCTGCTGATCGGTGAGCGTACCGCTGAGCAGATCAAGATCAATGTGGGTGCCGCCATGAAAGACCTGGACAATCCGCCGGATGACCTGCCGGTAAATGGTCGCGACCTGGTTACAGGTATCCCCAAACAGATCATGGTAAGTTACCAGGAAATAGCCGAAGCGCTGGACAAGAGCATTTTCAAAATAGAAGAAGCCATTCTGAAAGCCCTGGAAACCACGCCTCCTGAGCTGGCCGCCGATATCTACCGACGTGGTCTGTACCTGACCGGTGGTGGCGCCCTGTTACGCGGACTGGACAAAAGGCTCAGCGCCAAGATCAAACTTCCCGTACATGTTGCCGACGATCCATTAAAGAGTGTAGTACGCGGTACCGGACTGGCACTGAAGAACTACCAGCGTTTTCCATTTATTATGAGATAATCCAGTTTGCTGGATACTGGATACTGGATTCTGGATTCTGGATATCGGGGCACAGTGATCATTTACTGGATGAACCAAGAAGTAATCAGCATCAGTATCTAGTATCAAGTATCCAGCATCCAGCATCCAGAACCCCACACTCGTGAAAAATATTTTTCTCTTCATACGACGCTACCTTACCTTTCTCAGCTTTCTGCTGTTACAGGTGGCTGCTATTGTGATGTTGAGCAATTCCAGTAAAACGCACCAGTCCTTTTTTGCCTCGGCAGCCAATGAAGTGACCGGCAATATCAACAAACGCTACAGCGGGTTCCGTGATTATTTTTCCCTGAAAGAGACCAACCGCTTACTGGCAGAAGAGAATGCCCGTCTGCGCAACATGCTGCCATCGAATTTCTCCGCCCCGGATCAATCCAGACAGGTCTTTGTTGATACACTGGTGAAAGACACCCTGGGACGTTCCCGTAAATTCACCTGGTTACCCGCCAAAGTCGTGGGTAACTCCTATACCCTGCAGAACAACTTCATCACCATTGAACGGGGCAGCAACCAGGGTGTGACCAAAGGAATGGCTGCAGTAAGCTCTACAGGTATTGTGGGGGTAGTGGTGGAGACCAGTGCCAATTTCAGTAAGATCATGAGCCTGATACACCGTAACAGCAAAGTGAGCGCCATGCTGAAAAAGGACGAAAGTGCCGGCAGCATTGAATGGGACGGTACAGATCCGGGGTATCTTACCCTGCGTAATGTGACCAAGGGGGCCAAAGTGGCCAAAGGAGACACGGTGCTTACCAGCAATTACTCCGCCAATTTCCCCTCCAAACTGATGATCGGTACTGTGGCAGAGATCAGTTCAGAATCGTCGAGCAATTTCTATAACCTGAAAATAAAGACAGCCACCAATTTCTTTAGCCTGCAATATGTGTACCTGGTAGCCAATGTGCGATATGCGGAACAGGTGCAGTTAGAGAACAACACACCGAAAACACCATGAGCAGCCTGCTGAAAAATATCATCCGTTTTGTGGTATTCATCCTGTTCCAGGTGTATATCCTGAACCAGGTGCCGCCCCTGCATCAATACCTGGTGCCGTACCTGTATTTCCTGTTCATCTTATGGCTGCCGTTCAATATCAGCCGTTTCTGGCTGCTGGTGATCAGTTTTGTTTTTGGGCTCTGTCTTGATTATTTCACCGGAACCTATGGACTGCATGCAGCTCCCTGTGTGCTCATTGCCTATATACGTCCTTTCCTGCTGAACCTGTTGATCCCGCAGGAGACCATGGAACAGAGTTATGTGGAACCCGGTTATAAAAGCATGGGCTGGGCGCCGTATGCGCTATACGCCGGCATACTCAGTTTCGTACACCATTTTTACCTGGTGCTGATCGAATGGCTGCAGTTTGGCAATTTTGTATACTTCCTGGGAAAAGTTGCCGGCACCACGGCCATCAGTTTGCTGATGATCTTCCTGGCGGAACTGCTATTCAACCGGAACAGCCGTTACCGTGCCACCAACTAGTTATGGCCTGCCTACTGCAAACATTAACATCTATTGAATAACTTTTTTTACAACGGTTGATACAAGCATACCCCCATTTCAGCAACTTTGTAACCGATAGTATTCAACCACTCATTTCACTTTCTTAGTATACAGGTATGCCGGTATTCAATCAGAGCAGGGGGCGCATCGTACAGATCATCTTCGCCATCGTATTCCTGGTCATCATTGGCCAGCTCATCAACCTGCAGCTGTTCTCCGTAAAATATAAGCTGGCTGCCGAGAACAATGCGATCCTGCGCAAAGTGGTGTATCCCGACCGCGGTATCATTTTCGACCGTAAAGGAAGGGCTATCCTGGAAAACACCATCAGTTACGACCTGGTGGTCATCCCCTCCGAAACCAAAGGACTTGACACAGCTTCGCTCTGCGGCCTGCTCAACATTGATACGGCGGAATACAAGAAACGGATCCGGGACCTGATCTTTAAGAATGGTTATGTGAAACCCAGCGTATTTGAACCACTGCTCACCAATGAAATGTTTGCCCGGCTGAATGAGAACATTTACAAGTTCCCGGGTTTCTCTCTCACCGAACGTTCTGTGCGCACCTATCCTTACAGTGCTGCAGGCAATGTGCTGGGTTATATACGCGAGGTGGATACAGCTTATCTCCGGATCCATAAGGACGAAGGCTACCAAATGGGCGACTATGCCGGTATGACGGGCCTGGAGCGCTACTATGAGAAAGTGCTGATGGGACAGAGAGGCGTTAAGAACTTCATCCGCGATAACAAAAGCCGGATACAGGGCCCTTACGAGAACGGCATTTATGATACCGCCGCCGTTGCCGGAAAGAATATCCATACCAGCCTGGATGTGGAACTGCAGAAGCTGGGTGAAAAACTCATGACCAACAAAGTAGGCAGTATCGTGGCCATCGATCCCAAAACAGGAGGCATCCTGTGCATGGTGAGCGCCCCTACCTACAACCCCAACTACCTTACCGGCAGTCAGAACAAACGGCACCTGGCCGATCTTTTACTGGATCCCCGCCTGCCACTGAACAACCGGGGACTGACCACCCGCTATGCACCGGGTTCTACCTTTAAGACCGTAGTAGGCATCATCGGCCTGACGGAAGGTGTGGTTGACCTGAATACCACGGTAGTTTGTCCGGGTTATTTTACCGGCTGTGGTACAGGTAAACCCAAGTGCCTGGACAAAGGTGTATTCCAGTTCACCGATGCCGTGGCGCATAGCGACAACAGCTATTTCTCCACCGTATACAAGCGGTTCCTGGAGCAGAACAAATTCCCAACCACCGATAGCGCCATTGCGGCCTTTAATGTGTACGCCAATTCTTTTGGCCTGGGTCACAAACTGGGCGTGGACCTTCCTTTCGAAAAAACGGGCCTGATCCCCACCGCTTCCAACTACTATAAAGAATTCGGCCGTAAATTATTTCCCTGCAACCTGATCTCGAACGCCATCGGGCAGGGTAAGGTAGAGACCACACTGGTACAACTGGCCAACGTAATGGCGATCATTGCCAACAAGGGCTGGTACTACACGCCTCACCTGGTAGATTCCATAGAAGGGGGCGATGACGAAGGCCTGCTGGATGAATTTAAAATAAAACGGCATACAGATAGCCGCATCCCTGAATCTGTATTCAATTCCGTTCAGGATGGCATGCAGGCCGTGGTGGAATATGGTACCGCCGTACGATCCAAGATACCGGACATCATCATGTGCGGAAAGACCGGTACCGTAGAGAACTACGCAAAGGTGAACGGTGTCATGAAAAAACAGCCCGACCACTCTTTCTTTGGCGCTTTTGCACCACGTGACAATCCCCGGATCGCCATTGCGGTGATCTGCGAGAACTCTGACCAGGGTGCACGTGTAGCGGCACCCATCGCCAGCCTGATCGTAGAGAAATACTTGAGAGATTCCATCAAAGGCAAAGAGCGCCAGGCCATGGTAGAGGAATATACCAACAGGGTATACCTGCCGCCTGTGATGCGTATGGCCATTGCCAAACAGGATTCACTGCGCAGACTCAGGGAGAACCAGCAATTGCTGGAGCAGAAACTGAACAAGAAAGAAAGTGATGAGGGTACAGATGAAGAGAGTATCGGGGAAGAACCCGCTGAACAGAGTGCTGCCCCGGCCGCACCGGTGAAAAAAGCTCCGCAGCCCAAACCCCTTCCCAAGAAGAAACCGGATACTACCCCGGCCGCTTTAACAAACGATGACAGAAAATATAAAAGAAGTGCCAGGTAATGAATAACCGTAACAATACAATCTCGCAGGGCGTTGACTGGACCATCATATGGCTATACGCCATCCTGGTAAGCATCGGAATCCTTTGCATCTTCATGGTAGAGTACCGGGTAGATTCGAACTGGCTTCAAAGTTTCCTGGGAGGCAAGACCAACTACAGCAAACAACTCATCTTTGCGGGCGTTTGTGCCATAGTGGCCACGTTCATTCTACTGACCGACAGCAAACTATTCACTGCTTTTGCCAACCTGTTATACGCGTTGGGCATATTGCTGATGCTGGCCACTTTTGTATTGGGTAAGAACATCAACGGCTCAAAAAGCTGGATCCCGATAGGCGGAGGTTTTAACCTGCAGCCCGCGGAACTTTGTAAAATATTTACGGCACTGGCATTGGCCAAATTCATTTCACGCCAGGAAACCGATTTCAGCAAATTACGGTCACAGCTGATCGCCGGACTGATAGCCGCCGCACCTGCCCTGCTTTCCATTTTGCAACATGAACTGGGTCTGGCCCTCGTTTACTCCGCATTTCTGGTAGCCATGTACCGGGAGGGCCTGCCGGCACAGATCCTGATCGTAGGTTCGTCCTTTGCGGTACTGGTCGTTGCCACACTGATCCTTGACCCCAATGTACTGGCCATCTCGCTCACGGTGATCGCTGCCCTGATCCTGCTGTTGTTGCGTAAACAAGCCAAAAAAAGCAAACGGCTGATGGTGCTGGTGGTGGGCATCTGGTTATTGTGCGTGGGCACACAAAGGTTTGTGGTTCCCTATATTTTCAACAATGTACTGGAGTGTTACCAGAGTACCCGTATCTACAGCATGGTAGGTAAGGAATATGATTGCAGCCAGAACAAAAAATCAGAAAGGAAAGCAGGTGAAAAAGCAGCCCGCAAACCGGATGATTACAATGTACGTCAGAGTAAGATCGCCATCGGATCGGGCGGGCTGACGGGAAGAGGATTCTTAAAGGGTACCCAGACCCGTGGTAAATATGTACCCGAACAGCATACCGACTTCATTTTCACCTCGCTGGGAGAAGCTTTTGGTTTTGTAGGTTGTTTTGTGTTCCTGTGCATCTATCTTTTCCTGTTGTTCCGGATCGTGAAGATCGCCGAACGGCAGCGAAGTACCTTTAGCCGGGTATATGCTTACAGCGTGGCGAGTATCCTGTTCTTTCACATCGCTGTGAATGTGAGTATGACCATCGGCCTGTTCCCCATCGTGGGTATTCCTTTGCCGCTGATCAGTTATGGAGGTTCCTCGCTGCTCACTTTTACGATACTGATTTTTGTCTTGCTGAGACTGGATGCTGACAGGCAGATGGTATTACGATAAGCAGAGAATTTACAAGCTTCCACGGCTGTATTGTATCCGTGTAATTACCTTCGTGTCTCTTTTCAAACCGTACTAATTACCCCATCGGGCAATTCATGAAGATCATTCCGCTTTCAGAAGGCAGTTTCACCATCGACAAAACCAAAGTGTTCGTTCCGTTTGATACCTCATCCGAAGAACTCAACAACCGCCCTATAGGCAGTTTACTTGTGGAAATACAGCCTTTTCTGGTCATCACCGAAAAAGATGTGATCCTGCTGGATACCGGATTGGGATACAATGACCGCAACGGCGTCTTCCAGTTACACCAGAATCTCGCAAAAGCAGGTATACAACCCTCGCAGGTAACCAAAGTGCTGATGAGTCATTTACACAAGGACCATGCGGGCGGTGTCACCATCAAACAGGAGAATGGTCACGACAGGTTCCTGAGTTTCCCTTATGCTACCTGGTACGTACAGGAAAGAGAGTTTACGTATGCCATGGAAGCAGGTTCTGCTTCGTACCTCACCGAAGACTTTTCCATACTAGGCGAGTTCAGTAAAGTGGTCTGGCTCAAGGAAGATGAAGGCATGATCGATGGATATATCCGTTACCAGGTCACGGGAGCGCACAGCAAGTTCCACCAGGTATTCTGGATAGAAGAGAATGGACAAACGATTTTTTTCGGAGGCGATGTAGCACCACAGCTGCAACAGATGAAAAGCCGTTTTGTGGCCAAATACGATTTCGACGGGAAAAAAAGTATGGAACTACGCCGGCAATGGTGGGAAGAAGGACAGTCCGGGAACTGGACCTTCTTATTTTACCACGATATCAAAAGTCCCGTCTGGCCAGAACAAAGAGGGTAATGAGATAGATGTATTACCCTTATTGCTTGCGTTGCACTTTGTTCCTGCGCTGCTGTAATTCTTTTCGAACGGCGATCATAAAATCCCTGTCCACCGTAAGGGCCTTGTTTACCCGCTCATCCGTATTGAGTATCTTTTTGAATTCCGACCGGTATTTCTTACGAAGGTTCAGCATGTCTTCTTCCATCGCCAGTACATCTTCTTTTTTGTTCTGCCGCAGTTTTCGCAGTTCAGCCGTATAGCCATAATATACCGGCCAGAACTTCTGTGCCTCCTCATTGGTCAAGGCCAGTTGTTTGGTAACAAAAGCCATTTTCAATCCGATGATATTCTGGGAGGCCGTTGCAGACGGAGCATCAGCCGGCTGCGCCTGCGTGGTGAATACCAGGCAGCAGATCAACAACAGGCTGTTAAAGATTTGTTTCATCATCATTCCTCTTTCTCTGAAGTTACAGTTTCGTAAACTTCGGCATTTTCGGTAACATATTGTTTCAGTTCCTCATCACTTACGTTCTGAAGATGATTTTTCACTTCGGCCATATCTGCTTCGCTGGCCAGCTGCACGGTAGCGGGCGCAGCGGCAACATGCTCGGGATTATCCAGATATTTCAGCAGATCGGCCTCACTCACTTTATCCAGTTCGGAAGACAGATCAATAGACTGGTATTTGCCCTCTTCAATATTGGCTGGATTATCCGTAAACAAAAAGGCACCGGTGATCAGTACGCCGGCAAACACTGCTGCTGCTGCATACTGCATCCATCTGCGGGCGATCCGGAAACTGACGCGTTTTGCACCGGCCGTCTGCTCACGACGTGCATGGCGTGCCAGGTCGGCCTGAACAAAATAATCAGCCGGGATCTCGTATACATTCTCTTTGCCAATGGTACTCAGCAAAGGAGCTATCTCCTCCAATTCATGCTTTATCTCGCTAGAACTTTGAATGGTCGCAAGTATGGTTCCTGGCAGCTGCTCAAAATAACCATCCGGCACTTCATATACAGGAACGGAAGCCTCATTCAGCAAGGCTTCGATACGGATCCTTTCCGCCATTACATCGGCAAAAGAAGCAAAATACCCTTTGGGAACGGTATACAACTCCATAACCCCGATTCCCGCCACCAGCGGTGCGATAGGGTTTAATTCCTCTGTGATATGTGCTCTCTTGTCCATGTATTGCTGTTTTGACAGCCTCTTATCTGCAAAGTTTAATAATTCCTGATGAACTCCTCTATTTTACGGGCCGCGTGATGGTAGCTGGCCTTCAAAGCTCCCTCACTGGTATCCAGAATACGGCTCATCTCCTGGTACGGCATTTCATCATAATACCGGAGATTGAATACCACCCGCTGTTTTTCAGGCAATTGCTGTATCGCCACCTGCAAACGCCACTCCAGTTTGTTGGCATCAAAATTACTGTCAGACCGAACTTTATTACTCAACCCGGCTTCTTCGGTGTCGAGGCTGATGGTGCCTCTTTTTTTCTGCTGCTCCAGGAATGTCAATCCTTCATTAGTGGCAATACGGTATAACCAGGTATACAGTTGACTGTCTTCCCGGAAATTTTCCAATCCCTTCCAGACCTTGATAAAGACATTCTGCAAAACATCATTGGCGTCATCATGATCCACCACCAGCCTACGCACATGCCAATACAATTTCTCCTGGTACTTTTTAATGATCGCCGTAAATGCCCTCTCCTTGGTTGCAGTCTGGTGAAACTGAAACAATAACTCCTTATCGTCAGCGTGCATGCAGGTATTTTTATAAATATAACAAACAGCTGTTTGACTTCCTGAAACAACGGAAGTTTAATCAATACAGCTGTATTAACTAACGATCATTAGCCGAAAACATTGCTGTTATTGGCTTAAAGACGCTCTTTTGTTAGTATCGTTTTCTGTAAAAGAAGTAACTTGGGCTTCGCAAGCAGATTATGCCTTCTTCTTTATATATCAACAATTTCAAAAGGAATGTAACAGACAAGTATACCATTTACAACAGTCTGTTCTCCGCACTGCCCTTTTCCGGTATCGCCAACGTTGGTGCGTTACTGCCCATTTTACTGCAGGCCTGTATGGAAGGTTATGCAGAGGGAAAGAGCCCGATGCAGATCATCGACCAGTTCTTTCAACAGCATACCCACGTAAAAAAAGACGACGAAAAGATCGACCGGCTTTTCAAATTCGTACAATACATAGAACGCCAGGTGGTATTGTTTGATGCCATTGAAGACGCCGCATTCACCACCGTGAACGATATGAATGGTGCCGGAAGTCTGAAAGCCCTATACAACGAAGCTGCTTTTGCCGGTAAAACACAGGCCTTAAAAAACAAACTCCGCAAATTCAAGGTGCGCGTGGTACTGACCGCACACCCTACCCAGTTTTATCCCGGCAGCGTACTGGGCATTATTCATGATATGAGTGAAGCCATTGGTAAGAACGATTTTCATACGATCAACCAGTATATCCAGCAGCTGGGTATCACACCCTTCTTTAATAAAAAGCAGCCCACCCCTTATGATGAGGCAGTGAACCTGATGTGGTACCTGGAGAATGTACTGTATCAGTCTATCGGGAATATTTACAATCATATCGCCAGCGAGATCTTTGACAGTGAATACGACAGCGATAATCCTTTCATTGAACTGGGTTTCTGGCCCGGTGGTGACCGCGACGGCAACCCTTATGTAAATGCCGCCACCACCTTACGCGTAGCTTCCGCATTACGCAGCGCCATTATCGTGTGTTATTACCGGGACGTCCGGAAACTGGCCCGTCGCCTTACTTTCAGCGGGGTAGACACGATGATCCACAGCCTTGAGGAGCAGCTGTACGAGAACGTCTTCCGTCCCAACGAAAACAACCGGATCAGCAAACAGGAATTGTTGCAGCAGCTTACGGCCATGCGCAAACTGGTGCAAGAAAAACACCATGCTTTATTCCTGCAACGGATAGACAGCCTGATCCATAAAGTAAAGATATTCGGGACCCATTTTGCGGGGCTCGATGTAAGACAGGACAGCCGCATACATACCCAGGTACTGGTGGATATCAATACCACACTGCAAAGCCAGGGACAACGCGGGATACTGCCGGCCAAATATGCAGGCCTCTCGCAGGAAGAGAAGATCAAAGTATTGTCTTCGCTGGATATGAAACTGGACGTTCAGCTTTTCCCGAAAGGCATCACGAGGGATACGCTGGAAAGTATGTATGCCATACAGTCGATCCAGCAGATGAATGGAGAAGCCGGCTGCCACCGCTACATCATCAGCAACTGCCAGAGTGCCGTGAATGTGATGGAAGTGTTTGCCCTGTTCCGTCTCTGTGGCTGGAAAGCGGAGCAACTCAGTATCGACATCATTCCCCTGTTCGAGACCATCGATGACCTGCAGGAAGCAGAGAGCATCATGGAGTTCCTGTACACACATCCTGTTTACAAACAACACCTGAAACAGCGCCATCAGCAACAGACCATCATGCTGGGCTTCAGCGACGGAACCAAAGATGGCGGATACCTGCAGGCCAACTGGAGCATCTACACCGCCAAGGAGAACCTGACCGCCATTTCACGCAAATACGACATCAAAGCCAAGTTCTTCGATGGCCGTGGCGGACCTCCCTCACGTGGTGGTGGCAAAACCAATAAATTCTACGCCTCACTCGGTACCAATATCGAGAACGAAGAGATACAACTGACCGTTCAGGGACAAACGATCACTTCAAATTTCGGAACCATCCAGTCTTCACAATACAACCTGGAGCAATTGCTCAGTGCGGGCATCAGTAACGAGTTGTTCTCCGACAACCGTATGCTGTTATCGCAACACGACCGGTTCTTACTGGATGAGTTGGGCAAACTGAGTTACGAAGCTTACCGCGATTTCAAAACACATCCGCTCTTTTTGGCTTACCTGCAGCAGTTCAGTCCGCTGAATTATTACAGCAAAAGCAATATTGCCAGCCGCCCTTCCAAACGCGGCAGTGGGGGCGGGCTCCGGTTTGAGGACCTGCGCGCGGTTCCTTTTGTTGGTAGCTGGAGTCAGTTGAAACAGAATGTGCCCGGCTATTTTGGTGTAGGCACCGCCCTGCAACAGATGAAGGATAAAGGTCTGTGGGAGGACGTGAAAGCCATGTTCCGGAACGTATTGTTCTTCCGGACACTGATCGATAACAGTATGATGAGTATGCTCAAATCCTCTTTCGCACTGACCCAGTACATACAGGAGGACCCGGAATACGGCGAGATCTGGAAGCTCATCAAAAAAGAGTTCGACCTCACGGTTGCACTGGTACTGGAATTATCGGATACCACTCAACTGATGCAGGACGATAAGACCGGCCGGGCTTCCATTCAGATGCGCGATAAGATCGTATTACCGCTGTTGACCATCCAGCAATATGCGTTACACCAACTGCACAAAACAGATGCGGATGCGGCCACAAAGGAAATTTATGAGAAACTGATCACACGCAGCATGTTTGGCATCATCAATGCTGCGCGGAACTCGGCATAAGAATGGTATAGTGCTCTATGACTGGGTATCCGGTTTGTTATCCTTCCATCCCCATAAATGCAGGCAGGCATAGGTTCTGTATGGGCTCCATTTGGCAGACAGTTTCAGCATTTTGATCTTCATCTCTTTTTTATTAGATGGATCGATTCGGTAAAGTTTGCACATGGCCTGTTGTATGCCCAGGTCGTCAACTGCGAATACATCCTCACGCCCCAGGGTAAACATCAGCAGCATTTCAACCGACCATTGACCTATACCTTTGATCTGAACCAAGAGATCGATAATTTCCTCATTGCTCATGGCCAGCAATTTTTTATCGGTGATCTTATGTTCGATGCAAAAAGCGGCCACATTATGCACATAATTCACTTTAGCATTACTCAACCCAATGGAACGGAGCGTTTCGGCGGGAGTATTCAGTACCTGCTGTGGTTTGGGTTCCTTACCCTTATACAATTCCAGGAAACGTTTAAAGATTACTTTGGCCACTTTGGTGCTCAGCTGCTGGCTGATGATGCTTGCCATGATACGGACAGGGATATTGGGATGCAGCTTCAGTTCATGCACTTCCTCACCAAGGATCTTTGCCAGCTTTTTATCTTTCTGCAGGTGTGTCAGGTACTCCATGCGGGTAAGTTAAGTATTTTGCAAAGCGATGCAAAGAGAAATTAGACCAACGGCAGACGGCTCTCATACCATTGCCATACCCGAGATGGATGTGACCTATCATAGTCACCATGGTGCTATTGGCGAAAGCAGGCATGTATTCATAGAAGCGGGTCTCCGTCCATTGTTGGCAGCAAGACCCCATCAACCCCTGCATGTTTTTGAAATGGGCATGGGAACCGGTTTGAACGCCTTACTTACCTTGCAGGAAGCCCGCATGCAGCAATATCCCATCCGGTACACGGCTGTGGAATTGTACCCATTGACTGCAGAAGAGATCTCGCAGATCAATTACGGAACGCTGCTACAATGCCAGGAAGATTTTATGTCCATACACAAAGCTGAATGGGAAACAGAAACCAGGCTGCATTCTTTTTTCACCATCCGCAAACTCAAAACATCCCTATTGACACTGGAGAAAAACGACCGGTTCGACTGTATCTATTTTGATGCCTTCTCGCCCACCCACCAGCCGGAACTCTGGACAGAAGCGGTTTTTTCAAAACTGTACCAGATGCTCTCGCCAGGAGGTACACTGGTCACCTATTGCAGCAAATCGGTTGTACGCCAAGCCATGATGGCAGCAGGTCTCATCGTTGAAAAGATCCCCGGCCCCTGGGGCAAACGTGAAATGGTGAGGGCAGTCAGGAAATGAACCAATCCGAAAATTCGCTAATTCATTACCTGCCAATCTTTATATTTTGTAGCTTACCTCACTAATCGCCATACCCCATGCAACGCCATATTACCAGTGTACCCCTTTTAACCTATTTAACCTTTTTAACCACTTTAACCCTTCTAACCTTCACCACAGCTTCTGCACAACAAACGAACGAGCAGACCATCCGCGCCATACTCAACAGGCAAACCACCGAATGGAACAAAGGCAATATCGAAGGTTTTATGAAAGGGTATTGGAACAGCGACAGCCTTTTGTTTGTGGGAAAGAGCGGTCCCAAATATGGCTATCGCACCACACTTGAAAATTACCGGAAAAGTTATCCGGATACCACGGTAATGGGCAAGCTTCAATTCACTATTCTGAAAGTGGAAGCCCTTTCTTCCGACTGCTATTTTGTATTAGGCAAATGGCAACTGGCCAGGTCCATTGGTGATGTGGGTGGTCATTATACACTGATCTTCCGCAAGATCCGTGGTGAGTGGGTGATCGTATCCGACCACAGCAGTTAGCAGATCAGGAGAATGTTCAGGCAGGTAACTGTTCCGCTCTCGCCATTTGCGATCCCATCAGCCTGGCAAAAACAAAGTGTCCGCAGAACACACCTACTACGGATGAAAAGATATCCAGGTAATCAAACGTCCTTCCAAATACCGGGATCAGTTGCAGGTATTCATTGATGATGACCAGCAAAAGACCGAATGAACAGGTAAAGCCCAGATCGCGCGTCGTCTGCAAGCGAAAATAGCGCCGGAAAAACCAACAGGCCCCGAAAGGCAGCAGAAAAGAACCTATCAGGTTGGGTGCAAATCCCACCAACGGCTTCAGTGCAGCTGGAATAGGTACCAGCGGCCTGACAATGAATTTGATGGTCCAGATAAGCAATGTGCCCAGGATCACCACCCGCCTGGAAATAGGCTTCAGGTACATACAAATGGTTTCTCAGCTGAAAGTAAGGAAATCCCAACGCAGTTGATTTACTGCTGCGGATTATTTTACAGGAGGCCCGAAGTGATTAATCCTCGAAATGAAGCGGTTTACGCCATAAACGGATCACCCACCAGAGATAAACGGCCAGGCTGGCCACGAACCAGAGATAGAAAAGAATATTTCCCAAACGCAGGTGATCGTGTACGAATGCCAGGTCGTACATGATGCCCGCCGTAGAATTGATGGCCATCCACAACAATCCCAGTGACATCGTATTCACGATCCGTAACATATATTCCCTGACACCTGGTTCCATGAAAATAAGGTTGATTACTAATTACAAGCCAGACCGATTATTGTTGTCGAACAGCTGCCTGCCGGCAGGCAAACCATCTTAATTTTTCGGAGCGGTCGCTCGGCTCCGCCGAGTGACGCCTATCCCCAGGCTTCCAGCCTAAAAATCGAAAAGCTGCAATACCCGCCCACAGAGCATAGAAAAATTAGTCAAAACTCTGGTTGCTGGCAGCGGCCAGTTTCAGGATGCGGTCGAACTGTGCAGGGGTAAGGTCATTATAGAAATAATAGATCGGATCGACCGGTATACCGCCCCTGTGCACTTCATAATGACAGTGCGGTGCCGTACTTTTTCCGGAATTCCCTACATAACCGATCACTTCGCCACGTTTAACGGTTTCGCCCACCCTTGCTTTGATCCGAACCATATGCCCGTATAGGGTCTCATAGCCAAAACCGTGTGAGATCACTACACGGTTACCATAACCACCGGTGTTATAGCCCGCATCTTTCACGCGGCCATCGGCTGTGGCATAGATAGGCGTACCCATCGGTGCACTGAAATCCAATCCCAGGTGTGCCCTCCTGTCTTTGTACACAGGGTCGATACGGTATCCGAAACCCGAAGCAATACGGTTCAGGTTCTTGTTACTGATAGGCTGTATAGAAGGCGTGGCCGCCAATAGTTTCTCCTTATTTTTCACGAGGTTACCGATCTCATCAAAAGATTTCACCTGGTAAGCGGTTCGCATGGAAAGGTTATTCAGCTGTGCCGCTATGCTTTCCACCAGTTCTGACTCACCCATGCTTTGTACCAGTTTCACTTCTTTTTTCAGTTCGATGTCCTTGATACGCGCACTATCGGGTATGGGCTCGGCCCCGAAAATAGAACGGTAAACCCCATTATCCCGGTTCTCGATCTCATTCATTTTCAGTTCCAGCTGCTTCAGCCGTTCCATGAAAACACTGTAATTATTGCTCAGGTCCTCATTCTGCTGGCGCAGGTATTTTTCTTTTGGGGAGTCGATATAACGGAAGGCGATGGCAAAAATGATGGCGCCTGTAACAATGGATGCGGCAATGAATCCGATCAACTGTAATAACCGCACCCGCAGGGGAACTTCCAGTTTCTCGTACCGGAGGGTATGGGTATTATAGTAGTATTTGACCTTTTTCATCAGCGTTCCTGCTTGGGGGGTGGATGGATAGGTCGTACGTCACGGATAAAAGCTGCTCTGTCCTGTGATTCGAGCCTCACGATTCACCGTTTCACGCCCCGATTCCTTACCTTTGATGCCCTTAAAAAGCCTCCAAATATAGTTTCTAACACCCTAACAATTTGTTTAAAATTTTCAGATAGATGATGACCAGTGCCGAAATACGTCAGAAGTTCCTGGATTTTTTTGCCTCAAAAGGCCACCAGATCGTGCCCTCAGCGCCCATTGTGGTGAAAAATGACCCTACCCTGCTCTTTACCAATGCAGGTATGAACCAGTTCAAAGACTATTTCCTGGGCAATAAAAAAGCCTCCAGCCCCCGTATCGCCGATACGCAGAAATGTTTGCGCGTAAGCGGAAAACACAATGACCTGGAAGAAGTGGGTGTGGATACCTACCACCATACTATGTTCGAAATGCTGGGTAACTGGAGTTTTGGCGATTATTTCAAAGCCGAAGCCATTGCCTGGAGCTGGGAACTGCTGACCGAAGTATACAAACTGGATAAAGACCGTTTATATGTGACCATTTTCCAGGGCGATGAAAAAGAGAACCTGCCAAAAGATGAAGAGGCTTTTACCGAATGGAAAAAAGTGATCGCGGAAGACCGGATCTTACTGGGCAATAAAAAAGACAATTTCTGGGAAATGGGCGATACCGGCCCCTGCGGTCCCTGTACCGAGATACACGTGGATTGCCGTAGTGACGAAGAACGAAAAAAAGTGGACGGTAAGACACTCGTGAACAATGATCATCCGCAGGTGATCGAGATCTGGAACAACGTATTCATGCAGTTCAACCGCCTGAAAGATGGCAGCCTGCAACCCTTACCCGCCCAACACGTAGATACCGGTATGGGTTTTGAACGTTTGGTCCGCGTGATCCAGGGCAAACAAAGTAACTATGATACCGATGTGTTCACCGGTACCATTGAAGCCACAGAAAAGATCACCGGGAAAAGATATGATTATGGCGACAGTAAAGAAGCCATCGCCTTCCGGGTACTGGCCGATCATATCCGGGCCATCGCTTTTGCCATTGCAGACGGACAATTGCCCTCCAACAACGGCGCAGGTTATGTGATCAGGCGGATCCTGAGAAGGGCAGTACGGTATTACTATTCATACCTCGATTACAAACAACCTCTGCTGTTCCAACTGATGCCCTTACTGGCCAGGCAGTTTGAGCAGGTATTCCCGGAACTGCACAAACAACTCGATTTTGTAAGTAAGGTGGTGAAGGAAGAGGAAGATGCTTTCCTGAAAACGCTGGATAAGGGACTGAAACGCATCGATGATATCATTGCCCAATCCAAAGAACAGATCGAAGGCAAAGCCGCATTTGAACTGTTCGACACTTTTGGTTTCCCTATTGACCTTACCCGTCTGATCGCTTCAGAAAACCGGCTCACCATTGATGAGAAGGGTTTTGAAACAGAGATGCAGCAACAGAAAGACCGCAGCCGCGCAGCCGGAACCGTTGACACCGAAGACTGGGTGGTGATCACCGATACTACACTGAATGAATTTGTGGGTTATGATTCTCTTGAGATCAGGAGTAAGGTGACCAAGTACCGGAAAGTGAAGGCCAAAGGCAAGGAAGCGTACCAGCTGGTGCTGGAAGCTACCCCTTTCTATGCAGAAAGCGGTGGACAGGTGGGAGATACCGGAACACTTGATTTTGAAGGCGAACAGATCGAAGTGACCGATACCAAAAAAGAGAACAACCTGATCATTCATTTCACCGCAACACTGCCTGCGAACATACAACTGCCGGTAATGGCCAGGGTAGACAGCAGCAAACGACATGCTACCGCCATACACCATAGCGCCACCCATTTACTGCATGCCGCCTTACGCAAAGTGCTGGGCACACATGTGGCACAAAAAGGAAGCCTGGTGAACGAGGAGCAGCTTCGTTTCGACTTCTCACATTTTGCCAAAGTCAGTGATGAAGAGATCACGCAGATCGAAGCAATCGTGAATGAAAAGATACGTGAGAACATTCCCGTATACATCACCGAAATGAGCAAGGAAGATGCCATTGCCATGGGCGCCATGGCTTTGTTTGGAGAAAAATACGGAGACCTGGTACGCGTAGTGGTGATGGACAGGAACTATTCCATCGAACTCTGTGGAGGCACGCATGTAGGATATACCGGCGAATTGGGTTTCTTCAAGATCAAACACGAATCAGCTGTGGCCGCTGGTGTGCGCAGGATAGAGGCCGTAAGTGGAAAAGCAGCAGAATCGCTGATACACGAACAGTTCGAACAGATACGCCTGATCCGCGAAGCACTCAAGAACCCGAAAGAGATCAGCAGAGCCGTAGAAGCGTTACAGTCTGACAACAGCGAACTGAGAAAACGCATTGAGAGCCTGGAAGCCAAACAGTTACTCGTAACTAAAAAAGAGCTGCTGGAGCGTACAGAAAACATACAAGGCATCAATTTCCTGGGTGCCGTAGTGGAAGTAAGCAGTGCAGACAACCTGAAGAAACTCTGTTTCGAAATAAAAACAGCCCTTACCGATTATGTGGTGGTACTGGCCGCCAATGTAGATGGCAAGGCACAAGTGGCGATCCTGCTGGACGAGACGGTGAGTGCAACCAAAAACCTGGAAGCACCGAAGATCATCAAAGAACAGGTGGCCGGCCTGATCAAGGGAGGCGGCGGCGGACAAAAAACCTTGGCCACAGCCGGTGGCCAGGATGCTTCCAACCTGCCTGCAGTGATCGAAAAAGTGAAGTCCTTACTGGTTTAATCCCTTTTACAGCCACAGTTGTCCAGTGTTCTTTCTGACAGCTGTGGCTGTTCGTTTTCTCCCCCTCACTTATTACCCGCACCGGAAAATCATTAACCTTTTTTAACATTTCCGAATTATTTCGTATTTGACAAATCGCCTACATTTGATCTACAAATAAATTCGTACATCTAAATCATAGGTACCATGAACAAGAAATTCCTGCCCCTTTTCCTGCTGGCAGCCGGTTTTGCAGTGGCCGGCCAGGCACAGAGCAAAGAATCGCCTAAAACCCGTGAAGAGAAAAGCATCACGATCCGCAAAAAAGGCGATAGCAAAGAAAAGATGACCATCGTGCTGGATGGAGACAAGATCACGGTGAACGGCAAACCTTTAGAAGAGTTGAAGGATTCCGATGTTCAAGTATTCCAGAACGATCATTTCCGCGAACTGATGCCACAGATCAGGAAATACCTGGCCCCACTGGGCAGCCTGAAGATGATGAGAGAAGATTTCCCGTTTGGCGCTAACCGTGCCTTTCTGGGTGTAAGCACCGAAAAGAACGAGAAAGGAGCCAGGGTCACTTCGGTAGAGAAAGAAACGGCTGCTGAAAAAATAGGGTTACAAAAAGACGATATCATTACCAAAGTAGGTGACACCACCATTGATGGAAGCGAAGGACTGTTTGAGGCCATTGGCAAATACAAGCCGGAAGACAAAGTGACCATCACTTATCTACGCGATGGTAAAACCCACACAGCTACCGCTACACTGGGCAAGAGCAAAACGCCGAAAATGCAGGCCTTTTCACTTGACGGCGATAATTTCCGTTTTGATATGCCTGATATGCCAGGACTGAACGACCGTAACTTCCGCTTTGATTTCAATGATAGCCGGAAACCAAGACTGGGACTGGGTATACAGGACCTGGCAGAAGGGAAAGGTGTGAAAGTGCTGAATGTGGATGAAAACACACCAGCTGCCAAAGCCGGCCTGCAAAAAGATGATATCATCACCGAGATCAACGGCATAGCTGTGAACTCAGTAGATGAACTGAAAGGCAAACTCAAAGACCTGAAAGAAGGCAGCAATCTGACCGTTACTTTTCACCGCTCGGGTAAAACCCAGTCGGCAACCATTACCCTACCCAAAAAATTAAAAACAGCCGAACTATAGGTTATCGATTTACTGCATCGCCGGCATCACATGTATCGATTGCCGGTTGCAGCTTGTTTATTTTCTCATGTTACCGACCGCGCCATTCCTGGCGCGGTTTTTTATTGGCCATTCCGGCGGGCCGAAAAAATCTAAACGGAAGCATCGTTCTTTTCGGTGATTGCCGCTACCTCACTAACTTTAATGCTCAACCCCAACTCATGAAGAACATATTGCTTAGTGCTTTCCTGTTATCCGCAACACTGGCCAATGCCCAGGTATATTCGTCCAAACAACCCCTGGTACACACGTATTCCATTGTGGCCAGGGATGAAAAAACAGGCGAAATGGCCGTTGGTGTACAGAGTCATTGGTTCAGTGTAGGAACATCCGTTCCCTGGGCAGAAGCAGGGGTGGGTGTGGTTGCCACACAATCCTTTGTAGATAAATCATATGGCCCCAAGGCGCTGGCCTTATTAAAAAAAGGATATACCGCCCAACAGGCGCTCGACAGCCTCACCAAAGCAGATCCGGGACGGGAAGTGCGCCAGGTAGCCATCATCGATACCAAGGGCAATGTGGCAGCACATACCGGTAAGAACTGCATACAAGTGGCCAATCACATCAAAGGAACCCATTACAGCGTACAGAGCAATATGATGCTGGGCGATCAGGTTTGTGCTTTCATGTCCCGGTCATTCGAACAATCGGCCGGCAAACCGTTAGCAGAAAGGGTTTTGCTGGCGCTGGAAGCCGCCCAGAAAGCAGGTGGCGATATCCGGGGCATGCAGGCCGCCGCCATTGTGGTGGTACCCGGTACTGAAACAGATATCTGGAACAACAGATCAGTGGATATACGGGTAGACGATGCTCCCCAACCCCTTCAGGAACTCAGACGCCTGTATACCGTTCACATCGCCTACGAACACATGAACCGTGGCGACCTGGCAGTAGAAAAGAACGATATGGCCAAAGCCATGAACGAGTACCAGGCTGCCATGAAACTTTTCCCTGCCAACCTGGAAATGCAGTACTGGACGGCCATTACCCTGGCCAATAACCAACAGCTTGCCAAGGCCCTGCCAATGCTGAAAACAATATTTGCAAAAGACAGGAACTGGAAAGAACTCACCAGACGCCTGCCACCCGTTGGCTTGTTGACAGTAACAGCCGGAGATCTGCAAAAGATCCTGTCTTTATAAGAGATAACAGTAATCAAGCGAATCAGATCCTCCATCCCTGGAATCATCAGGGCATCATAGTTGTAAGCCTTTCAGGCTGGAAGCCTGGGAGATAAGCGTCACTCGGCGGAGCCGGGCGACTGCCCGGAATCCTACAAACAATCTGCGAAATCAGCGATTAGGGCTATTTTTGCCACAACATGTCCTGGAACGATAAATATGAGGCCGTCATTGGCCTGGAAGTTCACGCTCAACTGGCCACCAACAGTAAACTGTTCTGTGGCGACAGTACCGCTTTCGGTGCAGCACCCAATACGCATATCAGTCCCATTACCATGGGCCACCCCGGTACTTTACCCAAAACCAATAAAAAAGCCGTAGAATATGCCATCAGACTGGGGCTTGCCTGTGGTTGCGAGATAGAGAAGGACAACTATTTTGCCCGGAAGAATTATTTCTATCCCGATCTTCCCAAGGGATACCAGATATCGCAGCATACAACGCCTATCTGCAAGGGGGGGCATGTGACCATACAAACACCCGACGGTGAAAGGCAGGTACAGCTGAACCGGATACATATGGAGGAAGATGCCGGGAAAAGCATACATGATCTTGATGAACATTTTACCTGTATCGACCTGAACCGTGCCGGCACCCCCCTGGTGGAGATCGTAACAGAACCCGATATCTTTTCGGCGGAAGAAGCCTGGTCATATGTTACGGAAATACGCCGCCTTGTTCGCTGGATCGGTATCTGCGACGGTAATATGGAAGAAGGCAGCCTCCGATGCGATGCCAATGTTTCCATACGCCTGAAAGGAGAAACAAAATTGGGCACCAAAGTAGAGGTGAAGAACCTGAATTCGATCCGCAACGTAAAAAAAGCCATCGAATACGAGATCGAAAGAATGGTGGAATTGGTAGAGAACGGCGGCAAAGTACAGCAACAGACCCGTAGTTTTGATGCGGCAACAGACACCACATTCGCGATCCGCGATAAGGAAGAAGCCAATGACTACCGTTATTTCCCCGACCCCGACCTGGCCCCTTTTCACCTGACGGATACATTCATTCAAAGCATTGCCGCCGCATTACCTGCATTACCCGCCGATCTGAAGAAAAGATACCAATCGGATCTTGGGCTGAGCGCTTATGATGCCGGGCAATTATGTGATGAGAAAGAGACCACGGATTTTTTTGCATCGGTCATTGAACACACCCGCCAATACAAAGCCGTTGCCAACTGGGTGCTGGGCCCCATTCGCCAATACCTGAACGAACATGGCATCGGTTTTGCAGAAATGCAGCTGGCCCCCACCCTGCTGGCCGAACTCATACAATTGGTTTACGACGGTAAGGTTAGCTTTTCTGTAGCGTCTTCTAAAATATTACCGGCAGTGATCGCCGGGGAAGGGTCACCCCTGGCTGTTGCAGAAAGGATGAACCTGCTGCAGGTAAGTGATACCAGGGAACTGGAAACCTGGGTGACAGATGCACTGGAAAGCATGCCGGATAAAGTGGCCGAATACCGGAAAGGTAAAAAAGGACTGATCGGGCTGTTTGTGGGCGATGTAAAAAAACGCAGCAAAGGTAAGGCCGACCCAAAACTGGTAACACAACTGCTGGAGCAGAAACTGAATCAATAATCCGCCGGCTTACAAACCATAAAAGCCAAGGCGGGGTCAAATAAACAACTCATGAAAAAACTACTATTTATTCTTGTAGCATTGATCACCCTGAGTGCCTGCCAGGAAAAAAAATATGGTGCATTCACTGTCAGTGGTAAGATCAACAATGCTTCCGGTAAAAAAATATTCCTGCAAGAGCTCCCATTTGGTGGTCAGCAACCCGTTGTACTGGATTCCGGCACACTGAAATCGAACGGAGCTTTTACACTGCGCGGAATGGGAAAAGAAGAAGGTCTTTACCGCCTGGTCATTGAAAACGGTCCGGATGTGTTATTGGTCAACGATGGCAAAAGCATCAAACTGGAAATGGACGTGAACAATTACCGTGCCTATAAACTGGAAGGATCACCTGCCAGTGAAAGCCTGCATACCCTGTTTGAAGAATATCGCAGCAAGGATTCTGCGCTCTACCAAACTTTCATGCAACTGGATTCACTGCAGAAACAAAATGCCGGCGACAGTATCATGAACCTGTTACATGGCAAACGTGACGCACAGATCAAAGAGATGAATACAATGGTATCGGGCTATATCAACCAATCTAACAGTGCTGCGGCTCGTTATTATGCGTTGGGTATGGCTTCCCGGACCATGGGCCAGGAAGAAGTACTGGCATTGGCCAATGCTTCTTTCGATAAATTCAAGGACCATAGCGGACTGGCAAAGATCAAAAGCCTGCTCACTGTTCAGCAGCCTGCGGCTCCCAAATATGCACTGCTCAACCAGCAGGCACCGGAGATCAGCCTGCCGGATGTGAATGGTAAAACATTCCAGCTCAGCAGCCTGAGAGGCAAATATGTGCTGGTTGACTTCTGGGCAAGCTGGTGCGGTCCCTGCCGTAAAGAAAACCCGAATGTGGTGGCTGCTTACAACAAATTCAGGGATAAGAATTTTACCATCCTGGGTGTTTCACTCGACAAAGAGAAAGCCGATTGGGAGAAAGCGATCAAGGACGATAATCTGACCTGGACCCATGTAAGCGACCTCAAACAATGGGAGAGCAGCATGGTTCCGCTCTACCAGTTCGATGGTATTCCCTTTAATGTGCTGGTTGACCCTCAAGGCAAGATCATCGCTACTGGTTTACGTGGTGAAGAATTGGAGAGAAAGCTCGCCGAAGTATTGAAATAATACAACAGCATCCTTCATATACAGATCAACAACGCCCATATAAACAATATATATGGGCGTTGTTATTGCTATACCTGGGTTAAAAGCAACAGATAAGCTATTATAAGCTGCTTTCAGAAGCAATGGGGCCATGATACCTAGGCCTTAATGCATTTATCATTCATGGCATTTCGATCGCTATATGAATGATCACGTGTGGTAGCCAAACTCCATGCAATATATGGACACCAGAAGGCGCATAGGCTTCTGAAAAGAGGCAGAAGGGCTATGCTTACATATCTCCCCTGTCAATTTCAATACGGCTAATTCATCGTTCCGTTCCACGATTGAGACCCTGCGCATCCCGATATTGCATCGTACCCGAACAACAGCAAATAAAAAGGGACCGTATCTATGATACGGTCCCTTTTGAAGATATAAGCTGGTTACTACTAATTGTATCCAGGGTTCTGCTGAATCTGAGGATTTGCTTTGATCTCAGGATCAGGGATAGGTAACAGGAATCGGTAGTTACCGGCGGCAAGTGTTTGAGCAGCTGCATTAGGTGCGTCTGCTGCCAGCCTGGAAACAGGGAGATTTCTTCTCTTCAGATCCCAGAAACGATGGCCTTCATACGCCAGTTCTTTGTAACGCTCAGTCATGATCGCATCGATCAGGTCAGCTTTGGTAGCAAAGGTCTGTGCGGTATAACCATTGATACGCACTGCACGCAATGCATTCAGGTCGTTAGCTGCTCCTGCGAGATCACCGGTTTCAGCTTTGGCTTCTGCACGGATCAGATACATTTCTGCAGTACGCATTACTTTCTGGTTGGCTACGTTCTCAGCAGCTGTTCCATAAGCAGTACCGGCATATTTGCTGATCAAACGGGTAGAAGAGCGGGCTCCACCTGCCAGCAGGGGCTCATCTTTAAAGTAAGCGGCAAAACGGATATCGTTCACTTTATCATAGCTATCCCAAATTTTATCAGATGGTCTCCAGGTGATGGTACCGATGTTAGAAGCACTTGCAGAAGTACCTCTGAACAGGGATCCCATACGAGAAGTGGAAGTGGTACGAACGATCTGGAAAGCCTGTTCTGCTTTGTTCGCATCGGTCCAGATACCTGGGAAGTTAGCCAATGACGCCAGTGGAACTGCATTGATGTACTCAGTGCTGAATGTGATTGCATCATTGTACTCTTTCAGGTACAGCGCAACACGGGCCTGCATACCCGAAACGGCAGCAGCAGTAGCACGTGATACATCAGTCAGTGCTGTTGGCAGCAGTGGTTTTGCAGCAGCCAGGTCAGCCTTCAGTTTTTGCATGTAAGTAGACACGTTGATACGTGGGAAAGAATTCAGAGAAGGACTTTCCATATAAGCCATAGCAAGATCAGTACCTACAGCACTGTTGCTGTAGAAACGGTATAACTCAAAATGGCTGAATGCACGTAAGAACAGTGCTTCACCTTTCAGCTTCAGTCGTAACGCCTCATCGGCTGCAGTTGCAGCAGCTGAAGTGGTAGAGGCAGTTGCATTGGGCAAAGCTGCCAGTACACGGTTGGCACGGTCAATCACCCGGTAATACAGGTTAAACGCTGTGAAGTTATCACGCAGACCTACGTCAGCAGGTCCGTACTGCCATTCGTGAGTAGTGGCAGCATTGTAGAAATCAGCAACACGTACTTCATCAGCAAATGTGGCATTCAATAAAACAGGCATCTCGATACTGAGAGCTGCATAAGCTCCAATAGTACCCTGTTCGCAGTTGGCTACGGTTTTATAGGCGACATCTCCACCGATAAAATCCGTCTCTTTTACATCCAGCACCTTCTGACAACCAGTAGAGATCGCGAAGACACCGGCCAAGAGATAGAGAAATTTATTTCTTTTCATTGTTTGATTTTTTAGTTCTTGGAACAGATACGCTACCATTCAGATTAGAAATTGATATCCAGACCTACTACAAAGTATTTAGGGTTTGGATATTCAGTCAGACTGATGTTGTTGCTGTCTTCAGGATCAAGACCTTTCCATGGGCTCCAGATAGCCAGGTTCTGTGCCTGGATATAGAAGCGGGAAGATTTGATCAATACGGTTCCTGCAGCTGTTTTCAACTGCGGGATCTGGTATGACAGTGTTACATTTCTGAGTCGCATGAACTTGGCATCCCAAAGATCAGAAGAGGTGAAGCCCCTGTCGTAAACAGATGCCTGGAATTTCTTCACATCACCAGGTTTGGTCCACTGCTCTGTTATCAGCTCTTTTGCTGCACGTACTGACTGGTGATAACCTGGAGTACCACGGGTAATCCAGTTATAGGTGTTATCATAGCGCCATACATCAAACTGGTATGAGAACAGGGTAGAAAGACTGAATGCTTTGTAACGCAGGTCAATGGTGAAACCACCCTGGTTAACAGGCAGGTAACTTCCGAATGCGAACTGGCCGGCTTTACCGATATCGAAGGTTTCAGATTTACCATCAGCCATCAGGTAACGTGGCTGACCGGTGGCAGGATCTGCACCCAGGTAATTGTAGGTATAAGCAGAACCGAATGGAATACCGGTTCTGATGATAGAAGTACCGGTTACGTATTCAGATACCAGACCCAGGTCTTCGATCTTATTGTAGTTGAGGTTATGGTTGATACCCAGGGTCAGCAAAACGTCTTTTGATTTCACCACATCTACTGAAGCGGTGATATCCAGACCCTTGTTCCTCATCTTACCGGCATTGATCGCAAGCGGACCGTTGCTGAATCCGGAAGTACCGGAGATAGGCTGGTTCACGAACAGGTCGATGGTTCTCTGTAAGTAAGCATCAATGCTGAAGCGTGCGCGATTTTTCCAGATGGCAAAATCAACACCGATATTGTACTTCTGTACTTTCTCGATACGCAGGTTGGGGTTACCCGGAGTAGAAGGAGCCAGACCGGTGATCGGAGAACCTACATAAGTAGTGGTTCCGAAAGTCGGGATCTGGGTACCCTGGTAGTTGGTAACGCTACCCAGCGGATAACTGTAGCCGGATGTACTTACAGAACCGATATTAGGTACGATACCATAGCTGGCACGAACTTTCAGGTCGGTAAAGAACGACTGGCTGCGCATGAAGTCTTCCTGCATCGCATTCCAGGTAGCACCGGCTGCCCATGTAGTGATCTCCCTGTTAGCGAGGTTAACGATACGGGAGGTTCCATCACGACGGATATTGGCAGTGATGGTGTACTTGTTGTTGAAAGTGTAACGCAGGGTTCCGAAGAAAGAGCGGATACCAAATCCACTTTTTGCACTGGAAGAGTTCTGCGGATAGGTAGATGCACCATTGGTAGGTAAGGAACCTGCACCCTGACCGGTTTCTGTCAATCTTGGATCCAGGTTGTACAGAGTCAATCCCAGACCTTTCTGGTATCCACGTACGGTTTCAAAGTAAGCACCTACTTCTACATCATGCATATTATTATAACGCTTGCTGTATACCAGGCTGGTAGTGTTGATCAGCTGGCTGGTTACGTTGGCAGCTTCCTGAGCCAGACCTGACTGGAATGACTGCAGAGAACCAATGTATGAGTTCGCGTTGATATAACGGCTATCCATGCTGCTGTTCACATCAATACCCAGGCGGTTGCTCAGGGTCAGGCTGGGAAGGATCTTGTAGCCAACATTCAGACCGGCGTTGATCTTGATCTGGTTGCTTCTGCGGGAAGAATTCTGCATACCTTCCAACAGGTTAGCGATCTGCTTCAATGCCAGAGGAGAATTGGCACCCCAGTTCAGGCTGCCATCAGCTTTGTAAGGATTTTCGTAAGTTTTTGCACGGTAGGTCATCTGGAATGGGCTGCGTGGGCTGTTACCGTACACATCACCTTCTGCATAACCGTTCTGAGAATAACCTACAGTTGAGTTCAACTGAACAAACAGTTTATCGGCCGTATGATCAATATTAAAACGTACGGTATAACGTTTCAGATAAGAATTCAAGTCAATACCTTGCTGGTTGAATACGCCACCTGAAACAAAATAACGGGTCTTTTCTGTACCACCAGACATGTTCATTTCATAGGTCTGGGAAATACCCTGACGATAGAAGATATCTGTGTAGTTAACATCGATACCGCCAATACTATCCAGCATACGCTGTTTGGTAGCAGCTGTCATACCGGTAGGAATAGCAGGGTTCAGCGGAGAATATACCCAACCTGGTGTGCTTGGGATCTTCTCGCGTTCTTCGTACTGCAGCATTTCCTTGGTGTTCATCAGGTTCAGACGTGAGAAATCGGGTTTCTGTGTGAAACCGAACTGGGTTCTGAACTGAAAGTTATTCGCTCCGGCCTTACCTTTTTTAGTAGTGATAACGATTACACCCAAACCACCACGGGCACCATATAATGCCGATGCACTCGCATCTTTCAATACGGTCACTGACTCGAAATCATTGGGGTTCAGGGTAGCGAAATCACCTGCTGGAAGCGGAATACCATCCAATACATACAAAGGCTGTGCACCTGCTGCCTGTACGGAGGAGATACCACGAATGGTTACGTTCGCAGTAGCACCTGGCTGACCGGAACCTGAGTTAACCAGTACACCCGGAGCACGGCCCTGGAGTGCCTGGTCGAAAGAACCTACAGGAACGGTTTCGATGGATTTGCTGCTGATAATACTTGAAGCACCGGTAAAGCTACTCTTCTTTTCACGGGAGTAACCGGTTACCACCACTTCCTCCAGGTTATCTGTGGCAGCTTTCATGGAAACATTTATAGCTCCACTTCCAATGGCAACTTCCTGCTGGGCAAAACCCAGGGAACGAATCACCAGCGTTTTGGCTGACGAGGGAACATTCAGGCTAAAAGTACCATCTGCGCCGGAGTTAGTTCCGATAGTGGTTCCTTTAACGAGAATAGAAGCACCTGCGAGGGAAGCACCTTTATCGTCGGTGATTTTTCCTCTCACTGTGCGCGTTTGTGCAGCAAGTTGGGTAACTAACGCCAACACAAAAACGAGAACTGTGCATAGTTTTCTCATAATTCAGTTTTTAGTTTAGGGGTCGCAAATTAATTAAAGAAAGAATAACATAACGCTTAAAGACAGGATTATGTTGCCGAATGCTGCAATTTCTAAAAAATACCTGCCATTTTTCGTCAAAAAATTTCAAAAACACTGATTACCAAATTATTACTTATAACAAAAAAAGATCCCCAGCCAGTTAAACTGACCGGGGATCCGGAAAAAAGCAAGATATGTGCTGTTTATCCTGACGAAGGATACATATTATTACAATTAATTATCCTTGCACAGTGGGTTCAGCAACAACTCATCTGATGAGATAGGCCAGATATACTGCTGACCCGTGTTCGGGATGGCACTTACCCCTGGTTTTGCAGGCAAGGGCAGACCCAAACGGGTAATGTCCGTACCACGTAAGCCCTCACCCAGCAGCTCGATCCTTCTTTCGATCATGATCTGGTCTGCAAGGGCGGTAGAAGTGGCAAAGTCGGCTGCTGTGAATACTGTGGTAGCATCTGACCTCCCACGTACGGCATTCAGCAGGGCAATGGCCTGTGCGTCCACGGTATTGGTAGAACGAACCCTCGCTTCTGCCAGATTCAGCAGTACCTCCGCATAACGGATCACTGGAGCATAATCGATAAAGGTAGAAGGAACGCTATACTTGGTCAGGTAGCTTTTACCACTGAACACCTGCACAAAACTGCGGCGTTTGTCGGTCGCTTTCCAGCCGGTATTGGAAATGATACCGGTCGACAGCAAAGAATATTCACCATTACCACCATTGAAAGCAGAAGGTCCGTAATAATAGCCTAACTGGTTCTGGGTACCCGGTGTTTCATTGCTGGCGAAAGGCATAGACAGGATAGACTCAGTAGTTGTATACGGAGCCTTGAAAATATTGGTATAATCTGCCTGTAATGCATGGTTCACGCCAGTAGTTGCGGTGAAAGGAGCCGTTGCGCTCACGATCTTGTTCGCTTCCGTGATCACTTCCGCATATTTACCCATACTCAGGTAAACCCTTGTTTTCAAAGCAATGGCGGTGTTCCTGTGTGCACGGGTGGTGTTCAACAGGGCCGATGCGTTGGTGAGGGGGAGGTTCTGCTCCGCAAAAGTCAGATCGGCAAGGATCTGGGTGTACACTTCTGCAACGGTAGCACGTGCCAGCGCATAATCGCCTGAACCGGTATTACCTTTTAAACGCAGGGGTACACCTGGTTTGCTGCCATTACCATCCCAGTAAGGGCGGGCATATAACTGCAGCAAAGAATAATAGCTGAGTGCGCGTAACAAGCGGGCTTCGGCCACAAAGTTGGCAGAAAGGGTGGTTCCCACCACATTGGTTCCCTTGGCAGCCATACCATCAATGAACACATTGGCCAGGTTGATCACATAATAGGCACGTGACCAGTGGTTCAATACGCTGTTGGTTGAACTGTTACTGGGTGTATAGTTCCAGATATCAAATCCGGTAACCACGTTGGTACGGTCATTGGAGAACTCCTCACCGCGGATATCATTAAAGATCTGGTAACGTCCGCCATACATACCCGCATTCTTGATGGACGCGTAGATGGCCCTGACCTGTCCCTCGATCCTGTCTTTGCTGTCAAAAGCCGTCTCAGCAGAGATCGAATTCGTGGGAACCGGATTCAGGTATTCATCTTTGGCGCACGATGCAAACTGCATTCCCAATGCAGCCAGCACAATATATAAAAGGTTTTTTTTCATTTTCTTGAATTAAACTGTTAACAATTAGAAACCAACATTTACACCAACAGTAATGGTTCTCTGGTTGGCAACAGTATTTCTATCGATACCAAAGTTGGATGAACCGTTACCATTAGAAGATACTTCAGGATCAGGACCAGGATACTTGGTCAGTATCAACAGGTTGTTGCCTGCTACATAGAACCTTGCATTGGAGATCTTCACTTTTTCAAGCAGAGATTTTGGCAGGTTGTAGCCGAATGTCAGTGTTCTCAATTTCACGAAATCACCTTTAAATACATTGATATCTAATGGGAAAGATGAACCGTTGGAAACGTTGTCGCCAAATACCGCTTTCGGTATCGCGGTCACATCTCCTGCTTTCTGCCATCTCTGCAATACATCGGTTGAGTTGTTCCAGAAACGCTGGTCACGTAAACCCGCATTGGTACCATAATAGATATATGAACCGAACTGGTAAGTGAACAGGGCATTCAGTTCAAATCCTTTGTAACGGAATGTATTGTCGAAACCACCGTAGAACTTCGGATTGGTGTTCCTGTACACAACCGCATCTGCACTACTTACTGTAGGTGCTACGGTACCATCAGCATAAGAGAAACGGAACTGGCCGGCTGGTGCCACGTGCTGGAAATACACATCCCTTCCTGCACTGTTCACAAAAATTCTGCGGCCGGTTGCAGGATCCACTCCCCTGGTCTGTGTAACAAACAGCATACCGATAGGATATCCCGGTTTGGTTATGCTTGGGTTTTCCAGGCCACCGGTAGATGAGATGATCTGATCCAGTCCCAGCGCCAGTGAAGTAACCATGTTCTTGTTATAGCTGATGTTGAAAGCAGAGGTCCAGGAGAAGTCCTTACCCTGAACCGGGGTTGCATTCACACCAAATTCAAAACCTCTGTTGTACATGGTACCCACGTTCTTCGGAATGGTAGAAGGCAGACCTGCTGAAGGCGGCTGCGGAACGAACAGCAACAGACCGTCTGTATTACTGTTGTAATAGGTCAGTTCGAAATTCAACCTGTCTTTCAGCATCCCGAAGTTGATACCGATATCTGTTTTTTTGCTGGTCTCCCAGGTCAGGTCGTTGTTACCGGCAGATCCGAAGGCAACGGTTGAGTTACCACCGTAGAGGCCTGATCCGAAGGTAGACAGGGAAGCAAAGTTACCCAGGCCTCCGATATTACCTACTTTACCATAGCTGGCCCTGATCCTGAAGTTGCTGAACACTTTGTCCAGTTTCATGGAAGACCAGAAATTTTCTGCTGTGATATCCCAGGCAGCTGAAGCGGCCCAGAAAGTACCATACTTGGAGTTAACACCTAATTGAGAAGCTCCATCGCGACGTAAACTTCCGTTCAGTGTATACTTCTTATTATAGGTATACGTTAAACGACCGAACTGAGAGTACAGGTAGTTCTCTCCGATGGACAGACCTGCTGTATTCGGTGTCGCCCATCCACCCTGGATATTGGTGAATGCAGGGTCAGATACCGTGATACGGTTCAGACCATAACCCAGACCGGTAGAACGCTGCTGCTCCACACCACCCAGTAAGGTAACGGCATGTTTGTCAGCAAAAGTTTTGTCGAACTGGATGGTATTGGTGAATACCGTTCTCTTATTCTTGGTAAAGTTGCTGGTAACCGATCCGTTAGAACCGAAACCTTCACCGGAGATCGGGCTGTAATACTGGTCATTGTCAACCAGCACATAATCCAGACCATACGTACTGCGCAGTGTTAACCAGCTGACTGGTTTGATCTGCAGGTACAGGTTACCGATGATATGATCGGTCTCAGCATTGGCCCTGTTCTGATCCAGCTGGATCACCGGGTTGTTGAAACCCACCTGGCCCTGCTTGTTTCCACCAACACCGATCAAGGCACCTGAGTAGCTATAGGTACCATCATTGTTATAGGGAGAGATATTGGGAGCAGTGACCAACGCCACACGACCCAGACCTGCTGTTGCAAACGCATCGCCCAGTGAACCGGAACTTACCGCAGAAAGGTTCTGCTCGTTCGAGTACTGGATCTTACCTCCCATGCTTACATATTTACCGGCTTTGTGGTCTACGTTCATCAGCAAAGACAGGCGTTTGAAATCATTACGCTTGATGATACCCTGCTGTTCCGTGTAACCACCGGAAAAATAATAGCTGGTAGATTCGTTGGCACCGGATACACTTACGGTATTGCTGTGCTGAACACCATTGCGGTATACATAATCATACCAGCGGGTGTTGATAGGATTCCCGTCAGGACCATTCGTCAGGGCAAACTGGTTGGTTGCACTGAAGGTACCGGCATTCTTAAGGGCTTCGTTCTTGTAATCTGTATACTGGAAAGCATTCAGCAGATCCGGTAAACGCTGAACCTGGCTCCAGCCAACCCAGCTATCCAGATTTACTTTGGCTCGTCCTGACTTACCTTTTTTGGTGGTGATGAACAGTACGCCATTGGCAGCGCGGCTACCATAGATCGCAGTAGCGGCCGCATCTTTAGCTACGTCAACACTTTCAATGTCGTTGGGGTTGATACTGGCCAACGCATTACCGGCAGCACTGGTAGAGCTGAAATCACCGGTGAATGTGGGGATACCATCGATCACGATCAACGGGTAAGAAGAGAGAGAGATGGAGTTCGTACCACGGATCCTGATCACAGGAGGACTGTTCAATACACCACTGGGGATGGTGATCTGAACACCCGCCGCACGGCCACCCAATGCCTGTTCAAAACTCTGAACGGGTTTGCTGGCAAGGGCCTCGCCCTTTACGCTGGCAATACTACCGGTAATATCTTTCTTCTTTTGTGTACCATATCCCACCACAACCACTTCAGAAAGATTGGCTGAGCTGGACATCAGTTTCACAGTAACAGAATTCTTGCCGGCGATGGAAACGGTTTGTTCTTCCAGACCCACATAGGCAAATTGTAAAGACCTTGTTCTGTCTGTGACCCTGATGGAAAATTTACCTGAAGCATCGCTCAATGCGGTTGCAGAAACCTTACGGTCTGCACCCAGAGCATTTACGGTTACCCCGGAGAGAGGGGCACCTTTCTCATCGGTTACCGACCCGGTAACCGTTCTGTTTGTTTGTGCATACAGTTGTCCAATCAGCAGGACACAGCATGCCAGGAATGATACTAGTTTTCTCATGAGCAGTGGTTTAATTATTGGGAAAAGTTAAACTTAGGCAAAAAAAACACACAAAAAGCTGCATTTCAACAAATTTTCAGCTTTCCCAAAGTGGGTAATTCTTACACATTACGGCATGAAATGAGCTCCGGCAATCGCTGACCGGAGCTGAGAAGACGACCTGGCTACTGCTATTTTTTCCCGTTCCTGCGACCCGAAGTAGAGAGGATCAATACCGGCAGCAGGATCAGGTTGGTAAGTGTTCCCACCACCAGTGTAAGCGATGTAAGCCAGCCCAAAGCCTTGGTACCGCCAAAATCGCTGAAACAGAAAATGATGAAACCGGCGATCAATACCAACGAGGTATAGATAATACTGATACCTGTATGCCGGATGGTCTGAACCAGTGTTTGCGATACCTGGTTATTATAATGGGGAAGTTCCTGTTTATAATTGATGAGAAACCGTATCGTGACATCGATGGCAATACCCAATGCTACGCTGAACACCAGCACTGTAGATGGTTTCAGCGAAATACCCACCCAGCCCATCAACCCGGCAGTGATCACCAATGGAATCAGGTTGGGTATCAGTGAACAGACCAGTATCCGGAAGGAACGGAACAGGTATAACATACAAAGCGTGATCAGTGCAAAGGCCCATACAATACTTTCCTTCAGGCCCTTGATGATAAAACTGGAGCCTTCCAGAAAACTGATGCTGCTGCCTGTGAACGTTATCTTATAGGAAGCCGTATCGAATATCTCATCAGCTTTTTTCTGGAAATCGTTCAGCAAAACAGGCAGTTTGGCGCTGCCGATATCCTTCATGTTCACACTGATCCTCGCCACCTGTTGCGAGCTGTCCATGAACGTGCTGATCAGTTTTTGAAAACCTTTGTTGCTGTTACCTCCTGTTCGGGCGGAATCGTTCTTCGACTGCAGGTAAGGCGCCATGAAAACCATATCAGATTCATATGGCACCGTATAACTCAGGCTGTCACCATCGAAATAAGCCTGTTTGGCAAATTTCAGTCCCTCCACAAAAGAAAGCGGCCGGGCAGTGGAAGAATCGGCGGCAATATAGGCGGAGAGTTCATCTATCTTGTTGATGGGTGCGATCCGGAAAATACCTTTTTTCTTTTTTGTGTCCACCAGTATCTCCAGCGGCATCACCCCGCCGAACTCCTGTTCAAACCATTTGAGGTCTGTATATATTTTATCTTTCTTAGGTAGGTCGTCCACAATAAAACCTTCGCTTTTGATGCGGAAGATCCCGATCACAGCCAACACGGTGATCACGGCGGTCACACTGTACACCCATGTGGCATGGTGAAAGGTCCAGCGTTCGATACGCAGGAGTATCTTCTCCAGCAAAGCGTTTTCAAGGTAGCGGGTATGTTTTTCTTCGGGTGGTGGCAGGTAACTGAGTACGGCCGGGATAAAGATGAGCGAAATAAAGAAGAGGACCATGATATTGATCCCGGCCACTTCTCCAAATTCCTTCAGCAGGTCGCTATGCGTAAGTGCGAACACGGCAAAACCGATGGCAGCTGCAATATTACAGAACAATGTAACAATACCCATCCTACCCACCATGGTCACCAGGGCCTTGTATTTATCTTTCAGATCGATATATGCAGTATGGTATTTATTGAGAAAATAGATGCAGTTGGGAATACCGATCACTACGACCAATGGTGGTATCAGTGCGGTCAGCAGCGTGATCTTATAACCCAGCAATACAATGGTCCCCAGGCTCCAGATGACACCGGCGCTCACCACTACCAGGCTCATCAAGGTGGCACTGAGCGACCGGAAGAACAGGAACATGGTGATCACCAGCAGGATCAGTGATCCTGCGAGAAACCAGTTCATCTCGTTTTTGATGCGGTTACCAATGGTGGTCCGGATGAATGGGAGGCCACTGCTGTGTACCGTACTGGCAGTCTTCTTTTCAAACAGTTGCACTTCGTGCATGATATCGCTGATAAGCCTTGTGCGGCTTTTGCTGTTGATGGTATCCTTGTTCACATTTACAGCCAGCAGGTAACTGTGCGAATCGGCATTGTATAATAATCCACGGTAAAAAGGAAGATTCTCCAGTACGGCGCGATCACTGTCCAGCAATGCCTGAGAGGTATACGGATAATGGAATATCTTTTCTGGAACCAGTTTTTTTGTGATGCTGTCGTTCTTCAGTGTTACCACTTCCGGGATACTCAGTATATCAGTGACACCCGGCACTTTTTTAAGCCGTTGATGCAGGTCCGCCACTTCGTTAAAGAACGCTTTGTCATAAAACTTCTCTGAACCGATGCCGACCACCATGGTATTGCCATCACCGCCGAATTTTTTCAGGAAAGCCTGGTAATCCTGGTATTTGGGGTTATCGGTCGGAAGGGCCCGGGTAAAATCGTAACTCAATTGCACTTTGGATGCCTGCCAGCCCATAAAACCCGTGGCCAGCGCCAAAATAACCAGGAGGGGGAAACGGTGTTTCAGAATGAATTTGCCTGCTTGATACCACATGAACGTTAGTTGATAGAATTTATACTACAAAGAAAGCAATAAAAAGTCACAAGAAATTACGGTTGATTAAACGTTTGCTTCTGTTGTTTACACGGAGTTTTGCAAAAGAGTAATTAAAGGCATAATTAACACTTAATTTTAAGTATCCAATATCAATGAACGCGTTTTCAACAAACGCATTCTTGTTATGGCATCCAATATCCATGAAAAAGAACAGGTATACATATCTGTTAATACTGCTTATGAGTATATGCCCCGGCATCTCCCTGATGGCCCAGGGTGTATGTTCGAGCAGTGCATTGGCACCGGTGTACAGCGAGACATTTGGCACCAGCAGTTCCCCTACCAAGAAAAGTGCCATTCCGGCCGGCTTCGTCACCAACTACAAATTCAATGGCAGTTCTGCACTTAGTGACGGAGAATATATTGTAACGCCTCAGGTACAAAACTCACAAAGAAATGACTGGGCCAAGGGCAATGACCATACCGGCAATACGAATGGTAATATGTACATGGTGAATGCAGGAAGGCCCTCTTCTGGCCCTGTAGACCTTTTCTTTTCCAAACAGGTAGATGACCTTTGTCCGGGTTCTGTGTATAGTTTTTCCGCCTGGCTGGTCAATGTAAATACCATTTCCAATACCAAGTCCATCTGCGGTTCAGACCTGGTTTGGCCCAAAGTAACTTTCAATATCAAAAACACGGCGGGTGTCATTCTCCAATCGTATACAACAGATACCCTACCACTGACCAAGAACCGGAGTGTGGCGCCCAACTGGCAACAGTATGGCTTCCAGTTCACCTTACCTGCCGGAACCACTTCTCTGATTCTGGAAATGAGGGATGGCTGGGGTGGACAGGCATCCTACTGCGGTAATGACCTGGCCATTGATGATATCGTATTTTCCGCCTGTACCCCCACAGCCACCGCAACCCTCAGTACCAGCAGTAATATCTGTGCCGGAACCACTACCAGTATCAACAGTTCATTGGTAAACAGTCCGTTCAGCAATCCCGCCTACCAATGGCAGCAAAGTACCGATGGTGGAACCACCTGGGTAAATATCGGAACGGCCGGAACCGGTTCTGCCAATTATACCATTGCCAGTGCAGCCACTACACATTCGGGGATGTACCGGGTAATTGTGGGGCCCGACGTATCCAGTTTATCCAGTACTACCTGTGTAACTGCCTCAAATGCCATATCACTTTCGGTGAACCCTGCCATTGCGATAACCGCAACCAGCAACAGCCCTGTCTGTTCCGGCAACACCCTGTCCTTTTCCTCTTCGGCTTCGGGTGGTACTGGTCCGTTCACCTATAGCTGGACCGGACCGAACGGGTTTTCTTCTACCCTTACCAATCCCTCTATCACAAATGTGGGAACTGCGGCTGCCGGTACTTATACGTTCACAGCTACCGACAGCAAGAACTGTTCGGTGAGTGCCACCATCCCGGTTACCGTTGGTACAACGCCGCCAAGTGTAGGTGCGATTACCGGTGCTGACGGAGGTTGCGCCGGAACCAGTATCGTATTAGGCAATGCCACTTCTGGCGGAACCTGGACCAGCAGCAATGCCGCCGTAGCCACTGTGGCTGCCGATGGAACCGTTTCCATGCTCAGCAGTGGATCCGCTGTGATCACTTATACTGTCAATAACGGATCCTGCAGTGTGTCGGCCAGTAAAACGATCACGGTTGCTTCTGTTACCCTGCATCCCGATGTGATCGAGTGTAACAATGGTATTGCACATTTTGATGCCACAGACAGCTATTATGGCGTCACTTACAGCAACAACAATGTTGGCAACAGTTTTGCGTGGACCGTAACCGGAGGCCCCTTTACCTTCCAGGGATCGTCGACTGCCAGCAGCCAATATCCGGGCATGCAGTTCCAGACAGGTTATTCCTACCAGGTAATACTCCGTTTTACCACCAATGGGGTTAGTTGTATTGACACGCAGATGGTTTACAAGAATGTGACCGCTGCCGACACCATACAGGGTTCACGGGATACAACGGTTTGTTTTAACAGTGCCCCCATCAGTCTCAGTGGTAAAGTATCGCCGGTGACCAATACTTTCAAATGGACCACTACCGGTACCGGAACTTTCTCCAACCCGAATGCCCTGAGCACAACCTATACACCCAGTCTGGCCGATAAGACAACCGGAACGATCAAGATATACCTGAGTGGTTCGTCTACCCTGAATGCCACCGGTAACTGCGGCAGTTCAACCAGTATCGATTCCATGACATTACGGATATACCCTGACAATGTTGGCACCAACAGCACACAGGTGATCTGTTCCAATCAGGCATTGAACTTTGCCCCTTCTTCTGCAATACCGGGCAGCACTTATTCCTGGATATCAGCGGTGAGCTCAGGCACCATCACCGGTAATTCACCCAGCGGAACCGGCAATATCATTGACTCGCTGGTGAATCTTTCCCATACCAACGATGCGGTGGTGGTGTATACGATCACGCCCTATGCATTCACCCCATCCAATGTAAGCTGCAGTGGAACACCTTTTACCCTTACCGTAACCGCAAGGCCCAAACCTGCCATTACCATTACCAATACCACTACTTCGGTTTGTACCGGCAGTACTACCAACCTACAGTTCAGCAGTTCGCTGGCGGGTTCAACCTTTACCTGGAACTCATCTGTTGTTTCAGGAACGGTGACCGGTAACTCATCCAATGGCACAGCATCTGCCACTAGTACCATCACGGATCTGTTGACAGCCGCCACCGGAACCAATGCGATCGTACGATACCGGATCACCGCTATCTCGCCGTTGGGTTGCAGCCAGACCGATTCTACCGACATCCTCATTTATGGCGCTTCCACGATTGCGAATGCGGGAACCGACCAGGCTTTGTGTAATGTGAACAGTGTTTTACTGGCTGCCAATAATCCCGTTCTGGGCAATGGAAGCTGGATGCAGTTATCCGGACCATCGACAGCAATATTTGGGTCAGTTTCTTCGGCGTCTACCACTCTAAGCGGACTGGTACCCGGCACTTACCGTTTGGTATGGAGTATCACCAACGGCACTTGTCCCGCTTCAACGGATACCGTTGATATCATCAATGCGCCTCCTTCTGTTGCAGGAACATTATCTGCTGATGCCACAGTTTGTTCCGGAAACAATTCCGGAACACTGAGCCTGTCTGGTTATACAGGCAATATCCTACGCTGGGAATCCTCTACTGATAATGGAAACACCTGGACCACCATTGCCAATACCACCGATACATATACTTACAACAACATTACGATCACCACAATTTTCAGGACCGTGGTACAAAGCGGTGTATGTGCATCGGTAAACAGTGCTCCTGTTACAATACTGGTGAACCCGGTTTCAGTACCCGGTACGGTTTCTTCAGACGCAACCGTTTGTTCTGCCAGTAATAGCGGTACACTCAGCCTCGCCGGTTATACAGGCAGCATCCTCCGCTGGGAATCTTCGATCGACAATGGCGTTAGCTGGAACAATATCAGCAATACCACCGCCAATCATGATTATACCAACCTGACCAGTACCACCATTTTCAGGGCAGTGGTTCAAAGCGGCAGTTGCGGTGCACTCTCTTCCAATGCAGTAACCATTGCCGTTACGGCACCTACCGTTGCCGGAGCTGTTACAGCCAATGCTACCGTTTGCACCGGATCGAATAATGGTACACTGAACCTGGGTGGTTATACCGGCAATATCCTGAACTGGGAATCTTCTACCGATAACGGAGCAACCTGGATCAGCATCGCGAATACCACCAGCCAGCTCAGTTACAATAATCTGACCAATACCACACAATACAGGGCCACGGTACAAAGTGGTGCCTGCCCGGCTTTTGCATCAGCTGCTGCAACCATTACCACATTGCTGGCCGTAAGTACCGCCAATGCCGGAACTGATCAGGTTCTGTGCAGTACCAGTTCCGCTACGCTCACCGCCAACTCACCTTCTTCAGGTTCCGGTACCTGGTCCTTTGTTTCAGGACCTTCCGCTGTCTCTTTCTCCAATGCCAATGATCCCGCTTCTGTTGTGAACGGTCTCACAACCGGGTCCTATCAACTCGCATGGACCATCAGCAACGGCGTTTGTGCAACTTCGCAGGACATCGTGCAGATCACTGTAAACCCTCAGACAGTACCAGGTACGCTCTCTGCCAGCGCCACTGTGTGCGCTTCTGCCAACAGCGGCACTTTATCGCTCACCGGGTATACCGGCCTGGTGGTGAACTGGCAATCCTCTACTGACAATGGCAGCACCTGGAACAATATCGCCAATACCACCGATCAGCTTACTTACACCAACCTGACCTCCACCACGCAGTATAGGGTGGCCGTACAAAGCGGTGTTTGTAACACCCTCTATTCCAATATCATTACCATCACCGTGCTTCAGGCTGTGACCACTGCCAATGCTGGTACCGATCAGGTTCTGTGCAGTACCAGTTCCGCTACGCTCGCCGCCAACTCACCTTCTTCAGGTTCCGGTACCTGGTCCTTTGTTTCAGGACCTTCCGCTGTCTCTTTCTCCAATGCCAATGATCCCGCTTCTGTTGTGAACGGTCTCACAACCGGGTCCTATCAACTCGCATGGACCATCAGCAACGGCGTTTGTGCAACTTCGCAGGACATCGTGCAGATCACTGTAAACCCTCAGACAGTACCAGGTACGCTCTCTGCCAGCGCCACTGTGTGCGCTTCTGCCAACAGCGGCACTTTATCGCTCACCGGGTATACCGGCCTGGTGGTGAACTGGCAATCCTCTACTGACAATGGCAGCACCTGGAACAATATCGCCAATACCACCGATCAGCTTACTTACACCAACCTGACCTCCACCACGCAGTATAGGGTGGCCGTACAAAGCGGTGTTTGTAACACCCTCTATTCCAATATCATTACCATCACCGTGCTTCAGGCTGTGACCACTGCCAATGCTGGTACCGATCAGGTTCTGTGCAGTACCAGTTCCGCTACGCTCGCCGCCAACTCACCTTCTTCAGGTTCCGGTACCTGGTCCTTTGTTTCAGGACCTTCCGCTGTCTCTTTCTCCAATGCCAATGATCCCGCTTCTGTTGTGAACGGTCTCACAACCGGGTCCTATCAACTCGCATGGACCATCAGCAACGGCGTTTGTGCAACTTCGCAGGACATCGTGCAGATCACTGTAAACCCTCAGACAGTACCAGGTACGCTCTCTGCCAGCGCCACTGTGTGCGCTTCTGCCAACAGCGGCACTTTATCGCTCACCGGGTATACCGGCCTGGTGGTGAACTGGCAATCCTCTACTGACAATGGCAGCACCTGGAACAATATCGCCAATACCACCGATCAGCTTACTTACACCAACCTGACCTCCACCACTCAGTACAGGGTGGCCGTGCAAAGTGGTGTTTGTAATCCACTCTACTCCAATATCATTACCATCACTGTGCTTCAGGCTGTGACAACTGCCAATGCCGGTACCGATCAGCAACTGTGTAATGTAACTTCTGCTGCTTTGGCAGGCAACACACCTGTTTCCGGAACAGGAACCTGGTCATTGATCTCCGGGCCAACCGCTGTTAGTTTTACAAATGCCAACAGTCCTTCCTCCACCGTAAACGGGTTGACCGCAGGCACTTACCAGTTGGCCTGGACCATCAGCAATGGCGTTTGTGCAACTTCGCAGGATCAGGTAAGCATCACTGTGTACCCGGCTACGGTGCCTGGGATATTGGCTTCCGATGCCACCGTTTGTGCCACTGCCAATAGTGGTACACTTTCCTTAACCGGCTATAGCAGTTCCATTATCAGATGGGAATCATCCATCGATAACGGTACCACCTGGAACAACATTGCCAATACAAGTTCCAGCTATACCTACAATAACCTTACCGCCACTACCCGTTACAGGGCATATGTTCAGAATGCAGTTTGTCCGGCTCTGTATTCCAATATCGCCACGATCAACGTAGTGCAGGCTGCTACAGTTGCCAATGCAGGCCCTGATGAGATCATCGTGAATGGCGTTTCCAGTACGAGGCTGAGCGGTAACGTACCCACATCAGGTACCGGTACCTGGACGCAGGTTTCCGGACCTACCACACTCAGTTTCTCCAATCCTAACGATCCGAAAGCAACAGTGGGCGGATTGAATTTTGTTGCCGGCACTCCGCCAACAGATGGCATCTACCAGTTACGCTGGACCATCAGCAATGGCGTTTGTGCAGTTTCAGATGATATCATGCAGCTCACGGTTCAGCCTCCCACCAATCCTGGCAGGATCGGTCCGGATGCGGTGGTCTGTACCAGTAACAACCATGGCACACTGGTACTCTCCGAATATCTGGGAACCATTCTGCAATGGGAATACTCCATAGATTATGGTGTTACCTGGAACGTGATCGCCAGCACTGTCGGGACCGACCAGAATACTTATGAATACAATAACCTGACCACCACCACCCTGTTCAGGGCCCTGGTGCAGAACGGGGTAGGACTCCCATTGTATTCAGGTATTGCAGCTACCGTCACCGTATTACAACTGGTCACCCCTGCTGATGCAGGACCCGACCAATCGGTTTGTAACAGCACCACTACCGTATTGGCAGGAAATACACCCACTTCCGGTACCGGCACCTGGTCCTTTGTTTCCGGGCCTACCACCGTCAGCTTCAGCAATGCATCAGACCCGGCTTCGATCGTTAATGGGTTAACAACAGGGACCTATCAACTGGCATGGACCATTTCCAACGGGATCTGTTCAGACTCAAAAGACATTGTGGAGATCACCGTGTATGGGCCGACCGTTGCAGGTTCTCTCGCAGCAGCCGCAACCGTATGTGCTACCGCCAATGCAGGTACGCTCTCTCTTACCGGTTATGTAAGCTCTGTAGTGCGCTGGGAATACTCTACCAACAGCGGTGCCAGCTGGAACAATATTGCCAGCACTTCCGATACCTATTCTTACAATAATCTTTCCACTACCACCGCGTACAGGGCTTATGTGCAGAATGCAGTTTGCCCGGCTCTGTACTCAAACACCGTTACCATCAATGTGGTGCAGGCTGTCACACCGGCCAATGCTGGTACCGATCAGCAACTGTGTAATGTCACTTCCGCAACACTCAATGGTAATACACCCGCTTCCGGTACCGGTACCTGGTCCTTTGTTTCCGGACCTTCTGCTGTCAGCTTCACCAATGCCAATGACCCGAACACCACGGTCAATGGACTGACCGCAGGTACCTATCAACTCGCCTGGACCATCGCTAATAATATCTGTTCCGCTTCCCAGGATGTGATGCAGATCACCGTATATCCACCTACCGTTGCAGGTACTCTCGCAGCTGCCGCTACTGTGTGTGCTACCGCCAATGCAGGTACGCTCTCTCTTACCGGTTATGTAAGCTCCGTAGTGCGCTGGGAATACTCTACCAACAGCGGTGCCAGCTGGAACAATATCGCCAGCACTGCCGATACCTATTCTTACAATAATCTTTCCACTACCACCGCGTACAGGGCTTATGTGCAGAATGCAGTTTGCCCGGCTCTGTACTCAAACACCGTTACCATCAATGTGGTGCAGGCTGTCACACCGGCCAATGCTGGTACCGATCAGCAACTGTGTAATGTCACTTCCGCAACACTCAATGGTAATACACCCGCTTCCGGTACCGGTACCTGGTCCTTTGTTTCCGGACCTTCTGCTGTCAGCTTCACCAATGCCAATGACCCGAACACCACGGTCAATGGACTGACCGCAGGTACCTATCAACTCGCCTGGACCATCGCTAATAATATCTGTTCCGCTTCCCAGGATGTGATGCAGATCACCGTATATCCACCTACCGTTGCAGGTACTCTCGCAGCTGCCGCTACTGTGTGTGCTACCGCCAATGCAGGTACGCTCTCTCTTACCGGTTATGTAAGCTCCGTAGTGCGCTGGGAATACTCTACCAACAGCGGTGCCAGCTGGAACAATATCGCCAGCACTGCCGATACCTATTCTTACAATAATCTTTCCACTACCACCGCGTACAGGGCTTATGTGCAGAATGCAGTTTGCCCGGCTCTGTACTCAAACACCGTTACCATCAATGTGGTGCAGGCTGTCACACCGGCCAATGCTGGTACCGATCAGCAACTGTGTAATGTCACTTCCGCAACACTCAATGGTAATACACCCGCTTCCGGTACCGGTACCTGGTCCTTTGTTTCCGGACCTTCTGCTGTCAGCTTCACCAATGCCAATGACCCGAACACCACGGTCAATGGACTGACCGCAGGTACCTATCAACTCGCCTGGACCATCGCTAATAATATCTGTTCCGCTTCCCAGGATGTGATGCAGATCACCGTATATCCACCTACCGTTGCAGGTACTCTCGCAGCTGCCGCTACTGTGTGTGCTACCGCCAATGCAGGTACGCTCTCTCTTACCGGTTATGTAAGCTCCGTAGTGCGCTGGGAATACTCTACCAACAGCGGTGCCAGCTGGAACAATATCGCCAGCACTGCCGATACCTATTCTTACAATAATCTTTCCACTACCACCGCGTACAGGGCTTATGTGCAGAATGCAGTTTGCCCGGCTCTGTACTCAAACACCGTTACCATCAATGTGGTGCAGGCTGTCACACCGGCCAATGCTGGTACCGATCAGCAACTGTGTAATGTCACTTCCGCAACACTCAATGGTAATACACCCGCTTCCGGTACCGGTACCTGGTCCTTTGTTTCCGGACCTTCTGCTGTCAGCTTCACCAATGCCAATGACCCGAACACCACGGTCAATGGACTGACCGCAGGTACCTATCAACTCGCCTGGACCATCGCTAATAATATCTGTTCCGCTTCCCAGGATGTGATGCAGATCACGATCTCCCCCGCTACCAACAGCGGTAAATTGGTAGCCGATGCATTTGTCTGCGTAGCTGGTAATGACGGCAATCTGTCCCTTTCGGGTTATACAGGCAATATCATCCGTTGGGAACAGTCGGTTGACAATGGTAGTACCTGGACAAGCATTAACAACACTTCCGACAGTTATGCTTATAAAAATCTACAGGTGACCACACAGTACCGTGCTTTGGTACAAAGTGGCATCTGCAGCAGCGAATACAGCAACACGGTTACCATTCACGTGTACCAGCTTTCTGTTGGGGGAAAATTATTGCCCAATCAGCGAACCGTTTGTATAACCGCCAATTCCGGCACTCTGCAACTGGCAGGTTTCACCGGAACCATTCAGCAATGGGAGTCCTCTGCAGACAGCGGTAAAACCTGGAACGTTCTGGCTTATACGGACACCAGTTATACTTATACCAGTCTTGCCGTTACTACCTGGTTCAGAGTGCTGATCAAAAACGGCAGCTGTTCTGCAGCCTATTCAGATACCGCCAGGATCCAGGTAGATGCTGCTACAGTTGCAGGTACACTTACCGGCGGCAATATTCTTTGCAGCGGTATCAATTCAGGGGCCCTCAGATTAAGCGGCAGAAAAGGAGCCGTGATCCATTGGGAATATTCAACTGATAATGGCAATAACTGGAACCTGATGGCGAATACAAACGACAGCCTGCTCTACAATAATCTTACGACCAATACCCTGTTCAGGGTGCTGATCAAAAACGGAGCCTGCGCTGTGGAGTATTCCAACAGTATACTGATCACGGTAGTACCGCCTGTAACCATCGCCGATGCAGGCCAGGACAAGATCCTGTGTAATGCTGACAATGCCACCATACTCCAGGCCAATACGCCTGTAAGTGGTACAGGAAGCTGGAGCCAGGCATCAGGACCCAGCAATGTTTCCTTCATCAATCCTTCCTTGCCTAACACCATGGTTACGGGATTACGTACAGGAACGTATCGTTTTGTATGGAGCATTTCCAACGGCATCTGTGCCAATTCCACAGATACGGTCACCATCAAAGTGGACCGTGTACTATCTGCCTTTACACTGGCCAGCATTAACGATTGTGGCAAGACCACCTATCGGTTCAACAATACGAGTCAATCCGTTTTCGGCATCAAAAACTATCAATGGTATACCAATACCGGCGATACCATGCTGCAGAAAAACGTAACGCTTTCCTATACCACCGAAGGCGAAAGGAACATGGTACTGGCCGTAGAAAGCAATACAGGATGCTCACATAAAACGGAAGCTATCTATAAAGTGGTAGTATATGAATTCCCGCAAGCCAATATCAATGCCATTGCAGATGCCTGCAGAAGCCAGTTGTTCCAGGCCTCTGCCGATGTGAATTCGAAAGACTCCATCGCTTATATTCTCTGGAACCTGGGTAATGGCGACAAGCCTATGGACTCTATTGTATCCGTTCAATATATGTCTGATGGTAATTATACCGTCAAACTCACGGTCGCTACCGTAAACCGCTGTTTTGACTCCGCTTTCAAACAGATCTCGGTTCACCCCATTCCTGTAGTTAAAATTGATAGCAAACCGGTAGTCTGCAGAGGTGATTCTGCCATACTCTCAGCCAACGGCGCCATGAACTATATCTGGACCGATCAGGATAACAGGATCATCTGCGATGGCTGTACCACCACCAGGGTAAAACCCACGTATAACAGCACTTATAAAGTATTGGGATATGATCAGTATGGCTGCAGCCAGATCACGACAACTGAGGTACGGGTGATACAGCCATTAAAAATGATCGCATCCCTGAACGATACCATCTGTGTGGGGCAGTCGCGACAACTCTTCGCAAAAGGCGCTGGCAGTTACAGCTGGTATCCTGAAACAGGATTGAGCAACAGCAGGTCTTCGGCTCCGGTAGCAAGACCAACCGTGACAACTACCTACCAGGTTGTGGGCAAGGACAATTACGATTGCTTTACAGACAGTGCCAAGATCAGGATCACAGTTGGTAACCCAACCCGGATCCATGTCGGCAACGATACCACAGTGGTGGCCGGAGGCAGTTACCAGCTGCGCGCTACACCGGAAGTACAGGATATACGGAAATGGTATTGGAGCGGCGCAGCTGACTTCTCCTGCAAAAACTGTCCCGAACCGACTGTAAAAGTCACCAACGATGCCAGCATTTACTGCCTCGCCATCAACGCCTATGGATGCACAAGCACGGATACACTCTCGATCAAAACATTCTGTCCCAGCACGGATGTATTCATCCCGAATGCATTTTCACCGGATGGGGATGGTATCAATGATGTGCTGATGGTACAGGGTAAGGGCATCAAGATGATCAAGAGTTTCAGAATATTCAACCGCTGGGGTGAAGTGGTCTTTGAGAAAACCAATTTCCTGCCGGGCGATCCCGCCTACGCATGGGATGGCAAGATCAGGGGCAATCCTGCACCTCCGGATGTATTTGTATATGTATGTGAAGTGATCTGTGAAAAAGGTGTTCCATCCATTTTCAAGGGGAATACCGCCGTTTTAAAATAACATAAATGATACCCCCATGAAACGAATTGTACAAACCGCTCTTTTGTTGATCGCATTTCTGGGAGCCCGTTCCGGGTATGCGCAGGACTATACATTTTCGCAGTTCTACGAACAACCGCTGCTCCGTAACCCGGCACTGGCGGGACTGTTTACCGGTGACTTGCGGGTGTCCATGTCTTACCGCGACCAGTGGGGCAGTGTAACGGTACCTTTCCGTACCGGCTCTCTCAACATTGAACACAAGATCCCTGTTGGCAGCGCCCATGACCTGATCACCATTGCTTCTCAGATGAGTATGGATGCTGCTGGTGATATCCGTTTGAAAAGAACACAGATACTACCCTCTCTCAGCTTTCATAAATCGTTGAGCGCCGACAATGATACTTACCTCACGGCGGCTTTCCAGGGAGGTCCTGTCAACAGCCAGTTCGATGCCACACAGTTAAAAATGGGCGACCAGTTCCGGGGTGGATCCTTTGATCCGTCAAACCCAACCGCACAGCCCATCACCAGCAACAAGTATTCTTATTGGGATGTGAATGCAGGTCTGTCGTTCAGCAGTTCCCTGAAGAACAAGACCAATTTCTATATCGCCGTGGGCATGTCACATATCACCACTCCCACCATCCGGTCGGTTACGGGTGATGTTCCCGGATTTCTCCGTCCCAAGATCATCCTGAACGCAGGTATCAATGCGCCGTCAGGCGAAAGGGGGCATATCACCGCTTTCACAGACTTGATGATGCAGAATGGAAACCGCCAGTTATTAAGCGGTCTGATGTATGGCATCAACATGGTAGAATATGACAATGGCGACCCGGATATTTTTTATGTGGGCGCTTTTATGAGATGGGGCGATGCTTTGATCCCTGTTGTAAAAATGGGTTTCAGCCATGTGAGCGTGGGCCTGAGCTACGATATCAATATCTCCAAACTGAAAGTGGTATCTAACTGGCGTGGAGGATTGGAATTGTCGATCGTATACCGGGATTTCCTGAAGATCCGAAACTCCACACTAGACAAACTGCGTTGCACGAAGTTTTAATCAAACCTGTTCTGTCGGTTCAATTTCCCATTATATTAAAGTCCCTTTGGGGCTATATGAAACTGAGGGAGCATCGTAACAATACAGGTCAGCCATTCGCGTCTCACTTCTTCACTTTAATGAAGTAGATCACAGAGTTGTGTTCCAGGTCGCTCGACACATTGATCTCTGTTCTTTTCTTTTCCCCATCGGTGATGATCATCAGCGCAGAGTTAGGTGGGGTCAATCCCAGGTTCTCCGCAAAAAAGATCATTTCGTTGCGCCGTATATCCGCATTCAGTTTTACATAAAAACTGATGGGTTTGTTCGTCTGCAGCAATTGTTTGTATACAACCAACTCTTTGTTATAGATGACTGAAACAGAATCTTCATCAAACACACCATTATCGTAGAGTTCCACTTTCACAGAGTCTGATGTGGTAAGCACTTCAAAAGATCTCCTGGGTGTACGGCTCGTCATCAGCTCGATCACTGACGGCTTTTTCAGGCGCGGAGTGAAATCAAGCAGTGCCGTGATCTTCATGGTCTGCAGGCTGTCTTTTTTCATATTGGCCATATTCTCCGTCTGGATGATCTCTGCAGCAGGCCTTGCCACATTGTCTTTCCTGTTTTTCGCCTCTTTGTTCCTCTTTACCGAATTGGCAGCAGTAGTGGCTGTTGCAGCTTTTCCCGTTGTTTTATCAGCACCCGTTAGATGATCGTATTCACGACGAGTCGCCTGTGACGGATCCTTTGTGCCGGACCTGGAAAGGTTCTTATCGGCCATATTCATAGCTGTGGGTTGATTCACAGAACGGGTAACTTTTGTTTCAGGGATATTGGTTGCCATGATCGCGTTGGCAGCTTGTGTTTGTGCTGCAACAACAACATGAGTATTGGCTTGTTTTCCAGACGGAACCATAGCCAGCCCTCTGTTCACAGGCATGATATCCAGTTCCCTGCCCGTTGGTGTCCATTTCGGATTTTTTTCTGTGGTAACGATCAGGTCGGAACGGCGATTGGCCATCTGTGATGCCTGGTTATAACTGCTGTCCTCTTTACAAGCAACGATCAGGTGTTTCTCGCCAAAGAAATCAATATTGATCCTTGAAGCATCAATACCTTTTGCCACCAGGTAAGCTTTTACAGCGGCCGATCTCTTGCGGGATAAAATCTCATTGGCCAACTTTGACCCAATACAATCTGTAAAAGATGCCACCAGTAAATTCAATGCCGGGTTATTTTTCATCTGTACCACCACCTGTGCCAGTTGCGGATAATCCACCCTGCGTATACGGGCACTGGCAAAGCGGTAATTCACATGCAGCCTGTCAACCGTAACGGCACTGATGGAGTCCATCAATTGTTTCTGGATGTCCGGTACTGCAGCTAAAGTATCTCTTGCAGCAGGCGCCGGTTGCTGTACCAATGGCTTGGGCGACACGGTGTCCCTGACGGGTAATGCCGCTGCTGCAAATATTTCCATACAGCAGGCTGAAGCCCGATCGGAACTAAAATAAGCAGTATCCGAATAAGTGTCCCTGGTATAATACAGGTCATCTTTCACAGAGTTAACGGGAGAACCCAGGTTAACCGGTTCTTTCCATTGATTGGTATTGATGTCACCGGCAACAGCATATATATCCATGCCACCCATGCCTACCCTTCCGTTCGAACTCAGAAAAAGTTTTGCAGACGCCGCGTCATAGAAAGGAGTGGCTTCCGCACCGCTTGTATTGACAACGTTCCCCAGATTCATAGGTTCTCCCAGTGGTTTACCGTCCTGTAGGGCCACCATCCAGATATCATATTTTCCAAAACCACCAGGCCGGTCAGATGAGAACAACAGGAACTTACCGTCACGGGTAATAAAAGGCTGTTTGGTCCGGTACCCCTTCGGGTTGATGTTGTCGGGGAGCGATACCGGCTCTCCCCAGTTATCTGTGATGGATGAACGCGTTGTTACGTAGAGCTGATATTGAGGCTGCGGATCAGCAGGGTCCTCTTTCCAACCGGTAAAATATAGGGTGAGGCCATCCGCCGACATGGAAGAAGCCCCCATCTGAATCTTAGCTGCAGGAACAGTGTACGGGGATACATTGCCTGTATTCAGATCGGCCTGATACAATTTTACCGGGTATACTTTCTCTTGTTTCTTTCCCTGCAGCTCATGGCGCGAACTGGTGAAGACAAATGAACCCTCCGCTGTTTTCTCCAGGCCAAAATTGGAACCATCTGCAGAAGCCAGTGAGGTAAGCTTGTTAACGACAGCAGCTGGTTTCCGTTGTTTCTGGGCGATCACAAAATCACAATTGGCCAATCCCTGCCGTGCTTTTTGCGCAAGCGAATCCACCAGACGGTATTTCTGCAAGAAAGCTTTGTACGCGGCACTGGCTTTCTCAGGTTGCTCGGTGGCCAGCAAACTTTCCGCATACCAGAGACGTGCGAGCGGGTAGCGCGTGTCCTGCGATGCCAGGTATTGTTCATACTGCGGAAGTGCCTCTTTGTAATGGCCGTATAAGCGATAGGATTCTGCCAGTTTGAACTGCAGTTCATTCCGGAGTTGGGGTCTGATCTTTCGGATAGACCGGCCTCGGGATGGCTGAAAAGGATATACCAGCGCTGGCGAAACCGTCACCAGCGGACTGTCATACAAAACTGCCGCATACCACCTGGCTGCCCCATAATAGTTTTGCTGCTGAAAAGCGGCATCACCCCTTCGTTTCAGTTTGCGTGTGCTCTGCGCATCCAATGTTACAGGCATAAGTACGAACAGTATGCTGAGATACAGGCAACCATGCAGTATTTTTTTGGGTATGGTCATAATCTGGGACATATGAACCGGCTATCGGCCATTTTCTTTTTACTGGTAAAACTGATCGACAATTCATACCCTCCGTTCGAAGCAGCGGCTGTTTTCATGGGAGAGATATTGACATCATAACTGAAGCCTATCGTGAGTCCGTTGATATGTAACCCCAGACTTGGTGCCACTGCATCCTCTTTACGGTACATACCGCCAATGATGAGGTCCGTTCCGGGATCCAGTTTCAGGTTACACACCATGCCTCCTGCCAGCTCAGTGGTATTGCCCTGTTTCAGGAGCAAGGCATGCGGGATCAGTTCCGCCGTCCTGCTGATCTGGAAGCGTACCCCACCATGTACCGCATAACGCATGGGAATGATGTTATCATCACTTCCGGAAAGAAACCGGTTGACCGGCTGCGTGGGATGGTAGAGACTTACACCGATAAAAGGATTGTATGACTTGTTCGGATCACCATCAAAATACATCAGCCCCAGGCTTCCATCCATCGATGTGGCAGAACGATATGTGAATACCTCATTAGAGGGTAATGAAGGATCATACCCGATCAATGGATTGAACTGGTTACCAAACTGCAGTTTACCGGGATCCACTTTCCGGTTAACCAGTCCCAGTTGAAATCCTCCGCTAAGTATTCCGTATTTGGTAAGGTGTACGCGATAGGAAAGTGATAGATAGCCATTGGTGTATTGATACCCTGCGTCGGTAGACCGTTGGTTCAGGGCAGTAACCCCAAGGCCGAGGTTTTTGGGTAGAGAAAAGTCTGCAGTGATACCCTGTGTGGTCATCGGTGCATAGAGGCCTGGCAATTGTTTCCGGTAGTTGAGGGTAACACGCGAATTACCATCGATCACACCACTCAATGCAGGGTTCAGCCATAAAGGATATGCATAATACTGGGTAAAATGCGGATCGGTCTGTGCCTGCATTGTATCATATGCAAACAGCAAAGCAATGAGTATGATGAAGCATTTTCGCATAACTTACCTGATAACACTGAATGTGCCGCCTTTATGGATCCTGGATCCGTCTTCCATCAAAGCTTCGAGTGAATAACTATATAATCCGGCCGGTACTTTTTGTCCTTTGTTGGTTGCATCCCATCCTTTTGTCAGATCTGTTGAGAGGAACAACTGGTTACCCCACTGGTTATAAATGATCACGCGGATAGAACGGATCGCAGTTCCGTATACCAGCAATACATCATTGATCCCGTCGCCGTTGGGTGTAATGGCGTTGGGCACATAGATCCCGTTTCCGAAAGGATTCAGGGTCGTGGCCTGCAACTGCGCGGTGTCGCTTGTCTGGCAGGTATATAACCCTGTTGCCTTCACGGCCAAACTGATCTTCGTATTGGGCAACAATCCTCTTATGGCATGCGTCCTTCCCTGGGCACCACTGGATGGCGTTGTAAAATTGATACCGCTGTCAACACTTACAAGATAACCGGTCGCGCCTGGGATGGGGTCCCAACTGAACAAAAGATTCCCAGTACCTATAGAATCTACACGTATGACGGGTTTTGAAAATTTAGCCCGCACCGTCACTGTTGCACTGGCTGTTTTGGTAGAACAGATCGCCGGGTTACTTACACCGGTAATATCATATAGTGTGCTAGCATTGATATCCGTAACATAACTGGTACCGGCATTGATCACTGCGGCAGCACCATTCAAACGCCACGAGTACGTAATGCCCGCCTGCGGGACCACCACATACAAAGAATCCCGATCACCTGCACAAACCGAATCCCTGAGTACATTCACGGAAAAATCGTTCACGGGCACTGCAAAGTTCACCTTAGTGCTGTCTGTGTTGGTGCAAGCAGCTTTGGTTATGATCACCCGGTAAGTACCACTCTGTGTAACTGTAATGGACCGGGTAGTTTCACCACTACTCCATTGATAAGAAGTAAAACCTGCTCCGGCATCCAGGGTGGTCGTACTGCCACACACATTTACTGTCGGTTGCAGCGTTGTCTGCATATTGGTCACCGTGATGGTGATGCTGTCCTTACATACCTGGCTACCCATGGTACGGGTAACCCGGTATACAGTGGTTTGTGTGGGTTGTACCGTGATAGAGGCAGTTGTGTCACCTGTTGACCAAACTATGGATCTGGTATCCGGCGCTGCAGTGGTTGAATCGGGATAATAGGCCCAGATGCCATCGTGCCTTGCCCAGATCATCCGCTTACCTGTGACATCGTAATAGGCATAGTTGCTGAGAGCGGTTTTCGCCAATGCCGGCGGAACTTCTCCTTCACCCTGTATCTCAACAAAACCGGCATCGATCCCTCTTCTGAAATAAAATGTCTTATTGGTATTGGGCTGGTTCTGGTTGGTGGCGTAATTGCCGGTTGGCTGGTAACCTCCAAACAGGTAAAACCTAGATTGATCGTAATAATAACCCAGCGCACCCTCATATTGTATAGAGGCATGATTTACGGGCAGGATATTCTGAAAAGTGTACGTGGTCAGATCAAGCTCCCACAGATCACGTAGCCAGCAAAACATGCCACTGGCAGTTGCCCATGGGCTACCCAATGCACAAGTGCCAGATAATTCGTAACCGCTATAACTTCCCTGGCCAGAGAACAGGTATAACTTAGTACCATCCGCATTGGCAGCAAGGATATTACCCCCCTTTGGCGGAACAGAATCAATGATGGGATTTGTTTTTTTCTGGATCCATCCAAAACCGTCGTTTTCGAATATCCAGCTTTTCACTTCATTGAAACCATACCCTCCATAGAAACCCACCTGCCGGGTTACAGGGTTCCAGAACGAAGAGGCACCGAATGATTCCCTGTCGATACTGCCCGCACCCACCGGTGCCCAGCTTCCTCCTGTTTCAGGCAATGCATATACGGAATCGCGTCCTCCACGCCAGCACAGCAATCGTTTATTGGTCTGGTCGTAGGTGAATTCAGTATAATCACCTGGCCAATTATCTGCCGGAACGGCGCTGACGGTTCGGTTCTTCAGGTCGTACCTGATCACTTTTTTATGGATGATGGAATAGAGATACTGGTTTGCCTTATCAAAACCGAAAGCTTTTATGTTGAATAGATTGGAATCGATCGCAGTTCCGGGAATCAGTAATTTCCAGACACCAGGCAGCATCGAATCTTTTTTGGGAGGGTCCTGAAGGTTCAGGAGTACAGATGCACCTGGACAGATAACGGTATCTTTCTGGTTCAGGAAAGGTGTGCAGTTGGCGGATTGGGCCCTTGCAGTAAATACCTGCAGGGTAAGCAGCATGGACAAGAAAGAAACCAGATATGACCTTTGGTTCTTCACGATTGGATTTTAATGGGTACAGGTAGCCCTGTACGGGATGAAGATACTCAAAACACCTGTATTGGAGAAATGAATCCGCAGGAAAACCGGGAAAAGATCACATCACAAAGTAGTAAGCACCAAGCTGACAAACAGCTCCTACTGCCAAACCCGAGTATATTTCAAGGTTGGTATGGTCACTCACCAGTAAACGGCTGGTGCATACAATGCCGGTAAGCAATGCGGCAACACTCATGGAACCGCCCAGTGGCATTCGGTAGTACATGGCAAAAAGTATGATAGCTGCCAGTGCCCCGCCCATGGCCATTGCGTGCAGGCTGATCTTGAAATAACTGTTCAGGATGAGCCCGAAGACCGTTGCCGAGAAAATACCCATGTAAAAGAACTTAAGTACTGCAGGCTGGTCGGTGAAATTGCGGCTGAGGAAATACATCCACCAGTAGAAGAACATGGTAATGATGTATGGAACGATGCGTTCTTTCTGGGTGCGTAAAAAAATACTCTCACTGAATTTCAGTCGCCAGAGCAGGAAAACGGCGAAAGCCGGGAAAAAAGCAGTGAGCCAGAAGATGCTGAACAAACGAAGTTGTAACTGGTAGGCAGTGATACCGGCAAATTCGTAAGGCACCTGGTACATCAGGAAAACAAAGATATAGGTTGGAATGAACAGCGGATGGAACAGGTACGAGATCAGTTTTGCCGGAATGGTCAGCAGCAGGGATGGCTTATCAGGAGTAATATCTCTGTTTTGTTCCATGTATCGTGTCGTGTGTTACCGGGTAACCTGTACCCAAGTTATAATTCTTTACGCAAACGAGCCACCGGCACATTCAATTGTTCCCGGTATTTGGCAACGGTGCGCCTTGCAATATTATAACCTTTTTCCTGAAGCATATCGGTCAGCAACTCATCGCTCAGGGGTTTTCGTTTGTCCTCTGATGCTATCATGTCACTCAGGATCTTCTTCACTTCACGGGTGCTGACTTCCTCACCACTGTCGGTACTCAGTGATTCGCTGAAGAAGAACTTGAGCCGGTAGGTCCCGAATTCGGTCTGTACGAACTTACTGTTCGCCACACGGCTTACGGTAGAAATATCCAACCCGGTAAGTTCTGCAATGTCTTTCAGGATCATGGGGCGCATGGTGGTCTCATCACCTGTCAGAAAGAACTCCTGCTGGTGTTTCATGATCGCGCTCATGGTCCCGATCAGCGTATCCTGCCGCTGTTTGATCATATCAATGAACCATTTGGCCGAATCTATCTTTTGCTTGATGAAAAGCACTGCCTCTTTCTGGCGTTTATCTTTTTTGCTGCCCTTCTCATAATCTTTCAGCATGTCCCGGTAGCCTTCACTGATACGGAGGTCGGGCGCATTCTTCGAATTCAGTGTCAGTTCCAGTTTTCCGTTGTTGTTGATCACGAAAAAATCAGGTACGATATAACTTTCCGCCTTGTTGATCTCTCCGATATTGCCGCCTGGCTTGGGATTCAGCTTGATGATCTGGTTGATCACTTCCTTGATCTGCTCGTCGGTAAGGTTCAGGCTTCGCTGTATCTTTTCGTAGTGCTTCTTGGTGAACTCATCAAAATACTTACTCAGGATCTGTATGGCCAGTGCCACGCTTTTCCCTTCATTCAGTTTCCGTTTTAATTGCAGTAACAAACACTCTTTCAGATCTCTCGCACAGATACCGGCGGGATCGAACTGTTGTATCTGCTGTACCAATTCCTCGATCTCTTTTTCTTCTACCACCAGACTCTGCCGGAAAGCAAGATCGTCTGAAATAGAAGACAGTTCCCTGCGCAAATAACCATCATCATCCAGGCTTCCTACGATCTGTTCCGCGATCTTATAACGGCGTTCATCCAGCTCCAGCATTCCCAACTGATCCAGCAGCAGGTCATGAAAACTGGTCTCCACCTTGATGGGGATCACTTTCTGATCATCCATCTCGGGGTAGTTGTCGTCTTTCATTTTATAGTCAGCGATCTCCCCATCATCATCCACCACATATTCGCTGATATCTACATTGTCGTAGTCTTCTTCACTGCCATCCAGTTCGGCCTCTTCATCCGCAGCTGTCTCAAATTCATCCTGCAGATCGTCTCCGTATTCATCCTCATGTCCTTCTTCGTCCAGCTCCAATGCAGGATTCTCTTCCAGCTCTTCTTTTATGCGCTCTTCCAGGTTGGCAGTAGGCACCTGCAGCAACTTCATTAACTGAATCTGCTGGGGTGACAGTTTCTGCAACAACTTCTGTTGTAAGGATTGGCTAAGAGACATAATACATTTCCACTTCGGACCACGATGTACTGAATCACTCGCGGTCCATCTTTATTTTAATGCCGTAAATTTACATACAAAAGAAAGCAACCCAACTGTGAAAGCAATTTGTTTGTTTGTGAATTTATTGCTAATAAGCGCGGCTGTAAGCCTTGCGCAGACTGGCATGCCTGTATCGGACCGCAAACAAAAGAACATAGACAGCCTGAAAAACATACCCATCCGTTTAGTGCCTCAGAATTATTACAGCGATCATCTTGGTTTTTTCTGCAAAAAAGAATTACAGGTGGAAAAACTGACAAAGATCCCACTTCGGATACGATTGGGAAGCCTCGATCATGTGAATGCACTGGAAGGTAAGGGCGTCGGTATCAGACCGTTGCAGAAGCCATTTGTTCGAAATTGATGAGGTGAATTTTCCGGGCGCTTGCTATCATATATAACTGCCTCAGGATCTGAAACTTATCCTCTTCCGAAAAATCAGTTACCCGAAGATTACTGCTAAAGCTGCTTTCCTGATTGAAAGTAATGCTGCCATCCTGTTCCTGTTTTATCCAACGGATATCATTCCAATCAACGACCATTACTTCAGCATTCGTGTACTGAGCCAACCATTCTATACGGGCTTCATTGATATCTACATAAGAAGCCCTGCGGGAAGACCTGATAGCAGCAATGGCATTCGAGATGAAAAAAATGGCAATGACCAGATGAGACACTCTGTAAAATGTATTCCTGTCATCAAAGAACAGGTATAGGAACAACACAGAAATACCCAGCACCAATTGCAGGTAGGCCCAATACCTTTTCCTGCGCCTTTTGAATTCGTTTATATGTATCGTGAACCTGGCCACAACTACGCTAACGTTATTTATTTGCCTGCAACACTTTCCGGATAGCGGCCACCATCTTCTCGCCTTTTTCGCGGATCTGCTCCTCTGTCCATACAAGGCTGATAGCGGTAGAGATACAGCGGCTCATGATGGCATCACTTGCAGGGAAAGCTGTTTCTTTTAAACGCAGCAGGGCTTGCCGCTGCACATCGCTTAAAGCACCGAGCGTTACTGCATTTTTCAGGTGATCCCATTTGCTGATATAGTGCCAGTTGTTCACGAACCAGTAAAAATTACCGGCAAGTATCCCCTGCTCTTTCATTTCTGCCACTACGGCGCGGGTCAGTTCTTCGGTAGGCAGGAACCAGCTTAAGAAACTGCAGCTGTCATCGCCCCCCTCGGGCACGATGCGGAAACTTACTTCCGGTATCTGCTCCAGGTAAGCGCGGAGTGCCTTGTTGTTCTTTTTCTGCAGTCCCAGGAAAGTGCCCAGTTTACGGATCTGGGCCAGTCCCACAGCCGCATGCAGCTCACTGATGCGGTAGTTGTAGCCGATGAACGGATGCAGGTCGGCGCCACGGTCAACTCCCAGGTGGTCGTGACCATGGTCCGTATATCCATCGGACTTACGGTAAACATCTTCCTTATTCGTCATCACCACACCTCCTTCTGCACAGGTGATGGTCTTTACAAAATCAAAAGAGAAGGTACCGGCATCGCCAATGGTACCCAGTGACCGTCCTTTATAAGAGGCGCCAATACTCTGACAGGCATCTTCGAGCAGGATCAGCCGATGCTCATCGCAGATCTGTCTCAACGCATCCAGATCGGCCATACTTCCGCACATATGTACCGGCATCACACATTTTGTTTTGGGAGTGATGGCCGCACGTACTGCGCCGGGATCCAGGGTCAAGGTTTCATCAATATCTACCAATACCGGTATGGCGCCCACACTGAGCACAGCTTCGAAACTGGCCACAAAGGTGAAGGAAGGCATGATCACTTCATCACCTGCGCCAATGCCCAATGCAGCCATGGCCGTAGTAAGCGCTGCTGTACCGCTGGAGGTAAGCTGTGCATATTTACAACCGAACACTTCGGTGATGGCCTGTTCCAGTTCCTTGGCTTTCCATATACCCTGGCGGGGACCATCAAAGCCATAACGCATCAGGATGCCTGTTTCCAGCACATCATTCACTTCTTTTCTTTCTTCTGCACCAAATAATTCAAAACCGGGCATATATGAGTGTTTTGAGGTTTGTTGTTCCGGAGTCCGGGCCCCGCCATTTACCTTTTACGGGAAAGCGAAGTTACAATAATCTGTCGCATCAATGGCTACCCGAATATACCGAACCGCGGTAGTTCTTTACCTTTGCTGTATGACCCCTACTCTTTACTACTGTTACGATGCCTATTGTGGCTGGTGTTACGGATTTAGCCCTGTTATGAAAAAGATCGCCGAGAATTATCCGGCCATACAAATCGAAGTATTATCCGGTGGCATGATACTTCCCGAAAACCCGGTACCGATAGCCGCTACCGCCGGATATATTCAGAAAGCCTATCAAACAGTAGAGGAGTATACCGGTATCCGATTCGGTGCCGATTACCTGTGGCATATCAACCATCCAGACCTGAGCGACTGGTTCCCGCATTCGGAGAAACCGGCCATTGCCCTATGTATCTTTAAAGAGATCTACCCGGAAAAACAGGTGGCTTTTGCTTCCGATCTTCAATATGCGCTGCATTTTGAAGGGCGCGACCTGACGGACGATGAAGCCTATCGGCATCTGCTGGAGAAATATTCCATTCAACCGGAATTGTTCTATACCAGGCTGCACGCAGAAGAATACAAAGAACAGGCTTACTATGAGTTTCAATTGTGCAAACAACTACAGGTAACCGGTTATCCCTGCGTATTATTACAGAATTCAGACACCCGGTTCACCTTACTGGCCCGGGGGTATACTGATTACGATACCCTGAAAGCCAGACTCGATGCCGCCCTTACCGAGATGAACAACGCCGGTTGATACAAATTACCAATAATCTGGTAACTGTCGTCCTTGCTTTCATGGCTACATCCGTTTCTTTTTTTGCAGTGTATTGTGCATTCGTACAATTTCCATCAAAGCGGCCGTTGCATACCAGGGGTGATACTCCATGGCAAACAACCCCGCTTTTACCGCAGGATCCGTTAAGCTCAAAACTTCAGCTTCTGCGACAGTAGTAACATTAAATACATAAATGCCTTCTATGCCTGTATCGGCTGTCATTGGGCCAGCCAGTACCAGCTTACCGGCCTCTGCGAGTTTGCCGATATTCTGCATATGCCCTTTGAGCAGTTCGCTTCGCTGGCTTCTACCAGTGATCTGTGCCGGACCTTTCTTCAGGAACGCCATCACATATTGTTTCATGCCGTAATCATCTGCACCTGTCTTCTTTGCCAGTGCAGAATCAAAACTGCCGTCATTTTGTGCGGTGGCAGTAAGCGCCAGGCAAACTGCAATGATTAACAAACAGATCTGTCTTTTCATAGTCGGGGGTTTCGTGTATTTTATCGCCATGCACCCAATATTGCCCCCATTAAAGCAAGGGATACTAAGCTGTATCCGCCATTGATCAGGATAAAAGCCCAGTTCTTCAATTCAAACAGACTGTGGATGGCAATGGCACAGAAGGTCCAGATACCGGCCAATACCCCTGCCGTAACACCCCAGGTCAGGTCGGTTTTTGCATCGTTCAGGAACATCGCAAGGTTGGCGGACATCAATAACGAAAAAATGAACGTAAAGCCAAAGATCTTGCCTTTGTTTCCCTGTTTGATCTGTTCCTCCGTCAATTGGCTGGCTTTCATCCAGGCTTTTCCGAAAAGGAGGGGTGAATACCAGATACCTCCCACAACAAAAGAAGAAATGGCGGCTACCAGAACGGCAAGCCAGTTAATGGTTTCCAGGTTCATAAACAGCAGTTTTGGTGTATGTAATGGTTTCTGCACCTAAACTACTCATCTCATACAACATTTCAAACTATCCCGATAAAGAAAATACCAGGCATGCAGCCATTACCTGCCAAAATCACAAATATGTCCGCTGAACAGATTCTGGCATCAATTTTCTTCTTTTTCCCCTTACTTTGCAGCAATTAATCACATATTATGGAGTACAGTAAATTGATATCGATAACCGGCCTGAACGGTTTATTTGAACTGGTGGGAAGCAAAACAGACGGAGCCATTGTAAAATCGCTGGAAGACAAGACCACAAAATTCGTCAGCAGCCGTGTACACAACTTTTCACACCTGGAAAGTATCGAAGTATATACCATCCGCGAGAACGTGAACCTGGTAGAAGTGTTCCAGGCCATGGGGAAAAGCAAGGAAGCCCTGCCCTCCGACAAAGATGCAGCAGCGGTAAAAGCCTATTTCCAGAAAGTTTACGCCGATATGGATTTTGACCGCGTATACGCCAGCGACATGAAAAAAATGATCAAATGGTTCTCGATCCTGAAAGCCAACAATATTGAGCCGAAACTGAGCGAGGAACCGGAAGAAGAAGCATAACAAAATTTCACCGGGAAAGGCCGTAACGGATATCTGTTACGGCCTTTTTTATGCCTGGGCGGATCCTCACTTCAGCAGGTTCGCCATACCTGTATAATTACTAACTTGTGCCTCCTCAATACACCATAATGAAAAGAAATTACTGGTTCACCGTAACGTTGATGACCTTCCTGCTGACAAGCGCCCTAGCCACCTATGCGCAGGATTTTTTTGCAAAGACACCCGCTGCTGAACGCTGGGTGAAAAAGAAATTCAGGAAACTGAATAAAGACCAGCGCATCGCACAACTGATGATCATCCGTGCGCACAGTAACCTGGGGGCAGAACATGTGGCCGAAGTGACCGATCTGATCAAAAAATACAATGTAGGCGGTCTGTGTTTTTTCCAGGGAGGGCCCGTAAGGCAGGCATTACTGACCAACCAATACCAGGCCATCGCCAAAACCCCGCTGCTGATCTCGATCGATGGAGAGTGGGGACTCGGTATGCGCCTGGACAGTGTGATCAATTATCCGCGCCAGTTAATGATGGGTGCCACCACTGACGCCAAACTCATTTACACGTTCGGCAAAGCAGTAGGCGAACAGTGTAAACGCATGGGCATACAGGTGAACTTTGCGCCGGACGTAGATGTGAACAATAATCCCATGAACCCCGTCATCAACGACAGGAGCTTTGGTGAGGACAAATACAAAGTGGCCACTTACGGCGTTGCCTACATGAAAGGCATGCAGGATGTGGGCGTCATGGCTTCTGCCAAACACTTTCCCGGACATGGCGATGTAGCTGTTGACTCACATAAGGACCTTCCCGTAATTCTGAAAAGCCGTGAGCAGCTGGATAATCTTGAATTGTATCCGTTCCGTGAATTGATCAGGTCTGGTGTAGGCAGTGTTATGACAGCACATCTCTCCATCCCGGCCATTGACACGACTAGCAACTTACCCAGTTCTTTATCCAATAAGAACGTAACAGGTCTACTGCGGAATGAACTTGGGTTCCAGGGAATCACATTTACTGATGCACTGGAAATGCAGGGCGTGGCAAAATTCTTTCCGAAAGGAGAAGCTTCTGTGATGTCATTGATCGCCGGCAACGACCTGTTATGCCTGCCAGGCGATATCCCCGGAAGTATTGCCAAAGTAAAAGAAGCCATCAAGGAAGGGAAACTCAGCTGGGATGATATCAATGCCCGTGTAAAGAAAGTGCTGCTGGCCAAGTACCATCTGGGATTGAACAAGATCGAGCCTATTGAAACAGAAGGCCTGGTAGATGACCTGAATAAACAGTCCAACCTGATCAGAACACAACTGAGTGCCAATGCACTCACCTTGTTGCGTAAACAGAACGAGAACATCTTTCCGCTGGCAAAAGGCAAAAAAATTGCCTATGTATGCATGGGTGCCCCTTCAGAAAACACCATTGCAGCACGCTTGCGGTCTGAATACAATGCCGACGTATACCTCTTCGGCAGTAAAAATGCCGTAGGTAAGGAATTACAGGACGATAAGAATCCGGTTACCATCATAGAAAAGAGTGATAGTGCCGGCGCTGCTCAACTCATCAGCACCATCCAGGGAAAAAACTATGATGTGGTGATCGTTGGGCTGCACAATTTCAGCCGCCGGCCTGCCAATAATTTTGGCATCAGCAACGCCTCGTTTTACCTGTTGAATGGATTACAGCAGAACAATACACTTACCCTTGTTTTCGGAAATCCTTATGCACTAAAGAATATCGCCAACGCCCCTAATCTGGTAGCCTGCTACGAAGATGACGATATCACACAGGAAGCTGCCGTATCCCTGGTCATGGGCAAGATCGAACCCAAGGGTAAATTACCCGTTACAGTCACTGAGAACCTGAAATTCGGAGATGGGATCCTGTACAACAGCTATTTCCCGAAAGCAGATCCGGGCTCAGTTGGGCTGGCATCGGAAGCTTTACAAAAAATTGATGCCATCGCAACAGATGCCATCAAAAAAGGCGCTACCCCCGGTTGTGTGGTACTGGTGGCCCGCAACGGCAAGATCGCTTACAACAAGGCTTTCGGGTATACCAATTTTGATAAAAAAGAACCGGTTACCACAGACATGGTCTTTGACCTTGCATCTGTTACCAAGATCTCCGCTACCACGGTTTCTATCATGAAACTATACGAAGAAGGAAAGATCGACCTGGAGAAAACCCTCGGTGATTATTTACCATGGGTGCAGGGTTCCGACAAAGCTCCATTGAAACTTAAGGATATCCTTTTGCACCAGGCAGGACTGAATCCATTCATCCCATTCTACAGAGAAGTGATCGATACTGCCAGCGGGCAGCCACGTCCGGAGTATTTCGCTGCACAAAAAGATGCACAACACCAATTCCGGGTAGCCGAAAATCTTTATGTACGGAACGACTGGCAGGATACTTTATACAAGCGCATCCTGCAGAGCAAATTAACCCCTGCTGATAAATATGTGTATAGTGACAACGATTTCATCTTCCTGGGGAAAATAGTAGAGGCCGTTAGCGGTAAACCGCTAAATGAGTTTGCCCGTGAAAATATTTATGAGCCTTTACACATGACCACTACGACCTATCGTCCTCGAGAACTGATGCCGGTTAACCAGATCGTACCAACTGAAGAGGAAAAACATTTCCGTCAGCAGTTGATTCGGGGTGACGTACATGATGAAGGTGCTGCCATGTTTGGAGGTGTAGCCGGCCATGCTGGTCTGTTCAGCAATGCGTATGACCTGGCCCAGTTATACCAGCTGCTGCTAAATGGCGGTGAACTGAACGGGGTACGTCTATTCAAGAAATCGACCATCGATAAATTTACCGCTTATAACAGTGCCATCAGTCGCAGGGGACTGGGATTTGACAAACCGGAAAAAGACAATGCAACCCGTAAGGAGCCTTACCCATCAAAAAGCGTATCACCCGAAACTTTCGGTCATACGGGTTTTACGGGAACCTGCGTTTGGGTTGACCCCCAGTACAACCTGGTGTATATCTTCCTGTCGAACCGCGTAACACCCACCCGTAATAACAACAAACTGGGCCAGTTAAATGTGCGTCCAAATATCCAGGAAGCCATTTATCAGGCAATTGTGAAGTAAAACATAAAGAAAACAGACATATCGGGGGCTTGGTATAACTTAGCTACACTAAACACTGCGTTTATGAAGCGAGTAGTATACCAGGCCCTCGTGGCTTTTCTGTTTGTGGTCACCCTGCCTTCCTGCAAACACGAAGTACCCAAAGAAGCGAAATACATCCCCAAAGAAGCAAGTTTTGTATTGGCACTCGATCCCGGCCAAATGAAAGACAAACTCCAGAAAGGAGGGATCAACGTCGACACGCTGCTGAGCAAGATATTCAAAAGCGACTCGATCGATCTGCGTGACAAAGCCAAACTGGAAGAGTTGAAGAACAACGCGGGTATCAACTGGAGCAATAAAATATTTGTCTTCGGGCTACAGAAAACGCATGCAGATAACAGCCTGTCGAACAGTTTCAGCCTGCTGGGCGGACTGGAAGATGCCGCCAAACTGGAAGCATACCTGAAAAAACAGGAAGAAACCAGGGACAGGGAAATCAAAAAAGAAAAAGATTACCGCTATCTCATCAACAATGAAGGCAGCATGTTGGCCTGGAATGATCAACAGGTCATCGTCACGATATACACGCACAATCTGAAGCCGGTATATGATACCAACACGATGAGTTTCAAGAAACCACCTCATCTTAACACAGAAGAGGAGATGAAACGTGAAGTGGATCATTATTTCACCCAGAAGATCAAAGAATCGATGGCAGATCTTTCTGTTTTTTCAGATATGTTCAAAGAAAAAGCTGATGGTTATGCTTTTACCAGTGCCAACAGCTCTTTGGCGGCCTTGAGCATGATGCCTTTTCAGTTACCCAAACTGGAAGAGCTGGTGAAGGATAATTACGTAACAGCCACTTTAAGTTTTGAAGACGGAAAAATACTGGCCAAATCAACCAGTTATACCAACCAGTTGCTGAGCAGTGTATTAAAGCAGTACGCTGGTCCTACCGTCAATCTGTCTATGCTTGATCATTATCCTTCGCAAAACATCAACGCCATCATGTTGGCGGCCTTCAATCCCGAGATTTTCGGAGGACTCCTGAAACAACTGGAAATAGAAGGGCTGGCAAACAATTTCCTCGAGAAAAGCGGGCTGAGCAGCCAGGACCTGTACAAATCATTGAAGGGTGATATCGCTGTCATTGTATCTGATTTCGGAATGGCCGCTGCTGAGCCGGAAGCCAAGCATGACGAACGCAGCATGATGCGAAAAAAACCGGTTGGCAAGATGATCCTGACCGCACCCGTCGGCGACAAAGTAAGTTTTGCCAAACTGATGGACAAAGCGGTAGAACAGGGATTTCTGGTAAAACAGAAAAATGTATATAAAGCGGGTAACCTGCTGTCTATAGCCGGCATGTATATAATGGCAGATGATAAAAATCTGGTAGTGGCCAGCGATTCGGTTACCTATAGCGAATACATGGCCCAAACAAGCAAAGTAGCGATCAGCAAGGAGGCATTGGATCGCTTCAAAGGCAAATCGACTGTTTTCTATTTTGATGTGGCCAATACCCTGAATGGCTTTACAAAGGAAACCAACGGAAGTTTTCAGCAATCGTTGAACACGGCTAAAAATACATTCAAGGATGTGTTGGCCACTTCAGACAATTTTGATGGAAAGAGTATAAAAGCTCAATTGGAGATCAGGATGCAGAATGAAAAACAAAACAGTCTTGTTACATTAACAAGTCTGATCACAGACATAGCTGTAGACATGCGTGTACAGGCAAAAAAAGAGCGCGAGACAGAAGAAAAAATGTTCCTGGGCGGGGTTCTTCCGATCATCAGAACCAATTGATCCCTTTTTAGATGATTACGAATAAGGTCCTGTTATGCAGGACTTTATTATTTGATTCATTGTATTTTCGATATACCAAGCAGGATTATGGCAATTATCTTGGACCATCTCATCCCTATTCCATTAAAGGACCGGCTTCTTCAGAGTCGTTCAGATATATGGAATACCCATATCCGTTTTGATGATGGCGAAAGGATCAAGATCATGGCCCCCAGTGGGAAAGGCAAGACCACTTTGATCCACATCCTTTATCATATGAGGTTTGATTACGAAGGGACTGTCTGGGTGGAAAATAAACAGTCGGACAACATCAACAGAGATGAACTATCCGAACTCAGGCAAAAAAAGGTCAGTATCATCTTTCAGGACCTCCGCTTGTTTCCACAGTTATCAGCCCGGGAGAATATAGAGTTAAAGCGGGTGATGCAGGAACCCTTTCATAAAAGCAGCCGGATCGATGAAATGGCAGAACAGCTGGGCATCCAGCATATTTTGAGCCAGAAAGCCGGGCTATGCAGCTATGGCGAACAGCAGCGGATTGCGATCATCCGTTCTTTGATGCAACCTTTTGGGTGGTTGATCATGGATGAACCCTTTAGCCATCTTGATACGACCAACATACAAAAAGCCGTGACCCTGATAGAAGAAGAGTGCAATCGGCGTAACGCCGGTTTCATCCTTACGGATCTGGATGATGACACCCATTTTCCGTACAGCCGGAAATTGAATTTATAAATGCTGATACCTGTTATGCCAGAATTGAATATTTTGCTGAAAAAGATCATCCGTACAGGTACGGGACGCAACAGATATGTAATGGCAATGGTGGGATTGGCAATCGCCGTATTGCTGATACTTGCTGCAGTGCAGATCCAGGCAAACTATCACGATCTTCTGTATAACAAGAATAATCAGGATAGCATCGCCAATTTTCTGGTGGTCAATAAAACGATTACAGATCAAAATCTTGGTACAACCGGTTTAACAGACCATGAGATCAACGACCTTCGGAAACAGGACTTTGTTCAGTCGGTCGGCTTGCTCACACCAAGCCATTTCAAAGCTTCAATTCAAAGTGCCAGCGACCGTTTCCCTTTTTATACTGATATCGCATTTGAGAGTGTGCCACAGGAATTCATTGATATCGCTGCGAAGGACTGGAAATGGGATGAACATGCTTTGTTTGTTCCCATTATTGTGCCTAACATGTTTCTTGATTTTTACAATTTTCAATTCTCCTTTTCGCAAGGTTTACCTCAGTTGACACAACAGGTAGTGAAAATGATCGTATTCAAGATCAACGTCTATGGTCCCAACGGGATGGTTACTTTGAACGGACGGGTAGTAGGTTTCAGTGACCGCATATCATCACTGCTGGTTCCGGAAGAGTTCATGAGATGGGGCAACCAGTTTTTTGCCAGGAATCAGGACAGGAAACCATCACGTATCATCATCAAAACGAAAGATCCGGGTAATCCTCAATTGAGCTCCTATCTCAAAGAGAAAAATCTTTCAGCGGATGCCGACAAAACCAGGTTCAGCAGGTATCGGAAAATAGTCGATATGGTGGTGAACGTTTCCGGTGTAACGGGCATCATCCTGCTATTGTTTGCACTCCTCGTGTTTACATTGTTCATACAGCTGACAGTAGCTTCTTCCAAAGAAGATATTCAGTTATTAATCATATTGGGAGCCTCTCCCGCTCAATTACACCAGTTCCTGATGAAGCGATTTTTACCTGGCACATTAGGTATCATTCTGCTCTCATCTGTTTTACTCGGTTTTCTGCAGTTTTTCATTCACCGGATATTATCTGCCAGAGGCATCTATATCTCAATTTTCCCCGGTACAACAACCGTTTTCACAGCTATTCTGATAGCGGTTACCATTGGGTGGGTCACATCCCGGTCGATAAAAAAGTACATACATTTTCCTCTTACCAAAGACTAGCCGGGAGGTTTCATCAAATTAATTCCTTATCAATAATTTAGGATCAAAAACGACAAGTTCCAAGAGTAGGAAAATTGAAAAGAAAGCATACTTTTCTTCAAAAAGCCCTACAAAAAAGTAGTTGAAAATCTTCAAAATCTGGTAGTAAAAGACAAAAAACAGGTGAAAACACCGTTTTTTTGGCGTGAAAAACACCGTTTTTTTATTAATCAAATATTGACAATATATTGATTATCAATTATTTGATAGAAAACATCCATATAACTGTTGAATTAGTACACCAGAAAAATAAGGGATTTGTTACCTTGCATCAATATATTATCGGTGTGTTATCGTATGATGGCCCCCCACCAAAATTAAGACTTATGAAAAAGCTTGTACTTCTGTTTGGAACTATCATGCTTGTTACGGTTTTCTTCAGTTCCTGCCAAAAAGAGCAGACTGTTGCAGAAACCCCTGCTGCAAATGAGAACAGCAATATTGTAGGTGTTGCAGGTGTTGGCCCTTATCAAGGATCTATCGCCCCGACCTACGCAGCTAGCCTGGCGGCAAATTACGTTAAGAAATATGGCGAAAAGGATCAATCAATACGTGTTGAATTCAAAACAAAAGACCTGATCGCTTTTATCAATGGCCTCCAAACAAAATACAAGTCTGATGTTATTTATGTGAATTTCGGTGTATATGGAAAAGGTGCTGAACCAGTAAATCCAAAGGATTACGGCAGGTTAACTGTTTTCTTTACCGGCAATAAAATCCCTGCTCCTTCTACCAGTCGTCGCACTGATGGACTTTTGGATGGTTTGGATGAATTTTTAAATCACGGTGGAATCTATCCATAGTATAATAACTGCATGCAGTCTGCGATTTATTTATTTTTTCAGGTTGCCAGCTTAACATTTGCTATCATATTATATTTACAGAAAAGGGATAAAATACTATTGTATTTTATCCCTTTTCTATTATTAACAGTAAGCATTGAAATCTTTGGATACTGGTCAACAACTAAAGACCTAAAAAACTATTGGGTCTACAACGTCTTTACTACTATTGAGTTTTTATTTTATTCCTTTTTATTTTATATTCATTTCAAGAAAAAAATATTCAAAAAAGCTGTTGCCGTTTTCGCGCCAACTTTCGTGATAACAGTGATTCTAAATATTTTTTTTGTTCAAGGATTTAATAAGACTTTTAACACCTATACTTTTTTGCTAGGCTCTTTCTTCATAGTAATCTTCTGCTGCTGTTTTTTCTATGAATCCGTGCTCCCCGACAAAATTGATCAGCAACTTTCCAGGCAACCTTTTTTTTGGATCACAAGTGGTTTATTGATCTTCTATCTTGGCTCAGTAATAATAAACGCCCTTTTTGAATATTTAAGAAACAACGACCTACAAGCAGAAGGCATAAGAATTTACGGAATTATCAATAATATTTTAAACGTACTTTTATATGGATCATTCTGTATAGCCTTTATCTTATGCCCCGACAACAAGAAGACATCCTCATTACCATCGTTGTAGCATCGGTTTTTTTCGTGCTGATCGGTAGTTTTTTATTGTTGATCGTATTCGTATTTCTCAGAAGGCAACGAAAAAACAAACAGGAAAAAGAAGAGATGCGTAACCGTTTTGAACAGACTTTGCTCAAAACACAATTAGAGATCCAGGAACAGGCCTTTTCTTATATCAGTCAGGAGATCCATGACAACATCGGACAGATCCTGAGTCTGGCCAGACTGAATCTCAATACTTTCGGAGATCATGTGACGGAAGAAAAAATCAACCAGACAGATGATCTGCTTGGGAAAGCCATCAAAGACCTGAGGGACCTCAGTCATAACCTGCAGAACAACCGTATCCATGCAATTGGGATCATTGAATCCATCAGGCAGCTATTGATATCACTCGAGAAGACAGGCCGGTTTCAGACATCCTTCCACACATCTGATAACTTTCATATACTCGATGTCAACACGGATATCATCCTTTACCGGATGATCCAGGAAATCATCAACAACATCATCAAACATGCTTCTGCCAATAAAATTGATATCCAGGTAAAGAGTGAAAATGGTGCAACCACCATCCGGATCAGTGATAACGGAATAGGATTCGATACCAACTTGTTACAACAGGCCCGAACAGGAATCGGTCTCCATAATATCATCAACCGGGCTAAAATGATCAACACTACTGTGAATGTAAACAGTTCCCCGGGTAATGGAACTATCATAACTTTGTACATCAAACCCAAACAATCCAATATATGACCTCTGTTGCTCTTGTGGATGACCATGAATTGCTGCGTACCGGGCTTATGGCGATCATCAACTCTTTTGAAGGATTCAAAGTGGTGATGGAAGCTGATAATGGAAAGCAATTCACCGAAAAAGTGAAGTCGAAGACTCCGCCCGATATCGTTCTCCTCGATATTACCATGCCTGTTATGGATGGCTATGAAACATCCAGCTGGATCAAAACGAACTTGCCACAGACCAAAGTTCTGGTACTAAGCATGCTGGAAAACGACACCGCTATCATCCGCATGCTTAAGAATGGAGCAAGAGGATATATTTTAAAGGACAGCAAACCTAAAGTATTCAAAGATGCGCTCGACAGTATACGCGACAGCGGTTACTTCATCAATGAACTGGTAAGTAACAAGCTGATGCATTACATCAACCATGAAGAGGTCTTTGAAGGAGATGCGTTTGCATTGAATAGCCTCAGTGAAAACGAATCCACTTTCCTGAAATGGATCTGTACCGAAAAAACCTATAAAGAGATCGCGGACGAAATGTGTCTCAGCCCAAGGACCATTGATACCTACCGGGATAACCTTTTCAAAAAACTGGATGTAAAGACAAGGGTTGGTCTTGCTATCTTTGCTATCAAGAATGGCATCGTGAATATTTAGATCAATATTCAGAGCTATCCTGCTACCGGCAAAAGCATCTGTATGCTTACAACTCCTCCTGATAAAAGAGATAATCAAAAAGGTAAGCAACTGTTTCTTGCCCCGACACGATTCGTTCTTTTTGCCTGTATTTTCTTGACCTGTCCCCTCTTCAGGATCTCAGCCCAAAACAGCATTCCCCCGATCGGAGAATGGAGAGATCACCTGAACAGTCAACAGACCTCACAGGTAATCAAGGGAGATAAAATTTACTGCTCAGCAAATACGCATGTTTTTTACCTGACAGATGAAAATGAGACCGGCCGTTTCAGTAAAACGAATGGCTTAAATGAGATAGGCGTGCAATGCCTTGGCTGGGACATGACCACACGCCAGCTGGTCATCGCCTATAACAACAGTAACCTTGACATCCTGAAAGATGGCACTGTTAAAAACATCAGTGATATCAAAAGAAGCCGAATCTCTGGGAACAAGACCATTTATTCGATCTTTTGCGAAAATGGGTTAGCCTATCTTTCAAGTGGGCTTGGGATCATTGTGACCGATCTCCAGAAATTTGAGATCAAAGACACATGGGTTATCGGTAGTAATGGCTCACAGGTCAGAATAAATGCATTTACCAGTGACGGCTCCTTATTTTATGCAGCTACTGAAGAAGGGCTTAAAACAACTTCCATCACTACAAACAACCCTTCTAATTATAACAATTGGCAGCTTACAGGCATTCTAAATGGACTGGGAACGGGCCCTGTGAAAAATGTACTTCGTGCTAATGGCAAAATGATTGTCGAAAAAAATGATTCACTCTTCATTCTGAATGGAACAGCTTGGCAATTATTATACGCTGATAAAAACTGGCCTATCACCAACACTACATCGTCAAATGACAAACTACTGATCAGCCAGCGTACACTTTCTGGGAATGCCAGAGTAACGATTCTCAATTCAGCTGGCCAAATAGAGAGAACCATCACTCAGGCAAATGTTATATCTTTTCCGCGGTCAGCCATCATTGATGGCGATGCCGTATGGATAGCTGACCAGTTTGGAGGATTATCTAAATTCAACCCAGGAGCAGAACGGTTCATACCAAATGGTCCACCCGGGCCAGCAGAAGGGGAAATGCTGGCAAAAAACAACCGGATATATGCTGCAGCCGGTAGCATAAACAGTGCATGGAATTATCAATATAACCGTAACGGAATCTATTTCTTTGAACAGGATATATGGAGCTCGAAAAGCTATTATAATGAGCCGGTACTGGATTCTGTATTGGATTTTATCAGCCTGGCAGTTGATCCTTCCGACAATAGCCTTTGGGTGGGAAGTTATGGAGGTGGGCTGGTGAATTTTAGTCCATCCAAACCTCCATCCATCTACAAAAAAAATAACAGCACATTGCAGGCAGCCATCGGCGATGCCACAAGTTACCGTGTGAGCGGGCTTGCATTTGATCAGAATAGGAATCTATGGGTCAGTAATTATGGGGCTCCTAAAAATATCCAGGTCAGAAAGGCCGATGGAAGCTGGCAGGCTTTTTCTATCCCTTTTTCACACCTGGAAAATGCCGTTGGGCAGATCATCATTGACGACTATGATCAGCTCTGGATACAAAGCCCTAAAGACAATGGCCTGTTCTGCTTTAACCACGGTCAGAATATTGATAATAGTTCTGATGACCAATGGAAATTTTACCGGTCGGGCGTTGGTAATGGCAACCTCCCCAGTAATAATGTCTTAAGTATTCTAAAAGATAAAAATGGTTTTATCTGGGTAGGCACTGACAAAGGCATCGGTATCATCCAATGCCCCGATAGAGTTTTCACAGGGACCGGCTGTGATGCCATTTTGCCAATTGTGCAACTTGATCGTTTTGCCGGGCTTCTGTTCAGGGATGAAAGCGTTCAGAGTATGGCTGTAGATGGCGCTAACCGGAAATGGATCGGTACGAAAAATGGCCTCTGGCTGATCTCACCTGATGGCGATAAGATCATTTACCGTTTCACAGAAGAGAACAGTCCTTTACTGAATAATGACGTAAAAAAAATCACGATCGACCCTGCTACCGGTGAAGTATTCATTGCAACCATTTCCGGAATCTGCAGTTTCAGAAGTACGGCAACAGAGGGCGAAAACACCAACAGCAGTGTACTGGTTTTCCCAAATCCTGTTCCTCCCGGTTACCAGGGAAGCATTGCCATCCGCGGGCTCGTGAACAACGCGTTAGTTAAAATAACTGAAATGAATGGCCGCCTGGTTTTTCAAACAAGGGCACTTGGCGGTCAAGCCATCTGGGATGGACGAAATTACCGGGGCGAAAAAATTGCCAGCGGTATGTACCTTGTCCTGGTCCGTGATGATAGCGGCTCAGAAAAAATCGCAACTAAAATTGCCATCAGTTCAGGCAGATGATCAGTCTCTGTCCTTCTCTGTTTTTGGCACAGCCTTGAAAAAAGCCGCTCTCTTGGGCCCAGGGAATGGAACATGATCTCCTTTTAACCCATGCCACAATACTTTATTAAACTCCAGGTCGGGAACCGCATCTTCCTTGGTTAGATTAAAGTTCTCGGAACGTCTTTGCCATTCATTCATGGCAGTATTCTTATCCAGGAGATTAACAGTTGCCGGTCTTGCAGTGAAAGGTGTCAGATCTGCTTTACCGGTAAAACAACGCCACATTGGAGTTGCAGCGGCATCATACTGGCTCATGGGAGGAATCCCGAGTATCAGTTCTATGGTGCGCAGCATAGATGAGGTGGAGTACATGGTATGATCCACATAACCCCTCTTTACAAAACCACCCGCCACATAAGCTGTGCTGCGATGCGCATCCACATGGTCAGCTCCATTCTGGGCATCATCTTCCAGAATAAAAACGGCCGTCTCTTTCCATATCGGGCTTTTGCTGAGGTGCTCTACAAATAAGCCGACAGCAAGGTCGTTATCGGCCACATGGGCATAGGGTGTAGGTCTGCCTTTACGCATCCCTTCTGTATGATCATTGGAAAAACGGACACTGTTAAATCTCGGAACAGCATTCACTGATAACAATGAATCGAATTCACGCTTCCATTGTCCAAAACGGACAGTATCCTGCACTTTGTTATCATAGCCTGTAAAATATGGACAAAGATGCCCTTTCAACGAAGGGATATTAGGCTTGTAATTATCCGCGAACTCCCCGTACGTACGATAGGTAACACCAGCCCTTTTGCAGTGATCCCAGATAAAACCTCCTTTGTTATTGGCTACGGCCCGGTTACCCTCTGCATCATATGCACCGCCACGGCCGCCATAACTGGTTACCCAGTTTTTTTCCAGGAAGTCTGTTGCATAGGCTCCAGTACTCCAGTTATGACCATCTGCACTCACTTCCCCATCTACATAGAAATTATCCAGTAATACAAATTCACGCGCCAGTGCGTGCTGGTTCGGGGTAACATTCTCACCAAATAAAACCAGACTGGGATCTCCGTTACCCTCTTTGATATCACCCAATACCTGATCGTAGGTCCGATTCTCCTTGATCACATAAAATACATACTTGATGGGGCCCTGGTCTCCCACTTTTCTTGGGATAGGGTTACCCTCTTCCCCCTGCGCCAACAGTTCTTTCACTTTATTATATGGTGTATTCCGGTATACCACCTGCGAGTATACGGAAAGCTGTTTATCGGTAGGTTCTTCCAATACGGTCATAGTGCCCTTGAACAACCCGGCAATGTACTGTACATCGATGGGTTTGTTGGGATCACCCTGTTGGTAAACCACCTGTTGGCGATTAATGAACGGATTAGGCCCATAAGGATTGGCCATAGAAGAAAACCCTTTCCCGTTAGACACAAACAGTTTTTTCCCTGCTACTTTAACATTGGTTGGATACCACCCTACAGGAATAAAGCCACGGCTTTTGCTTTGACCGGGATCTGACACATCGAATACTGTTACACAGTTATTATCGGCATTGGCAATATAGAGTGTCTTTTCATTATCAGACAGTGCAAGCCCGTTGGTGGTAGATCCATTAGGCGCATCGGGATAAAGCGCCGCGTTCAATACTTCCAGTACCCTTCGCTGGGCCACATTGATCACAGAAACTGAATTATCATTAGAATTGGCCACATAGAGATATTTCCCATTTTTAGAGAGACAAAGCTCGTTGGGGTTATCGCCCACCTGGATCTCCGAAGTCACATTCTTTTTACCGGTATCGAACACATATACTTTATCACATCCCCAACAACTGATATAGAGCTCCTTCCGGTCTGGCGAAAGTACACAGGCATAGGCTTCTCCACCCAAAGAATACTGCTGTTGAACTTTCTTTGTAACAAGGTCTACAATATATAATGAGCGGTTATCCTTGGTCACTACATACATCAAATGGGCTGCATCATCCACAGCGATACCGGCAGGTGATATTTTATTGGGCCATTTATCACCCAGTTTGATACTGTCTTTTAAAACCAGTTTCTGATTCTCTACCGCATACTCAGTGATCCAGTTATCATTACCTGCAGAGGCGTACAGCGTCTTCTCATCTGCGCTGAATTGCAGTCCATACCAGCTTTTCGGGATGATCACATTATCCAGTACCTTTTCTGTGACCGGATCGATCAATTGGATACTTTGAACACCCTGACCATTATTGGTCACTGCCATCAATTTTTTCGACTTGCTCAAAGCGATATTCAGGGGAAGATCACCCAGTGGAAAACTCCGGCCAACAGGTGTCAGGCTCCATCCATTGGGAAGGGTTACCTTATTGGCTTCTACTTGCTGTAATGTTTGGGAATGACTGCTGAAACAGCATCCGATAGCAATAAAAAAGGGGAACAGTTTTTTCATGACGGCCGTCTTTGTAGGATGGTAAAGGTACAAAGCAGCGTGATGAAACAGGCAGAACTACAATAATTTAATAACGGCAGTTATTGTTTGGTGTATTCATAACTACGTGCCGCTTTGAACTTGGCCCCTCTTTCGCCAGGCACCACGATATACTGTATCTGCCGCATCAAAGTACCACTGGTAGGTGGTGCAGGTGTGCCTTCGGCAGGGTAAACGGGAAAACGTCTGATCAGCGTTCCCTCCATCAGGAAATATTCATCGTTTCCTTTGTAGCCCACCCTTAATTTGGGATCGTCATAAATATCCGGCAAAAAGATAGGAGCAACACTCTCATTTTTTTCAGAGCTGATAGCCACCACATTGCCGCGGGGAATGGAATCGTTGGTGTAGATATAGAATACCAGATCGGGATAACCATCCCTGTTCACATCATCCACTTCGGCCCGGGATACGCGACCCTTGATCTCAAAAGAGAACTCACGCATATTCTTATCGAAACCCACCGGAGAAATGGATGCCGTATTCTTTTCAGGATTCTTATTACTGCAGGTAAGCCGATACCCCACTTTACCTACTTTCATAGTGGTATCGACCCGTCTAAAGCTGTTTTGCGCACCCAAAAAACCGATCATTCCAAAAGAACAAACCAGCAGCAATATGTATTTCCTGAAATGCATAGTATTTATCAATTTCAATTCTGGACGGAAGATACTAAAACCTGCTTACATATTTCTCCGGTACTGGCCACCCACTTCATACAAAGCATGCGTGATCTGGCCCAGAGAGCAGTATTTCACTGATTCCATCAGTTCTTCAAACAGGTTCCCGTTGCTGATAGCCACTTGTTTCAGTCTCTGTAAGGCTTCAGCACTTTTACCGGCATTCCGTTTCTGAAAAGCTTTCAGGTTGGCGATCTGCTGTTCTTTTTCTTCGGTAGTACTCCGGATCACTTCACCGGGTAATACTGTTGGACTTCCCTTTTTATTGAGGAATGTATTAACCCCTATCAGCGGAAGTTCTCCTGTATGTTTCAATGTTTCATAATGCAGGCTTTCTTCCTGGATCTTGTTACGCTGGTACATCCTTTCCATCGCTCCCAATACACCACCCCTTTCTGTGATTCGATCGAACTCAGCAAGTACGGCTTCTTCCACCAGATCGGTCAGCGCTTCTATGGCAAAACTGCCCTGTATAAAATTCTCTGTAACGGCCGAACCAAGTTCCCGGTTAATGATCAACTGGATCGCCATGGCCCTGCGCACACTCTCTTCAGTAGGTGTAGTGATGGCTTCGTCATATGCATTTGTATGCAAGCTGTTACAGTTGTCATAGATCGCATATAAGGCCTGCAATGTGGTCCGGATATCGTTAAAATCGATCTCCTGTGCGTGCAGGCTCCGTCCGCTTGTCTGTATATGGTACTTCAGTTTCTGCGAACGGTCATTCCCCTTGTATTTATACTTCATGGCTTTGGCCCAGATCCGTCTTGCCACACGGCCGATCACACTATATTCCGGGTCCATTCCGTTGCTGAAGAAAAAAGACAGGTTGGGGGCAAAATCATCAATATGCATTCCACGGCTGAGGTAATACTCAACATAGGTGAACCCATTGGATAATGTGAACGCCAGCTGCGTAATCGGGTTGGCACCGGCTTCGGCAATATGGTAACCGCTGATGCTGACACTGTAGAAATTACGCACTTTCTGCTCAATGAAATACGACTGCACATCGCCCATCAGCTTCAGGGCAAATTCTGTGGAGAAGATACAGGTATTCTGCGCCTGGTCCTCTTTCAAAATATCGGCCTGAACTGTTCCCCGCACCTGCGACAAAGCTTCTGCTTTGATCTTCTCATATACATCGCTGGGTAATACCTCGTTACCGCTCACTCCCAGTAATCGCAAGCCCAATCCATTATTCCCTTCCGGTAACCGTTCCGGTGATGCCGGGTTATAATAAACGGGCTCCGGCAAATGGCAATATTTTTTCCGGGTATACTCCCGTACCTGATCCCATTGCCCATTGGCTTCGATCCATTTTTCGCATAACTGGTCAATAGCAGCATTCATAAAGAATGCCAGCAATATCGGTGCCGGTCCATTAATGGTCATGCTCACCGAGGTCTTGGGATCACAGAGGTCAAAACCGCTGTATAACTTTTTAGCATCATCCAGAGTAGCTACGCTAACACCACTGTTCCCTACTTTTCCATAGATATCAGGCCGATGATCGGGATCTTCGCCATAGAGCGTAACACTGTCGAATGCAGTGGACAAACGTATCGCCGGCTGACCCAACGATACATAATGGAAACGTTTGTTGGTGCGCTCAGGACCACCTTCACCGGCAAACATCCGTGTAGGATCCTCGCCTTGCCGTTTCAACTCGAATACTCCTGACGTATAAGGGAATTCGCCCGGCACGTTTTCCTGCAACTGCCAGCGCAGGATGTCGCCCCAGTCCTTGTATTTGGGCAATACCACTTTAGGAATTCTTGATCCGCTGAGCGATTGCGCCGTCAGTGGCTGTTTAATCACTTTATCACGAACCTTGTATTCAAAAAAATCGGCTTCGTATTTCTTTACCAGTGCAGGCCATTGTTCTATGAGTGCCTTACACTCCGGATGCAACTGTTTTTCAAAATGAGCCTTTAATTCAACAAGCGCTGCATTATCGGCACTTTCTTTCTTTTTAAGGGGACCATCTTGCAACAAAACTTCCGTCACACCCTGTATCTGATATAACCTGGAAGCAATAGCAGCCTGTTCTGTCACCCAGGTATCATAACCCCGGTTGTTCTCAGATATCTCTGAAAGATATCTGACACGTTTGGGTGGAATGATCTGTGATTTAGTGGAAGTGGCTTCACCCTTCGTGTCTCTGCTGCCTGGTGCAGGTGTATGCTGAAAAGACACCCCTGTTTTTCTGCCAATGGCATCGAACAGTTTCTCAAACAGCTCGTTCACGCCTGCGTCGTTAAACTGGGCGGCGATGGTACCAACGATGGGTAATGTTTCATCTTTGGCATCCCAGAGATTGTGATTGCGCTTGAACTGCTTGCGTACATCATGTAATGCGTCCAAAGCGCCTGCCTTATCAAATTTATTGATGCAAACCACATCGGCATAGTCCAGCATGTTGATCTTTTCCAATTGCGATGCCGCACCGTATTCGGGTGTCATCACATACAAACTCACATCACAATAATCCAGGATCGACGCATCGCTCTGGCCCACACCGGCAGATTCTAAAATGATAAAATCAAATCCTACTTTCTTACAGATGTCAATAGCATCCTGTACATGGGCGCTCAATGCCGTATTATCATCCCTTGTGGCCAGGCTGCGCATGTATGCACGTCCATTCGAGATCGCGTTCATCCGGATCCTGTCACCCAGTAATGCACCTCCCGTTTTTTTCTTGGAGGGGTCAACAGAAATCACGGCAATGGTCTTATCCGTGAATGTGTGCAGGTATCGCCTGACGATCTCATCCGTGACAGAACTTTTACCCGCACCTCCTGTACCGGTAATACCAAGTACCGGGATCGAAGTGTTGTCTGTATGCGCTTTCCGGTCCTTTTTCTTTTCCTCGTTGTTCTCAGCAGCAGTGATCTGCCTGGCAACCTGTCTCACGTCTTTCACTTCTCCCAGACCCATAGGCTTACTGAAATCACCTTTTCCTTCCACACTGAAATCACATTGACGGATCACATCCTCGATCATACCTTCCAATCCCATCTGCCGGCCGTCATCCGGGCTATATATCCTCGTAATTCCATACGAGTGAAGTACACGTATCTCTTCCGGCAAAATAGTTCCGCCGCCGCCACCGAATATTTTAATATGACCGCAACCGTTCTGGTCGAGCAGGTCTTTCATGTATTTAAAGAACTCAACATGTCCTCCCTGGTAACTGGTGATGGCAATACCCTGTGCATCTTCCTCAATGGCACACTCTACAATCTCTGCCACGCTGCGGTTATGTCCCAGGTGTATGATCTCCGCCCCCTTGGCCTGTAAAATGCGGCGCATGATATTGATGGCAGCATCGTGTCCATCGAATAAACTGGCAGCCGTAACGATCCGTATTTTATGTTTGGGTATATATGACATGGTCCTATATTGAATAAGCAGCAAATTTACAGGTTTGAACGCAAAGGTTAACAGCTGTTAGCTTTTACTTAACTTGTTGTTTTTCAATGCAATCTTCCTAATTTCACCAATCAAAAATATTTTTTATGCGTTTTGAGGTAAGCATAAACAGGGAATCGGGATTCCCCATCATCAGCCTGACCGATAAACAGGGGTGCTGCCAGGCTGAGATCTATGCGTTAGGGGCGATGCTGAATGCATACCGTATCCCTGTTGCAGGAGGCAAGGTTCAGAACGTGATCGATGGGTTTGACAATGCCACACATGCCATGAATCAGCTCACCAATGGATTCAAAAGTGCCAAGCTGAGCCCATTCGTATGCCGCATGTACAAGGGCCGTTACGAATTGAGGGGAAAACAATACAGTACAGAAAAATGGTACCTGGGTGAGCATGCGATCCATGGACTGCTGTACGATGCTGTATTTACCGTTACCGATAGTTTTGCCAGTACAGAAAAAGCAGCGGTAACACTAGAATACCATTACCCCGGCTCAGATGCCGGTTACCCTTTTCCCTTTACCATGATGGTGAACTGGCAATTGACCACCGACAACCACCTTACAGTTACCACTTCCGTATTCCATCATAATCCGGAAGCCATCCCGATGGCTGATGGCTGGCATCCTTATTTTACACTGGGTACACCGGTGGATGATTGTACCCTGCAATTCGACAGTGAAACGCAGCTGGAATATAATGCAGACCTCCTGCCTACCGGCAAGAAGATCAAAGATGACCGGTTCTTGAACGGTTGTTCATTGCATGACATCTCGCTTGATAATTCTTTTGAGTTACCCGCAGACAGGGAGCATCCGAAATGTGTACTGAAGAATACGCAGTTACAGTTAACCATAGAACCCAGCAGAAGTTACCCGATCCTACAGATCTACATCCCCGCCCATCGCCAGAGTATTGCGATAGAGAACCTGAGCGGCGCACCGGATAATTTCAATAATGGTATGGGATTGATCATGCTGGCCCCCAATGAGCAGAAAGTTTTCAGAACCAGCTATAGAATATCGAATGTTGAACATTGAATGATGAATGTTGAATTGGTTTAAAGGACCTTTATTCAACATTCATCATTCCTTGCCCGATAGTCATCATTCATCAGAGATCTACGACGGCGATGACGCTGATCTCAACGTTCACACCTCGGGGCAGACCCTTTACGGCAACTGTTTCACGGGCGGGATAATCGCCGGTGAAATAGGATCCATACACTTCGTTCACCTGGGCAAACAGGGACATATCGCTCAGGAAAATACTGGTTTTCACTACATGGGCAAAAGTCAGTTTTGCTTCAGACAGAACAGCCTGCAGGTTCTTCATTACCTGGTGGGTCTCGTCTGCAACAGAACTGCTCACCAGTTCGCCGGTCTCAGGCACAAAAGCCACCTGTCCGCTTACAAAAAGCATCCCATTGGCTTTCACCGCCTGGTTATACGGACCGATCGGCGCCGGTGCCTTATCTGTTTTAATGATCTGTTTTGACATAAGATTCGTTTTACCGGCAGCAAATTGCTGCATTTCTATCAACCTGCCAACCTAAATTTGCGTTTTACTTATCCGTATGCAGATCGTACTCAAAGCCACAGAAGCACAGAAACAGGTATTCCTTGCCAAAGGGATTCCCGCAGGCATTGACGTTCTTACCCCGGATGAGTTGCCGGCCCATAGCAGCGCGGCTGCGTATTTCGACCTGTTATTTGAAGAGGAAGGACCGGCTTTTGCGAATATTACGGATGTACCTGTATTTGTAAGTGCGGTGATCGTGACAGCCACCCAGTTGCCCGCCAACTGTATCCGTATTAACGCCTGGAACAGTTTCCTGGAAAGGGACCTGCTGGAAATGGCAGTTGGCAAACACAACAGCTTTGCAATACAGGCAGAGCAGTTGATACAGGCATTGGGCTGGAAATATCAGTGGGTGCCGGATTTGCCTGGTTTGATAGCAGCCCGGGTAATTGCCATGATCATCAACGAAGCCTATTTTGGCCTGGGCGATGGGATCAGCAGTAAGGAAGAAATAGATATCGCCATGAAACTGGGCACCAACTATCCCTTCGGGCCATTTGAATGGAGTGAAAAGATAGGTTTAAACAGGATCCATGGACTGTTACACAAACTTTCCGAAACCAGTACCCGTTACCTGGTGGCCCCGGCTTTAACCAAAGAAATTACCTGATACATGCCGTTACTGCTACATATCGATACAGCTACCGAACAAGCCAGTGTTTGTTTAAGCCGGGAAGAACAGGTCCTTGGCCTGGTATCCAGCCTGGAACAGAAGAACCACGCCGGTTTTGTACAGCCTGCCATACAGCAGCTTTTGGCCGACAACGGTTGTTCCATACAGGAACTGGATGCTATTTCAGTCACTTCCGGTCCGGGCAGTTATACGGGCTTACGGGTAGGACTGGCCACCGCCAAAGGCATTTCCTATGCCCTGCAAAAACCGCTGATCCTGGTAAATACTTTGGAAATAATGGCCAGGGCTGTTCTTCGTGACCTGAAAGAACGGGGCATCCCGCCATCTTCGGACACGCTTCTTTGCCCCATGATCGATGCGCGCAGGATGGAGGTCTTTACTGCCCTCTATACCGCCGACCTGGCTGAAGTACAGCCCCCTCATGCATTGATCCTGGAAAAGGGCTGTTTTTCAGACCTGCTTGCGAACCAACCTGTTATATTCAGCGGTTCAGGTCATGTTAAGCTGAAGGAGCTGGTAAACAGTCCCAATGCGTCATTTTCACACACCCTCCATAACGCTACAGATCTGGCCATTCCGGCCCTTTCGGCCTATCATTCAGGCCAATTTGCCGACCTCGCTTACAGCGAACCCCTGTATATAAAGGAGTTCTTCGACCCCGCAAAAAAGGGTTGAGCGCCGGAGAAATAGTATAGACGAAATTTATACTATGAATCCCCAAACAAATTGCGTAACTTTATAATGCGATTATAGTTTTTTTCACCCCCCAATTACAACTTTATTGCCATGAGCCAGACCTTGCAAGCCGTTGTGCTGATTAACGGCAAAAATCAGATTAAGGTTGACTTTCTTCACACCAAGAAAGCCTCATTGATTCTCAGATCGATTAACCACAAACTCCGCCAGCAGATCATCAAATTACTGGACGAGCACCAGAAAATGACGGTTACAGAGATTTATGTAAAACTCCGCCTGGAACAATCCGTAGCATCCCAACACCTCGCCATTTTGCGCAGGGCTGGTATTGTTAGCACATCCCGCGACGGTAAATTCATCTACTACTCTGTTAACTATACCCGTCTTGCCGAAGTAGTGCAGTTCGTAGAAGCGCTGGTTGGTTGATTGTAGACTGACAATCTAACCCATTTAACAATGTTCTGACCATTTTGGCCCGAAGCTTGCCATAACTTTGCACAAACCCTGATAATAATATGTTCATCAAACAATTATACACTGGCTGCATAAGTGAAGCGGCATATTACATCGAGAGCGAAGGCGTTGCTGCGATCATTGACCCCCTGCGTGATATTGAGGAATACCTTGACCTGGCAAATGAACGCAAGGCCACGATCAAATACATCTTTGAAACGCATTTCCATGCGGACTTTGTCAGTGGTCACCTGGACCTGGCCGCCGCAACCGGTGCCACCATTGTGTATGGACCTGATACCGTATCCAAACTTCCTGTTCATATTGCCCGGGACGGTGAACGATTCCCACTTGGAAAAATCACCATCGAGGTATTACATACACCGGGACATACTTTGGAAAGCAGTTGTTTCCTGCTGAAGGACGAGAATGGGAAAGACCATGCCGTGTTTACCGGTGACACTTTGTTCGTAGGTGATGTAGGCCGTCCCGATCTGGCACAGAAAGCCAACGAGATCACGATGGAAGACCTTGCCGGAATGATGTTCGAAAGCCTGAATAAAAAGATCATGCCTTTGGCAGATAATGTGATCGTATACCCGGCGCATGGTGCAGGAAGCAGTTGTGGTAAGAACCTGGGTGCTGAAACATACAGCACCATTGGCGAGCAGAAGAAGACGAACTATGCACTTCAACCACAGACAAAAGAGGAATTCATCAAAGTGGTCACAGAAGGGTTGACCGCGCCTCCGCAATACTTCCCGATCAATGCCATGATCAATAAGGAGGGATACGAAAGCCTGAATGCCGTTTTAGAGAAAGGTTTGCAGCCACTGAGCGTAGCAGCTTTCAAGGCAAAAGCGGCTCAAGATGATGTGATCATACTGGATACCCGCTTGTCTTCTACTTTTACAGAAGGTTTTGTGCCTGGCTCCATCAGCATAGGTCTTGACGGCAGGTTTGCAGAATGGGCAGGCAGTTTATTGCCTTTTGACAAAAAACTGATCCTCGTTACTGACCCAGGGAAAGAAAAAGAAAGTATCGTACGCCTTGCACGTGTAGGATACGATAAAATGGAAGGTTACCTGGATGGCGGTTATCCTGCCTGGCAGGCTGCCGGTGAAAAGACCGATATGGTGATCGACGTGGAAGCTGATGAGCTGGCCATGGATATCCCCTTTGATCCTAACCTGTTGATCGTGGATGTTCGTAAAAATCCTGAATATGCAGATGGCCATATCAAAAGCGCCATCAACATACCCCTTACCGACCTGATGGATCCGGGAAGCATGGCAGACCTTGAAGACCGACACAATATTTACGTTCATTGTGCCGGTGGTTATCGTAGTGTGATAGCTGCATCATTGCTGAAACGTCAAGGGATCCATAACCTGCGTAACGTTGTGGGCGGCTGGGGAAAGATCAAAGAATTACCAGATAAATTCGAGATAGAAAAAGAAACAGCAGTACTGAATTAATCTTTTTCACCGATCACATACTTGCTGAATTTTTCCGCATCGTATTCGAATTTCCATCTTCTATGGCTCCATAAGTAATTATGGGGCCTTTTTTTGATACACTCTTCAATGAACCTGACAAGTGATTGGGTAATGAACCCATTGGGGGTGTCTTTCGGTGTGGTGGTCAGGAGGGTAAGATCCGTTCTATAATATCCCCTTTTCACTTTGTAGAAGTCTGCCATGATCACAGCAGTATTCATGTTTTTGGCTCCTTTCTCCGGCCCTTTCACAAAAGGTGTCATCCTTCCAAAGAATTTAACCCAGTATGCATTGGTCGGATCTACCGGGTTCTGGTCAGCCACAAGTCCCAGTACATAGGGTTTCTCTGTATACAAATGAAACCGTGTTCTGAAATCGGCAGTCGAGATCAGGATGGTTCCATATTTGGAACGGATTTTTGTGATCAGCCTATTGAAAGTTTTATTGCTCAATGCGGTAAAAATTCCCAGCAACGGATATTGGCTGTTTTTGGCCACACCCAGGTTCAGGAACTCCCAATTGAAAAAGTGGCCTGAATGTATCTGTACACTCTGCCCGGTAGGCAACAGGTCGTTCAGTACTTCTGCATTGATCACAAAACGCTTGTCGAACTCTTTCGGAGAGATGGAAACCAGTTTGATGGTCTCAATAAAAGTATCAATGAAATTTTTATAGAATCCTTTTGCTATCAAAACACGCTCTGCCACTGTTTTGTCAGGAAATGCTATTCCCAGGTTTTTCATCACTACCTGTTTCCTGTAGCCGAAAACATAATACACCAGCAGGTACAGGCCATCACTGATGATGTACATTACCCGCCAGGGAATCAGCGACAGCAGGAAGAAAAAACCATAGACCAGATAATACATTTTCTGTGTTTTGAATAGGATAAAGATAGGTTACTTGCAAAGCCTGCATTGCCGGCCCTTACAAAATAATGTTCTGCAACAGGTTACTTTTCTGCAGATGATCCGTATTATAATGCAGGCCACGACTCTCTTTCCGGAACTCAGCTCCTTTTACGATGAGATAGCCCACCGTGATCAGGTTCCTGAGTTCACACAACTGCGGCGACACTTTTGTGGAGCGGTATAACGCTTCTGTCTCTGCGAACAGCAGGTCCAGCCGCTTCATGGCCCGTTCCAGACGGATATCGGTTCTGACGATACCCACATAATCACTCATCACCTGCTGCAGTTCTTTCTGGCTCTGGGTGATGAGGATCATCTCACTCGGTTCCGTAGTACCTGCAGCATTCCAGTCGGGAATGCGTTCTTCAAACGCTATGGCTTCCACTTCTTTTTTACTGTCCAGGAAACACCTATGTCCGAATACCATCGCTTCGAGCAGGCTGTTACTGGCCAATCGGTTGGCGCCATGTAAGCCGGTACTGGCGCATTCTCCGCAGGCATACAGATGTTTGATGGATGTCCGGCCCCACTCATCTGTTTTAATGCCTCCACAACTATAGTGGGCTGCGGGAGCCACCGGTATCATCTGCCGCATCACATCGATGCCGATACTGAGGCATTTTTCATAAATATTGGGAAAGTGATGTACGAATTTGGCCTGATCCATATGCCGGCAATCCAGATACACATGTTCTGTACCGGTACGTTTCATCTCGTTATCGATGGCGCGTGCCACAATGTCGCGGGGTGCAAGGTCCTTGCGTGCATCATATCTTTCCATGAATGCTTCGCCATTCTTGTTCCGCAGGATACCGCCGTCGCCACGAACGGCTTCTGTAACCAGGAAGGAAGGGGATACGCCCGGTTCAAACAAAGCGGTCGGATGGAACTGGATGAACTCCATGTTCTCGATCTTACCCTTGGCCCGGTATACCATGGCAATACCATCACCCGTTGCAATACGGGGATTGGTGGTGGTCCTGTATGCCTGTCCGCAACCGCCGGTTGCCAACAAAGTGATACGCGCCAGTATCTTTTCGATCTGCTGGGTTTGCAGGTTCAATACATATACACCATAACAGGTAATGTCCAACGTGGATTTCGTTACCAGGTAACCCAGATGGTGTTGTGTGATGATATCCAGTACAAAGCAGTGATTGATCAGTTCTATGTTCTCTACCGAAGCCATCTGATCCAGGAGGGCCCGTTCCATTTCCTTTCCGGTTACATCTTTGTGATGCAGGATCCGGTTCTCACTATGGCCGCCTTCTTTACCCAGGCTGTATTCTCCCTGCTCATCCTTATCAAATTCCGCACCATAGGAAATGATCTCCTTGATACGTTCCGGCCCTTCCTTTACAACGATCTCAACTACTTTTTCATTGCACAATCCATCCCCGGCAACCAGGGTATCTTCTATATGTTTGTGATAACTGTCCTTTTCTTCGTCCCAAACGCCGGCCACACCACCCTGTGCATATTTGGTATTGGTTTCATCGGCCTGTGTCTTGGTGATGACAGTAATTTTCTTATCAGGAAACTCCTTTGCCGTCTTAAGCGCATAGGTCAACCCTGCTATGCCGGAACCAATGACTAAAAAATCTGTCTGCATGTTTTCCAGGAGGATTTTAGTTGAGATAGGTGTGCATAATTACAGCCAGTTACTAAAACAGCAAGTGTCCTTACTGATCAGCTAACCGGCTCTATCCATGCATCATTTTCTTTTAACAGGTTAATGAGTTCATCCACGGCTATGTCACTGTCGATATTCCGTTTCATGATGTCTTTCCCTTTGTATAGCGTGATCTTCCCGGGACCACTTCCCACATAACCAAAATCAGCATCCGCCATTTCACCCGGACCGTTCACGATACAGCCCATGATGGCGATCTTGACCCCTTTCAGGTGATTGGTCACACTCCTGATCCGGGCAGTTGTTTCCTGCAGATCGAACAGGGTCCTGCCACAACTGGGGCAGCTGATGTATTCCGTTTTGGAAATACGGGTACGTGTTGCCTGTAGTATGGTGAAAGCCGTTGCATTGATAAACTGTTCTACAGAAGTGTTACTGCTGTAATTCCTTCCACTGGTATCCTGTTTCCCTTTTGACAGGGCCTGGTAGCTATCTGGGGTCATGCCCAAACAGATACCGTCACCAAAACCATCCAGAAACAGCGCCCCGCATTCGGTTGAATAGTGGATCAGGTGTTCATCGGTGGTTTGCCAGTTGCTGTCGGTGATCAATATTACAGGGTTCTGGATCTTACGGTTCATCAGTTCCAGGAACATCCTGCGCACGGCGGGCATGGCATGAGGGTTCTTGCTGCTGAAGCAGAGAACCACTTTTGTATCATTTGACAACTCGTCCAGGTAAGTGAAATCGTTGATAGATGTCTCATCGCTGAAACAATCGAGCATCACAAAGTTGAGTGTATCACTTTTCTGCTCCGCAGACACATAACCAGATGCTTCAAAAATGGGGAAGTATTTTTCACGGTCGCCGACTGTTGCCCATGTGGCAGGATATACCAGCACTTTCAGGGTGCCGGGCAAAGCAAAATCCAATACCTGGTGACCGGTGAAGATGTAATCTGCCGCTGCATCACTGATATTCCATTTATCGGTAACAGCATCATACGTATATCCGATACCCTGTAAATGTGCAGGTGTGATGGCATTCACCTTACTCATATCCGCCACCACAACCGGAACCTGTTTGCCTCCGATATTGGATACGGCAAAACTTTCCCTGCGTTGGTAGGTGAAAGGGCTATACGGTATCTTATCAACTGCCGGGATGCTCGTAGCGGTCGATCTTCTGTCGGCATAACGTTTAACCAGGTCTCGGCAAACCGGGATCTCGAATTCGGGGTCTTCTGTCAGGCTAACACGTACCGTATCGCCAATGCCATCTTCCAGCAAAGTGCCGATACCGGCTGCGCTTTTCACACGCCCATCCTCACCATCGCCGGCTTCTGTCACTCCCAGGTGCAGGGGATAACATTCACCGAATTCAGCATCCATCTGTTGTATCAGTAAACGGTAAGCCTGCACCATCACCTGCGGATTGCTGGCTTTCATGCTCAACACAATATTGTGATAGGTTTCACTACGTGCAATTCGCAGGAACTCCATAGCGCTTTCCACCATTCCCATGGGTGTATCGCCATACCGGCTCATGATACGGTCACTGAGCGAACCATGGTTGGTACCGATACGCATGGCAGTTCCATACTCTTTACAGATGCGGATGAGCGGTGTGAACCGTTCGCGTATGCGTTCGATCTCTTCCAGGTATTCTGCATCGGTATAGTCGATCTGTTCAAACTTCTTCTTATCAACATAATTGCCCGGATTCACCCTTACTTTCTCTACGATCCTCGCTGCGATCTCTGCAGCGTTGGGTGTAAAATGGATATCAGCTACCAGCGGCGTATGGTATCCGCGTTTCCGTAATTCATTCTTGATATTGAGCAGGTTTTCTGCTTCGTTCCGGCTGGGTGCCGTAATGCGGACCAATTCTGCCCCGGCTTCGATACAGCGGATGCTTTGTTCAACAGTGGCGAGGGTATTCAGCGTGTCCGTAGTGGTCATGGTCTGCAGCCGGATGGGGTGAAAGTTACCGAGCAGCAGATCGCCTACTTTTACTTCGCGGGTGGCCAGGCGGCTATATTGCGTCAATGAATTACAATACAATTGCATAAATGGTCAATGTTCTGCAAAGCTAACAGTTATGAGGCAGAAAGGTTGCATTAAAAAGCCGGCAATTCCAGTTGCCGGCTTCTGTTTTAGCTACTATTTTTAACGTTTCCCTTCGAAGAACCCGTATTGTTTCAGGGCCGCTTTCAGGATAGCGAGGCGGGCCGTTTTCAAGTCTGCATTATGATCGCCTTCCACATTCAGCACAAAGAAATAAGGATGGCGGTTCTCCTCGATCCAGCCTACGATCCAGCCTAAGGATTTACCATTCTCCAAAAAACCCCAACCTGATTTATAACTCAGTTTATAATTGGCGTTGTCTTCCTGTATCATCATCTTTTTAACGATATCCTGTGTGCGTTTCTGGAAAGGCAGCTGTCCGAAATAGAGTTTCTTCACCAGCCCCATTTCCTCATCTGGTGTGATCTTCAGTGAATTATCCAGCCAGAAAGAATCGATACGCGTTTTGATGACGCGGCTTCCGTATTTCAGACTGTCCAGCCAGTGCTGCATGGTATCTTTCCCGATACGGCGCGCCAGTTCCTGGTAGTAAGGAACAGCAGACACCTTGAACGCTTCTTCCAGTGAGAGATCTTTGTTCCAGCTGGTGGCCGTATCACCCCCGGGGAACAGGCGCACCTGTCCATCCCATTTGAAGATCGTCTTTTCATTGGCTACCCTACCTGTTTCCAAACCAACCAACGCGTTCACTATTTTGAAAGTAGAAGCCGGCAGGTACGCTGAATCCTTAAAACGTGCCAGGTTGTAGATCATAAAATCCCCGGTACCGTTATCATACAAGCCGAATGTCCCTGTCAGCTTCTGCTCTTCGAACAGTTTACCCAGGCTTTCGTCAATTTTCACGTTGTTAGGGGAACAGGAGAACAGGAAAAAGCAACAACCGGAAATCAGTGATACAAGCATTGGTTTCAGGTTCATCGACTGCATTCTCATCTCTTACAATTTTCAGTTTTTATAATTAATTCCAAGTTACTTGATCACTCCCAGCTCCTTCCCAACCTTGGTAAAGGCCGAAATAGCTTTATCAAGATGCTCCTGCTTATGTGCGGCACTCAACTGTACACGAATACGTGCCAGTCCTTTTGCCACCACCGGGAAGAAGAAACCAATCACATATACCCCTTCATCAAGCAGCCTGGCCGCAAAATTCTGTGCTACCACCGCATCGTATAACATGATGGGGACAATGGGATGATCACCGGGTTTGATATCGAATCCTGCCTCGGTCATTTTGGTACGGAAATACCTGGTATTGTACTCCAACCGGTCGCGCAACTCGGTGGTCTCTGTTAACATATCAAGCACCGCTATGGAAGCACCTACAATACTTGGGGCAACTGTATTGGAGAACAGGTAGGGACGGCTGCGTTGGCGCAGCATTTCTATGATCTCTTTGCGGCCGGAAGTGAATCCGCCACTGGCGCCACCCAAAGCTTTCCCCAATGTACCTGTGATGATGTCTATCCTGCCCATTACATTGCGGTATTCGTGTGTGCCACGGCCTGTTTTACCCAGGAAACCGGATGAGTGACATTCGTCGGTCATCACGATCGCATCGTATTTGTCGGCAAGCTCACAGATCTTATCCAACTGTGCAATGGTCCCATCCATGCTGAATGAACCATCTGTAACAATGATCCGGCTTCTGCAGGAAGCAGCTTCCTTCAGTTTGGCTTCCAGGTCGTCCATGTTGTTGTGTTCATATCGATAACGCTGCGCTTTACACAAACGGATGCCATCGATGATAGAAGCGTGGTTCAGCGCATCGCTGATGATCGCATCCTGCTCACCAAACAAAGGTTCGAACACACCTCCATTGGCATCAAAAGCCGCCGCGTACAAGATGGTGTCTTCTGTGCCAAGAAAATCAGACAGTTTCTTTTCCAGCTCCTTGTGTATATCCTGTGTGCCGCAGATAAAACGAACACTGCTCATGCCATACCCATGGGTATCAATGGCTTTATGGGCAGCTTCGATCACTTTGGGGTGCGAAGAGAGCCCCAGGTAATTATTGGCACAGAAGTTCAGTACTTTTTTTCCATTCACGGTGATCTCTGGGCCCTGTTCGCTGGTGATGATACGTTCCTTTTTCAGGAGGCCTGCCGCTTCGATCTCTTTTAATTCTTCCCGTATACGGGTAACAAATTTTTCATTCATATGGATGGCATTTCAGAGGGCAAAGGTAGCAGTAAGAGAGGGAATATGGAGCAGACAGGCGGGAATATTAGGTACTGTATGGGATAAACCTAGGTCTATTTGATCAGTATTTCTCGCGGAGACGCTAAGGCGCAGTTGGGGGTTACAGCACAAACCGGTAACCTACCCCCTTGATGGTGATGATCTCCAGTGAGGGATCTTCTTTGAGGTATCCACGGATCTTGGTGATGTATACATCCAGGTTACGGCTGTTGAAGAAGGAATCATTGCCCCAGATATGGTTCAGCAATTCACGGCGGTCGATCACCTGGTCTTTTTTATGATAGAGGTAGGTCAATAATTCACTTTCCCGGTAAGAAAGTTTCCGTTCATTGCCATCTATGACCAACGCCTGTTTATTCAGATGAAACTGGTATCTGCCAATGCTGATGGTATCGCCTGCAAGTACCACAGGGTTGTCCTTTTTTATGCGCAATGCATTTTCTATCCTTACGATCAGCTCTTCCATACTGAAAGGCTTGCGGATATAATCATTTCCACCGATCTTAAATCCCTGCACTACATCTTCGGTCTGTGTTTTGGCGGTCAGAAAGATCATGGGCACATCCCCGTTGATCTTACGGATGTCTTCCGCCAGTTCAAAGCCGCTCCGGTTGGGCAGCATCACATCCAGGATACAGATATCCGGCTGCTCCGTTTCGAAGGACCTGACCACTTCCGCTCCATCGCTTTCCATCACTACTTCAAAGCCCCTGAGTTCTAGGGTCTCTTTGACAATCTTGCCCAGGAAAAGTTCATCTTCTACGTATAATATCTTTATGCTCATGAAACAGGAAATTTTACCGTGAACAAGCTGCCCTTACCGGGTTCACTTTCTACAGAAATGGTTCCGTTGTGCTGCCGGACCACGTGCGATACATAACTGAGCCCCAGGCCATATCCTTTGCTGTTATGATGATCCCCGTTGGGCACCCGGAAGAACTTATCAAAGATCTTAGCTTGAAAATCGTGAGGAATACCAATACCCTTATCCTGCACCTGCAGCACGATTATATCTGCCTGATGCAGCAGGCGGATGGTGATCTCCGGTTTCTCCTTGCTGTATTTCAGGGCATTGTCCAACAGGTTAAATAATACGCTGGTCATATGCAATCTGTCGGCCATGACCATGAAATAATTACCCTTCACCTCAAGGTGAATATTGGCCTGTTGCGCATCGAACTGAAGTTTCATGGTGTTCAGGACCTCTTCTGTAAGCAGTTTCAGATCCAGCATCTCTTTGTTCAGCTCCAGTTCCCTGTTTTCGAAAAGGGATAGCTTCAATACTTTATCTACCAATAAATTCAGTCTTTGTAATTCCGATGCAGAAATATCGAGGTACTCTTTGGTCCGTTCCGGGTTCTGCAATCCCCCAAAATTCCGGAGTGCCTCCACAGCTACACTTACAGTAGCCAGCGGTGTTTTAAGCTCGTGAGTGATATTACTGATAAAGTCGTTCTTCATCTCCGTCAGTTTACGTTGTGCCAGCAGGCTGCGGAAAAGAAATATGAAGGCAACTGTTGTGAAGGTAACCAGGAAAACAGAGAATAATATCTGCAGGGATATTTTTTTCAGTAAAAAACCGGTTGGGTTTTCGAATCCCGCCTGGTACCAGTGAGGTTGAAAGAAACCGACAACGGCAGGGCTGGTAGCCAGCACGGACGTCATAGTATCTTTCCGGTGCAAAGAATCTTCCTTCCCTTTGATGATATGGAAGTTGACAGAGATGCCCGCTTTCAGCAACTCCTTTCTGTAAACAGAGTCGATCCTGGGAATAGCCAACGTATCATCCAGCACTTTTCCGGAAGCGATCATGCGGGCAAAAGATTTTTCGAAGCGGAGATTATCCGTTTTTACAGTCAGCGTATTACCAACATTATTGGTAACCGTTAGCGTTTGCATCAGCTTTTCCGGCACACGCTTAGAGAGCACGGAAGATGGCCCCCTGGTATCTTTTTGTATGATGGAAGTACGATATCCGCTATCGGTATTTTTGGCATTAAAACCAACTACCACCTTCAATCCGGACTGAGACATACGGTGCAGCATAGCTGTATCCGTCAAGGGAGTCAATTTGATCGAATTAGGCTTATGATCGACCAGAATCTGCGCAACTTCCGGAGTAATCTTATCGGCACGCATTACCCGTATACTGCTGATCTCCTCAGGCCGAATACTGTCATTGGTATCGGACAGAAACAGGCGCTGGTTTTTTCCTTTGACCGCAGAATCTTTTTTTTCTATGACCATTATTTTTTTAAGGTCATCGTTCCGTCTGCGGAGGACGTTTATGGCATTATATACGAAAAGATTATTACCAGGATCCTGCTTATAGATAAACGTATCGTTTTTGAAACGGTCTACCTGCATCTTATACACCACATCGCGAAAAATACCATTGGTCTCTTTTTTCAGCGCCTGCCACTCTTCTTTGTAGAGCCGGTTAAGCCAATACGACTGGAAGACCACGATCAGCAGGATCGCCGCCACCAACAGTATACGTGAAAGCTTTAGCTTGTTCATCTGGCCCATTGTGGCACAAATATAACCCTCGTTTTTACGGGCGATGCCTTTTATTAACCTTAATTAACTTTTGAGCAAGCATGCTTAACAAAGCACTGGTTTAGATTTGAGGACTAAAACCGACACAAATGAAAAGAGTTGTTTTCCTATTTACAGGTATGCTATGCCTAGGCGCCCTGAGAGCCCAGGTGAAAGAGGGCACCATAGTCTACGAGCAGAAGACCAATATGCACCGGGTTATCCAGGACGAGCAGATGAAGGCAATGATACCGGAATTCAGAACAGCCAGGTTCATGCTGTTATTCAGTGACAGCATTTCTGTATATAAGACCGTTCCGGAAGATGAGGCACCAGATCCGTTCGCTGGCGGTGGCGGCATGCGCGTCATCACCCGTTTTGGTGGAGGGGGCGGAGACCTGTATAAAAATCTCAGCCAGGCAAAATCGGTGCAGACCGCGGAAGTGGGGGGCAGGAATTTCCTGATCACCGATTCCATCCGCCAGCAGCCCTGGAAACTGGGAACAGAAACCAGGACCATCCTCGGTTATACCTGCCATAAAGCCACCAGAAAAGTGATGCAGACAGCAGGAAACGTTCGCCGTATAGTAATGGGCGGTGGCACTCCTGATACCAGCAGCCAGAACCGTCAGCAGGCTAAGGAAGTGGAAATAGTGGCCTGGTATGCCGATGACCTGGTGAGTCCGGTCGGACCTGAGAATTATGGCCAGTTACCCGGTGTTATCCTGCAATTGGATGTTGACAATGCAGCCAATGTATACACAGCTACCGAGATCAAAAAAACAGTTGACCTGAAAGAACTAAAGGAGCCTAAAAAAGGAAAAGTAATTACCCGGCCTGAATTCACAAAGATGATGACAGAAATGATGAGCAGCGGTGGTGGTGGTTTCAGAATAGGTGGATAAGAGATCTGCCTGTTTAGAAAAAGCCCGTCCCTACAGACGGGCTTTTTCATTCGGAAACGCCATTCATTCTCAATGAACCATTCTGATAGCAGATCTACCAGGCTCTCTCATATAAAGTACTATAGACAGCATGCTTCCAAAACAACCACTGCCATTAAGGGAGCATAGTAAGTAGCTGATTGAACTCCTATAAATTGAAAATACAATAGTAAAACAACTACGGATACTTATGATCATTGGTCAATAGACAGGTGTATAGCCATGTCAACTACTATTCTTGCAACGATCCACACTATCCCTATGCAACAAGCCCCGCTCACTGATGAGCGGGGCTTGTTGCAGATCTCAGTAAACCTTTTCATTTATCCTCCAACCCTTACCACCATTCTTGGGCCCTGTGCAGCATTACCTCCTTTGTTCAGATTGAAAGTAAAGCTCATCAGGAAATATCGTTGCAGCACATTATAACGGCTGTCTTCGATATAGTTCTGGTTGGCACTCCTGTTAATTCCCTGGTTCTGGTTCAGGATATCGTAGGCCGTCAACTTGAGCTCAGCCCGTTTGTTCTTCAAAAAACTCTTTGCCACCGATGCATTCCAGAACGCCACCCGGGTATTAAAACCATCAGCCCTTCCTGAATTGACCGTGTAATTCACGTTATTATTGATCACCAGGCCCCATGGCAGGTAATGGGTCATATCCAGCCCGTATATCTGCTGCAGATAATTACTGTTCAGTTGCGGCTGCAGTGAATACCTGGCCTTACTGAAATTAAACCTGCTGGTCACCTGTATGTCCAGTTTATTCTCCAGAGAAAACTGGTAATTCAGGTTAGGGCCGATACCGGTATTGTCAATTCCATTCTCCGCACCATTTACAAAACTGATATTGTGCAGCATATTAACGCCCACACCCATATCCACCCTCGATTTGATCTTCTTCAGTGGAAAACCGGCATTCACCTGTCCGAACAACGTATAATTGCCATTGGCATTGACCGGCATGGTCACCCGTGAACCATTGTTTTGCACCTGGTCGGCATTTACGATAGCATTATTGACCCTGGATGCAGACAGGAACACAACCATATTCCGTTGTGTAAACGTATTAACGGCGAAATAATTCATAGACAAGGACTGGGTGTAACTTCTCTTCAGGTTGGGATTTCCGGTATAGGTATTCAGCGGGTCACTTACATCCACCACCGGCTGCAGCTGCATGGTGCTGGGCTGTGTGGTGGAAGTGACGTAGTTGAGAATGATACTGCTGGAACTGTGCACACGATACTGGATATTGGCATTGGGCAACAGGTCTGTAAATGTTTGCCTGATCACATTGCCATTGGTATTATTGGTACTGTTCAACATAGCACCCTGCAATGAAGTACCTACCGTAAAGCTGGCTTTTTTCTGGTTAGACCGGAAACTGACACTACCCCCTGTATACGAATACTCACTCTTGAAATTGTTGCTCTGCAAAGTATTGAACTGGTCATACTTGCCTGTAGTAATGCCATAATCGTAGGTTGTACGCTTGCTGTCCCCTACATTGGTACTGTAAAATGCACTTAACTCAAGCAACGATCTTTTCCCGATAGGTTCGGTATATACCAGGTTGGCACCCACACTGCGACTGACAGCTTCGCGACGGTTTTTCTGGTTGGTGATCGAGTCTTTCAACCCTACTCCGTTGGCATAAAATGTATTGCGTGTATAGAGATCACCGCTTTGTTTACTGTCGTTATATGCCAGGCTGATCGTACTGGATAAGGTTCTTCCCTTTTTCTGAAAACGCTTACGTAACAAGGCATTGCCACCGAAGTTGAACGCATCGGAGTGTGTTTTACTGTCCGTCATACCCGAGTTCAATTTTACCCCTTTGTTATCGACCGACATATAATCACTGGTGCTCCTGGTATCCGTTTGCTGTGTAGTGAACTGCGGTGTGAATTTAACAGAGTGAAAACTGTCTATCTTGCTGTCGATGGTCATATTCAACCTCTGTTGCTTGCTGTTTCGCGAGGTATTGCTGTTAGATTCATAGGTGAAATTATTACCTGGCAAAAGGTTCTGACGAATGGTATTACGATCGGTACGCAGGTCGATATTCGTTCCCATGGCACTTCCGTTGAAATCGGTCTTTTTATTCCAGAGGTCATTGAAGTTAACACCACCTGCTACTGTAGTAGCCACACCCTGCTGGTTTTGCCCAAAACCTGTGACCGGTAAGCCATTATCATCGGATCCACCAGCGCGGACCGTGATACCTCCACCGCTACGCATACCCCTTGACAGCTCCCCGGTAAAATTCAACACATCCATGATGGAGAAGCCCTGACGATTGGTATTATTAGCCATACCGATCAATGATAATTGCTGATCACCATTGAATTTGTTGATATTGGTCTGCGCATCATAGCGTTCGTTGGAGCCCGCCCCGGCCATCAGCTTTCCAAAAAGGGATTTATTGCGGTCCTTCTTGAGTTTTAGATTGATGGTCTTCTCACTTTGCCCATCATCGACCCCGGTAAATTCAGACCGATCAGATTTCTTATCAAACACCTGTACCTTGTCAATTGCATCGGCATCCAGGTTACGGGTGGCCATTTTGGGGTCTCCCGTAAAAAATTCTTTCCCATTCACCAGTACACGATTGATGCGCTGTCCATTTACCCGGACCGTACCATCATTGTCTACAGTAACTCCCGGCAGTTTCTTCAGCAGGTCTTCTGCCGCTGCGTTAGGCTGGGTCTTAAAGTTCTCTGTATTGAATTCTACGGTATCGTTGTTAATGGTAACCGGTGCACGACGTGCCGTAACGATTACATTACCAGAGTTCTGTACATCCAGCATGGCCACATTACCCAGACTGATCTCTTTTCCGTCGCCGCTTACATCCAGGTCTTTCCATACGGGAATATACCCCACATATGATGCAGAGAGAAGGTAACGGCCTTTGGTGATCCCAGGTAACCTGAATTTACCGGTGGAATCCGCCCGAGTGAAACTAACCAGCGTGGAGTCTTTGGCATTCACCACAGAAACTGTGGCATAAGCCAGACCCCTTTTGGAGACGGTATCAAAAACAGTTCCCCTCACCGTTGAAGGTGTTTGCTGGGCCCAGGAAAAAAAAGGGCATAAAAAAACAAAAAACAGGATACAGATCCGGTACATAGCCTTCATATTTTAAGTTGCCCAAAAATAGCCGGCCAAAGATAGAGTAGCGGTTAATGAACTTTGGGGAAAGGTTAATGAAGGTTAAAGTAGTTAAAAACAAACCGGGATATTTCGCGATTACTGGATGGCAATTGCGAAATATCCCGGTTTTCAGAGATCAGGTCTTCCTTTTTTATCGATCAGTTCTCTACGCCAAGTAGTTCCACTTCAAAGATCAACGTAGCACTTGGGCCAATATTGGGCGGACCATTGTCGCCATAGGCCAGGTCAGCAGGGATATACAACTTCCACTTGCTGCCAACGGTCATCAGCTGCAGGCCTTCCTGCCATCCACGGATCACATTGGCCAGTGGGAAAGTGATCGGTTCTCCCCTGTCTACCGAGCTATCGAATTTGGTACCATTGATCAGGGTTCCGGTATAATGGCATTTTACCTTACTGGCCAATGTAGGTTTGGTATTGTCTGTTCCTGCTTTCAGTACTTCGTATTGCAGGCCGCTGGGCAAGGTCACCACACCGGCACGTTTGCCATTCTGAGCCAGGAATGCCTGCCCTTCTTTTTTAGCAGCAGTCGCTTTTTCTTCGCTGGCCGTTTGCTGGAAACGGGTAAAACATTGTTGTATGGCCGCATCATCCAGCAACACAGCTTTATTTATCTTTTGATCGGTCAGGCCCTTCTGGAAAAGTGCCATATTCACATTATCAAAACCCTGTGCTTTCAGACTCTGCGCAATACGGACACCCAACGCATAACTGGTACTGTCCAGGTTGTTCTTAAACAGATTGGGTGACACTGTTTTCTTTGCAGCTGGTTTTGTTGCCGGCTTGCTGACAGTAGTTTTTTTTGCCTGCGAAAATCCTGCCATAACCAGCAGTAAACAGGTAAAAACGAGAAACGATCGCTTCATGTTGTTGTTTTTGTGAAGGTCAAAGAAACGTAAATTATCTTAAACCCAACTGCGCCCTTCTTTTGTCCAGGAAAACGGTTATCCTGCCAGGTCCCTGATAGCGGCATGTACTTTCTGGAAATCGAACCGGGTCAGGGTCTGTTGCATCATTTCTTCTACCTTATCGTTACAGAGATTACCGATACTGCCTTCGTGCACATGTTTTACCTCAGTGGTATAAGTGAACCTGCCCTCTTCAATGGCCATACCTACCTGTTTGTAGGCATCGCGGAAGGGAACTCCCTGCAGAACCAGTTTGTTCACCTCTTCTACGCTGAACACATATTTGTATTTTTCATCGGCCAGAATATTCTCTTTGACACTGATATTGGATAACATCAGGCTCACCATGCTCAGGCAATCTTTCAATGTCTGAAAGGCAGGAAACAGGTGTTCCTTCAGCAACTGCAGATCGCGATGGTAGCCCGAAGGCAGGTTGCTTGTCATCATGAGCACTTCATTAGGCAATGCTTTCAGCCGGTTGCAGTGGGAACGAACCAGCTCAAACACATCAGGATTCTTTTTGTGCGGCATGATACTGGAACCGGTTGTGAGTGAAGCCGGGAAGCTGATAAAATCAAAGTTCTGGTTCAGGTATAAACAGGCATCCATGCTCAGCCGCGACAAAGTATCGGCCAGGTTAGCCAGCGCCATGGCGGTAATTCGTTCCGTTTTCCCGCGGCCCATTTGCGCATATACCACATTATAATTCAAGTTGGCAAAACCGAGCAATCGGGTGGTCATGGTTCTATCAATGGGGAATGAGGAGCCATATCCGGCAGCAGAACCCAGCGGATTCTTGTTCACCACCTGGTAAGCAGCCTGCAGGGTGATCATATCGTCAACCAGGCTTTCGGCATATGCGCCAAACCATAATCCGAAAGATGAGGGCATGGCCAGCTGTAAATGCGTATAGCCGGGAAAAAGATGGTTCCTGAATCGTTCGCTTTGCTGCTGTAACAGCTGAAACACTGGCTGCACTTCGTTTACCAGTTCCTCAATCTCGTTGCGAAGAAAAAGTTTCACATCAACCAGCACCTGGTCGTTCCGGCTTCGGGCCGAGTGGATCTTTTTACCGGTATCGCCCAGTTTTTGTGTAAGTAACAACTCTACCTGCGAATGCACATCTTCTATCCCTTCCTCAATAGTGAATTGCCCCTTTCCGATAAGCTGGTAGATGTTCCTTAACTCAGCAATCAGTTGTTCAGCCTCTTCATTGGTAAGCAATCCTACACTGGCGAGCATTTTCGCATGTGCAATGGACCCCAGCACATCAAAAGGTGCCAGCAGGAGATCGAATTCCTTATCCCTTCCTACTGTGAATTTTTCCACCAGCCGGGAGGTATCTGTGTTGTCTTTGCTCCACAGTTTCATAACACTTGCTTTAATAGTTGAATGTAGAGGTCTATACCTTTTTGTATTTCGTCCACAAAAATAAATTCATCTGCTGTATGGCTGCGTGCACTGTCACCAGGACCCATTTTCAGGGTCTGGAAAGGCATCAGGGCTTTGTCGCTCGTAGTAGGTGATCCATAATAGGAACGACCCAGCCGGATACCGGATTGTACCAGCGGATGTTCCATCGGGATGGAAGTGGATCGCATACGGAGGCTTCTCGGTACCACTTCGCTTTTCACGTTTTCTCTGATGATCGACAACACCTCTTCGAATGTATACAATTCATTCACACGCACATCTACCACGAAACGGCAGGACGAAGGGACCACATTGTGTGCCTTGTTCTCCGTTTCGATCACGGTCACAGACATTTTTACCTTACCCAATAATGAAGATACCTTTTCAAAAGTAAAATTCCGGAACCATTCAATATCGGGCAGGGCCTTGTACAAAGCGTTCTCTCCTTCTTCACGGGCCGCATGACCCGCTCTGCCAGTGGCAGTTACATCCAGAACAAGTAATCCACGCTCTGCAATGGCCATATCCATCAAAGTGGGCTCTCCCACAATGCCACATTCAATTTCCGGCAGGTACTGCAATAATGCTTCAATACCATTCCGGCCGGATATCTCTTCTTCGGCCGTTGCTGCAAAAATGAGGTTGTATTTCAGATCCCGGGCTTCATAAAAATACAGGAACACAGAAAGCAATGACACCAGGCATCCGCCCGCATCGTTACTGCCAAGGCCGTATAATTTACCATCTTTGATGACCGGTGCAAATGGGTCAAGGGTATATGCTTTATTAGGTTTGACCGTATCGTGATGTGAATTAAGTAAGAGACACGGTTTTCCTGCTTCAAAGTATTTGTTCTTAGCCCAAACGTTGTTCAGGTAACGCTGGGTACTTACCCCATGCTGCTGGAGGAAATTCTCCAGGATGGTGGCTGTCTCGTTTTCTTCTTTACTGAAAGAAGGGGTTGCGATCAATTGCTGTAATAGTTCAACCGCTTTGCCTGTTAGTATATGTTGTTGGTCATTCATAGCGAATGGTTGTCCCTGCACTGCCGGCAATCAGTCCAGGTAATTGTTCTGCCTTACCGATGATCACTTTGTTCACGCCTTTTGTCAATGCTGCAAAAGCATTGTCCAGCTTAGGTATCATCCCGGCAAATATTAATTGTTGTTGTTTTAGTTCTCTATAATAAGCAGGACCCATTTCAGGGATCACTGAATTTTCATCATTCACATCCAGTAATACGCCAGCTTTCTCGAAGGAATAGATCAGCGATACCTGGTATAGGTGGGCCAGCGAAGTGGCCAGTTCCTGGGCAATGGTGTCTGCATTGGTATTCAGCAGATCTCCCTTTGCATTGTGAGTGATGGGAGCAGCCACAATGGAAATATTCTGATCAAGTAATGATTTTACCAGGCCAGTATTTACGGCATCCACATCACCTACAAAACCATAATCAATGGTGGCATGTGTTCTTTTATGGGCCAGCAGCAGGTTGCCATCTGCTCCTGTAAGGCCGATGGCATTACACCCATGTGCCTGCAATTGGGCCACAATATTTTTATTGATGTACCCGGCATATACCATGGTTACGATCTTCAGTGTTTCGGCATCGGTGATACGCCGTCCATCCACCATCTGTTGCTGTATGCCCATCTGGTCGGCCAAACGGGTGGCCAGTTTACCACCTCCATGCACCAGTATCTTTTTTCCCGCGACCGCAGCAAACGACTGAAGAAATGAAGAAAGTTTCGTTCCATCATCAATGATATTGCCACCGACCTTTATGATATATACGGGTTCCACGTTATTTATTTTCCTGTTGCTGTCAATATTTCTGATAATACCGCCTGTGCTGCCCATACCCTGTTACCAGCCTGCCTGGTTACGAGGCTATGCGTGCTGTCCAATACCTCATCACTGAGTTCCACATTCCTTCTTACCGGTAAACAATGCATCACTTTCGCATTGCGTGTCATTTTCAATTTTTCTTCGGTGAGCATCCAACCCGGGTCATTCTCATAGATCTTGCCGTAATCGTTGTAGGTACTCCAGTTTTTCACATACACAAAATCCGCATCCTTCAGGACTTCGTCCTGGTCATGCGTGATGGTGGCCCCTTTGGTGAACTCTTCAGCCAGTTCATAATCCTGTGGGTGTGTGATCACAAAATCCGCTTCGCCCCAGGCATTGACCCACTGTGCAAAGCTATTGGCAACACATTGCGGCAGGGGTTTTACGTGTGGCGCCCAGGTAAGTACCACTTTAGGTTTTCGGGTACCGCCTGCCGGCTCTTTCTTCAGCGATTCTGTTATAGTGATGATATCAGTTAATGATTGCAGTGGGTGCAGGGTAGCGCTTTCGAGGCTTACCACAGGAACCCCTGCATACCTGATGAACTGGTTAATGTACATTTCGCTGTAATCATCTTCCCGGTTCTTTAACGAAGGGAACGTTCTGATACAAAGAATATCGAAATACTGTCCCAGGATCGGTGCGGCATCTTTCACATGTTCCACAGTATTACCGCTCATGATAGCGCCTTCCTCAAACTCAAGTGCCCAGCCTTCTTTATCCACGTTGAATACCACTGCTTCCATTCCGAGGTTCTTGGCCGCTATCTGTGTACTTAAGCGGGTACGTAGACTGGGGTTCAGAAACAACAGACCGATTCGTTTGTCAGCACCGAGATCCCTGTCGGCCAACGGATTGGCCTTATACGCCAGCGCCTTTGCTACCAGCGCATTGATGTCGGTTACGTCTTTGACAGAAATGAACTTTTTCATCTACTACCCGAAAGGGAATTTTATGGTTATCAACTTTTGTACTGCTATGCTGCTTCGTTGTGTCACTCACTTAAGCGTTCTGCCCGCTCTTCAGCTCATCTATCGCTTCTGTAAGTGATGCCAGGAACTCGTCTATCTGTTTTTTGGATAAAGCCAGGGAAGGTAATAACCTGATCACATTGGGTTTTGCTTCTCCTGTGAACACTTTGAAATCAAAAAGCAGTTTCTTTTTCAGGTCCTTCATTTCCTCCGGCAGGTCAAATCCGATCATCAATCCACGGCCACGAACATTCTTTAATTCGGGAATGGCTTTCAATTGCTCTATAAGGTATTCGCCGTTAGTTTTGGCGTTTTCAATCAGCTTTTCCTCCTCCATCACTTCCAACACCGCCAGTGCAGCAGCACAAGCCAGTTGGTTGCCACCGAATGTGGTACCCAGCATTCCATGTTTGGGTTGAATTTTCGGTGCAATGAGGATCCCGGCTACAGGAAATCCATTTCCCATACCCTTGGCCATTGTGTAAATGTCTGCATTCACGCCCGCAAAATCATGCGCAAAGAAACGGCCGCTTCTTCCATAACCGCATTGTACGCTGTCTGCTATATATACCGCTCCATGTTCATCGCAGAGGCTCCTGATCAATTGCAGGAAAGATTCGTTGGCGATATTGATACCACCCACACCCTGTATGCCTTCAATGATCACCGAAGAGATCTCTTTGCCATATTCTGCAAAACAGGCTTTAAGTGCGGCCTCATCATTAAAGGGTAGAAAAATCACATTATCCGTTTCATTCACCGGCGCAACGATCGCAGGATTGTCCGTTGCAGCCACCGCTAATGATGTCCTTCCATGAAAAGACTTCCGGAAAGCGATGATCTTTTTGCGTCCGTTATAAAATGATGCCAGCTTAAGTGCATTCTCGTTGGCTTCTGCGCCACTGTTACAGAGGAACAGTTGATAATCCTCTTTACCACTCAAACGGCCCAACTTGTCAGCCAGCTCCTTCTGGATAGGAATTACCACTGAATTGGAATAAAAAGCGATCTTCTCCAGTTGTACTTCGATCCGTTTTACCCAGTGTGGGTGAGTATGGCCAATGCTGATCACAGCATGCCCACCATACATATCCAAGTATTGTACGCCTTCCTGATCCCATACATAGGAGCCTTGGGCACTTGTGATGGTGATATTATTAAGCGGATAAACATCAAATAATTTCATATTTCTATTCTTTATAAAACAACAATCAGCTTAATGGTTCCAACTAGTTGATTGTAGCTTCTTTTTTTGAAAAAAACGGCTAAAAATAATTTGCCTTCAATCTTAAACCTGCTGTCTCCTCAAGACCAAAGATCAGGTTCATATTCTGTACCGCCTGTCCGCTGGCGCCTTTCAACAGGTTATCGATGGCCGAATGCACTACGATCTTGGTTCCCTGCTTTTCTACATGCAGCAGGCACTTGTTGGTATTCACTACCTGTTTCAGGTCGATCATACCATCGCTCACATGTGTGAATGCATGCTCCTGGTAATAGGATCTGTATAACTGCTTGATCTCTTCCGCAGGCAATCCGCAGTCGATCACGGAACTGATATAGATACCACGGGTAAAGTCTCCCCGCCAGGGCACAAAGTTCACATACATGCCATCATTACCCTGCAGTTGCTGCAGGCTCTGGTGAATCTCATTGATGTGCTGGTGTTGTAATGATTTGTATGCCTGTATATTATTGGCCCGCCAGCTGAAATGCGAAGTACTGCTCAAACCCTGGCCCGCCCCGGTAGAACCCGTGATCCCCGTTGTATACACATCCCCCAACACACCTGCTTTGGCCAATGGCAACAGACCCAACTGAATAGCAGTGGCAAAACATCCGGGATTAGCGATATTGGCTGCAGCCTGGATAGCCGCCTTGTTCAGTTCAGGCAACCCATAAACAAAACTCCTGTCACCGATCGCTGATTTACCGGACAGACGAAAATCCTGCGACAGGTCGATCACCTTGATATGGGCAGCAACCTCATTATCTGTCAGAAATTTTCTGGCATCACCATGTCCTACACAAAGGAACAGCACATCAATATCCTGCCTTAAAGTGTCTGTAAAGACAATGCCCGTTTCACCGATCAGATCCGCATGTACTTTACTTACTGCATTTCCCGCATTGCTGGTGCTGTGTACAAAAGAGAGTTCCACATCAAGATGATTGATCAGTAACCTGATCATCTCTCCACCGGTATATCCTGCTCCGCCAACGATACCTGCTTTTACTTGTTTCATAATTTATAGGTTGATCCTGTCGCCGGCAGTTGATGGTTGCGACGAGAGGATAAATTCAACGGCCGATGTTGTATGATTGATGATGCGATGCTGCTTTCCTGCCGGGATATGAATGCCTTCCATTTCGTTCACAATGATACTTTCATCCTCTATCTCGAACATGGCACTTCCTTTCAGTATGAAGAAGAACTGTTGCGCATATTGATGATAGTGCAACACCTCACTGGTGCCGGCAGGCATTCTTTCCTGCTTTACAGAAAGTGTGGATCCCTCCACAAAGTTCCATCCATCACAACCATCGCCCCACTGGTAGTGTGCAAGAGGTGCCTGTATGGAAACTTTCACACTCATTTATTCGATTCGGTGATATGATGGTAGATGCCTGTCTGATTACCGAAGATCTTGGAGAAACCTCTTACATCATCGCCTGTCCAACCACTGTTCATTTCGCCATACTTGCCAAACTTACTGCTCATCAGGTCATACCTGGATTCGATACCGATCACCTGGAAACGGTAAGGCAGTAGCTGCACAAATACATCACCGGTAACATGAGCCTGTGAACTTTGCAGGTAGGCTTCAATATCACGCATTACAGGATCGAGGATCTGGCCTTCATGCAGCCAGTTGCCGTAGAACTGTGCCAGCTGGTCTTTCCAACCCAACTGCCATTTGGTTAATACATGTTTTTCCAGAGCATGGTGCGCTTTCAGAATCACCATCGGTGCAGCTGCTTCAAATCCTACGCGGCCTTTGATACCAATGATGGTATCACCTACATGGATATCACGTCCCAAACCATAAGGACCAGCGATCGTCTGCAGGAATTGTATGGCTTGTGAGGGGTGATCGAATTTTGTATCGTTAACAGCTGTCAGTTCCCCTTTCTCAAAATGCAGCTTCACTTCTTCCTCGCCGGTCTTAGTAACCTGTGTAGGCCAGGCAGATTCGGGCAGGATGCCTTTTGACTGGAGTGTTTCTTTTCCACCCACACTGGTTCCCCATAATCCTTTGTTGATCGAATAGGCCGCTTTTTCAAAATTCATGGTCACGCCCTTTCCTTTCAGGTATTCGATCTCTGCCTCTCGGCTCAGTTTCATATCACGGATCGGGGTAATGATCTCCACTCCCGGGATCATGATATTAAAGATCATATCAAAACGAACCTGGTCGTTACCAGCGCCGGTACTTCCATGCACCACGGCTTTCGCATTCAGCTTTTTGGCGTGTTCGGCAATGTGCAGGGCCTGGCTTAAACGCTCGGCACTGACGCTCAGGGGATATGTATTGTTCTTCAGTACATTCCCGTAGATCAGGTATTTGATGATGCTGTCATAATAACTCTTCACCGCATTCACCGTGGTATGTGTTTTTACACCCAGTGCATAGGCATGTTTTTCGATCTGGGCCAGCTCCTCATCACTAAAACCACCCGTATTGACGATCACACTGTGTACTTCGTATCCTTTATCTTCTGTAAGGTATTTTACACAAAAAGAAGTGTCCAATCCGCCACTGAAACCCAGTACTACCTGGTCGCCATTCTGTAATGTGGTGTTGCTTGCTGTTTCGGTTTTCATTGCTTGCTGTATTTTCTGTGATCTGACTATTGTTTTTCCTGCAGCAAACAGTGCTACAGGTTAAAAAATTGCTGAAAGATGGACCTGGGTTTGTTGCCTACGCCGGTACCACTGCCTGTTTCTTTTTTACGGAACAAACGCAGCAGTTTGCTTTGTTTGATCTTCATGAAACGTTCGTATAATTTTGAGTTCTGCTTGAATTCTTCCGACGTTTCCGTTGGTTCATAATGATCTGCAGGATCGTATAACATGGCAGTGCACAAACAGTTCTTCCGGCCTTTGCTCATGAGAATATCATAGTTCACGCAGCTTTTACAACCTGCCCAGAACTCTTCGTCATCGGTCAGCTCGCTGTATGTAACTGGTTCATAACCCAGGTCGCTGTTGATCTTCATCACCGCAAGACCGGTAGTTAATCCGAATATTTTTGCGTTGGGATATTTCTGCCGGGAAAGATTGAATATGGTCTGTTTGATCCTTTTGGCGGTCCCGCTTTTACGGAAGGCAGGTGCCACGATCAGTCCGCTGTTGGCCACAAATTGCTCATGTCCCCAAACTTCGATGTAACAGAAGCCCACCCAGGTACCATCGGGCAGTACGGCGATCACTGCTTTGCCTTCTTCCATCTTCCTGGCAACGTATTCCGGGCTTCGTTTGGCAATACCGGTTCCACGAGCCTTGGCCGAGGACTCCATCTCGTCTGTTATGGTCTGTGCGTAATGGGTGTCGCCACCGTTCGCTACACGAACAATAATATTATCTTCCAACTTGTACTGATTAATAGAGTGAAAAAGAAAACACCTGCAGTGTTTGTAGATCCAATTCCGGGAGAAATTCCACTGATAGGGGCAAGTGCCAGTTGCTCGTCCTATCAGCAACCACGTCGTGGTCGCGGGAGGGAGTTACACGGGAGAGTTGCCGGGGCCATGAGCTCGGTGGCAGTAACTACCGGGGAGAGATTAATATGTATAAAAGGCTGTTTCACTGATAGGTGTCTAAAATCCTTTTAAAAATTTTTGTAAAAGTATAACAGTTTGAATTATGAGGGCCATTTTTTTTCCAAAAGTTTGGTTAAGGCCCGGCTACAGCAAAAAAGGCCGCCCGGTGATCCGGGCGGCAGGAAACTTCTATATATGGAGTGTTTGAGTCTGCTAAAAACTATTGAACGTTAGTTACCGCCCCTGCGGTTACCTCCGAAATTGCCGCCACCCATCATCATACCACCTCCCATCCTTCCGTCAGGGAACATGCCGCGCATCATCTGGCCGCGCTGCTGCGGCTGTGCACCGAAGGAACGCAGGTTATAGGTGAAAGTGAGCATGAAATATCGGGTCAGCGTATTAGAGATGCTGTTGACGATCTGGTTGGCGGTTGCCGAAGAGCTGACCGCTTTGTTCTGGCCCAACACGTCAAAACAGCTCAAACGCAGTTCACCCGCTTTGTTCTTCAGGAACTGTTTGGCAATGGAAGGCGTGATCAGGAACACAGTTGTATTATAACCTGCCGGACGATTGCCGTAATGGGTATAATCAAAGTCGCTGGCCAGTATCCATCCATTGTTGGAGTACAGCGTGAAGTCGGCCGCAAGACTGGCGGTGGTATAATTGGTGTTCTGACTGGTAGAGAGCGAGTTCCTGATCGGGTTGATGCCGTAGGAAGCGCTCAGGTTCATATCAAAATTATTTTTCAGGTTTGTGGTCCACTTCACCGTTTCGGTGATCGTAGTGCTTCGGGTCTGGTTCCGCACATTGTTCAGCAGCGACTGCCCGCTGGCATACCGGATATCTGTCTGAAGGTTCAGGTTCGATTTGGGATGTTTGATCGGGAATCCATACATAAAATATCCAGAGAGGTTATACGTGCTTCCCAGGTTCACATAAGTGGTGGTCTTACCACCGTTGGGATTCTGGGTGATGGAACTCACGATATCGTTTCCGGTGATCGATCCGCTGATCGTTGCCAGCACCAGCTTTTGTGTGAACGGATCAAATGAATTGAACAGGATCCGGATATTGTTATTGAACGAAGGCGTCAGGTTCGGGTTTCCCACCTGGAAATTGATGGAGTCCGCCGTGGTCCTGACCGGCTGCAACTGGTTGGTACTGGGTTGGCCTGTATTACCCCGGTAAAATACCCGCAGGCTCCTGGTACGCGAAAAATTATACGTAAAGAACAGGTTAGGTGTAAAATTCACAAAGTCTCTCTTCACCACCACATTTTTAGTGGTATTGGTGCTGTTGATATTCGTGAACTGGAGGCCGGACCCTATGTTCAGGCTGAATTTCGTTTGCTGCAGGCGCCAGCTCAGGTTAGCCGTACTCGATGTATTGGTGTATTTGTATGAATTGCTGAACAGGCTGTCGAACTTACTGAACTTGCCTGAAGCATTATCAAAGTTATACGATGCATTGGTACTGTTACTGTTGCTGTAATTATAGGAATACCGCAGCTCGATCATCTGGTTTTTGCTGAGTGGCTCCGTAAATGACAGGGTAGGATTGAAACTTATGGAACGGGATGAATCTACATAATGCTGGTTGATGGTATCGCTCTTGACAAATGGTTTGTAATAAGAGTTGACGGAATAAATAAGTCCATCGCCATTGTTCTCACTGGCTGAAAAGTTCATATCAAGCGATACGGTACGTCCGCGTTTGGCGAAACGATGACGCAGGGTAAGATTGGACCCGTTCACATTATACCCGCTGTTATAGCTGGAAGTCCTGCTGGATGATCTGTAAATAGGCGTATTGTTCTTACCGCCTGTCGTTACCGTTTCAGAACTTGATACAGGGTTACTGCTCTGTAACCGGAAATTGGGACGAAAGATCAATGAGTTCATCGAATCGATCCGGTCTTCAATGTTAAAAGTGAAACTGTGGTTCTCAGACTTTGTTTCCGCAGCAGAGTTGGATGCGTTATAGTTAGATGAATCTGAATTCAGGATATTTTCCACCAGGCTGTTTTGGCCGGTCTTCACTTTTGATGTGTTATAAAAATAACTTCCGTAAGCATCCACTTTAGGGCTCCAGGCATCACGGTAGTTCAATCCGCCGGCTAATACAGAAGTGATGCCATTACTGGAATTACCTCCGCCACCACCACCGAATCCGCCACCGCCAAATCCGCCGCGACCACTGCCTCCACCAATATTGTTCTGGCTGAAATTCTGTTTGTTGATATTGTTGGCCTGGCCCAGGAAGGTCAGCTGCCTGTCGCCATTGATCCGGGTGAAATTAAAGCTTTCATCATACCTGCCATCCGTACCAATACCCGCCACCGCTTTCCCGAACAATCCTTTTTTCTTGTCCTTTTTGGTGGTGATATTGATGGTCTTGATGCGGTTGCCATCATCAAAACCACTGAATTTCGCCTGATCGCTCTGGTCATCGAACACCTGGATCTTGTCGATCACGTCAGGCGGAAGGTTCCGGGTGGCCATTTTAGGATCATCCCCAAAGAACCGTTTGCCATCCACCAGTACCCGTTGCACGGTTTCGCCCTGCGACTTAATGGAACCATCTTTGGCAACTTCCATGCCCGGGATCTTTTTCAGCAGATCCTCTGCAACGGCATTGGGTTTGGTCTTGAAAGCAGAGGCACTCACTTCCAGGGTATCCTTTCTCATACGCACCACCGATTCCGTAACGGTCACATTACCCAGGTCGTTGGCCGCCGTTCTCAGGTAAATATTCCCCAGGTTAACAACAGCATTGGTGGCAGAGAAAATGATCTTTTTGGCGTAAGGCTCATATCCCTGGAATTTCACCTGCAGGATCATCTCGCCAAAAGGAATGTTCAACAAAGAAAAACTGCCGTCCTCTTTGGCAAGGGTGAACACTTCCAGGGTGGAATCACGGGCATCCAGTATGGTCACAGAAGCATCTTTCAATGATTGTTTATTGAGCGAGTCGATCAACCTGCCCTTTACCGAACCGGAGTTTTGGGCCGATACGGTGGCAGACAAAAAAATAAGGGCTATAAAAACAGCAATTTTGCGCATAAATTTTGAGGTATAATACAGAAAACAAATATCGTTCTCCGTAATCAGCTATTTCAGACAATCAAGACTAACGGAAAACTACTGTGATAGTTGGGTATTGGCGATACAAAATCGGTGAAAACTTCTATGCGATAGGTAGGGTAATCCGGGGATTGGAGTTAAGCCTGAATAAAGCTGTTTTCACCGAAAAAGCCCTGTAAAGAGTTTCTGGCACCCCGGAAAAAGACATACAAAACACAGAAACGAATCGCTAAATTTGCTGCGATAGAAATTTGCCGTAAAGTCTGCAGAAAACTGCATCGCTGCTATGCAGACAAAACCAGGTATTTTCATATTCTTGAGAGACAGCAGATTTGGAATGTGCAAGTGGGAATATGTAAAAGATCAGATCACAGAAGTCATTACTAAAACACGATCATATGAAAAAAACAAATGCCCTGTATGCTTCTTTCATGATGTTATTGACCGTATGCCTGTTGGCAGTAGCCTGCCAGTCTGAGCCGGCTAAAACAGAAGAGAAACCTGCCGCCGACAGTGTAGCTGCCATGCAGGTAACAGATACTGCCAGTAATGCACTGGAACACCTGCTGGTGGACAACCAGAAAGATCCCAGCTGCGGTATGCCTGTAAGTGCCGGCATACACGATACTGCACATTACAAAGAGAAGGTACTGGGTTTCTGCTCCAAGGAATGTAAAGAAGCTTTCCAGAAAGATCCTGAAAAAATGATCGCAGCAGCAGAAATGAAAAAATAAGCAGTAGCAATTCCCTGTCTCTGAATTCAGGGAAGCCTATAAAACAAAGCAGCCTGGTATCAGGCTGCTTTGTTTTATAGGTCATATTGCTATCAATTACTGTACTAACAGGAGCCTGTTTAACTGAACAGGTATTCCACATCTTCTTTTGTCAGCGTCTTCACAAATCCTTCGTCATCGGTGATCAGGTCTTTGGCAAGGTTACGTTTGCGCTCCTGCAGTTTTAATATCTTATCCTCTACGGTATCTGTACAGATCATCCGGTAAGCAAAAATATTCTTGGTCTGGCCGATACGATGCGTACGGTCGATGGCCTGTTGCTCAACGGCTGGGTTCCACCAGGGATCCACAATGTATACATAGTCTGCCGCCGTCAGGTTCAAACCTACACCTCCGGCCTTCAGCGAGATCAGGAACACGCGGCAATTCTCATCGTTCTGGAACCGATGGATCGACCTTTCCCTTTCGGCCACTGTGCTGCTGCCATCAAAATATTCATAATCCACCCCCAGCTCTTTCATCTTCTCCTTGATGAGCGCCAACATACCCAGGAACTGCGAGAAGACCAATGCTTTGTGGTTACTGATGTTTTCGGTGATCTCACGGCCGATCTCTTCCAGTTTTACCGATACGTTCGGGAACCGTTCTTCTTCTTTTACAATGGCTGGACTGTCGCAGATCTGTCGCAGTTTCATCAGCCCCTGCAAAATGGTGAGCTGTGATTTCTGGATCCCCTGGTTCTCAACAACTCCCAGGATCTTGTCACGGTAATCATTCCGGTAGGCATCATAGATCTTACGCTGCTCATCGCCCATCTCGCAGAACAACACCATTTCCTGCTTTTCGGGAAGGTCTTTGGCCACCTGTTCTTTGGTACGGCGTAAGATAAAGGGGTACAATAATTTACGCAGGTGATCTTTCTGTTCTTTCTCTCCAAACTTGTCAATCGGCACAGAGAATTCCTGTTTGAAGAATTCAACGCTGCCCAGCATGCCGGGATTCAGGAAATTCATCTGCGCAAAAATATCGAATGTGTTATTCTGCAAAGGCGTACCGCTCAAACACAGACGGTTCCTGGCTTTCAGCAATCCGGCCGCCTTGGTCACCTTACTGCTCGGATTTTTGATGGCCTGGCTTTCATCGAGGATCACATAGTCAAAAGCCACATCCACAAACTGTTTGATATCGCTCCTGAGGGTGCCATAAGTGGTAATGATCACATCGATCGCCGGATCGGCCAGGTTCTCTTTGGAACGACCTCCCCCATGGTGTATGGAAAATGTGAGGTTCGGTGTGAATTTCCGGATCTCGTTCTGCCAGTTGAACATGAGCGTGGTTGGACAAACCACCAATGCTTTCAGACTTCCGTTCTCCTCCTTCAGGTGATGGAGAAAACTCAATGCCTGTATGGTCTTACCCAATCCCATATCATCGGCCAGGATCCCACCCCACTGCACTTCGCGCAGGTAATTCAACCATTGAAAGCCGCTTTCCTGGTAAGGACGCAACACCGATTTCAGGTGTGCGGGCGCCGGTACGGGTTTGATGGAATGATTGTCCTTCAGGCGTTCATATTTTTCTTCCAGTTGAAAGAACAGTTCTTCCTCGTCACGCTGCAGGTACAATTCTTCGATCACACTGAAGTGATACTTGCTCAGTTTCATATTACCCGACTTGCCATCACCCACACGGAACAGCAGCGAATATTTCTTGATCCATTCTTCCGGTAAGATCCCCAGCGTACCATCCTGCAGCTGAACAAACTGCTGTTTGTTGGTGAGGGCTTTTTTCACCTCGTCCACGGTTACCTTCTGTTCGCCGAACAAGATCTCCACTTTGGCATCGAACCAGTCGGTATTGCTGCTGATGAAGATCTTGGTAGAAGGTTTGGCCGTATTGAAACGGAAATTTTTCAACGCTTCAAAGCCGAATACAGGAATATTCATCTCCTTCACCGCGTCCGCAAACAGGAAAAACCAGTTGTTGCGCAACACATCCGTACCCTTTAAAGCCAGCACATTCCCTTCTACCGGACGGATAAAACCGGAATGGAGGGATTCTATCTTCTGTACAAACTCTTTTTCAACGTCCAGGTTTCGCTGTATCACCAGCAACTTATCGGCAACCGGCAGGATGATCTTTTCCTTATCGGCAGGTCGTACATCATACCCCCTGTAATTGAATACCGGCTGAAAAAGCAGGTATTCGCCTTTCTCCTTCAATAACACTTTCACTTCGGGCTTACAATCCTTCACTTCCTCTTTCTGCACATTGGTGAAATGTACGTTGTATTCTTTTGACAACGGCAGTATGAACTGCTGCAGTTGCACCGCCCAGTCTTCGGCCGCTATGCTAATCTTTCCCGCGGGCAGGAATTTCTCAACCAGGTTGATATCTTCCGCACGCTGCCAGGTAAAAAACTGGTCGTGGTACTGGAACAGCAGGGCTGATTCACTCTCATTATCCGAAATGTTCAGGTCTGCAAGAGGTAATTTCACACGGCAATCCACTTCGTATCTGCCATTCGTATAATTCACCTCGAATTCGGGGCTGATGAATTGCTGCATCAGTTCGGCCTGTTTCAGATTGCCCGTAGTGAAGGACTTCCGGGCTGGCAGGTAAAACACGAACCTGCTATCTGCCAGATCGGTAAATATCTTTTTGAGTTTGGGATGCAGGAATTCGTTGATCAGGTGCCGCGTTTCTTCGGGCAATTCATCGTCATGCTGCTGAATGATGTTTTCCCAGATACCGCTGAAGGGGGAGTTCCGGTTCAGGTACCGGCTCACTTCTGCGGGCATCAGTTTGCGCAATTGCTGCAGCAGCATCTTGTCATCTTCACTGAACACTTCTGTATTGATGAATTTGGCAAGGTCCAGTTTTACTGTTTTACTGATGTATCGGGTAAGTTCTTCATCAGCTTCCCCCTGCACAGCTTCCAGTTGTACATATGGGTATTGCTGTTCGTTGACAGTGATCACCACTCCGAGTTTCAGGGATGTTTTAGCGGCTTCCTCTTCAACAACGGTTGCAGCTGCAATGGCAGCAGGAGCCGGTTCAGGTTCCGCCTGCCGGGGTCTTTGTTCAGGCACAGCAAGATTCGATACCCTTTTGATCGAACTGTCGAGTACCCGCAAAAAAGGTTTACCGTCTGTATAGGTGAATTCGAATTTCCCCTTCAGGTCATCACTCAGCGAATAACCATAGAGGGCCAGGAGTTTATTCTTTTCTTTGTCCCAGTTGCGGATACTGTCAAAATAATTAGGCCCGTAATTATGCAGTAACTGCAGCAACACGATGGCCTTATGCAGGCAAAGAGGATGGTCCGTATCGCTCTGGCAGGTACAGCTGGTATCAAAGTTCCTTTCCTCGTTCTTCTGGATCAGGACCTTGAACTGCTCACCTTCATACTCCAGTTCGGCCAGCACACGTTCATCTTTGGCTTCCTGGATATTACTCCGGCTGCTGCGCAGGTAATTTTCAGCTGCTTCAAAATTTTCCTGTGCCGATAACATGCGGATCAGTTTCAGCTCCAGTTGTTTCATTTTTACAACCGTATGCCGTTGGTCGTATACGGTCTCCTTATCGCCCAGCAGGTTCTTGTCCAGCAGGTCCTGCAGGTGAAACAAAGCCCCGGCCTTATGCCGGCATATTTCAGAAAGGTTATAGGGACAGCTGCACCGGAGCGATAGGGTTTTGGGATCTTTGAATTGGTTGATATGCACTTTATAAAAAGTGGAATATCCATCATCCTTCACGCGGAAGATCACAGAAGCCATCAGGTCATCATACTCTATCAGTTCCACATTACCCAAGGCATGGATCTTTTTACCACGGCGGATCACTTCCTCTGTGCCACTGTTATAGATATGTTTGATCAGGTAAGGTAACGCCATGTTCTGTGAATGATTTGCTTTCCGGCATCGGGGTGGTTGCAGAACAAACACATTTTTCAAACAACAGCCACCGGACCAGGTTTTGAAAAGGGCAATTTGCAAAAGTAAAGGAAAGGAACTGGCTTTGCGAAGAGAAATAAAAGAAATCTGTTCCGATAACAGGTTTGTTAACAGATAAGGGGGAAAACTGGTAATCTTTTGTTAACAGGAACTACCCTCGATCACCCATACAGATCAAGGGTTTAGACCTTCTCAACCACCAGGTCTCCATTCCTGTAGATGGGCAAGATATTGGCCACATCCCTGCTGACGCAATATTCCAGGTCTTTTTCGAGACCATAAGAAGCCAGCCTGTGCCAATGGGTGGTGCGGCGGATGAAACTGTTCATATTATCGCGGTGCATCTCATACATGTCGGCAGCCATCAGGCTGCTGTCGCAATGAATGGTGAACTGGTCTTTGACCTCGTGGATGATGGCGCCGGCAAACAAAGCGTCTTCCAGGTTAAAGCGGTCTTTCCAGGCTGAACAACCCAGGAATACATTCTTTTGCTGTGATGCCAGGAACCGGCATACCGCCGAAATATTGGGGAAGGAGCCGGTCACAACTTCTGCCGCCCCTTTGTTCAATGCCATATGCAGCAGTTTGGTACCGTTGGTGGTGGTCAGCACCAGGGTTTTGCCCTCGATAAAGGACCGCGGGTATTCAGCGGGAGAATTGCCGTAAGACAGACCCGGTATCACTTTGCCGTCCCGTTCTCCTGCAGTGATCCCCCCGGTTCTCTTGCCGATCTCTATGCACTGGTCAACGGAATCCACCGGTATCACTTTTTCGGCACCGTTGTACAGGGCCGTGGCAATGGTGGAGGTAGCACGGAAAACATCGATAACCACCACAATACTGTCGCTAACATCATACAGGTCCAATAAACGTGGGGAAAGAACTGTATGCAGGGTAGGTTTTGTACTCATAAAGCAGCAAAGATACTCCTTTAGCCATATCGAACTTTCCCTATACCCGTGTTCTGGCCCCAGGTGTCCTTATGCTTTTTTGGTAAGGATCAGCAATTCATTGGCCTGCACTTCTGTTACATATCTTTTCACCCCCTGTTTGTCTGTATAGTTACGGTTGATGAGTTTGCCTTCAATGGCCACTTCGGTTCCTTTTAAGAGATATTTCTCGGCGATCTCTGCCAACTTACCCCAGGCTATCACGGTATGCCATTGTGTTTCTGTGACCCTCTCACCTTTCGCATTCTTGTAGGTCTCGTTGGTAGCCACGCTCAGGTGGGCCACTTTTTTACCGTCACCGATCGTTTTTACGTCCGGCACCTGTCCCAGGAACCCGATCAGTTGTACTTTGTTTTTAATCGCATTCATAAAGATTTGTTTTCAGCATAAGAAAATGGCAGTAGCTCAACTGCCGTAGCAGCACAAATATGAACAGCACCACATCCGCAAGCCGGTATATAGTCGTTTACTTTCGTAAATAAATATTTGTAAATGACTAACAGCCGGTAGCACAGTACGATCATCTTCAAATACAACCGCTTATCTATTTTTTATTGATAATCAAGGCGCTGTCGTATAATAACTACAAGCATTCGCGGCAGTTGTAGACGAAAAAAAATTTAACTTTGTAAAAGCTGGATTGTATTAATGATAACAACAAAACAACCTTCAGTATCATCATCACACTTGCATGTTCCGAAATCTTTTCAGAAGGCTATTCCGTTATGTGTATTGGATGAAGCATACGACAAATCATCTGACAACACCGCTTCTTTCTTTGGAGCATAACGAACGTTGTCGCATCCTTGTCAAAAACCGACTGTACATTTTCTTTGGTTTACTCGGTATACTACTGAGCAATATCAGCTTAGCGCAGGTACCTGTTGTTAATATTGATCTTAGAGCGGCTAGTGATACATCAGTTACGATCACAGATGCCATTGCTCCAAATAGAAAATCGGGTATAACATGTGGCGTTTCAAGTGGCAGCAATAACAATTGCATTATTTTTAATGTAACACTCAACCCTTTATCAGACCAGATCAGTTTTGATATTTTAGGAGCAAGTGGTTCCTTAAGTTCTTCTGCATACCAAGTTAACTGTGCTGAATACACTGCTTTGGCTACAAAAATCTGTGTGAATGGAGTTACTTCTGTTAGTATCTCATTTTGTAAAAACGGGAAAAACCCCTATGACTATAAAATAAGTGCCTCCACGCTTGTAAAAGGATCTGCAGACCTTACACTCAGGCAAAATTGTTCCGGCACGTTAAGCGTAACGGGGTTACAAGCCAATTCCATACACTGGGAATCCGTATACCCCGGAGCGGTAGGTCAGTATAACAGTTACCTGAATTGTATAAGCGGTTGTACGTCAACAACGGTTACCCCTCAGCCTGGTTCACCAGCCTATATCGATTATAGGGTCTATGGTTCCAGCACTTCCTGCGGTGAAACAAAAGCAGATACCATCCGTGTGTACACCACACCTGCCATGGCCGTATCCATCACACCCAGCAATCCTGCCATCTGTTCCGGCGCCAGCACAGCTTTGAACGCATCCGTTACAGGAGGTAATCCACCCTATACCTATGCCTGGAGTACTGGTGCCAGCAGCACCGGTATCACTACCAATACCGTTGGCAGCTATTCAGTCACCGTATCAGACAATACAACAGGATGCGCTGCCATCACACAAACGGCAACGGTCTCTGCCGCACCGACACCCGATGCGCCAACCGTTCCAGGCGTTTCCATCTGTGCCGGTAATAACACCACACTCACGGCCACCGCACCAGGCGGCACTTATGAATGGTTCAATGCAGCATCGGGTGGCACATTACTCGGAACCGGCAGCAGTTTTAACACACCTGTTTTAAACAGCACCACTACCTACTATGTACAAACTACCGTCAACGGCTGTGTAAGTGCAAGAACCGCTGTTACAGTTACGGTAAATCCTATTCCTGCTGCCCCCACTGCCAATGGAGGAAATTTGTGTGTCGGCAATTCTCTCACGCTCACCGCAACTGCGCCGGGCGGCACTTATGCCTGGTACGATGCGGCCAACGGCGGTACCCTGCTTGCCTCAACAGCCAGCTACAACACCCCGGTACTCAATAGCACCACCAGCTATTATGTACAGACCAATGTATCGGGATGTACCAGCGCCAGAACACAGGTAACGGCTACCGTGATACCCAAACAGGACCCGGCATTTACCTATCCTTCCGGAACTTTTTGCGTGTCCGGTTCCAATCCTATACCCACCATTGCAGGTGGTGTGGGCTCGGGAAGTTTCAGTGCATCATCTGCGGATCTTGTTTTTGTGAGTACAACCACCGGTGAGATCAATATTGCTGCCAGTAAACTCGGCACCTACACTATCCAGTTCGTGACCAATGGTACCTGCACCTATACAAGCACTGCGAATATTACCATTACCAATGCACCCAATGCCTCGTTTTCGTATGGTGTCAGTTCCTACTGTCCGCAACAACTCACTGTAACACCCAGTTTCGCCTCGGGTGCCAGCGCAGGTATCTTCAGTGCTGCGAGCGGCCTGGTATTTAAAAACAGCAGTACCGGTGAGGTAGACCTCAAAGCAAGCACACCTGGCACTTACACGGTTACCAATACAATCACAGCTGCTGGTGGCTGCGCCGCCACGAGCGCTACGGGTAGCATTACCATTTCAGCCGAACCTACGGTCAAAGCCGGCGCTGATCAGACGGTTTGTTCCGGTACTGCGGTGAACCTTAGCGGTATCATTGGCGGAACCGCCAGCAATGCCAGTTGGTCGGGCGGTAGCGGCAGTTTCAGCAATGCATCACAATTGTCCACCGTTTACACCCCTGCAGCGAACGAGACCACCGTTAACCTGTACCTGACCACCAATGCACCCGGTTCCTGTGCTGCGGCCAAAGACACCGTGGTGCTGTATATCGTTCCTACACCCGCCGCACCAACCATAGCAGGTACTACCATCTGCGCCGGGCAATCCACCAATTTATCGGCTAGTGCTCCCGGAGGCAGTTACGAATGGTTCAACGTAGCAACAGGCGGCGACCGCTTTGGATCAGGCGCCAGTTACAGTACGCCCGTTTTGAACAATTCACAAACCTATTATGTACAGACAACGATTGCCGGTTGTAAGAGCAGCCGTAGTCCGGTGACCGTAACAGTAACACCACTGCCTGCCGCACCAACCGTAGCCAATACAACCATCTGTACCGGCAATACCACCATACTCACCGCAACCGCTCCAGGAGGGTCTTACCAATGGTATGATGCTGCTTCGGGAGGTAACTTACTCTCTTCTGTCAATACCTATACTACACCTTCCTTATATGCATCTACCTCATATTATGTTCAGACAACATTGGCAGGATGTACCGGCAATCGCTCGGTTGTAACAGTTACTGTGAACCCGGCGCCGGCAGCACCTACGGTATTGGGTACCACCATCTGTGCCGGCAACAGCAGTTTTCTTACGGCCACCGCTCCCGGAGGTAATTACGAATGGTACGATGCCGCCATTAAGGGTAGTCAGGTAGGTAACGGCAGCAGTTTTACAACCCCTGTGCTGAACAATTCAACGACCTATTATGTGCAGACCACCGTTGCAGGGTGTACGGGAAACAGAACGGCCGTAACAGTGAATGTTACACCCAAACCGGCCACCCCTGCGGCACAGGCCGCTTCTGTCTGCGCTGGTAACAGTGCCTCTCTGACCGCAAGCGCGCCGGGAGGAAATTATCAATGGTACGATGCCGCATCGGGAGGTTCACTGCTGGCAAGTGGTAACAGCTATCAAACACCTGTACTGAACACCAGTACCATTTACTATGTACAAACCACCGTGAATGGATGCACCGGGCCAAGAGCAGCTGTTACGGCAACGGTAATTGCCATACCAGCTGCACCTACTGCCAGCGGAGGCAGTATCTGCACCGGAAACAGCATCACGCTGACCGCAACAGCACCCGGCGGTAATTACCAGTGGTACGATGCCGCATCAGGAGGCAGTTTGCTGGCTTCTTCTGCAAACCTTGCCACACCTGTACTGAGCACTACCACCAGCTATTTTGTGCAAACAACCCTTTCTGGCTGTACCAGCAGCAGAACACAGGTAACGGCCACCGTGATCCCGAAACTGGATCCGGCATTCACCTATCCGTCGGGTACTTTCTGTGTTTCAGGAGGCAACCCTGTTCCAACCATTGCCGCTTCGGTCAGCGGCACTTTCAGCGCATCGCCTGCCGGACTTGTGTTTGCCAATACCGCAACCGGAGAGATCAATGTTGCGGCCAGCCAGGTAGGTACTTATACCATTCAGTTCGTGACCAATGGGATCTGTGTTTATACCAGCACATCAACGGTGACCATCACCAGCGCCCCCAACGCCAGCTTTTCATTCAAGGGTCCGTATTGCCCGCAGCAATTGACAGCAACACCTGATTTCCCGGCATTGGCCAGTGCCGGTGTTTTCAGTGCTGCATCAGGACTGGTATTTAAAAACAGCAGTACCGGCGAGATAGACCTGAAGTTGAGCACACCAGGCACCTACACCGTTACCAACAATATTGCTGAGGCATTCGGCTGTGCCGCAACCAGTGCTGTCAATACAGTAACCATCAACACCGAACCCGTAGCAGATGCAGGGGCAGACCAAACCGTTTGTTCCGGCACAAACATCAATCTTGCCGGTATCATTGGCGGAACTGCCAGCAATGCCAGCTGGTCGGGCGGCAGTGGTATTTTCAGCAATGCATCGCAACTGGCTACCCAATACACGCCTGCTGCCAATGAAACCACCATCAAACTGTATCTCACATCCAATGACCCGGCCGGTCCCTGTGCTGCTGCCAGGGACAGTATGAACATCTATATCATACCCACCCCGGCTGCACCAACGGTCAACAATGCCGCCATCTGTGTCGGTAATACTACCACTTTAACAGCTACGGCACCCGGAGGTAATTATGAATGGTATAACGTAGCCAGCGGCGGTGTCTCCATCAATAACACGGCGGTCTTTACAACACCGGTGCTTGCTGCAACCAATACCTATTATGTGCAGACAACCGTCAATACCTGCATTAGTACCCGTACCCCTGTAACCGTTACCGTTGCCCCAAAACCTTCCATTACCAGTGCCCCCAACAGTGAGGTATGCTCGGCCCAACCCATGACGTACCAGATCCTGAGCGATCGTGCGGGCAGCACCTATACCTGGAGCCGTGCAGCCATTGGGGGCATCAGCAATCCGGCAAACAGTGCCCATACCGATAACAGCATTGTGGAAGTTCTCAACAACACGACCACCTCAGGCATTACGGTCAGCTACCAGATCATTCCCGAAAATAATGGCTGTATCGGTGATGCTTTCACCCATACTGTATTGGTAAAACCCACACCGGCTTCACCAACACTTACCAATAGCACACCGGTTTGTGTGGGGTCTACCCTTTCTTTATTTACCGGAACAGTAAGCGGAGCATCCTACCAATGGTCGGGGCCCAATAATTTCTCTTCCACCCTGCAGAACCCGGTGATCACAGATGTGGTACTGGCATCGGCAGGGAACTACCAGGTACGTATTACCGTAAACGGATGCAGCAGCATGCCTACCATCAAGACCATTGCCCCCGTGATCGCAGCCCCGGCGGCCAGTAGCAACTCACCGGTATGCGAGGGTAATACCATACAACTCAATACAGCCGGGCTGCCAGGTGCCAGTTACCAGTGGAACGGGCCTCTTGGCTTCAGCTCCCTATCGCAGAACCCATCACTGCCTGCCGCGGCCACCAGTAAAGCCGGTGTATATTATGTCACCGCGTTCATTGCCGGTTGCCAGGGATTGAAAGACTCTGTGACCATACAGGTGAATACCCCACCGGAACCACCGGTCATCAACACCAATTCACCTGTATGCGTACTCGACTCGATCGTTTTACAGGCGCAGGGTTCCGCCACCACGCAATTCAAATGGTCGGGACCCAATAGTTTTTCATCGGACTCCGCCTCACCGGTTATCCGGAAAGCTTCTGTACAGAATGACGATACCTATAATGTCACAGCCAGCACACCCGGATGTACCACTACCCGTGCCGCATCTGTAACCGTTGCAGTGAACATGATACCCAACATTCAGCAGGTCAGCAATAATGGACCTCTTTGCGAAGGAAGTACCTTGTCACTTTCAGCCAGCAGCCTGGCAGGTGCCACTTATCAATGGGGCAGCAGCTCCGGTTTCCGGTCGAACGAACAGAACCCTACACTGACCGATATCGCTGCCGTTAACGGTGAAACCTATTTTGTAACAGCCACCAAGAACGGATGTAAAGGTGATACCGCATTTACCAAAGTAACCGTGGTTAAACCGGCCATAGCCAATGCCGGGCGTAACGTGTCGGTCTGTGCCAACAATGCTGCCGTATGGCTGGCAGGAACCATTACGGGAGAAGATACCCAGACCGGAACCTGGACCAGCTCAGGCAAAGGCGTTTTCTCACCCAATGCCAATACTTTATCTGCCCTATATCTGCCTGCTAAAGAAGATACGGCCCAGCGTTCGGTGGTTCTGACACTTACCACCAGCAATAATAAACTCTGTTCGGCTACCAGTTCTTCCATGCAGATCAACATCAGTCCCGCCCCCTTTGTAAATGCCGGTGTCAATGGAGCGGTCTGTGCCAACGATTCACTCATCAACCTGCAGGGGTGGGTAGGCAATGCCGGAAGTGCCCGCTGGCAAAGTTCAGGATCAGGCTCCTTCAGAAGGGCAGATGCTGACCCGCTGCATTATGTTTACACCCCTTCGGCCGCCGACATACAGAAGGGCAAACTCAATTTTTACCTCACCAGTACGGATAATGGAAGCTGCCTGCCTGTAAAAGATACTGTAGAGTATACGATCCGGCCTGCCCCCTATGTAAATGCAGGAGAAGACCTGTTGCTGTTTGAAAAAGAGAGTTTTGTACTCAGACCGGAGATCACCGGGAACGATCTTACCTACCTCTGGACCCCTGATCGGTACCTCAGCAGCAACACCGTCAGGAATCCGGTACTGACCGCTACCGATAACCAGACATATACGATCCGGGTAACCGGTACAGGATCCTGTGTGGCAGAGGACCAGGTATTTGTACGGGTATTGAAACAGATCACCATCCCCAATATCTTTTCGCCCAATGGCGATGGGATCTATGATGTGTGGAATATACCACAGCTGGCCAACTACCCGGGCGCTATAGTAGAAGTGTACACCCGAACCGGACAGAAGATCTTCAGTTCCGTGGGTTACGACAAGCCCTGGGACGGCACTTTTAACGGAAAACCCGTACCGGTGGCCACTTACTATTACATTGTACGCCCTAATTTCAGGAATCTTCTGTTCTCGGGCTCCGTTACAGTTATCCGGTAACGAAGGAGTGAGATAGGCCTGCATGTTTCCGACTCTGCGTATCTTTGAGCCATATGAGTCTATACCCTTTACTGGATACCGTTTTTGAACCCGAATTACTGGAAGAACTGGAAACCAGGGCGGAACATCGTTTTATTCCTGCCGGAACCAAACTGGTTTCCATTGGACAGACCGTAAGGCAGATGCCCATACTTTTATCCGGTTCCCTGAAGATATCAAGGGTGGACGAGGACGGGAAAGAGTTGCTGCTCTACTATGTGAACCCTGCTGAAAGCTGTGCCATGACCTTCACCTGCTGTATGCAACAGTTTCCCAGTGAGATCGAGGCTGTGGCCGAAGAGGACTCTGAGATCCTGTTCCTGCCCATTACCGTTATGGACCAATGGCTGGTAAAATACCCTACCTGGAAGAGTTTTGTGATGCGCACCATCCATTACAGGTTCCAGGAACTGCTGAAAACGGTTGACCAGATCGCATTTCAGCAACTGGATGAAAGATTGATCCGTTACCTGAAAGAAAAAGTGAAAATCGGTGGTTCCCCCCTGTTGAATCTTTCACACGAACAGATCGCTACCGACCTGGCTACCTCCCGTGTGGTGATTTCCAGGTTGTTAAAAAAACTGGAGAACCAGAAAAAACTGCTTTTATACCGCAACCAGGTCAGACTGTTGGGGGATATGTAACATAAGTAACAGATAGCCCTGGATACCCTTGCTACTTTTGTATCAAAGAATACGATCCAGATATGAAAGTGAATATGGGTACTACAGACCGGGTGATCCGTTTGTTCCTGGCAACCATTGTTTTTACCGCACTGTACCTGACCACTACCCTGAGCGAAACCCTGGCCATTAGTGCAGTGGTGCTGGGGCTGGCATGCATCATCACCAGCATCCTGGGATTCTGCCCTTTGTACCTAACGTTACGCCTGAACACGAACAGATTCTATACACCTACCAAAAAGTTTGAAAAATGACACACGAAATTGAAACCCAATGGATGGGAAAAATGCAATTCAATGCGCTGGTAAACGGGCATACCATTGTTATGGACGCTCCGGAAAGAGTGGGCGGTGAAGACCAGGGGCCCATACCCAAACCATTCGTACTGACAGCCCTCTCAGGCTGTACGGGTATGGATGTGGCGGCCATCCTCCGCAAATCCGGCAAGGAAGTGACCGACTTTGACATTAAAGTATCGGGCGAGATCAGTAAACAGGCACCCATTGTATATGTAGCCATCCACTTGATCTACAACTTCAAAGGACCGGAAGAAAACCGCGATGCGGCCCTGCAGGCTGTGATGGATTCACAGGAAAAATTCTGTGGTGTAAGCCGTATGCTGAAACAGATCATGCCGGTTACCTGGGAAGTGAATTATAACGGCGTGTCCGTTTTCTCGAATAAGAAAGAAACCGTAGCAGAACTTAACTAAAACCAACACATACATGTTAGATGCCTTAAAAAGTTTGCTGGGCATGGGCCCGGCAACGGATTATGCAGAACTGGTAAAGAAAGGGGCGCAGATCATTGATGTAAGAACCCCGGCAGAGTTCCGCGGTGGACATATCAAAGGGTCTGTCAATATACCGCTGGATACACTGCATCAGCAAATGTCGAAGATCAAAAAGAACCAACCCGTGATCACCTGTTGCGCATCAGGTATGCGCAGCGCATCGGCCAAACAGATCCTGTTATCGAATGGTTATACCGAAGTATACAACGGCGGTGGATGGGCAGGTTTACAAAACAAACTCAGTTAACATGAAAAAAAGAATACTTACCGGCTGGTCTGTGAGAAGGGTCTTATACCTGGTTCTGGGCGTGATCGTAGTGGTACAGGGCATTATGGACAAGGAATGGATCTGGTTATTGCCCGGCCTGTATTTCACCGCCATGGGTGTATTTGCTTTCGGCTGTGCATCGGGCAACTGCTATGGCGGTCAGTGTTACGTAGATCCTAAAACAACTCCTAAAAAATCCTGATATGGCAGCATTTACAGATATACTGAATAAAGAGAAACTGGTACTGGTGGATTTCTTTGCCGAATGGTGCGGCCCCTGTAAAATGATGGCACCCATTCTGAAAGACCTGAAGACCAAAGTAGGCGATGATGCCACGATCCTGAAAATGGACGTAGACAAGAATCCCGCACTGGCCAATCATTTCCAGATACAGGGGGTTCCCACACTCATCCTTTTCAAAGATGGCCAACCCGTATGGCGTCAATCCGGCGTTGTGGCGGCCAACCAGTTACAACAGGTGATCAGTCAGTATCAGTCATGATATCCGACAGCGAAAAAAACTGACAGAAAGCGTACAAATACGCTTTCTTTTTTTTGGCACACCTCCTATTTTGGCAACCAGGTTGTACCCCGATACAAAACCTGACTTATGCTGACTGAAGCCAAACATTGTCTCAACTGCCACACACAACTGCACGGACGGATCGACAAAAAGTTCTGTAACGACTATTGCCGTAACACCCATCACAATACCCTGAACAGTGATAGCAACGGTTGCATGCGCAATATCAACTACTGCCTGCGTAAGAACCGGCGTATCCTGGAAAACCTGCTGCAAAACGAGCGGCTCATCACCAGGTATTCACGTGAATCACTGCAAAACAAAGGATTCAGTTTCCGCTACTTTACCCACCAGCAAACCAATCGGAAAGGCAGCCCCGTATATTTCTGTTATGATTACGGATACCGGTTGCTGGACAATGGACAGGTGGCGATCGTTAGAGAAAATTGAACAGATGAGCAAGGAACAGATGAATGTAGAACGGAGGGGTGGTCTGGGCAGGTCTCTATATTATCTAACTAACTTTCTACGCAACTCAACAAAAAAACATCATGCAACATTCGTCTGTTCCTTGCTCATCTGTTCTTCTGTTCAATACCTGATCTTTACTTTCACCACTCCCGCATGCTCCATATCTATTTTGCGGGCGGCGGCACGGGTAAGATCGATGATGCGCCCGGGTATGAAGGGGCCGCGGTCGTTGATACGCACTTTGACAGATTTCCCATTGGAAAGATTGGTGACTTTCACTTTGGTTCCGAAAGGAAGCGTTTTATGTGCCGCTGTAAGTTTAGAGGAACGATATATCTCCCCATTCGCCGTTTTGCGGCCATTGTAGCTTTCAGAATAAAAAGAAGCCATGCCGGTTTCTGTTCCGCTCACTTCACGCGAAGAAGCCGGTGCCTGTTTCCGATGACAGGATGTTGCCAGTAAGACAAGCCCAAACAGGACCGGTAACAGTTGCTTTCTCATGACACAAATCTATCCAGCACTGATCCGGGAGAGCAACATTTATTATCAACAAAACGTCGGTTTTGTTAATAACAATGCATAAAAAAGCCGCTGGTCAGGCTGACCAGCGGCTGAAATATCGTTCAGTAAATACTTATGCAAAAGGCGTTTTCACCACTTTCGCACGAACCGGTGTGTTGCGGATATCGATGAAGATCTCACTGTCCAGCGCAGCATGTGATACAGATACATAACCCATACCGATACCCTTGTTCAGCGAGGGCGCCTGTGTACCGCTGGTTACTTTACCAATAGTGTTTCCAGCGGCATCTTTGATCAGGTAATCGTGGCGGGGAATACCGCGGTCGATCATCTCAAAACCCACCAGTTTACGGGTAACCCCGGCGGCTTTCTGTTGCTGGAGGATCTCTTTGGCTGTAAAATCCTTGGTGAATTTGGTGATCCATCCCAGGCCTGCTTCCAGTGGAGATGTGGTATCGTCAATATCATTACCATACAAACAGTAACCCATTTCCAGTCGCAGTGTATCACGTGCACCCAGTCCGATCGGCTTCAGTCCCTGTGGGGCACCGATCTCAAAAATGGCATCCCATATCTTATCTGCTGCTCCGTCCTTGTCTTCAAAATAGATCTCCACGCCACCCGCGCCGGTATAACCGGTTGCGCTGACCAGCACATTGTCCACTCCGGCAAACTTTCCTTTGGTGAACGTATAGTACTTCAGGTTCATGATGTCAGTATCCACCAGCGGCTGCAGGATCTTGGTGGCATTGGGGCCCTGGATGGCCAGCAGACAGGTCTTATCGCTGATATTGTGCATCTCTACCCCCCTGGTATTGTATTTGCTGATCCAATTCCAGTCTTTCTCAATATTGGAGGCATTCACAACGATCATATATACTTTATTGTATTCAATACAGTATACGATCAGGTCGTCTACAATGCCGCCTTGCTCGTTGGGCAGACAGCCATATTGCGCCTGTCCGTCAGTGATCTTGGAAACATCGTTGGAAGTAACCCGCTGGATCAGGTCCAATGCATGTTCACCCTTCAGGATAAACTCACCCATATGGCTCACATCAAACACGCCCGCATTATTGCGAACAGCAGCGTGTTCATCATTGATACCGCTGTAACTGATGGGCATATTGTACCCTGCAAATTCCGCCATCTTGGCGCCGAGGGCAATGTGTTTCTGGGTAAATGGGGTAAGCTTCATGGTGTTTCTGGATTGGTAAACGCCGCAAAAATAGGTGAAGCACCCCTGCCGAAAAAATAAAAAGCAGTAACCGGGGTCACTGCTTTACGCAATTGTCAGATCCATCAATGATCATAGGTGATGAGCCGTTTGATCTTCCAGCCCTCAGGGGTCTTCTCCCACACATGCAGGAACTTGAAGGTTCCCCGCACCATTTTACCCTCTTCCCTATGGCTGAACGTATGCAATCCCGTTTGAATGGCCCCGAATGCCTGGATGGGGTACACTTCCATGCTGCCTCTCACCAGTTCACGGGTCAGAACATATTCTTTGGTAAAAAGCTCCTTGAACGAAGCCATCGTTTCCCCGTAACTGCGGAAACCGGTATTGTCCTGGTACACTTCCAGGTCGGTCGAGAAATATTTTTTCATGCCATCGAGGTCACGCGTATTGAAGGCCCTGAACAGCAGGCTGTCCATGGTAGCCAGTTCCCGGTAAAGGGGGCCTGCATGGGCATCCTGTTTATGTGGTTGTGCGGCACCCCTGGCCACCAATGAAAAAAGAAGGAAACAGATCAGTAAGATCCGGTTGAGTGAGGTTGGCATAGGTATGGATATATTGAAAAATGAAACGATCGTCCGAAGTAAGGGAAGAACCCCATCCTGTGATCAAGACAGGGTTCTTGGATCCCAACTTCAACCGAGTTTATAATGTCATCTGCATCATGGCCAGTCTTGACAGCTCAGCAACAGTAGGCTGCTGCTCACCGCTTTCCGGTACTTTCGGTGCATCGGGTGCTTTTGTGGCATTGGGCGCTGTAAGGGTAGCTGCGGTTTTCTGGTAGCGATAACGGGTGGTATCTACCGGTTTATCGAGTTCTTTCTTCAGCTCTTCTGCTTCTTTCTGCTTCTTCTCATATTCCTTTTTCAGTTCTTCCTTGCTTTTTTTGAAATTCTCCACTGCTTCCGTATCGCTGTTCTCATCGTTATTGTCATTCTCTTTCTTGTCTACACGCTCCAGTCCACCAGGTGTCATCACATACTCCACATCGGAACTCCACCAGTAGTCATTGTTCCAGTCCTCATCAAAGTCCCAGTCGTTACGACCCGAATTGATATGGAATGAATGCAACCTGCGCGATACGGATTCTTTGATCACGATTCGTTTGCCAACAGGAACCTGCAGGTTCACGGTCACACTCTGGTTACGGAAACGGGTACCACGCTGCAAAGAGAATCCGCGATCCAGGTAGATCAGGCTGTCTTGCTGGTTGATCCCGTAACTGATCTCTTTTACATTACGCAGGGCTGAGCCTTCATCCGGTCCATTGCTGTACTTATAAGAACCGATATGGAAGAGAGAGTCGTTACTTTTCACGATGCGTAAGCGCACATTATTCAGGAACAGGCTGTCATCGCTCATGCTCAGGATGCCATCCATCCGGAACCAGCGGCCATACACTTTTACTTTACTCTCCGGTACGTTCACGATCAGTTTTCCAGTGCTGGGCTGTACAATGGTATAATCCTGTTTGTCGCGCGCCTTTGCATCAAAATTGCGTGCAATGGAGGCTGACAATAAACCTGCACATATCAGTCCTATGAACCAGAGGCCCCCGAAAGTGAATCCCAGGTACCTGTTACCCGACCTCACGCCCATAATGCGGCGGATGACCCAGGTAATGAATGCTACCACCGGTACACCCAGGAACAAGAGAAGTGTAGACCAGGCCAGGAAATTCTGCCAGAAACCTTCCAGGAAGAAATTCTTCAGCGGGAATACACCCACGCCTGCAACCATGATGGCGATCAAGGCAACCAGTAAGGCAAAAGAAATGATACCGGCAATAAAGAGGAAAAAGGCTTTGAACAGGATACCGATGGCGCGGCCCAGGCGGCTTCCGCCCCGCTTGATGGCTGAACCAGCTTCAGAACCGAACTGCTGACCTTTCTGCCCGATAGTGCTGCCCACTTCCTGGCTAAAATCCCTGGCTTTGTTTTTGAATTCGCCACCCCATTTCTCGGCGCGTGATTTAAATCCCTCCAGGTCTTCCTGGATCGTGTTCTTGATCGTATTCAGGTCCACTTTCTCACCACGCATCTCCAGTTTTTCAGAAGCGCTCTTGGCTTCCGGGATCACGGCCCACAATACGGCATACACGATGAAGAGGGTGCCGCCAAAGGATCCGAAAATAATGCTGGGGAAGGGATCCACATCAAACCAGAATATACCCCTGAAAATAGAATTGATGATACCCAGTACCAGTGGCAGGGCAAAGATCAGACGGGGTATCCATACCGCGATATCGAAATAAGAAGCAATACCGCTGGCCACACCTGCCACCACTTTCTCTTCAGGGTTACGATACAGGCGTTTGGTAGACGTGGTATGCACCAATGCCTTTGAAGGAAGGATGATCCACAATAAGATGTATAAGAGGATACCGGTTCCGGCGCCAAAACTGATCAGTGCGAATACCAGGCGAACAATGGTAGGGTCTACCCGTAAATACGTAGCCAGTCCACCACACACACCACCCAGTATCTTATCATTCTCATCACGGTATAAACGGCCACGGGGCGATTCACTATCGGCAGAATGCTGATGGCTCCTGCTCTCTTCTCCACCCAGCTGCGATTTCACTTTTCCTTCTTCGCCTTCAAAGTCTTCGGGGCGACCCATACTTTCGATGATCTGGTTCACATCTGCTTCTGTGATGCAGGTGCTCCCTTTTTTCAGGCTTTCGCCAAACAGTTCGGCAATACGGCCCTCAATATCGTTGATGATCTCATCACGTCCCTCCTCATCTGCAAAGAACCTGCGCAAACTTTCCACATACTGCTTCAGCATGTCGTAGGCAGCTTCCTCAATGGGGATCACCCTGCCCTGAAAGTTTATATTGATTACCTTTTTCATGTCAGTTCAATTTTATTGGTTGGTTAAGGTTGGGATTGGATTTCTTCGGATGGTTTGTTTTCTGCAGGTTGTGTCAGGGCATGAACAGCATCCGCCAGTTCCTGCCAGGTTCTTTCCAGTTCTCCGTAGAATTCGAGGCCTTTATCGGTCATCACGAAATATTTACGGGGCGGTCCGCTGTTACTTTCTACCCAGCGGTAGGTAAGCAGTCCTGCATTCTTTAATCGAGTAAGCAAAGGATAGAGAGTTCCCTCCAGGATGTGGAGGTTAGCTGCTTTCATCCGTTCAACCAGGTCTGAAGGATACACTTCACCCTGGCGAATGATGGATAAAATACAAAACTCCAATACGCCCTTTCGCATCTGACTTTGTGTGTTCTGAATGTCCATAACCGGAGTTTTTGTCCTGCCGCCTTACTGATTAAATTGGCAGGCCTTGTGATTGAATGATGTCATTACTGTTAGTATGCCAAATGTCTTCTGACAATTCTTGTCCTGCGACTGCGTTCCATGTTCCAGAGGTCTACCACTCCAAAAGCGGTTTTCTGGTTTACCTGGGCAACATTTGTGGCTACTGTCTCTTTCACTTCTTTCACTAAGTTATTCAACTGGTTTTCGCCCAGTGCCTGAAAGAAGAAGTTGTTTTGCGTTTTCATGATCTCTTTATTTTAATGTTTTCTGTTTTTCCTGTGTTGGGAAGGACCCTGCTGTGATTCTTCTGGTTCATTCCCTTTGACAACACAAAGATGTGCATTTATTTGGTACTATGCAACACATAGTACCAGTTTTTTTCAGGTAATAGGTAGCGGACAATAACTGGTTTACTATAAACTATTGATTATCATTAATTTATGATTCATTAAGTATTTTGAGAAATGTTAAACGGTTCTATTTCTTGACAAACGGTTTCTGTTGAAAAACCGGTCGAGATCTGAAAAAAATATTCATCGTATTTGTACGATAAATAAACAAATCTCTTTTACTTTGCATTATCGTACAAAAACGATAAACCAATGGCATCAGCAAAAACAGAGGTATTTACGCAGGCAGAGCAGGATCTGGCCGCTTTTGCGAAAGTACTATCGCACCCGGCCCGTATATCCATTTTAAAGATACTGGCTGCACAGAACGCCTGTATCTGTGGCGAGATCGTAGAGGTATTGCCCCTGGCCCAATCCACCGTATCGCAACATTTAAAAGAATTAAAGAAGGCCGGACTGATCAAAGGGACCGTTGAAGGACCCAAGAGCTGTTACTGCATCAACCGCGAAGCGTTTGAAAAATTGAACGGGGAATTCAACTCCCTGTTCCACACGCTGCAAACGGGGAATACCGGCAACTGTTGCTGACAAGCTTCTGCAGGTTCATTCCGGAGTCGGCACTTCATGTAATAGCATTCTATAAAATCTTAAACTATATGTATATGCAAACCGAACAGGAATTAAAAGCACTCGTAAAAGAAAAATACAGCGAGATCGCTGAACAGTCCCGCACACAGAATCTCTCATCCTGCTGCGGCTCTGGCTGTTGCAGCGATGAAGTATACAACATCATGTCCGATGACTATAGCCAGCTGAAAGGATACACGGCCGATGCGGACCTTGGCCTGGGTTGCGGTCTGCCCACCGAATTCGCTCAGATCAAAAAAGGTGATGTGGTGATAGACCTGGGCAGTGGCGCCGGTAACGACTGTTTTGTCGCACGTGCAGCCACCGGCGAAACCGGGAAAGTGATCGGCATCGACTTTACAGAGAAGATGATCGAGAAAGCGAGAACCAATGCTGAAAAACTGGGCTACCACAACGTAGAGTTCCGCTTTGGCGATATCGAACACATGCCGGTATCGGCCAATGTTGCGGATGTGGTGGTCAGCAACTGCGTACTCAACCTGGTTCCGAACAAGTTCAATGTTCTGCAGGAAGTATTCCGCGTATTGAAACCCGGCGGACACTTCAGCATCTCTGATATTGTTCTGGAAGGTGAATTGCCCGCTCAACTGAAACAGGCCGCAGAAATGTATGCCGGTTGCGTATCGGGCGCCATCCAGAAACAGGTGTATCTGGAACTGATCCATGCAACCGGTTTTACCAACATTACTTTGCAGAAAGAGAAAGTGATCAACATTCCGGATGATATCCTGATCAAGTATATCAGCAAGGAAGAGATCGCCGCATTCCGGAACAGCAATATGGGCATTTACAGCATTACGGTCTATGCCGAAAAACCTGTCGGCAGTAAAGAAAGCTGTTGCACACCGGGCTCCGGCTGCTGTTAGCCAAACGATCGCGTTGCAGAAACCAAGTAGCAGTTACCCGGATATCCCCTGTAACTGCTACTTTGCGTATGTTTCAGAAAATCTCAACAACCCAACTGCTTATGTCCGCCAATAACTGTGCCCCTGCACATGAAAGAAAAAAACTTGGTTTTCTCGATCGTTATCTCACGCTCTGGATATTCCTGGCCATGGCCATCGGGGTAGGCATGGGGTATCTCTTCCCGTCATCGGCTGTTTTCATCAACCGTTTTTCAAGCGGTACAACCAATATACCGCTGGCTGTAGGACTGATACTGATGATGTACCCACCCCTGGCCAAAGTGCGGTATGAAAAAATTCACGAAGTATTTACCAATACCAAAGTGCTGGGCGCTTCTCTTTTACTCAACTGGATCGTCGGTCCCATTGTGATGTTTTTGCTGGCCATTCTTTTTTTACAGGGTTACCCGGAATACATGATCGGTCTCATCCTCATTGGCCTGGCCCGTTGTATTGCCATGGTAGTGGTATGGAATGAGCTGGCAGAAGGTAACCGCGAATACGCTGCAGGACTGGTGGCTTTGAACAGCATTTTCCAGGTACTATTATATAGCGTATATGCCTGGCTGTTCATTACTGTATTACCTCCGCTATTCGGCATCAAAGGACTGGAAGTGACTATCACCATAGGTATGATCGCAGAATCGGTGGCTATTTATCTGGGTATCCCGTTTGCAGCAGGTGTCATCAGCCGTTATGCATTGATCCGGTGGAAAGGGGAAGAATGGTTTCAGCAGAAATTTGTTCCCCGTGTGTCACCCATCACATTGATCGCACTGTTATTCACGATCCTCGTCATGTTCAGCTTAAAGGGAGAACTCATTGTCCGGATACCGATGGATGTGGTGAGAATTGCCATCCCGCTGGTGATCTATTTTATCCTGATGTTCCTCTCCAGTTTTTTTATAGCCAAGGCCCTTGGTGCCGATTATGCCAAAAACGCAGCTGTTTCTTTTACCGCAACCGGTAATAATTTTGAGCTTGCCATTGCCGTGGCCATCGGGGTATTCGGCATCAATTCCGGGCAGGCATTTGCCGGAGTGATCGGTCCATTGGTAGAAGTACCGGCACTGATCGCATTGGTGAACGTAGCATTCTGGCTGAAGAAAAAATATTATCCGCAACCAACCCACACTACTCATTCATAAAACTGCCATACACATGTCAACACCCAAAAAGATCCTGTTCGTCTGTGTTGAAAACAGCAACCGCAGCCAGATGAGCCAGGCTTTTGCCATCATACATGGAGGCGATACAGTAGAAGCCTATAGCGCCGGCAGCAAACCCAGTGGTATCGTTAACCCCAAAGCCATCGCAGCCATGAATGAACTGGGTTACGACCTGAGCAAACACGATAGTAAATCATTACAGGAAGTAGAGAAATACGCCCCCTTCGATGCCGTAGTGACCATGGGTTGTGGTGATGCCTGTCCCTGGATGCCCGCCAAAAAATTCATTGACTGGCAGATCCCCGATCCGAAACATATGGAGCCTGCGGAATTCAACCAGGTGCGCGACCTGATCAGTGAAAAAGTAAAACAGTTACTGAACGAATTATGAAGCAGAACGATCATCCCTGTTCGTGCCGATCAGCGCTTCGATCAGGGAAGAAACGATACTGACCACCAGGCTGAACACCAATGCGGCCACCCAGCCATCCACCGTAAAACCCGGCACCAGGCTGGCCGCCCATTTCACGATCAGGATATTGATGAAAAGCAGGAACAGACCCAGCGTGATAATGGTAAAAGGAATGGTGAGGATGATAAGGATCGGCTTTACAAAACTATTGAGCAGGCCCAGGACAACCGCCACCAGCAAGGCCGTTACGGTGCTGTCTACATGAACCCCTTTCAATATATACGCTGCAAAAAGGACAGCAACGGCTGTTGCGACGGTTTTGGCAAAAAACTTTCCCATATTGCTTGATTGAAAGATCAAATTACCATTTAAATATTGAATCATGAACAAGGAATGTTGAATGATGAAGTGAGGCTTACTCCGATCATCATTCAACATTCCTTGTTCATGATTCGATATTCGTCACACGACGACCACTTCATAGAACGATTCGGGTTCCAGGTAGCGTTGGGCAAGGGCCTGGATCTCTTCTGCCGTAATCGTCTGTACCACGCGGATACTGTTATAAAAATATTCATCGGTTAGCCCGTTCAGGATATAGTTCTTCCAGCGTGCAATGATCTGGAAGGGTCCATCCAGGTCGCCCAGCAGGGAACCGATCATATAGTTGCGCACCAGGTCAAGCTCCTCAGCATCTACCGGTTCATTTCGCAGGATAGCCATTTCCTTGTACACTTCATCGATGGTGGCAGCACATACATCGCGGCCGGCTTCGGTGCTGATGAGCCAGGCGCTGTTATGGATATGGTTCTGCATATAACTGTGGATACCATAGGTATAGCCTTTGTCTTCGCGGATATTGCTCATCAGTCTTGACCCAAAGAACCCGCCGAAGATATTATTCAGCACCTGCGCCTTGGAAAACTCCGGGTGGTGCCGGTTGGGAAAGGGCCTGGCAATACGGATGGCTCCCTGTACACCATTGGGATCGTTGATGATATGGTATTTTCGGTTCTCGGCCGGTTGCGGGGTAAAAACGATCTCAGGAAGGTTATCCTGGCGAAAAGGCAGGTGACCAAACAGGCTGTTCAGCTGCTCCTGAATATTGACAGGTGGTTTGCCGGCTACAAACATCAGGCATTTGCCCTCAGTATAGAAACGCTTGTAAAAAGCTGCCAGTTCATCCCGCTGCAGGTTATCATAATCCAGCGTGGATGTGTATTTACCATAAGGATGGTGAAAGCCATACACATACTCATCGATCAGGCGGTTGGCCACAAAATCGCATTTCTTCAGGTTCACTTCCAGCCGTTGTTTCTGGTTCTGCTTGTAGATGGTCAGTTCTTCTTCCGGGAAGATAGACTCGGTCATCAGTTCAGCCACCACCGGCAGCAATTCAGGCAAATGTTTGCTGAGACAATGCAACGTGATGGTAGCCGTCTCATTGTAACAGCTTCGGTTCAGGTAAGCACCATAGAACTCAAAGTGTTCGTTGATGGCAAAGGCCTTTTTCTGCCGGGTCCCGTTCTTCAGCATGAAGTTGGTGGTGGCAGCTACAATATTCTTGTCTTCGTACCAGTTGCCTGCATAAAACACCCATTCGATCAGCAATACATCCTGGGCGCCAGCATCGATACTGTATACAGGTACGCCGTTATCCAAGGTAAAATGATCGTACGGTTTTAACTGCAGCTGCATGTTAACCGCATCAATGATTTCCGGCGCAGTTTTTCTGTTGATCATTCCTCGTTACTTACTGTGATAAAATAAAGTGTTACTGTTCTCATTACGGAATACTTCCCGGCAATGCTGCTGCACTTCCTGTGCTGTAATTTCCTGGTACCGCTGCAGTTCGGTGTTCATGAGTTCCGCATCGCCCAGCAGTTCATACATGGCCAGGCTGTTGGCACGGCTCATTACACCCATATCCTCAAAAGCGATCACACTTTCTGTCTTGTTCTTTACTTTCTGCAATTCATGATCAGGTACCACTTCGGTCTGTATCTTTTCCACTTCTTCTGCCACCGCCTGTGCCGCGGTATCCATGCTGACTCCTTTCACCAGCTTGCCTTCAATGGCCAGCAAGCCCTTGTCGATGCTGCCAAAATGATAACAATCGATATTGGAGAACAGCTGTTTTTCTTTTACCAGCGCCTGGTACAATCGGGAGGATCCACCACCACCCAGTATCTCTGTAGCAAGGTCCATTACGTAATAGCCCCTGTCCAAACGCGCATCCATATGCCAGGTCTTTACAAAAGCATCCAATGGCACATCGGCATATACTTCCGATACGCGTGCCGCGGTCTGCCTGGGTTCCTGGGGAAGGTTACGGTTGTATTTCTCTCCCATCGGGATATCGCCAAACCATTTCTGTGCCAGTTGTTTGACCGTTTCCAGCTGCACATGTCCCGCTACCACCAGGATGGCATTAACAGGGCGGTAGTGTTTGAAGAAGAAATGTTTCACATCGTCGATATGCGCATTCTCCACATGGCTCAGTTCTTTCCCGATGGTCATCCAGCGGTATGGGTGTGTGGTATACGCCAGTTCACGCATCTTATGCCACACATCGCCGTAAGGTTTGTTGATATAATGTTCCTTGAACTCCTCACACACCACTTTTTTCTGAACATCCAGGCTTTTCTGACTGAAAGCCAGGCTCAGCATCCGGTCACTCTCCAGCCAGAAAGCGGTTTCAATATTTTCTGCCGGCAGCTGGCAATAATAATTGGTAAGATCGTTGGTGGTATACGCGTTGTTCTCACCACCTGCACGCTGCAGCGGTTCATCATAATCCGGAATATGGATACTGCCCCCGAACATCAGGTGTTCAAAAAGGTGGGCGAAACCGGTCTTTTCCGGGTTCTCATCACGGGCACCCACATCGTACATGATATTGACCACGGCCATCGGGGTGGAATGGTCCTCATGCACCAGCACCCGCAGGCCATTATCGAGCACAAAACGTTCATATCGTATCATACGCACAATTAAAGAAGCTGCAAATTAGGTGATTACCGAAAAAAGCGCCTACGAAAACCGGAAGAATCGGGGGAATTGGGGGAATATCGAATATTGACCAAGGAATGTTGAATGTTGATTAGGGGGCCATACACCTCATAATTCAAAATTCCTTGCTCAACATTCAACATTCCCTACCGTCTGATGTCCTTTATGTCGATCGTGAGCACCAGCGGTTTCTGGTTACGGAAAACGATCACTTTCATCTTACCGATGCTGTTCTGGAAAAGGTTTTTGTAGGTCTGGATATTCTTGGAAGCGTTGGTTTCCACGGAAAAGATCACATCTCCCGGTAAAAAACCGGCTTTATCACCCGGTGAATCGGGTATCACATCGATCACACGGATCTCTCCATCTATCAGGTAAATACCCAAGCCGGTATAGGAATAATCGAAGCTTTCGGTATAATGGGTATTGGGTTTGATATGAATACTCATCTCCGGATAGTTCAGGATCACATTGAAACGCCGCAGGATATCATTACCGATCAATCCACCCAGCAATGGGTAAGAGGTAACGTTGTAATCGTCTTCAAAAACATGAACAGGCACCCGTTTGAACTTATAGGGGCCCAGTTTTATCTCTTTCACCACCGAGACCATCATCTGCCTTTTCCCGCCCAGCCCTTCTGCCTGTGTGGGATAGAATTTCCGCTTTTTCCGGAATACCACGCTATCGTCTACAAAATCCTTCGACAGAAGGAAACTCAGACCGGCCCCGGTATCAAAGATGAACCGGCTGACGATCGTCCGCTCATCCTCTATCACTGCGGGCTGCAGTGGCAGCGTGGAGAAGTTTGGCTTCAGGAGATATCCGCCACGCGGATATTTGAAAGAACCAGGGCTATATACTTCGATGAACATGGCATCATAATCCAGTCGCACGATATACCTGCGCAGGAAACTGTACCCGATGATACCATCGATACGGACGCCGTACACGCTGGTGAGCAATTCATAATCGTTGATGTGAAAGTCGAGATGCTTCGTTTCCAGTGTACCCAGCGTCAGGGTATGGTTCATGGTGAAATCAACATTCTTGATACCGGCGATCCCGCGGATCGTCTTTTCCGATTTCACCGTAACCAGCTTCATCTCACTCACCGTGGTGGAATCCATGGAAATACCTCCGCTACCCGTATCAAATACAAAATTGAGGGAGTCCTTATACTGATCGATCCGGGCTTTCACGATCACGATACCGCCACTGAGCTGCGTAAAGGGAAATCTGGTCAGTAGTTTTGCCTCAGGAGGAACAAATTCCTCCTGTGCAATGCCCGATACAGCCAGGCAAAACATGGCAAAAATAAGGCAGATCCGTTTCATGCTCCCTGAAAATACGCTGATTTGGCTTTCATACGCCCATATTCTGTATGAGGTTGCCCATTACCCAGATAAACGGCGCAAATGGATGACAGTAAATATTTGGTTTTCGAAACGGTGCCAATCCAACCTATCACGGTATCTTTGTGCCTCTTTTATAAAGTGTTGAATATGCAATTAGCCGACCTCTACCAAAAAGCCCTGCAATTTGAATTCCTGAACATAGAAGAGGGTATGTTCCTCTTTGAACAGGCCCCTCTGACCGAACTGATGTATGTGGCCGATGAAATGCGGAAAATACAAGTGCCTTACAACAAGGTAACCTGGCAGATAGACCGTAACGTCAATACCACCAATGTCTGCATCGCCAACTGTAAGTTCTGTAATTTTTACCGGGTGCCGGGGCATGCGGAAGCCTATATCACAGATATGGACACCTACCGCAAGAAGATCACGGAAACCCTGAAATACGGCGGCGACCAGTTGCTGTTGCAGGGAGGGCATCACCCGGAACTGGGGCTCGACTTCTATACCAACACCTTCCGTGCCATCAAACAGGAGTTCCCAACCATTAAACTGCATGCACTCGGACCACCCGAAGTGGCACATATCAGCAAGCTGGAGAAGATGAGTCACCACGATACGCTGAAAGCCTTGCAGGAAGCGGGACTGGATTCCTTGCCCGGAGCAGGGGCCGAGATCCTGGTAGACAGGGTACGCCGCCTGATCTCAAAGGGAAAATGCGGTGCCGACGAGTGGCTGGCAGTCATGCACGAAGCACATAAGCTGAATATCACCACCAGTGCCACCATGATGTTCGGTCATGTGGAAACACTGGAAGAACGTTTCATACACCTGGCCCGTATCCGCGAAGTGCAGAGCATGAAACCGGAGCATGCCAAGGGTTTCCTGGCATTCATCCCCTGGACCTTCCAGGATGTGGACACCCTATTGGCCAGGATCAGGGGGGTACATAACCTGACCACCCCGGACGAATACATCCGTATGATCGCCATCAGCCGTATCATGCTGCCGAATATCAAGAATATCCAGGCCAGCTGGCTTACTGTGGGCAAACAGACCGCCCAGATCTGCCTGCATGCCGGAGCCAATGATTTCGGAAGCATCATGATCGAGGAAAACGTGGTCAGCGCCGCCGGTGCGCCTCACCGGTTCACCTATAAGACCATGCAGGATGCCATCCGTGAAGCCGGTTTTGAACCCCAGCTACGTAGCCAGCAGTACGAGTTCAGGGCCATCCCCGAAGCCATCCAGGAACAGGTGATCGATTACTAGGCCGGATTTAACGTTTTATAGGACCCCGGACATACAGATTAAGGTATTTTCGCATGTAAATATCCCTGTATGAAACCAAGATCTGCCCTCCTGCTTACGCTAACGATCGTATCGATCACGGCTTTTATGGCCTTTCTGGTCATACATTCCTTTGCACCCAACCTGGCCTGCGAAAGGAAGGCGAGCTGCTGTAAAACCCCAAAAACCGTAACCAATCCCGGACAGGAGGTATGGGAAACACCCGTAAATCACCTGATCGTATCCAACAACTGATACAACCGATCCCGCGTAACCCTTGCGGGATTTTTTTTCTTTGTACTGTAACATAATGCCGCGAGGCACGTATAACTACCAAACAAGGCAAACAAACCCAAGCTATTCCCTGCTGTTTATGACCGAGAAAGCGTACAATGACTGTGTGAACCAATATGCGGATAACGTGTACCGGTTCATCGTGAAGAATCTTCGCCATGAAGAGGATGCACGGGATATTGTACAGACCGCTTTCGAGAAACTGTGGCGCAACAGGGATTCGGTGGAACCGGAGAAATCCAAATCTTACCTGTTCACCGTTGCCTATAACCAGATGATCGACCATATCCGCAAGAACAAACGGATCCAGTTGAAAGAGGATTTTGCAGAAGACGCCCGCGTACAGCAGTCCACCAATACCCAACTGAAGAAAGTATTGATGGAAGCGCTGAACCAGCTGAACGAAACACAAAGAAGCCTGGTGATGCTGAAAGATTATGAGGGGTACAGTTATGAAGAGATAGGCGAGATCATGGGACTGAACGAAAGCCAGGTGAAAGTATACCTGCACAGGGCCAGGCTCACCCTGAGGAATTACCTGGTAAGTGCCGAAAACGTGAGATAAAATAATATATCAGTGAAATCATACAAACAATCATCCTAATCTGTGATCAATATTAACCAACATAATTACGAGGAGTTTTTCCTGCTGTATGTAGACGGGGAGCTGTCTGCCGCAGACAAACAGGCCGTTGAGCGGTTTGTGCAGGAAAATCCCGACTTCGCAGTTGAGTTGGATATGCTGCAGCAATCACAGTTACCGGTCGAGGATTGGGGATTTGGGAACAAAGATCAACTGTACCGGAGCGAATCGGCTGAGATCAATAGCAGCAATTGCCAGGAACAGTTCCTGCTGTATGTAGATAATGAGCTGGATGCAGCTGACAGGGAGAAGGTGGAAAGATTCGTATTGCAACATCCTTCGCTGCAGGAATCTTTCACCCAGCTGAAACGAACAAAACTGGAACCCGAACTGCTGGCATTCCCTGATAAAACAAGCCTATACCGGAGAGAAGAAAGGCGCATCCTTTATATGAGCTGGCAGCGGATAGCTATTGCCGCAGTACTCACCGGTCTGGCACTCCTGCTCTGGACCGTTGTTCCCCAGCAGAAGAACCATGAACCGGTGCTGGCCAAACAATCGGGCAAGGAAGCAAGCCGGAATACCCAACAACCGGTTACACAACCTGCAACCGGCAATATAGCAGAGACCCAAATGGATCAGGGAAACCAGGCCGCTGTGACCCGGACAGAAACACCTGTGACCGTAACCAATGTTATACAGCAGACCGATCCGGGCATCCGGCCAACCGACCTGCTGGCAGTGAATACCGAGTCGGCCAGAACAAACGGCATACAGCGGACAGATGCGGATGTGATCACCACTGGCGCAAACAATGGCTCGGGTAGCATCACATCGCCCGTTGCACATGGCATCTCGGGTGATAATGCGGTGCTGGACAATGTGGATATGGTAAGACCCACCGGTTTACAGCACGGCGACACCGACGAGACCGAAAATATCCGGCCGGCCGTCTATCGAGAACTGGACACGGAATCAGCCGACCAGAAAAAAAGTTTACTGCTGGGTTCCCTGGAGATCAATAAAGACAAACTCCGTGGTTTTTTTAGAAAAGCCGGTAGTATCTTTCGCAGCAAATCCAAGACCGAAGAAGAACCCGTTACAACCAATACCCGTTCATCAGAATAATCAGAAAGGATCGTAATATGAAACAGATTATCATGGCAGCAGCCTGCCTGGTGGTTACCAGCATTGGCTTTGCCCAAACAGACAGCACAGCAAAAAACGCAGATACCATTAAAGTGGGCAACTTCGTCATCATTAAAAAGAAAAATGCCGGCAATCTTTCGGATGATACCGAGAAAAAACGCGGATCGCTGGAATACAGCATCGAGCGCCGTACACGCAGAAGAAGCAATATCAGCACCAACTGGTGGATCATAGACCTTGGTTTCGCCAATATGCGCGACCAGACAGACTATGCTGCCGCACAGGCGGGTGGATATTTCAGAACCCTTCGCCCCGCAGACGGACCGGTAACGCAGAACAGCTATAAACTCATCAACGGGAAATCCAGCAACGTGAACATCTGGTTCTTCATGCAAAAGGTGAACCTGTACAAACATGTGGTAAACCTGAAATACGGGCTGGGACTGGAAATGTACAATTTCCGCTACGACACCCGGTTAAGTTACCGGAAAGATCCCGTACCCTATGTATTCAACGACTCGATCAGTTTTACCAAGAACAAGTTATATGTAGAATACCTGACCATCCCGGTGATGTTGAACATTAACACCACTCCCGACAGTCGCAGGGGCTTCAGCTTCAGTGCCGGTGTCAGTGCGGGATACCTTACCAATAGCCGCAACAAACAGGTCAGCGGAGAACGGGGCAAAGAAAAGATCAAAGGTGATTTCAATTTTGAGAACTGGCGCGTAGCACTGATCGGCGAAATGGGCCTCGGGCCGGTACGCCTGTACGGAAGCTATAGCCTGAACCGTTTACAGAAAGATGTTACCCGTGTTGAACAATATCCCTACACAGTGGGTATCCGATTCAGCAACTGGTGATCAGGATCGTTTTATTTCTCATGTTACACATTCAGCGCCGCCTTTCCAGGTGGCGCTTTTTTATGGCAGCATCGAAACAGGAACGATGGTTAGCATTTTCCCAATTCGCTGCATGAGGATTCCGGCATTAACTTAATTTTTGGTGAATTAACCATACCACAACACCCGGATCCTATAGGTTGCAGCAAATCGAAGCCGCATGAAAAAAAGCCTGTATCTCTCCGTACTGGGTATGATCACGCTTACCCAAACCTCTTTCAAGAAGATCCCTCCAGGCGGCAGGTACGCAACGGCTCACACGTATTATATTCTGGTAGAAAAGAAAACCTACCTCATGCACCTTTTCGATTCAAGTGGCGAACGGATCGTGAGCTATCCCGTTGTATTTGGCAACAAGGACCTGGGCGATAAGATGATGCAGGGCGACCGTAAAACGCCGGAAGGGATCTTTCATATCTCTCTAAAACGCAGGCATGATAAATGGAAAGCATTTCTGGCGATCGACTACCCCAATGCCGACAGCTACCGGAAATTCAACGAAAGAAAAGCAAGGGGCCTCATCCCTGCTACCGCAAAGATCGGCGGAGGCATTGGCATACACGGTACCTGGCCAAGGGAAGACTTTGTGATTGACCAATACCAGAACTGGACAGAAGGATGCATCAGCACCAAAAATGTCTATATCCAGGAAATATTCGGCTTATTGCCTGTTGGAACGAGTGTGGAAATAAGACCGTAGGAATGTTGAATATTGAACAAGGAATATTGAATGTCGAAGTCATGACCGTTCAGCATTCAATATTCCTTGTTCGATATTCGATATTCTCTAGATTTTCTCAGCTCCGAAATAGCTGTGCAGCACTTCTGGCAATTTGATGCCTTCGGGTGTCTGGTTATTCTCGAGCAGGCAGGCTACGATCCTGGGCAGTGCCAGTGAACTTCCGTTGAGAGAATGGGTGAGCTGTGTTTTGCCATCTGCATCTTTATAACGGCATTTCATGCGGTTGGTCTGGTAGCTTTCAAAATTACTGACACTGCTTACTTCCAGCCAGCGTTCCTGTGCAGCACTGAATACCTCAAAATCGTAGGTAATGGCACTGGTAAAACCCATGTCGCCACCGCATAAACGAAGGATACGGTATGGCAGCTGCAGAGACAGCAACAGCTTCTCTACATGGGCCACCATCTCGTCAAGTACCGTGTAACTGGTAGAGGGTTCAACGATCTGGATGATCTCCACCTTTTCAAACTGGTGTACGCGGTTCAGTCCGCGAACATCCTTACCAAAGCTGCCCGCCTCTCTTCTGAAACAGGGTGAGTAAGCGGTCATCTTCACAGGCAGTTCCTCCATTTTCAGGATGGTGTCGCGGTAAATATTGGTAACCGGCACTTCTGCGGTAGGTATGAGGTAAAAATTATCAGCCGTGGCATGGTACATCTGTCCTTCCTTGTCAGGCAGCTGACCGGTAGCGAAAGCACTGGCTTCGTTGACCATGAATGGTGGCAGGTATTCGGTGTAACCGGCAGCCGTATTGAAATCGAGAAAATACTGCACCAGTGCACGCTGCAGTTTGGCTCCCTTGCCCTTGTACAATGGGAAACCACTACCGGTGATCTTGGCGCCGGTTTCAAAATCCACCAGGTCGTATTGTTTGATGAGGTCCCAGTGCGGTACCGCTTTTTCAGGCAGCTGTGGTTTCACACCTCCCTCTCTCACCACCACATTCTCTTCCGGCGTGCGGCCTTCGGGTACCTGGGGAGAAGGCAGGTTGGGTAAGATAACGATGGTATCCTGTAGCTCTTTTTCTACGCTGGCCATCTGCTCTTTCAGGGGTTCCAGTGTGGCTTTCCAACTGGCCACATCCAGCTTCAGGGCTTCGGCCCCTTCTTTGTTACCCTGCGCCATCAGTTTACCGATCTCCTTGGAAGCACTGTTCACTTTGGCCTGGGTGGTATCAAAATCAGCCTGTAACTTCTTGCGTTGGTCGTCTAAGGCAATAATGGTATCTACCAGCTGGGGCTGGTTAAAATGTTTTACCACCAGCCTTCTTTTTACTTCTTCCGTATTGTTCCGCAATACACTCACTTGTAACATAATCAGGTCTATTTGCCGCAAAGATAACTTTTGCCGGTTGATGATGGCATGCTTCCGTGGTTTACCTTTGCCATAATATGTTTATTTCAGACGATTTACAGCAAAGATGGTGGACCCTGGAGGCCAAACTGGTGGAGCGATTTGGTAAAAAACCTGACCTCGAAGCCATTTTGTTCCTGATCGGCATGCAGGAAACGGGGTTCATACAGGACAAGATCTCCAAAGAACAGAAACAGGACCTGATGCACGTGGCCGTATGCCGGGTACTGAGCCAGAGCGGGTATTACCTGCTGGAGGGTACCGATGAAGAGGGATGGCCCCATTACAAACAGGTAAAGGAATTACCCGTAATGGTACTGCCCGAACAGGAGAATTTCATCAAAGACCATGTATTGCTCTATTTTGAGCAGGAAGGGTTTTAGGGATCAAAACCGGGGGGAAGCAGGGCGATATAATGGCCGGATCTGGGCCTTGATTCCTGGCTTGGGGCTCCGGTCGCGATTATTAAATTTCTCACAACCATTTTTTATCTAAATATTTGCAATACTAAAATTTACGCTATGAATTTCCCTACAGATGTCCGCTACACCAAAGATCACGAATGGATCCGCCTGGATGGCACTACTGCCACCATTGGTATCACCGATTTTGCCCAACACGAACTGGGTGATATTGTATACGTAGACATCAACACCATTGGCCAGGGCCTGAAAGCGGAAAGCCTGTTTGGTACCGTAGAAGCGGTAAAAACTGTCAGCGACCTGTACCTGCCTGTAGAAGGAACCGTTACAGAAGCCAATCCTCTGTTGGAAAAACAACCAGAACTGGTTAACACCGATCCTTACGGAGATGGCTGGATGATCAAGATCACCGTAGCTGATCCTGCCTCCGTATCGAGCCTGATGGACAGTGCCGCTTATGCTGCCCTGGTAGGATAATTTACCGGAAAGAATCTGATTCCCTGTAAACCACCATACAACAGGAGCCGCAACCTATGTCAAACAGGTTGCGGCTTTTTATTTGGTAAGGGGCTGTTGTTTAACAATCCCATTTGTAAATAATTGTCTTACTTGCTGGCCTAAACAGTCTGTTCCTTGCGCTTTCAACGTTTTATCCCGGCCCTTCTCTGGTTGGCCCTGAGTATTGTACTGCTCTGCTTACCGGGCTCCCGCATTCCCAAATATCCCTGGCTGGCCACGATCCACGCCGATAAATGGATCCACATCGGTCTCTTCGGTATGCTTTGCATTCTGTTTGCATTACCCGTTCGTTCTGATTCACTTACAGATCAGCAAAAATTTAGATGGCTGCTGGTGATCAGTCTGGCAGGTATCCTATACGGCATTTTGATAGAATTTGTACAAAAGAACTGGGTGCTGAACCGCTCATTCGAATTCCAGGATATCCTTGCCGACAGTTTGGGTTGTTCGCTGGCTTACTGGTATAACCGAAGGAAGATCGTGAGGAAGGGGTAGAAAAAAATTGGTCCCGATAGAAATCGGGACCGCAACCAAAACTAACTGCTTATGAGAAAAAATTGCAAACTTATTTACGCGTTCTACATCAAATAATACAAAACCTGTGCCACTCGTTTTTTGGTTCTGTTAAACTCTGTTAAAGCTTTTCCGGCGCTCTTCAGGAAGATACAGGATCCTTATTTCCTGTTGCCTGATGCAAAGTTCTTTTTAATAGATACAATAAAGTGTCAATGGTTTAACAATAAAATGTTAAACCCTCAATGGCAGCTGACCGCGTCGATGGAGTGATTCTGGAGATAGGGGCTCACGTAAGGGATGTTCAGATTCAGCCCTCTGAGAATCAGTAAAATACCCATGGTGAACAATACATAGGGAACTGCTTTTTTCATGGTGTTGCGGGCAGAGAGACTGATCATGCTTCCAAAAAAGGAAAGGGCGAACATGGCAGGCAGGGTGCCCATACCAAAAGCTGCCATGAACAGAATACCGCCGCTAACTGAGCCGGCAGCCAATGCGCCTGTTATCGCAAAATAAACCATACCACAGGGCAATAGCCCATTGGCAAGGCCCAATACAAACATTCCGTATAGCTTTTTCTGCTGCATATAACGACCGATGAACTGTTGCAGCGATTGGGTGAATCTTTCGGCCCACCTGATCCGCAGGATCTTTTTCTGAAACAGGGAACCCAATAAAAAAAACAGGATCAATGCGCCTAAAAAAACGGAGAGCGCCTGCTGCATACCACCCAGGTATACCTGTCGTCCAACAAAACCGAAGAGGAGGCCCAGCAATGCGTAAGTGGTGATTCTTCCGAAATTATACAGGAAGATGCCGAATGCTTTTTGTGCCTTGGGAAGATAGTGTACCGGCAAAGAGAAAGCAATGGGGCCACACATGCCCACACAGTGAAAACTACTCACTGCACCCAATAGAAAACCTGCTATCAGCAATTGCGTGTACATGGTTTAATCAACATGGATGGACTGCTCAATATAATATTTCTGATCAGCAGCCTGCCAGTTCAGTTTTAATTCGTAGGTAGTTGCTTTTACCAGTTCCTTTTTCAGGATCACCTGTCTTGCGGCCGTATCTACCTGCAACGGTATCTTACGGTCACGCGTTGCATCTGTTTTACAGTAGAACCAGGCTTCCCCTTCCACTTTCACCCCTTTCATTTCTGTGGGCAGGTTGATCATCACGGTCTCCGCATCCTGTGTCAGATCCAGTTTCCCGGTCAACGCTGCCACATTGTTCTTACCATCGATCCTGTCCTGGTAACGCAGTTCATCCTTATAATAATCCTTGCTCACCAGTTCATACTTCGTATTCACGGCCTTGTACACAAGTGTGCCCATCAGCAAGGCAAATACGATAAAAACAAACACCAGTTTATTTCCCCAGTTCATGTTACAGTTTTAAAATTAGTTTGCCGGACCCAGGAAGTTGGTCTTCATGGTAACCACTTTCTTGTCGGCGATGTACAGACCCAGCTTCACTTCCGTTTTACGGCTGTGCACACTTGATTTTGGCAGTACCACAAAAAAGGAGCCGGCACCCTGGCCTTCTTTTTCTACGGCAATATAAGATTTACCGATGATCTCCACCTTACCGTCACCCTCTTCCAGTTTTACAACAACCTGTGCTGGTTCAATGGTCTTGTTCACCATTTTGATATTGTAGAGGTTAGAGATACTGTCGGTACCACGCTCCTGGTAAAGGATACCCGGTGTACGCATGATGGTGGCATCTATATCTTTTCTGCTGAGCAGCAGTATGGTAAGCACGCATAACACCAAAGCGCATAACCCCGTATACAGTTTCATCCGGATGGTATAACGTAGCGGTTCGCCATTGGCGATGGAATTCTCGGATGCATAACGGATCAGACCACGGGGCCTGTCCAGTTTATCCATGATGCTGTTACAGGCATCGATACAGGCGGTGCAACCCACACATTCCATCTGCACGCCATTGCGGATATCGATCCCGGTCGGACATACTTTAACGCACTGGTGGCAATCGATACAATCGCCCAGGTGCTCATCATGCGATTTTTTGGCATTGCCCCTGGGTTCTCCCCGCTTATAATCGTATGCTACGATCATCGAGTTCTTATCGAGCAACACGCTCTGTAAACGACCGTAAGGACATACCACGATGCAGGCCTGCTCGCGGAAGAAAGCATACACCGCATAGAATACGGCACTGAATGCCAGGATGGATGAAAAACCGACAATATGCTGACTTACGGGTTCTGTAATGATCTTCTCCAACTCATCCATACCGATCACATATGCAAGGAAGAAGTTGGCGATGATAAAGGACAGCAGGTAAAACACCAGGTGTTTCGCCCCCACTTTGATGATCTTGCTGCTTGTCCACGGAGCATTCTTCAGCATTCTCTGTGCAGCGGCATCACCCAGGATCCAGAACTCCACTTTCCGGAACATCATCTCCATGAAATTGGTCTGCGGGCACGCCCAACCGCAGAACAAACGGCCGAAAGCTGCGGTGAACAGAATGATGAAGAACACGAAAGTGATCATCGTGATCCCGAAAATGAAAAAATCCTGTGGCCAGAAGATCTTGCCAAATAGGATGAATTTCGCCTCCGGGATATTGAACATGAAAAAAGGCCGCCCATTGATCTTTACAAAGGGCAGCCCGAAGAATATAATAAAATAAAGTACACTTAACCAGGTCCGGATATTGTAAAACTTCCCTTTTGGTTTTTGTGCGTAGATCCATTTCCGCTTGCCGCTCTCATCTACAGTCGCGATACGGTCGCGAAAACTTTCGGTCAACGGTTCGTTGATATGCTTTATCTCACTCATCTTATCTGATGGCCACTGTTATTTTTTGTCAGCGGCCGGTTGTTGTGCTTTTGCAGAATCTGCTGCGGCCGGAGCTGCGGCACCACCTGCATTCTCTTCATACAGCGGACCTTGCGGTTCTTTGGCTTTGGCTGGTTTTGTACCTTTCAATGATTTTACAAAACTTGCCAGCTGGGCGATCTGAACAGGAGAATAGTCATCCTGCCAGCTCTTCATGCCTTTTTCGGGCCAGCCGTATTTGATGGTTTTAAAAATATCCTTGATGCTTCCACCATGGATCCAGTAATCATCGGTAAGATTAGGTCCTACGGAACCGCCGCCATCTGCCAGGTGACAGGCTGCGCAAACGGTAGTGAAGATCTTCTTACCTGCTTCCAGCGTGGCCGCATCCGATTGGTAAGTTACTGTATTCTCATCTACCTTACTGGCAGACTTTTTGAGGTATTCCTCTTTCTGGGCCTCAGCAGCTTTCATGGCTATCTGCAGTTCCTCTTTGGGCAATGGGGCCGTATGCGCTACGTGGTAACGGTACAGGTAAACGCCGGCCACTACGATACAAATATAGAACCCGTATAACCACCATGGCGGCAACCGGTTATCCAGTTCGCGGATACCATCGTAGTCATGACCCAGGTCAATATTGGCTTCTTCCTGTATGGGTCGAAGGCTGTTGAATTTATCCCACCAGGCACTCCAGCTGAAGGCGGGTTTTACCACTACCTCACCGGAAACGGAGAGGGTGGCCGCTTCTTTGGCCAGCAATAATCGCAGGTTATACAGCAGCGTGAACAAAATGATCAATTCAATGAAGATCACGGAGATCAATGCGTAGAACGCTGTGGCCGACAGACCGCCATAATTGTCCGCTGCAGGTGCGGCGGCGGCGGTAGCGGTAGCGGCAGTAGCTGCATCCTGCGCAAACAGGGGCGTACTGAGCAAACATACCACCAGCAGGCTGAGCAGCTTACCCGGACCGCTGTGCACGGCATTTTTGGCGTCTTTGTATCGCTGCAGGAATAACTGGGCCGCACCCATCACCACATTGGCCAGTAAGGCAATGATGAGCAGCAGGCCAATGATAACGAAAATCAGTACCTGTGCCATGGGTTTGGACATTTCGGATGGTACCGGCGGACCGGCGGCAAATGCGCCGGATGGAAAAGCACAGAGCATTACCATCAGGGCTGCCAGGGCGTACCAGCTATATCTTTTTGCAGAAGATCTTTTCATATCAGGTGTTTTAAGCATAATTCAGTTAGTTAATTTTCTAAGGGCATACGACTGATCTCATCGATCATTTTTTTATCCGCTTTCCAGGCCCACAATACCATCAGGATAAAAAACACAAAGAAGATCGAAAAAGAACTCAGCGCATAAATATCTACGCCTGTGATCTTTTCTAAGTAGTTGATGAATTTCATAAGGTTTTTTTAGGGTGAGTGATCGGTCGTGAATCGTGAGTAGTGAGTGGGGTGAAACATTCATTACTCACTACTCACCACTGACGACTCCCGATTCACTATTTTTCCGCCAATGGTTTGGGTGCTGCTTTAATATCTGTTCCTACACGCTGCAGATAAGCGATCAACGCAATGATCTCCTTATTGGCCGAAGTGTTGATCTTATCCAGTTTCAGGTTGATCCTGATCAGGTTGGCCTGCGACATCAGATCTGCATTGGCCACTTTATCATAACCCGCAGGGTAAGGAACCCCCAATGTCTGCATAGCCCTGATCTTGGCCGGTGTGATGGCGGTATCGATCGGGTTGTCGAGCAGCCAGCTATAGGATGGCATAATGGAACCGGGGCTCATACTCTGGGGTTCCAGCATGTGGTTGTAGTGCCAGCTGTCTGGATATTTTCCACCGATACGGGCCAGGTCCGGTCCAGTACGTTTACTTCCCCACTGGAATGGATGGTCGTATACGAATTCACCTGCCTTACTGTATTCGCCATAACGGGCCACTTCATCACGGAACGGACGCACCATCTGTGAGTGACAGAGGTAACAGCCTTCACGCACATAGATATCCCTGCCCTGCAATTCCAGCGGCGTATAGGGTTTTACCGAAGCGATGGTCGGGATATTGCTCTTCACCAGGAAGGTCGGGATGATCTCCAGGATACCGCCGATAGCAACGGCCACCAGACTGAACACCAGCATCTGAACAGGTCTTGCTTCGATCCATCTGTGCCAGTATTCCTTACCATGGGTAACGATCTCTTTGGGCAATGCCGGAGCTTCTGCTTCTTCATCGGCCACCAGGCTACCCGCTTTCACGGTCTTCACAATATTGTATACCATGATGCATGCACCCACCAGGTACAACAGGCCACCCACGCTACGCAATGCGTACAATGGGATGATATGGGTAACGGTTTCGAGGAACTGGAATTTCAGGGTTCCATCATCGGTGAACTGCTTCCACATCATTGCCTGGGTAAAACCGGCCCAGTACATCGGGATGGCATACAGTACGATACCGATGGTGCCGATCCAGAAGTGGGTAGTGGCCAGTTTTTTGGAATATAACGGGGTATTGAAGATCCTTGGGATGAGCCAGTACAGCACACCGAATGTGAGGAAACCGTTCCAACCCAGCGCACCTACGTGTACGTGGGCGATGGTCCAGTCGGTGAAGTGCGAAATGGCATTTACGTTCTTCAGGCTCAGCATGGGTCCTTCAAAAGTGGCCATACCATAACAGGTAACCGCTACCACCATGAATTTAAGGATAGGATCTTCTCTTACCTTATCCCAGGCACCCCGCAGGGTGAACAGACCGTTCAGCATACCACCCCATGACGGAGCGATCAGCATGATACTGAAAACAGTACCTAAACTCTGGGCCCAGTCAGGAAGCGCAGTGTATAACAGGTGGTGAGGTCCGGCCCAGATATAGATGAAGATCAGCGCCCAGAAGTGTATGATGGACAAACGGTAGCTGTATACAGGCCTGTTGGCTGCTTTCGGCAGGAAATAGTACATGACACCCAGGTACGGCGTGGTGAGGAAGAACGCAACCGCGTTGTGACCATACCACCACTGCACCAACGCATCCTGTACGCCGGCATACCAGCTATAACTTTTCAGCGGAGAGAAGGGGATCTCGAAAGAGTTCACAATATGCAGCATGGCAACCGTAACCCAGGTGGCGATGTAGAACCAGATAGCCACATACAGATGGCTCTCCCTTCTTTTCAGGATGGTACCGAACATGTTGATACCGAAGATCACCCATACCAGGGTAATGGCGATATCGATCGGCCATTCCAGTTCGGCATACTCTTTACCGGTAGTGTAACCGCCCAGCAAGGTAACAGCAGCAGCCACAATGATGAGCTGCCAGCCCCAGAAATGGATCTTACTGAGGCCATCGCTGAACATGCGCGCTTTACACAAACGCTGCAGCGAATAATACACGCCCATGAAAATGCCGTTTCCTACAAAGGCAAAAATGACCGCGTTGGTGTGCAGGGGCCTTACCCGGCCGAAAGTGGTGATGGGTAAACCAAAATTCGCTGCGGGCAGATAGATCTGCACGGCAGCCAGTAAACCCACCAGCATACCTACTACACCCCATAAAATGGTGGCATACGCAAACATTTTAACGGTCTTGTTGTCGTAATAGAATTTTTCTACTTGCATTATATCAATTTGAGGTTTGGAGTTTATGTTTTGGTTGTAGATCGCCTATTTTACGGGTTCTTCCGGAAGCAGTTCCCGATCACGTTTGGAAGTTGCTGCTATATCATCAAATAAGATCCGCACGGCCGGGGCTATTTCATCGTCATACTGTCCGTCCTTGACACTCCAGATAAAAGCGAAAAGGAACAGGGATGCAACCGAGATGCTGGCAACCAATAACAGGATAATGACGCTCATAGGCATAATTTAACACGTGTAAAAATAGCATAGCATGGCCCGCCGGATCATGATTTACATCAATACGGAACATGACTTTTGTCATGCTGTTTTCCAAATGCTACTTCAATCTCTCCCTGAAGCCGAAGTAGTTACTAAGTCCATAAGTTACAAAAAGTATACTGATACTGCTACAGGGCATGAGAATGGCTGCGATCATTGGGGATAAAACCCCCGTAACCGCAAAGAAAAGTCCCACCAGGTTATACAGGACCGATATCACAAATGCGGCCAGCACCACCTGTTTGTTGGCTTTGGCCAGCCGGATGAACCGATCCAGCAATGGCAGCTGTTCTGCCGCAAGGATCGCATCGCTGGCGGGAGTAAAATTGTTATTGCTCTCCGATACGGCGATCCCGATATCTGCCTGCTGCAAAGCACCGGCGTCGTTCAGTCCGTCACCGATCATCATCACTTTCCTGCCCTGTGCCTGCAATGTCTTGATGGCTTCCAGTTTATCCATAGGCTGCTGGTTGAACAGCAGGATGGCATCGTAACCCAATACCTTACGCAGGTAAGCCTGCTCACCGGCATTGTCTCCGCTCAGCACGGCCAGCTGGTAGTTCTTGCCCAACTTTTGCAATAAAGACGGGATATCATCCCGGTAATGGTTCCTGAATTTGAACCGACCCCATACTTCTTCCTCTATCGCGATATACACCACCGAGGCATCGCTGCTCTCCTGGGGTTGTTTGGTTACGAATGCGGCCGAGCCCAGGGTAACCAGGTCGCCATCAACGATCCCCTCAATACCCTTACCCGCTATCTCACGGAAGCCACTGACCTTTTGCCTGGTCAGATCCCCCGCCCATGCGGCTATTGCCTTGCTGAAGGGGTGGGTAGACTGTGCCGCCAGAGCACCAATGGCCCTCACCTGTTTTTCCTGCAAAGGTTCCCCTTCATACAGGATATCCTGGTACAGGCCCGTAGTGAGTGTTCCGGTCTTATCGAATACAATGCAGTCTGCCTCCGCCATATCTTCAATCACCTGTGCATTTCTCAGGTAAAGATGGTTACGGCCCAAACGGCGAAGGATATTGGCATTGGTGAAGGTATTGCTGAGTAATAAGGCGCATGGACAGGCAACGATCAGCACAGCGGTGACCGCGGTCCACACTTTGGAGGGATCATGGAAATACCACCACGCTGCCGCAGAAGCGGCTATTGTGAAGAGTATGATGGTAAAATAACGGCTGAGCAGGTGTACAAAAGAACGTTCTTCATCCGGTGCAGTGGCAGCTGTTTCATTCCGGTTCCAGAGTTTGGTGAGATAACTCTGCGCCACTTCCTTGATCACCAGGATCTCGATGTTGCCACCGGTCTGTTTGCCTCCCGCATATACGATCTCGCCCATCTCTTTGGCAACGGGTAAACTTTCGCCGGTCACAAAACTATAATCGATCAGTGCTTTGCCCCGGGTGATGATGCCATCTGCGGGTATCAGTTCCTCGTTATGGATCAGCAAGGTATCGTTCAAACGGATATCCGGCAGGGTGGCCGTTTCCTGTTTTTGCTCTGTGATACGGGTAACCGCAATGGGGAAATAGGAAGTATAGTCTCTTTCAAAACTGAGTTGCTGATAGGTCTTGTCCTGCAATACCCTTCCCGCCAGCATAAAGAATACGATGCCGCTCATGGAATCGAAATAACCACCGCCGGTTGCGGTCAGTACTTCGTATACGCTGCGGGCAAAAGTGACCCAGACAGCCAACACAATGGGTGCATCAATGTTGAGAAAACGGTGTTTCAGGCTTTTCCAGGCACTGATATAGAATTCTGAGGCACTGTAAAAGAAAACGGGCAGCGAAAGGAACAGGTTGGCATAACGGAATACCAGCAGCAGGTTCTTTTCTTTGGCGTCAATACCCAGGTATTCCGGGAAACTCATGAGCATGATATTGGCGAAACAGAAGCCAGCCACTCCCAGTTTATAGAGTTTCGACGGATCGATCCGCGTCTTTTTGGCCCCCATATCGCTGAAGCTGATATACGGCTCATAACCGATGCTGGTCATCAGCTCGGCCAGTTTCCGCAGGGAAAAGGCCTGGTGGTCGAAAACAATGTCCACTTCTTTTTTAATGAAGTTCACTTTACTGCTCAGCACACCCGGTTCCAGGCGGTGCAGGTTCTCCAGCAACCATAAACAGCTGCTGCAATGTATCTGGGGTACGTAAAAACTGATGTGGCTTTGTGAATCGTTCTTGAAATGGATCAGTGAATCGGCGATCTTCCCGTCGTCCAGGAAAGCGAACTTATCCTCGCGCACTTTGGTCCTGCGGCTGGTACCCGGATTATTACTGATCGTGTAATAATCGCACATACCATTCTGGTTCAGGATCTCGTATACCATCTGGCAGCCGCTGCAGCAGAAATCCTTATCGTGCGCATGAAGCACTTCCTCATGGCAGTCTTCGCCACAATGATAACACCTGGGTGTGGCAGGAGAAGTGGTGAGTTTACTCATGTCTATTCTGCCGGTTGGGTTTTGCTACTGATAGAGGGGTACAACAGGCTCTGTTCAATGTAGATCCATTGATGGATCTGCCTTTCCAGGAAAAACAATTCATTGACACAGGCCTTCCATTCCTTACACCAGCCAGGCTGCACCACATAATTGTTCAGCAGTTGCCTGAGTTTGAGTAACAAGTTAATCATAACCTGTTGTGTCTGGTGAATATTTTCAGGAATTTTTGGAGGGATGATATAAGACGGCCCCCCGTTTTTGATGGCAGGGAAAATGATACCATTCTCTTTCAGGAACAGGTGGTCCAGCTCGTCCTGGAGCTTGACAAAGAGTAATTGAACCAGTTCATATACCGGCTCGGGTGTGACCTTGTTGGATTCCTGCGAAAAATAATCAGCTATTTTATGACAGGAATTTCTGATATCGCGCTGGCATTCCTTTTCTATGAGGTTGCACAGACCCGTCGGGTCTAATGCTTCCTGTAATTTGGTATCCCATTGTTTCATCAACATCTCCCATTCCATTTGAATGCAAGATACCCCGGTGAGTTAGGGGGATATATGATGATGCTCAACCAAAAACATGATTTTTGTCATGTTTTTGATATATGCGATAAATAATAATGTGATATTAATCCTGTAAGTTGGCGGCCCTGATCAGTTCCTTCTGTTTCAGGATCTTGATCTTCTTACCATCCAGCTCTACCATACCGTCTTTTTTGAATTCGGAAAGCAGGCGAATGGCAGATTCGGTAGCAGTTCCTACCAGGTTGGCGATCTCTTCGCGCGAGAGGCGGACATTCAGGGTGATGCCGTCTTCCTCAAAGCCATAGGTCTCTTTGATGAACAGCAGGGTCTCGGCCAGTCGCTCCCGGATGGGCTTCTGGGCCAGGTGGGTCAATTTGATCTCGGCACGGTGCAACTCATCACTGAGCAGTTTCATCATCTCAAAAGCCAGTCCCGGATCGAGTTTGAGCACATTTACAAACAGCTCTTTGGGGATAAAACAGATCTGTGTATCCTCCAATGCAACGGCGCTGGCACTGTAGCGGTCGCCACTCAAAAGTGCGCGGTAACCGAGCACATCACCGGCTTTCAACAGACGGATGATCTGCTCCTTGCCATCATCGCCCAGGTGCGACAGTTTTACCTTACCGTTATTGATACAGTAGACACCAAAAGGATACGAACCCTCGTTGAACAGGATCTGACCCCTTTTATAAACGTTACAGATCTTCTGTTCATTTATCTGGTTCACAAATTCATCTTTCGCTTTGCAAAAGACAGAATTGAACCTTTGTGAACAGGATTGACAAGTGCTATGATCGTTCATTGGTTTCTAGTACAATTGTGGCAAAATTAGAGGTAAAATGCCATAGAATGATTCGTTTTCCGGAATTTATGGAATGATTATCGGTAAAACCAGCGACCTTACACCCGGTTTCCGGAGTCTTTTAACACAATTCATTATATATCACAGTTCAGCGTTTATTTTTGTAAAATATATGCCCTATTTCAACTGGAACGATAGTATTAATTTTTTTTCGAAATTAACACCGAAAAGGTTGTGGAATGCCATCAAGGTCTACAGCAGTTACCAGCTGAGCAAACTAAGTGGTAAACCCATCCAGTGGGGCTTACCCGTGTCCATCTCGTTCGAACCCACCACTTCCTGCAACCTCCGTTGCCCTGAATGCCCCAGTGGCATGCGCGCATTCACCCGGCCAACCGGTATGCTGGAGAACAGTTTTTTCAGGCAGACCATTGATGATATCCATAAGGAACTGTTATACCTGATCTTTTATTTCCAGGGCGAACCCTACCTGAACCCTGAATTCCTGGACATGGTGAAATATGCCCACGATAAGGGCATTTATACTGCCACTTCCACCAACGCCCATTACCTGACCGACGAAAAAGCGAAACAAACGGTGGAAAGCGGGCTCGACCGACTCATTATTTCCATCGATGGCACTACACAGGAGGTTTACCAGCAATACCGCGTTGGCGGCAAACTGGATAAAGTGCTGGAGGGTGCCCGCAATATTGTAAAATGGAAAAAAGCGCTGAAAAGCAAAACACCCTTCGTGTTTTTCCAGTTCCTGGTAGTAAAGCCCAACGAACATCAGATAGACGCCATTAAGGAATTGGGCCGCGAGATCGGGGTCGACCAGGTACGGTTTAAAACGGCCCAGGTATACGATTTCCAGAACGACCCGAACCAGCTGATCCCCACCAAACTGAAATATAGCCGGTATAAAAAAGACGCCAGCGGTAATATGGTCGTGAAAAGCGGCCTCAGCAACCATTGCTGGAAACTCTGGCATTCGAACGTGATCACCTGGGATGGCCTGGTGGTGCCCTGCTGTTTCGACAAGGACGCCATGCACCAGCTGGGTAACCTGAAAACCCAGCGTTTCAAGGAAACCTGGCAAAATGATAACTACAAGCAATTCCGCCGGGAACTGCTTACCAGCCGCAAGAACATAGATATCTGCGCCAATTGCAGCGAAGGGTTGAAAGTTTGGGAATCGTGAATCGTTAGTGGTCAGTGGTGAGTGGGTAGTTTGGGGCCATTTCCGCGCTATTGCCTGCTGACGACTCACGACTGACGATTCACGACTCACGGCTCACGATTCCCCCGATACCCTTATTTTTACAAAATCATGGGCATAGAAAAAGATATCCAGCAGCAGTTATTCCGGAACGAATACCAGAAAGCTACGGTGAATATTATTTTCTCCGCCAACTGGTTGCAGGAAAAGATCAAGAACTTCCTGGATACAGAGGACATCACACCGCAGCAGTATAACATACTCCGGATACTCAGGGGACATAAAGAACCCCTCAGCACCTTGCAGATACGCGAACGGATGCTGGACAAGATGAGCGACACCAGCCGCATTGTGGAAAGACTGCAGAAAAAGAACCTGGTAGAGAAAAAGACCTGTCCCACCGATAAACGCCTGGTAGACGTAGTGATCTCCAAAAAAGGCCTCGCCCTTCTGGAAAAGCTGGACAGGAAGAACAACGAACTTGACCAGATGCTGCACAACCTCAGTGCCGAGGAAGCCCAAACCCTGAATGGCCTGCTCGATAAGATGCGCGATGCCCGGTAAACACCCTGTGAATTACCTGCACATTTCTGCGAATTCATCCACAATACAGACAAGCCGGCCTGCATAGCTTTATCTTCGTCATATGAAGACCCTCATTCGTTGTTACCTGCTGTTGGCAGCCATCGCATTGCTGTCTGACAGTCACGCCCAAACGGGTTCGCCCAATTATGAATTCAGGGGCGTGTGGATCGCTTCGGTGGTCAATATCGACTGGCCCAGTAAAAAGACCCTGTCGGTAGAAGAGCAGAAAGCGGAATACATCCGCCTGCTTGACCTGCACCAGCGAAACGGAATGAACGCGATAGTGATGCAGGTGCGTCCTGCGGGTGATGTATTGTACCCCTCGCCGTTTGAACCCTGGAGCGAATACCTCACCGGCAAACAGGGGTTACCTCCTACGCCCTTTTACGACCCCATGGAATTCATGATCACCGAAACCCATAAACGGGGCATGGAATTTCATGCCTGGCTGAACCCTTACAGGGCGGTGTTCGATATGCTGCGGTCTTCCGTATCGCCCTCCCATCTCACCAAAACACATCCTGAATGGTTCCTGGTATATGGGGGTAAAAAATATTTCAACCCGGGTTTACCCGAAGTAAGGGAGCACCTGGGCAAAGTGGTACGCGATATGGTTACCCGCTACGATGTGGATGGCATACATGTGGACGACTATTTCTACCCTTATCGCATCACCGGCAAAGAATTCCCTGACCAGAAGGACTTCCTGAAATACGGAAAGGGCATGAGCAAAGACAACTGGAGAAGGAGCAACTGCGACAGCGTGATATTACTGATTCATAATATCGTACGCAGTGTTAAACCACGTGTGCGTTTTGGGGTGAGTCCATTCGGCATCTGGCGCAACAAAAGCCAGGATGCCATGGGAAGTGATACCCGTGGCGGACAGACCAATTATGATGACCTGTATGCCGATATCCTGTTATGGCTGCAAAAAGGATGGATCGATTACGTGGTGCCGCAACTGTACTGGGAACGCGGGCACAAACTGGCCGACTATGACGTACTGCTTGACTGGTGGAACAAATACAGTTATGGCAAACACCTGTACATAGGTCACGGCATTTACCGGGCGGGAACGAATACCGCATGGAAAAACCCCAATGAGATCCCCAAACAGATACAGGCGCTGAGGAACTATCCTACCACGCAGGGCAGCGTATACTTCAGCAGCAAAACATTCGAAAAGAACCCACTGGGCTGGAACGACAGCCTGCGCAACCATTACTACCGCTACCCGGCACTGGTACCACCCATGCCCTGGATCGATAATTCGGCACCGGCACAACCCCTGGTACAGAAACTCGACAACAATATGGTGAAACTGGTGTACAAGGGTGAGGAAAAGATCAAAGCCTTTGGCGTTCTCACCCTCACGCTCAACACCGAAGTGAAATTTGCACTGGCACAGCTGGTACAGGTGGTAGTGGCCGATAAAGTGGCCGTGATCGACCTCTCGAAACTGCCAGACACCCAAAACAAACGGATCTTCTTTGTTTCGGTGGATCTCGATAACAATGTAAGCCCGATGACAGAATTAAGATAACTGCTGAAGGAAGGGGATCATTTCCATTTGCCGAAACGCTCTTCGACCGCGGCATACCGGAAGTCAAAGATCTTTTTCAACTGGGATCGTACCATGATCACCTGTGCCAGATCGCCCAGGATCCAGAAAGGGATCTTGTAGTGTACAATATCCGTCATTTCCACACCGCCATCGATCTCGGTGAAATGGTGCTGGTGATGCCATAAGCTGTAGGGACCAAAACGCTGTTCATCCACAAAATATCGCTTGTCCGACACATGTGTGATCTCCGTCATCCAGTACAGCGGGATGCCCATGATAGGTCGCACGATGTATTCAATGATCTGCCCGGGATACATTACCGGCCCATGATGACGGGATGTTACCTGAAAACCCAGATTGGACGGGGTGATGTCTTTCAGGTTATCGGGGCGGCTGAAAAACTCCCAGGCTTCATCCAGGGAGATCGGGATCTTCTGTACGGTTTTGAGCGAGTAGACTTTTGACATGTTTGAATAACAAGCGCCTAACCAAAAAGTTCGGCTCTCGTCACCGGTATTTTGTCCGCTCACGCCTATCAGTTTGTACACAACCGGTAGGTACGAGTTGATTATCTTTACCCTATGTCTGCCACCCAACAACAAAGAGAACAGTTCGAAAAGATCTATGCCAACCTGAACGAGCAGCAGCGGATCGCTGTGGATACCATCGAGGGTCCTGTAATGGTGATCGCGGGGCCTGGTACCGGCAAAACACAGATCCTGGGTGCGCGTATCGGTAAGATCCTGCTGGATACGGATACGCAGGCAGAGAATATCCTCTGCCTCACTTATACTGATGCAGGGGCTGTGGCCATGCGCAAACGTTTGCTGGGTTTCATCGGTCCCGATGCGTACAAAGTGAACATTTATACCTTTCATGCCTTTTGTAATGATATCATCCAGGAAAATCTTTCGTTGTTCGAGAAGACGGTACTTGACCCTATCTCGGACCTGGAAAAAATAGACCTCTTCAAACAGCTCATCGATGGGTTCCCAAAAAATCACCCGCTGAAACGATACCGGGGAGACGTGTATTTTGAGATCAACAACCTGCAGCAGTTGTTCAGCACCATGAAACGAGAAGGTTGGACACCGGCCTATATCAACCGGAAAATAGACGAGTACCTTGCATCGATCCCTACCCGCGACGAATTTGTTTACCAGCGGGCCTACAAACAGTTCAAGGCGGGAGACCCGAAAGAGAACAAGATAGAAGAAGCCAAAGAAAAGATGGAAAAACTGCGGGCTGCCGTGAACGAGTTCGACCGTTTCCAGAAACTGATGCGCAGCCGCAACCGGTATGATTTTGACGACATGATCAACTGGGTGATCAGGGCCTTTGAAGAAAACAAGACACTGCTGGCCCGCTACCAGGAACAGTTCTTATACATACTGGTAGACGAGTACCAGGATACCAGCGGTACCCAGAACCGGCTGGTAGAACTGCTGATCAGTTACTGGGAACAACCCAATGTATTTGTAGTGGGCGATGATGACCAGAGCATCTACCGCTTCCAGGGCGCCAACGTGGAGAATATGGAAGCTTTTGCACAACGGTATGAGAAAGACCTGCTGGCAGTGGTATTGAAAGACAATTACCGGTCTACACAACCCATCCTGGATATTTCCAAATCACTGATCGACCGGAACGAGGAACGGCTGGTGAAAAAGATCAACGGGCTTACCAAAAACCTGACCGCGGCCAATCAGCTCATCAACCAGCTAAGCCACAAACCTGTGATCACGGAATATGAAACACAGCGGCAGGAAATGATCCACATCACGCTTGCCGTGGAAAAGCTGCTGGCACAGGGTGTAGAGCCCGGTCTGATCAGCATCATTTACAAGGAGAACAAATACGGAGAAGATCTCTCGCAATATTTTACACAACGCAACATCCCGGTATACAGCAAACGGCACCTGAACATACTGGAGATACCGCTGGCCAAAAAGATCATCCTGCTGCTGGAATACCTGGCAGTCGAACATGATGTACCCGATGGTGGCGATGAAATGCTGTTCGAGATCCTGCATTTCGATTGGTTCCGTATTGCACCGGTGGAGATCGCCAAACTCACTACAGCAGTGGCCGACAGAAAATTCGGGCAGAACAAGACCTCACTCCGCAAACTGCTGTACGAGAAAGTGAATACACCGCCGCGCGACCTGTTCAGCCAGGCAGCCCCCACGGGAATGAAGCTGGCGAGCGATGCCATAGAAAAACTATTGGCTGATGCTTCCAACACCACATTGGTGAACCTTGTTGAGAACTGCATCCGCGATGCGGGTGTACTGAACAGTATTATGATTAGCCCCGACAAACACTGGCACCTGCAGGTATTGACCGGGCTATTCGATTTCATCAAGGAAGAGGCCCGCCGCAACCCCAACCTCACGCTGGACCAGCTGGTGAATATTTTTATGCTGATGGAAAAAGAGGGACTGAGTTTACCCCTGGTTCAGATCAGTGGCAGCGAAAAAGGGGTGAACCTGTTAACGGCGCACGGATCCAAGGGCCTTGAATTTGAACACGTGTTCCTGGCAGGTTGTAATGCAGCCAGCTGGGAAAAGAAACGCAAACCCGGCGGCGGCTACAGTTTCCCCGATACCATGTTCAGCTCCCAACCCAAACAGAAGGAGGAAGAGGAACTTAGGCGTTTGTTCTATGTAGCACTAACGCGGGCAAGGTTACACCTGCATATTTCCTACAGCCGTTTCAGGAATGACGGCAAAGACCTGGAACCCTCCATGTTCATTGCAGAGATCCAGGATACACAGGCCCTTCCGGTAGAAAAGATCCTGTTGGATAAAGATGTGCTAAGTGAATTCGCCATGATCCAGTTCGCAGCGGCAAAGGCCCCGGAGATCGATAGGTCAGAGGCTGAATTTGTAACACAACTGCTGGACAAATTCGTGATGAATGTGACCGCACTGAACAATTACCTGAAGTGCCCCCTGCAGTTTTATTTCCAGAACCTGGTACGGGTACCATCGGGCAAATCAGAAGCCACCGAATTCGGTTCAGCCGTACACCACGCCCTGCATAAACTGTTCGAAAAAATGCAGCAGACGGAACAGTTTCCGGGCAAAGAGGAATTCATTCTCGATTTTGAATGGTACATGAACCGTAACCGGGAAAGTTTTACCAAAGAACAGTTTGCGCGCAGGATGGAATATGGACAGGAGGTACTGGGCAATTACTACAACCAGTACATCAGCAGCTGGAACAAAGTGGTGGCCGTAGAAAGGACCATCCGGAACATTGTGGTGCAGGGCGTGCCTCTGAAAGGAAAACTGGACAAACTCGAATTCAACGGGAAGGACGTGAACGTAGTGGATTATAAGACCGGTGACATAGACAAGGCAAAAGACAAATTGAAACCGCCGCACGAAAAAGATCCCAACGGCGGCGATTATTGGCGACAGGCCGTTTTCTACAAGATACTGGTAGACCATTACGAACAGAAGAACTGGACAGCCGTAAGTACCGAATTCGATTTTATTGAGCCGGATAAAAAGAAACAATACCGGAAAGAAAAAATCCTCATCAGGCCGGAAGACATCACCACGGTCACTGAACAGATCAAGACCGTATGGCAGAAGATACAGGGCCGTGAGTTTTATACGGGCTGCGGAAAACCGGAATGCCATTGGTGCAATTTTGTAAAGACCAACGAAATGGCCGTAGCCCTGCACGAGCTGTCGGAAGAAACGGATCCGGAATAACCTTTCCAACCCTTATCACCACCAGCTGAAAATGCACGGGCCAGGTTTACGGAAACGACAATTTGCTTTCCCTTCACAATCCTTTTAGGGTTAAAGCAGTGCGGTGTTCTATATTTGTACCTACATGAAACAGTTCCTGTCCTCTTTACTGGCTATCACCCTTTCATTGGTATGGATATCGCAATTAAGCTCCTGCGCCAATATCATCCCGCCCAGTGGCGGCCCAAGGGACAGTTTACCCCCAAAACTGGTGACGGCAGTTCCCAAAGATTCGGCAGTGAATGTGCGGTCCAGGAACATCACACTTACGTTCGATGAGTTCGTTACCCTTCAGAATGCTTCGCAGAGCCTGATCATATCGCCCAATCATTCTGCGCAGGGGCAGCCTTTTGTGGATTACAAACTGCGTAATGTGACGGTAAGGCTGAAAGACAGCCTGGAAGCCAATACCACTTATTCACTCAATTTCGGAGATGCCATCCGCGATGTGAACGAAGGGAATATTGCACAGAATTTTACTTATGTTTTCTCAACCGGTCCATCCATTGACGACAATCGTTACAGCGGAAAAGTGATCCTGGCGGAGAAAGGTAAGACCGACAGCACACTGATCGTGCTGCTGCATAGGAATCTTGCCGATACGGCCGTGATAAAAGAAAGGCCCCGCTATTACACACGCCTGAACGGGAAGGGCGAGTTCAGCTTCCGTAACCTGCCACAGGGACAGTTTGCCGTATATGTGCTCCCTGGTTCGGGTATTTCACAACGTTATGACGACAGCACCAAGTTATTCGCGTTCCGCAACAGCCCGGTAACGGTAAATGGTAACACAGAACGCGATACCCTCTATGCTTTTGAAGAAGCCAAGAGAAAAGAGATCAGATCAACCACCACACCCAAAGCAACCGCAGCAGCGCGTGACGATAAGCGGCTGCGCTATACCCATAACCTCGATAACGGTCTGCAGGACCTGTTGAACCCGCTGGTGCTGACTTTCAACCGGAAACTGAACAGTTTCGATACCAACAAGTTCATCCTTTCGGATACAACAAACTTCAAGCCCATCCAGGGAACCCGTTACCGGTTAGACAGTACCGGAACCAAATTATTGATCAGTTATCCCTGGAAAGAAGCCCAGGCATTCCGCTTACAGATCGCACAGGATGCTGTGGCCGATTCAGCGGGTAACCGGCTAAACAAAGGGGATACCTTACGCTTTTTTGCCAAACGTGGATCTGATTATGGCAGCATCCGCATCCGTTTTACCAACCTTGATCTTGCCAAAAATCCCGTACTGCAGTTCGTACAGAACGATAATATTTTTGAATCCGTACCTCTTACCGTAACCGATTTTCAACGTAAGATGTACCAACCGGGTACTTATGAATTACGCATCCTGTACGATACCAACAAGAACGGGGTTTGGGACAGCGGCAATTTTAAACTGAAACGGCAACCCGAAGTGGTATACCTGATACCCCGCCAACTGGCCATCCGCGCCAACTGGGACAATGAAGTGACCATTGCATTGTGAGGCGTGAGGCGTGAGTGGTGAGTGGTGAATGGGTAGTTGAGTTCGTCCTGACCGACACTATCCCAAAAACTGTGTAAATCTTAAAATCGGGGTACAAATACTTCGATT